>CAWFPG010000006.1:0-299451 GCA_963817715.1 uncultured Gemmatimonadales bacterium
CGCGGCGCCCTCAAGCGCTACCTCGAGAATGCCGCTCCGACGATGCGGGCGGCGTCGCAGAAGCGGTTTCCCGATGGGGTGACGCTCGAACGGGCCCAATGGGAGGTGGTCGGGAGGTGGTAGGAGAGCATCGGCCACCCCCGCAATGATGTGCCCTGCCGGCGGGGGCCGGGGATTCACCTGCCGCGACCCGGGGGGCCCTACCTGGATCGACCCGGATCGTGGGGGCCTACAATCCCTGGACCCGATCCGGGGTGGCGCCGGCGGGCCGATCGATCGATGATTGACCCTCACTCTCACCACGACACGACCATGTCCCAGTCCCGTCGCGACTTTCTCGGTGTTGCCGCCGCCTCGATGCTCTCGCTGCACCGTGCCCCACTCCGATGGCGTCGCGCCGAGTACGACATCGTGATCCGGGGAGGCTGGATCCACGACGGCACGGGGGCCAAGGCGACGATCGGCGACGTGGCGCTCCGGGGCGAGCGGATTGCTGCCATCGCGCCCCGGATCGCGGAGCGCGGTACCACCGAGATCGATGCGACCGGGATGGCGGTGGCACCGGGATTCATCGACATCCATTCGCACGGCGACGGCTCGCTCAGCCAGGATCCTCGCGCGGAATCGTGTGTGCGACAGGGGATCACGACCATCGTGGTCGGGGCCGACGGCAGCTCGCGGAGCGACCTGGACGCGTACTTCCGGTCGATCGACGAACTCGCCCCGGGGGTGAACGTCGCGTCGATGTTCGGGCTCGGAACGGTGCGTGGCGACGTGGTCGGCAGCGGCAATCGGCCGGCCACCGCGGCGGAGATCGCCGAGATGCGATCCCGCGTCGCCGCGGCGCTCGAGGCCGGTGCCTGCGGCGCATCGACCGGGCTGGAGTACACGCCCGGGGGTTACGCGTCGGAGGCCGAGTTGGCCACGGTGAGTGCGCCGCTCGCGGTGCGTGGTCTTCCCTACGCCACGCACATGCGCAACGAGGACGACCGGGTGCTCGAGGCGATCGACGAGGCGATCGCGATCGCCCGTGGGGCCGGATGCCCGCTGCAGATTTCCCATCTCAAGATGCAGGGGCCCCGCAACTGGTCGAAGCTCGACCAGGCCTTCGCGAAGATCGCGGCCGCGGAGCAGGACGGGATGTCGGTCACCTTCGACCGCTACCCCTACATCGCCTACTCGACCGGGCTCACCGCGCTCTTCCCGATCGACGCGCGGGAGAACGGCATCGCCGGCCTGCTCCGGCTGATCGACGATCCGGCCACCGGCGCGGGGGTTCGCGATGCGGTGCTCGCCAAGGTGGCGCTGATCGGGGGCTGGGACGATGTGCAGGTGACCAGCGTGCGCGAGGAGGCCGACCGCGGCGTGGAGGGGCAGCGGCTCGGCAGCTACGCCCAGTCGCTCGGCCAGGATCCCTATCAGCTTCACCGTCGAGCTGATTCGCCGCAACGGTGGGGTCGGCATGGTCGGCTTCGCGATGAGCGAGGAGAATCTCGACCGGATCTACGCCCATCCCCGTTCGATGGTGTGCAGCGACGGCGGAGCGTTCGCGGTCGACGGGCCGACCCACCGGGGTACGCCGCATCCGCGCGGCATCGGCTCGTTCCCGCGCGTGCTGGGCCGCTACGTGCGGGAGCGTGGGGCGCTGTCGCTGGAGCAGGCGATTCACAAGATGTCGGGCTATCCCGCGTGGCGCTGCCGGCTGCCCGGCCGCGGCACGCTGGCAACCGGCAACTTCGCCGACGTGGTCGTCTTCGACCCGGCGACGGTGGCCGACACCGCCACGTTCGAGGATCCGTACCAGTATCCCGTCGGGATCGGGACCGTGATCGTGAACGGGGCGATGACGCTGCACGAGGGCGAGCGACGCGAGCCCGGGCATGGCCGCGCGGTGCGGGTGGCGACATCCTGATCGGAGGGGCAATGAAGCAGATCTACAT
Organism: uncultured Gemmatimonadales bacterium; assembly: GCA_963817715.1. GTDB lineage: Bacteria > Gemmatimonadota > Gemmatimonadetes > Gemmatimonadales > GWC2-71-9 > Palsa-1233. Next base: position 1,941 of record CAWFPG010000006.1, read on the forward strand.
GGCCAAGAGCCGGGTCGATGCCGAACTGGTGGCCGAGCGGCTGCGTCAGGCCGGATTCGACGCCGTGGTGCAGGGTGACCAGCTCGCGATTCCCAGCGCACCGTTCCCGTCGGTCTGGGTGCCCGACGACGAGGCGGAGGCGGCGGCCGAGGCCTGGCAGGATCTCGACGGCGACGACACCCCGTCCGAGTTGAGGTGCCGGCGCGGTCAGCCGTTGCCGTAGGCGCGGAGCGCGATCGGCAGCGGCAGGTCGGCGCTCTCTTCGACAATGATCCGCAGTGCCTCGACGGTGACCGGTGCAATGCGGTGGATCCGCTTGTAGCCGATCGTCGTGCCACGGGCCAGCTCCCGCCAGCCGCCGGCGGTGCGGCCCTCCACCACATGGCGGGCCACCCGCTGCCCCAATTCGATCTGTTCGCTGAGCTCGACCGTCGCCACCGGATCGGGAGCGAGCTCCACGCTGGCGATCGCGCTGTCGGAGCCGGTCGAATGCCACGACGTGCTGCCCCGATGCCGCGGCTCGGCGCGAAGCGCCAGGAGCCCGCGGTGCATTGCCGCCAGTCGCGCCACGTCGGTGTCGTGCAGCAGTCCCTCGCGGGTGGGCGGCACGTTGAGCAGCAGCTTGGAGTTGCGACCGACCGACGTGAGGTAGAGCTCGACCAGGTCGTCGACGCTCCGCTGCTTGCCGTCCTCGGCCGGATGCCAGAACCACCCCGGACGAATCGACGTGTCGGTCTCGCCCGGGCGCCACACCGTGCCGTCGGGGTCGCCCTCGGTGAGTGACCGCATCACCGCATCGCCGGACATCCCCGGTCGGGTCACGATCGACGGATCGACGGTGGACCAGTTGGTCTCACCCGCCACGCCGCGCTCGTTGCCGATCCAGCGAATGTCGGGACCGGCGTCGGAGAAGATCACCGCCTCGGGTTGCAACCGGCGCACCAGCCCCCAGTAACGCGGCCAGTCGTAGACCTGATGCTTGCCGTTGGGCCCCTCGCCGTTGGCGCCGTCGAACCAGACCTCGTGGATCGGCCCGTAGCGAGTGAGCAGCTCGGTCAGCTGGGTGGTGTAGAAGTCGTCGTAGCGAGGCGAGTCGCCGTAGACCGTGGCGTTGCGGTCCCAGGGCGACAGGTAGAGCCCGGCCCTGAGTCCCTCGGCCCGGCACGCATCGGTGAACTCGCGCACCACATCGCCCTGCCCGCCGCGCCACGGGCTCGAGGCGACCGAGTGTCGGGTCGTTGCCGTGGGCCAGAGACAGAAGCCGTCGTGGTGCTTGGCGGTGAGGATCATCGCCCGGAAGCCGGCGGCCCTCGCCGCGCGGGCCCACTGGCGCGCATCGAGTGCCTGGGGGGCAAAGATCGCCGGGTCCTCGGTGCCATCGCCCCATTCCCGGTCGGTGAAGGTGTTCACCCCGAAGTGGAGGAACATCGCCAGCTCGTCGCGCTGCCAGGCCAGCTGGGAGGGAGTCGGCACCGGCCTCGGACGCGGCGGTCCGAACCGGAAGCGGGGGGCCAGTGCCACGGCACCGGCGGCGGCGAGCAGGTCGCGGCGAGAGATGCTGGTCATATCGAGAGTATACTCTCGCTGATCCGGTTTCCCACTTCACCCATCACCCTTTACCCTTCACCAATTCCGACCACGTGATCCATCACCGGGGAGAACGACGATGAAGCGACGCGACCTGATCCGCGCCGGCGCGGCCGCCGTCGCGCTGAGCGCGACCCGGGCGCTGCCGCTCACCGCCCGGCCACTGTCCTTCCGGATCTCGCTGGCGCAGTGGTCGTTGCACCGCGCCTTCTTCGGCAGCTCATCGACGGGCACCGATCGGGTGGCGCTGCTCCAGAGCGACGATCCCGACCGCGCCTTGCAGGGACCGTTGCACCCGCTCGACTTCCCGGTCATCGCACGGCGGGACTACGGCCTCGACGGGGTCGAGTATGTCAACACATTCATGTATGGCCACGCCGACGACGAACGCTACCTCGCCGAACTCGATCGCCGCGCCAGGGGCGAGGGCGTCACCAGTGTGCTGATCATGTGCGACCTCGAGGGGGCGCTCGGCGATCCCGATCCGGACCAGCGAGCACAAGCGGTGACCAACCACGTCAAGTGGCTCCGTGCCGCCGCCCGGCTCGGCTGCCACGCCATCCGCGTCAATGCGGAGAGTGCCGGGGCCCCGTCGGAGCAGGCCAGACTGGTCGCCGACGGACTGCACGCCCTGGCCACCGCCGCCGAGCCGTATCACCTCCACGTGATCGTGGAGAACCACGGCGGGATCTCGAGCCGGGCCTCGTGGCTGGTCGATGCGATCCGGCGTGCCGACCACCCGCTGCTGGGCACGTTGCCCGACTTCGGGAACTTCAGCATCAGCGCCACCGAGCGCTACGACCCGTACCGCGGGGTCCGCGAGATGATGCCGCTGGCGAGGGCGGTGAGCGCCAAGAGCTACGACTTCGACGACACCGGTGAGGAGATCCGGGTCGATTTCCACCGGATGATGTCGATCGTGCTCGAGGCCGGATACCACAACTGGGTGGGAGTGGAGTACGAAGGCGACGGGCTGGGCGAACCGGAGGGGATCCGGGCCACCGTCGGGCTCCTCGAACGCATCCGCAACGGAGTGGGCCAGTGAGCGAACTGCAGCACCTCCTCGATCGCAATCGCGAGTGGGCGGCGAAGGTCACCGCCCGGGAACCGGGCTTCTTCCCGCAGCTGGCCGGCCAGCAGGCACCGGAGTATCTGTGGATCGGCTGCTCCGACTCCCGGGTGCCGGCCAACGAGATCGTCGACCTCCTGCCGGGCGAGCTCTTCGTCCACCGCAACGTGGCCAACGTGGTGGTCCACACCGACCTCAACTGTCTCTCGGTGCTCCAGTTCGCCGTCGAGGTGCTCCGGGTGCGCCATGTGATGGTGGTGGGCCACTACGGCTGCGGCGGCGTCCGCGCGGCGTGGGAGGGCCAGCCGCTGGGGCTGATCGACAACTGGCTCCGCCACATCGAGGATGTCGCAGCGCCCCACCGCGCCACGCTCGAGGCGATCGGCTCCGACGACGAGCGACTCGACCGGCTCGCCGAATTGAATGTGCTCGCCCAGGTGAGCCACGTCTGCCGGACCACCATCGTCCAGGATGCCTGGGCCAGGGGACAGGCGATCACCGTCCACGGCTGGATCTATGGCCTCCAGGACGGCCGCCTCCGCGACCTCGGACTCTCCCGGAACGGTCCCGAGGGACTCGATGGAGCCCATCAGGCCGCCATTCGCCGCCATCTCGGCACCGAGTAGCGAACCCCTCGCGCGGCGAGCCCGGCGAGGGTACCCTTAGGAGTATCCCACAGCCCTCTGGTGGGGCCACTAGACGTTCCGAACGGCGACATATCGTGCGTCGGTGACTTTGCATTACACCAACTAGAACCGTGCAGGCGGAAGGAGGCGGCATGATGTCACTGGAATCGAGACTCGTGGACATCACCACCCTTCCAGTCGATGCCATCGTCAATGCGGCACCCGAGAACCTCCTGCCGAGTCCCGGCGTGAGTGCGGCGATCCACGCCGCCGCCGGCCCCGAGTTGGCCGAGGCGTGTGGGCGGATCGCCTCCTGCCCGACTGGCCAGGCGGTGATCACCTCGGCCTTCTCCCTGCCCAGCCGGTACGTGATCCACGCCGTGGGTCCGATCTGGCGAGGCGGAGACCATGGCGAGGAGGCGCTGCTCACCTCGGCCTATCGCAACGCCCTGCGGCTGGCCCACAACCATCGCTGTGAGAGCGTTGCGTTGCCGGCGATCTCGGCTGGGACATCAGGATTCCCGATTGCCGAGGCGGCGATCATTGCGGTCAATGCCACCCGCGAGGCGCTGGAGGCCGAGGCGTACCTCGAGGAGGTGGTCTTCGCCTGCTACAGCGAGGACGAGCTGCGCGCCTACCAGGAGGCGCTGGGCGCGCCGACCGCCACCGGCGCGTGAGGCGCCGTCCTGGTGCGGTGGCGGCCTCGGTCGCCGTCGCACTGTTCCTCCTCGTGCCGGGCGGTCTCGCCGCCCAGGCGCTCCGGCTCAAGACCCTTTCACCGGTCGAGAGCTGGCACCTTTCCCCACAGATCGGCATTCCCGAGGATTCGCTGCGCATGGTTGGCCGCGGCGTCTGGGTGTACGACGTCCAGCTCGGCAACGGGGCAGTGGTCGACTCGGGAACGACGGTACAGGTCCAGTTCGTCGGGATGCTCGCCAACGGCCGGATCTTCTCGGCCACCAATCGCAAGCCGTTCGGCTTCGAGGTCGGTGCCAACCGGGTGATTCCCGGCTGGGAGGATGGTGTCCTGGGGATGCGGGTGGGTGGCCGCCGTCAGCTGGTGGTCCCGCCGCACCTCGGCTATGGAGCGGAGGGCGATGGGGCAATCCCGCCCGACGCAGTGCTGGTCTTCGACGTGACGGTGGTGGGGGTGGAGAAGAAGTGAGTCCTGAGTCCTGAGCAGTGAGGGAAATCGGCTTCCCCCTCACTGCTCAGGACTCAGGACTCACCTCTCTTACGGCAACGGGATCCGATCCCTGACCAGCACCAGGATTGCGGCCTGCGGCACGACCAGATAGCGCTTCTCCTCGAACGAGATCTCGACCGCGGCCTTGCGGAAGAAGATCGCGTGGTCGCCGACCCTGGCCTGCATCGGGCGGTGGCGCGGGGTGCGCTCGGCGGCACGCCAGGGTTCGTCGTCGAACGCCGAGGGATCGGGCAGCGGGTCGCCGGGGCCGGTCGCGACGATCAGCCCGGTCTGCACCTGCTGGGCGTCGACCGCGGTCGCTGGCAGGTAGAGCCCGACGCGGGTGCGCTGCTCATCGCCCTCTTCCGGGGTGATCAGCACCCGATCGCCGACGACCTGCAGCTCCTTGGGGATCGAGTCCACGGCCGGCTACTCCTTGACGATCGTCTGGTGGATCGTGACCAGCTCGGTGACCCGGAGCTTGCGGCGCATCGTGGGGAGCTGCAGGGCGACCTCCTCGCCGACCCGGCGGTCCTTGAGGGCCCGGCCAAGCGGCGAGGCCATCGAGATGTGGCCTGCGTCGATGTCCATCATCTCGGCAAGGACCAGGGTGTACTCCTCCTGGTCGCCGGTGGTGATGTCGATCACGGTCACCCGCGAGCCGAGACCGACCCGGTCGGTCGGGGCCTCGGTATTGGCCAGCTGGGTGAGCTGGTTGAGTCGCTGGTGGAGCTGGCCGAGTCGGGCCTGGACAAACTGCTGCCGCTCGAGGGCCGCCTTGTACTCCGAATTCTCCCGGAGGTCGCCCATCTCGACCGCCGTGGCGATTGCCTGGGGGAGGGTCACGGCGAGCTCGTGGCTCAAGGTCTCGATTTCGCGTCCCAGCTTCTCGCGCATTTCCTGGATCATCGTCGCTGTACTCCGGCATGAGCCGAATAGAATCGGACGGTCCACCCGGCCTGATGCCGGGTGGACCGCGTTCACTCCCCGCAAGATAGCGCCGGATGGCCGGCCCGGCGAGGGGCCACCGGAGCGGGGGCACCCTCGCCGGGGGGAGGCCTCGGGTGGTAGCTTTGCCCGATGCGCTTGCCATTTCTCCTCGTTACCACGGCCCTGGTGGGATGCGCCGGGGCGGCTCCGGCCGCCACCCAGGCCAACGCCGAGGCCCAGCGGATCGCTCCCGACTCGGTGGCCCGGCAGGAGCTGGCGGAGCTGCCGCCCGCGATCCGTCGAGACGTCCGCTACGCCACCGCCAACAACTTCACTGGTGCGCCGCTGCCCGGATATGGCCGTCCAGTGGCGTTGCTGCGTCGCGAGGCGGCGGCGGCGCTCGGGCGGGTGGCGGCGCGGCTCGCCCGGGAGGGTCTGGGGCTCAAGGTGTTCGACGGTTACCGCCCGGTGCGGGCCACCCTGGGCATGGTGGCCTGGTGCGAGCGGACCGGTCGGACCGACCTGCTCGACGATGGCTATATCGCCCGGCGCTCACGCCACAACCAGGGAGTGGCGGTCGACCTGACCCTGATCCGGCTCGACAGCGGGGCCCAGCTGGCGATGGGGACGCCGTTCGACACCTTCAGCGAGGCGGCCCACACCGCCAACGCCAGCGGCGAGGTGGCGAGAAACCGCCAGCGGTTGGTCGACGCGATGGCGGCGGAGGGCTTCGTCAACTATGTGAACGAATGGTGGCACTTCTCCTACCCGGTGGCCGACCCGGTCCCGTTCGACCTCCCCCTCGAGGCGTGGTGAATCGCGAGTGGTTTTTTCTTGATTCTCCCTCCTCGCCCAAGTATGCTGTACCCGTTCGAACCCACGTGAACGGCTTTTCAGAGCCGACGGACCCGCAGACGGGACAATTGATGCGAGCTCCTCGCGCGCCGTGGTGGCGTCAGCTGCCCCTCGGCTTCCTGATGACCATCCTGCTGGTGCTGGTGGCGGGATGCGCCGCGGACCAGTATCCGCAGTCGACCCTGCATCCGCACGGCGACTTCGCGAAGATGGTCGACGGCCTCTTCTTCACGACGGTGGGCTGGGCGACGGTGATCTTCATCGGCGTCGAGTCGGCGTTGCTGTACGCCGTCTGGAGGTTTCGGGGCAAGCCGGATGACCCCGAGCCGAAGCAGACCCACGGCAACACGCTGGTCGAGATCGTCTGGACGGTGATCCCGGCCGCCGTGCTGGCATTCGTGGCGGTGCCGACGGTCAAGACGATCTTCGCCACGGCGCAGATCCCCGAGGCCTCGCTGGAGCGAGGGGAGCCGCTCAAGGTCGAGGTGGTGGGTCACCAGTGGTGGTGGGAGTTCCGCTATCCCGATCTCGGGATCGTGACCGCCAACGAGTTGCATGTGCCGGTCGGCCGCACGGTGGACCTGCGGATGAAGACCGCCGACGTGCTGCACTCGTTCTGGATTCCGCAGTTCGCGGGCAAGCGCGACGTCTTCCCGAACCGCGAGACCCGGCTCTGGTTCACGGCCGATTCGGCCGGCGCCTACCCTGGGGCCTGTGCGGAGTTCTGTGGGCTGCAGCACGGCCGGATGGACTTCTACGTGATGGTCAACGAGCCGGCCCAGTTCGACGACTGGGTGGCGCGCCGACAGGCCGACACGGCGGCGGCGGCGATCCGGCCGCCGGCCGTCGACAGCACCGCCCCGGCTGGGCCAGCGGCGCCGGTCGAGGATCCGCTGGTGGCCCAGGGGCGCCAGCTCTTCCTGGCCAAGGGCTGCATCGGGTGCCACGAACCGGGCTCGGCCGCCGCGATGACCACCAAGATCGGGCCCAACCTGGGCGGCATCGGGAGGCGCAAGATGATCGCCGCCGGCTGGCTCGAGAACACCGATGCCAACCTGGCACACTGGATCCGCGATCCGCAGAGCGTCAAGGAAGGCGTCAAGATGCAGGTGCCGCCGATCACCGAGGCGGAGGCCCAGGCGCTGGTCGCCTACCTCCGCACCAGGCAGTAGGCCGGGGGAACGACACTGATGACCACGACGGTCCTCGACACCGACGCCGCGCCGGCCCGCAAGAGCGTGCTGGTCGAATGGCTCACCACGGTCGATCACAAGAAGATCGGCATCATGTACGGCGCCTCGGCGTTCGTCTTCTTCCTGATCGGCGGCCTCGAGGCGCTGGTGATCCGGACGCAGCTGGCGGGCCCCAACGGGACGCTCGTCTCGCCGGAGCTGTACAACCAGCTGTTCACCATGCACGGCACGACGATGATCTTCCTCGGCGTCATGCCGCTCAGCGCGATGTTCTTCAACTTCTTCGTGCCGTTGCTGATCGGCGCGCGCGACGTGGCCTTCCCGCGGCTCAATGCGATGTCGCTGTGGGTCTTCCTTCTGGGCGGACTGTTCCTCAACGCCTCGTTCATCTGGGGCGCACCCAACGGCGGCTGGTTCGGCTACTCGCCACTGTCGGGGACACAATACTCCCCCGGGCCGAACATGACCTTCTGGGTCATCGGCCTGCAGATCCTCGGCATCGCCTCGTTGGCGGCCGGCGTCAACTTCTTCACCACGATCCTCAACATGCGCGCCCGGGGCATGACCCTGATGCGCATGCCGATCTTCGCCTGGGCCACCCTGATCACCCAGATCCTGGTGCTGCTGGCGTTCCCGGTGATCACCGTGGCGCTGATCTTCCTGATGGCGGACCGGCTCTTCGGCGCGGGCTTCTACGAGGTCGCGGCCGGCGGTGACCCGATGCTGTGGCAGCACCTGTTCTGGGTCTTCGGCCACCCCGAGGTCTACATCCTGATCCTGCCGGCGTTCGGGATCATCTCCGAGATCCTGCCGGTCTTCTCGCGGAAGCCGCTGTTCGGTTACAGCGCCATGGTCTTCGCGATGGCCTTCATCGCCTTCCTCGGCTTCGGCGTGTGGTCGCACCACATGTTCGCGACCGGGATGGGGCCGATGGCCGACTCGTTCTTCTCGCTGGCGACCATGCTCATCGCCATCCCCACCGGCGTGAAGATCTTCAACTGGCTCGGCACCATCTGGGGCGGGTCGCTCCAGATGAAGACGCCGCTCTATTTCGCCCTGGGCTTCGTGGCGATGTTCGTGATCGGCGGGCTCTCGGGGGTGATGCACTCGATCGCCCCGGCCGACCTGCAGCAGACCGACAGCTACTTCGTGGTGGCGCACTTCCACTATGTGCTGTTCGGCGGCTCGATCTTCGCGCTCACCGCCGGCGCGTACTACTGGTGGCCGAAGATGTTCGGGCGGATGCTCGATGAGGGGCTTGGCAAGCTCCACTTCTGGCTGATGCTGATCGGGTTCAACCTGACGTTCTTCCCGATGCACTTCGCCGGCCTGCTGGGCATGCCGCGCCGGGTCTACACCTATCCCGCCGGGCTGGGCTTCGACATCTACAACCTGCTGGCGACCATCGGCGCGTTCACGCTGGCCCTCTCGTTCCTCGTGTTCATCGTGAACGTGATCCGGACCTGGCGCGGACCGGCCGATGCCCCGGCCGATCCCTGGGGCGGCGCCACGCTGGAGTGGACCATCCCCTCGCCGCCGCCGGAGTGGAACTTCGACGAGGAGCCGAGTCGTCGACAGCAAGGATCCGGTCTGGCACTGGAAGCGCGACAAGGGTGTCCGGTTCCTGCCCGAGCCGAAGGCCGGCGACGGCCACGGCATCCACATGCCCGGTCCGTCGTGGTGGCCGCTCATCGTCGCCTGCGGCATCATGGTGTTCTTCATCGGCTTCATGCTGCCGAAGTTCTGGGCCTTCCCGTTCCACCCGGTCGGGCTGGCCGGCATGCTGATCACGCTCGTGGGGATCTTCAAGTGGGTCTACGAGCCCGTCGACGCCCACGCCACGCATCACTGAGGACCGCACACGCATGAGTTCCGCGACCACCATGGACGGGTCCGGCGGCCACGAGGCGGCACACCACACCTCGCTGCCGATCGACAACCGGAAGCTGGCGATCTGGACCTTCATCGGTTCCGAGTGCCTCTTCTTCGCCTCACTGATCTCCACCTTCCTGATCTACCGGGGACAGAGCGTCAGCGGGCCCACGCCCAAGGAGATCTTCGAGGTGCCGCTGGTCACCGGCGGGCACCGCCGTGCTGCTCTTCTCCTCCTTCTTCGTGGTGATGGCGCTCAACGGCGCCCAGGAGGGGAATCGCCGCAAGCTGCTGACCTGGCTCAGCCTCACGGTGCTCTGCGGCTGCTTCTTCGCCGGGATGCAGGTCTACGAATTCAGCCACTTCTATCACGAGGGGCTGGGCTACTCGACCAACATCTTCGCCTCGACGTTCTTCACGCTGACCGGGTTCCACGGGGCCCACGTGCACGATGGGCACCCTCTGGCTCGCGCACCCTGCTCAAGGACGCCTGCAAGGGCAAGCTGCCGAAGGAGAAGGCGCTCAATCTCGAGATCGCCGCCCTCTACTGGCACTTCGTCGACGTGGTCTGGATCATCATCTTCCCGGTCGTCTACCTGATGTCGCTCGGGAGATAAGCCGATGGCCGCCGACCACGCCGCCGACATGTCCGCACACCTCCGCGGGCAAGTACGTCCAGATCGCCGCGATCCTGTTCCTCCTCACGGCGATGGAGGTGCTGCTCTACGAGATCTGCTTCGGCCACCTGAGCCATTCGATGGCCGGGACTGAGCACGACCCTGGGCCCCTGGTTCGTCGAGGTGCTGCTCTTCCTCTCGTTCATGAAGTTCTGGTTCGTCGCGATGTTCTACATGCACCTCAAGTTCGACATGAAGGTGCTGAGCTGGTTGTTCGGCTTCTCGCTGGTGATCGCCTTCATCGTGATCGCCGCACTGCTGGCCCTCTTCCTCTACAATCGCGGCCTCTGGTGGGCCGGAGGGCCGTGGTAGCCACCGCGGAGATCAACGGTCGTCGTGCGAGGGGCGGGCCCACCGGGTCCGCCCCTCGGTGCATCCGACGGGTTGTGGCAATCGGTTGTGGCGCCGGAGCCACGATGCCGGTGCAGCCACGCGAGACCAGGTCGGGTAGGGGAAGTCCAAGGGATTGTGAGGCAACAACTTGCGGTGTTGCCAGACGGTTACAGGGCCCGGCACGGGGGATGCACCTATCACCAAGGGGAGTCCCGGCTCCATCGACAGCTTACCCCGTGAAAGGCAGCATGCAGCGGATCATCTCGCTCGTTGTGACCGCCCTGGTCACCACCGTCGCTCCAGCTTCGGCCCAGTGGTCGCTCGCCTGGGGTACCGATGCCGCCCCCGCCTGTTTCAACGGCGGCAGCGGGCCGACGTGCCTCAGCGGCCGGCTCGACTACCATGCCGACGGGACGGCCACCTTCACCCTCTGGTCCCGCGAGAATACCACCGCGAACACGACCGGATCGGTCGATGCCATCGCGTTCTCCGGCCTCGCGGCTCCGACGGTGACCAGCTTCTCCCTGACCAAGCCGGGCGGTGGCGCCGTGACTGGCTGGTCGTATGGCACCCCGCCGCTCGGGTCGCTGGGCTCATGGGGGTGGGGTGTCGACGGTGGCGGGATCACCGACGCCTCCTACACCGGTGGTGGCAGCGACAGCAAGACCTTCGCGACCAGCTGGGGTGGCTCATTCGCGGCCGGCGGTGGGGCGACCTTCTCGTTCTTCCTCGGGACCGGCATTCCGGCGCCGACCCAGCCGGTCCTGCTCTCGGCCCACGTCCGCGACGCCTATTACGACAGCACCCTGAAGCAGCTCACCTCGGATCGCTTCACCTGTGCCGACGTGGGTAGCGCGACCGACGGCTGCAGTGGCGCCACGCCGGTGGTCATTGCGGAAGTGGTCCCCGAACCGGCCACGATGGCGCTGCTTGCCACCGGTCTCCTGGGGCTCAGCGTCGCCAGCTTGACCAAGCGGCGGCGCCGGCCGGGTATCGACGCCGAGGGGTGAGGCCCCGGCCATCCGCACTCAGGCGTGCTTGAGTGCCGCCCACGCCATCGCCAGCCAGCCGGCGATGAACGCCACCCCACCAAGCGGGAGTGATCGCGCCAAACCACGGTGCGTCGAAGAGCACCAGCAGATAGAGTGAGCCGGCGAAGAGCACCGTTCCCACCATGAACAGCAGCGAGGCGGCGTTGGCGCCGGGGATCTCGCGCGCCATCCAGCGCGCGGCGAGGAAGATCGCCAGCGCATGGATGATCTGGTAGCGCGATGCGGTCTCCCAGGTCGCCAGCCGTTCGGTGGTGACGTGGTCGCGCAAGGCATGGGCCCCGAAGGCCCCGGCGGCGACAGCCAGACCGGCGCTCAGGGCGGCGAAGACGGTGGCGGATCGGGCAGTCAAGCGTGACTCCTCTCCCAGGCGGGTCGGGTCAGCCCTCCTCGAGCTGGCTCACGGCCATGCCCATCGCATGGTAGCCGTTGTCGACGTAGACGGTGGTCCCGGTGATCGCGGCGGCGAGCGGCGAGGCGAGGAACGCGGCGGTGTGACCCACGTCGGACGCCTCGAAGTCGCGGATGATCGGGGCGTTGGCCTTGCAGTAGTTGATCATCATGTCGATGAAGCCGATCGCGCTCGCGGCGCGTGAGGCATACGGGCCTGCCGAGATGGTGTTGACCCGGGTGCCCCAGCGCCGGCCGGCCTCGTACGCGAGGGTGCGGGTGTCGGCTTCGAGCGCCGCCTTGGCGGACGACATCCCGCCGCCATAGCCGGGGATGACCCGCTCGCCAGCCATGTAGGTGAGCGACAGGAAGGAGCCACCCTCGCGCAGTCGCGGTGCCAGCGCCCGGACCAGCGCCACGTTGCTGTAGGCCGAGACCGAGAGCGCATCGAGATAGCCTCGGCGCGAGGTCTCGATCAGCGGCTTCTTGACCTCGGGCCCGTTGGCGAGCGAGTGGACCACGATATCGAGCGGCTGCTCGCCGAAGTCGGCCACCAGGCGTTCGACCAGCCCGGCGATCGTGAAGTCGCCCCGCTCGCGGTAGCGCTTGCTCTCCCGAATCTCCTCCGGGACGTCATCCATGGTGTCGAAGGCAGCGTCGAGCGGGTAGATCCGCTCGAATTCCATGATCCGGCCATCGGTGAGCTGCAGCGACTCGGCGATCTTGCCACGCTCCAGGAGCGTCTCGAAGATCCCCATGGCGGGCGGCCAGGAACCGACAGTGATCGAGGCGCCGGCTTCGGCGAGGGCCTTGGCGATCGCGAAGCCAAAGCCGCCGTCGTCGGCCACCCCGGCCACGAAGGCACGCTTGCCAGTGAGATCGATGCTGAGCATGCGGGGGGCTCCGGAGGTCGATGGTCGATGGTCGATGGGCGATCGAAGGTGGACGATAGACGATAGGCGGTGGTGGGGCCAAGGGGGAGGCAGAAATGAGACGACCCCCACGAGGGGGGCCATCTCGATTCCGTGGTTCGGATCGGCGGACGATCGATGATCGTCTGCCGACGCATCTCCTACTTCGGTTCCAGCACCTGCTGGATCCGGGCCGCTGCGTCGGCATAGTGGGCCCGGGTCACCTGGTCGCCGCGGTTGGAGGCGGTGAGCAGGCGACGTCGCAGCTGGACCAGTTCCTGGCGAACCAGGGGCCGGATGTCGGAAAGCGAGACGTCCGGGTTGGGCGGGAAGCGATCACGGAACTGGGCCGGGATCGGGGTCAGCTCGTTCTCCATCAGCCACTGCATCCGCTCGATCCAGGAGCGCTGCAGCGCCCGGCGATAGAGGTCGGGGGCCGCGCCGGTGGTCAGCTCGGTCCAGACGGCATCGCGGATGTCACCGAGGTATTCCGGCAGCGGATAGCCGCCGCCCGCCACCGTGGCCAGCTCGTTGACCCGGGCGAGCCGGCTCGGGTCGGTCATCCGGGTGAGCACCCCGGTCATGTAGCCGGTGATCCGCTCGGTCGAGCCCTGGATCCCGATCCGGTCGAGGATCGCCGGGTCGAACATCCAGGTCGGGGTGTGGAGCGCCTGCGCCGAGAGGAACGCCACCGCGGCCTTCTGTCGCTCGCGCGGGATCGCGGTGTAGGCCGCTCCCGTCTGGTCGGTGTTCTTCCGGGTCCAGTCGATGCCGCCGATGATCGTGACCACATGGCCCATATAGCGGTTCCACTGGGCGCCGACCTGGCCGTACAGCTCCCGCAGCTGCGAGTAGTCGGCCCGCGGCTCGTAGGACCACTCCTGCAGCTTCGGCAGGATGCGCTTCAGGTTGGCGATGCCGTAGCCGCTCGCCTTGACACCGTCGTCGCCGAGATCCTCGGTCTGCGAACCGGGGTCGGTGCCCGATGGGTCGCCGAACCGGTACATCGGGTCGTCGGCGTGCTCGCGGATCCACTGGTCGAGAATCGGCTTCTCGTCGTCGGGGGTGGCGGCCGAGAGGATCGGTCGGTAGCCCCAGGCGATGGCGTACTTGTCGTAGACCCCGATGCCGGGGTGGAGCGAGACATCGCCATCGCCCGGCTGCGCCACGTAATTGAAACGGGCGTAGTCCATGATCGACGGCGCGGTGTTGTACTGCTTCGTGAAGCTGGGACTGCGGAGCGAGTCGACCGGGTACGCCGAGCTCGCCTTCATGTTGTGCGGCAGGCCGAGCGTGTGACCCACCTCGTGCGAGGAGACGAAGCGGATCAGCTCGCCCATCACCTGGTCATCGAACTCGACGCTCCGGGCCTGCGGGTTCACCGCAGCGGTCTGCACCAGGTACCAGTCGCGGAGCAGGTTCATCACGTTGTGATACCACTGGATGTGCGTCTCGAGGATCTCGCCGGTCCGCGGATCGGACACATGCGGACCCGAGGCGTTCTGGACGTCCGAGGCGAGGTAGCGGATGACACTGTATCGCGCGTCCTCGGTCGAGAACTCGGGATCTTCCTCGGGGGTCGGCGCCATGCGGGCATAGATGGCGTTCTTGAAGCCGGCGGCCTCGAAGGCCGCCTGCCAGTCGTTGACACCCTCGATCAGGTACTTGCGCCACTTCACCGGGGTCGCCGGATCGATGTAGTAGACGATCGGCTTGACCGGTTCCACCAGCTCGCCCCGCCGGAACGCCGCGGTGTCCTTCGGCTCCAGTCGCCAGCGGGCGATGTAGCGGCGGTCCACCGTGCGCTGTTCCTCACGGCCGTAGTCGGCCTGCGAGATCCCGAAGTAGCCGACGCGCTCGTCGTAGAGCCGCGGCTGCATCGGATGCTCGGGGAGCAGCAGCATCGAGTGGTTCATTTCCAGGGAGATCGAGCCGGTCGACTGCCCCGAAGGCGGCTTGCCGGCGTCGTAGGTCAGCGTCACCCGCGTCTCGATGTTGCGCGGGTAGCTGTGGATCGAGTTGAGGAAGGTCCGCTTGGCGTCGAGCCGCCGGACCTGGAAGCGGGTCCGGGCGCCGCTGCTGAGCCCCAGCATCGGCACGTCGCCGGTGTAGAGCGGCTCCACGTCGATCACCACGCTCGAGTCGGGACCGTAGGCCGCGACGTCGAAGCCGAAGACGATCGGCTCGAAATTGGAGTTCCGCACCGCCTGGGCGATCGGCTTGTTGCTGTCGGCCACCGTCGCGAACGAGACCTGGCGGAGGTAGACCTTGTTCCCCACCCGGACGAAGCGCACCACGTTCTCGCCGTTCTCCGAACCGCCATAGCCGAGGCCATCCGGCGTCCGCGCGATCCGCGAGACCACCAGGAACTCGCGGCCCAGCATCGCGGCCGGAATCTCGTAGTACCACTTGTTGCCCACCTGATGGACGGCGAAGGCACCGCTGTCGGTCGTGGCCTTGGCGGTGATCACGTCCTTGTACGGCTTCGGTTCGTCGCGACCGGCCTTGCCGGGGCCGGTGGAGTCGCGGCCGGTGGCCGAGCTGTCTGCCGGGCGTTGAGCCCGGCCGGTGCGTGGCGCGGGAGTGGTCGGGGAGGGGTTCCGGGCGCAACCAATGGCCAGGGAGGCGGCCAGGAGCACGGCCAGACGACGGTGCGTCATTGCACGGTGTCCTTGCTGGGGTGGCAGGAAGATGGGGGCCTGGGGTCTTGCAGCCCCCAAACATACGACTGGCCGGCGGCCAGCGTTGAACCTGGGGGCTTCGCCACCTCCCCGGCCTCACTCGGCCCGGAGCACCTCGAGGGGCGGACGCCGCAGCACATCGAGCGACATCGCCAGTCCCACCCCGGTGGTGAGCAGCACCAGCCCCCCGGCGAGAAGTGCCATCGGTCCGAGCGGCAGGGTGAACGACGACTCGAACATCCAGCGCGCCAGCGCCCAACCGGCCACTGCCGCGAGGCCGACCGCCACCAGTGCGGCCGCGAGCCCCAGCGCGGCATACTCGACCCCCATGATACGGAGCACTTGACTCCGGGTGGCGCCGAGGGTGCGGAGCAGGGTGCCCTCGCGGATCCGCTGCCAGCGCGAGGTGACCACCGCGCCGACCAGCACCACCGCCCCGGTCGCCAGCGAGAAGAGCGCCATGAAGCGGATCGCCATGACCACCCGCGACACGATGGCCTCGATGGCCCGCTGCACCTCGCCCAGGTCCACTGAGGTCACATTGGCCGCGTGTTCAGCGAGCACCCGCTGGATCATTCCCCGCGCCACCGGATCGGTCACCCGCGCCAGCGTGACCCAGCTCTGCGGGGCCTGCTCAAGTGCACCGGGAGCGAAGACGACGAAGAAATTGGGTTCGAATCGCGCCCAGTCGACCTCGCGCAGCGACCGGATCACCGAGTGGACCATCGCCCCCTGCACGTTCCACGTGAGGGTGTCGCCGAGTCCCACACCGAGCTCGGCGGCCAGGTCCTGTTCGACCGAGATCGCCACCGGGTCGTCGGCGCGGCGGCCGCTGCCGCTGCCGCTGGTCACCTCGTCGAACCAGCGCCCGGCGGTGAGGTGCTCCGCCGGTCCCTGCCCGGCGCGGTAGGTCGAGCGATACTCGCGGCGCAATGCCCAGAGCCCGCCGCCACGGCCGCGCCGGTCGCCACTGTCGGCCACGCTGCGCCCGCTGTCGGCGAGGAGGCGCCGCACCGGTTGGCCGTTGATCGCCTCGAGGCGCATCGGCACGATCGGGACGAAGTCGCGCGGGACCGCGCCGGTGGCACGGATCGCCGAGTCGACCAGCGACCGCTGGTCGGTCTGGATGTCGAACAGCACCAGGTTGGGTCGGTCCGGTGCGGCGTCGATGGAGAAGTCGTGCAGCAGATTGGCCTGGACGGTGAACAGGGTGGTGAGCAGGAACGCGCCGAAGCCGAGCGACAGCACCACGGTCACGGTCTGGTTGCCGGGGCGGTGAAGATTGGCGAGCCCCTGCCGAACCAGGTACGGCCAGCGTCGGGCCGCGAGCCAACGCGCACCGCGAATCACTGCCAGCGAGACCAGCCAGAGCACCAGCAACGCCACCCCGGCTCCCAATGCGAACCAGGCACCGATGCGCAGTGAGCCGACCTGCACCGTGGCGAGGCCGACCACGCTCACTGCCAGGAGCATCGCCGCCACGGCCCGAGCGGGATCCCAGCCGACCCGGGGCGGTTCGGTCAGTCGCCGCAGGGTGGCCAGCGGCGAGATCGCCCGGATCCCCAGCAGCGGCAACAAGGCGAAGCCGGCCGCGGTCCAGAGCCCCAGCCCGATGCCGAGCGCGACGGCGCGCGGCGAGGGGACGACCCGCACATCGACCGGGAGGAAATCGGCCAGCACGCCGGGCACCGCCTGCTGCAAGCCGATCCCGAGTGCCGCGCCGAGGAGCGAGCCGATGAGGCCCATCGCGAGCGCCTGGAGCAGCAGCGCACTGATCACTTGTCGCGAGCTGGCGCCGAGGCAGCGGAGCATGGCGATGCTGTCGAGGCGCTGGCGGACCAGCACATGCACCGCGCTGGCGGTGCCCAGACCACCGAGGAGCAGCGCGGCCAGCCCCACCAGGCCGAGGTAGTTGGCGAGGCGGGTGAGTCCCTCCGTCAGGTTGTCCCGATCGTCGGCCACCGTGCGAATGCGGACCCGTGCTTCTCGCAGGGCGCTGCGATTGCGTTGCGCCACGGCCTGGGCGTCGATCGTCGGGGACAGCTTGAGGAACGTCTCGTGCTCGACCCGAGCCCCGAAGCCGAGCAGGTTGGTCGCCGGCACGGTGCGCTCGGCGATGAAGACGCGGGCGCCGAACGCGGCTTGCAGTCCGATCTCCCCGGGGACACTGATCACGGTCGCAGCGATCGGATAACGGGCATCGCCGAGGGCCAGCGTGTCGCCCACGCTGGCACCGAGGGCGCCGAGCAGCGAGGGATCGACTACGATCGCGCCCTGCTGGAGCCGCGACCAGGCGCCGTCCGGTCGGGTGGTGATCGCGCCGTAGAACGGCCAGCCGGGATCCACGGCGCGCACCTGGACCAGGCGGGCGGTGCCGCTGCGCTGCAGGTAGGCCATCGCCGTGAACGACGTGGTGTGCGCCACCCGGGTGGCCGGCCCGCCGACCCGGACCAGCGAGTCGACCAGTGCGGTGGCGGCCTGGTTGGTGTCGAGCGGGGCGCGGGCGCTGAGCGAGAGGTCGGCGCCCAGCAGTGCCTGGGCCTGTTCGGCGACCGAGACTCGCAGGTTGTCGGTGAATGAGTTGATCGCGACCAGTGCCCCGACACCGGCCATGACCGCACCGGTGAGCAGGCCGAGGCGGCGCCAGGCGGCCCTGGTGTCGCGCCACGCCAGCCGCACGACGAAGCCGAGCGAGGTCACGCGCCGCTGTCCGCCACCATCCGGCCGTCGGCCAGCCGGATGGTCCGCCGCGCCCGGGCGGCGAGGTCGAGGTCGTGGGTGACCAGCACCAGGGTGGTGCCATACTCGGCGTTGAGCGCCAGCATCGTGTCGATCACCACGGTGCCATTGGCACCGTCGAGGTTGCCAGTCGGTTCGTCGGCGAAGAGGACTCGCGGCCGGGTGCTGAACGCCCGGGCGACTGCCACCCGCTGCTGCTCACCGCCGGAGAGCTGCGACGGATAGTGGTGGCCTCGCTCGGCCAGCCCCACCCGTGCCAGCAGTTCATCGGCGACCGGGCCAGCATCATCCTGCCCGGCCAGTTCCAGCGGCACCTGCACGTTCTCGCGGGCGGTGAGGGTGGGGATCAGCTGGAACGATTGGAAGACGAAGCCCACCCGACTGCGACGGAACTCGGCGCGACGATCCTCGTCGAGCGTGTCGAGCGCGATCCCGTCGAGGATCACCCGGCCGCTGGTCGGGCGATCGAGCCCGGCCAGCAGGCCAAGCAGTGTTGTCTTGCCGCTGCCCGACGGGCCAACGATGGCCAGGAAGCCACCGGCTTCGAGCCGGAAGGTGATATCCTTGAGCACCGTGAGCCGCCGGCCGCCCGAGAGATACTCGTGGGTGATCCGGTCGGCGACGAGCATCGCAGACGAGGAGTCGGACACGGATGTGGACGGGATGGTCACGATCGCTGTTGCTCGGCTGCTGGCTGATGTCGGGCGCCGCCGGATGTGGTTCGGGATCCGGGCAACCCGGGTCCCCGGCGCGGGAGCCCGGGAAGGATAGCCCGACCACGCCACGGGCGACGGTGCTCCTGATCGGGACGTCGCTCACCGCTGGCTACGGTCTCGATCCCGATCAGGCGTGGCCGGCGCTGATCCAGGCCAAGGTCGATTCGGCCGGGTGGCCGTTCGAGATCGTCAACGCCGGCGTGAGCGGCGAGACCTCTGCCGGTGCCCGGCGTCGGGTCGATTGGCTGCTCCAGCAGGGACACCCCACCGTGGTCATGGTCGAGACGGGGGCCAACGACGGCCTCCGTGGCCAGAGCATCGACTCGCTCGAGGCCAATCTCGACGCGATCCTCGACCGGCTCGATCGACTCGATCCCCGTCCGGTGGAGATCGTCGCCGGCATGGAGGCGCTTCCCAATCTCGGCCGCCGCTATGTCAACGCCTTCCGCACTCTCTACCCGCAGGTCGCGCGGCGACACGGCGCGATCTACCTGCCGTTCCTGCTCGACGGTGTCGCCGGCATCGCGCGCTTCAATCAGGCCGACGGCATTCATCCCAATCCGCAGGGGTCGGTGCGGGTGGCCGACAACGTGTGGCAAGTGCTGGGGCCGGTGCTGGACTCGATAGACGATAGGCGATAGACGAGATACGAGATACGATAGACGAGACCGAGGGACGGTGGTCGCAGGCCGATGCTCGGCTGTGCGACCGGAGGTCGCAACCGGGACCGGAACGGCGTCGCCAGCCCTGTCTATGGAATCTCGTCTAGCGTATCTCGTACGTCGTATCTCGTATCTCGTCTATCGTCACTCCGTCCGCATCGCCTCGGTCGGTGAGAGCCGTCCCGCCTTGAGGGCTGGGTAGAGCCCGAACGTCAACCCGATGATCACCGCCGAGGTGGCGGCGACCATGATCGGCAGGGCCGTGAAGACCGCGTGCACACCGGCGCCGAGTTGCAGCCGCATCACTGCGGCCACCCCGGATGCGATGCCGAAACCCAACACCAGCCCGGCCAGCGAACCAGCCCCCGTGATCACCAGCGACTCGGCGAGGAACTGACTCACGATGTCGCGACGCAGCGCGCCGGTGGCGCGACGGATGCCGATCTCGCGGGTCCGCTCGACCACACCCGCGAGCAGCACGTTCATGATCCCGATCCCGCCGACCAGCAGCGAGATCCCGGTGATCGAACCCATCATGAGCTTGAAGAGCGACATCCCCTGACCGACCTGTTCGAGTCGGTCGGCCCGATTGCGAACCTCCAGGCCGTCGCCACCGCGCGTCTCGGCCCAGGCGCGCGCGCGCTCGACGGCAGCGGGCATCGACTCGAGGGTGGGCATCGAGGCGAGCATCACGGCCGGAACGGGCTCACCGTTCGTGGCCTGGTCAAAGGCCTCGAACGGGACCATTGCACGGAGGGCGGTCGAATCGTTGGTGAGCTGGGCCACACCGACGATTGCGAAACTCGTGCTCCCGAATTGCACCTGACGTCCGAGGACCTCACCGTCCGGTGCGATCAGGGTCGCCAGCGCCGGCGAGATGACAGTCACCGGGTCGCTGCCTCGCATCTCGGCCGGATCGAGCCATCGACCGGCCCACAGGGCCGAGTCGGACAGCAGGAACAGGTCGCCCACCCGGGCGTCGATCCGCGCAGCCCGGGGCTCGCCAGCGATCCCTCCGACAAGCGAACCGCCACTCCGGGACAGGTCGACCTGGATCCCTCCGCCCACTGCGGCGCGCAGCGCTGCCAGATCGCCCGGTTCCAGGGCAACGGTATCGGCCCGCGGCAGGGTGAGGCCATCGAGGTGGCGCGAGAGCACCGGGGAGACCGAGAAGAGCTGCAGGTCAGTGCTGGTGGCGATCTGCTCCCGGGCGAACTGTTCGACCCCGTCGCCGACCGCCAGCACGGCCACCAGGGCGGCGGTGCCGATGATGACCCCGAGGGTCGAGAGAAAGGTGCGCAGCGGATTGGCAGCGAGGGTCCTGAGGCCGACGGCGAAGGCGTTGTTGAGCATGCGATGGTCTACGGTACCGTTCGGGTCAAGGTTTCAAGAAGGAACGCCGGGGTTGAGGTGGCGCTCGGGGCTCGGGACGAATAGCGTTGTGCCCCATGTCCTTCTTCGATACGAAGCACCAGCGGGCGGCCTGGATGGTGATGCTGCTGGGGCTGTTCATCGCGGTGGCCCTGGCGCCCTACGCCTCGGGGCTGTTCGGCGCCCCGGTGCTCTACATCATCCTGGCACCGATGCACAGCTGGCTGGTGCCCAAGGTCCGGTCCAGGAGGTTGGCCAGCGCCATCATGATCGTGGTCGGTCTGGTTGGCATCGTGCTGCCGGTCTCGTGGATCGTCTCGCTCCTGGTCGGCCAGGCTCAGGAGGCGGCGACTGCGGTGGTCAACTCGCCGATCCTCGACCGCCTCAACGATCTCACGATTGGCCACTACGCGGTCGGTCAGCAGATCCGCGAACTGGGATCGAAGCTGGTGGGGTTGCTCGGTGGTGGGGCACTCTCGCTGCTCGGCCGGGTGGCCCGGGTGGTCCTCAACGTGGTCTTTGCCTTCACCGGACTGTACTTCATCCTCCAGGATCCGGATGGTGCGTGGAAGTCGGTGCGGCCCTACATCCCGTTCTCCGACGAGAATGTGGAGATCCTCCGCGAGCGGTTCGGTGCCGTGACCAAGTCCACTGTCCTCGGGACCGGCCTCTCGGCGCTGAGCCAGGGCGTGCTGATCACGCTCGCGTTCCTGGCGCTCGGGCTTGGCAACGCCGTCTTCTGGGGCGCGGTCACCCTGGTCTTCTCTATCCTGCCGGTGTTGGGGAGCGGTCTGATCTGGGGACCGGGCGCAATCGTGCTGTTCACCAACGACCGGCTCGGCGCCGCGGTCGCCATGCTGCTCTTCGGCTTCGTGGTGATCGCCAATGTCGACAACGTGATCCGCCCATGGGTCTCCAATCGCTACGCCCAGATCCACCCGATGATCACTCTCGTGGGTGCGATCGCCGGGGTGAGCTACCTCGGTATCCTCGGCCTGTTGATCGGACCGCTGGCGCTGTCGTACTTCTTCGAGCTGCTCCGGATGTACCGGCGTGAGTACATCGGCGACCGGGAGGCGGCGGCGGTGGACTGAAGACAGAGAACGGAGAACAGAGAACGGAGAGCCACGTACCTTCTCCGTTCTCCGTTCTCCGTTCTTCGCTCTCTGTTCCCCCACGCACAAAGCCCCCGGATGCCATCGGCATCCGGGGGCTTCATGTGTTGCGGGGAAGATCAGTTGTTCTGCTTGATCTCCGCCCGGCGGTTCATCGCCCGCCCGGCCGCGGTCTTGTTGTCCGCGATCGGCTCCTCTTCGCCGCGCCACTTGATCGTGATCCGATCAGCGGCAACGCCCTGCGAGATGAGGTACTTGCGGGTGGTCTCGGCACGCGCCTGCGACAGCTTCATGTTGTAGGCGTTGGTGCTGATCCAGTCGGTGTGGCCGATGACGTCGACGTTCACCTGCGGATTCGCCTTGAGCGTGCTGGCGACCGCGTTGAGCGTGTCCATCGCGCCCTTCGTCAGGTCCGAGTGATCGAACCGGAAGTGCACCATCTGCATCTCGAACTGGTAGACCGGCCGTGCCGGCGGCGGCGGCGGCGGCGGGGGCGGCGGCGGCGGCGGAGGCGGCGGCGGCGCAGGAGCACGCACCGTCACGGTCGCCGACGACATCAGCTTGCCCTTCATGCTGTAGGCCGTCACCTGGGCCGTGCCCGTGGTGGTGGCGGTGTAGCGACCGGTCATCGAGTCGATCGTGCCCGGGCCGGTGAGGCGGTAGACCACCGCATCCGGCTTGCCGCAGTACGTCGCGTCGGCCATGAAGGCCTGCGACTGTCCCGGCTCGAGCGTGGCCGACGTCGGACGAATGCCGATCATGTCGGTCGAGTGGTCGCAGCCACCGCCGAGCAGGACTGACAGCCCGGCCTGGGCGCCGAGATAGAGATTGCTCTCGTCGTTGAAGCCGCTCGGCAGCCAGTCGGCGGTGCCCTCGATGCGGAGCGACGCCCAACTGATCGGGTTGAGACGCAGGCCGGCGATCGCACCAACCCCGAAGGAGTTCTTCTCGATTCCCTTGGTGAGTCGGGTGTAGTCGGCGCCGACGCCGAGCATTGGCCGGACCGAGCCACTGCCGAAGTTGTACACGCCGCGGAGGTTCCACGGGTTGTACATCAGCGGGCGCGACTTGGCACCGGTAGTCGACGGGATGTTGGGCTGATTCGCCTCGAGGTCGGTCGGATTCCACGAGGCATCGAGCTCAAGCGCCAGGTGGTCGGAGAGGAAGTATCCGAGCCGGCCGCCGGCGCCGAGCCGGTTGTCGTCGGGCCCTTCGACCTTGTATGAGTCAGGGTAGCCGGTGTAGCGGCCAAAGCCGCCAATCTCGACAGTCCCCTTCTGCTGCGCCGCCAACGGGGCTGTTGCAAATAACGCGGCGACCACTACGAACCATCTCGAACGCATCCTGCCTCCCTGGTGGTGATCGATCGGACCTGTCGGGCGACGGCCGACGCCCGCTGGGCCGAATCGCCGTAAGTGCTCCTGCCACAATACGTTCGAGAACAGAAACACTTGGGTTGAACCGGCGCAAGACCGGGGCGGCGCCGGGCTTGCCGCTCGGGCCCTCGCTGGCACCGGTTTCGGGGCCGCTTCGGGCGCGGCGCCACGCCCGGTGCCGCTTCCCGCGGGAGCGCCATCCAAGGATATAGTCCGGGTGGTCAGCTTACATTGCCGGCCGCCAATGCCTTCGGAGTGCTCCTTGCCCTGTGAAACCCGCCGGACCCTGCTGGGGTCCCTCCGGCACCTTGCCGCCGCCCTTGCCCTCGTCGTCCTCGCGGGTTCGGGCTCCCCGCTCGCCGCCCAGTGGCGCCTCGAGGGGTGGTTCGGCAACGCCTTCTCCCTCAACTCGAGGCTGACCCTCTCGCAGGAGGGCCAGCCCGACATCCATGTCGATGCCGATTGGTCGACCCGGCCCTGGCGACCGACCTGGTACTACTCGATGCGGATCGCCAAGTGGTCTGGCAACAGCGCTTGGGCATTCGAGTACATGCACCACAAGCTCTACCTCGACAATCCGCCCGAGCCGGAGGTGCTCCGCTTCCGGATCACCAATGGGATCAACAACCTGCTGGCCGAGCGGCATTGGCGAGTCGATGGCTGGGAGCTCGGGGTCGGAGCGGGACCGGTCTTCGCGGTGCCGGTGAGTACGGTGCGGGGCAAGTCGCTCAGCAAGGCGCACGGGATCTTCGACTCCGCCTATGAGCTCGACGGATTCACCGTGCTGGGAACCGTGGCACGCCGGCTCAAGCTCTTCCCCCACACCTATGGCAGCTTCGCGATCAAGGCCACTATCACGCCGCTCAGTGTCTCGATCGCGGAGGGTCGCGGCAAGCTGATCAACTACGCGATCCATCTGCAGTACGGGCTCTCGCTGCAGGGCAAGCCCTGAACCGGGACGACCTGTCCAATTGAGGGGACACCGGCGGCTCCCCACCATGGGAGCCGCGATCGTATCTCCTTGTGCGGCAAGCGCTTCGTCATCGCCGAGACGCGGTACCGGGATTGCACCGAATGTCGCCGTCCTCATTCGGGGTTGCTCCCATGTCCGTCGTTCTTGCCTTTGGCGCCACCGTCCTGCTGACCGGCCCTGCCACGGTTGCCCTCGTCCCCCCGACCGCCGTGGCGATCGATACCACCGCCGCCGCGCTCTTTGCCCGGGCTCGCACCCAGTTGCGACGGGGCGAGGCCGCCGCAGGGCTCGCCGCATACCTGCGGGCGGCCGACCATGCCAGCGGGGTGGCCGACTGGGCGCTGTTCGGGCGCGACATGGCCTGGATCGCCACCCCGGCCGAGCTGGCGGCCTGGTCGAAGGCCTCACCGGCCGAGCGACCGGAGCTGCTGCGGAGTTTCTGGGCCGAGCGCGATGCCCGCGATGGCCTGGCGCCGGGCGAGCGACTGGTGGCCCACGTGCGACGGCTCGACATGGCGATGCACCGCTACCGGATCCATCCCAAGCACGGCAAGGCGCCGGTGATGCGGGTCTCCAGTGGTGCCGACGCCGGTGCCGATGCGGCGGTGGTCGGGATCAATTCCCAGCTGCGTGACTATGTCCCCTCCCAGGGCGAACTCGACGACCGAGGGGTGATCTACCTGCGCCAGGGCGAGCCGGCCTCGATCACCTACACCGGCGGGATCGGGCTCGAGAGCTGGAGCTACGAGCGGGACGGGCGGGTGCTGACCGTCCACTTCGCCGACGCGCTCTTCGACGGCTCGAGCGGCAACGGCATGCTGGTGGCTTCGCCGCCGGTCGGCGCGCTGACCGGCCTCTGCCAGGTCGACCCGGCCTACTGCAGTGCGGCAGTGAGCCACTACGACCGCCCCGAGCAGCGCGAGCGGCTCCGGCAGGTGGCGCTCGGTGCCATCAAGACGCTGACGACCAGCGATACGGTGGCGGCGGTCGTCGACGCCAAGTAGTCGCGGACGGAGGACGGAGGGGGCGATCCCTCCGTCCTCCGTCGTTCCGTCCTCCGTTCTCCCCGCCCCCTTGCGCCTCCCCACCTCGATGCATATTTATGCACTATGCAAAAGACAGTTGCCCTCGCCTTCTCTGGCGGGCTCGACACCTCCTACTGCGTCCCCCGGCTCGCTGAGCGGGGGTTCCTCGTCCATACCGTCTTCGTCAACACCGGCGGGGCCTCGCCCGAGCAGCGGGCCGGGATCCTCGACCAGGCGATGGCGGTCGGCGCGGCCGGCCATCACGAGATCGATGCCCGCTCGGAGGTCTTCGACCGCTTCGTGAGGGTGCTGATCCAGGCCAATGCCCTCCGTGGCGAGGTCTATCCCCTCTCGGTCGCGGCCGAGCGGACCCAGCAGGCGATCTCGGTGATCGAGGTGGCTCGGCAGGTGGAGGCCGATGCGGTGGCTCACGGCTCGACCGGCGCTGGCAACGACCAGATCCGCTTCGACATCGCGCTCCGGGTGCTGGCGCCCGACCTCGAGGTGATCACCCCGATCCGGGAGGAGTCGCTCTCCCGCGAGCAGACGATCGCCTATCTCGAGGCGCGCGGCCTGCCGGTGCCGGCCAGGGCCGGCTCGTATTCGATCAACCGCGGCCTCTGGGGCACCACCTGGGGCGGCGGCTGGACCCACGACACGTGGGCCGAGCCGCCGGCCGAGTTGCGCGATCCGCCGGCGGATGCCCCGGCCCCGGCCGACGTGGTCGTTCACTGGGAGCACGGCGTACCGGTGGCACTCGACGGCGCCCCGATGGCTGGTCACGAACTCGTCGACACGCTCGCCGAGCGCGCCGCCGCCTACGGCATCGGCCACGGCATTCACGTGGGCGAGACGGCCCTCGGCATCAAGGGGCGGATCGGCTTCGAGGCCGGGGCGGCGCTGATCCTGATCGCCGCGCACCGCGAACTCGAGAAGCTGGTGCTCACCAAGTGGCAGTCATTCTGGAAGGACCAGCTGGGGCGGTTCTATGGCGACCGGCTGCACGAGGGGCACTACTTCGATCCCGCCCTTCGCGACATCGAGGCGATGGTCGCATCATCGCAGCAGCGTGTGAGCGGCGACACGCGGGTCCGGCTGGCGCCGGGCCGCTTCATGGTGACCGGGGCCACCTCGCCTTGGTCGATGATGGATCCGGCCGTGGCGACCTATGGCGAGGAGAACCGGCTCTGGACCGGCGACGAGTCGAAGGCATTCGCGCGGGTCGGTGCGATTCCCGAGCTGCTGGCGATGCGCGCGGCCGAGCGCGCCGACGCCGGCGGCCATGGCGACGGAAAGGACTGAGTGGTGGTCACCACGCGCATCAAGCTCGACCGGATTGCCTCGTCGACCCGCAACGCGGCACTCACCGACGACGTGATCATCGGCGACCAGGTCACCGCCGCCGAGGGCTACGTGCTCGCAGTGCGGATCCTCGCTGACAAGGCGACCTACAACACGATCGAGGACCCGAGCGGCCGGATGGTACAGCTCCGGGCGGGCGACGTGATGGCCGGCACCCTCGGCGCGCGGCGTGCGCTGCGCGGCTACGCCGGCGAGGTGCCCAAGACGATCAGCGTCGGCGACACCATCGACGTGCTCAACCTCGGCGGGATCCTGGGCCGCTGCACCTCGGAGAATCCCGACATCGGTCCACCATTCCGGGCGGAGGTGCTCGGCGCGGTGCTGGCGTTTCCCGAGCTGGGCGACCGGATCGGGCGGCCGGCCCACATCCGCGATCATGCCATCGCCCCGGCCGAGACCCTCCTCTGTGACGCACCGGTGGTGTTCGTGGCCGGCACGTGCATGAACTCGGGCAAGACGGTGGCCGCGACCGAACTGGTGCGCGGTCTGATGCGCAGCGGGTTGCGGGTGGCGGCCGTCAAGCTCACCGGGGTGTCGTTGATGCGCGACGCCCTGTCGATGCGCGATGCCGGCGCCGTGGCGGCGCTCACCTTCAACGACGTCGGGGCGGCGAGCACTCGCGCCGGGATGACGGTGCCGGTGGCACGCGGTCTCCTCAACACCCTGACCGAGCCGCTCGGCGCCCGGCCCGACGTGATCGTCGCCGAGCTGGGCGACGGGATCCTCGGCGAGTACGGCGTGCAGGATATCCTGCGGGCTCCGGACCTCACCGCGCTCGGTGCGGCGTGGGTGATGGCGGCCCCCGATCCGGTTGGCTGCTGGGGCTCGCTCGAGCTGATGCGCAACGAGTTCAAGCTGCCGATCACCGTGTTCACCGGTCCGGCGACCGACAACGCCGTCGGGGCCGACTACATCACCGCCACGCTGGGGATCCCGGCCCACAATGCCCGCCGCGATGCGGCCGGACTGCTGGCGCGGGTCGCCGAGTCGCTGGCGGCGTGGCAGGCACGCCGGGGCGTGCCGGCGTGAAGGTCGCGGTGATCGGCGGCGCCGGCTACGTGGGTGGTGAGCTGTTGCGGTTGCTGCTGCAGCATCCCGAGGTGCACGAGGTGTCGACCACCTCGCGCTCGCAGGCCGGCAAGCCGATCGGCACGGTCCACCCGTCGCTGGCGCTGCTCACCGAGGCGCGGTTCAGCGGCGACGATCCCGCCGATGCGGCGCGGGGTCGCGACGTGGTGTTTCTGGCGCTCGAGCACGGTGAATCGGGACGGGTGATGGGCGACGTGTTCGACGCCGGCCCCGCGATGGTGGTCGACCTCGCCGCCGACTTCCGGATCCACGATGGCCGGCTGCACGAGCGCTACTACGGCGCCCACCCGGCACCGGCGCTGGTGCACCGCTTCCGCTACGGCCTGGCCGATGTGGTGGGTGAGTCGCTCCGCGACGCGACCGCGATCGCCGCGCCGGGCTGCTTTGCCACGGCCGCCCAGCTGGCCCTCCATGCCATTGCCGAGCTGCCGCTGGCGACGCCGCCGACGATCTTTGCGGTGACCGGGTCGAGCGGGGCGGGGCAGGCGCCGCGGCCGACCACCCATCATCCGGCCCGCGCCAACAACCTTTTCGCCTACTCGGTGATGGGTCACCGCCACGAGGGCGAAATCCTGGAGCAGTGGCGCACCTGGCGTGGCGACGACACTGCCACCGCCCGATTGATGGCCCACTCGGGGCCGTTCGTGCGGGGCATCCACGCCACGCTCCACGCCACCCTCACCGAGCCGGTCGAGGGCCTCACCGACCTGGTGCGGGCGCGATTCGCCGAGCGACCGTTCGTGCGGATCACCGACGCGCCGCCCCAGCTGGTGCACGTGGTGGGGTCGAACCTGGCGATGCTGCACGCCGCCGCGTCGGACGACGGACGGGAGGTGCAGGTGATGTGCGTGATCGACAACCTCATCAAGGGCGCGGGCGGCCAGGCGATCCAGGCGATGAACCTGGCGCTCGGCCTCGATGAGCGCGCCGGACTCCTCGCCCCGGGACCGATGCCGTGCTGACCCACGACAGCTCCGCGCTGCTGCCCGTCTACGCCACCTTTCCGCTCCGGGCTGCCAGCGGCCACGGCTCATGGCTGGTCGACGACCAGGGCCACGAGTGGCTCGATGCCTACGGCGGTCACGCGGTGGCGACCTGTGGCCACTCCCATCCCGATGTGGTGCGGGCGATCGCCGACCAGGCGGCGACGCTGCTCTTCTACTCCACCGTGGTGCCCCACGTCAACCGCGAGCGGCTGGCGTCGGCGCTGATCGAGCGCGCCCCCGCGCCGCTGGCGAAGGTGTTCTTCTGCAATTCCGGCGCGGAGGCCAACGAAAACCAGCTGATGCTGGCGCGCCGGAAGACTGGTCGCCAGGGTGTGGTCTCGCTCCGCGGCGGCTGGCACGGTCGCACGGCGGCCACGCTGGCCTGTACCGACGGCGAGAAGTACGAGGCAGGGGCGCGGCGAGCCGGCGTGCCGCTGTCGCGCAAGGTGCCGCTCAACGACATCGCGGCACTCGACGCCGCGATCGACGACACGATCGCCGCGGTGCTGGTCGAGCCGGTGCAGGGATTCAACGGCGCCCGCACCTGCACGCCCGAGTTCCTGCAGGCGGCGCGACGGTTGTGCGACGAGCGTGGTGCGATGCTGCTCTTCGACGAGGTGCAATGCGGCACTGGTCGCACCGGGCGCTTCACTGCGGCGGAGCTGTTCGGCGTGGTCCCCGATGCCCTCGTCGATGGCCAAGGGATTGGCCGCCGGGCTGCCGATCGGTGCCGTACTCACCCGCGACTCGCTGGTCGATGACATCAAGGTCGGCGACCTCGGCTCGACCTTCGGTGGCGGTCCGGTCCCCTGTGCCGCGGCGCTCGCCAATCTCGAGGTGATCGATCGGGAGGGGCTGCTCGAGAACACCCGCACCGTGGGCGGCGAGCTGGCCTGCCAGTGCGCCGGCCTGCCGGCCGTGCAGCAGGTGCATGGCCGCGGCTTCCTGATCGGGCTCGAGCTCGACCGACCCGCGCGGGAGGTGCAGCAGGCGCTCTTCGCGCGGCGGGTGCTGACCGGCACCAGTACCGATCCCAACACGCTGCGGTTGCTGCCGCCGCTCTCCTTCAGCGCCGACGAGGCCGAGTTGCTCCTCACCGCGATCCGGGAGGTGCTGGCGTGACCCGGCCCCGCGACTGGATCTGCATGACCGAGTGGCCCGCCGACCAGGTCGATGCGTTGCTCGACCTCGCGGCGCGAGTCAAGCGCGGCGAGATCGACGGTGGCCTCGAGAAGCGGGTCCTGGCGATGGTCTTCATGGATCCCTCGCTCCGCACCCGGTCGTCGATGGAGACGGCGATGTTTCTCCACGGCGGTCACGCCCTCTGCCTCGAGCCGGGGAAGGGGAGCTGGTCGCTGGAGACCGAGCTCGACACCGTGATGGATGGCACCACGGTCGAGCACATCATCGAGGCGGCGCGGGTGCTCTCGCGTTACGCCCAGGCGCTCGCGGTGCGGGTCTTCCCCAAGGGAACCGACTGGACAGTCGAGCGCGAGGATCGGGTGATCCGGAACTTCGCCCGCTATGCCACGGTGCCGGTGATCAACCTGGAGTCGTCGCGGCGTCACCCCTGCCAGGGGCTGGCCGACGCGCTCACCATCCGCGAGCGCCTGGGTGAGACCGTCGGCAAGCGCTTCGTGCTGCAGTGGGCCTGGCATCCCAAGGCGCTCCCCACGGCGGTGCCGGCATCAGCGGCAATCGCCGCGGCGCACCTCGGGATGGAGGTGGTGGTCGCCCGACCCGAGGGCTACGACCTCGACCCCGACGACTACGCCGCGATTGATCGGCTGGCCACGTCGCGCGGCGGATCGCTGAAGGTGACCGACGACGTGGACGGCGCGATCGCAGGCGCGCACGTGGTCTACCCCAAGGCCTGGGGGGCGTTGGCGCACTTCGGTCATCCCGACGAGGAGCGCTCACTCCGCGACGGCAAGCGCGATTGGCGCCTCACCGCCGACCGGATGGCGACCACTGCGGGCGGGGCGGGAATCGCGATGCACTGCCTGCCGGTCCGCCGCAACGTCGAGATCGACGGGGCGGTGCTCGACGGGCCGCAGAGCGCCGTGATCGACCAGGCCGAGAACAGGCTGCATGCGCAGCGGGCGTTGCTGCTCGAACTGATTGGGAACCTGACCTGAGACCGCTGCCGCGCCGCTTGCGGCGCGGCGGACTCTTGCGACCACCGCGTCCACCTCGAACCGAACCACGCGCGCCGCGAGCGGCGCGCCAGCAGCTTTCGGAGCCAGCATGACCATTGATTCCAGCAAGGGCATCACCGGCCTCAAGGGCGCCCTGCGCTACGTCCGGGCCTATCGCGACCATGTGTTCGTGGTCAAGCTCGGCGGCGACGTGCTCTCCGACCGCCACATCCTCGACCAGGTGGCGGGGCAGGTCGCGCTGCTGGCCTCGTTGTCGATCCGCCTGGTGGTGGTCCACGGCGGCGGTCCGCAGGCCAGCTCGCTGTCGCGCCGCCTCGGGCGCGAACCGGAGATGATCGGCGGTCGCCGGGTCACCGACGACGAGGCGCTCGACGTGGTGAAGATGGTCTACCGCGGCCTGCTCAACACCGACCTGGTGTCGGCGCTCCGGCATCACGGTGTGCAGGCGGTCGGCCTCTCGGGTGTCGACGGCGAACTGATCACGGCCCACCGCCGGCCGCCGGTTCGGGTGGTCGACGACGGCGGGTCGGAGCGGATGGTCGACTACGGCAACGTGGGCGACATCGATCGTGCCGATCCGCGGGTGCTCACCACCCTGCTCGACGCCCGCTTCGTGCCGGTGGTCTCGTCGCTGGCCGGCGACGCCGAGGGCGCGGTCTTCAATGTCAACGCCGACACCGTGGCCGAGACGCTGGCAACGGCGCTCAAGGCACAGAAGCTGATCTTCCTCACCGGTGCCGCGGGGGTGCTCCGCGACCGCAACGACCCCAGCACCCTGGTGGCCTTCGCCGATCCCGACGACCTCGCCGAGCTGATCCAGAGTGGCGCGCTTGCCGGCGGGATGCGCCCCAAGGTCGAGGCCTGCATCCGCGCGGCGACCGGCGGGGTGGAGCGAACCCACATCATCGACGGCCGCGCCCCCGACGCACTGCTGCTCGAGGTGTTCACCGGCGCCGGGTGCGGCACCATGATCGTTGGCCGGAAGGAGAAGGCGACCTATCTCGGCGTCGACCTGGCCGACTGACGTCGCGCTGCTGCGCGATCTCGTCGCCATCCCGTCGCTGAGCGGCGAGGAGACGGCCGCCGCCGAGTTCGTCGAGGCGACCGCCCGACGACTGGGGCTCGACGTGGTGCGCGACGAGACCAGCGTCCGGGTTGCGGTGGGCGACGAGGCCGCCGGCCCGACGCTGGCCCTCGCCACCCATCTCGATGTCGTCCCGCCGGGCGAGGGATGGAGCCGCGATCCGTTCACCCCCGTGATCGAGGGGGACCGGCTCTACGGCCGCGGCTCCGGCGATGCCAAGGCGTCGGTCGCGGCGATGCTGTCCGCGCTTGGTGACCTTGCCGGGCGGACGTTGCGTGGCCGAGTGCTGGGACTCTTCACCTACGGCGAGGAGACCCGCCACGCCACGATGCCCGACGCGATCGGGCGAACTGGCCACCTCGACGCCGCCCTGGTCGGGGAACCGACCAACCTGCAGTTCGCCATCGCACAACGCGGCCTGATGATGGTCGACCTGGTGGCGCACGGCGACCAGCGCCACGCCGGCTATGCTGGCGACGGGAGCTTCACCAACGCGATCGCGGTGCTGGCCGGCGACCTGGTGCGCCTCGACGGCATCGTGGCTGAGCGGGTGCATCCGGTGCTGGGTGTGACCACGGTCACGCCCACGATGCTCGGCGGCGGCGTGTCACGGAACGTGACGCCGCCGGTCGCACGGGCGGTGCTCGATATTCGCTCGACCCCTGCGTGGACGCACGACGAACTCGAGGTGGTGCTGGCCGAGCGGCTCGCCTGTGAGGTCGTGGTGACCTCGAAGCGACTGGTGCCGAGCGAGACACCGGCGGGGTCGCGGCTGCTCGAGGCCGCCCGCCGCGCCGCACCCGATGCTGTCACCTACGGTTCGCCGACCTGCAGCGACTGGTGCTACCTGCGCCACCTCGACGCGATCAAGGTCGGTCCCGGCACGTCGCGCCGGTCGCACACCCCCGACGAGTCGGTCGACCTCCCCGAGGTGAGTGCCGCCCGCGCCCTCTATGTCCGGATCGCCGAGGAGTACCTCTCATGACCCGTCGCGAAACGCTCTGGTCGCCGGGGATGACCCCCGATGCGATGATGCTGGCCTACACCGTGGGCGACGACCGTGCGATCGACACTCGGCTGCTCCGCTGGGACGTGCTCGGCTCGCTGGGGCACCTCGAGGCACTCCACGGAGGCGGGATCATCAGCAACCGTGCGCACGCGAGCATGCGTCGCGCGCTCCGGGCCGCGCTCCAGGCGGTCGACGACGGCTCGCTCCGGATCGACCCGACCCATGAGGATGGCCACAGCGCGGTCGAGTTCTGGCTCACCCGGCACCACGGCGAGGTCGGCGAGCGGATCCATGCCGGCCGGTCGCGCAACGATCAGGTGACCCTCGACCTGCGGCTCTTCCTCAAGGATGCGGCGCTCACCCTGCAGGCCGGGATGCTCGAGGTCTCGGCCACGCTGCTCGACTTCGCCCGCCGGCATCGCCGGGTGCTCTGGCCCGGCTACACCCACCAGCGGGTGGCGATGCCGTCGTCGGCCGGTGCCTGGGCCGCGGGCTATGCCGAACAACTCCTCGACACCGCAGAGGGGATCGTCGGGGTCTGGCCGCGGCTCGATCGCTCGCCGCTGGGCAGCGCCGCCGGCTACGGCGCCCCATTGCCACTCGACCGCGAAGCCGCGGCGCGGGCGCTCGGCTTCGCGGGACTCGACCTCACGGTGACCTCGGTGCAGAACGCCCGTGGCCAGCTCGAGGCGGCGATGCTGGCCTGGTGCGTCGACGCTGCCCATCCGCTGGCGCGGCTCTCGAGCGACGTCACGCTCTGGTCGGGCGACGAGTTCGGGTGGCTGGTGCTGCCGGAGGAGTTGTCGACCGGGTCGAGCATCATGCCCCAGAAGCGCAATCCCGATCTCTTCGAACTCACCCGCGCGCGCGCCGCGGCGCTCTCCGGCGACCTGGTCACCGTGCTCCAGCTCAAGGCCGGGCTCCCGGGTGGCTATCACCGCGACTTCCAGCTTCTCAAGGCGCCGGTGCTCCGCGGCACCGACCGGCTCGGCGAGATGTTGACGATGCTTGCGGCGGCGATCCCCCGCCTCGGTGTCGATGCCGCGCGGGCCCGCGCGGCACTCCGCAACGAACTCTTCGCCACCGACGAGGCGATGCGCCGGGTGCGCGGGGGTGAACCGTTCCGGCGCGCGTATCGCGAGGTGGCGGCGGCGGTGAAGGCGGGGGAACGGGTGCCCGAGCCGTCCACCCGAGAGCTGCTGGAGGCGCGCCGCGGTACCGGCGGGCTCGGCAACCTGCCGCTCACCGAGCTGCGCCGGCGGTGCACCGCGGCCCGGCGCTGGAACGCGACCCGCCGCCGCCGCTTCGACACGGCGATGGCCCGACTCGCCAGCGGGAGGGCACGATGAGCCTCGACCGCAAGAAGCGTCAGCTCAAGATCCTCGAGATGGTCACCACCCGGCCGATCCGGACCCAGGACGAACTGGCCGAGGCGCTCGCGCAGGAGGGCTGGGAGGTCACCCAGTCGTCGGTAAGTCGCGACATCTCGCATCTCGGCCTGGTCAAGGTCGACGGGATCTACACCCGGCCCACGTCGGCCCACCTGGTCGAGATCGCCGATCCGAATGAGCGGCGGCTCGCCGAGTCGGTGCTCACGGTCGACACTGCCGGTGATGCATTGATCGTGCTGCACACCCCGCCCGGGGAGGCCCAGCGGGCCGGCAACGCGCTCGATCTCCTGGCCTGGCCGGAGATCGTCGGCACCATCGCGGGCGACGACACGATCTTCGTGGCCGTCACCAACGGCCCGGCACGCGACACGCTGGCGCGACGGCTCCGGGCGCTGCAGGGAAGCACCGCCACCGCCGACTGAGGCGACAGACCCATCATCCTGCTACTGGAGTCCCGATGACAATCGCAGAGTCATTGTTGCCCGAATACGACCACGAGATGGCCACCACGCGCTCGCTCCTGGCCCTGGTGCCTGAGGCTGACTCCGAGTGGCAGCCGCATTCCCGATCGATGACCCTGGGACACCTCGCGACGCACATCTACGCCCTCAGCTCCATCTGGGTGTCGATGACAGTCACCCGCGACGCACTCGACCTCGTGCGCGACGAGATGCCGGAGCTTGCCTTCGGGGGCACCACTGCACTGCTGGAACGGTTCGATCGCGATCGGGCGCTCGCCCGGGAGCAACTGGCGGCCTGCTCCGACCCGGCGATGATGGCGTCCTGGACGCTCCGCCATGATGGCGCGACGGTCCTCGAGATGCCGCGGATCGCGGTGCTCCGATCGTTCTGCTTCAACCACGTGATCCACCACCGCGGCCAGTTGAGCGTCTACCTCAGGTTGCGCGACGTGCCGCTCCCCAACATCTACGGGCCGACGGCTGACACGGCGGCGTAGGACCCCCGGCCCCTCACAGCTCCAGGTCGGCGAGCACCTCGGCTGGGGTGGTGCAGAGCAGGTCGGCGCCGGCCGCACGGAGGCGATCGCGGCTCACCGGGCCCCAGCAGACCGCGATCGTCCGCACCCCGGCGGCACGACCCGACTCGACGTCGTGGTGCGAGTCGCCGATGAAGACGGCCTCGTCGGGCGTCGCCCCGAGCTGCTCCAGCGCGCGCACCACCGGCTCGGGGTCGGGCTTGTGCCGAGTCACGGTGTCGGAGCCGACGATCACCTCCATCACGCCGTCGAGGCCCACCAGCGCCAGGCCGCGATTGGCGCCCGAGACGTTCTTGCTGGTGACCAGCCCGAGCCGCCGTCCGGCACCCCGAATCGAGCGCACCATCTCCACCGCTCCCGGAAAGGCGCGCACCATCGTGTCGTGATTG
The DNA here is from genome assembly GCA_963817715.1 of uncultured Gemmatimonadales bacterium. GTDB lineage: Bacteria > Gemmatimonadota > Gemmatimonadetes > Gemmatimonadales > GWC2-71-9 > Palsa-1233. The sequence goes on from CAWFPG010000006.1 coordinate 37,743, forward strand.
GCGAGGTTGAACTCGCGGTAGGTGGCGATCCACTGGTCGATCACCGTCGGGTCGTCGGTGAACCGCTTGAAGACCGCCACCAGTGGCGTGCCGATGCCATCGACGATCTCCTCGCGGGAGAGTGGCGTCAGGCCATGGGTCCGGAAGGCGTACTGGTAGCTGTCGACGATCAGGTCGATCGAGTCGATCAGGGTACCGTCGAGGTCGAACAGGACGATGCGGGGTGCGGGCATCCGTCAAGGTAGCGGGGTCGGTTCCTGGCGGGCGAGGACCACCACGGCCCAGCGAAGACTCGGCACGCTTCGGCGGCCGACCATCGGTGGTCGCATCGCCAAGAGGGTCGGTTCGTCGAGGCCGGGCAGCTGCCGGAGCATCATTTCGGTGCCGAGCGTGCCAGGTCGGGTGGCGACGCTGAGCCAGGCGTCGAGTCGGGAGAGGGTCTGGCGATCGCGTCGGCGCAGGGCGGGACGCGCCAGCTCCAGCAGCCGCGCGATCAGTTGGTGCCGACCAGCGGGACGCGATGACGAATGCCCGATCGCCTGCCGCAGTGCGGCGGCGGCCAGCCTGGTGGCGAGTTCCCGCTCGGCGCAGGTCGGTGGGCGTAGCCGTTCCGGTGCTGCGTCGAGCGGACCCACCGGCCGGGGCAGGACCGTGTCGGCCCGAATCGCGAAGCACTGACCACCGCTCCGTCGACCATCATCGAGGGCCACCACCACCTCGGGCAGGCGCCTCCGTGAGTCGGCAATCACCGCGAGCCACAGCGCCGGCGTCGGCGGGTCGTGCGGTCCGGCTGGCCGTTCCAGGCGCTCGAGCCAGGCGCGACTGACCGTTCGCTTCCGGCGAATCCGGCGTGACAGCGCAAGCTCTCGCTCGATCGGGCTCGCTGGACGGCGATGCAGCACCTCCACGCGCGACGCCACCTGTCCCAGCCGGTCGACCCGACCGGTGCGCTGCTCCAGTCGCATTGCATGCCATGGCTGGTCGACGTGCACCACCCGGCTCGCCCCCTGCAGGTCGATGACCTTCGGCGAGGACTTCGGTCGCCACCAGTACCGTGGGTGGGGGAATTGGATGGGGCCACTGACGGCGGTTCGGCCCGAAGACCGCCAGGAGAGCCTCGCGGGCGATGCGATGGTTGCCGATGCCGGCACCATCGCCAGTGACCCAGGCCGTGCCGGCGCCGAGCCGACGGCGGAGCGCGTCGGCCGTGGCGCGATGGCGACAGAAGCAAATGGTCGCCACGCCGTCGCGGATCTGTCGTGCGAGCGGATCGATCCAGGCGGCATCGGAGGGCGGGACGTCGAGTGCGGCGAGCACGCCAGCCAGATCCTCCGGCGGCGGACAGGCGGTTCGATCGATCGCTCCCATCATCGGCCACAACACCAGCTGCTCCAGGGCGTCGCCGACGAAGTGGCGCAGTGCCGACCGCGACGCGCCGCCCGCCTCGCGGGAGTGCAGCAACAGGTCGCGGTATCGACGAAGCGCCGCATGCCAGGCCGCATCGCTCGACGCTCCGGCGTCGAGCAGCACCATGCGCAGCAGCGCCCGCACACCGGGGTCACCACTCAGGACGAGTTGATGCACCTGGCTGACAATTCGGGCACACCGAGCCCGTTCGATGGAACTCACTGGCAGGATGGTCTCCTCCCGCGACGACCCGTGCCGTGGCCGCGCCGTGCGTATCACCAGGCGCCGCAGGGCATCCGGAGGCCGGCGCGCTCCCGCCAGATCGCGCAGCGACGACACGCCATCGAGCGCCAGGGCGTCGTCGGGAACCAGCAGGGCGAGCAGGTTGAGCAGGTCGCGGCGGCGATTGACCATCGGCGTCGCGGTCAGCAGCAGCACCTCACGGCCGACCAGCCACGGTGCGAGGGTGCGCACCCGGTGGGTCTCCGGATGCCTGAGGCGGTGCGCTTCATCGATCACCACCAGCCGTGCTCCGGGCGGAAGCCGCCCCCGGCTGAGTCGCTCCAGCGAGTGGTAGCTGATCGACACTGCCGCACGCGTGGCGGCGAGTCGCCATTGCGCCGACAGGGCGGCCGGACCGATCACGGTGGCTCCGCCGGTGCGCGCCGCGATCACCGCGAGGGCAATCCAGGTCTTGCCGCAGCCGACCGGTTCCGCGAGCAGGGCGCCGTCCCATCCATCGAGTGCCGCCATCGCCCGTCGCCATGGATCGATCTGTTCGGGACGAAGAAATGCGGGTGGTGGACCACCATGACGAGCCGGGGCGATGGCTGCCTCGCGAAGCGTGCTCACCATCGCCGATGCAACACGGCGCACCGCTGGCAGTGCCGTGATCACCGGGTCGGGCACCACCCGCAGCGCCTCAGCGACCAGTCGCGCCGACTGCACTGATTGCCGTCAGGTCGGCGTGATCGAGTTCGAGCCACGCCGCGACGCAGCGGTCCACCGTCTCGCGGTGACCCGGCGCTCCGGCGGCCCGGATGAGCACCTCGTCGAGCAGGGCGCCTTCGGGGAGCGGCACGGTGCCGACGACCCGCGCGCCGAAACGGCGAAAACCACCGGCCGCAGGTTCGGCCTCGAGGGATGCCAGGGTGCGAATGGGGGCGCTGTTGAGCCAGGCGGCGAGTGCCAGCATCTCCTCGCGGGTCGTGGTCGCGATCACGTAGCAGCTGTTGAGTGGCACCGGCTCCGGCGACTCGAGGGGAATCACCCGAAGCTCACGGGCGATGTCGGCCCAGATCACCCTCCACCGCGCGGTGGCGGTCGTGGTGCGAAAGAGGCGCCACCACGGACCCGTGGTCAGGTCTCGTCTCCGTTCGAGCGCGGCCCGGTGGGGGGCGAGAAAGGCCTCGAGCGCGGGGGGCAGGACCGGCATCGGCTCACCGCGCGGATCGGCGGGCCAGAGGAGCCGATGCGATGGCCCGGCCTCGCCAGCGATATCGCGACCACGGACCACGGGACGGGTCCACCGACGCAATGTGCTGGGTGGATCGAGGTAGATCGCGTTGGCGCCGGTCTTCACCCCGAGCGCAGGGACCAATGATGCGGCAAGCGCCGGATGTCGTGCACCGAGCCGGGCGGCGAGCGTGAGCACCGACTCCGGGGCGAGCGACCAGGTGCCACGATCTCGCCAGAGCCGCTGGGGGGTGGCCGGCTTCGGGCTGGCAAGGGTGCGCCGTACCCGATGGTCCGCGGCGGGGGGAGTGCGGCTCGCGACGACGGCCATCGGATAGGTCGTCGCCTCGAAGCCGGCCCGTGGGTCGGTGCTCAGGTCGGCCACGAGGTGGAGCGTGGTGCCGTGCGAGAGGGCGCCCCGGCAGGTCGTGGCGTAGCTGGCTGTCGCGAGCTTGCTCGGGATCAGCATCGCCAGCGTGCCGCCCCGTGCCGTCACCTCCATCGCGCGCTCGAGAAACGCCACCGACAGGTCCGGCAGGTGGCGCCAACCGGAACCACCACCGCGCCACCAGCGGTAGCGACTCGCCAGCGCTGCGCGTGTCGTCGCGGGGAGGCGCTCGGCACGGACCCATGGTGGGTTGCCGACGACCAGGTCGAATCCGCCGCGGTCCAGTTCCGTGCCGAATGCCGACTCGAGTGCGAACGCCGGCGCCACCCCGTCGCGCTGCAATCGCCGTCGCTCGGCGCGGACCGTCCGCACCGCCCGCCGCAGCATGGTGAGCCGTTCCCTGCCGTGCTGGTCGAGGCCCCGGGCCGCGCCGAAGAGCATCGGTGAGGCCGCATCGTCGAGCAACTCGCGCAACGCCCGGTCGAGTCGACGCTCGGACTGCTCGAGTGCCAGCGCGATCGCTGCACACTCCGCCGATCGGAGCCGACGCAACGCGCGCTGCCGGGCCGGCCCGTGGCACTGGCACGCTTCGCGACGTGCCTTGGCAAGCGAGCGCAGCGCACCCGGGGGGAGGCGCAATCCAGCCAGGGGGTCGAGGAGCGCGTCGCCGGCGCGGACGTTGGCATCGAGGTTCGGCAACGGCGCAACGCGACTCGGGGGCCGACCCCGCATCGCCCGGAGGATCTCGAGCCAGAGGCGCAACTCGGTGATTCGTACCGCTGCGGGATTGCGATCGACCCCGAAGAGGTTGCGAGTCACCAGGGCTCGGGTGCGGGCGAGGTTGCCGCCGGGCCCGCGTGCCACCTGAAGGGCTCCCACCAGGAAGGCTCCCGAACCGACCGCAGGGTCGAGCACCCGTATGTCGAGGAGCATTCGCAAGAGTTCCGGGTCCGGATCTTCCAGCCGGGCCGTCAGCGACGATGACGGCGTCGTGAGTCGCGACTCGAGGTGGCAGGCGTACGCCTCGCGCACCAGTGCATCGACCAGCGGGGCGGGAGTGTAGAACGCGCCACCATCACGCCGTTCCTCGGGATCCATCACGCCCTCGAAGACCCGGCCCAGCAACTCCGGGTTCACGCGATCACCCGCATCGCCCTGGTCGAGGGTGACCTCGATGCGATCGACCACCAGTTCGAACAGCCGTAGCCAGCCGTCGGTGGCGAGCTGCCACCGACCACCTCGTTCGATCGGATGGGGCTCGAAGAGTCCGCCATTCAGGAACGGCACCCGGCCGAACGCCTTGACGCGTGGCGACCGGTCGGCGATCGGTCGGTTCAGCATGCCGAAGAAGAGCGGCCGCAACAGGTGGCGGGCCGGATCCCGGCGTGCCGCCAGGCAGTCGTCGATGGTGTGCCGCAGGAAGTCAGGTCGTCCGTCGAGCCAGCCCTCCGATTCGACGAAGCGGAGGAAGAGGAGCCTGGTCACCTGCAGGAGGACCCAGGCGTGTCGCGTCTCCTGCCGGATCCGGCCGTCGAGCTGCCCGGTCACCGTCTCGATCGCCACGCGCAGGGCGCGGAAGGCGCGACGACCGGCGGCATCGACATCGAGTGCCGACGCCACGGCCAGCGCCGCGCCGAGCCGCGACTCTCCCACGGCAGCACGGGCGAGCCGGATCAGGGGGAGGGCGGTCGGATCGAAGCGGTCGACGATCGCCGGTCGGATCGGCGCCAGCGAGACCACCAGGGTCCGTCGCCGGGTCGGCGGATCGTCGGCGATCAGCAGGCCGAGTTGACCACGCCGGGCCAGCGTGCGGGCAAGGGCCTGCGCAGTGGCTGGTGGGCTCTCGACGCTCCAGCAGGGCAGGGGCCCGAGCCGGGCGAATTCCAACCCGCCCCCGGTCGCAGCCGGGATGGAGTGGAGGAGGGCGCCCAACTGCTGGAGCAGCTGGCGGTGCGCGGCGAGGACCTCCGGAGACGACGACACCACCCGAGCCTCGCGGGCCGGGTGGCGTCAGCAGGTCACATCCGTCGCCGGGCGGGCACCCGGCAACGCGGTGGTCAGGGTTGTCGGGTGATCACGATGCGTTGCTCCTGTTTGAGCGACAGTGCCGCCTGACCCATCAGCATCTGGATGTCGGCGTTGATCGTCGACTCCGACCGGTGCACCGGCTGACCCGGCGTCAGCGTCAGCTGCTGGGTGCCACTGGTTGTGCCGGTCATGGTGCCCTGCTCCAGCTCGGCCGAGATCGAGCCGGTCAGGTTGCCGGTGTAGCTCACCCGGTCGCCCTGGCGGTCATCGACCCGCCAGGCGGTGATTCCCTGGTTGGTCACCCGGCCGCCGGCGGTCAGCGAGTCGGTGGTGGTGGTGTCGGTCCAGTGGTCACCCACCGCCACGTCGTTGCGCATCTTGGGGAAGAGGTTGCCGACGATCCCCAACGCCTGGAAGACTCCGAGATTCATCGCCGGCCCCATGGCCGGCGGTTCGAGGCCGCTCTTCACCTCGCCATCGACCACATAGAGGTGGAAGGCGGTGCCCGAGGGAACGCTCATCGCGATCATGCCCATCTGGGGGTTGCTGCTCTTGAACTCCGTGGTGTCGATCACCACGTGGGCGAGCATGCCGCCGGTCGTGTCGCTCAGCACCACATGCATCCGGCCGGAGAGCGTCATCTTGTTCTGCATCACGCCCTGCCCGGCCGCGGTGGCGTCGATGTCCTGACTGTTCACCGATTCGAAGGTGTAGTGCAGGGTGTCCTGTGCCGGTTGCACGGCGAGCAGCAGGGCGAGGGCGAGCATCGATGACTCCAGATGGGATGAGGATGAAGGATACCTGATACGGGAGGGCGATCGCGAGTGATCAGGGCGATCCCCGGGGGCCACCATAGACCCGGCCGCGCCACTCGATCCGTCGGGAGCCGCGCCAGATCGATCGACCAGCGATCCAGAGTGCCGTCGCCGCGCCGAGCGGGTAGCCCAGGCCGTAGACTGGCGGGATCTGCATGCCCCAGCAGATGAGTGCCCAGAAGGCCAGCGAGAGCCCGGTCGCCAGCAGCATCGCCGAGGTGGCGATGCCGAGCGTGAGCAACAGCGGGGGGAGCAGCCACCAGGTGAAACCGGCCAGTAGCGCGACCGGGGCCAGCGCCCGCAGCAGTTGCACATCGCCGGTCGACTGTATCGAGCCGACGTAGAGGTTCTTTGACCACCCCTCGACCAGCTCGCGCAGGTTGCGATACATCCGGGTCGACAGCAGCTCCTCGCCGTACAGCATCCGGACGGTGCGGCCCTGGCGGAAGAACCGCTGGGCCAGGGCCAGGTCCTCGACCACCTCGCCGCGCACCGCCTCATGGCCACCGGCGGCCCGGTAGGCGTCGCGCCGCACCATGATGAACTGGCCGTTGGCCACCAGCTGGTCGGGTCGGGTGGCGCGGTTGATGCTCGCCGGTTGATACCGGAGTCCCAGCAGCAGCCAGATCTGCGGCATCACCAGCCGTTCCCAGAAGGAGCGGCAGCGTTGCTGCGAGGTGAGGGTCAACAGGTCGGCGCCGTGCGCACGGAGGGCGCCCACCGCGTGGCCGAGCAGCGCGGGTTGATGAGTGGTGTCGGCGTCGGTGAAGAGCAACAGCTCGCCGCTGGCGACGCGGGCGGCCTGGTGGCAGGCCCACGGCTTGCCGAACCATCCGTCGGGCAGCGCCTCGCCCGCCACCAGACACACCCGCGAGTCGCGAGCCGCGATCGCCCGCACCCGCTCGGCGGTGTCGTCGGTCGAGCGATCATCGACGACGAGGATCTCGAAGTGGTCATAGCTCGAGGCGAGCAACGAGGCGACCATCGCCTCGATGGTGGCGGCCTCGTTGCGCGCCGGGACGATCACGCTGACGGGAATCCCCGCGGCTGGTGCGACGTCGGTCACGGCCGGGTGCCGTGCCGCGAGCCGCGGCAGCCCCGCAAAGGGGAGACCCCAGAGCAGGCCCGCGAGCGGGGTGGCGATCTGGCTGGCGCCTCAGCTGCGCGTGGTGATCGTGGCGAGCTCGTCCTCGAGCCCGGCGAGTTGGCGCGCGAAGTCGTCCGGCGAGGTTTCGGTGAGGGGTGTGTGGTGGCGATCGGTCATCATCAGCGAGGCCACCAGGGCGTCGGTGTAGCCGACCACCGCCTGGGCGATTCCGCCATCGATCACGTTGCTGAGCCGGATGAAGACGGCGACCGCACGGCGCGGACGCATCGCCGCCACCCCGGCACCGATGTACTTGATGAGCAGGGTGCGCAGGTGCTGGAGTTCCTCGACCACCTCGCCGGCGGCGAGACCGCGAGCCGCGCCAGTGCGGCCGTAGTGCTCGAGCACCTGTGACCAGACAAGCTTGGCTTCGCGACGCAATGGCCCTAGCATTTCGATCAGCGCGTCGATCACCAACTGGAGTTCGCGCTCGACGAGCGCGGGGGGAAGGTTGCCGGCGGCGTTCCTGGCGGTGAGCCAGTCGGCCCACTCCGCCACCATGATCTCCCTGACGTCGGCGATTGCCTTGGCCGCCGCCAGCTGGGTCGAATGGGACGAACGCATCTCGTCGCCTCCCGGTTCCGGACGTTCAATCGTAATTGGAGCGCCGATGCTTCCCAAGTCGATCCTCCCTCCCCGGTTGCACGCCGGGGCCCGCGTCGCCCTGATCGCGCCGTCCGGTCCGCTGCTGGAACGCGACGATCGCACCCGGGCGATGGATCTCTGCCGCGCGATGGAGTACCAGCCGGTACTCTATCCCAACACCGACAAGGCCTATGGCTACCTCGCTGGCCGTGATGCCGAGCGCCTTGCCGACCTGAATGCTGCCCTCACCGATCCCGACATCGACGCGGTGTGGTGCATCCGCGGCGGCGACGGGATGAATCGCATCATCGCCGGGGTCGACTTCGACGGCTTCGCCCGTGCACCGCGACCGGTGATCGGATTCTCCGACATCACGGTCCTGCTGCTGGCCCTGTGGCAGCGTACGGGAGTGGTGACGTTCCACGGTCCCATCGCACGCACCCCGATGCCGAACTTCCAGCGCTGGCACTTCGACCGGGTGCTCACCAGCGTGAGCCCGCCCGGCCGGCTCGGCCGACCCGCCCCACCACCCGACGTCCTGGTGCCGACGGAGGGACGCCTGATCACCGTGGCCGGTGGCACCGCCCGCGGGCGCCTGGTCGGCGGCAATCTCACCCTCGTCCAGGCGCTGGTGGGGACGCCGTACTTCCCCAGTCTCGACGGGGCGATCCTCTTTCTCGAGGATGTCCACGAGGACGTCTACCGCGTGGACCGGATGCTCGCACACCTGGCCCTCGCCGGGAAGCTGACCAATCTCGCGGGCGTGATGCTCGGGCGCTTCACGGAGATGTCACGAGGTGGTGACAGCGGGGCACTCGGTCTCGACGAGATCCTGGCCCACCACCTCGGATCGCTCGGCGTTCCCGTTGCGGCCGGCTTCCCGTTCGGCCATATCGACGATCAGTGGACCCTGCCCGTCGGGGTGATGGCGGAACTCGACGCCGACGCCGGCGAGCTGACGGTGCTGGAACCGGCGGTGCGGTAGGACGAGATACGAGATACGAGATACGAGGTACGAGATACGGGAGGGCCCCTCGTACCTCGTATCTCGTATCTCGTATCCCGTATCTTTCCCCCATGGCGACTCCCACCCTCACCCACCACCAGCTCCCCGGCGCGCTCGGCGAGATCCTCGTCGACGTGCGGGCCGCCGACCGTGAGGCGCCGCAGCCCGCGGTGTTGGTGCTGCACGGCTTCAAGGGCTTCAAGGACTTCGCGCTCCTTCCGGTCTTCGCGGAGCGGCTGGCGCGATCGGGGTTCACCGCCGTGACGGCGTCGGTGAGCGGCTCGGGCGTCGATGCCGCCGGCGACTTCACCCGACTCGACCGCTTCGCCCACAACACGTACTCTCGCGAGCTCGACGATCTCGAGGCGGTGGTGGCCGCATTGGCGGCGGGGGCGCTGGGCGTGCCGGCGCCGTCGTCGCTCGGGGTGGTCGGCCACTCGCGTGGCGGTGGCATGGCGCTGCTGCTGGCGCACGAGACGCCCGCGATTCGCGCCGTGACGACCTGGAGCGCGGTGGGACGCGCCCGCCGCCACAGCGATGCCGAGCTCGAGGCATGGCGGCGGCTCGGCACCATCGAGGTGCCGCACGCTCGGCTCCGGATCCGGCTGCCGCTCCATTGGGAGGTCGCCGAGGACTGCCTGGCGCACGAGCACGGACGGCTCGACATCCCCGCCGCGGCCCGGACCCTGGATCGCCCCTGGCTGCAGGTCCACGGAACCGCCGATGCCACCGTGCCGTTCGTCGAAGCGGAGCAACTGGCAGAGGAGGCGGGGCCGGGGCACCAGTTCCTGGCGGTCGACGGCGCCGATCACACCTACGGGACCCGCCATCCGTGGATCGGCAGCACGCCAGCAGCCGACGGGGTGTTCGGCGCGACCACATCGTTTTTCACCCGTCACCTGGGGTAGTCGGAATGCCACTCTTCGATTTTCGCTGCACCGCCTGCGGCCGGGTGTTCGAATTGCTGGTGCGCGGCGACACCGTGGTGCGTTGTCCCGACTGCGGTGCCAGCACCGCCGACCGGCTCCTCGCGGTGCCGGCACCGCCGGCACGGACCACCGGGAGCGGCCCTGCCCCCGGCTGCGACGGACCGCCGCCGGGTGGCGGGTGCTGCGGCGGAAGCTGCGCGATGTGACCCGGCTCGACCGACTCCTGGCGGCGCTCGCTGCGCGCGAGGCTCGCCGGGTCGTTGACCCGGCGCGTCGCGAGGCCGCGGTCGCACTGCTCCTTCTTCCCGAGCCCGATCGGATCCTGCTCATTCGCCGAGCCGAGCGCGAGGGCGACCCGTGGTCGGGCCAGATCGCCCTCCCCGGCGGCCGCCGGGATCCCGTCGACGGCGACCTGCTCGACACCGCCCTGCGGGAGACGGTGGAGGAGACTGGCATCGCGGTGCCCCCGGCGGTGCGGCACGCGGTGCTCGACGACCTCGCCCCCGTGACGCCGGCGCTGCCGCCGATCATCGTGCGACCATTCGCCTTCGTGCTCGCCGGCGAGCCTGCGTTGGCAATGAACGACGAAGTCGCCGCCGCCGAGTGGGTCCCACTGGCCGACCTCGCCAATCCCGCGATCCGGCGGCCGGCGGAACTCCGGGTGCGAGGTGCCACGCTGCGGGTCGAGGGCTACCACCTGCCTGCCGGACTGCTCTGGGGGATGACCGAGCGGATCCTCAGTCCGGTGATCGAGACCTGGGCCGCGCTGGGCCCTTCCCGCAACGGTATCGCCCGATAGCCTCGCGGGGAATTGACGCGGCCAGATGCACCCTGTGATGATGCCGCCGTGTCCCTTCCGTCTCCCCGGCGAGTTTCCGAGGTCCGAAGCCACCATGCGCCGAGTCCACCGACACCCAACACGGGCACACCGCTGGGGACTGCCCTCGATTGTCCGCTCCGGCCGGTGCGGGCTGGTGCTGTCGATGTTCGTGGGAGCCTGCGGTGCGGCCTCCGGGGCACCCTCCGTCGGGACGACGGACGAGGGCACGCTCTGGCGCGTGTCGCCTTCGGAAGCCTATGATGAGCTCTGTCTCGTCAACGTCCTGACGGGCGACCCATTCTACCTGCAGTGGTATCAGGCGGCATATGACGCCTATGCGCCGAGAATCCCGGATGAGGTGAGGCGCTCGCTGTCCGTGCTCAAGACCCGGATCAAGGACCAGGATGGCGGGATCGTCTCCGCCTTCCTGACGTTGGTACTTTCGGCAGGGGATCCCAACGACCTTGCAGATCTGATTCGGCTGACCGAGCATCCCACCGAGCTGCGGACGCGTTTCGCAGCGACGCAATTCTGGTCCGAGGATAGCTGGCAACGGTTCGACGACCTGCGGGGCGACCTGCTGGTGGCGCTTCGGTTCCTCCGAGACGACGGCTACCCGCGGCGATGGCAGGCACAGGTCCGGCCGCGGGTGGAGCGGCGGGCGGACACCGTCGCGGCCCGGTTGGCCAACTACGATATCGTCGGGCTGGTGCAGCGGATGGTGCCGGCACCACGCGATTCGGCCGTGGGCGTGATCCTGACCACGATGTGCCAACCGCACGGAATCCGGATCACGGGGGACCGCTATCTCACCGACGTCACCTATCCCGACGCCATCGTGCTTCGGAATGCCGTGCACGAGATGCTCCATCCACCCTACGATCTTGCTACCGATACCGCACTGGCTGCGGCGCTTGACACCTGGCGGGAAAGCCCCTGGTTGATGGCCCGTGTCGAGGGGCACGATCCGTCATTCGGCTACAACTCCTTCGCGGGCCTGGTGGAGGAAGATGTTGTCCAGGCGACCGAACAGGTCATCCTCGACAGTCTCGGTGCGGCGGTGCCCCCTGCCGATCGGTGGCAGAATGCCGATGAGGGGCTGCACGGTCTCGCAGCGGCGATTTACCGCGTCATGCGCGAGCGCGGATTTCCCGCCGGGTATGCTGGTGTCGCCGATTTTCTCCGCCGCGAGATCGGAACTGGCCGACTCGCCCCAGGCCGGCTCGACTCCCTCGCCGCCGAGACGTTGGAGGGAGACCCCACCCCGGACCGATGAAGCACCGATTGATGGTGTCCTGACTGCGTGGCATTCTCGATAAACTCGCCATCCCGACCGAACTGGGGATTGAATTGTGACTGCCTCCTTCCTGCGCACTCTCTGCGCGACCCTCGGGGCCGGCGCGCTGACCATCGCGGGCCCGACCGACCGGCCGCTCCAGAATGGGAGGACCATCGGTCCCCCGTCCGACTCCCTGGTCGCAACGGTCGATCGACTCGTCCGGGACCAGATGGCCGAGGCCTCGATTCCGGGGGCGGCGGTCGTGCTGGTGGTCAACGGACAGGTCGTGATGGCGCGCGGCTTCGGCGTGGCCGATCGTGCCCAGGGCACTCCGGTGAGCGTCGACTCGACGATCTTCCGGATCGGCTCGGTGAGCAAGTTCCTCACCTTCCTCGGCCTGCTGCGCCTGATCGATGAGGGCCGCCTCACGCTCGACACGCCGGTGGCGTCGGTGACGGATCTGCCCGACAGTCTGGTCCATGGCGTCCTGATCCGGCACCTGCTCACCCATACAGCCGGATTTGATCAGGTCGGCACCGATCGTCAGGTCGGATCCGCCGCGAAGCGACCGGGGCTTCGAACCTGGCTGGCAGGTCACCTGCGGCCCCTTCGCAAACCGGGAACGCTGGCGGTCTACGACACCTACGGGGCGACCCTCGCCGGAGCGGTGATCGAGGCGGTCAGCGGCCGGCCATATTGCGCAGTACATGCGTAACGAGATCTTCGTCCCGCTCGGTATGCGCAGCACCTGGGTCGAGGCTCCGGCGGCGGGCGCGCCGCGGCTGGCGACCGGCTACGGGTTCGACGACGATTCGCTCATTCCGCAACCGTACGAATGGTACGTCACGACCCCGGCGAGCTCGATCGACGCCACGGCGGCCGACATGGGCCGGTTGCTCCAGGACCTGCTTGTCGGGCACCTGCCGATCCTCGATGACACCCTGACCGCCCGGGTGCCGACCGAACGACTCTTCGGGTACGGCGATCTCGGGGCCTATTCATGGGGACTCTGGGACGAGCAGGCCCACGGCCACCGGATCCTCCATCACGGTGGTATCGTGGCTGGCTTCTCCACCGAGCTCTATCTCGTCCCCGATCGGCGATCGGGCTTCTTCATTGCCTACAACCGCGATCCGGAGACCGGTCCTGATCCCGAGCTGCGTGAGAAGCTCACGAGCCTGTTCCTCGAACAGCTTCTCGGCGATGATCCCGAGCCGGCGACACCCCATCCCGATTCCACGGTGGCCACCAGCCAGTATGCGGGTGTGTACGCAAGCGGGGTGGGGTGCTTCACCTGTGCGGAAGGGGAAGGCTGGACCCTCTCCACGGTCCCGGTCGAGTCCACCGGGCCTGGCGCCCTCTCGATTGGTGGCTGGCCGTCGTATGCGGTTGGCCATGACGTGTTCGTGCGGCGGGCCCCGGCCGGACCGATCCACTTCCTGCGCGATGCCAGTGGGCACGTGAGCTACATGGTGAGCGGTCCGCGGAGCTACGTGCGGATGGACAGCACGATGCTCGACCGGGTGCTCGGTGCGGGCTGGCAGACGCGACCACCGACCACCCTCGAGGCGCGGATGCATCGGGTCACCGGTCAGTGGCAGGAGAGCGGCGACGCATTCGCCTCGCTGGCCCAGCGGGACCCCGCCAACGGCCGCGATGCGTTCTATGCGGGCTTCGGGTTCCTCAACGCCGGCGACCATGCGGCCGCCATCCGGTGGTTCCGTGAGGCAGTATCACGGACGCAGTGGCTGGGCTGGAGCCACTACTACATCGGCGCGGCGCAGGCCGCGTCGGGGCAGCGCGACCCGGCCTGGGCCGAACTCGATGCAGCGATCGATGCTGGTTTTGGCGACGTCGGCGCCCTGAAACGCGACCCCTGGTGGAGCAAAGTCCGCGACACGCCGCAGTTCCGCGCGGCCGTGGCCCGACTCGGAGGGTGATCAGCTCCACGGGGGCTGCGGCGTCTCGCTGGCCAGGTCCATGAATCGGGTCACCACTGGTGGCGGTGCCTCGTCGCGGAGGTGTGCCAGCCAGAACGTCGCCTCCACGGTGGGGCCGTCGATCGGCCGGATCGCCACGGCGAGTTGCTCCATCGCCCTCGCGACGCCGGTTGGTGCGAGCGTGATGCCCAGTCCGGCGCTGACCAGCGCGATGATGGTATGCCACTCCGCGGCTTCCATCTCGACGCGAGGGGTGAGCCCGTCCCGCGCACACGCCGCGAGCAGGGTCCGGTGGAAGTTCGAGGCCACTGCCGACGGGAAGAGAATGAACGGTTCCTCGCCCAGTTCCGCCAGTCGCACGGCAGCATGTGACGCCAGACGATGCTCGCGGGGCAAGACGATCACCATCTCTTCCCGATGAACCTGCCTGGCGATCAGGTCGCGACCGTCGACCGGACCACGAAGCAGGGCCACATCGATGGTCGCCGACCGCAGGTCACGATGCAGTTCAGTCGTGGTCCGTTCACGAAGCGCCAAGCCGACTCCCGGGTGGGCCATGCGGAAGCGATACAGCAGGTCGGGAAGCACGGCGAAGGCCGCCGAGGATGCAAAGCCGAGATGCAGGTCGCCCAGCTCACCAGCGGCCGCTTGCTGGCCCGCCACGATGGCTCGCTCGGCCGCCCTGATGGCCCGGCGGGCCGGCTCGAGCATGGCGCGTCCCGCCTCGGTGAGCTGGATATGCCGTCCGGCCCGATCAAACAGGGCGGTCCCGACGGTCGCCTCCAGTCGATGGATCGTTCGGCTGAGCGGAGGCTGGGCGATCCCCAGTCGCGTGGCTGCCCGACCGACATGGCCTTCCTCGGCGACGGCGACAAATCCCTCCAGTTGCCGCAGGGACAACTTGGCAATACTGGAAGGGTCTGTTGGGGTCGATTTTCCTGACATGGGGGTATCATGGCGCCGGTGGGTCGCTCCGGCAAGCGGGTCGGGCCTTGGCAACCCCTATTCATTCCCCGGGGTCGGAGGTGTTTGGTCATACCTGTGTCGAAGGAGATCGATCGATGTCCAACCGCCTCGCCAAGGCGTGCCACACTCAGCTCCCCGGGCAGGCGACCCCGGAGCGGCCGGACTCCGATCATCTCGGTATCAGCCGATAGCATCGTGGTGAATTGAACTCCGCCCTGTCGGCCGATAGCGTTCCGTGATGCCTGTCGGGACTCTCCCCGTGCGATGCGCACGGCTGCTGTTGACCGTGTTGGGCGTGGCGAATGTTGCGACGATGCCGGCACAGGACGTGGCCGAGCGTCCACCGGAAATCGGTTGGTATGCGTTTGGTGGCGGACGCCGGGTCCTGGTGAGCCCGGCGGCCGACTCCAGTCGCCGACTCTTGGATTTCGATGCATTGCAGTTCCATCGCCTGGAACCCGTGGCGGCTGGTGGGTTCGTGCTCGCGGGGCAGGGAAGCTGGAACGGCGGCCGGCTCGAGGTGACCGGAACGAGTGGCTCCCTGCGCCTGGTCCTGGCCGGAGGGGTCGAGCTGGAGGGCCACCGTGCGATCACGCCCCCGTTCATGCTCCGCGAGGTGTCCTTCATGAGCGACACGATCCGGATCGCGGGATTGCTGCTCATGCCTGTCACGGGAGAGCCGGTGCCCGGCGTGGTGATGATCCACGGCTCTGGTTCAAGCGACCGCGACAACATCTGGGCCTACACCTTTGCCCAGTTCCTCGCCAGGCGCGGCTTCGCGGTGCTGTTTCCTGACAAGCGGGGCAGCGGTGGGTCGACCGGTGACTGGCATGCCGCCGACTTCGGCACCCTCGCCGAAGATGCCCTTGCCGGGGTGCGATTCCTCCGGGCGCAGCCGGAGGTGGGGCGTTCCGCGGTCGGGCTCGTCGGTCTCAGCCAGGGCGGCTGGATCGCGCCGCTTGCCGCGACGGTCGATCCATCGCTCGCGTTCACCGTCAGCGTCTCGGCGGCTGCGGTGACGCCGTTCGAGCAGCTTCGTCACGAGGTCCGGCAGGACCTGCTCCGGGACGGCCGGGCATCGGTCGAACGGTTAGTGGTCGATTCGCTGCTCCGGCTGTCGATGGTCTATTCGCGGTCGGGTACTGCCGCGGATTTCGCGACCTACCGCACCTATCGGCGCGAGCTCGTCGCCGCCGGGCATGCCGACCTCGTCGAGCCGTTCCCCACCGATCCCGACAACTGGCGCCTGGCCTGGTGGGGGATGGTCGGCGATGTTGATCCGATCGCCACCCTGGCCCACTCCACGGTGCCAGCGCTCTTCATTTATGGCAGTGACGATGAACACGACAATGTTCCCGTGGCGGAGAGCGTCGGGCGACTCGACAGCCTGCGGCGTGCGAGGCCGGACCGAGCTGTCGATGTGCAGGTGTTTCCCGGGATGGGGCATACCCTGGTCTCGCCGGCTTCGGGTTGGGTCTCCGGCGAGGTGCTCGAGGTGATCGTCGGCTGGCTCAAGTCGCGGGCCACGCACCGGCCCCGGCGGTAGCCGCTCGCGGTCCGCGTGGACGGATCCGCAGGTGAACCGGACCCGGGATCGGGCCGGTTGCCGTCACCCCGCCCTGTGCGACTGGAAGGTCGAAGGCCCTGCTCGAAGACAGTTGTCCGCGAAGCGATGCCCACAATCCCCTCTGCCGGAGCAAGCCTGATATGAAGCTGCTATCAATCCGCCATCCGGTGGTCCTTGTCCTGGCGATCGTCCTGACGCCGCCAGTCGCCATCGGGCAGTCTGTCGCGCCGCTCAGTCCGGAACGCCACGGGCCACACCGGGTCGGCTTCACGGTCCGCTGGATCGATCCGGACACCACCGGGCGACCGGGCCGGCTCCTGATCTGGTATCCGGCCGACACCGGTGGTACCTCGCTGCGGTTCGGGGACTATCTGGAAGCCGGTGGGTCGGGGGGGGCGACCGACTGGGCGGCGGCACTCGCCGCGCGGGAACTCGACACCGGGCGACGGCAGTTCTCGCCCGCCAGCGACTCGCTCTGGAGTGCTCTGGCGATGCTACCGGTCGCCGCGCGGCGCGATCCCCGGCCAGCGCCGGGGGCCCATCGACTGGTCCTCCACCTGCTGGGTCTGGGCGATTGGTCGCTCGAGAGCACCCTGCTCTGGGAGCGGCTCGCCTCGGAGGGGTTCATCGTCGGCGTCGTGAGCCAGCTGCCGGAGACGCCCGAGGGCGGCTTCTCCTTCGGGATCGCGACGATCCAGCGCCAGATGGCGGATGCGGAGCGAGGCCTGGCGGCCCTGCGGCGCCTCCCCGGTGCACGAGCCGAGGACGCCACGCTCATGGGTCACTCCAGCGGTGGACTGGAGGCGGTGCTGCTCGCATCGCGACTGGATGGTATCGGGCGGGTCGTCGCGCTGGACGGATCGGCCGGGACGCGCGATGGCGTTGCGGTCCTGGATTCTCTCGGATGGTCGCCCTCGAGCCTGCGGGTTCCCTTTCTCGATGTCTATCGGGTCGCGAATTCCGTGCGTGATCTCTCGAAGATGAGGCAGGTCAGTTCCCGCTATCGAACGGCGGTGCGGGTCGGTGGCCTTCGTCCGCCGGACATCATCACGCACTTCGACTTCCAGAACTGGCCGGTCTATTCCACCGCGTTGGAGGTGCCCGATCCGCGAGGGGAGCCGGCCCGCCCGGCAGCGCGCGCCGCGGAGGTCTACCGGACCGTGGCGGAGATCGTCGCGACCTGGCTGGATGCCGGCCCCGATGCGACCGAGCAGGTGAGGGCGGTCATCGCCGGTCGGCCTGCCGATGTCGCACCGATCGCACTGGGAGGAGAGCCCGACTGAGCCGCCGTGATTCGTTCTGTCGCGCGGCACGATGGTGCGGCAGGGTTGCAACCATCGCGGTCTCTCGATCATCAGTAGGGCATCCACCGGAAGAAAGGTCCCCGATGTCGCATCGCACCCTCGTCATGGGCGCCCTCGTCGGGCTGGCTGCTTGTGGTGGCGCTGACCGCCGCGCCGACGTGCTCGCGGTCACGGTCGACACCACCGCCGACTCGATCGTCGTGGCAATCGCCGGCGACGTTCCCGCCGATCAGGTGCGGCACCTGCGGCCCGAGGTGCAGATCGCTCCCGGCATCGACGACACCACGCTCTTCACCAGCGTCTGGGAGTTCGATGTGGACCAGTCGGGGCGATTCTGGGTCTTCGACAACGGCTCGCACAGCATCTTCCAGTTCGCCCGCGATGGCTCGCTGATCCGCCAGATCGGTCGCGATGGCGCGGGGCCGGGCGAGTTCCGGCAGAACGGCGGGATGGTGATCCTCCCCGGCGATCGGCTGGCCCAGTGGGATTCGCGCAACGCGCGGGTGTCGCTCTTCGACAGCGCGGGCAGCTTCATCACCTCAGTGCCGGTTCCCGGCGGCTTCAGCACCTCCAACGGGCTCTACACCGACACCGCCGGTCAGCTCTATCTCCGCCGCCCGGTCACCGCGCCGCGCGAAGGCGAGATCCTCGGCCGGATGGGACTGGTGGCGCTGGGACCCGACGGCACCTTCACCGATTCACTCGTCCCGGTTGACCTCGATGTGCCCCGGGAGATGTACGTCGCCGTGCAGGAGGGCGGCCGCTCATCGATGGGATCGCGCTACCAGCCGAGGTATCTCTGGGCCTGGCTCCCGTCGGGCCAGTTCGTGGTGGGGCAGGGCGGGAAGTACGAGATGATCGTGCAGCGGCACCAGGGTCGCCCGGTCGTGATCCGACGCACGATGGCCGCAGTACCGGTCGATCCCGACGAGCGTGCGGAGGAGGAGGCCTCGATCCGCTACAGCATGGAGCAGACCGAGCCCGGCTGGCGCTGGAACGGGCCGCCGCTCCCCACCACCAAGGCGCCGATGGTGGGGCTCGCCACCGACCGCGACGGACGGATCTGGGCCCAGGTGGCGGTTGCCTCGGAGCGGATCCCCGACAACGAACTGGTCACCCCGCGCGATTCGCTCCAGCCGGTGCTCCGCTACCAGATGCCGGCAGTCTACGAGGTGTTCAGCGCCGAAGGCCGCTTTATCGCCCGGGTGGCGTTGCCACCGAGGACCCGGCTGGTCGATGCCTCCGGCGATGAGGTGTGGCTGCTGGCGCGTAGCGAGGATGACCTGCCGGCGGTGAGTCGCTACCGGATCACCCCGGCACTCGAGGGCGGCGACGCGGCGCCGGCGGTGCCGATCGGCGACTGAGCCGGGGGCGGGCAGCCAGGACGGGAGGTCGCTCGGGTTCGGGAGGCCTCCCGTTGACATTGCTGCAGACGACACTACGATTTAGGAATGGCTAAATCAGCGCCCCACGACCTGACTCGTTCGGTCGAGGACTACCTCAAGGCGGTCTACCACCTGACCGAAGCCTCCGGCACGGTGGCTTCGACCACTGGACTCGCCGAGGCGCTCGACCTGGCGGCGCCGTCGGTGAGCGGGATGATCAAGCGGCTGGCGGAGCAGGGGTTGCTCCGGCACGAGCGGTATCGCGGAGTCACCCTCACGCCCGCCGGCCGTCGGGCCGCCCTCCGGATCCTGCGCCGGCACCGGCTGATCGAGACCTACCTCGTGGAGCGACTCAGCTACACCTGGGACACCGTTCACGATGAGGCCGAGCGGCTCGAGCACGCGGTGAGCGATGAACTGGTCGACCGGATGGCCGAGGCGCTCGGTCACCCGGTGGCCGATCCGCACGGTGACCCGATTCCCAGCGCCGATGGCCGGGTCGAGATCCCCGAGACCATACCCTTGGTGGCGGTGGCAGCCGGCGCGACCGTGACCATCGTCCGGGTCGAGACCGACGACGCCGAGAAATTGCGGTGGCTGGCGGAGAACGGCCTGATCCCCGGTACGGTGGTGATCGTCGTCGAGCAGCAGCCGTTCGGCGGCCCGGTCACGGTCCGTCGCGGACGCCATCGCCAGGTGGTTGGTCAGGCCCTTGCCTCGCAACTGCGCTGCGTCGCGGGCGAGGGGTCGTGAAGCGTCGGCCCCCACCCAGCGGCGACGCCGCAATCGGAGCCACCGCCGGCGAGCCCGGCTGGCGCTTCCCGCGTCGGAGCCCCACCCTGCCGGAGTCGTTCCGATCGGTGGTGGTGCCGCGTGGCGGGCCCTGGTGGCGCAAGGTGCTCGCCTTCGCGGGTCCCGGCTATCTCGTCGCGGTTGGCTATATGGACCCCGGCAACTGGGCCACCGACCTCGCCGGTGGGGCCCAGTTCGGCTACACGCTGCTGAGCGTGATCCTGCTGTCGAACCTGATGGCGATGCTGCTGCAGGCCCTCACCGTCCGCCTCGGCGTCGTCACTGGCCGCGACCTGGCCCAGGCCTGCCGCGACCACTTCTCGCGACCGGTGTCGTTCGTCCTCTGGATCCTCTGCGAAATCGCCATCGCCGCGTGCGACCTCGCCGAGGTGATCGGTTCGGCGATCGCGCTCAACCTGCTGTTCGGGATTCCGCTCCTCTACGGCGTGCTGATCACCGCGGTCGACGTGCTGCTGATCCTGCTGCTGCAGCACCGTGGCTTCCGCTGGCTCGAGGCGTTCGTGATCTCGCTGGTGGCAGTGATCGGCGGCTGTTTCGCGATCGAGATGCTGTTGTCGCGGCCGGACATCGGGCCGCTGCTCCGCGGCCTGGTGCCCTCGACCCAGGTGGTGACCAACCCGGCGATGCTCTACATCGCCATCGGGATCCTCGGCGCCACCGTGATGCCGCACAACCTCTATCTCCACTCGGCGGTGGTCCAGGTTCGCCACATGGGCGACACCTCGGCCGACAAGCGCGAGACGATCAAGTACGCCACGATCGACTCCAACATCGCGCTCTTCTTCGCCTTCCTGATCAACGCGGCGATCCTGATCCTCTCGGCCGCGGCCTTCCACGGCACCGGCAACCAGAACGTGGCCGACATCAACGACGCCCATCGCCTGCTCACGCCGCTGCTGGGCACCACGCTGGCGAGCGGGCTCTTCGCCGTCGCGCTGCTCGCCTCGGGGCAGAACAGCACCATCACCGGCACGCTGGCCGGCCAGGTCGTGATGGAGGGCTTCCTCGACATCCGCCTGCCGGCCTGGCTGCGCCGGCTGATCACCCGGCTGATCGCCATCATCCCGGCGGTGATCGTCACGGCGGTGTCGGGAGAGCGGGGCACTGGCCAGCTGCTGATCCTGTCGCAGGTGATTCTCTCGCTGCAGCTCTCGTTCGCGGTGGTGCCACTGGTCTGGTTCACGTCGTCGCGCGCCAAGATGGGGGAGTTCGTCAACGGCCGGCTGCTCACCGCGAGCGCCTGGGTGGTGACCGTGCTGATCGCGGGACTCAACCTCTGGCTGCTGGTGGGCACCGTCCGGGTGTGGTTCACCTGATCGGCTGACGGCACGGCCTCCCGGTCCCCGCCTACCTTCAACGCCATGCCACGGCCCTCCCTGCTCGTTCTCGCGATGCTCTCGACCGTGGTCACGGCCTCGCCGCTTCGTGCCCAGGCGATCGGGATCGCGGTTGAACAGCGCCTCGCCAGGGCGGCGCAGTTGACGGTCGGCGACACCGTGACGGTGGCGAGCGACCGCTCGGGGCGGGTGCCCGCCGTGGTCGAGGCGATCTACACCGAGCGCGACGATCCCAGCACCCTGATGCGGCGCGACCTGCACATGGAGCTCCACCTCGCCGACCTGGCGGCGCTCCTCGGCCAAGGCGACCGGGTCGACCGGATCGGTCTCGGTCTCGCGCCGGGCGTACCGATCGCGGCAGCGATCGATCGGCTCGAGCCCGGTGCCTTCGGCTACGTGCTGCTGTCGACCGAGGAGGTGGCGGCGACCTCGTCGACCACCTTCATGGTGGTGGCCCGATTCCATCGGGCGATCGGGGCGATCTCGGTGCTGGCGAGCGCCATCTTCCTGCTCTGCCTGATGCTGCTCAAGGTCGACGAGCGGCGCCTTGACGTGGCGGCCCTCCGGATGATCGGGATCTCCCGGCGGACCATCGTCGCCTCGCTGGTGCTGGAGGCATCACTGCTGGCCCTGGCGGGCAGCGCCGCCGGGGGCCTCCTGGCGGCCGTCGCGAGCGCCGTGGTCAACGCCGCGTACCAGCGGCTCTTCGACACCGGGCTCCGCTTCTCGATCATCGAACTCGACACCTTGCTGCCTGCCCTCGCCCTCGCCCTGATCCTCGGCGTTCTCGCCGGGCTGGTGGCGGCGATTCGATTGAGTCGCACCACCCCGGCGCGGCTCCGGGGGCGGCGAGGATGAGCTGGGGCTGGGCGTTTCGCCACCTCCGTCGCCACCGCGGGCAGACGGTGCTCGCGATCCTCGGGGTGGCGGTGACCGCGGCGCTGCTGCTCGACATGCTGATGCTTGCCGGCGGGATCGAGCGCTCGTTCGAGCGGCTGCTGCTGGTGCGCGGCTACCAGATCCGGGTCACCCCGGCGGGAACCCTGCCGTTCGACACCGAGGCCACCCTCGGCGATGTCGATCACCTGCTTGCCACCCTCCGTGCCGATCCCGACATCGCCTCGGTGGGTGCGGTGCTCGGTTTCGCGCCTCGCGCGCTTCACGATGGAGCGCGCGAGCGGTTGATCGGCTACGGGGTCGAGCCCGAGGACCAGGGGATCTATCAACTGCTGCGAGGCACCGACCTGGTGGTGGGCGACACCACTGGAGTGCTCCTCGCCCAGCCGACCGCGACGCGGCTCGCGCTCGGCCCCGGCGACACGCTGGCGGTCGTGTCGAGTCTCGACCCACAGGTGGCCACCGCCGGGGCGAGTCGTCGACTGGCGGTGCGTGGTATCGTCCGGTTCCTCTACGATGCGCGCGACCAGCAGTCGATCGCGGTGACCCTGCCGCTGGCCCGCGCCATGACCGGTCCGCAAGCCACCGACCGGGCCTCGGTGGTGCTGGTGCGCACGGTGAGCGGTGCCGACGTGGAGGCGGTGGCGGCGCGACTGGCCGCGGCGTGGCCAGAGGTGCAGGTCGCCGGCACGGCGGCACTGCGGCGTCAGTTCGAGGAGCGACTCACCTATTTCCGGCAGCTCTCCATGGTGCTCGCGTCGATCGCGCTGGCGGTCACGGTGCTGCTGATCGGCACCCTGCTCACCATCAGCGTGAACGAACGGATGGTCGAGATCGCCACGCTGCGGGCCATCGGCGTCTCCCGCGCCACGGTGGTGCGCCAGGTCGTGGCGCACGGGGCCCTGCTGGTGGTTGGTGGCACCATCCTCGGCACCGCACTGGGCCTGGTCACGGCCCGATGGCTCGACCGGATCCTCACCTCGTTCCCTGGCTTGCCGGCCTCGGTGTCGTTCTTCGTACCGACGCCGCGCTCGCTGCTGCTCGGCGCCGCCGTGCTGCTGCTGAGCGGTCTCTGCGCCGGAGCGTGGCCGGCGTGGCGCGCTGCCTCGGCGCCACTCACCCTCACCCTGCGCGAGGACGGTGCATGAAGGCGATCCTCGAGTTGCACGACGTCACCCGTCGGTTCGCCGTCGGGCGCCGTCCCGTCGATGCCCTGCGCGGCGTGTCGCTCACGATCCACGCCGGGGAGTATCTGGCGATTGTCGGCCCTTCGGGCTCGGGCAAGTCGACACTGCTGGCGTTGATGGGCGGACTCGATGCCCCGAGCACCGGTACGGTGCAGTTCGAGGGAACGGACCTCACCACACTCGGCGAACGGGCCAGGACCCGGCTCCGGCTCGAGCGCATCGGCTTCGTCTTCCAGCGTTTCCACCTGCTGCCGGTGCTCACTGCTCTCGAGAACGTCGAGCTGCCGCTCGCCGAGTCCGGTGTCGCGCGGGAGGCGCGCCGGGCACGCGCCACCGAACTGCTGCGCTACGTCGGTCTCGCCGAGCGGATCGAGCATCGCGCCACGGAACTCTCCGGCGGCGAGATGCAGCGGGTGGCGATCGCGCGAGCGCTGGCCAATCGCCCCGCACTGATCCTGGCCGACGAGCCGACCGGTGAGCTCGACGAGGCAACCGGTGAGGGAATCCTGGCGCTCTTCCGCCGACTGCACGGCGACGGTACCACCCTCGTGGTGGTGACCCACGAGGAGCGCCTCGCCGGTGAGGCCGGTCGCCGGATCACGATGCGCGACGGACGGATCGTCGACTGATGCGCTGGACACTGGCGATCCGCCACCTGCTGGTGCGGCCTGGCCGTGCCGCGGTGCTGCTGGCGGGCTACGCGCTGGGGGTGGCGGTGATGGTGGTGCTGCTCTCGGTGGGCGACGCGATGCTGCTCCAATCGCGCGACCCGGCGCTGGTCGGTGGCGGCCAGGTGATGGCGGTGCCCGAGGGTGTCGATCTCGAGGCGATCCGCTCCGGTGGGCTGGGCGGGATGTTCGTCGGGATCGACCGGGCCCGGTTCGTGACCCGGCAGCAGCTCGGCGGCCCGCGCTTCGCCGGAGTGGTGACGACGGTCTCGCCGCTCCTGGAGGCCAAGCTGCTGACGCTCGAGGCCCGCGACACCACGTGGTCGGTGCGCGCGGGCGGCGAGCTTCCCTCGGCAGCCCGGACCCTCGGCGCTGGCATCGCCGTCGACCGAGGGCAGTGGCGCGACAGCGATGCCGACCGGCGCTGGCTCGCCCCGTCGCCGAGCGAGCTGCTCGATGCGCTCGACCGCTTCCATCTGCCGCCGCACCCCGATTCGACCTGGGCCGAGTGGCAGTACTACAACGTGGTGGTGAGTGACGACGAATGGTGGTACGTCACGCTGCTGGTCGGCGGCGAGGTGCCCGATGGGCGGTGGGGCGGTCAGGTGCTGATCACCCGCCGGGCGCCAGATGGTTCGCATCGCCGGGTGGCCGACACGGTCTCCGCCGATCGGGTGCGCTTCGACACGGCTGGGGCCGACCTGACCCTCGGCGGCAGCATCGTGCGACAGCGCGATGGTCGTTGGCACCTGGTGGCTCGGGCAGCCGAGCTCTCGGTCGACCTGGTGATCGAGCCGGCACCGCGGCGTTACTTCCCGCCGGTGGAACTGAACGGGGGGTCGTTCGTCTCCGGCTACGTGGTCCCGGCGCTGCGGGCAACCGCGACCGGGCAGGTCTGTGTGGCCGGTCGCTGCCGGACGATCGATGACCGACCGGCCTATCACGATCACAACTGGGGGACCTGGCGCGCGGTGACCTGGGACTGGGGCGTGGCCCGTGGCGACCGATTCGACCTGCTCTATGGTGGGGTGCAGCGCGGCGAGCGCACCGCCGCGGGCGGCAGCGCCCCCTTCTTCCTGGCCCTGGTCGATTCGCTCGGGGTGCGACAGGTGTTCCGCTTCGGGCATCCCGATGTCAGCTGGATCGACAACCGACCCTCGGCCCTGGCCATCGCTGCCACCAGGGGCCCCGACACGCTGCACCTCGACGTTGTGGTCGATGGGGCAACCGCCTCGCTCGGCGCCACCGGCCAGCGGTTCCACCAGCTGCGGGGTCGCTGGACGGTGCAGGGCACCAGCGGCGGCAGGGCGGTGACCGATCACGGCGAGGGGTTCTTCGAGACATGGTCCGAACAGTAGATTTCGCCTCCCCCGTCTCCCTGCCGGTTGCCGATGCCCGACGACTCCCATGAGCGCCTGACCGCCGCCCTGCGCGATCGCTATGCGATCTCGCGGCAGGTCGGGCAGGGCGGCATGGCCACGGTCTACCTCGCCGAGGACCTCAAGCACCATCGCCAGGTCGCGATCAAGGTGCTGCGTCCGGAGCTTTCCGCAGCGCTGGGCACCGAGCGGTTCCTGCGCGAGATCGAGCTGGCGGCGAAGCTGCAGCATCCGCACATCGTGCCGGTCTACGACTCGGGCAGCGCCGACGGCCTGCTCTACTACGTGATGCCGTTCGTTGAGGGCGAGTCGCTGCGCGACCTGATGCGCCGCGAGGGACAGCTCTCCCTGGCGCGCGCGTCGGAGATCATTCGCGAAGCGGCCAGCGGTCTCTCCTATGCCCACGAGCACGGCATCGTGCATCGCGATGTCAAGCCCGAGAACATCATGCTGTCGGCTGGTCACGCGGTGGTCGCCGACTTCGGTATCGCCAGGGCGCTCGATCTCTCCAAGCCGACGGACGCGAACTTGACCGGCGCCGGAATGGCGATCGGGACGCCCGCCTACATGAGCCCGGAGCAGGCGACCGCCGATGTGGTCGACGCGCGCAGCGACCAGTACGCCCTGGCCTGTGTCTTCTACGAGCTGGTGACTGGCAAGCAGGCGTTCAGCGGTCCCACCGTGCAGGCGATGCTCACCTCGATGCTCACGGGGCCGCGACCGCGGCTGTCGACGATGGTCGAGGGCATTCCGCCCGAGGTCGACAGCGCCACCCAGCGGGCCCTGGCGACCGATCCCGGTCAGCGCTTCGCCTCGATCACCGAGTTTGCGCGCGCGGTCAGCCGGGGGTCGACCGGCGTGGCCGCGGCGACCCGCGAAAGCCGGCGTTGGCGCCGCCTCGCGATCGTGCTGCCGCTGCTGGTGGCGGCTGCCGGGGTTGCCTGGTGGGCGCTCCTGGGCGTGCCCGGTCGGGTGGTGATTTCCGGGGCCGAGACGATTGCGGTCGTGCCGTTCAGCACCAGCGGCCCGGGCCTCGAGGGGATCGGCGAGGGGATGGTCGACCTGTTGTCGGCCAACCTCGACGGCGTCGGTCCGATCCGCACCATCGAGCCACGGACCGTTGTCCGTCGGTGGCAGCGGCGAGTCCACGATGGCACCGGCACGCTCGACGACGCGATCGCCGTCGCTCGCGCCACCAAGGCGGCCTCGGTCCTCACCGGGTCGATCGTCGCTGCCGGCGGCACCGCCCGACTCACGGCGGAGTTGTTCGCCCTCGATGGCACGTCGCTGGGGCGCGCGGTCAGGGACGGTCCCGTCGATTCGGTGCTGACGCTGGCCGACGGCCTGTCGCTCGACCTGCTGCGCAGCATCTGGAAGTCGCGCGAGCCGCTGCCCTCGGCCAACGCCTCGATGATCACCTCGGCGTCGATGCCGGCGATCCGTGCCTACCTGCGCGGCGAGCGCTATCACCGCCAGGGCGCATGGGATTCCGCCCAGGTCGCCTTCGAGGAAGCGGTGAGTGCCGACTCGACCTTCGCCCTCGCCTGGTACCGCCTCGCCAACACCCTTGGCTGGGAAGGGCAGTACCAGAGCGAGGCCGCGCTGCAGGCCTCGGCCAACGCCGTGCGCTATTCCGATTCCCTGCCGCGTCGGATGCGCTCGCTCCTGGTCGCCTACGACCTCTTCTCGCACAACGACTACGCGGCGGTGGATTCGGCGCGCGCCTACCTGCGCCTGTATCCCGACGATCCCGATGGCTGGTACCTGCTGGGCGAAGCCCAGTACCACGGTCGTGCGTACCGCCCGCTTCCCCCCGCCGAGTTGCGCAGGCCGTTTGACCGGGTCCTTGCGATCGACTCCTCGCTCACCCCGGCGGCGATCCATCCGATGGAACTCGCCGTCGCCGAGCGCGATACGGCGCTACTGCGACGCTACGAGGCTGTCTTTCGTGCGGCGGGATCAACCAGCGAGCTGGAACGCTCGGCCGAGGCACGGCTGGCGCTGGGCGGCAACGACTCGGCGTTCATCGCGCTCACCAACCAGTCCGGGAGTGCCGGGCTGGCACTGGCGGCGATCTCCGGGGTCATCGATGCCCCCGATGCCACCGGCGACGAGACGCTGGGCCTGGTCAGTGCGGTGGCCGCCAACGCCCCGAGGGACCAGGCCGGCTTCCAGCTCAGGGCGCTGGCAGGGCTGATCGCCCAGGGACTGGGGCGCAGCGACACGGCACGAATGCTGGTGCAGTCGGCCGGTCCCGATGCCAATCAGGTCCGGAGCTACGTGAACGCCTTTCCGATCTTCTCGGGCATTGCCCAGCGTGAGCTGCTGGTGCACTTCGACTCGCTGCTCTCGAGGACACCCGGCAACCAGTACTCGTCGGTATGGAGGGCGCTGATCGCCCTCGAACTTGGCGAACCGGCTCGCGCCCGGCAGATCGTGGGTGAGGTGGTGGCGAGGCCCGACACCCTGCAGCGGTTCATCCTCGGCTCGCTGGTCGGCATCGAGGGCCTCGCCACGGTGGCAGAGGGCGACACCGCACGAGGGATGGCGATCGCGGACAGCGGCCTGCGGCTGATCGGCGGGCTCAACGTCACCGCCTTTACCGCCCCGGTCCAGCTCCGCTATGCGATGCTGCAGGTGGCCCGTCCCGCCACCCGTGCGCGGGGAATCCAGCGGTTGCGCTACGGCTTCGAGCTGTCGCCGGAGCTGCACCCGATGTTGCAGCTTTACCTTGGCAGGGCCTACGAGACGGCAGCCAAGCCCGACTCTGCGGCACTCGCCTACAGCCGGTTCCTCCGCCTGTGGGATGGTGCCGATTCCGTCTACCGACCGATTCTCGCCGAAGCCCGCGCCGCCCTGGCGCGGGTCTCCGGGGAAGCTGCCGACGGCGCGCCCGTCGGCGAGGAGACCCCATGATGGAGGACGACCAGTCCTTCGCCGCAACCGCCCGTTCGCTGATCGACACCCTCGCCGAGAGCTGGAACACTGGCCGGCCAGACGACTTTGCCGCGGCCTTCCACGAAGACGCCATCTTTCTGGAGACGCCATTCACCGCCCCGATCCAGGGTCGCACAGCGATCCAGGCGTGGGCCAGTGACATCCCCTACAATCAGTCCGAGGCGAAGTTCACCACCGGCGAGGCCTTCGTGGTCGGGCCATGGTTCGCCACCGAGTTCAAGCTGGTCTTCCGCCGCCGGACCACCGGGCAGTGGGTCGACGCCCGCGGGGCGCTCTTCGCGGAGACCGACGGTGCGCTGATCACTGAGCTGCGGATGTACTGGCACCGCTGGAACGGCGGTCGCGAGACGTCGCGCAGCTGACGGATTCCGTGGGCGAAGGTGTCCGGAGTTGTGGACACCACGCCGGATGGTCCTAAGCCAAGTCGTTGTCCCGCAACGATGTAGCTCTGGCACGGAACTGGATATCCATAGGGGTGTCCAGTGCCGTGGATCAGTCTCGACCGACCGGAGGAACCATGTTCGCCATTGCCGCCACCCTCGCCGCGCTCTCGCTGGCGGCCAGCCCGGGCCACCCCGCCACACCGGCGGACGGTCGCGTCCGGCTGACGCTGAACGGCGGCGACTACCAGCCTGGTGACCGGGTCAAGGTGCAGGTCGAGACCGATGACGATGGTTACCTGATCGTCTTCCGGGTCGACGGCGACGGCTACGTCCGGGTGCTCTTCCCGCTCGATCCCGACCTCGACCAGTTCATTCGAGCCGGGCATCGCTACGAGCTGCGTGGCCGGGGCGACCACGAGTCGTTCCTCGCCGATGATCGGGGCGGCACCGGTCTGGTGCTCGCCGCCCTGTCACGCGAGCCGCTCGATGTCAGTCGTTTCGCGATCGGCAGCCATTGGGACTACAACCAGTTGCGGCTCGACGACCCCGCTGGCGATGCCGAGGCACAGCTGCTCGGGATCCTCCGGCAGATGTCCGACAATGGCCGCTTCGACTACGACGTGGTGGGCTACCGTGTCTGGGGTCCCGGATACGAGTCGACGGCGCCGACCATCGTGGCCGGAGGCGGGTACGATCCGTACGTGGACGGCCGCTTCTCATGCCTCGCCTGTGGCTGGGGCTATCCGGGGATCAATGTGGGACTCACCCTGGGCAGCAACTGGGGTTGGTACGACCCGTGGTACGATCCGTGGGGCTACGGCTACAACTCGTACCGCTCCGGCTGGAACGGCTTCTGGGGCTGGGATTCGTACTGGGGCACGCCATACCGCCCGATCACGGTGATCAACACCTATCCGCGCCCGACCGTGCCGAACACTGTCTACGGCAACCGCAGCCGACCGCGCCAGTCGCTGGGGGCCGGTGGATTGCCCCGGCTCAGTGAGCCGATCGCGCGTCCCCAGCCACGCCCGGTGAACGGCGAGAGCCGCAGCCGGCGGCCCAACGAGGGCAGCACGGCGGCACCGAGTCGCCGGCCCAGCGGAACCCCGCAGGCCTCTCCATCGCGTGGATCGACCGCGACGCCACGGGCGCCGTCGTCGAGCTCGGGGAGCCGCTCGCGGGCCCGTCGCCCCGACGAGATCTCCTTGCCGACCGTGGTTCGGCCCTCGGTCGAGACCAGGCGAGTGGGCGAGCGGCCGGTCTATCGCCCGCCGACGCAGCAGACGCCGACGCGCACCACACCGCGGGCGACGCCGCGAAGCCGTCCGGCCTCGAGTCCGCCGCCGCGGCAGAGCATCCCGGCTCGGGTCCAGCGACCCACGCCGGTGCAGCGTTCGACACCGCAGCGGGTCGAGCGGTCGGCGCCGCGATCGGCACCGAGGCCGGCGCCACGCGCCATGCCGACCCCCCGCGCGATGCCGACGCCACGCGCCATGCCATCGCCGTCGCGACCGAGTGTGGAGCGTTCGTCGCCGCCGCGATCGTCGCCGGCGCCTTCGAAGGGGTCGAGCTCATCCCGCTCGCGGGGTCGCCCGGACAATTGAGGTTCAGGAGGGTGATGCGATCCACGACGGCACCGCGCTCAGGCGCGGTGCCGTCGTGCGTAGTCGAGACCCCACTCGAGCAGTTCGGCGCTCCGCAGTCCGACCCGCATCGCTGTGTCGACCGCGGCCTGCTCGTCCATCCCCTGGTCGAGGATGAAGAAGGGCAGCAGGGCGCCACCGACCCGATTGGCGCTGGCGCAGTGGAGCATGGTCGGCTGGTCGACAGCGCTGCGGACCACATCGAGCACCCGCTCGAGTGTCGCGTCGTCGAGGGCGCCGACGTTGACGGGGATGTTGTGGTAGGTGACCCCCAGCCGTTCGAGGGTCGAGGGCTCGTCGAACGGTCGGGCCTCCATCGGGTCGCGCAGGTCGATGACCGTGCGCACCCCGGCATCGCTGGCTGCCTCGAACTGGTCGGCCGACGGCTGGCCGCAGGTGAGCAGCCAGGGCAGTGGCTCCACGCCGTTGGGGACTCCGGCAAGGGCTTCGAGCAGGGACATCGACGGCTCCGGCTGGGCGTGACCGAGGAATATAGGGGCGTGGGCGGGTAGATTATCGACATGCGACCGATCACCGTGGCCCTGTGCCAGTTCCGTCCGGCCAAGGGTCGGCCCGCGGAGAACCTGGCGCGGATCGAGGCGGTCTTCCGCACCATTGCGGCCGCACCGGCACCGCCAGACGTGATTGTCTTCCCCGAGGCGATCCTCACCGGCTACTTCCTCGAGGGCGGCGTGCGCGAGCATGCGCTGACGGCGCCGGAGCTCTTCGACGAGCTGTCGGCCGCCCACGATCGCGCCGGTGCCCCGCCGGTGGAGGTCTGCCTCGGCTTCTACGAGCTGTGGGACGATCGGCTCCACAACGCGGCACTCTGGGCCGCGCTCGGTGGAGCCGATGCCGGGATCCGCCATGTGCACCGCAAGGTCTTCCTTCCCACCTACGGCGTCTTCGACGAGGAGCGCTTCGTCGAGGCCGGTCGTGACGTGCGGGCGTTCGACACTCGATTCGGCCGGGCGGCGATGCTGGTCTGCGAGGACGCCTGGCACGCATTGATGCCCACCATCGCCGCGGTGGATGGCGCCCAGTTCGTGGCGGTGCTCTCGGCCTCGCCGGCGCGCGGCCTGGTGCCCGACCCGGTCCACCCGGGGCAGCCGGGGTCGCTCGCTCGATGGGAGCGGCTGGCTCGTGAGATTGCCGCGGAGCACGGGGTCTTCCTGGCGATGAGCCAGCTGGTCGGCTTCGAGGGGGGCAAGGGCTTTCCCGGCGGCTCGTTGCTGGCAGGTCCCGATGGTGAGGTGCTGGTCCGCGCGCCCCTCTTCGAGGAGGCGCAGGTGCAGCACACGGTCGACCTCGATGAGATCGCGCGGATCCGTGCCGCCTCGCCTCTGCTGGCCGATCTCGAGCTCAAGCTGCCCCACCTGATCGAGTCGCTGTCGCGTGCACGACAGCGGGCGGTCGTGGCCGAGCCCGGTGCCGGAGCCGCGCCGGAGGCCATGCCATCCCGCCCGTCGCGTCTCCCCGCCGAGCGACTGCCGGCGCCGCTTCCCCACCTCGAGATCGACCCGGCGCTCACCCGGCGCTGGCTGGTCGAATTCCTCCGCGACGAGGTTCAGCGACGGCGCGGCTTCGAGCGCGCCATTCTCGGGCTGTCGGGGGGAGTCGATTCGGCGGTGGTCGCCTGGCTCGCCGCCGAGGCACTGGGGCCTGAACGGGTCGTGGCGGTGCGAATGCCGTATCGCACCTCGAGCGCGGTGTCGCTCGAACACGCGCACCTGGTGACGGAGGCCCTCGGCATCGAGGAACGCACCGTCGACATCACCGCTGCGGTCGATGGCTATGCTGCCGCCGTGGCCGAAGCCCCCACGCCGGCACGACTCGGCAACGTGATGGCACGAATGCGGATGATCACCCTCTTCGATCTCTCCGCGGCGCTCGGCGCGCTGCCACTGGGCACCGGCAACAAGAGCGAGCGGCTGCTGGGATACTTCACCTGGCACGCCGACGATTCGCCGCCGGTCAATCCGATCGGGGACCTGTTCAAGTCTCAGGTGTGGGCACTGGCACGCCACCTCGGCGTCCCGGCCGCGATCGTCGACAAGCCGGCCAGCGCCGACCTGATCGCCGACCAGACCGACGAGGCAGATTTCGGGATCTCCTACGCCCGCGCCGATGGCATCCTCGACCTGGTCCTCCAGGGGCATGGCCCGGCCGCGATCCGGGCGGCCGGCTACAGTGAAGCCGAGATCGCCCTGGTGCGGGGCCGGCTCGATTCGACCCACTGGAAGCGGCGCGGACCGAGCACCGCGATGCTGTCGGGGACCGCGATCGGCGAGTACTACCTGCGGCCGGTGGACTACTGATGCCTTCGACGAGATACGAGATACGAGGTACGAGGTGCGAGGTGCGAGATGCATGCCGCGGCGCATTGCATCTCGTATCCCGCACCTCGTACCTCGTATCTCGTATCTCGTATCTCGTAGGAATCTCCCGTGACACCTGACTCCCGTCCGATGTCGTACTCGCGCGGCGAGATCTCGACGCTCGTCATGCCGCACATGGCCAACATCCTTGGCGACCTGTTCGGCGGCAACATCGTGGCACTGATCGACCAGGCGGCCGCGATCGCGGCGATCCGCCATGCCGGTGGACGGGCTGTGACCGCGTCGATCCACCGGATCGACTTTCGCGAGCGGATCCCGATGGGATCGCTGGTGACCTGTGTGGCCCAGGTGGAGTTCGTTGGCAGGTCGTCGATGGACATCGGGGTGGAGGTCTTCGCCGAGCAGCCCAGCACCGGCGAGAAGCGCCACACCCACACCGCCAAGCTGGTCTTCGTTGCGATCGACGAATCGGGCCAGCCGACGCCGGTGCCGCGGTTGGTGGCGGAGAGCGAGGCGGAGCGTGCCCGCTATGCCGCCGCCGAAGCCTATCGCCGGGAGCACCGCGGTCGGTGAGCGGTCCCCGGGTTGCCCTCGTGCTCGGTGGCGGCGGTGCCAAGGCCGCCGCTCATCTCGGGGCGGCAGTCGCGCTCCGCGACGCCGGCATCACGCCGGTGCACTATGTGGGCGCATCGATGGGATCGGTGGTGGCGGTGGCCCTGGCCGGTGGGGCCGACCCCGCGGAGTTGCTGGCCCGCTTCACCGGGATCGGCCGCGGCGACGTGCTGCAGCGGGAACAATTCGCGATCTTGAAGGGCATCTGGGCCCCGGCGATCTTTCGTTCGGCGCCATTCCGGGCCACGGTGGAACGGCTGGTGGCGCTCCGCAGCTTCGACGAGCTCGCCACAC
This sequence comes from uncultured Gemmatimonadales bacterium, assembly GCA_963817715.1. GTDB lineage: Bacteria > Gemmatimonadota > Gemmatimonadetes > Gemmatimonadales > GWC2-71-9 > Palsa-1233. The sequence continues at coordinate 71,274 of CAWFPG010000006.1, forward strand.
CGTGCACCGTCGCCGCGGTCGAGCGGGACACCGGCGACCTGGTGGCCTTCGGTGCTGGCGGGGAAGCGGCCCCGCTCATCGACGCCTTGATGGCCTCGTGTGCGCTGCCGCCCTGGTTCCGCCCGGTCGAGCTCAACGGGCGCCACTTCTACGACGGCGGCCTGCGGGCGCCGCTGCCGCTGCCGCTGGCCGAGCGAGTGAGCTGTGACCTGGTGATCGCAATCGATGTCGGGCCGGGATTCGACGAATCCGGCACCCCGGTCGAGGTGCCGCCGCCACTGCTCGCCGCAACCGACATTGCGATCGGCTGGCTGATGGCCGGCACGACCGAGTTGCTTCGTGAGCGGTGGGAACGGCGGCCCGATCTTCCCCCCCTGCTCCATGTCCGGCCGACCGCCGATCGCAGTGCCACCTTCGCGGTCGAGCGGATCGGCGAATACGGGCGCGCTGGTGAGCGCGCCATGCGCGATGCGCTGAGGAAGCTTGGATGACTGATGTCCTGCGCCGGTTCACGCCGGCCTCCGCCAACGCCACCCTGCCGCTCGTGTCGCGGGTGGTCGACGACCTGATCCGGCTGCACGACGTCTGGCGCGCTGCGGTCACCTCGTACGAACTCGCCCAGGCCGATGCCGACGCCAGCGGCGAGTCAGCTGCCGCGCGGGAGGCGCGCCTCGAGGTGGCACGGCTCGCCGCCGAGATCGAGTCGTGCCTCGGCGAACTCGACCAGGTTGGCTGCGTGTTCAAGGGCTTCGAGCTGGGTCTGGTCGACTTCCCGGCTGAGCACGAGGGTCGCGTGGTCTGCCTCTGCTGGCAGCACGGTGAGGCCGAGGTGACACACTGGCACGAGCTCGATGCCGGCTATGCGGGTCGGCAACTGCTCGATGATGCCTTCTACGCCCGGGAGGAGCGATGAACGCGCTGTGGCGCTTCGTGCACTATTTCAGTGCCGTGGCCTGGATCGGTGGCGGCTTGGCGGTCTGGGTTGCCGGCATGACCATGCGACGCCTCGACCGTCCCTTCTGGGGCGGGATCGTCGAGGTGCAGGGGGCCTGCTACCGGATGCTGGTGGGACCCGGCGCGATGGTCAACGTCGCCTCCGGTGTGCTGCTCACCTTCGGGATGTACGGCTCGCTGTCGGTACGGGTCGGGGCCTGGCTCGGCACCATGCAGGGAATCGGTGTGATCGCGGCGTTGGTGAGCCTGTTGGCAGCGATGCCTGCCGCCACCCGGCTGTCGCGACTCGAGCCCACCGGCGACACCGCCGCGGCATTCGATCGCACTGCGGCGCGCCTCGCCATCACCAACGGCTTGGGCACCCTGCTGGCCGTGCTCGGCCTGCTGGCCGGCGCGCTCTACCGCGGATGACGATCAGCCGACGCGACTTGCTCGCCATGGCGACGTTGTTGCCGGGATTCGGGGCGCTGCCCGACGCGCTCCGCGCCGCCACGACGCCGGAGGACCCGCGCCCGGTGATGCCGAGGACCGACGACGAGGCTGCCTGGGAACGGCTGGCCCGTGAGTTCGTGATCGAGGGGATCCACCTCAACACCGGCACCTACGGCGCCTGCCCGCTCCCGGTGCTCGAAGCCACGATCCACCACCTGCGGGCCTTCGAGCGGATCACCCGCCAGGAACACCCCGACATGGACGCCCTCCACGCCGCCCTGGAGGGCTTTCTCGTGGCCTGGCCCGGGTCGGTGGCGATCGTGCGCAACACCACCGAGGCGATGAACGTGGTCGCCAACGGTCTCGACCTCGGCCCCGGCGACGAGATCCTGAGCACCACCCACGAGCACATCGGTGGACGCTGCTGCTGGGAGCTGCAGGCGGCCCGGCACGGTGCGGTGCTGCGCCAGATCGCACCGATCCTCGATCCGGCCAGTGCCGACGACCAGGTGGCGGCGTGGACCGCTGCGATCACGCCGCGCACCAGGGTGTTGTCGATCTCCCACGTGCACTTCACCACCGGGCTGATCGAGCCAGTCGCGCGGCTGGTGCGACTCGCGCGCGACCGCGGCATCGTTTCGGTGATCGACGGTGCCCATCCGCCCGGGATGTTGGCGCTCGACCTCCAGGCGATCGACGCCGACTTCTACGCCACCTCACCGCACAAGTGGCTGTTGGCCCCCAAGGGCACCGGCCTGCTGGTGACCCGCCCCGACCGGATCGCCACCACCTGGCCGTTGATTGCCTCGGGTGACTGGCAGTCCGACGACCTGCGCCGCTTCGAGCACGTCGGCACAGTCAACGAGTCGCTCATCGCCGGGCTCGCCGCCGCGGTCACCTTCCAGCAGGCCATCGGCCGCGAGGCGATCGAGGCGCGCACCCGGCACCTCGCCACCGGGCTTGACGCCGAGCTGCGTGCCATCCCGGGTGTCCATGTCACGTCGCCGCGCCGACCGAAGTTCCGCTCGGCGATCGTGTCGTTCACCGTCGACGGGGTGAGCGCCGAGGAACTGCAACGGATCCTGGGGCGGGAACGGATCCGCACCAGGCGAGTCAGCGAGTTCGGGTTGGAGTACCTGCGCCTCAGCACCCACTTCTTCGTGCTCCCGGCGCAGATCGAGAAGACCGTGGGGTTGATCCGGAAGGCGGCGAGGCGCGCCTAGCGCCTTGCCGCTCCCGTCCGGCACACCGGCTGCACCGGGCACTCGCCGCAGCGCATGACCCGGGCGGTGCAGATCATCGCACCGAGCTCCATCAGCGCCTGGTTGGTGATCCAGGCATCGGCACCACGACGCGGCACCAGGGCGCGGGCCAGCGCCTCGAGGCGCCGCCGGGCGGCGGCATGCCGGCCCAGTCGCGGGTGGAAGACCCGGCGGAGGACCCGTTCCACATTGGTGTCGATCGCCGGTTCGTTGAGCTCATAGGCGAACGATGCCACCGCTCCGGCGGTATACTCCCCCACGCCCGGCAGCCGACGGAGGGCGTCGGCGGAGCGGGGCAGCACCCCGTTGTGGTCACGGGTCACCTGACGGGCGAGGCGGTGGAGGTTGGTCGCCCGCCGATAGTATCCCAGGCCGGCCCAGGTCTCGCGGACCCGCGACGGGCGGGCGGCGGCGAGGTCGGCGAGGGTGGGGAAGCGCTGCAGGAAGCGGTGCCAGTAGCCCTCGACCCGACTCACCTGGGTCTGTTGGAGCATCACCTCGGAGACCAGGACGTGGTAGGGATCGCGGGTACGGCGCCAGGGCAGGTCACGGCCGTGGTGCCGGAACCACGCCAGCAGCCGTCGCTTGAAGCGACGTCGCCGGCTCGTCTCGTCGGGGATGGACTTGGGCTTCACGGCCGCCCAAGATAGGGGACAAATGCACCAGCGTCGAGGACGATCCCGCCAATGAGCAACCTCCTGGTCCGGGTGCAGCACCGCACCGGGCGGCTGGTGCTCGACGCGCTGGCGGCCGTGGGTCGCTTCGCGGCGCTGATCGGCGAGATGATCCGCGGTCTCGCCGAGGTGCGGGTCTGGCTGCCGCGCACCATCGACGAGGCCCACAACATCGGCACCGGGTCGCTGTTCATCGTGCTGCTCATCTCTGCCTTCGCCGGCGGGGTCACCGCGCTGCAGGCCGGCTACCAGTTCACCGGCAACATTCCGATCTACGTGGTCGGCTCGTTGGTCAACGAGTCGATCGTCCTCGAACTCGGCCCGGTGCTGGTGGGGCTGATCCTCGCCGGCCGGATCGGCGCCCGGTACGCGGCAGAGCTGGGGACGATGCGGGTGACCGAGCAGATCGACGCGCTCGAGTCGCTCGGCCGCTCGCCCTCGAGCCACCTGCTGGTGCCGCGGGTGCTGGCCTGCCTGATCGTGATCCCGGTGATGGTGGTCTTCGCCGACATCACGGCGGTCGCATCGGGCTGGATTGCCGCCAAGACCGCCCTGCCGATCACCGACCAGGACTTCGCCTACGGCGCCCGGATCTTCTGGCACCCGTTCGACGCCTGGTACTCGATGATCAAGGCCTTCTGCTTCGCGGCGGCGATCGGCCTGATCTCCTGCTACCGCGGCTTCACCACTCAACAGGGCGCTGAGGGTGTCGGCCGGTCCACCACCGGGGCGGTCGTCACGTCGTCGGTGGTGATCCTGCTGCTCGACCTCGTCCTCGCCCAGGTGCTGCTCAACCAGTGATCCAGATCCGCGATGTGGCCAAGCGCTTCGGGGCGCAGGTGGTGCTCGACGGCGTCACCCTCGACGTGCAGGAGGGTGAGACGCTCGCGCTGCTGGGACCATCCGGCACCGGCAAGAGCGTGTTGCTCAAGACCATCATCGGGCTGATCCGGCCCGATCGCGGCGACATCATCGTCGATGGCCAGTCGGTGCCGACCCTGTCGCGCCGAGCGCTCGCCAAGTTGCGGCGCCGGATCGGATACGTGTTCCAGAACGGTGCCCTGTTCGACTCCGACGACGTGTTCGACAACATCCGGCTGGGGCTCACCGATCCAGCGGAATTCGGCGACGCCGAGTTCGCACGGCACCGTGCCGAGGAGTGCCTGCGATTGGTGAACCTGCCACTCGACACGCTCGACAAGATGCCGTCGGAGCTCTCCGGGGGCATGCGCAAGCGGGTGGGCATCGCCCGCGCCATCGCTGGCCGGCCCAAGTACGTGCTGTACGATGAGCCCACCTCCGGACTCGATCCGGTGAACTCCGACATCATCGACGGCCTGGTGCGCCGCCTCAACGACGAACTGGGGGTGACGGGCATCATGGTGACCCACGACGTGCGGGGCGCCTTCCGCACCGCCGACCGGATCGCCCTGCTCACCGAAGGCCGGGTGATCGCCGAGGGCACGCCCGACGTCTTCAAGGCGTCGGACGATCCGCAGGTGCGCGCGTTCCTCGAGCGCGACTTTGCCAACGCCTCCATCTGACGGGACTGGACGATGCATTCATATCACAAGGAAGCGACCGTTGGGCTGCTGGTGATCCTCGGCGTCACCGGGTTCGTGGCCGGCACGGTCTGGCTCAAGGGCAAGGCGTTCGGCAACCCGCCGATGGTGCATGTGGCCTACCACGATGTCCGCACCCTCAAGGAGGGATCGCCGGTGCGCGTCTCGGGGGCCATGGTCGGCCAGGTCGAGTCGATCACCCTCGACCACCCGGGCCGGGTGATCGTGAGCTTCACCTACGACGACAAGCTGGTGACTCCCACCGTGGGGGCGTCGGCCCAGTTGGTCGGTGTCGGGATGCTTGGCGACATGGCGATCGAGTTCGATCCCGGCGAGGGTGCCCCGCTCGGCCCCGACCAGGTGATCGAGGGTACCGCGCCGAGCGGCCTGCTCGACGTGGGGGCGGACCTGGCCAACCGGGCGACGACCACGCTCGACCGCCTCAACGCAATGCTCGACACCTCGCTGGTCGTGGACCTCCGGAGCACCTTGCGGTCGTCCGAGCAGCTGATGCGCTATCTCGCCGATCGCCAGCAGGGGCCGATGGCCGAGGTGAACGCGACGATGCGCCAGTTGCAGCTGGTGTCGGCGCGACTCGATACCACGATGCAGCAGGTCGACGCCCCCGCGCTGAGCGCCCGAATCGACTCGACGCTGCGATCCACCGGAGATCTCACCGCTGGGTTGAGTGCGATGAGCGCCCGGATCGATTCGCTCCTCGGTCGGATCAACCGCGGCGAGGGAAGCCTCGGCAAGCTGGTCGCCGACTCGTCGCTCTACGTGGAGCTGCGCCAGACCCTCCGCGCGACCCGCGCCCTGGTCGACACCCTGTCGGCACACCCGGAGCGGGTGGGGATCACGGTGCGGGTGTTCTGAGAACGGAGAACGGAGGACGGAACGACGGAGGACGGAGGACGGAGGACGGAGGACGGAGGGAGGAGATCTGCTCCGTTCCCCCACCGTCCTCCGTCGTTCCGTCCTCCCCCCTCCACTAGATTCCACCCGCCCCCAGCGATGTCGGAGATCCCCGTGTCCCAGATCCGTGATCATGTTCGCGCCATGCTTCTCGCCCTCGGTGAGGATCCCGAGCGCGATGGGCTGCTCCGGACACCCGAGCGGGTCGAGCAGGCGATGCAGTTCCTGACCCGCGGCTACGCCCAGGATGCGGCCGCCGTGATCGGCGATGCGCTGTTCGAGCAGACCCACGACAACATGGTGGTGGTGCGCGACATCGAGTTCTACTCGCTGTGCGAGCACCACATGCTGCCGTTCTTCGGCAAGGCACATGTGGCCTACATCCCCGACGGGCGGATCGTGGGGCTGTCCAAGATGGCGCGGGTGGTGGAGGTGTTCGCGCGCCGGCTGCAGGTGCAGGAGCGGATGACCGACCAGATCGCCGATGCGCTCGTCGAGGCCCTGGAGCCCATCGGCGTCGGAGTGGTGCTCGAGGCCGCCCACTTCTGCATGATGATGCGCGGCGTCGAGAAGCAGGACTCCAAGACCATCACCTCGGCACTGCGCGGTGCGTTCCGCGACGACGGGCGGACCCGCGAGGAGTTTCTCCGCCTGGTGCACAACGGGTCACGATGATCCGGCTGACGTTTCTCGGGACCGGCGCAGCGGTGCCCTCGGTCGAGCGCAACGTGGCCGGCCTGATGCTCGAGCGCGAGGGCGCCGCCTTCCTCTTCGACTGCGGCGAGGGCATCCAGCGCCAGATGATGCGCTACGCCGTCGGGTTCACCCTCGCCGACATCTTCATCACCCACTTCCATGCCGATCACATCCTCGGCATCCCCGGCCTGCTCCGCACCATGGGGTTGCAGGGTCGCACCGCGCCGATCACGCTCCACGGCCCCGCCGGGGCCAGGCGAGAGCTCGGCGCCCTGGTCCGGCTCGGGATGGAACGCCCCAGGTTTCCGGTCGAGATCGTGGAACTGGTTCCCGGTGAGGTGATCGATCGCGGCGAGTTCGTGATCGAGGTCGCCGAGGCGACCCACAAGGGGCGGGCACTGGGCTACGCCCTGGTCGAGCACGATCGGTTGGGTCGCTTCGATCCGGAGCGGGCTCGGGCACTCGGGGTTCCCGAGGGACCGCTCTGGGGCAAGATCCACCGGGGCGAGCCGGTCGGCCTCCCCGACGGCCGGACGGTCACCCCCGATGAGTTGGTGGGGCCCGCGCGCGCCGGACGGCGGGTGGTGCTGAGCGGTGACACCGCCCCGTGCGAGGCGATCGCCGCGTTGGCCCGCGACGCGGACCTGCTGGTGCACGAGGCGACCTTCGGCGACGACGAGGGCGAGCGGGCCGCCGAGACCCGGCACTCCACCGCCCGGCAGGCCGCCGAGCTGGCGCATGCCGCGGGGGTGCGCCGCCTGGTGCTGACCCACATCTCGGCCCGCTACTCTCGCGACGCGCCGGAGCTCCTCGCCGAGGCGCGGGCCGTCTTTCCCGACACGCTGATCGCCCGCGACGGGATGGTGGTGGAGGTGGGGTTCCGGGAGGACGGAGAACGGATGACGGAGAACGGAGAACGGAGAACGGAGAACGGAGGGCGGAACGACGGATGACGGAGGGTGGGGGCAGTACCGAGCCGGTCTCCTCCGTCCTCCGTTCTCCGTTCTCTGTTCTCCGTTCTCCGTCATCCGTCCTTCACGTACGCCGCCACGTCGAATCTGCTCGGCGCGGCGTTCGTGGTTCGGCTAGGGGCGCTCGAGTCCTGCCAGTGCCTCTTCCACCTCGGCCTTGAAGTCGGGGTCCTTGATCGTCGGCAGCAGTTGCCGCAGCGCCAGCCGGTGGGCGGTCGCGAGGGCCTCGGTGGCCGGGACTGCCACGTCCGGAGTGATCCCGGCCCCTTCCCAGTTGGTCCCGGTGACCGGGTTGATCGCCTCGCCGCTCGAGACGAAGACGCCGAAGCCGTGACCGACCGGCGCGAGCCCACCCGGGTTGGCGCCACCGAAGCTCTTCTCGCCAACGATGGTGGCGCGCTTCAGCACCCGCAGGTCGTAGGCGAACTCCTCCGGAGCGCTCACGGTGTGGCTCGCCATCAGCAGGTACACCGGCCGCTCATACCGGTCGCCGGGCAGGCCATCGACCGTCCAGTACTGGCGCGGCATGCTGTCGCCCCGGATGTGGATCGTGTTGAGCAGTTCAGTGCGTCCGGGCGGCAGCAGTCGTGTCACGAGGTAGGCCACCATCGCCGGGGAGCCACCGCGATTCTCGCGGAGGTCGATGATCAGTGCATCGGTACCTGCGAGCATCGCAAACGCGGCGTCGGCCGGTCGGGCGGCGTGCTCCGGTCGCATGAAGCCATCGAACCGCAGGTAACCGATGTTCCCCGGCAGGATCTCTGCCTTGACGAAGGCACCGTTGGCCCGCCGCCGGCGCTCGGCGACGATGGCGGGATCGGGAGCGTCGGACCGGGGAGGCGGGTCGCCGATGAAATGGACGCCAAGGTGGCCGTCGCGCCGGACGGCATTGAGGTCGGCGGTGAGCCTGGTCGCCAGGGCGTGGCTGGAGGTGATGGTGTCGTAGCGTCCGGTGGCGGCCGCCGCTCGCAACGCCGCCGCGTAGGCGAGCCCCGCCACGGAGTCGACATAGCCCGCCGCCAGGACGGTCCCCACCGAATCGGCCACCTCCCGTCCCGCCCCCGCAGCCAGGGCCCGGTCGGGAGCCTCCGGGAACTGGGCCGCCAGGCCGCCCGCCAGCAGGTGGATCGTGGCAATCAGGATGGCGCTGGACCGGAAACGAGGACGCACGATCGGATCTCCGAGAGAGAGGTTGTCAGCAAGGATGCGCGAGGCCGGCATTGGTCGCGTGCCGGTCTCCTCCGTTCTCTGTTCTCCGTTCTCCGTCATCCGTCCTTCACGTACGCCGCCACGTCGAACTTCTTCCGTGCCGCCCTGGTGCTCATGTAGCGCACGGTGCCGAACACCGGTCGGCGGAAGAACGGCCGGTCGAAGCGGCCGAAGCACCAGAGGATCCCGCCATAGCTGTTGGGGTCGCGACCGTCGAGGGCGTACTTGTTGTTGAGGTGCTCGAGGACCCGGAGCGCCCGTTCGGCGTTCTCGGTCCAGCCGATCACCGACTTTCCCCAGAGCATCCGTAGGTAGTTGTGCATCCAGCCGTCGCGCAGGTAGGCGCGCTGGCAGGCGTTCCAGAGCTCGTCGTCGGTCTCGCCGCGCTCAAGTTCCTCGTCGCTGTAGATCGCCTCGCGGGGGTCCGACTCGTGCTCGGCGAGTTCGGTGCGGGCCCAGTCGGGAATCCCCTCCACCGTGCGGTGCTTCGGCTCGAAGCGGCAGAAGTTGAAGGCCAGCTCCCGCCAGGTGAGCATCTCGTCGAGAAACTTCAGCCACGACTCGTCGGGCCCCGCCTCGCGGGCCGCGAGCAGCACCTCCTGCGGGGAGAGGTGCCCGAAGTGCAGGTGGGGCGAGAGCTTCGAGGTGACGTCGACATTGGGATCGTTGCGCTCGAGGTAGCGAGGCAGTCCGTTGGCGAGCCACCAGTCGAGTCGCCGGCGCGCCGCCACCGTGCCCCCGGTCCACCCGCGCGCCGGCGGCACCGTGTGGTCGATTGCGCAGCCGGCGATCAGGTCGGCGATGTCGTCGCCGGGGTGGACCGGTTCGAATGGCCAGTCGACCGAGTCGAGTCGATGGTCGGGTTCGAGGTCGCCGACTGGCCGGAGCCAGTGCTCGAGGCCATCCATCAGGTCGCCGCGAATCCAGCGTGCCGCGCTGTAGCGCTTCTCGAGCAGCCGTGCCGGGATGACCGTGGCCGAGTCGACGGCGACCACGGGGGCCTGCACCTTCTCCCGCAGCCGCTTGAGCTGCCGCGGCATGATGAAGGTGGGGAACCAGTCGGTGACCACCAGCCGGCTGCGCCGCGCCAGTGCCACCAGCGGCGACTCGCGCCCGCCCGGATCGTCGGGACCGCCCTGGTCGAGGTAGAACCCGTAGGCGATGCCTCGTTCGGCGAACGCCGCCGTCAGGTCGCGCACTCCCTCGAGGATGAAGGTGTGCAGCCGGTCGCTGGCCCACGGATAGTCGGGTCGCAGGCCGTGATAGACCACCACCGGCACGCCGAGGGCGTTGGCCTGCTCCACGGCGAAGTTGAGCGCCTGATTGTCGTGGGCACGGTGGGTGACCTGCATCCAGTAGAGCACGAATTCGCCCGAGGAGGCGGGCGCCACCCCGGAGTCACCCGAGGGCAGCCAGAGGCGGAGTGGGTCAACCGTAGATGAGGTCATCGGTGAAGGGTGAAGGGTGAATGGTGAATGGGGAATGGTGAATGGGGAATGGGGAGCCCAATCACGCTCGTCGCTGCAGCCCCCAGATCAGTCTGCCACACCGGTCCGCCAGCATGGCTGCCTCCGTCGCGGACTCGGACCGCACCGCGCCCACCTCGACGAGGAAGCGAAGCAGCTCGACTGTTTCGAGTGCCGAGCCGTTGGCGACCCTCAGGTGGAATCGCCAGCGAGCCCCGGGCCGCCAGCGGTAGCCCTCGGCAATGTTGAGCTGGACGGAGAGGGAAGATCGACGGATCTGGCCCCACGCCGCCGCGGTTGGGGGCGACCAACAAGCTGTCGAGATTCTGTACACCTCGACGGCGAGCCGGTTCGCGACCTGCCACGCAAGGAGGGAGGTGTGGTCTCGCATCCCTCGACCCTCGACCGATCTGACCGTCGCCGTGGAGTCGATCTCTCGCACGGGGGGACCCAGTGACGCGGACCCATTCACCATTCACCATTGACCATTCACCTGGGGGTCGAGCAGCTTGCCGGCGTCGGCGCTGGCGCCTAGATTGCCCGCCTCCAGAGGGGCTGTAGCTCAGTTGGGAGAGCGCTGCAATCGCACTGCAGAGGTCAGGGGTTCGATTCCCCTCAGCTCCATCCGCCCACGTCGCCCGCGACGTGGGCATCTTTTTTGCCCCTCCGGCAGGCATGTCCGACCAGCTGCTCGACATCACCTCCTCTGCCTCGGCCCTGCGGCTCGTCCGCGGGGCCGGTCCGGGCTCTGTGACGGCGCCCGCCATCCCCGCACCCGACCAGCCGCTCCATGTGGCCCGGGTCGGGGGTGCGCTGGGCGCCATCGAGGCCGGGGGGCCAATGGTCCGGCCGCTGCCGGCCACCGACGCCGAGTCATTGCGGCTTGACCCGGCCCCGGGTGGGGTGCGGATGGCCGACGTGGTCGGCGCCCTGTCCCATGCGCTCGATATCACCGAGGGGCAGGCGATGGGTCACGCCGTCCGGACCACCCTGATCGGGATGCGGGTCGGCGGGATGCTGGGGCTCACCGACGAGCAGAAGAGCGCCCTCTTCTACGGCCTGCTGCTCAAGGACCTCGGCTGCTCGAGCAACTCCGCCCGGCTCTCCTCGCTGTTCGGCGCCGATGACCGGCTCCTCAAGTACGCCCACAAGCTGACCGACTGGACGGCGGGCAACGACAGCGCGCGGTACGCCTTCAAGTACTCGCTGCCGGGTCAGTCGCGACTGGCGCGTGCCTGGCACACCCTGATGCTCGGCACCCGCGACCGCGGCGCCGGGCGCGAGATGACTGCCACCCGCTGCGAGCGGGGCGCCGACATCGCCCGGATGCTCGGCCTGCCGCGTGGCAGCGTCGATACGATCCGCGGGCTCGACGAGCACTGGGACGGCCACGGCATGCCCTACGGTCTCGCCGGATCGGGAATCCCGATGCTGGCACGGATCGCTGGACTGGCACAGACGGTCGAGGTCTTCGCCCATGCCTTCGATGTCCGGACCGCCTACGAGATGGCGCATGCCCGACGGGGTCGCTGGTTCGACCCGGTGCTGGTCGATTGCCTCGATGCCTTCCAGATGGATGCCAAGTTCTGGGGCATGCTTCACGAGGCCGATTCGCTGTCGGCGCTCCGCGCGGTGGAACCCGACGATCGGGTGTTGATGGCCGACGAGCACCAGCTCGACGTGATCGCCGAGGCGTTCGCCCGGGTGATTGACGCCAAGAGCCCATTCACGGCGCGCCATTCGCAGAACGTCGCCTTCCTGGCGGTGCGGACCGCGAAGGAACTCGGGATGCCGCGCCGGGAGATTCGCACGCTGCGTCGCGCCGCGCTGCTGCACGACATCGGCAAGCTCGGTGTCAGCAACAGCATTCTCGACAAGCCCAGCACGCTCGACCCGGTGGAGGTGGAGGTGATGCGGCAGCATACCACGCACACCTTCGACATCCTCAAGCGCGTGGGTCGGTTCCGGCAGTTCGCCGCCACCGCTGCCGCCCATCACGAGCGGCTCGACGGCAGCGGCTACCATCTGGGGCTGCACGACCAGGAGCTCGGGAGCGCGGCACGCATCCTGGCGGTGGCCGACGTGTGCGAGGCGCTCTCGGCGACCCGTCCCTACCGACGTGGCATGGCGCTCGACGCGGTGCTCGCCCGGCTCGACGAACTGGTCGCGGCCGGTCACCTCTGCCCGATCGCCACCGATGCGCTGCAGGGCTGGTTCGAGGGGATGCCGACCATGGAAGCCGATGCCCGGAGCGGCGAGGAGAGCAGCGGCAAGGCGGCATGAACGATGGCCACTGGCGATTGCGCCGGGATGGCGCCGTTGCTAGTTTGGCCGGTCCGGGGAGCTGGGTCCCCGAACACTGCCCCTTGGTGTAACTGGCAACACGCCTGACTCTGGATCAGGAGAGTCCTGGTTCGATCCCAGGAGGGGCAACTCGATGGCCCGTCACGACTTCCGTGGCGGGCCATTGCCTTGGTGGGAACCCTTCACCATGCCTCCGGGGTTATTATCGCGCGAGACCGGTGCTCGGAGGGGCGATGGCAGTCAGCGATGGATTTCGGGACTACGCGGTCGAGCAGCTCGGTCGCCTCGTGACCGGGATCCGCACCCGCGCGATGTTCGGCGGGGTCAGCATTGCGGCGCCGGCTGGCACCTTCGCGCTCATCGACGACGATGTGCTCTATCTCAAGGGCGATGCGGCCTGCCGCGAGGCGTTCGAGACCGCGGGATGGCCGCCGTTCCGGCCGTTCGGGCCCGAGGGAAGCGCGATGGGCTACTTCGCCGTGCCGGGGGACCTGCTCGATACCCCCGAGGAACTCGAACCGTTCGTCGACCTGGCGCTGGCTGCGGCCGGGCGCGCCGGTCGATCGAAGCGGACCCGGCGACATACCTGACGAGGAACCCGATGCAACTTGATGGCATTCACCACATCTCCTGCATCACGGGAGATGCGCGGCGCAATCTCGATTTCTACACTCGAGTGCTCGCCTTGCGACTGGTAGCCAAGTCGGTCAACCAGGACGATCCGACGATCTACCACCTGTTCTACGCCGACTACGATGGCTCGCCGGGCGCCGACCTGACCTTCTTCGAGTATCCGGGGGCGCTGCCGGGCCGGGCCGGAGCCGGCATGATCCACCGGATCGCCTTCCGGGTTGCCGGTCCGGAGGCGTTCGATTTCTGGGACGCCCGCCTGTCGATCGAGGGTGTCTCGGTCCGCCGTGAGGACAGTGAACTCCGCTTCGAGGATCCCGAGGGCCTGGGCCTCGCGCTGGTGGTCGACACCAGTGGCGATCCTCCGCTCCGGGCTCGCCACCCCGAGATCCCGCCCGAGCACGACCTGCTCGGCTTCGATCACGTGGTGGCCTATGGCACCCGACTGGCCGACACGGGTCGGGTGCTGGAGGGAGTGCTCGGTGCCGAGGCCACGGGAGAGGGCACCTGGTCGCTCCACGGCACCACGCGAGGCGGCTGGATCCGCTACGAGGCGCCGCCCTCGCACCGTGGCCAGCCGGGCGGTGGCACGGTCCACCACGTGGCCTGGGCCACCGAGAGCGACGAGCACGAGCAGTGGCTCAGTCGGCTGCAGGATGGTGGTGTCCACTCGACCCCGGTCATCGACCGGCACTACTTCCGCTCGATCTACTTTCGCGAGCCGAGCGGAGTGCTCTTCGAACTCGCCACCAAGGGACCCGGCTTCACGGTCGACGACCCGCTGGAGACCCTCGGATCGCGATTGATCCTGCCGCCTCGCTTCGAGGCCCATCGTGGCGAGATCATGGAGCGGCTCACCCAGCTCCCCGACGTGGCACGCGCCTGAATAACGATTCCTGCACCAAGGAGTTTCTCATGACCACCCCGCTCGAGCTGGTGGCCATCGCCGGCAGTCTGCGCACCGGATCGTACAACCGGGCACTGCTCGCGCAGCTGCCCGACCTCTCCCCTGCGACCCTGCACTACACGGTCCTCGACTGGTCGGCGGTGCCGGTGTTCAACCAGGATCTCGAGGCCGACGGGCTGCCCCAGGTCGTCCTCGAGCTGCAGCGCCGGATCCGCGCCTCCGATGGGCTGGTGATCGTCACCCCCGAGTACAACCACGGCGTGCCCGGTCCGCTCAAGAACCTGGTCGACTGGTTGTCGCGGGGTCCGAAGCCGCACGGGCTGTACGGCATCCCGGTCGCCGTGCTCGGCGCCTCCGACGGCCAGTTCGGCACCACGCGGTCGCAGGCGATGCTGCGCCAGACGTTGGCCGCCCTCAACGCTCCCACCATGCCGTCGCCCCAGGTGCTCGTCAGTCATGTCGATCAGCGCATCAATGTCGACGGCGAGCTGCACCACGAGTCGACCCGCGAGGTCATTCGCCACTGGGCCGTCGAGGTCGAGCGGTGGATGCGGCGATTCCCGAAGACGGAACGGGAATAGCCCTCGTGTCCGGACCACCCGCCCATTCTCCCGCCGAGCCGTTCGCTCGCGGCTCGATGCTGCTCGGCCCGCTCGTGGAGGCGTTCGGCTTCAGGCTCGTGGCGCGGGAGTACGCCGAGGAGCCCGAGGGAACCGCGATCGCCGAGTACCAGTGTGGTGACGTGGCGCTTCGCCTGGTCTGGGAAGGCAACGAGAAGGCCCTCTGGGTCGAGGCTGCCCGCACCACCGGCGGCACGGTGATCTCGCGCTGGACCGACATCGAGTGGGCGGTGGCAGGCGAGCGCCTTCCGCTGGACCGGGCCACCGACGACGCACGACTCGATCGCCTTGCCGCAGCGTTGGCCGCGTTTCTCACGCCCGCCGGCGACGAGGGCTGATCGGGCCGCGACCCGGTCGGGGGCTGGGGCATCCGGGGGAGCAGGTGTGCTCTCGTTCGGTTCGCCCTCCGTCCCCGAGGTCATGATGTCCCGTTTTCTCGCTCTCGCCGCCGCCTCCCCGCTGCTGCTCGCCGGATGCGGCGCCTCGGCCGACGAGGCTACGGCGACCATCACCGATTCCGCCGGGGTGCGCATCGTCACCTCGCCGGCGACTGAGCACCCCCTGCCGATGTCGTTCACCGAGCTGCGTCGCATCGGCGGGGCCGACAGTGGCGCCGCGGCATTCTCTGATGCCTCCCCGTCGCTGGTGCGCACTGATGGCCTCGATCGGATCTTCGTGCTCGACCGGGATCGATCGATGATCGCGGTGTTCGACTCGACCGGCGTTCCGCTCACCACCTTCGGGCGCGACGGCGGTGGCCCCGGGGAATTCGGGATGGCGTTCGCGCTCTTCGACAGCGGAGCCGACGAGGTGGCGGTCTTCGATTTCAGCAAGCAGGCGCTGGTGCGCTGGGCGTCCTCCGGAGAGCTGCTGCCCGAGACACGACTCCCCACCGGTCTTTCCTGGACTACCCTGATCCGTCGCGGCGACACGACCTACATGGCACTCGACGATGCCGACTCGCTCCGGACAATCCACAAGGTGGTGATGGCGACCCCGCGGGACACCGTGGTCCTTGATTCGATGGTCGCCGCGCCACGCCGAATGGTGATGTTCGACTGCTTCGGGGCCCAGTTGGCACCGATGTTCGCGCCGACCTTCACCGTTGCGATGGCTGGCGACCTGCTCGCCATGGCTCGGCAGGACCAGTATCAGGTCGATCTCTATCGCCGTGGTCGCCTGACGGCTCGGCTGCGCCGACCGGTCGAGCCGGTCGCGTCGACGACGGAGGATGCCAAGCGGATGTATCCCGACGGCTGGAAGGTGAAGTTCGGCAACGGCGGGGGCTGCACGATCGATGGGGCCGAGGTCGCGGAGAAATCCGGGATGGCCGACCGGCTGCCGGTGCTGGCGCAACTTGGCTTCGGCCCCGACAGCACCATCTGGGTGCGGCGCCACAGCTTCCCCGACGATCCCGAGGTGACCGACGTCTTCGATGCCGCGGGTGCCTATCTTGGTACGGTGACCGGTCGCGGCCTGCCGCTGGGATGGCTGGGGCGAGACCGGATCCTCTTCCCGGTCGAGGACCCGGCCACCGGCGTCACCACGATCGGGATCTTCATGATCACCCGCGAGGGCGGGGAAGGAGCCGGACCGACGTGACAGCGCTGATTCTCGCGGCGATGATGGGCGTGATGGCCCCGGCCGACAGCGTGGCGCTGACCCAGCTCCGCGTGGTGGTCGATTCGGCGGTCTTCCGCGACCTCGGCGCCTCGGGATTCCTGCCCCGGGGCTACGGCGCAGGATATCTGGCCGGCCCGGCCGAGGTGCGGCTCTGCGATCGACTCACCTGCCTGGTCTTCGTCCCGGAGGACAGTGCCGCGGACCTGCGGGTCGGCGACGTGACCATCGGCGTCCGACCGGTGCCGGGCAGCGCTCTGGCGGAGCACCTCGCGGGCGTCGAGTCGCCGCGGGCACGAGTCGTCATTGCCGACCCGCCGCCGCCGCCGGACTACACCATCGAGACCGACGACCTGCCGGCCATCTACTACATCGAGAGCGCCATCATCGCGGTGCCGCTCGAGAGCATGTCGCAGTTCGACACCTGGCTTCGGTCGGCCGGGGCCGAGGTCTACAGCGAGGGACAGGGTCTGGTGGCCGACTTCCCCTACGCCCGGGTGCGCCTGGTCCCGGCGTTCAGCGGCCCCGGTCCGGAGCAGATCACCTTCATGCTGCGTCGTGAGGTGGCCGGCGACCCGACCTACCGCTTCGGGACGATGTCGCGGCTGCGTTTCGGGCCCGGCCGTCATGCCACCTGGACCTTCTGAGATGGCGGACGAGACGGTCACCCTGGGTGGGGGATGCTTCTGGTGCCTCGAGGCGGTGTTCGAGCGACTGGCCGGCGTGCACGCGGTCGAGTCGGGGTATGCCGGCGGGGCGCGTCCCGATCCGAGCTACGAGCAGGTGTGCAGCGGCGCCACGGGGCACGCCGAGGTGGTGCGGGTGACGTTCGATCCGGCGGTGCTCCGCTTCGCCGAATTGCTCGAGTTGTTCTTCGCCTTTCATGACCCGACGACCCTCAATCGGCAGGGACCGGACGTCGGGACCCAGTATCGATCGATCATCCTCACCGAGTCGGCCGAACCAGGATCGTGTGGCGCGCGAGACGATCGCCCGATTCGACGCCGAGGGGACCTTCGGCGCCCCGATCGTGACCGAGGTGCGGCGGCTGGAGCACTTCTGGCCGGCGGAGCCGTCGCATCGGCAGTATTTCCAGCGGCATCCCGAGCAGGCCTATTGCCGTGCGATGATCGCCCCCAAGGTGGCGAAGCTGCGTGCGGCCTACAGCGATCGCCTCGCCCCCGCGCGGAGCTGAGGCGGGGCACCACTGACCGACACGCACGACAGGGAGACCCGGGTGGCCGAGACGCCCAAGCCGAAGCAGGCATCATCGAAGCTCGTCGAATGGATCAAGGCCGCCCTCTGGACAGTGGCTGCCTGGCTGGTGCTGACCACCTTCGTGGTGCAGGCCTACCGGATCCCGAGCCCCAGCATGGAACGCACCCTGCTGGTGGGCGACGTGCTCTTCGTCAACAAGTTCCTCTACGGGGCATTCGTCCCGCTGGTCAAGCTGCGCACGCCGCCGCTGCGCGAGCCACGCCGTGGCGACATCGTGGTCTTCCGGTCGCCGATCGAGGACTCGATGCTGGTCAAGCGGCTGATCGGTGTGCCGGGCGACACGATCGAGATGCACAACGGGACGCTGCTCCGCAACGGCGTCGCGCTCGAGGAACCCTATGCCCAGAGCACCGATCCCACGTGGCACGCCGACGATTTCACCCGTGGCACGATGCGGACGATGCAGCTGCCCCACTACGTGGGCGACAGTGCCGCGAGCTACGACCCGGACGTGCACGAATGGGGGCCGCTGGTGGTGCCCGACGACTCGCTGTGGATGATGGGCGACAATCGCGACCAGTCGCGCGACTCGCGGTTCTGGGGATTCGTTCCCCGGCGAAACGTCCGCGGTACCCCGGTGCTGATCTACTACAGCTGGGATCCATCGAGCTACAAGCCGCTGCCGTTCCTCTCGGCAGTCCGCTGGTCGCGGCTCCTGTCGGTGCCGCGCTAGCGGACGGGACGAAGTGATGGGGGGCGGGCGTTAGATTGCGATCTCGCCCGCCTCCCACCAACCGGCCAGCCGATGCGCGACGACCAGTCTCCAGGCGACGCCCCGATCGACGACACCAGCGCCAGCTTCCCGGGGCTCCGCGACGCGCTGCAAGAGATCGCCGACCGGTTCTTGAGCGGTGAAATCGTAGGTCACACGCTGCAGCCGACCGCGATGGTGCACGAGGCCTGGTTCAAGCTGGCCGGACCCCGGGCCGCACGGTCGGTCGACCGGGCCCGGTTCCTTGCGCTGGCGGCCCACGCGATGCGCCGGGTGCTCGTTGAGCACGCCCGCGGCCGCCGCTTGCTCGAGGGTGGTGGCCCGGCGGTGGCGCTCAGCATCGCCGACGACCGGCTGGGGTTCGCGATATCGATCGACGACCTGGTGGTCATTGACGCGACACTCACCAGTCTGTCTGGGGAGTATCCGAGATTGGTGAGGGTGGTGGAGCTGCGCTTCTTCGCCGGCCTCTCGGAGGACGAGACGGCACGGGCGCTCGACGTGACCACCCGCACGGTGCAGCGGGACTGGGCCAAGGCCCGTGCCCGGTTGCACGCCGACCTCGACAGGGCGAACGGTTCGAGCTGACCGATACTTGACTGGTTGTGGACCGAACCCGGGGTGGCGCCGGGCGGCCGAACCTGGAAGTCTGTCTTGTTCACTCCGGCCATGGGGCCTCGATGTCGCCAGCCTTCCGACGCGTCCTTTCTGTCATCGCGGCACTGATCGTCGCCGGCGGGATCGTGATGTTGATCGAGACCTTCGCCAGGCAGCTCCACCCGCTGCCCCCGGGGGTCGATCCCACTGATCCGGCATCGCTTGGTCGGGCACTGGAGGCGGGGCAGGTCCCGTTCGCGGCCCTGGCGCTGGTGATGTCGGGGTGGTTGCTGGCGGCCTACGTCGGTGGCACGATCGCCTGGCGTTACAGCCGCTGGGGGATGGCCACCGTCCTGTTCTCGGTGATCTTCACCCTGGGTGTCTACTCGACACTCCAGTCGTTTCCCCATCCCACCTGGATGTGGATCGGCGGGCTGGGTGGCTGCCCGCTCTTCGCCTTGGGCGGTGGCAATCGTACTCTTACGGTACCCCGCACCCCCTGATCCGCGAGCGGCCGGTCCGCCGGCCCCGATCCGAAGGGCCACAACACCGCGATGCGATACCTCCGGTTGCTCCTGCTGGTTTCTGCCCTTCCCTCCTTCGCCGCATTGCTCGGCGCCCTGATCGCGTCCGGCTTCGGTCGTCGAGCGACCTTCCTGGCGGCCACCGTCGCGGGCACCTTCGCGGTCCTCGCCACCATGGCGCTGCTGGTTCGACTCGGCTGGCTCGACGAACGGCACCAACGCGGGGCGGCGATCGGCGCCCTGGTCGGGCTGGGGCTCGGTGCCCCGATCGCGGCGATGTCACTCGACCGTCCGCTGGCCGTGATCGGCGGGGCGCTGCTTGTCGGCCTGGGATGCCTGGCCGGGACCGGGAAGAGAGGCGTGCAATGACTCGTGTGATGCAGTTACTGGTCGCGGTGGCCCTGCCCGCCGCCCTGCTTGCCCAGGAGGCGCGGCCCCGCGCCCGCGATCTCGGCCTCACCCCCGGAGTGTTGCCGACCGGACCGCTCAACGCGATCACCGACGTGGCTGGCGTGCGGGTCGGTCAGGTGACGGTCACCTCGGGCGACTCGATCAACACCGGCATCACGGCGATCCTGCCGCATGCCGGCAATCCGTTCCTCGAACGGGTCCCGGCGGCTGTCTTCGTCGGCAACGGCTTCGGCAAGTTCATCGGCACGACCCAGGTCCACGAACTCGGTGAACTCGAGACGCCGATCGTGCTGACCTGCACCCTCTGCGTCTGGCGCGCCGCCGACGCCATGGTGGCCTGGATGCTGGCGCGCCCCGGGATGGAACGGGTGCGTTCGATCAACCCGGTGGTCGGCGAGACCAACGACGGGGGTCTCAATGCGATCCGCGACCGGCCCATCACGGCGCAGGAGGTGGTCAACGCCCTGGAGCACGCCACAACCGGGCCGGTCGAGGAGGGAAGCGTCGGCGCCGGTCGGGGCACCAGTGCCCTGGGATGGAAGGGCGGCATCGGCACCGCCTCTCGAGCCTTGCCCGCCTCGCTCGGCGGCTGGACCGTGGGGGTGCTGGTGCAGACCAACTTCGGTGGGGTCCTGCAGGTCGATGGCGTGCCGCTCGGCAAGGAACTGGGACGCTATTCGTATCGCAACCAGCTGATGCGCGAGCGTGGCGATGGCTCGGTGATCATCGTGATCGCGACCGATGCGCCGCTGACGGCTCGGCAACTCGAGCGGGTGGCCGCGCGGGGCATCATGGGCATGGCACGCACCGGCTCCGATGCCTCCAACGGATCGGGCGACTACGTGATCGCCTTCTCGACCGCGCCATCGGTGCGGCGCGTGCAGGGCCAGGATGCGAGTGCGCTCCGGACCGACGAGGTGCTCACCAACGACGCGATCTCACCGGTGTTCCTCGCGGCGATCGAGGCCACCGAAGAGGCGATCTACAACTCGATCTTCAAGGCGACCACGGTGAGCGGTCAGGGGCGCACCGTCGAGGCGATCCCGATCGACCGGGTTCGAGCGATCCTGGCAGAGCACGGGATCGGGGGGCACTGATGCCCCGGCCGGTTCGCACCGAGCGGGCACCGGCGCCCGCAGGCCACTACAGCCAGGCGATCGTGCACCACGGCCTGATCCACGTCTCGGGCCAGCTGCCGATCGAGCCGGCGAGCGGCCTCGTCCTGGTGGACGATGCCGAGGGCCAGGCCGAGCAGACGCTCAGGAACATCGCCGAGATTCTCGAGGCCGCCGGAAGCGGACTCGACCTGGTCCTGTCGGTGAACATTTTCGTCCTCTCGCGCGACGACTGGGCAGGCGTCAACGCTGCCTGCGAGCGGATGTTCGGCGAGCATCGTCCCGCCCGCGCCATCATCGGCGGTGCCGCCCTCAAGCCGGGATGCCGGGTGGAGATGACCGCCGTCGCCGCGGTGCGGGAGACATAGACGAGGACGAGGTACGAGATACGAGGTACGAGGTACGAGATACGAGATACGAGATACGTGGGGCCGGGGCGATGCCTAGTGCCATGTCGGCAGGCCGCAGTCGCGCGAGGGAACCGGTACGATCAAGATCTCTCCATATCTCTTACCTCGTACCTCGTATCTCGTATCTCGTATCTCGTATCTCGTAGTTCCCGGTAATCGTTGATGCACGCTCCCGCACTCGGCATCCTCCTGATGTTCGTCGCCGCCCTGATGTACTCCTCGGTGGGGCATGCCGGGGCGTCGGGCTATCTCGCGGTGATGGCACTGATCGGCACGGCGCCGGCCGAGATGCGGCCCGCGGCGCTGGTGATGAACCTGCTGGTCGCGACGATCGGGACCATCAACTTCACCCGGGCAGGACACTTCCGCTGGCCGCTGCTCTGGCCGTTCGCACTGGCCTCGGTGCCGATGGCCTATCTCGGTGGCCGACTGGCCCTGCCGGTGGTCGCCTACCGCATCGTGGTGGGTGTGGTGCTCATCCTCTCGGCGATCCGCTTCGTGATCACCTTGCGCGCCCCCGACACGGCGCGCGGCGCACCGCCCCGCGGCATCGCCCTGATCACCGGCGCTGGCCTCGGATTCCTGGCCGGGCTCACCGGGGTCGGTGGCGGGATCTTCCTCTCGCCACTGTTGCTGCTCCTCGGCTGGGCCAACCTGCGCACCACCGCTGCCACGTCGGTGGTATTCATCCTCGTCAATTCGGCGGCTGGACTGGCGGGACAGTTCGCGACGATCGATCACTTGCCAAGCCAACTCCCGGCCTGGATGGTGGTCGTGGTGCTGGGTGGCCTGCTCGGGTCATGGCTCGGGGCGCGGCGGCTGCCGAGCCCGGCGTTGCGGGGCGTGCTGGCGGCCGTGCTGCTGGCGGCGGGATTGAAGTTGACGCTGGAACGCTGAACGTTCAACGGCTCAAGCTTCTTGACCCCTTCAGCCCTTCAGCTCTTAGCCTTGAGCCCTTTCGCCCTTTAGCGCCCCACTCTCCAGGTCGAGCAGTCGTCGCTTGCGCCAGAGGCCGCCCCCGTAGCCGCCGAGCTTGCCGTTGGCGTTGACGACGCGGTGGCACGGGATCACGATGGCCAGTCTGTTGCGACCGTTGGCACTGCCGACCGCGCGCACTGCACCGTCGTTCCCGATGGCGCGGGCGATGTCGCCGTAGCTCCGGGTCTCGCCGTAGGGGATCTCCCGCAGTGCCTGCCAGGTGGCGAGCTCGAACGGCGTGCCGCGCGGCACCAGCGGCACCGTGAACTCGCGGCGCTCGCCAGCGAAATAGTCGGTGAGCTCGGTGACGAGGTGGTGGAGGTGTGGGTGCGACTCGGACACGAGTGGTCCCCCGAACCAGCGGCGCAGCCGGGGGGCCTGATGCTCGATGCGGTCGTGGTCGCCGAACTCGAGCAGGCAGACGCCCTCCTCGACGGCGGCCATCACCAGCGGCCCGATCGGTGAATCCCAGGTCGTGTAGGCCACCGGTTCGGCTCGCCGGGACCGCCCGGGGGCGCGGCCGGCAACGCGCGCGAACGCGTCGCGAAAACCGCTGTGTGAGTCCCATCCCGATGCGATGATCACGTCGTCGATGCCCTTTCCGTCGCGAAGCTGTCGTTGGGCCGTGGCGATCCGGCGTGCGCGGAGCCAGGCATGGAAGGTCAGGCCGTAATGACGGCGAGCGTAGCGGCGAAGCCGGACCGGGTCGAGTCCGGCGGTGACCAGATCCCGGTCGGTGGTGCGTCGGTCGCCTCGCGCATCGGCCAGTGCCGCCGCCCGGGTCCACCACGACGGTGCCCGGTCGGTCCGCTCCGGCTGACAGCGCCGGCAGGGCCGGAAGCCGGCCCGGGTCGCCTCGCTGATCGTGGGGTAGAACTCCAGGTGCTCCGGTCGGGCCCGCCGCGACGGGCAGACCGGCCGGCATGCCACCCCGGTGGTCCGCACGGCGAAGACGAAGAGGCCGTCCCAATCGGGGTCTCGTTCGGTGACGGCCCGGACCAGGGTGCGACGTGACGGCAACGGCGCGAACTGACTCATGGAATCGAGTCTAGTGCCTCGGATCGACGGTGCGCCACCGCTGTCTGGACGGTGAATCCAGCCTGGCCTTGCCGAGGTGGACTTGCCCACGGCGGGGTGACTCTCTTCCTTCCGGGGTGACCGGTCATCCGCCGTCCGTCCAATTCTTGTCGACAGCCGCCGTCGTCGTCCCAGGAAATGACCCATGACCCAGCGACTGCAGGTGTACGAGACCGATCAGGTTCGGGTCACCTTCGACCCGCGGATCTGCCTTCACAGTGGTATCTGCCTCCGGTCGCTGCCGGCGGTGTTCGACATCAATCGGAAGCGATGGATCGATCCGGGGCGTGCCACGCCCGAAGAGGTGCTCTCGACGGTCGCCAAGTGCCCGAGCGGGGCACTCCGCGCCGCTCTCGTGACCTCTGTCCACCAGGCGCTTCCGGAGGCCCCGCAGCCGGTTGCACCCACGACCCGGCCGCCAGACGTGACCATCACGGTGCGTCGCAATGGGTCCCTGCTGGTCGAGGGTCCGGTTCGGGTGGTCGATGCCGACGGCAAGATTCTCGGCGAGGGTGGGAAGTGCTCACTCTGTCGCTGCGGCCGCTCGAAGAACAAGCCGTTCTGCGACTCGAGCCACAAGACCGCCGGCTGGTCACCCGACGGAACCGAATGACATCGACCTGCAGCGCGGCGTGGTCACCCTGGTGGGCGGTCGATTCGAACAGCGGTGTGCGATGACTCTGCGCGCGGGGGCGAACAGCACAACGGGCCGCCAGGTGGCGGCCCGTTGGCTCATTCGCTGTGCCGACCCGATCGGATCAGTCGACTCCGAGGGTGATCTCGCGGATACCCTGCGACACGGTGTCGAGCAGCACCTCGACGCTGTACTTGCCGTGGGCGGCGGTAGCGGCCGATGGCAGCTTGGCCAGGGCCTTGGCCGTGTGCGCTGCGTCGGGGCTGCCGGCGGCGACCGACACCGACTCGACGGTGCGATCGCCACGCATCAGGCGAACCGTGACCGGGGCGCCCTCCTCCGTGTTCTGGGTGCGGACCGCAACATAGAGGGTGTCCGGCTGGGGGAAGACCTCACCCGAGCCACCGAGAATGTTGCCCATCGAGTCGGCGGCGAGGCCGACGTCGATCGCCATCACCCGCGGGATGGTCGGTGCCGGGGACTCCGCGGCCATGGCAGCGCTGCTGTCGCCGGCTGCCTCGGCCTCGGGGGCCTTGTCGCCACAGGCGGCGAGCAGGGCCGCAATGCCTAGTGTGGTCAGGATCTGTCGAGTCATCGGTGGTCCAGCTCCGGGTCAGTAGAAAGGACAGCCATGGGGTCCAAAGGTAGCGCGACGGTACGGCCGATCGCCATCGAGTTGCTTGGCCCTTTGGTGGACGATCGCGGGGCCATCACGCGCACCCTCGCCGAGGCGGTTCGCTCGGCCGGGATCGAGCCACGGCCGGGGTCACTGGAGCAGGTCGCAGGGGCGGCGGCCGGCTGGGCCGCCACGACCCTGCTCGAGGGGCACGGTCGCCACGACGTGGCCCCGGCCGAGCTGGTGGCCCGGGTGACCGATGCATGGGAGAGCGCGGCCCGTACAAGCACCGTGCTCGCTGCGCCCGGTGCCGAGGGGTGGTGGCGACGCCAACTCGAGGCCGGGCGCCCGGTGGCGGTCTTCACCGGGCTGCCGCGAACCGCGGCCCTCGCGCTGGCCGAGCGGGCCGGGCTGGGTGACATCTCGGCGGTGCTGATCGATGCCCCTGGCGATGATGGCCTGCCGCGCCCCGATGTCCTGGTGCGTTGCCTCGATGCGATGGCCACCGCGCCGGCCGACGCCACCGCCGCGGCCGGAAGCCCATCGGCGCTGCTGGCGGCGATCGCCGCCGGCATTGGCCACGTGGTGTTGGTGGGTGAGGGAACCTCCGCCGCGGCGATGCTTGCCGAGCGACGGGTGGCTCGGCTCGACCTGCTCGACGGGGCATGATGCCGTGGCCCCGGACCATTCTCCCGGAGGACAACCATGGCTTCGCTGCTCGGACCATCACGGTTTTCGGCACTCGCCAAGGCGACCGCTCGGGCGGCCGGGCACCCCGCGGCGTTCGGTATCGCGACCCTGGTTGTCCTCAGCTGGGCGATCACAGGTCCGCTCTTCCACTGGAGCGATACCTGGCAGCTGGTGATCAATACCGGCACCACCATCGCGACCTTCCTGATGGTCTTCCTGATCCAGAACACCCAGAACCGTGACGCGGAAGCGGTGCAGATCAAGCTCGACGAGCTGATCCGCGCCACCACCGGGGCGCACAACGCGCTGCTCGACCTCGAGGAACTCGAGCAGCGCGAGCTCGACCGGATCAAGCGGACCTATGCGGAGCTGGCGAGGCGGGCGCGGGAGGCGCGCGCCGCGGGACTCACCGACACCGACCAGCCCGAGGTCGAGTAGAGCTCAGTCGTCGCGGGCGTCGGGGAGGCGACCGGTGTGCCGCAGCGCCTCGCGCAGGAGGAACTCGAGCTGGGCGTTGAGTGATCGGAGGTCGTCGGCGGCCCAGCGCTGCAGGGCATCGTGCAGCGCCGGGTCGAGACGAAGAAGGAACGCCTTGCGGTCAGCCACGGTGACCGATCAGGTGTAGAGCGACCCGGTATTGACCACGGGCTGCATCGGCTGGTCGGCACAGAGCGTGACCAGCAGGTTGGAGACCATCGCTGCCTTCCGCTCCTCGTCGAGCGTGACGATGCCGTCGCGCTCGATCATCTTGAGCGCCATGTCCACCATCGACACCGCACCCTCGACGATCTTCTCGCGGGCGGCGATGATCGCGGTGGCCTGCTGGCGCCGCAGCATGGCGCCGGCGATCTCGGAGGCGTAGGCCAGGTGGGTGATCCGCGCCTCGAGCACCTTGATGCCCGCCTTCTCCAGCCGATTCTGGACCTCGTCGGCGAGTTTGGTCGAGATGTCGGCGGCGTTGTGCGAGAGGGAGACAATGCCCTCGGAGTGGGCGTCGTAGGGGTACTGGGTGGCCAGGGTGCGCACCGCCGACTCGCTCTGCACGTGGACGTAGTCCTCGTAGTGGTCGACCACGAAGAGCGCCTCGGCCGAATCGACGACCTGCCAGACCACCACGGCGGCGATCTCGATCGGGTTGGAGTCGTTGTCGTTCACCTTCATCTTGGCCGTCTCGAAGTTGCGGACCCGGAGCGAGACGGCCTTCTTCGCCATGAAGGGATTGGTCCACCAGAGCCCCGGCTCCCGCACACTTCCGGTGTACTTGCCGAAGAGGGTCAGTGCCTTGGCCTGGTTGGGTTGGACCGCGAAGAGTCCGGTGAGACAGACCAGGCTGACCAGCAGCGCGGCGATCCCGGCAAAAATGAGCAGCGGGTCGGCCCGGTCGGCGCCCCGGATCAGGGTCGGGACCGACAGGCCGAGCACGATCAGCAGGGCGATCAGCGCCAGGATGCCATTGGCCGCCTTGCGGGGCATTTCCTTGATCATCAGAGGCCGTCCTCGAATTTGGTGACATCGTCATGATATCACTATGGAATCTCTAGTGCAAGGGGAGCGGACCGGCCAGCGCCTCGGTGTCCTGCTGCTCGGCTACCAAGCGGTGGCGGTGGCGGCGATCGTGCTGGCGCCGTTCCGATTCGCCGTACCGGTTCATCCTCGGCCGATGCTGATCGGCCCGCCGCCGGGCCAGCTGGGCGACCTGGTGCTCAACGTGGTGCTGTTCGTCCCGCTCGGCCTGCTCGCCGATCGACTGGCACGGGGTCGGATGAGTATCTGGCGCATCGCCCTCATCGGCGCGGCGGTGTCGGTGGGACTCGAGGCGACCCAACTGTTCATCCCCGGGCGCTACAGCACCGGCAGCGATGTGGTCGCCAACGGTGCCGGTGCGTTGCTCGGGGCGCTCGCGTCGGGAACGCTCCGGCGCCACCTTGGCGACGGGGCCCGGCTGGTCGGGCGTCTCTTCCTCGACCTGCCGCTGGTCGGCTTCCTCTGGCTGCTGGTGCCGTTGATCTGGAGTGCCTCACTCGCCGGGACGCCGGCACCATGGCTGCTCGCTTCGGCAACCGCCGCGGCGGGTGTGGCACTCGCCGCGGCGGGGCGGAGCACCGTCGAGCGCGGCCGCGAGGTCGGCTTGCGGCTCGCCCCGATCGCGGCGGGGTGGTTGCTGATCGCGCTGTTGCCCCTGGCGCTGGTCGCCCCGAGCTGGGCGGCCATCGCCGCCGCGATCCATCTGCTCGTGCTGCCGCTGGCCGATGCACTCTTCCGGCTCCTGCAGCGGAGCGAACGGCGGATCGAGCCGCGGGCGGTCTGGATCACTGCCCTGGCGCTGCTCCCACTGCTGCTCGGCGCCAGCACGCTGGCCGGGATCCCGGGGCTGGCGGGCGGGCAGGTTGATGCCCGTCGCGGCCTGCTCGGTTGGCTCGCGGGCTTCACCGCGTTCACCATCGTCGGCTACCTGCTGGCCGAAGCACGCGGTCGTGCCCCGACGCGCTGGCCGGCGACGGCAGTGGTACCGGCGGTGCTCGCTGGATGCCTGACCGTGCTGGCAGATCCGACGGTGGCCCATCGGGGTGTGCGCCTCGCGGTGGCAGCGCTGGCCGCGGCGTTCGGCGCACTGCTCTTCGAATTGCAACGGGCCCACGTGATGGCGCTGCGGCGCGAGGCCGAGATTGCCGTCGGCGGCGAAAGGTGACCAACCTTGCCCGGGTGGGGTGATCGGGGCGTGCTTCCCTCTCCCATGATCCGACGCCCGAGCCCGCTCTGCGCCGGCCTGCTGCTGCCGACACTGCTGCTCTCGCTCACGGCATGCAGCAGCGACTTGCCGACCACCACTCCGCCCGTCACCCTGGAGCCGTTCACCAGCCTGGCGACACGCCGGGCTGGATTGGTGTCGGGCTCCTTGCTTTCCGCCTTCCACGACAACGCCGGTACCGATTGGGTCGGCGGCTCGGTGGGGTTGGTGCTCTCTCGTCAGGGGGGCGGCGCCTGGAGCGTCGAGCGGGTCGCCTCGACCGACTTCGTGACCGGCATCTGGGGCACCAGCAACGGCGACATCTACGTGGTGGTCGGCAACTCACTGCAACGCCGTGACCCGCCGTTCTGGGATCCCATCGCCATCCCGACCGGCAACTCGATCCTGCTGGGCATCTGGGGCCTCGACGACGATCACGCCTGGATCTACGGGAGCAACGGCCTGATCCTCTATCGTGATGGTGTCAACTGGCTGCGTGCCGAAGTGCCGGTGGGCGACGAGATCTGGGGGATCGGCGGCAACGCGCCCGACAATCTCGTGGCCGTCGGACAGAACGGCGTGATCCTCCAGAGCGTCGACGGTGGCCACCGCTGGGACCAGGTTCCCTCGCCGACGACCTCGACACTCTTCGCCGTGGCCGCGAACGCCGCGGGGAGAATGGTGGCCGTGGGAAGCAACAGCACGGTGCTGCTGCGCGATGGCGACACGTGGGAGCAATCGACGGTACCGACGAACCAACCGCTCTTCGAGGTCCGGAGTGAGGCAGATGGCGGCTTCCTCATCGCCGGAAACAGTGGCCTGCTGCTTCACGGCGATGGCATCTCATGGCAGCCGGTGGCCGTGGCGGGTGCCCGCGAGAACCTGCGGGCCATTGCCGGCCCCGCCGGACACCGGATCGTGGCCGGGTGGAGCGGCACGATTCTCGACGAGGCGACAGGGTGGGGGACGAGCGAATCGAGCGCCCGGATCTACGGCGTCCATGTGGCCCCCGACGGCGACGCCATGGCGGTCGGCGAGGGTGGCCTGGGGTACCGACGCACCGGCACCGACTGGCGGCCGATCGCGATTCCGTCGCCGGCCTCGCTCCTCGGCATCGATGGGCCGAGCGCGAACGACCGGATCGCCGTGGGCGACAGCGGTACGATCATGCACTACGACGGCACCACCTGGCAGCAGGAACCGGTGGCATTCGACGGGCTCCTTCGCTCGGTGTGGTACGACGGCATCCACGGGATGATCGTCGGTGAGAACGGCATCGCGATGGTTCGCGAGGGCAGCGGCTGGCGCACAATCGCCACCGGGACCCCGCGGTTTCTCCGCCGGGTCGACGGAACCGACTGGAACCGGCTCTGGGTGGTGGGCGACAGCGGTACCCTGCTGCTCTGGGATGGCGGGAAGTTCGCCCGGATCAATGTCCCGGTGACCCACAACCTCCGCGGGGTGTACGAGCGCACGCCCGCCGACGTGTGGGTGGTCGGCGACGTGGGCACCATTCTCCACCTCGACCGGTCGGGCTGGACCAAGCTCTTCCCGCCGGTGCTCAACAACATCCGCGCCGTCCACGGGATCGGCAGCGACATCTACATCGTCGGTGAGCTCGGTCTTGCCTATCGATATCGCGACGGCGAATGGACCATCATGGCCACCGACCAGAACGGCTTCTGGCTCGATCTCGACGGTCGGAACAGCCTGGTGGCGGTGGGAGAGAACGGCACCATTGCCGAGGGCGAGCGCTAGGAGCAGGCCGGGTCGATGGCTGATGGTCGATCGACTTCCGCCTATCCATCCATCAGCTGGCGCTTGGGCGACACCACCCGGGCGATCAGGATCCCGGCAACCAGCGACACCGCGATCAATCCCATCTGGAAGGCACCCTCGACGCCGAGCAGCACGTCGCGGTCCATCATCGAGGTCAGCGAGCGCAGGCCGATGCTTCCCGGCACCAGCAGCAGCAGCCCGGGGACCAGGGTGATCTGTGACGGTCGGTTGGTGAAGCGCGAGTACCACTGGCTTCCCATGCCGGTGAGCAGCGCGCCGCCGAAGGCCCCGAGTTCGGGGCCGAGCCAGCGGGCCCCGAGCTGGGCACCCTCGAACGCCAGGGCCCCCGCGAGGATGATCCATGGGGCATCGCGCAGCTCTGCCTTGAGCAGCACCAGGAACGCCAGGGGCGTGATCAGCATCGCGACCCAGAGCGTCCATCCCGGCAGCGCTACCGGTTCGATGATCGGCACCGCCCCGAACGAGATCGACACTACCTTGGTGCCGAGGGCGATCCCGAACGCGATCCCGAGCAGGAGTACCAGCGCCCCCATCAGCCGCGCGGTGCCCGAGGCGAGGTGCCGGGTGGAGAGTTCGGTCATCGCGGTGGTGAGGGTGAGTCCCGGAATCAGCACGATCACGCCCGCGAGGGTGGCGAGCAGCACCGATACCGGTGCACCGGCGGTGGCGGCCAGCGCCGCGATCGCCGAGGCGGTGAAGGCGGCGAGCGGTTCGAAGACGCGACCCAGGGTGGGGTGCGAGCCGGTCTCCAGCGCCAGCAGCCCGATGACCAGGCCGATCAGCAGGCCGATGCCGGCCTCCCAGGCACCGCCACCCAGGAATCGCGCGGCACTCCCCGACGCGACGCCGAAGGCGATGGTGGTGAGCAGCTTGCCGTAGGTGGGTGCCATCGCCTCGATCCGGGCGATCGCCGCATTTCCTTCGGCCGCGGTAAAACGGCCACCGAGGACATCGCGGGTCACCTGGTCGACCCTAGCCAGCTTGCCGAGGTCGGAGTCGCCCGGTTCGACCCGGATCATGAAGGTGCGCTGGTCGTTTTGGGGCCCGAACGAGGCCATGATCGAGGTCGGGGTCGAGAAGAACTGGCCGATCAGCCCGAGTCGATCGCTGGCCAGCGAGAGGGCCTCCTCGAGGCGCGGCGCCGAGTAGCCCGAGGTGTGCAGCGCCCGGCCGAGGTTCAGCACGAACGCCACTCGCGGGTCGGCGCCCGGCAGGGCCGACGGGAGTTCCTCCCCGCGGTCCGGGGATCGGCCGGTCACGGACTCCATCCTTTGATGCGGTGGCACATTGGTTGTCACGCCCGGTATGATATCTCATACCCCAATGGGACGGCCAATGCGATTCCGCCACCTCGTACCGCTTCTCCTGATCACCGCTTGCGCCACCAATCCAGTGACCGGCAAGCGCGAGCTCTCGTTCGTGAGCGAGTCCCAGGAGATCGCCATGGGGCAGCAGTCGGTCGAGCAGACTCGGGCCGAGACCGGCTTCGTGACCGACCAGGCACTCACCGACTACATCACCTCGGTCGGCATGGCGATGGCGAAGAGCTCGGAGCGCCCGGACCTGCCGTGGGAGTTCCACGTGGTCGATGACGCCTCGATCAATGCCTTCGCGGCTCCCGGGGGGTTCATCTTCGTCACCCGCGGCATCCTCGCGGTGCTCAACTCCGAGGCGGAACTCGCCGGAGTGATGGGCCACGAGATCGGCCACGTCACCGCCAAGCACACGGTCAACCAGTTGAGCAAGCAACAGCTGCTGACCGGCGTGCTGGTCGCGGGAGCGATCGCCAAGCCCGACCTGGCACAGGGGCTCCCCGGCCAGCTCGCGCAGACCGGTCTGGGGCTGCTGTTGCTGCGCTACAGTCGTGACGACGAGCGCCAGGCCGACCAGCTCGGTCACCGCTACTCGTTGCACGCTGGCTACGACGTGCGCGAGATGCCCAAGACCTTCATGACCCTCGAGCGGGTGAGCGAGCAGTCGGGCGGTGGCCGCCTGCCGGGCTTCCTCTCGACCCACCCCGATCCGGGCGACCGGGTGGCGGCGACCCAGTCGTGGGCCGACACGGTGAGCAGCTATGCCGGCCTGGTGGTGAAGCGCGACCCCTACCTCAATCACCTCGAGGGGCTGGTCTACGGCCAGGATCCGCGCCAGGGCTACTTCGAGAACAATCGTTTCCTCCACCCGGTGCTCAAGTTCCAGTTCGACGCCCCGGTCGAACTGGCAGGGCGTGAACCAGGCTTCGCGGGTGGTGGTGGTCGAGCCGAACGGCCAGGCACAGCTCGAACTGGCGCCGGCCGCGGAACAGACCGCCGCTGCGGCCGCCCAGGCGTTCGGCGGGCAGCAGGGGATCCAGGTGAACGGCTCCGGCAACGTGACGATCAATGGCTTGCGGGCCACCGCGGTGGAGTTCTCCGCCACGACCAGCCAGGGGCAGGCGCTCGTGGGGGAGGCGATGTTCGTCGAGTACAACGGCAGCGTCTATCGGCTGCTGGGTCTCTCGCTCGCCAGCGCCGCATCGACGATGATGGCACCGCTGCAGGCGGCCATCCGGTCGTTCGCGCCGACTGCCGCCAGCCAGCAGTTCCAGCGGGTCCGGGAGCTCCACGTCGTGCGACTCACGTCGCCGACCACGCCGACTCGGCTGGCGTCGCAGAGCGGTGGGGCGGTCACCGCCGACGAGCTGGCGCTGATCAACAGCGTGCAGCCGGGGGAGATGATGCCGACGGGGCGCGAGGTGAAGACGGTGCGGTGGCGATAGGCGATACTGCGAGGGGCGAGGGGTCCCTCGCTTCGCTCGGGACGCGGCGGGTGGCGATCACGCCACCCGTCGCGTCTTGCCTTTCAGGAAATCCATCAGGATCGCCTGCCCCAGCGTCATCGGCGAGGCGAACCACGCCTTGCCGCGGCAGATCTTCGACACCTGCATCACGAAGTCCACCAGTTGCCGCTCGCGCGCCAGCATGAAGGTGTTGATCATGATGTTGCTGCGGCGGCAAGCGGCGACCTCGGCGAAGGTGGCCTTGAGGATCTGCGGGTCGAGTCCCATCGGGTTGACGTAGACCTGGCCGTCGGGCAGCGTGAGCGCCGAGGGCTTCCCGTCGGTGATCATCACGATCTGCTTCATGTCCTTCTTCTGGCCGGCCAGGATCCGGCGGGCCAGCCTGAGGCCGCCGGCGGTGTTGGTGTGCCACGGTCCCACCTGCACGTTGGCGAGCCCGGCCACCGGCACCTCCTCGGCGCCGTCGTGGAAGAGGACCACCTTCACGCTGTCGCCCGGGAACTGGGTCCGGATCAGGTGCGACAGCGCCAGCGCCACCTTCTTGGCGGGCGTGAAGCGGTCCTCGCCGTAGAGGATCATCGAGTGTGAGCAGTCGAGCATCAGCACGGTGGCGGCCGACGAGCGGTACTCCGATTGGGTGACCATCAGGTCGCCGTAGTCGAGCGGGATCGGTACGCCGAGACCGTGGCGATTGATCGCGTTGAGCAGGGTGGCCGGCACGTCGAGGTTGAGCACGTCGCCGAACTCCCACGGCTTGCTCGCTGCGTCGCTCTCGACGCTGGTGGCGAGGTGGGGCGTTTCGTGGGCACCGATCGCCGACTTGCCGATCGCGCCGAGCAGGTCGCGCAGGGTGCGGTAACCGAGGAAGTCGGCGCCCTTCTCGCGGAGGTCGAACTGGACGGTGCGGGCGGCCGCACGGGCCTCGCCGCCGGGGAGCTGGTCAGGCGGGATCGCCCGTCCCCCGGCATCCTTGAGGTTGAGGTAGCCCTCGTCGACCAGGCGCTGCACGATGCGATCGAGCAACTCGGCGATTTCCCGCTGCAGCTCGGCGTCGCGCTCCTCGTTGCCGGTGGTGCCGTTGCGGAGGAAGCGGAGCATCTCCGGGGTGAGCTGGCCCGATTCCATCAGGGCGCGCAGGATCGCGTCCTGGAGGTCGGCGAGCGAGCGACCCTCGTCGCCGTCGCCCGGCTCGCCCCACCAGGCCGGCATTCCATTGAAGCCCGACTGCAGCAGGAAGTCGCTCAACTGGTCGAGCAGCGCCTGCAGGTTTACCTGGTCGGCCATGCCGGGGAGGAACTTGCTCCAGGTGGTGTAGCGCATGGCTGGAAGCTAGTCGATGGTCGATGGCTGATGGACGATCGACCATAATAATAAGACCATAGACCATAGACCATAGACCATAGACCATAGACCATAGACCATAGACCATAGACCATAGACCATAGAGCTGGCTCGGGGGATTTGTTCCCTGCCGCTCCGAGCCGATACCATCGATATTGGGGCAGGATCCACGCACCGGGACCGAATCCAGGGGACGAGGCGTCGATGAGGCAGTGGGGGAGGGCACTGGCATGCCTGGCGTTGCTGGCCCCGACGGTGACGACCGTGGGGGCCCAGCAGCCCGCCACCGTGAGTGGTGTGCTGAGTGGCCGCTACGGTGATCCCCGATCCCCCGGTGTGGCACCGCGGCTGGAATGGACCCTCCGCGACGACAGCGGTACCCGGTGGGAGGTGGACCTGCCGAGCACTCTGGTTGCCGACGGGGGCGGCTTCAAGGCGCTGCAGGCACGGCGCGTGACGGTCGCGGGTACGGCGACCACGGCGCCGGGGCGACCGCACCTTCAGGCCCGATCGCTCCGCCAGCAGGGTGCCGCCCTGCTGCAGCCGGCCCAGTTCGGCAGCAAGCCCTATGCGTTGCTGCTCTGCCGCTTTGCCGACGTGGCGACCGAGCCGATGTCGCTCGCTGAGGCGACCACGCTGCTCGGCGGTGGTTATCCCAACCTCGACGACTATTACCGCGAGCTCTCCGACGACCAGATGAACCTCGTCGGGAGTCGGGCCTACGGCTGGTTCCAGCTGCCGCAACCGCGCTCCTACTATGTGTCGGGGTCGAGCGCCAACCTCAACCAGCTGGCCCAGGACTGCACCGCGGTGGCCGACACGGCGGTCGACTTCACCGCCTTCCACGGGGTGATGATCCAGGTCAATGCCGACCTCGACGGACCGGCGTGGGGCGGCTCCACCTACCTCACGCTCGACGGCCTGTCGCGATCGTGGCCGACGACGTGGATGCCGCTCTGGGCGACCCAGGTCTCGAAGCACGGCGTCTATGCGCACGAGATGGGGCACTCCCTGGGCCTGCCGCATTCGTCGGGGCCGTATGGGTCGACCTACGACTCCGACTGGGACGTGATGAGCAACTCGTACCTGGTCTACAACCCGCCGACCAACAGCTGGGTCGCTGGCCAGACGATCATCTACCACAAGGACCTGCTCGGCTGGGTCGCCTCGGGGCGGAAGATCACCGCCGGGCCGGGGAGCCAGACGCTCGACCTCGACCAGTCGGAGTTCCCCTCGACCACCAGCAATGCCCTCGAGGTGGTGATCCCGATCGCCGGCACCACGCAGTTCTACACCGTCGAGGCCCGACGGCATGTGGGCTACGACACGCCGCTGCCGTTCGAGGGGGTGATCATCCACCATGTGACCCCGGGGGCCGGGGTGCCGGCCAAGGTGGTCGATCCCGACAACAATGGCGATCCCAACGATGCCGGGGCGGTCTGGGTGCCGGGCGAGACGTTCAGCGACGGCACCGGGATCAGCCTGACCGTGAATGCCGCCACCGCCACCGGCTGGAACGTGACGGTGGTGATGCCGGGTGGCGCGACCGACCAGCAGCTCACGGTGCTGGGCGCCGGCACCGGCAACGGCTCGATCAGCTCGTCGCCGGCCGGGGATCTCCTGCACCAGCACCGCGGGGAGCACCAGCGGGGCGTGCAGCGCCGGCTTCGCCAGCGGCACGCTCGTGACCCTCACGGCCACGCGCCAGCAGCGGCACGTTCACCGGGTGGAGCGGCGCCTGCAGTGGCACCGGCAGCTGCCTACTGTCGATGACGCAGGCGCGGACGGTCACGGCCACCTTCACCGCTGCCGCCGGTCAGCTGCTCACGGTGACGCCAGCCGGCGCCGGGGCGGGAACGATCGCGTCGGCGCCGTCGGGCATCAATTGCGTCACGACCGGGGTGGGAGTGAGCGGCTCGTGCAGCGCGAGCTTCGGCAGCGGCACCACCGTGCAGCTCACGGCCACGCCGGCCGCGGGCAACAGCTTCACCGGCTGGTCGGGGGCGTGCAGCGGGAGTCGGGAGCTGTCAGGTGACGATGTCGAGTGCGCAGGCGGTCACGGCCACCTTCGATCCGGTGGTGTCGCATCCGCTGGCGATCACCATGGCGGGAACCGGAGGCGGCACGGTCACCTCCTCGCCCGCCGGGATCGCCTGTGCCTGGTCGTCGGGGAGCAGCAGCGGCAGTTGCCTGGCCAACTTCACCGAGGGGACCGTGGTGACCCTCGATGCGACGGCGAGTGCCGGGAGCTTCGCCGGCTGGGGTGGGGCGTGCAGCGGCAGCGGCAGTTGCGCGGTGACCATGGATCAGTCGCACGCGGTGACGGCGACGCTTCGAGTTGCCGACCTACCCGCTCACGATCGCCGGACACGGCACCGGCTCGGGCACCGTGTCGTCGACGCCGTCGGGGATCGGTTGCGTGATCGCCGCGGGCGAGGCGGGCACCGGCTGCAGTGGCAGCTTCACCGAAGGCGTGGTGGTGACACTCTGCCGCCAGCGCCACGGCCGGATCGTTCACCGGCTGGAGCGGGGCGTGCAGCGGTACTGGAGCCTGCATGGTGACGATGAGCCAGGCCCGATCGGTGTCGGCTGGATTCGAGCTGCCGACCTACACCGTCACCATCCAGCCGAGCGGCAGCGGTGCCGCGACGATCACCTCGGCGCCGGCGGGGATCGCCTGCTCATGGAGTGGCAGCAGTGCGACCGGCAGTTGCAGTGCCGACTTCACCGAGGGCACCGTGGTGAGCATCTCGGGGACCACCAGCGGCACCTTTGCGGGCTGGGGCGGTGGGTGCGGCGGGGCGGGCGACTGCCAGTTCGTGGTGCTGCAGCCGCGCTCGGTGAGCGCGGCGTTCATCGCCAACCTCGAACTCGTGGCCCTCGCCGGTGATGCGCTCACGGGAACCGGCTCACTGAGTCCCGTGCTCCGTGCCGCGCTCGACGCCGCCGGCAATCACGACGGCAGCTTCGACATCGGCGACCTCGCCGCACTGGTCGACCGGACGCCGGGGGCGAGCCTGTTGCCCTCACTCTCGCGGACGATGGACCGACCGGGAGCGCCGCAATGAGTGGCTCCCTGAGGCGCGCCGCGGCGCTGTTGCTGCTGGCAATCGCGGGCGCCGGCTGCGGATCGAGTTCGCCGGCTGCACCGCCACCGCCCACGACCTACCGGCTGCGGCTCACCGCGGCGGGGGGTGAGCCCCACTCGGCGCTGGTCTCGCTCGGCGGAATCAGCGGTGAGGTGCGAGTGGTGGCGGCCGGCGGTGTGCTCAGCCGGGTGAGTGCCGGCACCAGCCCACTGGTGCTGCTGGTCGGGCCGTTGGCCGACCAGGAACTGCTCGAGGTGCAGACCGTGACCCCCGGCACCGCGCCGCAGGCGGCGGTCGTCTCGGCGTCGGCGGGAGCGGCGTCGGGGTATCGGCGGCTGGCCGGGGCAGAGGTGACGGTCGAGTGGGTGGCGGTGGAGTAGGAGAACGGATACGAGATACGAGAGCGGATACGAGATACGACGTACGAGATACGAGGTACGAGATACGAGGGCGGTCGGGTCATGGCTGCGGGTGGTTCAGCCGCTCCCAGTCCACGCCGCCGGGGTCGCCGCGATGTACCTTCCCCCCGTGCCCCGCCGCCTCCCTCGCCTCGCCGCACAGCTCCGCGCCGCCGCCCTGAGCGGCCCGTTCCGCTCGCTTCGCCACCCCGACTTCCGGCGCTTTGCCGCCGGCCAGACGGTCTCGCTGGTCGGCACCTGGATGCAGCAGATCGCCCAGGGGTGGCTGGTGCTCGAACTCACCGGCTCGGCCTTCAAGGTCGGCCTGGTCACCACCCTCAACACCCTGCCGATCCTGCTCTTCACCCTCTACGGCGGGGTGGTCGCCGACCGGGTCGACAAGCGCCGCTTCATCATCTTCCTCCAGTCGGTGATGATGATCGAGGCGGCAGTACTCGCCGCGCTGACCCTCAGCGGCCAGGTGACGGTCGGGTGGGTCTACGGCCTGGCCCTGGCCTACGGCCTCGCCACCGCCTTCGAGGTGCCGGCCCGCCAGGCATTCCTGGTGGAGCTGGTCCCCGCCGACGAGCTGGTCTTCGCCGCCGCGCTCAACTCCACCGTCTACAACCTCGCCCGGGTGATCGGCCCCGCGGTGGCCGGCGTGGTGATCGCCGTGTCGGGTCCGGGTGCCGCCTTCGCACTGAATGCGGTGAGCTACATCGCGGTGATCATCGGGCTGGTCCGGATCACGCACCGCACCCCGGCTCGGGTGCAGGTGGGCCGTCCGTCGATCCTCACGGGAGTGCGCTTCATCCGTGCTCGCCCGGTGCTCGAGGGCCTGGCGATGCAGATGACCTTGGTGTCGGTCTTCACCATCTCGTTCATTCCGATCCTGCCGGTCTTCGCCAAGGACGTGCTCGGCACCGATGCGGCCGGGTACGGTGCCATGACCTCCGCGGTGGGAATCGGCGCGGCATGCGGCGCGATCATCGTGGGCGGCATCGGCCGCCGGATTCCCCGGGCGCGACTGGCCAACGCCGGCGGGACGCTGCTGGCGGTCTTCGTGATCGCTCTGGCGCTGATGCGGCATCTCACCCCGGCGCTCGGCGTGCTGGCGCTCGGGGGCGCCGCGCTGGCCACCGCCGGGATCTCGACCGCCACCTCGCTGCAGCTGGCCGCCACCTCGGAGGTGCGCGGCAGGGTCATGGCGGTCTATTCCTTCGTGGTGCTGGGGCTCGCGCCGTTCGGCGCGCTGCAGGCCGGCTGGATCGCCGAGCATTATGGCGCCGACCGGTCGATCCTGGTGAGCGGCATCATCTCGCTCGCCGGGATGCTGTGGCTCCGGCGCCGCCTCTGGTATCCGGTGGAGGACTGATGTTCATCACCATCTCGCGCGAATACGGCGCTGGCGGTTCCACGATTGCCCGACTGGTGGCCGAGCGGCTCCGCTGGCGACTGGTCGACAACCAGGTGGTCGAGGAGGTGGCCCGGCGCGCCGGACTTGTCGATCGCCGACGTGGCGAGCCGCGAGGAACGGGGACCGTCGTTCATCGAGCGACTGGCCCGCGCCCTGGCCCGCGCCACGCCTGAGCTGCTCACCACCGGCGAGTTCGAGGCCCCGGAAGCCGACGAACAACGCCTGGTCAAGCTCACCGAGCAAGTGGTGGCCGACGCCTGCGGTGAGGGCGACGCGGTGCTGGTCGGACGCGCCGCGGTGGCGGTGCTGGCGCGCCGGGAGGACGCCTTCCACGTGCGGTTGCTCGCCCCGCTCGACCATCGCATCCGGGTGGTGGCCGATCGACTGGGTATCGACGAGGGCGAGGCGGCCAAGCGGGTCCGCGAGGTGGACACCAACCGCGCGCGCTACCACAAGCAGTGGTACGACCGCGACTGGCGCGACGCCAGGAACTACCACCTGACAATCAACACCGCGTGGCTGGGGTTGGAGCGGAGCGCGGACCTGGTGGTGGAAGCAGTTGGCGCGGGCCGCGCCTAGGCGCGGCCCGCGCAGGCGCGCCGCCTGGGGCGCGCGGTGGTACCGCATCATCGGATCGTGGTGTTCGTCGGGATCGCGCGTCGCAAGCGACGCGTCTACGGGTCCATCGGCGGCATCCGCCGCCGGCTCCCCCGCACCCGCTGCCAGCCGCGCTCCTCGCTGCGCGAGATCCGCTGCTCGGCCACCAGCGCCTCGAGCACCACCTCGCACGCGGCCACCATCACCTCGTGGTCACCGGCTTCGGCGAGACCGCGTTCCACCACCACATCGCGCAGTCCGGGCACCGTGCCGAACGCCTCGTAGCACACCGCCGTCGGTTCCTCGTGGCCGACCTTGAGCGCGGCACCGAGGTCGAACCACTCGACGATCGGGTCGAGCACCCCTTCCTCGATCCGCTCGGCGATCACCTCCGACGCGGCGCGGCAGATCAGGTCGCGGGCCACCGATTCCTGGCCCTGCAGCTCGCCCTCGTATTCCAGTTCGAGCTTGCCGGTGATCGCCGGCAGGGCGGCGTAGATGTCGCCCATCCGGGCGGTGGCCTCGTTGCCGTCGGGAATCGAGAGGGCACGCCGCTCGACGTTGCTGGTCACCAGCTCGGTGAGCGCGATCGGCAGGCGCTGCGACACGCCGGCACGCTGGTCGACCCGCTTGTCGCTCCGCGCGGCGAAGGCCACCCGCTCGATCAGCTCCTCGAGGAAGTCGGGGATCCGCACCGTCGGCCCCGCGCGCTGCTGCCACGCCTCCTGGCGGGTGATCGCCAGCCCCAGGTCGACCCGCTCGGGATAATGGGTCCGGATCTCGGAACCGATCCGGTCCTTGAGTGGGGTGATGATCTTGCCGCGCGCGGTGTAGTCCTCGGGATTCGCGGTGAAGACCAGCAGCACGTCGAGTGGCAGGCGGACCGGATAGCCTTTGATCTGGACATCACCCTCCTGCATGATGTTGAAGAGGCCGACCTGGATCTTCCCGGCAAGATCGGGGAGCTCGTTGATCGCGAACACGCCGCGGTTGGCGCGCGGCAGCAGCCCGTAGTGCATCGTGAGCTCGCTGGCGAGGTCGTGCCCGCCGCGGGCCGCCTTGATCGGATCGACGTCGCCGATCATGTCGGCGATCGTCACGTCGGGCGTGGCCAGCTTCTCGACGAAGCGATCCTCGCGCGGCAACCAGGTGATCGGCGTCGCATCGCCCAGCTCGGCGATCAGCTCACGCGCCTCGCGCGAGATCGGGGCAAACGGATCGTCGTGGATCTCGCTGCCGGCCACCACCGGGATCGCCTCGTCGAGGAATCCCGTGAGGGCTCGCAGGATTCGCGACTTGGCCTGGCCACGGGTGCCCAGCAGGATGAAGTCGTGGCGCGCCAGCAGGGCGTTCACCAGCTGGGGAAGGACTGTTTCCTCGTAGCCGACGATGCCGGGAAAGAGCGGCGCGCCGGATTCGAGGCGGGCCATGAGGTTGGTGCGCAGCTCGTCGCGGACGCTGCGGCCGCGAAGCGGTGCCTCGCCCCAGGGCGATCGAGCGAGGGCTCCCAGGGTGGTCGGTCGGGACATCAGGGCTCCAGTGGCCCGGCAGGCAGGGGGGCGGCCGGGAGAAGTTTCGGTGTGTCTTCGGGCATTTGCGCCGGAAGTCTCGGTTCGGCAGCAGCTTACGCCGCTTGACAGCTTCGTGACAGGTCATAACTTCACGGTCGGTGCATCGGGCGACAGCGGCCGACGCGAGGCGCGAGCCACGATCACCATTCGGCGAATCAATCCAAGGGAGAGGCGATGCGGAAGTTCCTTTTGGCGGCAGCCCTGATGGGCGCCGTGGCAGCATGCGGTGAGAAGTCTGATGAGGGCATGGAAGAGGGCGGCGAGATGGCCCCAGCGGCTGCGGCGACTACGGCCGACAGCGGCATGAACAACATGGGCGGCATGGCGGCCGATTCCATGTCGCAGGATTCGACGATGGCCAAGCCGGATTCCGGCTCGGGCGAGATGTAAGCGTCGCTCATTGCATCGTAGCACACCGTCGCCCCGGGATTCGTTCCGGGGCGCTGTTGCGTTCAGCCCCTGCCACCCGGCATCTCGACCGGGAACTCACCGACCGTGGCCGCCTTGCCTCCGACCCTGACCGTGTCACCGACGACAACCTCGCGCCGCAATCGTGCCGAAGCGATCCACCACGCGCCGATCAGGGCGAGCATGGCGACCGTGCCGACCTCGCGCCCGCGGCCATCGGTGATGGTGGCGTCGGCCGGCGGCGGGGCGTCGCCCGTCATCGCGCGCAGGCTGCGATTCGGATGGCCGCGGAAGTGGACTCGCGCCACCGTCTCCTGGCCCACATAGCATCCCTTGTCGTAGCGCACCCCGATCAGCTCGTCGAAGCGTACCTCCTGCGGGAGTGTCTTCTCGTCGATCTCCCGGCCGACCGTCGGAAAGCCCTGCAGCAATCCGAGAAGGTCGCCGACCGCCGGGTCCGCGATCCGGCGCCCGGAGGCCTCGATGATCGCGGCACCACGTTCGCGCGGCAGCAGGGTCAGCCGATCGAACGGTGCGGGGCCATCGGGGTTCGCGCCGATCGCGTCGGCGATCGGCGCCCCGGTCCCGACCAGCCACCAGGCCATCAGCGATCCGGTCTCGTCGCTCACCTTCGCCAATCGCGGTGGGAACGAGCGGGCCAGCAGCGCACGGAGCGACTCGGCGCCCTGTTGGGGTGCGATGATCCAGCAGCAGTCTGCCGTGCGCAGCAGCCAGAAGTCGCTCACGATCATGCCCTTGGGGGTGAGCGCGGCCCCCCAGCGCAGCAATGGCAGGTCGCCCTTGGCGATGTCGTTGGTGAAGATGCCCTGGATGCAATCGACGGCGCCGGGGCCCTCCACGCGGAAGACAGCCCCGTCCCTGGGGATGGCCGTCGGGCGGTCGCGCACGGCCGCCAGTGCCTCGGGGTCGATGGTCAGGTCGGGGGTCATCGCGTGGGGTGGTTCCGGTTACGGTGGTGGTTCACGGTTCGGTGCCGGCGTCGAGCGCGGTGACCAGCACGCCGGTCGGGTCGAACGCCTCGCGCCATCGCGAGGGCACGGCCGCCGGGTTCTCCCGGTAGGGTCCGAAATGCCCGACCGTTCGGCGCACCCGCCACGGGGCCCGCTCGAGCGTGAGCGGATTCTCGCGGGCCGCGAACTCACGCCGTACCTCGCGCAGTCGCTCGGCATCGGCGACGCCGCTCCACCGGATTCCTCCCGCCACTGCGCCGGCGCTCACCATGCCGGATCCCAGTCGTGTCTCGAGCAGGTCGAGCCCCTCGTCGAGTCCGGGCTCGAGGGTGCCGAGCCGCAGGGTGACCGGCACCGAAGTGACCGCCTGTGACGCGCCGGCCCAGAGCAGCGCCTGCCGGGCGGCCGTGAGTTCCCGCCAGACCACGTCGTCGAACGTGGCGAGTCGTCCGGCCTGATCGAGGACCGACGCCCGGGTGCCGGTCAGCCGCACGGCGAGCAACCACTCGATGTCGGCCGCCAGCGGCGGCGACAGGAGCTCCGCGGCGGCGGGCGTCGATGCCTGCCGCACCGAAGCGTCGTGCCACCGCGGTGAGTGCATCTCGCGAACCGCTGGCGGTCCAGGTCACGTCGGTCTGCGGCGGTGCGGCGAGGCGCAGGTGACACGAAGTGATCACGCCGAACGCCCCGAAACCGCCGACATGAAGGCGCACCGGATCGAAGCCGACGGCCGGCGCGACGGCGCTGCCACCGGCGCGCCGGATCCGTCCGTCGCCGGTCACGACGGTGATCCCCGCCACATGATCACGGACCGAGCCGAAGCCGAGTCGCAGCGGTCCCCAGGTGGCGGTGGCGACCACCGATCCGATGGTGCGCGAGGGGCGACCCGGCGGGTCGAGTGCGAGCCACGCGCCGTGATCCCTCAGCTCGGCACGGAGCTGGTCGAGCGACACCCCGGCTCCCACGGTGACCAGCTGCTCCTCCGGCCGGATCACACCGATCGCGCGCGAGTCCGCGGGTCACCAGCACCACATCGGCCGGCGCATCCTCGGCGCGCCAGCTGGCGGCACCCTCGACGGCCACCCGCCACCCCTCCTCATGGGCCAGACCCATCACGTCGGCCACCGCCTCCGTCGTGGTCGGGGTGACGCGGGCCACCCCGCCGGGCTCGAGATGCACGGCGCCGTCGCCGACCAGCTGGCGCAGCCGGGTCAGGCTGGCGTTGTTCACGCGCCCTTCCGCACGGTCGAGGAGTGGTGCCCCTTGCCGTTGCCCTTGGCGCGGTGATGCACGGCGGCCCGGTCCTCGAGGTCAGGGACCACGCTCGGCAGCAGCCGCAGCAGCAGGTCGGCGCGCTCGGCGGCGGATCGCATCGCCAGCAGGGGACGGGCCT
This sequence comes from uncultured Gemmatimonadales bacterium, assembly GCA_963817715.1. Classification (GTDB taxonomy): domain Bacteria; phylum Gemmatimonadota; class Gemmatimonadetes; order Gemmatimonadales; family GWC2-71-9; genus Palsa-1233. The sequence continues at coordinate 115,030 of CAWFPG010000006.1, forward strand.
GGGCGGCATCCCAGGGGATGGTGCCGGCCACCTGGAAGGTGAGCCGCGATGGGTCCGCGCTCCAGTCGGGATCAGACGGCAGGTCGGCGAGCACCGCCATCGCCTGCCGACAGCGCTCGGCGAGTGTGCGCAGCGCCTGCTCGGCGTCGGCGGGGAGCTCGGCGGAGCCCTCCTCGTCGCCGAACTCCTCCACCATGCCGAGGAGGTAGGGCGTCGACTCGTCGAGCAGGCGGCGCAGGATGAACCGCGAGCCGCCCTCGACCAGGATGTTGCTCCGTCCGTCGGGGAGCGACTGGTGACTCACCACCGTCGCCGTGCAACCGATCGCCCCGGGAGTCGGCACACCGCCATCGTCACCTGGGCTGATCACGCCGAACGCACCACCCTGCGCCAGCACGTCGGCGAGCATCGCGCGGTAGCGATCCTCGAAGATGTGCAGGGGCGCACGGGTGCCCGGAAAGAGGACGACCTCGAGCGGGAAGAGCGGCAGCTGGCGGGACATGCCAGGAAACATACACCGAGGACGGAGGACGGAACGACGGAGGACCGCGGGAGCAGGCAACCGACTGCCACTCCCTCTCCGAATCCTCCGGCCTCCGGTCCTTCCGTTCTCGATCAGGCGGCCCGGAATTCCCCCAGGTGTCGCACCTCGGGACAATCGCGCAGCTTGGCGAAGGCGCGTTCGCGCAGCTGGCGAATCCGCTCGCGGGTCACGCCGAGCGCGGTGCCGATCTGTTCGAGCGTGCGCGCCTCCTCCTGCGGGTCAAGCCCGTAGTAGAGCGAGAGGATGCGCCGCTCGCGAGGCGTGAGGTAGCGACGGAAGAGGCGATCGAGGAACTCGCGTCGCAGCGAATCGTCGGTGCGGGTCTCGATCTCGCTCGCCTCGCCCATCGGCAGTCGCTCACCGAGGGTGGCGGAACGGGTGTCACCGGAGTCGACTGGCGCATCGAGCGACACCTCGGTCACGAAGAGTCGCTTCGCCCCGCGAATCTCATCGACCGACTGGTTGAGGGCCGTGGCGAGCTCCTCATCGGTTGGGGTCCGGCCGAGCTCCTGGGCCAGGAGCCCCTGGGCCTTGGCGAAGCGCACCACGGCGGTGTTCTGGTTGAGCGGGAAGCGCACCGAGCGGGTCTGCTCGGCCAGCGCCTTGAGCACCGCCTGGCGCACCCACCAGACCGCGTAGGAGATGAACTTCACGCCCCGATCCGGATCGAACTTCCGCACCGCCCGGATCAATCCCTCGTTGCCGATCGCCACCAGGTCGCCAAGATCGAGACCGTGACCCTGGTATCGCTTCACGAACGCGATCACGAAGCGGAGGTTGGCCGTCACCAGCCGCTCGGCCGCGATCGGGTCGCCCTCGCGTGCCTTTCGGGCGAGAGCACGTTCCTCCTCGATGTCGGTGATCATCGGGAGGTCCTTGATGTCGCGCAGGTACTGCTCGAAGGACTCACCTGTGGACTGCGCCACAGGCAGGCGCGCACGGACGGGGGCACGACGTTGGCGTCGGGGCATGACCCACTCGAGAGCTAGGCGTTTTTCCGGAAGAGATGTGTTGCGAGGTATTCGCAAGATGGCAATCACGGTCGCCGTGTCAAGTGGCTATAAACCTTGATCCGACAACAACTTGCGCCATCGCCGTATGGCCCGTTCCTGCACATCGTCCACAGTCCGGTTCTCCACCGAATGTGCACTGAATCCACAAGTGCTTGTCAGTTCGGATCGTCTTTCCGATCTGGGTCGGGTCGTGGTGTGGAAAGGGTGGGGATAAGGAGCGGAGACGGAGGACGGAGGACGGAGGACGGAGGGCGGAGAACCGAGGACAGAGGGGCTGGTCAGCTGGTGAGGAGGGTAATGACCTCCCCGCCATCGATCTCGTGAGTCCAGCCACCCTCGCCGCTCCGGGCGATCCGCCCGATGTCGGCCAGCAGTGCCGCTCGGATGGTGCCGTCGCGATTCTTCTTGTCGAGCTGGAGCGCGGCGGTCAGGCGTGCCGGATCGAGCGCTCGTGGTGGAGTGGTGGGTAGGCCGAACCGTGCGAGCAGGGTGGTGATCCGATCGGCGGTGCCCGATGCGGCCACGCCGAGTTGCTCGGCGAGGCGAGTCTCGGTGATCAGGCCGATCGCGACGGCATGGCCGTGCGGCACGGCGAAGTCGGTGGCCTGCTCGATGGCATGGGCCACGGTGTGGCCGGCGTTGAGGCTGGCCCGCTCGCCCTGCTCATGTTCGTCGGTCTCGACCACCCTTGCCTTGATCGCCACCGAGCGCCGCACCAGTTCCGCCACCACGTCGACGTCGCGCTCGAGGATCGCCGCGGCATTGTCCTCGAGCCAGCGCCACTGTTCGGCGTCGGCGATGGCGGCATGCTTGACCGCCTCGGCGAGGCCCTCCCGATAGGTCGTGGTGGCGAGGGTGGTGAGGAGTGCCGGATCGGCCACGACGGCCACGGGTGGATGGAAGGCCCCAATCAGGTTCTTGCCGTGCGGGGTGTCGATCCCGGTCTTGCCGCCGACCGAGGCATCGAGCATCGCCAGGGTGGTGGTGGGGACCGCGATCCAGCGGAGCCCGCGGAGCGTGGTCGCGGCCACGAAGCCGGCGAGATCGCCAGTGACTCCGCCACCGAGTGCGATGATCAGGGTGTGCCGATCGACGCCGCTGCCGAGGAGCTGGTCGGTGAGGCTGGCCCAGCTGTCGCGAGTCTTGCTGGCCTCGCCGGCCGGGAAGACCAGCCGCGCGATGCCCGGGAGGAGCGACGGCCAGGCCTGGTGCACGATGCTGTCGGTGATGATCACCGGTCGGCCGCCGGCGGCCAACGCCGCGACCTCCTGATCGAGCCGCGCCGCCAGGCCCGGGCCGATGCGCACCGGATAGGCGCCGCCGGCGTGACGAACGATCCGCTCGCTTACCAGGTCACGTCTCCCACCCCGGCGCGATGATTGGCGAGCCTGGCCAGGGTGAACAGCAGGTCGGAGAGTCGGTTGAGGTAGACGAGGAAGAGCTCCGGCACCTCTTCGTGGCCGGCGAGCCCCACCACGCTGCGTTCGGCGCGCCGGCAGACGGTGCGAGCCAGGTGGAGCGTGGCCGCCTTCGGGGTGCCGCCCGGCAGGATGAACGCCTTGAGCGGTGCCAGTTCCTCGTCGGCGGCGTCGATCGCCCGCTCGAACTCCTCGATCCGCTCCGGCTGCAGCTCGGCACGGGCCAGCGCGTCGCGAACCTTCTCGGGGTCGGGCGTGGCGAGATGTCCACCGATCGCGAAGAGGTCGCGCTGGATCGTCTCGAGCAGGGCGTCGGCCAACTCGCGCGGCTCGGTTGCCCGGACCATCCCGAGCGTCGAGTTGAGCTCGTCCACGTCGCCGTAGGCGGCAACCCGCTGGTGATCCTTGGCGACTCGGCCGCCACCGAAGAGCGCGGTCTGGCCGGCATCGCCGGTTCGGGTGTAGATGCGCGTGGTCATGGCCTAACTATACGTCCGACGGCGAGAGCGATGGTGAAGGGTGAAGGGTGAAGGGTGAAGGGGAGCCATCGGGTCGCTCATGCTCCGAAGTCACGCTTCACCGCGGCCGAGGTAGTCCAGCATCTCCTGCAGGGTCGTCAGCTTCTCGCGGGGCTTGCCGGCCTTGGCGCCGCGCTCCACCTCGTGGCGGTCGAGTCGTTGCCAATCGGCCCAGTTGGTGAGCCGCACGCCGCGCGCCGTGAGGGAGGCGAGCAGGGTGTCGGGGGCTCCCGGGGCGACCGTGAGCCGATCGGCCATGACATCGGCCAGGAACTGGTCGACGGTCTGCGAGGCGCAGGCCTTGTTGGTGCCGATCACTCCGGTCGGGCCGCGCTTGATCCAGCCGCAGACATAGAGGCCGTCGAGCGGCGTGTGACTCCCCTCGTGCTCGACCACGCGCCCGTCGAGATTCGGCACCACGCCGCGCGCCTCGTCGAAGGGCAGCCCGGGCATTGCCACGCCGCGATACCCGACCGAACGGAAGACGAGCCCCACGTCGAGGCGTTCCTCCTCGTCGGTCGGGACGGCGCGCACGCCGCCGAGGCCATCGGGCTCGAGCCGGTTGCGCACCAGTCGTATGCCACGGACACGATCCGGACCCAGGATCTCGACCGGGGAGACGTTGAAGTGGAAGACGATCCGTCGGGTGGCCCCGCTTGGCGGCCGGCCGATCCAGCCACGGAGCACCTCGAGATTCTTCGAGGCGGTGCGATCCTCGACGGTCTCGAGGTATGCCGCGCTCGCCGGGTCGAGCTCGAGGTCGCGGGGGTCGACGAACACATCGACGTCGGGGAGCTCCCCGAGTTCGCGCAGTTCCGGGGTGGTGAATGCGCCCTGGACCGGCCCGCGTCGCCCCAGCACGTGGATGGTGCGAATCCCGGCGTCGGCCAGTTGGGCGGCTGCATGCGCGGCGAGGTCGGTGCTGCCGAGCTCGGTCGGGCGCCGGGCCAGGATCCGGACCACATCCATCGCCACGTTGCCGAGGCCGATGACCGCGACCGATTCGGCGCCGAGATCGATTCTGGCGCCACGGAAGTCGGGGTGGCCGTTGTACCAGCCGACCAGCTCGGTCGCGGCGTGGCTTCCCGGCAGCGATTCGCCGGGAATGCCCAGTGCCCGATCGGTCGGCGCCCCGACGCCGTAGATCACCGCGTCGTAGTTGGCGCGCAACTCGTCGGGACGGACATCGCGACCGACCTCGACGTTGCCGATGAAACGGAAAGCCGGGACGGGACGCGATCCGGTCGAAGACCCGGGTGACCGACTTGATCTTGGGGTGGTCGGGCGCGACGCCGCCGCGGACCAGGCCGTAGGGCGTGGGGAGCCGGTCGTAGAGGTCGATATGGATGCCGGGCACGGCCTTCTGGAGTGCCTCGGCGGCGTAGAAGCCGGAGGGGCCCGAGCCGATGATGGCGATGCGGAGCAGGGCGGGGTCGAGCGTCATTCGGTGAAGATAGTGGCGAGTGTGTGGTGAATGGTGAATGGTGAATGGGAAAGCAGGTCCTTCGACTCCGCGCCCTTCGGGCGCTGCGCTCAGGATGAGGGAGCCCGCTCCATCCCGTCCCATTCACCATTCACCATTCACCTCTTTCCGAGCTCCACCACCACGCTGTCGATGGCCGGGATCATCCGCGAAGAGCCGAGGGTGTGGTGGTTGGCCTGGATCGAGAAGACCAGCACCCGGCCGTCGGCTCGTTCCACGTAGCCACTCAGCGTGTTGACCCGCGAGATGCTGCCGGTCTTGGCGCGCACCCGACCCTCGAGCGGCGTGCCGACGAAGCGCCGCCTGAGCGAACCGGTGTTGCCGCTCTGGGGGAGGCCGGCGGCGAACGCCTCATAGGTCGGACTGCGGCGCATCCACGCGAGCAGCTGGGCGAAGGCCCGGGGTGCGATGAGGTTGTTCGATGCCAGTCCCGAGCCGTCGACCAGCGCGAACTCGGTGCTGTCGATGCCGACCGAGTCGATCAGGAAGCGCCGCTCGACCTCGATCCCCGCCTTCCAGGAGCCCTGCCCGGCGAGCTGTCGGCCGAGCTGCTTGAGCGTCATCTCGGCGAACCAGTTCTGCGAGGTGTTGAGGATCGGGAAGATCCAGTCGCTGAGGGGACGCGAGGAGACCTCGGCGAGAGCCGGCGTGGCCCGTGCCGCGGCGAAATCGAACGGATCGGTGGTCGAGCGAATCGTCCCCCGCACCACGATCCCCGCCTCGGTGAGCGCCTGATGGAAGGCGAGTGCCGCGTAGCGGTCGGGATCGAGCACGGCGGCGTACTCGGTGCGCTTCGACGCCCCGATCGGCAGGACCCCGCTGGCGACGTAGCGATCGCCGCCGGGTGACCGGATGATGTCGAAGGTGCGATCGGCATCGCGCGAACCGATCACGGCCCGGTTCTCGAGGGTGGCGAGGCCGACGTCCGGGGCCATCTCCATCCGTGGTTGCACGTCGCCCGAATCGGCGGCGGCGATGGTGATGTCGACACTGTTGTCGTTGAAGCCGAGTCCCGACACCGGCGCGGCGTACCACCAGTTGAGATCGTAGGTCTCCCAGCCGGGGTGGACCAGCTCGCCGTCGAAGTAGGAGCCGTCGCCGACCAGGTCGCCGGCGATGGTGCGCACCCCGCGCTCGCGAAGCTGGCGGGCAAGGTCACGGAACCTGGCCGCCGGGTCCTCATCGCAGACCCCGGGCTTGGTCTCGTCGACGTCGTAGCAGCGCTTCGAGAAGGTCGGGTCTCCGCGGCCGTAGAGCACCAGGTCGCCCCGCAGCTCGCCATCGGTCACCGGACCGGTGCCGTAGACCGAGGTCCGGACGGTGTAGTCGGGACCGAGCAGGGTGAGTGCAGTGCTCACCACCACCAGCTTGGTGTTGCTCGCCGGCACGAAGAGGCGGTCGGCATTGCGGCCGTAGAGCAGCTTGCCGTCGAGGTCGGTGACTGCCACTCCCCACAGGTTGCGGGCGAGGTCGGGGCCGTCGAGGCGCCGGTCGAGCCGGCGGGCCAGCGATTGGCCGGCGAGTGGCAGCGCGAGCACCAGCAGCGCGATGCAGAGGGCAACGGAGCGGCGACGGTCAGTCATAGGCGACTCGGGGATCAGCGGCGGCGTAGCAGAGGTCGGCGATCAGGTTGACGATCACGAAGACCAGCGAAAGGAAGAGAATACTCCCCTGGATCGCGGGGAGGTCGCGCTTGTCGATGGCGGTGAGGACGTAGCGCCCCACACCGGGCCACGAGAAGATCGTCTCGGTCAGGATCGAGCCGGTGAGATACGAGCCGAAGTCGAGTCCCACCACCGTGATGATCGGCAGCAGCGCATTGCCGAGCGCGTGGCGCAGCACCACCACCCGCTCGGGGAGGCCCTTGGCGCGGGCGGTGCGCACCAGGTTGCTGCCGAGCACCTCCTGCATCGTGGCGCGGGTCATGCGCGCGAGGAAGGCGACCGAGCGCATGCCCAGGGTCGCTGCCGGCAGGGCCAGGAAGAGCGGTCCGCCGTAGCCGGACGGCGGGAACCACGCCAGCCAGACCGCGAACCAGAGGATCAGCAGCAATCCCACCCAGTAGACCGGGAAGGAGATCCCCAGGTAGGCCCCGACGCGTGGTCAGCCGATCGATCCACGATCCCGGCTTGAGGGCGCCGAGGATCCCGATCGCCAGTCCGAGGGAGATGCCCACCAGCATCGCGGCGCCGGCCAGCCTGAGCGTGGCCGGGAAGCGATGGGCCAGTTCGCCAACGATCGGCCGGCGGGTGATGTAGCTGCGGCCGAGGTCGCCATGCACCACGCCGCCCACATAGCGAATGAAGCGCACCGGCACCGGGTCGTCGAGCTGCAGCTCCTGGCGCACCCTGGCGATCGTCGCCGAATCGGCGCGTTCCCCGACGATTGCCGCGACCGGATCACCGGGCGCGAGGTAGAGCAGCGCGAAGGTGATCGCCAGGACCCCGAGCAGGGTCGGCACCAGCAGGCCGAGCCGCAGTGCGATGTAGCGAATCACGGCGTCACCGTTGTGTCGATGGTCACCCGGGTCCAGCGCTGGCCGGTGAAGACCGCCGGATAGCGCCAGCCATGCACCTCGGGCCGCATCGCCCAGATGTCGATCGGGAACCAGCAGAAGAGCCACGGAGCCAGGTCGAACACCCGGGCATCGATCGCCTTGAGGAGTCGCACCTTCTCGAGCGAATCGGGAGTGGTCCGGGCGGTCACCAGCATCCGGTCGAGGGCGCTGTCGGCGAGGAAGGCATAGTTCCCTCCGGTGCCGGCGTTGCTCGAGTGGAAGAGCGGATAGGTGAAGTTCTCGCCGTCGGGATAGTCGGCCCACCAGTCGCTCAGGAAGAGGTCGGCGTCGCCGCGCCGTGCCGCCGCGCGCGCGGTCGAGGCGTCGCGCTCGACGATCTCGACCGTGATGCCGACCCGCTCGAGGTCGGCCTGGATCGCCTGGGCGATCCGGGCGAACTCGGCGCGGGTCGAGCGCCAGAGCTGGAGGTGCAGGTCGTGGGCGTGGCCCGCCTCGGCGAGGAGCCTTCGGGCCAGGTCGGGATCGTAGCTGTAGCGACGGCGGGTCGAGTCGTGTCCCTCGAGTCCCGGGGGGATCGCCCCGGCCGCCAGTGCGCCGCGGCCCTGCATCACCCGGTCGAGGATCGCCGGGACGTTGACGGCGTGGTTGATCGCCTGCCGCACCCGCACGTCGGCGAGTGGACCACGGGTGGTGTTGATCGCGACGTAGATCGCGATCATCGATGCCCGGCGCTGCAATTCATCGGGGTGGTCGGCTTCCCAGCGCCTGGTCTCGCTGTACGGCACCTCGACCACCGAGAGGCGACCCGACTCGTACTCGGCGGCTCGGGTGAACGCCTCGGGGATGATCCGGATCCGCAGCGTGTCGGAGAGCGGCGGCTCACCCCACCAGTCGTCGTTGCGGGCGAAGACCATCAGGTCGTCGTGGGACCACGACACGAATCGCCACGGTCCGCTGCCGACCGGGTGCTCCCCGAACTCCTCGGGGACGGGGGTCGGCACGATCGCGGCGACCGGCATGGCGATGAGCTTGGGAAAGATGTTCAGCGGCTCGGTCAGGGTGAAGGCGATGGTGGAGTCGTCGAGGATCCGGAGCCCTTCGAGCGAGTCGGTGGTGCCATCGGCGACCGCGTCGGCGCCACGGATCGGCAGCAGCGGCCAGACCCGGCCCCCCTCGGCCCGCATCCGGAGCGCCCGGATGAAGGAGGCCCGGATGGCGGCGAGGTCGAGCGGTCGGCCGTCCTGGAAGCGGACCCCCTGCCGGATCCGGAAGGTCCAGGTCGCCCCGTCGGGGGAGGGCCACCACGAGGTCGCGAGCCCCGGCACCAGCCGCCCCTCGGCGTCGAACTGGGTCAGGTTGTCGAACACCAGTGTCACCGACTCGCCGGTCGGGACGTCCGTGGAGAGGGCGGGGTCGAGCGACCTGGGGTCGGCATTGAAGTAGTACTTGAGCCCGGGTGGGATTCCGCTGCCGCAGGCAGCCAGCAGCAGGGCCACCACGAGCGCGTCGCGTCGGGGCATCTGGCTCCGGACCGAAAGCTGGCGGTTGGCGTAACCCCTTCAAGAAACCAGATTTAGCAGATGCGGTCAATCGCCCTCGCCTCGCTCCTCGCCTGCCTCACGCAGGGACTCGCCGCCCAGACCGGGCAGCGGGTGGTGGAGGGGCTGTCCTTCAGCGGCAATCATGCCGTCGACAACGAGACGCTGGCGGCGGCGATCGCCACCACCAACTCGAGCTGGTTCGCGCGCTCGGGGCTCGTCTCGTGGGTCGGTCTGGGTGAGCGACGGGTCTTCAACGAGAGCGACTTCCGGGCCGACGTCCGCCGGGTGCGCCTCGTCTATCAGTTGAGCGGCTATCTCGACGCGCGAGTCGACACCACCGTGATCCGCACCGACAACACGGTGGCGATCACCTTCCGGATCACCGAGGGGAAGCCGACCCGGGTCACCACGCTCACCGTCGAGGGGCTCGACGACATCCCCGGCCGACTCGACCTGCTCCGCGACCTTCCACTGGAGCAGGGCGACCCGTTCAATCGCTTCGACCTTGCCGCGACCGAAGACAGCATCGCGCTCCGGCTCCGCAATCACGGCTATCCGACCGCCACGGTCACGTCGGCCTTTCACGCCGATTCCGCCAGCTACGCGGCGCGGGTGACGATCACCGCCTCGCCGGGTACGCGGGCGACGTTCGGGACGGTCGTGGTGCGCGGCAACGACCAGGTCGATTCGGCCTTCATCGGTTCGCTGATGGCGACCCGGCCGGGCCGGCCCTACCGGCTCGATGCGATGTATCGCTCCCAGCGCGCGCTGTACGGCACGGGACTCTTCCGCTACGCCGCCGTGTCGATCGATTCGACCCGGTTCGCGATCGGCGACACGCTGGTACCGGTGTTGGTCGAGGTGACCGAGGGAAAGGCGCATCGGGCCCGGGGGTCGTTCGGCTATGCCACCAACGACTGCTTCCGGGTCGGGGCGGGGTGGACCGCTCGCAACTTCCTCGGCAATGGCCGGGTGGTCGATGTCTCGGGTCGGCTGTCGAAGATCGGGGTGGCCTCGCCGTTCGACCTGGGGGCCCAGAACTCGATCTGCTCGCCGCTGGCGGCCGACACCGTGGGATCGCGGCTCGCCAACTACAGCCTCGACCTCACGCTCCGGCGCCACGCCTTCCTGTCGGCCGACAACACGCTGGCGATCTCGCTCTTCTCGGAACGCCGCAGCGAGTACACGGTGTATGCCCGCGAGGAGATCGGCACCGAGATCTCCCTCACCCGGCAGACGGCCATCCAGGTGCCGATCACCCTCGCCTACCGATTGTCGTACGGCGTGACCGAGGCCAACGCGGTCTCTTTCTGCCAACTCTTCAACGCCTGCGTCACCTCGGACATCGCCCAGCTGCGCGAACGGCGGGTGCTGAGCACGCTGAGCCTCTCGGCGGTTCGGTCACGGATCAACAACCCGCTCGAGCCGACTCGTGGCACGCTGGCGAGCCTCGAGGCGACGGTGTCGTCGAAGTACCTCGGCTCGTCGGACCTGCAACAGTTCGTGCGCCTGGTGGGCGACGCTGCGGCCTACCTGCCACTGTCGCGCCGGGTGGTGCTCGCCATGCATCTCCGGGGTGGGGTGATCTTCGCCCCGAAGATCACCCTCTCTGCCGGACGGGAGTCGTTCATCCCGCCCGACCAGCGCTTCTATGCCGGCGGATCCAACGACGTTCGCGGCTACGACCGCAACGAACTGGGACCGGTCGTTTACGTGGTGCCCTTCGACTCGCTTCAGGTGACCGGCAGCGACACCACCTACTTGCCTTCCGCCCTCCGGGTCGCCGCCACCGGAGGTGACCGGGTCGCGGTCGGCAACGTGGAGCTCCGGTTCCCGGCGCCGCTGCTGGGCGACCGCTTCCGGTTGGCGGCGTTCGTCGATGCGGGCGCGCTCTGGTCGGGGACCGGCCAGGCCGGTCTCCGGATGACCCCGGGCCTCGGGATCCGGGTGGCGTCGCCGCTGGGTCCGATCCGCTTCGACGTGGGGTACAACGGCTACCAACTCGAGCGGGGCGCGGTGTACACGAACACGCCCGATGGCAACCTGATCCAGATCCGTCGATCCGATCGTCGCGCCCGGGATCACCGGTACACCATCCACTTCTCGATCGGGTTGCCGTTCTGATGGGCTGGCGCCGCGCGGTGCGCCGGGTCCTCGCCTGGTCGGCGGGGCCACCGCTGGTGGTGGTGGCCGGGATCATCGGTGCCACGTTGGCGCTGCTCTACACTCCCCCGGGTCGCGCCCTCACTGCCCGCGCGGTGACCGACTTCATCACCGCCCGGGTCGCCGGCGAGGTCACGATCGGCGGCATTCGCGGCAACATCATCAGGCACGTGGTGCTCGACTCGGTCGTGATTCGCGATTCGACCGGCGCAGTGTTGCTCGATGCCTCGCGCGTCGAGGCGCGCTACCTGCTTCCCGAGCTGCTCGCCGGCCGCCTCCACTTCAGCCAGCTGGTGGTCGAGCGCCCGGTGGTGCATCTCGTCCGGTTGCCGGAGGGGCGATGGAACTACCAGGCGATCTTCCGTTCCGGCACCGACACGATTGCCGGTGGTTCGCCTCCGCTGGTGCGGTTCGAGGATGTGACCATTCGATCCGGCACGGTGCGGGTCGATGTCCCGACCACGACAGGCCCCCCGCGACAGCCGATCTCATCGCACGGTGCCGAGCCGGCGCAGGCGGAGGTGGTCGAGAGCGACCACGGGCCGATGCGTGTCTACCGGCTGGCCGAGCTGCAGGCCGAGCTGCCCTCGGTGAGGGTGTCGACACCAGCCGACGACCCGATCCGGGTCGAGATCGCCAGGCTCAGCGGTGTGCTGAGCGACCCGGCGATGCGGATCGCCGATGTCCAGGGCGAGCTCATCACCGCCGCCGACTCGCTCCGGTTCCGGCTCGATCGCGCGGCGCTGCCGGCGACGAGGGTGCAGGGTGAGGGGGCGGTGCGCTGGCCCGACGACACCATCCGCTATGATTTCCGGCTCACTGCCGACACGGTGGCCCTCGCCGATCTGCGCTGGGTCCAGCCCGACTTCCCCGACTGGGTCGGACACGGCAGCGTGACCGCCCTGTCGACCAGCGACCGCCACACCGAGTTCCGGCTCACCAATCTTGAACTCGGTCGCGGTCCGGCACGCGCCGCCGGTCGGGTGGTGGCGATTGTCGATGAAGATCGGGGCTTCGGGGTGCGCGACCTCGACATGGTGCTGCGCGACGTGCCGCTCGAGGTGATGCGCCCCTACCTCGACACCCTCCCCTTCCGGGGTGCCCTCACCGGTCGACTGCGCGCCGACGGCTACAAGTCGCTCCTCTCCCTCGGTGGCCAGCTCGCCTTCCTCGATGCGATCCCGCCCGGGTCGCCGACCTCGACCTTCTCCTTCGATGGCGACGTCGGCTTCGGCGGTGATGCGGGCGCCACCTTCCGCGGCTTCACCCTGCACGAAGCCCTGGTCGATCTCGGCACGGTGCGAGTACTCGTCCCGGCGGTCGAACTGCCGGGACGCCTCCGCCTGGTCGGCACCCTCAACGGGCCATGGCAGGATGCCGCCTTCACCGGGACGGCGGAGCACCTGGCGCCCAACAATGCGCTGTCACGGCTGACCGGTTCGATTCGGATGGACACCCGGAGCGACATCCTGGGACTGGCGATGGATGCCCGGTTTGACCGACTCTCGTTCGATGCGCTGCGGACCGGCTACCCGCAGCTCACCGCTCGGGGTGGCCTGACCGGGCATGTGGTGACCAGCGGTTACCTCGACTCGCTGCAGGTCGATGCCGAGGTGACCGGCGACGTCGGCACGATCGGTGCCCACGGTGTCATCGGGATCGACTCAGCCCGCCTCCGGTTCGATGACATGGCGCTGGAACTGCACCGGGTCAACGTGGAGGCGCTGCTGGGCACCGGGCAGGAGACCGCCCTGAACGGGACGATGTCGGTGACCGGGGTGATCGACAGCGGCGTGCCACCCCGGGGCACGGTGGGGCTCACCCTGGGCCAGTCGCGGATCGGCGGCTTCACCATCGACAACCTCTCCGGCACGTTGCGCTCCGATGGCCGGCTGCTGGCACTCGATTCGCTGCACGCCGGCTGGGCGACCGGTCGGGTGCTGGCCAACGGGAGATTGGGATGGGCCGCGCCGGATTCGGGGCGGGTCGATATCGACGCCGCAGGATTCTCGCTCACCAATTTCGACTCGCTGGCGCGCGCAACGCTGTCGCTGGCAGCGGACACCACCCATCCCCACCAGCTCGATGGTCTTGCCCGGGCCCGGATCACCTTGCGCGGCTCGCTCGAGCGACTCGCCGTCGACGGCGTGGTCGATGCCGAGGACCTGGTCCTCGACGACTGGCGTGTCGCGGTGCTCTCGGCGCGAATCGGCGCCGACTCGCTCAGCGCCACCGGACTCCACATCGCGGCCACGGCCGACTCCGTCAGCCATGGCGAGTATCTGGGGAGGGACGTGAAGCTCGTGGTCGGCGGGACGGCCGATTCGATGGAATTCGCGGGATCGGGTCGTCTGCGGGAGGCCCGCCTCGCCGCCGGCGGCTGGCGGGTTCGCGACAGCAGCGCCACTCGACTCGGGCTCGACTCGCTGCGCCTCGACTTCCCGCACCAGCACTGGAGCCTGCTCGAGCCGCTGCGCGCCACCATGACCGATCGACGTCTTGCCCTCGACGACACGGTGCGGGTTGCCACCAGCGACGGCGGTGGCGCGATCGAACTCTCCGGGGCGATGCCGGGTGATGGGGAGGGCGAGCTGGCCGTGTCGGTGGTGGGACTCAACCTGGGCGACATCTACGCCGCGCTGGAGCGTGACACCACCGCCGTTGGAGGAATCGCCTCCGCCGACTTCCGTCTTGGCGGCACGCGCGCCGCCCCCACCTTGCGCGGCAACGGGATGGTCGCCGGGCCGCGCTTCGGTGAGGCCGAGCCGCCGCTGGTGCGCGCCGCCTACGACTACCGCGACCAGACGCTGCGGGCCAATCTCACCTTCTGGAAGCTCGGTGAGCCGGTGCTCGAGGTCGATGCCTCGGTGCCCTATGACCTGGCGCTGGAGACGCGCCGGACCCGGACCCTGGCTGGTCCGATCCGGATTCGTGCCACAGCCGACTCGGCCGACCTGGGCATCATCGAGGCGTTCACCGAATCGATCCGCTACACGCGTGGCTGGCTGGCGCTTGACCTCGGTGTGGGGGGGACGTGGCAAGATCCGCGGCTCGACGGCACAATGGCGATCCACGCGGGACGGATGACCCTGCCCAGCCTCGGGGTGCGCTACGGGCCGATTCTCGGGAGTGCGCGGTTCACCGGCGACTCGATGGTGATCGACACCCTGCTGCTCAGCAGCGGGGAGGGCGACCTCATCGTGAAGGGGGCGGTGCGCTTCGAGGAGCTCTCCCGCGCGGTGCTCGCCCTGCAACTCAACTCGCAGGGCTTCCTCGCCATGGACGTGCCGGGCTTCATGCGGCTCCGCCCCACCGGAACGGTCACGCTCACTGGGCCGGTGTTCAACGCGGTGATGCGCAGCAACGGGGTGACGCTCAACGACAGCGACATCTACTTTGCCGACCTGCTCAACAAGGACGTGATCGACCTCCAGAATCCGGCCTATGCCGACCTGGTCGATCCGGAGGAGCTGCGCCGCGACAAGATCGGCGTCGCCTTCCAGAACCGGTTCCTCGATTCACTCCGGATCGAGAACACCCGCTTCACCGTGGGCACCGATGTCTGGCTCCGCTCGAGCGGGACCACCAACATCCAACTCGAGGGCGCCGCCCAGGTCAGCAAGCGGGGTCGCAACTACCGGGTGGCCGGCGAGCTCAACACCCCTCGCGGTGACTACCAGCTGCAGGTCGGCGGGATCCTCAACCGCACCTTCAACGTCGATCGCGGCACCGTGCGCTATGTGGGCACACCCGACCTCAATGCCGAGCTCGACATCCAGGCCAGCTACACCGTGCACGCCTCGGATGGCGACGAGATTCCGATCGTGGCGACGATCACCGGCACGATCGAGGTGCCCAAGGTGCAGCTTGCCTCACCGGGACGAAGCATCCCGGAGCGCGACCTGGTCTCCTACCTCATCTTCGGTCGGCCCGAGTTCCAGGTCACCACGGGAACCGCGGGCGGTGACCAGCTCAAGTCGCAGATGATCGAGACAGCGCTGGCCGCCGTGTCCGGCGAGGCGGGGCGGACCCTTGGACAGATGGTCGGGCTCGACCTCTTCGAGATCCGTCCGATGGTGGCCCTGGGGGGGGCGAGCGGTCTCTCGCTTGCCGCCGGCGTGCAGCTCGGGCCGAGGTGGTTCGTGACCCTCAACGCCGGATTCTGCATCGGCGGGGCCGAGACCCAGAACCTGTCGGCGCGCAACTTCGGCGCGACGATCGAGTACCGCTTCGCCCGGGAGTGGCGATTGCAGACCTCTGCCGAGCCGGTGCAGGGGTGTGGCAACCACCTGAGCGACGCCTTCAACACCATTCCGCGGCGCTACCAGTTCGGCGCCGACATTCTCTGGTCCCGGGATTACTGAATGCCGCGCACGCTGCTGATCGCCAACCCGAACGCGGCCCGGACTCAGGCCGCCACCGTGCGGGGCATCGAGGCCGCGATCACCGGTGCGGGATGGTCGCTCGAGGTCCAGGCCACGGGTGGGTCCGGCGATGCCCGCCGCATGGCCGAGGCCGCCGTGGCCGAGGGTTTCGAGGTGGTGGCGGTGTTCGGGGGCGACGGCACCACGATGCAGGCTGCCGCGGCGCTGGTGGGGACCGAGACCGCCCTGGGCATCATTCCCGGTGGGACCGGCAACCTGCTGGCCGGCAACCTGCGCCTGCCGCTGAACCCGCTCCGGGCCGTGGAGACGATGGTGCGGAGCATGCCGCAGCCGATCGACCTGGGTCGGATCACTCGCGACGACGGCGAGCACTACTTCGCCGTCGCCGCCGGGGCTGGGGTCGACGCCCGGGTGATGAACGAGACTGCCTCGCGGGAGAAGCATCGCTGGGGAATGTTGGCCTACGTGGCCACCACCCTGCGGATCCTCCCCGAGGTGCACAGTGTGCCGTTCCACATCACTGTCGATGGCGACGAACTCGAGGCCGAGGCGGCGATGCTGCTGGTCGCCAACTGCGGCGAGGTGTTTCCACCGCTGGTGAAGCTGGGCCGAGGCATCTCGCCGCGCGATGGACTGCTCGACCTGATCGTGCTGCGGACCGACTCGATCGGCCAGTCGGTCAAGGCGGTCTGGGACATGCTGACCGACCGCACGGGCACCTTCGGTGAGGATGTCTCCGTCGCCTACGCGCGGGGACGAGAGATCCGGGTCGAGGTGGCCGACGGTCGGGAGCAGCCGGTTCAGCTCGACGGCGAGCCGGGTGGTGAGACGCCGTTCATCGCCACGGTTGTTCCCGGAGCGATCCGGGTGATGATGCCCGAGGCGTAGGGGAGTATCTTCGCGAAACGATAGACGATAGACGATAGACGATAGACGATAGACGATAGACGACAGACGACCCCCGTCTTCCTCTGATCTTCGTGGCGGTCTCATGGCCGACTCCATCCTCATTATCGACGACGACGTGTCGCTGCTCCGCTCGCTGGGTGAGTTCTTCGAGCGGCGTGGCTGGGACGTCTATCGTGAACTCAGTGGCGAGGACGGGCTGGCGACCCATGCCCGGGCGCTGCCCGAGGTGGTGGTCTGTGACCTCCGCCTTCCCGGCATCGACGGGCTGGAGGTGCTGGAGCGGCTCAGGGGGCAGGATTCGGCGGTGATCATGCTGACCGGCGACGGCCATCTGCCCACGGCGGTACAGGCGATGCGCAACGGTGCCGAGAATTTCCTGATGAAGCCGATCGATCTGGAGCATCTCGGAGTGGTGTGTGACCGGGCGGCCGAGAAGGTCCGGCTCCGGCGGGTGAACCGGGCGCTGATCGGTCGCCGTGCCAACGACATCGGTCCCGACACGCTCGGGACGTCGCCACCGATGCGCTCACTGCGCGACCGGATCACGATGCTGGCCCGCAGCGACCAGCCGGCGATCCTGGTGCAGGGCGAAACGGGCACCGGCAAGGCGATGATTGCCCGGATGATCCACGGCCTCTCCTCCCGCGCCAACGAGCCATTCATCGAGTGTGTGGCGGCGGCGACCGACCCGATGGGGTTGGAGGCGATGATCTTCGGGGTCGAGGGGGTGCCAGGCAACGGTGAGGACCGCTCGCGCCAGGGGCTGCTCGAGGTCGCCGATCGGGGGACCCTGTTGATGGAGGAGATCTCTGGTGCCCCGGTCGAGGTGCAGGCCAGGCTGGAGGCGATGTTCGACCAGCATGCCATCCGGCGCAGTGGCGGGATCCGCGAGATCCCGGTCGACGTCCGGTTGATCGCCACGACCTCCGGGGAGCCCGAGGCCGATGTCGCTGCGGGCCTCCTCGACCCGGAGTTGTATTATCGTCTCAAGGCGATGGCGGTCACCGTCCCGCCGCTTCGGGACCGAGGTGCCGAGGATCTGGCCGGGCTGTTCTCGCTGGCGGTCGCTCGCCTGGCGCCCGGGATGCCTGGGTCGCCCACGACCGTGAGCGGCGAGGCGCTGGAGCGACTGGCGGACCACCCATGGCCCGGGAACCTGCGCGAGATGCGCCACGTGCTGGAACGGGCGATGATGTTGGCCCGCGGGAGTGAGGCGATCGGGATCGAGCACCTGCCGAGCGAATTTCGCGCCCGGCCTGGGCCGTTCGACCGACGCCACACCCCGCTGACGATGGAGGAGGTCGAGCGAATGCACATCGAGCGCACCCTCAAGCATCACCGTGGCAACCGGACGCGGGCGTCCAAGGAGCTGGGGATCTCGCGGGCCACCCTCATCGCCAAGATCAAGCGCTACGCGATCCCCCATTGATGACGACGAACCCGCGCCCGCCGCTCACCGAACGTGATGCGATGCTCTGCCGCTCCTGCGGTCGGGAGGAGCGCGCCTCGGAGGGATACCCCTGTGACGGCTGCGGGACGTTCGTCTGCCTCGTCTGCACCATCCGCGGCGTGACCCGGTGCAAGGAATGTCAGGCCAAGGCCACGAAATGACCGCCGTGTTGACCGGTGTGCCGGTCGCCCCGCTTCTCGCCGCTCCCTCGCTCCGTGCCGAACAGGTCTCCCAACTCGTGCTGGGGGAGGGCGCCAGCGTGGTGGGTCGCGAGGGCGAGCACCTCGAAGTGGTCACGGCCCTCGACTCGTACCGCGGTTGGGTGCACCAGGGGTACATGCGCGAGGTCTCCGGCGGCGAGCTCGAGCGTTGGCTCAGCACGGCGGCCTGGTCGGAGGGTGCCGTGGTCGCCGTCGGCGACGTCGCCATCCGCGTCCCGCATCGCGCCAGGCTCACCGTCGCCGGGGAGGGAAAGGTCCGTCTTCCCGACGGCCGGGTGGCGCAGGTCCGCTCGGGCCGGATCCGGCCGTGGGGCGAGGTGATCGCCGACTGCCAGCGAGTGGCGCCACACGAGTGGGCGTGGCGGGAGTTTGCCGGGACTCCCTATCTCTGGGGCGGCGTGACCGCGTCGGGAATCGACTGCAGCGGCCTGGTGCAGACGACCTTCCTCGCCCGCGGCGTGCCGCTTCCCCGCGACGCCCGCGATCAGGTGGCGCTGGGCGAGATGGTGGAACCGGAAGCGATCCTCGCGGGCGACCTCTGCTACTTCCGGGGTGAAGAAACCGACGCGATCACCCACGTGGCGATCGCGGAGTCGCCCGAGGCGATCGTGCACGCCGTGATCTCGACCGGAATGGTGACCCGCGAACCGTGGACCGACGGCAGCCGCGCCGCCCGCTCCGCCAGCGCCTCGTTGCGGTCAGGCGCCTGGTCTGACGATGCGCACCCTGGTCCTCTTCGACATCGACGGCACCCTGCTCACCTCCGCGGCTGCGGGCCGCGAGGCGATCCAGGCCGCGTTCCTCGATGCGCTCGGTTCGCTCGACGCCTTCGACCGGGTCCGGTTCGATGGCAAGACCGATCCCCAGATCGTGCGCGAACTGTGCGAGGAATCCGGCCTCGGCGACCGGGCGACCGAGGAGTTCACCGCCGAGCTGCTGACCCGGTATCTCGACCACCTCGAGCGCACCCTGGCCGAGCGGGAGGGGCTGGTCCGGGCGCTGCCCGGCGTGCCGGCACTGCTCGACGCCCTGGAGGCGCACGACGATGTGTGCGTGGGCCTCCTCACCGGCAACGTGGCACCGGGGGCACGCCTCAAGCTCACCGCCGCGGGGCTGGCCTTCGAGCGCTTCCGGGTCGGCGCCTTCGGCTCCGACAGCGCCCATCGTCCCGACCTGCCGCCGATCGCGGTGAAGCGGGCGGTGCCGCTCTTCGGGCGCGAACTTGCTGGCGAGGAGATCGTCATCATCGGCGACACCCCTGCCGACGTCACTTGCGGCGCATCACTCGGGGTGCGCGCCGTGGCCGTGGCCACCGGGTCGTACAGCGAAACCGAGTTGCGCGAGGCGGGGGCCCACGCGACCTTCGCCACCTTCGATGCCACTGCCGACGCGCTGGATGCGATCCTCTGTGCTTGAACTCGAACTGAAGGCCGTCGTGCCCGATCCCGATGCGGTGCGGCTCCGCCTCAACGCTGCCGGCGCCGTGGCGGGCTTCCGCGGTCGGCTCCTCGACCGGCGCTTCGACCACGATCGCGCCCTGCTGGCGCGCGACGAGGTGCTGCGGATCCGCCGCTGGGAGGCGACCGACGGTTCCGCCCGTGAGGAGCTCACCTGGAAGGGGTCGACCGGCGAACACCAGGGCTACAAGGCGCGCGAGGAGATCGAGTGCCAGTTGGCCGGCGGTGCCCCGGCGGACCAGCTGCTGACGGCACTCGGCTTCGCCGAGGTGCATCGGATCGACCGACACGTGGAGCTGTACCGGCTCGGCGAGGCGAGTGGCCGCCTGGAATGGTACCCGGTGCTCGACACCCTCATCGAGGTGGAAGGGACCCCAGAGGCGATCGAGCAGATGATCGCCCTGACCGGGATTGCGCGTTCGTCGTTCAGCAGCGAGCCGCTCGACCACTTCCTTGCGGCATACCAGGCTCGCACCGGCCGGTCGGCGCGACTCCGCTTGGGCGACGGAGAGGAGCCGGCGCATTGGCCGTCGTGAACACCCCGCTCGCCCCCTTCCTGGGCCGGCTGGTCGCCCCGCCCGGCACCGCACCGTTCGAGACGGTGCGCCTGGCGATGGTCGATCGGCTGGTGGCGGCGCATGCCGACGGCACGCTCGACGGACATGCCTGGCTCGCGGCGTGGCAGGAGGCGATCACCACCGTGCGTGACCGGGTGCTCGCCGACGGCACGGCCAGGCTGACGCGTGCGGCGGTGCACTCCCGCTATCCGGCAACCCGACTGGCACGACTCCTTCCCGATGACGCCGCCGCCGGGGTGTTCCTGCAACGGCTCCTCGCCGAGGGGATCGCCCTCGAGCGGCTGGAGCAGGGGGAGGATTCCCCCGCGACGATGCGGCAGCGGGGTGCGGCGCTCGAGGCCGGCTGGGACGCCGCGATGCGGATTGCCAGGATCGAGGCCGGTCGGCTGGCAACCGATGCTGAACGGGTGTACCACTGGCGCCGATCCTGGCGACCGGTGATCGTGATCGGCGTGCTGCTGGTCGCGCTCGCCGTCGTGATGGCGGCGATGATTGGTGGCCTGCTGCCGGCGCCTGAGTGGTTCCGGCCGATCGTCGACTGGTTCTGGGGGTTGCCGTGGCCATAGTCGCCATCGGACTCGACGTGGTGGAGGTGCCCCGGGCCCGCGCGATGCTCGAGCGACTCGGCCAGCGACTCCTCGAGCGGGTGCTCACCGACGAGGAGCAGGGATACCTCGACTCGCTGGGCGACCCGGCACCGGCGCTCGCCGCACGACTCGCCGCCAAGGAGGCCGTCTACAAGGCGCTCCAGGTGCTCCCCGGCTCCCGGCCGGTCGGCTGGCGGGATATCGGCGTCAGGCGCCTGCCCGACGGCCGCCCCGAGGTGCTGCTCACCGGCCGCGCCGCCGAGGTGCTGGCGCCACATCAGGTGTCGATCCATCTCTCCATCTCCCACTCCCGCGACGTGGCTGCGGCGGTGGCGATCCTCGAAAGTTGAGCGGCCCGGTACTGGCATAGCCGAGGGCCTGCGTCTACTTTTGCGCGACTGCGAAAAAGCGATTGAGAATGATTCTCGTCCAAGCGACCACAATACTGCTGGCCCTGATCGGCTCCCCGACCGGACCGGATTCGACCGCTGCCGCGCGGCGCATTGCCGCGTCGGCGGAGCTGGCGGCGCAGGAGTACCGGCTGGGGATCAGTGGCGGGAGGGTCACCGCGCAGGCCGAGGTCGATGAGGCGCGGCTCTTCCTGGGCGAGGCGAAGCGGACGGCGGCGCTGCTGCCACCCGCGGTGTCCCGGGCGGCATTGGTGGATATCGACCGAGCGCTGGCCGTGGTGGCCGCGATCGGGTCTCCGGATTCGCTGGATGCTGCAGTGGGGCGGCTCACCGTTCAGCTGACCACGGCCCTCGGTGTCGCGCTGGTCGAGATCCCGGAGCAGACCCCCTCCCTGGCGCGGGGGGAGCAGATCTACCGGCGCGACTGCGCCAACTGTCACGGCCGAACGGGAACCGGCGACGGTGCCGCCGCGGTGGCGCTGTCACCGCCGCCGACCGACCTGACCGATCACGTGGCGCTGGCCGATGCGACGCCGCTCTCCTTCTACCAGCGGATCACCATCGGCGTCGCGGGCACCGCCATGCCGGCCTACGAGTCGCGCTACGATCCGGCCGACCGCTGGGCGGTGGCGCTGTACGCGACCACGCTGCGTCAGGCCCAGGCGGCGGGAACGGTGCCGCCGGCGCTGCAGTCGTTCCCGGCCACCGCCGAGCTGAGCGACGCCAAGGTGTTGGCGGCGCTGGGTGACAGCGCCACCCGGGCCCAGGTGGCTGCGGTGCGCGGCTGGCAGGATCCGGCCCAGGACATCGACCAGAACGCCGCGATCTTCGCTTCGGTCCGCAATCGGATCGACAGCGCCGCCACGCTGGCCAAGCAGGGCGAGCACGATGCCGCGGTGGCGGCGGCGTTCGATGCCTACCTCGCCTTCGAGGGGGTGGAGCGGACGGTGCGCGCCAAGGAACCGGCGCTGGCCACGGAGCCTCGAGACGTCGTTCGCCACGCTACGCAACCGCGCCGCCGGCGGCGCCACGGCCGAGGAACTCTCGCGCGGTGCAGGCCGATCTGCTGAGCGGACTGGAGCGGGCCGAGCGGGTGGTCGGCGACCAGCTCTCCAACGCCAACCTGTTCGTGCAGTCGCTGGTGATCATGATCCGGGAGGGGCTCGAGGCGATCCTGATCATCGGCGCGCTGATGGCGTTCCTGGTCAGGATCGGTGCGGGCCATCGCCGGCGTGACATCCACATCGGCGTCGGTGCGGCGGTGGCACTCTCGCTCCTCACCGCCGTGCTGCTCGAGACGGTCTTCCAGGTCTCGCCGGTGCACCGCGAGGTGCTCGAGGGGGCGACGGTCCTGGTCGCGGTCGGCGTGCTCTTCTACGTGAGCTACTGGCTGCTCTCCAAGATGGAGGTGCAGAAGTGGACCGCGTTCGTGAAGGATCGGGTCGCAGGTGGCGGTCACCGGCGGGTCGGCGTTCGCGCTGGCGTCGGCGGCGTTCCTGGCGGTCTATCGCGAGGGCTTCGAGACGGTGCTCTTCTACAAGGCGCTGCTGGTCTCGGGCGGCCCGGCCACCGGCGGCACCTTCGCGCCGGTGGCGAGCGGCATCGCGGTGGGCGGCGCGATCCTGGCCATCGTCTACATCGCGATCAACAAGTACGGCGTGCGGCTGCCGCTCAAGCCGTTCTTCGGGGTGACCAGCGCCTTCCTCTACTACACCGCGTTCGTCTTCGCGGGGAAGGGGATCGCCGAGCTGCAGGAGGGTGGTGTGGTGGGGACCACGGTGCTGCAGGGCTGGCCCCGGCTGCCGGCGCTCGGCGTCTATCCCACCGTCGAGACGATGCTGGCGCAGGGGCTGCTGCTGGTGCTGGCGATCTTCGCGCTGGTGTGGCTCAGGATGAAGGCGCGACAGGCGACGGGCGACATGCGACAGGTGGTACCGGTGGCGCCGATGCCCGAGCCGCTGGAGACCGCCACCGCGGCCGGGATGGAGCAGACCGTGCTCCGCTCGCTGGAGCAGATGGAGGCCGACCTGGCCGCGCTCAAGAGCGAGGTGGAGCGGCTGCGGGCGACGGTGGTCGAGGAAAGCGCGGAGCGGGTGGCGAACCCATAGCCGCGGCCGTCAGGCCGCGGGGATGCGGGCGGCAAACCCAGACAGTCGCGGCCTGACGGCCGCGGCTGTTGTCGTTCCACCCCCACAAAACGAAACGGCCCGCCATCGCTGGCGGGCCGTTCTTCTGCCCTCATTTCCAGTCCCGCGGGAAGCCGTGCGGCGAGCCCGCGAAGGCCGGCCTACGGAAACCGTCGGCGAATCGATAGAGCCAGATCTCGGTGGTGTGGGTTTCCGAGTAGGCCAGCCACCTGCCATCCGGCGAGAAGACTGGATAGGTGCCATCGAGATCGAGCGGGACGGGGTGGCCGGGATCGGCGAACTCGAAGCGCATCATCTGCCAGCGGCCGTCCTGCTCCAGCCGGCCCGAGATGAAGCCGCTGCCGTCGGGGTCGACGGTGATGCCGATGACGGCCGCGCCCGCCACGGCCCAGAGGGTGTCGAGCGAGACCGGGGTCGAGCGCTGGTCGACGACCACCACCCGGCTGCTGTCGTTGTCGGAGACCCAGCCGACCAATCGCTTGCCGTCCGGAAGCCAGCGGATCTCGTAGAGCGAGGGAAAGGTGCCAGGGTATTCCCGGGTGACGGCGCCGGTGGCGAGATCGAGCCGGAGCAGGCTCACATAGGGCTGTCCCTGCCAGTTGAGGCCCGTGAAGCTGACCGCATTGGTGCCGGGTACCGGGGCAACGGCTTCCGGAGGTGACCTCCTGGGAATCTCAACAGCGCCTCAGTCGACCCGGCAGGGAGCAGCGATGCGGGAGATCTCGTATTGGTAGACAAAGGCCGGAGGGTCGGGATATCGGTTGCTGGTAACCGAGATGGCGATGCTGCTGGTTCCGAGGAACCGTGCCCCGTAAGCGTCAAGGTAGCGGTCAGGGTTGGGCACGTAGCCCCACGCCGAATCGCCCGGGGTGCCGACGATCATATGGGCCACCATTCCGATCTGGTTCGACTCGGCCAGGATGGTGCCGCCCGGCTCGGAGAGCGGCGTGGGGCCGCTCGACGTCGTGCATCCGAGGACGCCCAGCGTGACGAGCCCGATGACGGGGCGGGGGAGTGGCGAGCGCATCTTCATGGCTCGCAGTTGTAGACGGCGTCGGTGGTCGGTGGCGTCGGTGTCGCCAACCGGAGGTATTCCTCCTGCGAAGCCGGACAAACGGTGACGTCACGGCGGGTATAGACCGGTCCGATCGTATCATGGCGCATGACGTACACCCCGGCCGTCACCGTGTAGCTGCCGATCGGCGAGGGGATGGTCATGGTGTGGGTGCGCGGCCCCCAGCCGGAGACGGTCGAGTCGTTGGGAGCATCGCTGAACTTGAGCACCCAGCGGTAGGAGGCCCCGGTCGTGTCGCCGGGCTGGATCAGGCCGGTCAGCAGGTAGTTGCCCGGGGTGTGGATCGGTTCGAGCGAGTCAGGACCGGGCCGGCCGATGTCGGTGACCACGAGCGGAATCGGACTCTGGGGCACGACCGTGATCGGCACCGTGAAGCCGCCGGTCTTGAAGCGGTAGGACTGATAGTATGTGCTCGAGCTGGTCGGGAAAAGATGGATCATCGCGGTGCCGGTGGCGACACCGGTGACCAGGCCGCCACTGACGCTGGCGATGCTCGAGTTGCTGCTGCTCCAGGTGTATCCGCCCGGTGTGGAGCCGCCGCGGTCGAGCTCCCATGGTCCGGGGTTGAGCTGGACGGAGCTGCCCACCTCGACGGTGTCCGGCGAGAGGGTGTAGGACGGTCCGACGACGAACTCGGTGGCCCAGAACGAGTCGGCGTCGAAACTCAGGGACGTATAGGCGGCGCGGGCGCCCTCGATCATGTGGGCACAGATGGCGGTCTTGATCGAGCCGTCGGCCGGAAGCACCTGGGCACAGTGGTCCGACTTGCCGATCTTTTCCGGCTTCGGTACGTCGGGGTACGGCCCCAGCCAGCCATAGGCATGACCAAGCTCATGCCCGAGGACATCCACCATGCTGCCGTGGTTGGTGCTGCACGAGCCGTCCGCGGAGAGGGTAATCGTGACCGGAGAGGCGTTCTCATTGGTGGCGCCGCAAAACGTTGATCCGGAGCTCGCGCCGACGACCACCACATGGTGCGTCACGCTGTCATCCTGGGTGTAGACCAGCGCGGGTACGTAGGCCGAGCCGTACTTGGTGAGCGCATCCGACCAGCGCGTGATGGCAGCGGAGAGCGCGGATCGGTTCGATGGGGCCACCGCGTAGGCGTACACCGCCTGATTGGAAGACCAGAAAGCGCAGTAATAGCTGAAAGTGGCCGTGCAGGACACGAGGCTAGCCACGGTGACATGCATGTCTGCGTCGTCAGGCGGCGACGCCGTTACCGGTAGATCGGGACGACCGCAAGCTGCGAGCAGCGCCATTGCGGACAGGAGCAGCTTCGCGCACGAGCGGGGAGTGGGGAGTGGGGAGTGGGGAGCGGGGAGCGGGGAGTGATAGGCAAATTGCTCAGGCGTGGTCATCGCGGCTCCTGGTCGGGGGAAACGGGAGCCCGTCGCCTCGACGAGCCTGGCGCAGGATGGCTGTCCCGGTCACCCTGGTCGATAAGGGATTCCCCCACAGCCCACAAACGAAACGGCCCGCCATCGCTGGCGAGCCGTTTCTAAGGAGGTCCCAGAACGCCCCCTGAGTATACGGAGACGAACAGATGTGTTCGCTCCACCCTTCTTCGTCCTGGGACTTTCTTCAGGTGCACCACCACAACCCGATGGCGTCACCGACTAGGGAAAAACCTAGGGGGTCCTAGGGGTTCTGTCAAGCACCAGATTTGGCTGATTTGATGGTCATTTGTCGGTGCCGCTTCCCTTGGTCAACCAGGCCCCCGGCTCGACCGGTTTTGCCCCGGAAAGTCCGGCCCAGAGGGCAATCCCGACAACGACACTCACCATTGCGGTGGCTTGGGCGATGGTCATCCCCGCCAGAAACCGGTCGTCCTTGGCCCGGAAGATCTCCACGAAGAACCGTTCCGCCCCGGCGAGAACCAGGTAGGCGCCGAAGAGCCAGCCGGTGCCCCGCTCCTTGCGCCGCCAGGCCCAGAGAATGGCGAAGACCACCAGCATGATGGCGATCTCGTAGAGCTGTGTCGGGTGGACCGCCAACAGGGTGTCGGGCGGGGTCCCCGCGGGGACCCTGGTCCCGAACTCAGCGGCCATGATCCCGGCAGTGCTCGGCGGCGCTCCCTGCGGGAAGGCCACCGCCCAGGGGAGCGAGGTGGGGCGGCCGTAGTCGTCGCCGACCACGAAGCAGCCGACCCGGCCAATGGCATACGCTGCCGCCAGCGATGGGGCCACCAGCTGCATCGCCCAGCGGATCGGGACGCGGCGGCGCCAGACGTTGAGCATCACGCCCAGCGCACCACCGACGAAGCCGCCGTAGAAGACCAGCCCCTCGCGCGAGAAGAGCGCCTGGACCCCGTGCAGGGCCACATACCAGAGCTTGGCGCCGACGATGCCACCGATCACTGCGCCCAGGACCATGTCGCCGGCGAAGTCGGGAGCGAAACCGTGGCGGCGGAGTTCCTGGTCGACGATCCACGCGCCGATCAGGAACGCGAGCATCATCGTGAGGCCGAAGCCGGTGATGGTGATGAAGCCGAGATTGATCACCAGCGGATGGGCGATGGTCACGCCGACGCTCCGGAGGAAGTGGCGAGGCCGGGGAGCGGCAGGGCGTCGCTCGCCTCGAGGGTCAGGTCGTGTCGCTCGCCGGAGGCGAGCCGCCAGCTGCCGGCGGCGCCGATCATCGCGGCATTGTCGGTGTTGAGTCGCGGCGAGGCGGCGGCCACCCGCACGTCGCCCGGTGCGGCGTCGCGCATCCTGGCCAGAAGGGTCCGGTTGCAGGCCACCCCACCACCCGACCACCACCAGCTCACGCCGATGCACGTCGGCGGCGTCGAGGGTCTTGGCCACCAGCACCTCGATCACCGCATCC
This sequence comes from uncultured Gemmatimonadales bacterium, assembly GCA_963817715.1. Classification (GTDB taxonomy): domain Bacteria; phylum Gemmatimonadota; class Gemmatimonadetes; order Gemmatimonadales; family GWC2-71-9; genus Palsa-1233. Next base: position 142,276 of record CAWFPG010000006.1, read on the forward strand.
TGGAAGCCTCGGGCCAGGTTCGACCGCTCGGCCTCGAGGTCTTCACACTGCTGCACCGCACGGAGCAACGCGGTCTTGAGGCCGCTGAAGGAGAAGTTCCAGCGGTCGTCGTCGCGGATCCCCTTGAGCAATGGTCTGGGGAAGGTGAAGCGCTTCGGGTCGCCGGTGGCGGCCAGCTTCTCGATCGCGGCACCGGCGGGATAGTCGAGTCCCAGCAGGGTGCCGACCTTGTCGAACGCCTCGCCGGCGGCGTCGTCCTTGGTGGCGCCGAGCAGTCGGTAGTCGCCCCAGGCGGGCACGTCGAGCAGCATGGTGTGGCCACCGCTCACCAGCAGCGCCGTGAACGGTGGCGCCACGGTCGGGTCCTCGAGGGTCGGGGCGAAGAGGTGTCCCTCCATGTGGTGGACGCCGATGAGCGGCAGTCCCTCGCGCCAGGCGAGGGTCTTTCCCCAGGTGACGCCCACCAGCAGGGCGCCGAGGAGTCCGGGACCGTGGGTCACCGCGATGCCATCGATCGCGTCGAGGCCGATGCCGGCCTGGCGCAGCGCCTCGTCCACGACCGGGCCGACAGTCTCGAGGTGGGCGCGCGAGGCCAACTCGGGGACCACGCCACCGAAGATGCGGTGGATGTCCTGGGAGAGGATCGCCAGGCCATCGAGCGTGGCACGATCACCCTCCCGGCGCACCACGGCCGCGGAAGTCTCGTCGCAGGAACTCTCGAGGGCGAGGACGCGCATCGTCACTCGTTGAGCAGCGCCTCGATCCGGGCGCGGTTCCGGGGCGAGTCCCAGTGTTCCTCGCCGAGGGCGACGTAGCGAATGGTGCCGTCGCGATCGAGCAGGAACGACTGCGGCACGCCGATCATCTGGTAGGTCGCCTGGATCTCGCCGCCGGGATCCTGCAGCAGGTCGAAGGTGAGCCCGAACTCGGTGGCGAAGTCGTGCACCTTCTGGGCGCTGCCGTTGTCGACGCTCACCGCGGCGATCCGGAAGCCGCGATCGCGCATGTCGCGGTAGACCCGCTCCATCGACGGCATCTCGGCGCGGCACGGGGCGCACCAGGTGGCCCAGACGTTGAGCAGCGTCACGTGCCCGGCGAACTGCTCACGGATGCTCACCGAGTCGTTGCTGGCGAGGTTGATGGCACGGTAGTCCGGGGCCCGGCGCCCGACGGTGACGCCCTCCGGTGGCGGAGCGTACTTGATCAACGCCCAGCCGCCGAGCCCGAGCCCGGCGACGATCAGGCCGACCATCGCCCACTGACGATTCATCGTGCGGCCACCCGTTGCTCCTCGAGGAGCTGCTCGACGATGCGGCGATTCGACGCGGAGGTCCATGGGGCGGCGCCATAGACGATGCGAAGGATCTTGCCGTTGCGGTCGACCAGGAACGACTCGGGTACGCCGGTCGTCTGGTAGATCTGCTGGATCGTGCCGTCCTGGTCGTGGAGCACGTCGAACGCCACGTGGAACTGGTCGATGAACTTGCGGACCTGGGTGGAGTCGTCGGTGTCGATGCTCACCGCCGCGATCCGGAAACCCTGCGGCTCGAGGGCGCGGTAGAGCGAGTCGAGTGCCGGGATCTCCTCCTTGCACGGCCCGCACCAGGTCGCCCAGATGTTGACCAGGGTGACCGAGCCGGCGTAGGTGCTCCGGAAGTCGATCGACTTGCCGGTGGCGAGGTCAACTGCAGAGAAGTCGGGCGCGTCGCCGCCGAGCTGGAGGGGTGAGGGCGCGCCGCAGGCAGCGAGGGCGAGCGGCAGGAGGAACGAAGTGAGGCGGCGCATGCGTCAGACCACCGTGCGACAGGCGTTGATGAGGGCGCGGATCGCCCCCGGGATGTCGGGTTGGGCGAAGACCGCCGTTCCCGCGACGAAGGTGTCGGCACCCGCGGCGTGCGCGGCTCCGATGGTGTCGACGGTGATGCCGCCGTCGACTTCGAGCGCGATGTGCGACCCGAACTCGTTGAGCAGGGCCCTGGTGCGGGCGATCTTGCCGGTCGAGGCGGGGATGTAGCCCTGGCCGCCGTAGCCGGGATTGACCGACATGATCAGCACCAGGTCGAGGTCGCTCACCACCTCGCGAAGATTGTCGACCGGCGACGACGGGTTGAGGACGAGGCCGGCCTGCATCCCGGCCTCGCGCGCCGACGCCAGGTGCCGCTGCACGTGCACCGTCGCCTCGGGGTGGAACGAGAACACCGACACGCCCAGCTCGGCGTACTCGGCGATGTAGCGCTCGGGGTGCTCGACCATCAGGTGCACGTCGAGCGGCAGGTCGGTGAGCTTGCGCACCGCCTTGATCAGCGGCGCCCCGAACGTCAGGTTCGGGACGAAATGGCCATCCATCACGTCGATGTGGATCCACGTGGCTCCACCCTCGCGGGCCTGCGCGAGTTGCTCGGCGAGGCGCCCGAGGTCGGCCGCCAGCACGCTGGGTGCGATCCTGACTGTCATCGCCGCAACCTCCGTGGCCCCTTGCTCACCGTCACGTTCACCGTTCCTCCCGTGCGGAGTGCCCCGCGCGCTTCCGGACTCGTCTGCACCACCGTCCCGACCGGCAGTGCTGACCAGACGCTGTCGAGCCGACCCACTGCCAGCCCGGCGGCCTCGAGGACTTCCCGCACCGCGACCATGTCGAGGGCGGTGAGGTCGGGGACCAGGACCCGCGGCGGCCCAGCGGAGATGCCCAGCCGGACGATCGCCCCCTCAGGAAGCCGGGTGCCGACCACCGGGGACTGCCACGATACCGCCCCGCTGCGGGTCATCGGGTCCTCGACGGTGCCGGCCAGTCGTCCCCGAAGCCCGATCCCGGCCAGTTCGGCGACCGCCTGGTCGCTCAGTGTCCCGTGGAGCTGGGGGACAGCGACCGAGTGGGAGAGGAACGGGGCCGGATAGAGCAACCAGGTGACGATCAGTCCGGCTGCGACCGCCACGGCGATCACCGTGATCGCCCAGGCTCGGGTCGACAGCGTCACCGGCTGGCCTCCCTCACCAACCGGGCGGCGAAGGCACCATCGGTGCCGTCGCGCTGCGGCAGGAGTTGCAGGTCGCCGGCCGCGGTGACAGGCAGGTCGAGGTCACCGAGCGGATCCCGGCGGAATTCCTTGTGCCGGGCCAGAAAGGCTTCAACCTGCAGGGCATCCTCTTCCTCTTCCAGCGAGCACGTGGCGTAACATAGCACGCCACCGGGCAGGATCCGTTCGGCCGCGGCATCGAGCAAGGCGGCCTGCTCGGCGACCAGCCGCTCCAGTGCGGCGGGCCGCACCCTGAGCCGGGCGTCGGGGTGGCGGGCAAAGGTGCCGGTGCCGAGGCAGGGGACGTCGAGGAGAATGGCATCGACCGGCCGGATCGGCAGATGAAGGGCGTCGGCCACCAGGGTCGGGACTTGCCCATGGGTGGTCCGGGCGAGGTTCTCCCGGAGCCGGACCAGGCGGCGGCGCGACAGGTCGGCGGCGATCACCCGGCCGGCGCCGGCCTGCAGGAGGGCAAGCGTCTTCCCCCCGGCGCGGCGCAGGCATCGACCACGGTGGCGCCTTCGGGGAAGCCCGCGAAGCGGACCACCAGCGCCTGCGCCGCGTCCTGCACGAAGAACGCCCCGTCGGCGTAGCCGGGGAGCCGTTCGGGGTGCGTCTCCTCGACGACCAGCCCGGCATCCCATGGGGCGGGGAAGTGACGCAGCCCTGCGACCTCGAAGCGCTCCGCCAGCTCGGCGAGCGAGCCGCCGGCCGGCTGCACCACCAGCGGCGGGTGCTGGTTGTTCCACTCCAGGAGCCGACGAGTCTCGTCGGCGCCAAATCGCGTCAGCCACCGATCGACCAGCCAGGCGGGATGCGAGAACTCGGCGGCGAGGGCGGTCGCGGAATCGTCGCCGCGGTCCTCACCAGGGTCCGGGCGTTCCTGGGCGGCGCGACGGAGGACGGCGTTGACGAATCCGGTGGCGCGTTCACCGCTCGCCTCACGGGTGAGGGCCACCGCCGTCGCGACCGCGGCGTGGGGAGGCACGCGCTCGAGGTGACGCAGCTGGTAGACCGCCAGTCGCAGGATGTCGCGCACCGGTTGGTGCACCGAGTCGAGACCCCGCGAGGCAAGCGGCGCGATCACGGCATCGAGGGCGGCCTCGTGCCGCAGCACCCCGGCGGCGAGCTCGTGGGCGAGGCGACGGTCGGCATCGGGGAGGGCGGCGAGACCACGGGCAATTGCCGCGTCGAACGGGGTGCCCCGTCGCACGGCGAGCAGGATGCCCAGCGCCGCGCGACGGGGAGCCAGACCGGTGTCGTTCAGCCGAGCATCCCGGCTGTCGGGGTGGAGGGCACCGCGACCTCGCGGCGCGGCATCCTGCCGGCCAGATAGGCCTCGCGCCCGGCCTCGACCGCCAGCCGCATCGCCCTGGCCATCCGGACCGGATCGTCGGCCTCGGCGAGGGCGGTGTTCATCAGGATCCCGTCGACGCCCTGCTCCATGACGAGGCAGGCATCGGACGCCGTGCCGACGCCGGCATCGACGATCACCGGCACCGTGAGCCGCGACTTGATGGTGCGGATGAAGTACGGATTGAGGAGCCCCAGTCCCGAGCCGATCGGCGACGCGAGCGGCATCACCGCCACGGCACCAGCCTCCTCGAGGCGGAGCGCGGTGATCAGGTCGTCGTTGGTGTAGGCAAGGACCTTGAACCCCTCCGCCGCGAGGACCCGGGTGGCCTCGAGCAAACCGGTGGTGTCGGGCAGGAGGGTCTCCTTGTCGCCGATCACCTCGAGCTTGACGAAGTCGTTGAATCCCGCCTCGCGCGCGAGCCGCGCATAGCGGATCGCCTCGTCGGCGCTGTAGCATCCGGCGGTGTTGCTCAGCAGGAAGTACTTCTCCGGCGAGAGGTGGTGGAGGATGCCACCCTCGTCGTCGCGGTCGAGCGACACCCGGCGCACCGCCACCGTGACGATCTCGGCACCGGAGGCCGCGATCGCCTCGATCATCTGCGCATTGGTGCGGTACTTCCCGGTCCCGACCATCAATCGGGAGCCGAAGGTCTTGCCGCCGATCTCCAGCATGTCAGCCTCCCCCGACGAAGTGGACGATCTCCACCACGTCGCCATCGGATACCGGCGTGGCCGCGATCACGGGCCGCCGGATGATCTCGCGATTGAGTTCGACAACCACCGCGCGAGGGTCGAGCTCGAGGGCACCGAGCAGCGCCTCGACCGTGGCGGCCGAGTCGACCTCGCGGGTGGTGCCGTTGATGGTGAGTCGCATCGGGTCGTGAGTCCTGAGTCGTGAGTCCTGAGGGTCTCCAGTCGAAATCTAGCCGGGGGTGTCCCCTCACTTCTCAGGACACAGGACTCACTTCCCTCAACAACCGCATTGTCGCGACATGGCGGTCCGGCGCTTCCCAGATTGCACCGATCGCCGCGACGCCCCAGGCGCCGGCGGCGCGTGCCTTCGCGGCCCGTTCCGGGGTGACCCCGCCGATGGCCCAGACGGGGCGACCGAGCGCGGCGCAGCGCCGAACGAGGTCGAGTCCCACGCCGGGACGGCCGGGGTGCGAGGCGCTCTCCCAGATCGTGCCCGCCACCAGCCCATCGGCGCCCTCCTCCAGTGCCGTCTCCGCCTCCGCCACGGAGTGGACCGCCGCGAGGACGGGCCGCTCGCCGCCGAGCAGCCGACGGATCTCGTCGGCCGGCAGGTCGTCGTGTCGGACGATCACCCCGTCGGCCCCGGTGGCGAGTGCCACATCGCCTCGACCGGTGACCAGGACCTGGGCCTCCGGCGGGCGGGCGTTGGCGATGCAGCGTGCGGCAAGGGCGGCGTGGGCGTCGGCGGTGCCGCCGGGAAGGCGGGCCACCAGCGCCACGGCAGGGCCGGCCGCAGCGATCGCCGCCAGGCCGATTCCGAGATCGTCGGCCGCCGCGATCCGGTCGTCGAGGTAGGCGAGCAGCCGGGGGAGCGGTCTCACACGAAGCGCTGGCCGGCGGCGGTCGCGTTGCCGCGGAGCCAATCGCCGGCAGCGAGTCGGCGACGGCCGGCCGGCTGCAGGTCGCCGATGGCGAGCGGCCCGTCGCCACAGGCCACCAGCAATTCGCCATCGCTGGCGATGATGGTGCCCGGTGCGGAGGCCGGGGCGGGATCCGGTGTAATCGGGAGCGATGGGTGGAAGAGCTTGACCGGCTGCTCGGCGAGGGTGGTCCACGCCCCGGGTGCGGGATCCATCGCCCGGATGCGGCAGGAGATCTCGTCGCGATCGCGGCTCCAGTCGACCCGCGCGGTGTTCCGATCGAGCTTGGGTGCCAGGGTGACCCGGCTCTCATCCTGTGGCTCGGGCCTGGCGCCGGCGCCGATCGACGGCAGCGCCTCGACCAGTGCCGAGGCGCCGACACGGGCCAGGCGCTCGAAGAGCATCCCGCTGGTGTCGTGGGGGTTGATCGGTTCCTCGCGTGCGAGCCAGAGCGGACCGGAGTCGAGTCCGGCCTCCATCCGCATGATCGAGACGCCGGTCACCGCGTCGCCACTCAGCACGGCCCACTGGATCGGGGCCGCCCCGCGCCACCGGGGCAGCAGCGAGGCGTGGACGTTGACCATGCCGAGGGGCGGGATGGCCAGCAGCTCGGGACGGAGAATGTGGCCGTAGGCGACCACGACCCCGACGTCGGGCTTGAGCGCGCGGATCGCGTCGAGGAACTCATCGCCGCGAGGCCGGTCGGGTTGCAGCACCGGGATGCCCGCCTCGAGGGCGCGCTGCTTCACCGGCGACGGCAGCAGGGTCGAGTGCGATCGGGTGCGGGGACGGTCGGGCTGGGTGACGACGGCCGCGACCGTGTGGCCGGCGCTCAGCAGGGCATCGAGCGACGGGACCGCGAATGCCGGTGTTCCGAAGAAGACCAGCCGCATCAACTGGTGGCTTCCGACTCCTCGGGAGACGGGGTGTAGGTCGGACCCTGTCCCTTGTGGTCCTTCTTCCACCGGGTCACGAGAAGCTGTCGCTTGAGCGGCGAGAGATGGTCGATGAAGAGCACGCCGTCGAGGTGATCGATCTCGTGCTGCACCGCGCGCGCCACCAGGCCCTCGAGTTCGAGCCGGAATGCCTTGCCGTGCTCGTCGTGGGCCTCGAGCACGATCCGCTCGGGTCGGGTGACCTCGCCATAGAGGTCGGGGATCGACAGGCACCCCTCATCCGCCGCGGCTGTGCTGTCGCTCGCCTCGACGATCCGCGGATTGACCATCGCGAAGCGCTCGTCGTCGGCATCGATCACTGCCACCCGCCGGGTGCTGCCGACCTGATTGGCCGCCAGCCCCACGCCGAGCGCGACGTCCATCGTCTCGAACAGGTTCGCCACGAACTTCCGCAGTTCGTCGTCGAACTCCTCGATCGGGGTGGCTGGATCGCGCAGCACCCCCGAGCCGAGGAGGTGAATCGGCAGGATGGCCATCAGCCAGCGACTCCCGGGGTCGCCGTGTCGCCGACCCGAATGATGCGGGCCCGCTCGATCACCAGCTGTGCGGTGCCGCTCTCGATGATGACAAGCAGCTCCTTGACCTCCTTCACCTTGCCGACGACTCCGCCAGCGGTGGTGATCTCGTCACCCTTCTTGATGCCGGCCAGGATCTCGGCGGCCTTCTTGCGCGCCTTTGACTGCGGTCGGATGATCAGGAAGTAAAAGACCAGTCCGATCGCCGCGAACTGCAGCATCAGGATCATCAACCCGTTTGTGGGCATTCAGTCGTCCTCTCGTGCGCGGTAGCGGCGGAGCCACTCGTCGGCCCAGCCTGCGAAGGTTCCGGCCACGATCCGCTCGCGTGCCTGGCTGGCGAGTCGGATCAGGAATCGGATGTTGTGAATCGAGACCAGGCGCTGCCCGAGCTGCTCCTCCGTGACGAACAGGTGGCGGAGGTAGGCGCGCGAGAAGCGGGTGCAGGCCTCGCAGTCACAGTCGTGGTCGAGCGGTCCCTCGTCGAGGCGCAACGTGGCGCCCCGCACCTGCATCTTGCCATCGTGGGTCCAGGCACTGCCATGACGGCCATTGCGGGTGGCGGCGACGCAGTCGAACAGGTCCACTCCCCGCGCGATCCCCGCCAGGAGATCGTCGGGAAAACCGACGCCCATAAGATAATGCGGGCGCCCGGGCGGCAGGTGCGGCTCCAGCCCCTCGAGCACCCGACGCATCACCGGCTTCGGCTCGCCCACGGAGAGGCCGCCGATGGCGATGCCGGTCCAGTCGCCGCGGGCCAGGATCCCGTCGAGCGAGGCGCGCCGCAGGTCGGCGTGGGTGCCGCCCTGCACGATCGGCCAGAGCGTCTGGCGGCCGGGCTGGTCGCGCTCGAGGCTGGCATGATGCTCCCGGCAGCGTTGCAGCCACCGCAGCGTGCGCTCCATCGCCTCGCGGGCTTCGTCGTGGCTCGCCTGCCCCGGCGGCAGGTGGTCGAATGCCATGGCGACATCAGCGCCGAGCGACCACTGGATCTCCATCGAGCGCTCGGGGGTGAGTCGCCGGAGCGACCCGTCGATGTGCGACGTGAAAGCCACCCCGTCCTCATCGAGGGTGCGCATGCCCGCCAGCGAGAAGACCTGGAATCCACCCGAGTCGGTGAGCATCGGCGCCGACCAGGTGGTGAAGCGGTGCAGCCCACCGAGCTGCGAGATCGTGTCCTCGCCGGGCCGCAGGTGCAGGTGGTAGGTGTTGCCGAGGATTATCTGGGCGCCGGCCCGGCGCACCTCGTCGGGATGGAGGCCCCGCACCGCACCGTGGGTGCCCACCGGCATGAAGCACGGCGTCTGCACCGTGCCGTGCGGCAGGATGAGGGTGCCGGCCCGTGCGGCGCCGTCGGTGGCCTCGAGCGCGAAGTCGAACACTCAGGCCACCGCGGCGGGGAGGCGATCGCTCCGGTGGCGGTCGGGCAGCGGACCTTGGGGCGAAATCATCGGGACCTCACAGGATGCACATCGCATCGCCGTAGCTGTAGAAGCGGTAGCGCGCCTCGACCGCGTGGCGGTACGCCGCCATCATCAGGTCGTGGCCGGCGAAGGCTGCCACCAGCATCAGCAGGGTGCTGCGGGGAAGATGGAAGTTGGTCACCAGGTGGTCCACCACCCGGAAACGAAAGCCCGGCAGGATCATCAGTCGGGTGTCGCGTCGTCCCGACTCGACGGTGCCGTCGTCCCGCGCCGCGCTCTCCAGCGCCCGCACCACGGTGGTGCCGATCGCCCACACGGCCGCGCCACGCGCCCTGGCGGCCCGGACCCGGTCCGCTGTCGCCTGCGGGATCTCGAAGACCTCGGCATGCATCACGTGGGCATGCGGATCGGTGGCCTCGACCGGCTTGAAGGTACCGGGCCCGACCTCGAGATCGAGGTCGGCGAACTCGACGCCGCGCGACTGCATCGTCTCGATCAACGCGGTGGTGAAGTGCAGCCCCGCCGTGGGCGCCGCGACACTCCCCTCGCGCTGGGCGTAGACCGTCTGGTATCGCTCCTCGTCGGCAGCGACGGGAGCCCGGGTGATGTAGGGTGGCAGCGGCAGCCGCCCGAAGCGGGCGATCGCCTCGGCCGCGTCGATGCCGACGAAGCGCACGTGCCGGAATCCCTCGTCGTCGACCCGCACCACCTCGATCGACGATCGGTCGTCGAGGTGGACCTGCTTGCCGGGGAGCAGGGCCCGCCCCGGCTTCCCCATCGCCACCCAGGTCCCGTCGGTACCCGGGTGGAGCAGGAGCACCTCGGCGGGGCCGCCGCCGGGCCGGGTCGCAAGCAGTCGGGCGTGACGGACTCGGGTGACGTTGCGGATCACGAGGTCGCCGGGCGGGACGAGGTCGGCGAGGGCGGGGAAGGTGAGGTCGCGGAGTCGGTCCGCATCCGCGGTTGGCGCTTCCGATGGGGGCGAGCCCGGCCGCGCCGCGAGCGACGCGGCAGCAGGGGCTCTCCCCTCTTCTCGCTCGACGACGAGGAGCCGCGATTCTCCCCGCTCCGGGGCGGGAACCTGGGCGATCAGTTCGTCGGGAAGCGGGTAGTCGAAATCGGCGGTGGTCCAGCGCCGCTCAGCCATCGAGCAGCGAACCCTGCGTCCCACCGCCAGTCGGCGGGGTGACGCCGAGCCGTTGCCAGGCGCGGGGGGTGGCGACCCGGCCACGGGGTGTGCGCTCGAGGAAGCCCTGCTGCATCAGGTAGGGTTCGTAGACCTCCTCGAGGGTCGCGGCGTCCTCGCCCACGGCGGCGGCGATGGTGGCGAGCCCGACGGGCCCGCCGGCGAACTTCTCGATGATCGTCGCGAGGATGCGGGAATCCATGTCGTCGAGGCCGAACTGGTCGACATTGAGGCGCTCGAGCGCGGCGAGCGCCACCTCGGCGGTGACGGTGCCGTCGGCGCGCACCTCGGCAAAGTCGCGCACCCGGCGGAGCAGCCGGTTGGCGACCCGCGGCGTGCCGCGGGCGCGGCGGGCGATCTCGAGCGCCCCCTCGGCGGTCATCGGCACGTCGAGGAGTCCCGCCGAGCGGGTCACGATCCGCGCGATGTCGTCCTCGGGGTAGAAGTGCAGCCGCTCGACCAATCCGAAACGGGCCCGCATCGGTGGCGTCAGCAGCCCGAATCGGGTCGTGGCACCGATCAGCGTGAAGCGCTCCAGCGACATCGGCAGCGTCTGGGCATGCGGCCCGTCGCTCAACCGGACATCGACCCGGAAGTCCTCCATCGCCGGGTAGAGGAACTCCTCCAGCTGGGGCCGGAGCCGGTGGATCTCGTCGATGAAGAGGATGTCGCCGGTACCGAGGCCGGTGAGCAGTCCCACCAGGTCGCCCGGCTTCTCGAGCACCGGGCCCGAGGAGGTGCGGCACTGGACGCCCATCTCGCGCGCCATCAGCATCGCGAGGGTGGTCTTGCCGAGGCCCGGCGGGCCGAAGAAGAGCACGTGGTCGAGCGACTCGTTGCGTCCCCGCGCGGCGTCGATGGCGATCTGCAGCGATTGCCGGACCTGGGTCTGCCCGACGAAATCGTCGAGGCGCGAGGGGCGCAGCGCCGCCTCGTTGCCTCCCTCTCCCTCGTCGGCGAGCGCCTCCGGGGTGGTGATCTCGACGCGCCGGGGATTCCCGGCGTCGGCCGACCGTTCGCTGGTCACCTCAGGCGGCCTCGGCACGCCAGCGTACCGGCCGTTCGTCGGGCCGTACCAGGTGGGGCAACCGGCAGTGGACGCAGCGGTCCCGCACCTCGCGTGTTCCGGGTGGGACCAGCTTGCGGTTGGAGACACCACAGCGAGTGCAGATCCACTCGGCGGTGACCATCGGGCGTGATGTGTCCCACATGGCGATCAGTTCCCCGTGAGTTCAGCGAGGGCGCGCCGCAGCAGCGCGGCGGTGTCGGTGGCCGTCCCGGCATCGGCGATCTTGCGCACCGCGGTCTCGGCGGCTGCCGCCGGGTAGCCGAGTGCGACCAGGGCGCGAACCGCGTCGGCCGACGGCGAGCCGGTCGGGCCGGTTGCCGCGCCGACCGATGGCAGGTCGTCGAAGCGGTCGGCGAGTTCGAGCGCGATCCGCTCGGCCTTCTTGCGGCCGATTCCCGGCACCGTGGAGAGGGCGGCCAGATCGCGCTCCCGGACCGCCCGGACGGCGCGGTCGGGTCCCAGGGTCGAGAGAATGGCCAGGGCAAGGCGGGCGCCGACGCCCGATGCCCCGAGCAGCCGTCGAAAGATGGCCCGCTCGACCGGTGAATCGAAGCCGTAGAGCGACCAGGCGTCCTCACGCACGACGAGCTCGGTCTGCAGGGCGACGTCCTGGCCCACGCTCGGGAGCCGCTCGAAGACACCCAACGGCACCTCGACGAGGTAGCCGACCCCTGCCACCTCGATGACGATTCCGGCGGGTTCGCGGTGGCTCAGGGTGCCGCGGAGCGAGGCGATCATCGGCGGTGTCCCGAGAGCATGGTCCGGGGCGCGGCCCGGAGGAGCTGGGTGAGGGCGATGGCCACCCCGTCGGCCGCGTCGGCGGGAGAAGGGGCTGCGGCCAGACGCAGCAGCCGGGCGACCATCATCCCGACCTGTTCCTTGCTGGCCGCCCCGGTTCCGGTGACTGCCCGCTTCACCTCGGCCGGGGTGATCTCGGCGACCTCGATGCCGCGCCTGGCGGCGACCAGCATCACCACGCCCCGGGCGTGGCCCAGGACCAGCGCCGATCGCGCGTTGCGACCGTGGAAGACGTTCTCGAGCGCAAGGACATCGGGATCGTGTCGCTCCAGCAGGTCGGTGATCGCCTCGGCGAGCACCAGCAGCCGGGCAGGGAGCGGGTCGCGCGCGGTGGTGCGCACCACGCCGCACTCGACCAGGGTGGCCCGGCGGTCGCGACCGCTCTGCACCACGCCAAAGCCGCAGACGGCAGTGCCCGGGTCGATGCCGAGCACCGTGAGCGCGGCGGGCTCGGTCAGGCCTCCGCCTCCTCCAGCTCCAGTGCGTCGAAGTCGAGGTTGGTGAAGACCTTCGACACATCGTCGAGTTCCTCGAGGGTGTCGATCAGCTTGAGCACCTTCTGGCCCTCGGCCTGCTCGAGACGGACCAGATTCTGGGCGACCATCGCCAGCTCCGACGACTCGACCTGATAGCCCTTGGCCTTGAGCGCGTCGATCACGGCGTGGAAGTCGTTCGGGTTGGTGCTCACCACAAAGAGGTCGCCGTCGCGCTCGAAGTCGCTGGCGCCCGCGTCGAGGGCATCCTCCATCGCCTGCTCCTCGGAACGTCCGTCGACCGGGAGCATCAGCTCCCCCTTCCGCTCGAACATCCACGCCACCGAGTTGCTGGTGCCGAGGTTGCCGCCGTTGCGGGAGAAGGCGTGGCGGATATCGGCCACGGTCCGGTTGGCATTGTCGGTCGACCCTTCGATCAGGATCGCGGTCCCACCCGGGCCGTATCCCTCATAGGTGACTTCCTCGTACGACGCCCCCTCGAGCTCGCCGGTCCCCTTCTTGACGGCGCGCTCGATATTGTCGTTGGGCATGTTGACGGCCTTGGCATCGTCGATGGCCTTGCGGAGCCGGGGGTTCCCTCCCGGATCGCCGCCGCCGACCTTGGCGGCCACGGTGATCTCACGGATCACCTTGGTCCACGCCGAGGCCCGCTTGGCATCGGTGGCGGCCTTCTTGTGCTTGATCTGCTTCCACTTGTTGTGACCCGCCAAGGATCTCCCCTTCCATGCAATGCGGGATCTTAAGCCGCCGGGGGGGGCGGCGGCAACGCGGCCGCGCTTGCCGGTGGCTCCCCGCGACGCTACGGTTCGCCCCATGCGCAACCATACCGGAATGCTCGTGGCATCGCTGCTCGCCCTCGCCGCCTGCGGTGGCACCGAGGTGGGTGAGGTCGGGGAGACCCAGGTCCCCGTGGTCCAGGTCCTCCCCAACATCCCACTGCCACCCGGGGGTGTGCCGATGGCCTCCGAGGCGGGCGGTGATGCCGCCCAGCTGCTGATCTCGACGCCGTTGTCGGCCGACAGCGTGACCAGCTTCTATCGGAACCTGCTCGGCAAGCCGCCCTACCGGCTGGTCAACGAGGCGACCGAGAAGTCGGTGACCTCGTTCTTCGTCGAGCAGGATGGCCCGTCGCTCTGGGTCACCGTCGAGGGTCTCGAGGCCGGCGGCACCCTGGTCCGGCTCGCCGGCGCCGCGGTTCGCGACACGGTGGTGGCGCCCGCCGACAGCAGCGGAGAGGGCTGACATGAAGTCGTGAAGGGGCCCGATCGCCCTTCACTCTTCATCCTGCACCCTTCCTCGTTGCCGGTCGTGGACGTCCTTCACCAGTCGGGCCACCGCCTCCCCCGCGTCGCTGCCCAGTGACTCACGAGCGGGGGCGACCAGCTGCGAGAGCGCGATGCGCGCCGCGGCCGGGGTCCCTTCCTGCAAGTGCGCCAGCGCGGTGGTGAGGCCCCGGGCCAGCGGCCGGGGCAGCGCGAGCGGCGCAAGCCGTCGCTCGAGCAGCACCAGTCGACGCCGCCCGGCGCGATCCAGCTCCTCGCCTGCCGTGCCCAGGTCGTGGGCCACCCGAGCCAACAGCCACAGGGCAAAGGCTCCCTCTCGACGGGGGCCCCGTTCTGCCGCCTGTTGCTGGGCCAGCAACTGGTCGAACGCCTCGGCGGCTTCGCTCATCGGGGCGGATGGGCCAGCTCGGCCAGCACCATCTCCGGGGTGATCTCTTGCATGCAGTGGTGATGCCCCAGCGGGCATCGCTCGCTGCCGTGGGCCGAGCAGGGGCGGCACGAGAGCGCTCGCTCCAGCACCCGGGCGGGCGCCTGGTAGGGGAAGAACCCGAATTCGGGGACGCCGGGACCGTAGAGCCCGATCACCGGTGTCCCGACCGCCGTGGCAATGTGGAGCATCCCGGTGTCACCGCTGACCAGCAGGTCGGCGCGGCGGAGCAGGGCGGCCGACTCCAGCAGCGAGAATCGGCCGGCGGCGTTGCCGATCGCCGATCCGCCGGCCTGCACGAGCCGCTCGCCGATCATCCGCTCGGCCGGGCCGCCGACCACGGCCACGTCGCTGGTCGGCGCCAGCCGATCGACCAGGTCGCGCCAGTGTGCCTCGGGCCAGCGCTTGGTGGCCTGGGCTGCCCCCGGCATCAGGGCCACCAACCGGCGGTGGCGTCCCAGGCCGCGTTCGGCCAGGAAGGCGTCGACGGCTCGCCCCGCCTCGGCGGTGGTGAAGAACTCCGCCGGGCCACCGTCGGGTGTCACGTCGAGGGCGGCGGCGGCCGCGAAATAGCGCTCGGCCACCGCGCCGAGGCTGCCGCCGAACCGGCGGTGGGTGGCTATCAGCAGCGCACGCCGGAACCGGTGCTTCGGGTAGCCCGACCACTGGCCGCCAACCATCAGCCGAAGCCGCCGGGAGCGCAGCGAGCCCTGGAGATCGATCCGATGGGTCCATGTGCCGCGGCGGAGCTCGGCAGCCAGTGGGCCGAGTGGGGCGCCACGGCGCCAGGTGATCAGGCGATCGAGCCGAGGATTGTGCCGCAGCACGTCGGCCAGGTCCTCGCGCACCACCATGGTGAGCCGGGCGGCCGGATGCCTCGCCTTGATGGCCCGCAGGAGCGGGGTGGTGAGGACCAGGTCGCCGATGGAGGAGAAGCGGACCAGCAGGATGTCGGGCGGCACGCCGGAAAAGTAGCGGATGGGTGGAGGGCAGAGGTCCTCCGATCGCCCTCCGTCGCTACCGTGCCGCTCTCCGTCCTCCTCCTTCCGCCCTCCGTTCTCCGCGTTCCGGGCTAGTTTCCGAGGATGATCCGTCCCCGCAGCATTCTCTGGGTCGACGACGAGATCGAGACCCTCGATTCGCAGGTCCTGTTCCTGGAACAGCAGGGATTCTCGGTCGAGCGTGCCACCAACGGCGATGACGCCCTGGTGCTCCTGCGACGGCAGTCGTACGGGGTGGTGCTGCTCGACGAGCAGATGCCCGGCACCCGGGGGCTCGACCTGGTTCCCGAGCTCAGGGCGATCGACGCCTCGATGCCGGTGGTCATGGTGACCAAGTCGGAGGAGCCCACCACGATGCGCGACGCCATCGGGGCCGAGATCGCCGACTACCTGATCAAGCCGGTGAACCCGCGCCAGGTGCTCACGGTGGTCACCCGGCTGCTCGAAGGCGACCGCATCCGCCAGCAGCGGCTGTCGCGCGACTTCGTGACCCGGTTCCGGGACCTGGAGGGGCGCCGCGGCGTGCAGCTGGAGTGGCGCGAGTGGGTCGAGCTGGTCGCCGAGCTGGCCGAGTGGGAGGTGCGGCTGGGGCAGGTCGACGAACCCGGCTTGCAGGATGCGCTTCGCACCCTGCAGGTGTCGATCCGCGATGACTTCGCGAAGTTCCTCGAGGCGCACTATCCGGGGTGGGTCACCGGGGGTGGTGCGGACCGGCCGCCGCTCTCCGTCGACGTGGTGAGCGAGTTCGTGCGACCGACCTTCGAGGGCCACGGCCGGGCGCTCCTGGTGGTGGTCGACTGCCTGCGGCTCGACCAGTGGGCGATGATGCGACCGATGATCGAGCGGTTGTTCGATGTGGAGGTGGACCACTACTTCTCGGTCCTGCCGACCGCGACGCCCTACTCTCGCAACGCGATCTTCTCCGGGCTCTATCCGCGGGAGCTGCTCGAACGCCACCCCAACTGGTGGAATGAGCGCGACGAGCACTCACTCAACGCCCACGAGGCCGAGTTGCTCGCCGAGCAGCTCCGCGAGCTGACCGGCGAGGACGTGCCCGTGCAGTACGAGAAGGTCTTCTCGGCGGCCGACGGGGAGCAGATGCTCAAGCGGCTCCCCGGGCACCTCTCGCGCGACGGGGTGACGGCACTGGTGTTCAACTTCATCGACCAGCTCACCCACGGCCGCACCGAGAACGAGGCGCTGTACGAGGTGGCACGCGACGCGCCGGCGCTCCGGTCGCTGACGCGAACCTGGTTCGAACGGTCGGTGCTGCTGGAGGCGCTCAAGGAGGCCGAGCGCCGCCACGTGCCGGTGTTGCTCACCACCGACCACGGCTCGATCCACTGCCACACACCGGCGACCATCTATGCCCGACGCGACGCGACGCCGTCGTTGCGGTTCAAGTTCGGCGAGGAGCTGCGGGTCGAGGACCCGTCGGCGGCGATCGCGGTCGACGACTTCGCCGCCTGGGGACTGCCGCCGCGTGGCAAGGGGGTCCGGCTGATGCTCGCCACCGGCGACCGGTTCTTCGTCTATCCCACCAAGCTGCGCGAGTACCAGGCCCGCTACCGCGGCGCCTTCCTCCACGGCGGCGTCTCGCCCGAGGAAGTGGTGCTGCCGGTCGCGCTGCTGATGCCGAGGCGCGGCTGAACCGGGTCGACACGCGGGCGCGCCTCCTCGGGTTGCTGCGTCCGCACGCCGGCCTGCTGGGGCTCGGCTTCGCCACGGCGCTGGTTGCCTCGGTGATGCAGGCGGTCTCGCTCCTGTTGCTCGACCCGCTCCTCAAGCAGCTCTTCGGTCGCGGGCTGACTGCGGGTGGCGGCTCGTGGCTCGAGGGGGCGATCCCTCGCCTGCTCTCGCCGCTGACCTCCGGCGCCACGCCGGGCCAGGTGATGCTTCGCCTGGTGCTCCTGTTCCTGGTCGCGGTGCTCGTCAAGATCACCGCCACCTACGTGTCGGCCTACTGCTCGGTGCTGGTGCAGGAGGGGTTGGCACGCGACCTCCGGGTGCGGCTCTGGCGCCACCTGCTGCGGCTCGACCTCGCCGTCTTCCAGCGGCACCGCGGCGGCCAGCTTGCCGCGGGGCTGGTGAGCGACGCCGATCAGGTGAAGCAGGTGGTGGTGGCGGCCCTGGCGGCGTTCTTCCAGAACCTGGTGATGATCCTCACCATGCTGGCGGTGCTGGTGGGGTACTCCTGGCGGCTCACCGCGATGGTGTTGCTGCTGGCCCCGATCCTGGTCCTCGCGGTGCAGCTGCTGCGGGCCCGGCTCAAGCGTCATGCGCGCGCCTTCGCCCATGAGCGCGGCGAGCTGACCTCGACCGCCACCGAGCGCCTCGGGGCGATGAAACTGATCCGCGCCTTCGGCACCGAGGAGAGCGAGTCGGATCGGTTCGCGGCGCAGGCCGACGGCTACCGCAAGGGCTATGTCCGCACCCAGCGCTTTGCACTGCTCACCTCGCCGGCCAGCGAGCTCTTCGGCACCGCGATGATCATGCTGGTGATCTGGATCGCGGCGACCCCGGGATTCCTCGGTGTGCAGATGAGTCCCGAGTCGACGATCGTGTTCGTGGCCGTGGCCGCCCAGCTGATGTCGCCGATCAAGGCGATTGCCCAGGTGCCCACCCAGCTGGCGATCGCCGAGGCGAGTGGCGAGCGGGTCTTCGCGCTGCTCGACCTTCCCGAGGTCGAGGACGACCCGCCAGGCACGAAGCCGGCGACGCTTCGAGTCCGACCTGGTCTTCGACGACGTGACTTTCGGCTACGAACCGGGTCGGCCGGTGCTGCACGACGTCTCGTTCACCGTCGCCAAGGGCGAGGTGGTGGCCCTGGTGGGGCCCAGCGGCGGTGGCAAGACGACCCTGCTCGAGCTGGTGCCCCGCTTCCACGATCCTGACCGGGGCGAGGTGCGACTCGACGGGGTGCCGCTGCCGGCCCTCTCACGGCGGTCGCTGCGAGAGTTGATCGCGGTGGTCTCCCAGGATACGGTATTGTTGCATGAGAGCGTGCGCGACAACATCGCCTATGGTTGCCCGGAGGCCAGCGACGAGGCCGTCGAGCGCGCCGCCGAGGCCGCCAACGCCGACGGCTTCATTCGCGACCTGCCCGACGGCTATCGCACCATCCTTGGGGAGCGGGGCACCCGGCTCTCGGGGGGACAGCGGCAGCGGATCGCGATTGCACGGGCGCTGCTCCGCGACGCGCCGATCCTGATCCTCGACGAGGCGACCAGCGCGCTGGACACCGAGTCGGAGCGGCTGGTGCAGGAGGCGATCGACCGGCTGATGCAGGACCGCACCGTGTTGGTGATCGCCCATCGCCTGGCCACCGTGCGCGAGGCCGACCGCATCGTGGTGCTCGACGATGGCGAGGTGCTCGAGACCGGGCGCCACCAGGACCTGCATGCCCGCGGCGGCCTCTACCGCCGGCTCCATGACCTGCAGTTTTCCGCGGCCGAGGTGAGACCGTGACGATCGATCGACCAGTCCTGTTCATTGCCGAATTCGACGACGTGCGCCATGCCAATGCCGCGCACCGGGTGCGCGCGCTGGAGCGGCTTGGCAGCCCGGTGCAGGCCTTCGATCTCAACGCTCGGCCCGGCCTGCTGCAGCGGTTCCGGGCCGGCGACCTTCCCAAGCGGATCGAGCGAGTGCTCGACGATCACGACCCCGCGCTGGTGGTGGTGATCGGGGGCCCCGTGCTCGACGAGGCGCTGGTCGACCGGCTGCGGGGACGCTCGCGTGCCCGCTGGGTCAACTGGCTTCCCGACGACCTGCGCACCGTGACCGAGGCGGCCGCCCTCGCGCGGCCCTACGACGCGATCTACGCGATCGGCACCGACGTGGCCGCGGAGATGGCCGAGCGGCTTGGCCGCACCGTCGACGTGCTCTCCCTCGCGGCCGACCCGTCGGTCTACCGGCCGATTCGCACCCGCGACCAGTATCGCGCCAATGTCGTCTTCGCCGGGACCGCCACCCCGCGACGGGAGCGGTTGCTGGCCGAGCTGGTGGAGTTCGGCTTGGCCATCTGGGGACCGGGATGGCGCAAGACCTCGCTGCGCGACTACTGCCGCGGCGAGGTGCCGGGGACCGAGCAGTACGTCAATGCCTATGCCGGGGCCTCGGTGGCGATGAACATCCATCACGTGGCCGTCGAGGGCGACCCGCTCGAGGCGAGCTGCAACCTGCGGCTCTTCGAGCTCGCCTCGATGGGGCTGGCGCAGGTGGTCGATGATCGCGGCGACCTGGCACGACACTTCGAGCCTGGGCGCGAGGTTGCGGTCTTCCGCGACGGACGCGAGCTCAAGGACACGGTGCGCGCGCTGCTCGAGGATCCGGCCATTGGTGAGCGGCTCGGCCAGGGTGCCCGGGCGCGGATGCTCCGCGATCACACCTGGATGCACCGGATGCGATCACTCATCCTCGATCAGCCGCCGCCGATCACCTCACGGTGAATTGTGTAGGGTGAAGGGTGAAGGGTGAATGGTGAAGGGTGAAGAGGGAATGGGGCGCGTGGATTCAGCGTCCATCTCTGCTATCCCGGTTCGAGCCCCCATTCACCATTCACCATTCACCATTCACCCCATCGCTTCCCGGTACAGCTCCACGTACCGTGCAGCCATCTGTCGGTGCGTGAAGTGGTCGAGGACGTGCTGTCGAACCCGGCCGCGATCGAGCCGGTCGAGGCCGGGCCGGAGCGCGACGAGTTCCTCCAGCGTGTCGCCCATCGCACCGCTCTCGGGCGTGATCACCTCGGGGAGGGCCCCGCGCCGGGTGCCGAGCACGGGGGTGCCGCTCACCATCGCCTCGATGGTCGTCAGGCCGAACGGCTCGTCCCACTGCGCGGGAACCCAGCAGCAGCCGGCCCCGGCGAGCAGGTCCCGCTTGCGCCCACCGTCGACCCGACCGACGAAGCGCAGTCCGGGGCGGAGCGACGGGCGCCACCCACCGGCGACGACCAGGCGCCGTCCCGCCTGCCGTGCCCCGCGTACCGCCCACTGCCAGCCCTTCACCGAGTGGAGTCGGCCGATGAAGAGGTCGGGGCCGTCGCCGGTCGGGCCGAAGGGGTAGTCGGCCGGATCGAGTCCGTTGTGGACCCAGCGGGCTATCCCGTGGCGCCGGGCGTGGTCGGCCGAGAGAGCGATGGTGCTGGGTGGGAAGACGCGACCGGGGGCGCCGGTGCCGTGAAAGGTCCAGAGAAACGGCACACCGGCCGGCGGTTCGGCGAGCGGAACATGGGCATGGAGGACGTCGACACCCGGCGGCAGGAGTGCGCCGAGCCGGGCGCCGCCCTGGCGGAACGCCTCCCGTTGGTCGACCACGATCGTGGTTGCTTCGGGGAGCCGGCTGCCGGCCAGCGCCACCAGGGTCACGCGGTGCCCGAGCTCCGCGAGGCCGCGGGCGAGCCATGTCACGACCCGTTCGGTGCCGCCGTAGCCGTGGATCGGCAATCGTGATGGGTGGTAGAGCGCCACGTGCAGGGAGCTTGCCATCAGCCGCGCACCGGCCGAGTTTCGGCCCGTCCATCCGTCCCGTCCCAGGAGTCCCGGTGCCGCTGTCCGGCTTCACGATCGTGCGCAACGCGACCCGTCTCGACTTCCCGCTCGAGGCGAGCCTGCAGTCGGTGCTGCCGGTGGTCGACGAGATGGTGGTGAACGTCGGTCACTCGGACGACGACACGCTCGACCGCGTCCTGGCGATCGGTGATCCGCGGATCCGGGTGATCGAATCGGAGTGGGACGTGTCGCAGGGGCATGCGATGCTCGCGATCGAGACCAACCGGGCGATGGCGGCCTGTCGTCATGCCTGGGGGATCTATATCCAGGCCGACGAAGTGCTCGAGACCGGCGGTGCCGAGCGACTGCGCGACACGATCGCGCGGGTCGATGTCGATCCGCGCATCGAGGGCGTCGTGGTCGACTACCGGCACTTCTACGGCGGCTTCGATATGGTTGCCATCAACCGTCGCTGGTACCGTCGCGAGTGCCGCGCGGTGCGACTCGACCCGTCGCATGGCGTGCACTCGTTTCGCGATGCCCAGGGCTTTCGGGTCGGGGCAGGTGACCGCCGCATCCGGGCGGTGACGAGCGGTGCGGTGATGCACCACTACGGCTGGGCCCGGCCGGGCTGGGCGCTGGCCGCCAAGCGTGCCGCCGACAACGAGATCTATCACTGGCGCGGGAAGATGGATCAGCAGCGGCCGCTCCTGCCGTGGTTTCCGGGGATCCGGCCATTCCGTGGCGAACACCCGGTGGTGGTGCGCGAATGGCTGGCGGCCCGCCCTGCGGTGGAGCGCCTCATCGCCGCGCCTCGATTCGAGCGGGAGCATCTCCGGCTGCGTGCCTCCAACGTGGTCGAGCGGCTCACGGGATGGCGCCCATTCGAGTACCGGAACTATACGCTGGTGCGGCAGTGAGCACGCCACCGGTCGTGCTGATGCACACCACGCCGGGGTGGCGGGGATCGGGCCGGTGGACTGGCGCGATCGCGACCGGACTGCTGGGACGGGGGGTGCCGGTCGAGGTGCTGGTCGCCTCCGACGACGTGGCCGACGGCATGGCGCGCCTGGGGCTCTCGGTCACGCAGGTCAGGGTGGAGGACACCGGCCGCCGGGAGGTGGCTGCGGTCCGCGGGCACCTCGCGCGGTGCGGAGCCCGGATCGTGATCTGCAACGCCCCGCGTGACGTTCGCCTGGCGCGGTATGCCTCGATCCTCCGACGCCGGAAGCTGGTGTGGGGCTACAACCTGCACAGCCGGGCGCTGCCGAGCGATCCGTTGCAGCGATGGATCTTCGGTGGCATCGATCACCTGGTGCACCAGAGCGCCCACGCCGCTGCCAAACTCGAGCGGGAGTCGCCGTGGCTGGCGCGGACGCCATCGACCAGGATTGCCAACGGTCTCGATCCCGCCTGCTACCGACCTGACCCCTCGGCTCGGGCACGCTTCCGGACTCGGCATGGTCTCGGTGAGGACGACTGGCTGGTGCTCACGCCGACCGCCGTGCTGCCGGAGAAGTCGGTCGATGTCGCCGCCCGTGCAGTGGCCATCGCCGCCGAGGCCGGCCCCCTCGCCTGGGCCGTGTGCGACACTCGCGCCGCAGTCGAGCCGCTGCTCCCCGGCGGGTTCGGGGGGCGACTGCTGCCGCTGGGTTGGCTGGCCACCGACGAGCTGCACGACGCCATGCAGGCAGCCGACGTCGTGCTCCTTCCCGGCTCGGTGGAGATCTTCGGCTACGCCACGGCCGAGGCGATGGCGCTCGGTGCCACGGTGCTGGCCGCCGACGGTGGGGCGACTCCGGAGGTGCTCGGCTCGGCGGGGGTGCTGTTTCCCCCGGGCGATCATGCCGCCGCGGCCGGCCGGCTCATCGCGTTGCTGGGAGATGCGAGTGCGCGGGGCGCCCTGGGGGCGTCGGCCCGGGCGCGGATCGCCACCGACTTCACGCTGGAGGGGATGGTCGATCGCTACGAGCGGCTGGTGCGCGCGCTGGGCTGATGCGGGAGGCGGTGACGCCGGGCCGGACCAGCGGCCGACGCCACCATTTTCCGGCGGGCGCTACAGGGCGTAGGCCCCCAGGAGCATCAGCGCCTTGTTCTTGTGGCTGTAGCCATCGGCCTTGTCCATGTTGGCGAGGCCGAGGTCGTACCGCGCGCTGATCGTGATCCGCGAGAAGCTCACCCCCGCGCCGAAGAGCACGCCGTAGTCGAGCTTCTTGTAGCTGTCGTCGGGTCCGTAGGCGTCGTCGCAGCTCTGTGACTCGCCCGAGCCACCGAGGTTGCAACTCAGCAGGTAGGCAACGGTGGGACCCGCCGTCAGGAACACCTTGGCGCTGCTGCTGCCGCCGAGGGCATACCGGAACAGCAGGGGAACCTCGAGGAAGGTCATCTTGAGGTAGCCGTCGCCGCCGTCCTCGTTGCCGCCCTTCTGCGCGTAGAGGAGTTCCGGGGCGAATGCGAGACCGTCGCCCATCGCGCCCGAGAGCCCCAAGCCCGCAGCGAATCCGGTGCGCGAGGCGATGCCGGTTGCCTCGGCGCCGGTGTCATCCTCGGCGCTGAAGGTGGAGGAGACGACACCGCCAACCACCGAGAGGCCGGACTGGGCATGCGCCGGGGTGGCGAGGGCGAAGAGGGGGAGTGCGAGGAAGGCCAGCCGCATCTTCATGGGTTGCTCCGTTCCGCGGAAGGGGATGGCGGGGCGAGGTGCCTCACCAAGGTGCAAGGTAGGTCACGGTCCCGGCGGAGGCGAGTGGCCGCTGCATCTTCGCACCGGGCCGCCTCTTGCCCCTGCCGCTAGCTTTCGGCATTCCCTCGCCCCGCGGTTCCGGAGACCTTCCGTGCCGATCCACGACCTCCTCTTCACCTACGATTTCCCGCCCCTCGGCGGGGGGATCTCCCGTTGGATGGAGGAATTGGCGCGCGGTTACCCGCCGGGTTCACTGCTGGTCTCGACCGGCACCGTGGCGGATCAGGACGAGGTCGACCGCCAGCTCCCGAACCCGGTCGATCGGCTGCCGATCTCCACCCACCGCCTCAAGACCCTGCAGGGCCTGCTGCTCTGGGCCCGACGGGCGGCCTCGCTGGGACGCGACCCCACGGCCCGCTTCGCCTGGTGTGGCAACATCCGGCCCGCCGCCTACCCGGCCAAGTGGGCCTGGGAGCGGGTCGGCCTGCCCTACGGGATCATCCTGCACGGTGGTGACCTGCTGCAGATCCGACCAAAGCTCAGGCGCTCGAGCCTCAAGCGGCGCACCTACAAACCGTTGTTCGATTCGGCCCGCGCCATCGTGGCCAACTCGCACTTCACCGCCGATCTCTGTCGCGAGCTGCTCTCGGATCTCGACCTTCCGTCGGCAGCCGAGCGGATCACGGTGGTGCCGTTGGGCACCGACCCCGACCGCTTCCGTCCCGATCCCGACGCCGCGGCGGCCTTCCGGAAGCGCCGGCAGTTGCCGGCCGGCCGTTGGCTGGTGACTGTCGCCCGGCTGGTGCCGCACAAGGGAATCGACACGGGAATCGAAGTGCTGGCGCGGCTCACCGATGAATTTCCCGATCTGCGCTATGCGGTGATCGGGCGGGGCGCCTACGGCGACACCCTCGGGGCGCTGGCCGAAGAGCTCGGTGTGGCCGACCGGGTCCACATGCTCACCGACGTCGGTGACGACGAACTGTCCGGTGCCTTTGCGCTGGCCGACGTGTACCTGGGCCTCTCCCGGCAGGTCGGCCTCGACGCGGAGGGATTCGGGATCGCGCTCCTCGAAGCGGGTGCGTGCGGCGTGCCGGTCGTGGCCGGTGCCAGCGGCGGGATTGCCGATGCGGTGGCCGATGGCGAGACGGGGCTGCTGGTCACGCCGGGCGATCCCGAGCCGGCAGCCGATGCGGTGCGCCACCTGCTCAACGATCCCGCCCTGGCGCGCCGGCTCGGCGATGCCTCCCGCGCCAGGGTGGTCGAGCACTTCACCTGGCGCCGGGTGGTCGACGACCTCGATCGGCTGGCCGCCAGTCACGGGCGCGCATGAGTCGCTCCCCGACCTGGCACGCGATGCGGAGCCGTTGGCGCCGCGACCCGCTGTTCAAGCTCGGGGTCGCCTTGCTGGCGCTGGTGGTCATCGCAGGGATCTTCGCACCGTGGCTCGCACCGCACGACCCGCTTCGGGGCGACCTCGCCAACGACTATCTCCATCCTCCCGGCTGGAGTTTCCCGCTCGGCGCCGATGCCCAGGGCCGTGACGTGCTCTCGCGGGTGCTCTATGGCGCCCGGATCTCGTTGCTGGTAGGCATCATCTCGCAGACCGTGGCGGTCACGCTCGGCGTCACGCTCGGCCTGTTGGCGGGCTACTTCCGCGGCTGGATCGACCTGGTCGTGATGCGCCTCGCCGACATCACGCTCGCGTTTCCGTCGCTGCTGCTCCTCATCGCGGTTGCGGCAGCGGTGCGGCCGTCACTGCCAGTGATCTTCGTGGTGATCGGGGCGGTGGGCTGGGCCGGGATGGCGCGGCTGGTGCGGGCCCAGGTCCTGTCGCTGGTCGACAGCGACTATGTGGCGGCGGCGCGCGCGCTCGGCGCCGGCAACCGCCGGATCCTGCTCAACCACCTGCTCCCCAACGTGCGAGCCCAGGTCATCATCGCGGCGACGCTGGGGATCGCGGCCGCGATCATGGCAGAGGCGGCGCTGTCGTTCGTGGGACTGGGCGCCCAACCGCCGACGCCGAGTTGGGGGGCGATGGTGGCCGAGGGGCGCGACCTGATCCGGGTGGCACCGTGGGTCTCTGTTGCCCCCGGCCTGGCAGTGGGGGTGGCGGTGCTTGGCTTCAACCTGGTGGGCGATGCGTTGCGCGAGGCGCTCGATCCGACCCTGGATCGGACCCCGTGATCGACGTCGCGCGACTGCGTCGCGAGGAGTTCGCTCCGGTGACCGCCGGCGGGATCTTCCTCAACAGCGCCTCGACCGGGCCGATGCCCGCGCGGGCGGTGTCCGAGGCCGACCGCGGCAGTCATGACCGGGCCGACCCGGCGCGGTGGACGGTCGAGCGGCAGAACGGTGTCTACGACGAGGCCCGGCGGCTTGCCGCACGACTGATCAACGCCGACCCGACCGAGATCGCCCTGATGCCCAACACCACGACCGGCATCAACGTGGCGGCGCGCGCGGTGCCGGTGGGGCGTGGCGACGTGGTGCTGACCTTTGATCGCGAGTTTCCGACCAACGTCTATCCCTGGTTGGTCCGCGCGGCCGACGGGATCGTGCTCGAACGGATCCCGGTCACCAGCGAGGGATGGCCCGACGAGGCCCGGTTGCTGGAACGACTCGGTGATCCTCGGGTGCGGGCGGTCTCGGTGTCGCTCACCCAGTTCAGCACCGGCTACACCGTGGATCTCGAGGCCCTCTCCCGGGCGACGCGGGCCACCGACACGATGCTGCTGGTCGACGCGATCCAGGGTGTTGGCCAGCTGCCGGTCGACGTGCAGCGCACCCCGGTCGACTTCCTGGCGTGTGGTGCCCAGAAGTGGCTGCTCTCGCCCTGGGGCACCGGCTTCCTCTACGTGCGGCGCGAGTTGATCGCCGGGATCACGCCGACCTTCGCTGGCTGGGCATCGTTCCGTGGCACCGACGACTACTCACGACTCACCGCCTACGATCCCGAGCCGTGGCCCGACGCCCGACGCTTCGAGGTGATCACGTTGCCGGTGCAGGACTTCGCCGCGATGAATGCGGCGGTAGGATTGCTGCTCGAGCTGGGAGTCGAGGCGATCGCGGCGCACACACGGGCGGTGGCGGCTCCGCTGCGGGCATGGGCAGCGCGCGGGCTCGGCACGATCACCTCGCCCGAGGGGATGCATGGCTCGGCGATCGTGTGCGTGCGGCCCAACGGCGACGTGCGCACGGCGCACGCCCGGTTGCTCGAGGCGGGGGTCAACTGCTCACTGCGGGAAGGATCGATTCGCCTCTCGCCCCACTGCTTCAACACCGAGGACGAGCTGGCGGAGGTGGCGTCGCTCCTGTCGCGCGGCTAGGGGCGCAGGTTGGCGACCAGGTTGTAGACCGCGCCGATGATCCGCCCGAGGGCATAGCCGATCACGAAGGCGTAGATGAAGCCGAGGAAGGCCCCGGCAACGGTCACCCGGTAGCCCGGGAAGTATTCCCGCAGCAGGCTCAGGTGCTGGCCGACGTTCGGCCCGCCCTTGGCGACCAGGAGGATGGTCGCCACGAAGATCCCCAGGCCGAACAGCAGCCCGAACGACACTCCCCAGGCCTGGGCATTGAGCCTGAGCGTCACCCGCCGGAGTTCCTGCGCCTCTTCGTTCGTCAGCTGTTCCATGCCATCCACCCCGGTCGCATCAGATGTGGTCGAGGAAGTCACGAGTCGCGGCGTAATCGGCGCGCGCGCGCAGCACCACCAGCCGGAAGCCCATGATGGCGTTCCGGCAGAAGGCGAAGAACCATCCCAGGACGAAGCCGCTGAACCCGGCCCAGAGGGCCCCGATCAGCGCGCCGCGCCAGCTCACCTCGTAGCCCGAGAAGTACGCCGACAGCAACTGGAGCGGGATGCCCGACGGCCGGTCCCGAACCAGCGGCAACGCCGTGATGATGAAGATCACCAAGGCGGCCGCCACGCCCATGCCCATCCCCATGCCCAGCTTGTGGAGCGGAGCGAAGGCGAGCGCGACCTGTCGGTCTTCGGAAGTGCGGGGTTCGGTCATCGGCGGGATCGCTCCCGGGGCGGGGCCGTGGGGGGACACCGCAAAGTTATCACCACCGTGCGGTGGACCACGATCCCCCGGCGGCTGGTCATCGGGCCACCTGATGGAGGGTGGAGGGGCGGTGACCCACGTGGAGCAGCAGGCCAACCGCCGCCGAGACGGCGTTGCTGGCATAGTAGAGCAGGTGCAGCGGGATCACCGCGATCGCGAAGGCGAGGCCTCGCTCGCGGGCAAACCAGGCGTAGGTCGAGGTGTTCAGCAGCACCACCGCGAGCAGGAGCGCCAGGCCAGCGAGTGCCATGTAGGGGTGGCCGAGCAACGCCGCGACCGGAAGCAGCACCAGCCCGATGGCGGTGAGGGCAACCTTGAGGCGCTCGGTGCCGGTGGCATTCAGCGACGCGGCGCTCCGGCCCCGGCGCTCGAGCAGCAGCCGCATCCAGGGGATGCCGCGGTCGCGGAGGTCGGTCCGGAGCATCTGCCACAGGTGCCAGCGCTTGAGGTGGGTCCCCTCGATCGTCGGATCGAGCAGGATCCGGCCGCCGGCATCGCGCAGCCGGTAGCCGAGCTCGATGTCCTCGATCTGGGGCCGCGGGAAGCGGGCGGTGTCGAACCCCTCGGCCCGCTCGAAGGCGTCGCGCCGGATCGCGCCACAGCCGGCCCAGAAGGTCTCGGCATCGCCGGCACCGCGCAGGTGGACATGCCGATGCAGCAGGTTGCGGTACTCGCTGATCAACCCCGGCGCGGCGGGCCGACTGTCGTAGGAGCCGAACACCGCCACCAGGGTGGGGTCGTCGGTCTCGGCGTGGGCGGCGAAGCGGGCGAGGGTGTCGGGGTGCACCCGGACGTCGGCATCGATGAACACCAGCCAGCTCCCCCGGGCGACCCTGGCGCCGGCGTTGCGGGCGCCGCCGGGACCGCGGGCAGGGGCGGGAAGCGACACCACGCGATCGGCGTGCGACGTCGCCACGGCTGCGGTGTCGTCGGTCGAGGCGTCGTCGACCACGATCAGCTCCCAGGCAGCGCGCGGCAGGGTGCTGCCGGCCAGTGCCGCGAGGGTGTCGGGCAGCAGACGTCCCGCGTCGTGGGCGGGGACGATCACCGAGAACCTGGGCGTCGGGGTCAGGCGGCCCCCCGCTGGGCATCGGCGCGCGGCGGCTCGAGCCGCTGCTCCTCGTGGTACTCGAAGTCGGTGTTGACCGCCCAGATGTCGTGCGAGGCGCCCTGCATGTTCCACACGGCCATCATCGCGGTGAGCATCGAGTGGTCCTGGTTGTTGTACTTGTGCATCCCGTTGCGACCGACGGTGTGCAGGTTCGGGATCGGGTCGATCCAGCTGCGGACCACGTCGAGGTGCTGTCGGTACTCGCTGTCGTAGATCGGGTAGGCCTTGGGCATCCGGATCACCGCCCCGTCGCGAACCAGGCCGGGCGGCACCAGGCCGAGGTCCTCGAGCTCCCGGGTCGCCAGCGCGATCAGCTCCTCGTCGCTGGAGGTCCAGAGGCCATCGCCCTCGAAGCAGAAGTACTCCAGCCCGAGGCAGGTGCAGCCAGGCTCGGGGACCATCGCCTGGCTCCAGTTGTTGAAGTTCTGGATCCGGCCGACCTTGACCCCCGGCGTGTGGATGTAGATCCAGTTGTCGGGGAAGAGGTTCTCGGTGTCGAGCATCAGCGCAACGGTCAGGAAGTCGCGGTAGCGCAGGCCCGCGGCCGCGGCGCGGACGTGGTCCGGCGGTGGCGGGTCGAGCACGGTGACGAGGGTGCGGAGGTCGGTGCTCGAGATCACGTGTTCGGCCGGAAACTCCCGGCGGCCCTCGGGCGTCTCGGCCGTGACCGACACCACGCGCCCATCCCGACAGCCGACCTGCACGGCACGATGCCGCATCAGCACCTCGCTGCCCATCGCCTCGAGGCGGTCGCGACAGGCCTCCCACATCTGGCCGGGGCCGAGGCGCGGATAGCGGAACTCGTTGATCAGCGTCTTGATGGTGGGCGACCGGCGCTGGATCGCGGTGGCGTTGAGGATCGCGCGCGCCAGCGAGAGTCCCTGGATCCGCTGTGCCGCCCACTCGGCGCGGATCTCGGTGCAGGGAATGCCCCAGACCTTTTCCGTGTAGGTCTTGAAGAAGATCTGGTAGAGCCGGTCGCCGAACCGGTTGGTGACCCATTGCTCGAAGTTCTCCTCGACCGGCGAGGGCTTGAGCCGCGCCTGGACGTAGGAGAAGACGATCCGGATGGCGTTGATGATGCCGAGGCCGCTCAGGGCGTTCATCGCCTTGAGCGGGTAGTCGAAGTACTTGCCGTCGTAGTGGATCCTGGAGAGCCGCGGGACGTTGATGAACTCCTCGCCGAGGATCTCCTCCCAGAGCTCCTGGACGGGGACGATCTTGGTGAAGAAGCGGTGTCCACCAATGTCGAAGCGGAAGCCACGGTACTGCGCCGTGCGGGAGATGCCACCGACGGTGTCGTCTCCCTCGAGGATCGTGACCTGATGGCCCGCCTTGGCGAGGAGATACGCCGCCGTGAGCCCGGCCGGGCCGGCGCCCACGACCACCACGCGGTCACCCGGCTTGATCGGGTCGACCACTCGTGCGGGGCTTGTCTCGGCGGCAGTCAATCGCATGTCCTCACCGGGGGGAGTGTGGTGCTGCCGGTCATGGCCACCAGCAGGGCGACCGGAATGCTGGTGAGGGGTCGCAAGTCATGTGCCCGGGAGGAGGCGGGGCGAAGCGGCAGGTTCGGTCCGTGGACTTCCGCCCCAGGTGGCAAGAGGGGGGCTGCTCGACACCGATGGGTGTGGCGTGGCCGCAACACGCAGCTCGATAGTGATAGCGGCACCGTGGTGGAAACACCGCACATTCCGGCGATTCCCGGGACGCTGCGCCTCTGCGCCGCTCAGTCGAGCTCGAGTGGACCCTCGAAGGCGTGGAGCTTGGTGCAGCCGGCCGCATCGTCTGTCGCTGTCGGCAGGACCTCCAGCAGCAGGGTGCTCTCGTTCGGGACGGGGATCGGCCGCAGCCGATTGCAGACCTCCGCCAGCCGTCTCGCCAGTGATCCACGCTCGTAACCCCACAGCCCGGACAGGAGGATGTGGGTCACCGGGCCCCGTGGTGCCAGGACCTCATCGAGGCTGGCCGAGGAGAGGATCCGGCTCGGGATGCCTGCGCGGTGGCTGAGCAGGTAGAGAGTCGAAGGTTTTGACGAGGCGACCACGGCGGAGGCAGGGAGCCGGCTTCGGAGCCACTCGGCCGTGTCGACCCAGTCGCGCTCGGCGGTGGAGCGACAGCCGTCACCATTCTGCGCGCGACAGGCCCGCCCGCTGATGGCCGCCTGGGCATCACGCGCCACGAAGACCGCGACGAGAAGCAGGGCGACAGCGGTCACCGCTCGCTCGGGTCGAGCCGCTCCCACGCGGCGAGCCAGCGCTCCTGAACCGAGGAGCAGCGCGACGAGAACCATGGGGATGAGCGGCACGAGCAGCCGCGCGACAGTGAACGGGAAGACCAGCAGGACACCGACCATCAGCACGGTGTAGAGCAGGGCCGTGGGCCACGTTCGTCGCAGCGCATAAAGGCCCACGAGTACCGGTCCGACGATCAGGATGATCCAGAGCAGGTTGTCGAGCGGCATGTCGGGGACATCGGGGATGCCCAGCGCCCGGCCCGGGAATGCCAGGAGGTAGTATCTGGCGCTGGATGCCATCCGACCGGCGAGTTCGATGATGCGATTGGGCTGCACGTAGGCGAGGTCGTTGGCGTACGACCAGCCGAGGGTGCGACTGGCGGCCCAGCGGGTGTAGACGAACCACGCCGAGGTCAGTCCGATGGCTGCCACGCCGAGGAGCGATGCGAGTCGCCAGCGACGGTCGATGATCAGGCCGCCGACCATCGCGAAGACGACGGTGATGCCCACGCTGCGGGTGAAGAACGCCGCCAGGGCGGCGATCACCGCGACCAGCCACCACTTGCCGTGCATCCAGCCGCGCTGCGGTTGTGAACTCCACAGTGCCACCATCGTGCAGGCGACGAACAGGGTCTCGGAGAGGATCCAGCCGGCGTAGTGGAGCAGCAGCGGGTTGAGCATCACCAGGGCCGCGGTCAGCAGGCCGATCCTCGCCCCGGCGAATCGCCGGACCGAGACGCCTGTCAGGAGCCCGATCAGCACCAGCAGGCCCAGATTGGCAATGCGCACTGCCTCGAGCATCCCGCCAGCGATGGTGCGCACTGCGAGGATCATCAGCGGGAAGCCGGGAGGGTACTGCGCGTGCGCGGGCGCGCCCGGCAGGAAGATGTCGCGAAAGTGCCCCGAGGCCATCGATCGGGCCAGGAGGATGTAGGTGGCATCGTCGCCGCCGGTGGTGATCAGTGGCTGGCGACCGAGCCAGCCGAGCACGACGCTCAGCACCGCGATCGCGGCCAGCAGCCGACGTTCGCTCGGGGTCCATGATGCATGAATCGGAAGGGAGGGGTTGTTCACGGATCCGGATCCGGGTTGGGTCACGTTGCCCGGTGTGGGGCACTACATGGTGAATTGCGTGGTCGGCGTCACAAGCTCGTCATTCGTTGGCTTGCGCGGATGGTGGCCCTGCCCGAGGTGATCACCGTCCCCTCGGGCCAGCCGAAGCGTCATCATGGCGTCACCATCCCCGTCATCCGTACCACCTCGAAGTCGGCCACACGCACTCGCTTGAGCGCATTCATCGCCTCGTCGTTCCAGCGGGCGTCGGCGGTGCCGCTCAGGAAGAAGTCCGAGCCATTGTCTGCAAGGATCATCCCGTAGCGCTGGAGTGCCCGCAGGACGACCCGAGCAGGCGCCGGGTAGGACGAGAGGTCGAGGTCGGCCCGGAGCCTTACCCGCATCCCCATCGGGGGGTCGAGCGGGTCGGTCGAGGTCGAGGCCCAGTGCGATGCCGGCGGGAGGTAGGCGCGCCGGGTCCGCCGCACGGTGAAGCGCAGGGCATGCCGGATTTCGCCCCGGCCCACCACCTCGTCCCAGCGCACCAGCCCCGGGAGGATCGGTAGCCCGGCCGCATCGGCCGAGGTCCACCCGGCGGGACGCGGCGCCCCGGTGGTGAGATCCCAGATGGCCCCGGCGCCCGCCCGCCAGCTGGCCCCCTCGCGCCGGAGCGAGAAGAGCTCGTAGGCCTTCCACTCTCCGCGCACCACCACCAGCAGGTGGCGGTCACCGCCCGATTCGATCGGCGGATCGGCCGGGATGGGGTAGGGGCCCGGGTCGCTCTCTCCGGCATAGTCGAACGCGACCGGTGAGCGAGTCAGGGTATCGGCCACCACCACATAGGGAATCCCGAACGGCCCGCCGTGCCAGTCGGCGCCAAAATCGGGATGCAGGGCGGTCGAAAACCCGATCCGGGTGAGAATCGCGGTCGAGTTGGGATCGACGGCTGCCGTGTCGATCGGCTGGTTCCAGGGGTTGCTCGGCGGGAAGATGGCGGCGCCATCGAGGTCGGCGTTGAGTCCCAGCTGGGGCCCGTGGCTCGAGGGCGGCGGGGGCGGGGGCGGCGGCGCACTCGCCGGGCCATCCACACCACCGCACGCCGCCAGGCGGGTCGCCAGCAGCACGGCCAGGATCAGGGGGAGACGCATCACGACACAGTGTCGGCCCCGACCGAAGTGAGCCGGAGCGCCGCCCATTGCTTCTTGCCGCGCCGCAGGAAGACCGCCCGTTGGTGCAAGAGGTCGCCAGGGCCGATCGGCACCTCGAGGTCGGCGGTCCGATCGTTGACCCAGAGTGCCCCGGTCGCGGCAAACTGGCGAGCCTGCTTCTTCGACCCGGCCAGCCCGGTGCGGGTGAACGCCTCGAGCACCGAGATGCCGGAGGCCAGTTCATCGCTGCCGATCTCGGCGTGCGGCACCTCGGCGAGCACCGTCTCCACCGTCGCGGGGTCGGCGGCGGAGAGTGGCTCACCGCCGAACAGGATCGCCGCCGCCCCGCTCACCCGCTCGACGGCCTCCGGGCCGTGGACCCGGCCGGTCACATCGTCGGCGAGTCGGTGCTGGGCCACGCGCCGGGCCGGATCCTCCGCGTGCTCGGCCATGATCGCCGCGATCTCGTCGAGCTCGAGGAAGGTGAAGAACCGCAGCAGCCGCTCGACGTCGGCGTCGTCGCTGCGGAGCCAGAATTGATGGAACTGGTAGGGCGAGGTCCTCGCTGGGTCGAGCCAGACGTTGCCCGCCTCGCTCTTGCCGAACTTGGTGCCGGCGGCGGTGGTGAGCAGCGGCAGCACCAGGCCGTGCGTCTTGCGGCCATCGCGGCGGGCGGCGAGCTCGATTCCGGCGGTGATGTTGCCCCACTGGTCGCTGCCGCCCATCTGCAGCTCGCAGCCCTCGGTCCGCGCCAGGTGGGCGAAATCCCAGGCCTGGACCAGCATGTAGCTGAACTCCGTGAACGAGATGCCACTGTCGAGGCGCGACTTCACGGTGTCCTTCTGGAGCATGTAGCTCACGGTGAAGTACTTCCCGGCGTCGCGGAGGAACTCCAGCAGCCCCAGCGGCCGGAGCCACTCGGCGTTGTCGAGCATCCGACCGTCGGTCGGGCCCTCGCCGAACTGGAAGAACCGGGCGAGCTGGGTCCGGATCGCGGCGGCGTTGGCGGCCACCGTGGCGGCGTCGAGCATCGGCCGCTCGGTGCGCTTGCCCGACGGGTCGCCGACCATGCCCGGTGCCGCCGCCCACCAGGACCAGCGGCCGGCCGCCGAGGCGCTGGAGCCAGGCCAGCGCCATCACCGGGACGAGGTTGCCCACGTGGAGCGAGTCGGCGGTCGGGTCGAAGCCGACGTAGCCGGTCACCGGCCCCTGCTCCAGGCGATCGGCGAGATCCGGCGTGGCGTCGTGGACCATGCCGCGGGCGGTGAGGGTCTGCTGGAGGGTGGCCATAGGGCGGCAAGATGCCGCCCCGGCCTCGGCCCGTGCAAGCCGAGCCCGGTCCGGATACTTTCCGGCCATGGCGAAGTCGTCCAGGCGGCGCGCGCGACGCCCCCGGGTCCCGCGCATCCAGTTGAGCCGCCGGTTGCTGATGCGGGTCCTCCTCGTGGGGCTCGCGGGCGTGGTCTTTGGGGTGGTGGTGGCCGGCGGGGCCTGGATGCGGGCCTGCGCCAATGAGTCGTGCCCGTCGATTGCCGGCCTGTCGAGCTACGATCCCTTCCAGGCCTCGAAGGTGTATGCTGCCGACGGCCGGCTGATCACCGATTTCTATCGCGAACGTCGCACCGTCGTCACCCTCGACTCGATGGCGCCGGCGATCCCGGCGGCGTTCCTGGCGGTCGAGGACAAGCGGTTCTACCGGCACCACGGGGTGGACTGGGTCGGCGTGCTGGCCACGATCAAGGATCGCCTGCTGGGGCGGGTGCACCGTGGCGCCTCGACGATCACGATGCAGCTGGCCGGCAACCTCTTCCCCGAGGATATCGACCGGAGCCAGCGCAGCGGGTTGTCGGGCTTCGCACGCAAGATCCGTGAGGCGCGCGTCGCCAAGGAGATCGAGGACCGTTACGACAAGAAGACGATCCTCGAGATGTACCTCAACAAGATTGCGCTCGGCAACGGGGCCTACGGCGTCGAGGCCGCCTCGCAGCGCTACTTCGGCAAGCACGCCTCGCAACTCAATCCCGCCGAGGCGGCGATGCTGGCGGGGCTCCCGCAGGCGCCCTCGCGCTACAATCCCCGCCGCAACCCCGAGGCGGCGGTGGCGCGTCGCAACACTGTGCTCACCCTGATGGAGCGCAACGGCGCCCTCAGCGCCGAGGATGCCGAGACCTGGAAGGCGTATCCGCTGGCGCTGTCGTCGCGCAACGACTTCGCCGGGATCGGTGAGTACTTCGTCGAATACGTGCGGCAGATCCTCGAGGCGCGTTTCGGGAGTGCCCTGTACACCGAGGGCTACCGCATCTACACCACGCTCGACCTCGACGCCCAGGCGGCGGTCGAGCGGGCGATGTCCTCGCAACTGGAGCGGATCGAGGCCGATCCCCGCTATCGGCACATCACCTATCGGGAGTACCTCGACCAGAAGGGCGACGCACCCGGCGAGAGGTCCACGACCCCCTATCTGCAGGGCGCGGCGATCGTGATGGAGGCCCGCACCGGCAACATCCTGGCGATGATGGGTGGCCGCGACTTCGACGACTCGAAGTTCAATCGCGCGGTCCAGGCCGAGCGCCAACCGGGTTCCACCTTCAAGCCGATCGTCTACACCACGGCGGTCGAGCAGGGGATCTCGCTCGACCAGGCGCTGATCGACGAACCGCTCTCGATCGAGATTCCCGACCAGCCCAACTGGGAGCCGCAGAACTTCAACGGCAAGTTCAGCAACGAGCCGGTGACGCTGCGCGAGGGGCTCTGGAAGTCGATGAACAGCATCGCGGTGCAGGTGGCCCAGGAGGCCACCCTCCCCGCGGTGGCCGAGGAGGCCCGGAAGTTCGGGATCACCACCACCATCCCGGTGGTTCCCTCACTGGCGCTCGGTGCGCTGGGCGTGCACCCGATCGAGATGGTCGCGGCCTACACCACGTTCGCCAATCTCGGGATCCGCACCGAACCCAACGCGATCCTCCGGGTCGAGGACCGCGAGGGACGCACGGTCTGGGAGCCGAAGCCGGTTCGCCGTCGGGTGCTCGACGAGGCCACCGCCTACACGATGACCGAGGCGCTCGAGGGGGTGGTGCAGCACGGCACCGGCTACCCCGAGGTCTGGTCGAAGGGCTTCCAGCTCCCCTCGGGGGGCAAGACCGGCACCACCAACGACTACTACGACGTCTGGTACATCGGCTTCACCAACGACCTGGTGGGCGGCGTGTGGATGGGGTTCGACCAGAACACCCGGATCATGAACAACGCCCAGGGTGGCCTGCTCGCCGCGCCGGCCTACACCCAGTTCATGAAGGAGATCTACCAGCGTCGTCCCGAGCCGGCCGGCTGGCAGCAACCCGAGAACATGCTCCGCCCGGTCGAGATCGACCGGAGCACCGGCTTCCGCGCCACGCCGTTCTGCCCCCGCGACCTGGTCGAGACGCGCTACTACGCGCCCGGGACGGAACCGAAGGAGTTCTGCCCGATCCACTCGCCGTACCGGCCGGGCGACACCGACTGATGCAGCGTCTCACCGCGGGATGGCTGCTTCCCGTGGCGGGGCCGCCGATCCGTCGCGGTGCGGTACTGGTCGACGACCGCGGCCGGATCGCCGCCGCCGGTCCCGCCGACTCGGTGCCCGCGCCCCCCACTGCGGAAGCGGTGGCCCTCGGCGATGCGGTACTGCTGCCGGGCCTGGTCAACACCCATACCCATCTCGAACTCACCGGCTTCGCGGGGATGGTCGACGCCCCCGACTTCTGGCAGTGGATCCTGCAGGTGATCCGGATCAAGGCCGCGCGAGCGGAGGAGGAGTTCTTCGACGCCGCCTGCCTGGGGATCCGCCGGATGTGGGCCGCAGGGGTCACCACTGTGGCCGACACCGGCAGCACCG
Organism: uncultured Gemmatimonadales bacterium; assembly: GCA_963817715.1. Taxonomy (GTDB): domain Bacteria; phylum Gemmatimonadota; class Gemmatimonadetes; order Gemmatimonadales; family GWC2-71-9; genus Palsa-1233. The sequence goes on from CAWFPG010000006.1 coordinate 179,076, forward strand.
GAGCCGTGCTCGAGGCACTCGACCACCTGGGCGCCAGCGGGATCTACCATCACGAGGTCTTCGGCGCACACCCGGAGCAGTGCGAGCCGGCGATGCATCAGTTCGCCACCGAGCTCGATAGCCTTGCGCGGCATGCCACCGGACGCGCCTCGCTCGGGGTGTCGCCGCACGCTCCCTACACGGTGAGCGGGGCGCTCTACCGCCGGGCGTGCGATCTCGGCAGGGCCCACGGGGCGCCGATCGCGGTGCACGTGGCGGAGCCGCCGGGGGAGACGTCGCTGCTCGACGACTTCACCGGGATCTTCGCCGAGAACTTCCGCCGTGAAGGAATCCCGCGGCCATCGCATGACCCGATCACACCGATGCGGTTCATGGACCGGCACGGGGTCCTCTCGGCGCGGACGCTCTGCATTCATGCGATCCAGGTGAGTGACGACGACGCCGACCTGATGGCCCGCCACGGCGTGGCGGTGGCGCACTGTCCGCGGTCGAATCGCTTTCACCATGGTGGCGACGCCCCGGTGCGGCGCTACCTCGAACGGGGACTTCGGCTCGGGCTCGGCACCGACAGCGAGATCAGCGTGGCCCCGCCCGACCTGCTGGCCGAGTCGCGGGCGGCGCGGACCCTGGCGGGCTGGACCGCCAGTGAGACAGTGCGGGCCCTGACACTGGGTGGGGCGGAGGCGCTGGCGCTCGACGGCGAAATCGGGAGTCTCGCGGTCGGCAAGCGGGCCGATCTTGTGGCGATCGCGGTGCAGGCCGACACCACCAACCCGGAGGAGGCAGTCTTGGCGGCATCAATCACCGACGTGCGGGGGACCTGGCTCGACGGGCGTCCCGTGGACAGGTCGCTGCCACGCTCCTAGGGCTGTGGGGCGGCGGAGTCACTCGTGAACGAGCGACCGGGTGCTGCGCGGGTACCCGGTCGCGCCCCGGGAAAGTCCCAGCTGGTGGCGCCGCGACCGAAGAACCCGCTGCGCACCCCGTCGCTCGTTCGACCATCGCCCGACGAGTGTGGCTCAGGGATTGGGGGTACGAAGTGGCTTGTTTGGTCGCTTCGCCCAGGCCGTGACGCCGGTTTGGTCGCGACCAGGGAGCCGCGCAGTGCCCCCAATCCCTGAGAGCACTCCCCGAACCGCCCCGCTCCACACGCTCCGGCGAACCCCTTGAATCCGGGAGCATTCCCGGGTATCCGTAGGTAACCCCGACTGGAGTCTCCGGGTGCGCTGCCTCGCCCTCAACGCCTCATTCGAACCGCTCACGATGGTCCCCACGCGACGGGCCCTGCGCCTCGTCATCGAGGGGAAGGCGGAGATCGTCGAGGCCGACAGCGGGGAACCGATACGCAGCATGCGAATGCGGGTGCCGCGCCCGGCCATCATCCGTCTCATCCGGTTCGTGCACGTCCCCCGCCGCTTCCGTCGCCAGGTCACCAACACCTTCCTCTTTGCCCGCGACGGCTACACCTGCCAGTACTGTGATCGACCCCATCACCAGCTGCGGCACCGCGAGTGTCTCACCCGCGACCATGTGGTGCCCCAGTCGCGCGGCGGCACCAACGAGTGGACCAACGTCGTGACGGCGTGCTCGAGCTGCAACACCCGCAAGGGCAATCGGCTCCCGGTGGAGTGCGGCATGACGCCGCACACCGTTCCGACGGAGCCGCACTTCGTGCACCTGTCGTGGGCGATCCGCCGACTCTCGCCCTCCCAGCAGAAGTACATCCGGTTGTTCTACGGCGATGCGGCGCTGGCGGCACTGCGCCCGCCGAGGCATGGGTCATGAGTCCTGCGTCCTGAGAGTCCTCCGGGCCGGCTCCCACTGGGACGCCGGCCCGTTGTGTGTGCAGGCCATGGGGCAACCCGCTCAGGACTCATCCCCCAGGACTCACTGCCTCACGGCACGGTGAACCGCTCGCTCCGCTCGCTGAAGGCCTGGAAGGGCAGTCCCACCAGCTTGAGCAGCCAGGTGGAGATGCCGTTGTCTCGCCCGGAGCGGCCACCGTCGCCGATGAAGCGCTGCATCTCGGCGAACTGCTCGTCGTCGAGTGCCGAGACCTTGAGCGTGGCGGCATAGTAGTACTCGCCCCGGTTGCGAGGGGCCATGCCGGTGATCGGGAGCGGCTGCTCGAGTCGCAGCACGAAGGCATCGAAGGTCGTGAAGGTGAATTCCTTCGACGACCCGTCGGGAGCGAAGTAGGTGATGTAGTACTGACCGAGCAGCGGCTCGCGCCGGATGACGATGGTGAATTCGTTGCGCGACTCCTTGGCCGGGAACCACAACGAGCGGACCCGGTAGCGATCGACCTGCCAGGTGAGCGAGATCCGGAAGGCATCGTCGAGTGCCTCGCGCCAGCGTTCCTCCGCCATCAGGTTGCGGATTCGCGGTTGGGGCTCACGGTTCGATGCGTTGACCCCGACCTCCACGCGCGCGCCGGTCTGCGCCGACGCCGCGGGGGCGGCGCCGGCGAGCACGACGGCGAGCAGGAGGAGGACCCGGCGCACGACCCGGCTCAGAACCGTCGAGAGAGCCGAATGGAGAGTCGGAGGGGCTCGTCGTCGGTCACGGCCCGCGCCAGGTAGGCGCCGAACCAGCCGGCATCGATCCCCACACCCACGTCACCGCGCCACTCCCGGATCGACTGCAGCCGATTGGCGGGCACCTGACCGGGTCCGTCGCCAGCAATCCAGGCACTGCCCCAGTCGGTGAAGACCAGGAGATCGGCACCGTCGATGCCGATGGCGTAGGGTCCGACCCGACTACCCAGCCGAAGGCTGGTGTGGCGCCGCAACTCGGCCTGCACCATCACCTGCCGGTCGCAGAGCGATGGCGTGGCGGGATCGGGGCGACGCCTCGGATCGCAGCGTACCGCCTTGAACGGGTAGCCCGGCAGGAAGTCGTCGCCGCCGAGCGACTGTCGGCGCTGGATGGTGAGTGGATCGCCGCCGATCCAGCCGTCCACCAACAGTCGGGCGTGGATGCTGTATCGGGGGTCGAGGCGCTGGTAGCGTCGCACGTCGAGTCGCATCTCCCAGGTTTCATAGCCGTCGCTGGGCAGTGGGTCGCGCACCTGCTCGGGGAGGAGCACCGGCGTGAGGTCGCCACTGGTGGTCCGGCGCACGCTGCCGCGGGCGAACCAGCCCTCGGTCGGATGCGATGCCTGGTCACGAGTGTCGAGTGTGGAGCCGAGCGCGATGGTGGTGAAGCGGCCGTCGTCGATCAGCGGGTTGGGCCGCCATGCGTCGTTGTTGCGGAGGATCGAGAAGGCCTCCGAGGCGGTCACGCTTCGTTCGCGTGCCACGCCGAGGGAGGCGTCGGCCGTGAGCGTCGGGCGGAATCTCCACTGGCCAGTGAAACGCAGCGATCGTGCGTCGAACCAGTCGCGACGGTCTCGGCGGAAGATCAGGGCACTGAGACTCGACTCGTCGGGCGACAGTGGCTGGTCGGCGGTCGCCAGCATCTGACGGCTTGCCTCCACGCCGAGCACCAGCTGGTCACCCGTTCCCCGGCGGTAGGTGGCGCTCGTGATCCAGCCCAGCCGGCTGCGGCTGTCGCCCTGGGCGCTGCTGGTGCGCACGATCGCGTCGGCCGCCAGGTCGAGGCGGCTGGACGGATCGATCGGCCAGCCGGCGCGCCCGCCGACGCGGATTGGCAGGCCCTCGACCCGGTTGTAGACGCCAAACGCCAGATGTGGGGTGATCGTGACCGCTCCAATCGTGGTCGACAGCTGGCCAGCCAGGTCGCGGAGTGTGGGGGGCGGCTCGGCGGCCACCAGCCGGAGGTCGCTGGCCTGGATCACCGCGGCGCGTTCGCGATACTCGGTGACCGGCCGGCGGTAGGTGGCCCCGCTGTCGGCGAAGAAGCGGCCACCGAGCACGGTGATGGTGCCGGTCACGCGTGCGGTGGCATTGAGCCGAAGCGAGCCGTTGATCACGACCACGTCGCCATCGATCACGCTACTGACCCGGACCACCCCGTCGTAGACACCGAGGTCGCCGTTCACCGCGGCGTTGATCAGGCCGCCACCGCGATAGATCCTGGTGGTCCCCGGTGCGTTGAACCGGTCGAGGGCGATGGCGAGCACGCTGTCGGGGATCGGCCCGTCGGAAACCGCCGTCGGTGCCCGCTCGCCGAAGTCGAGGGTCACGCCGGTGGGGTCCTGGCCGGCGAGCGGCGCCGTGACGAGCGCCCCTCCCAACAGCAGTCCCGTCATCACCAGGGCACGCCGGTGCCGGTGCTCGATCATTCGCTTCCCCCCCGGATGCCGAGGCGTCGCATCCGTCGATAGAGATTGCCGCGATCGGTCTGCAGCATGCGGGCGGCCTCGGCGATGTTGCCGGTCGCAGCCTCGAGCGCGCCGCTGATCTGGTCCCGTTCATAGTCGTCGAGTCGGTCGGTGAGCGGCCGCGAATCCGCGGCGGCCGTGGCTCGTGTCGGCGATTCGGCCACGACGCCCGGGAGCCGGGTGAGCACCCGCGGCACCAGGTCGGCGGTGATCTCGTCGCCGCCGATGATGGTGAGTCGCTCGACGATGTTCGCCAGCTCCCGCACGTTGCCGGGCCAGCCGTGGCGCGCCAGGGTGGCCAGCGCCTCGTCGGTGAAGCGGGGCGGCCGGCGGGGGCGGAGCCGCGCCGCGAGATGCCGCACCAGGTCGGGGAGATCCTCGATCCGGTCGCGCAACGCGGGCAGGGCGACCGGGAAGACGTTGAGCCGGAAGTAGAGGTCCTCGCGGAACGTGCCGTTGGCGACCGCATCCTCGAGCTGCCGGTTGGTTGCCGCGAGGACGCGGATGTCGACCTGCCGGGTCCGCTCGGCGCCGATCCGCTGGATCTCGCCGGTCTCCAGCACCCGCAGCAGCTTGGCCTGGGCCTCGAGCTGGAGGTCGCCGACCTCGTCGAGGAAGAGGGTGCCGCCGTCGGCCAGCTCGAAGCGCCCGATCCGCCGGTCGGTGGCGCCGGTGAAGGCGCCGCGCTCGTGACCGAACATCTCGCTCTCGACCAGGTCGCGCGGAATCGCCGCGCAGTTGACCGACACGAACGGTCCCTTGGCCCGGGCGCCCCGACGGTGGATCGCCGTGGCGACCAGTTCCTTGCCGGTGCCGGAGTCGCCGAGGATCAGCACTCGGGCATCGGTCGCCGCCACCTGGTCGATCAGCTGGCGCACGTGGTCCATCGCCGCGCTCGTGCCGATCAGGTCGGGTTGCGGTCCCAGCTGGGCCTTCAGGGCACGGTTCTCGGCCTGGGTGTGCACCAGCTTCTCGGCGGAGCGCACCGCCACCAGCAGCGACTCGGGTGCCAGCGGCTTCTCGAGGAACTGGAAGGCGCCCATCTGCACCGCCCGCACCGCGTCGGCGAGCTGCGCCTTGCCGCTCATCATGATCACCGGGATGTCGGCATCGGTGGTCCGGATCTGCTCGAGCGTGGCCAGTCCGTCGGGGCCCGGTGGCATCATCAGGTCGAGCAGGATCAGGTCCGGGCGAACCTCGGGAAGCGCGAGCAGGGCCGCATTGCCATTGGCGGCCTCCTCCACCTCGAAGCCCTCGGACTTCAGGAGGGCGCCCACCATCCGCCGGATGTTCGCCTCGTCGTCGATGATCAGGATGCGTGTGCTCATGCCGGTAGCCGAACGAGAAAGGTGGCGCCGCCGCCGGGCGTGTCGGTCACGGTGATGTTGCCGCCGTGTTGCTCGATGGTCTGGCGGACGATCGCGAGGCCCAGACCGGTGCCATCGCGCTTGTCGGTGAAGTAGGGCTGGAAGATGCGCTCGCGCTTGTCAACCGGGATCCCGGGTCCGGTGTCGGCAATGGTGACCAGCAGGCCTTCCGCGTCGCGCACCAGCGCGACCCGGACCGAGCCATCGCCCGCGCAAGCCTCCACGGCGTTGCGGAAGAGGTTGCTGAAGGCGCGCCGCAACGGATCATACTGGGCCTCGACGACCAGCGACTCGGTCTCGCATTCGAATTGACGCTGCATCGTCTCCGGCACGGCGGCCCGGAGCATCTCCTCCAGCAGCTCGCGCATGTCGACCGGCGTGGGGATCGTCTCGGGCAGCCGTCCCAGTTCGGCGAACTCGCGGGCCATCGCCTCCAGGCGTGCCGATTCGGTCGCGATCACCTCGAGTGGCTCCTCCGCACCGGGCAGGTCGGCCCGGCGGAGCTGCAGCACCGCGAGGCGGATCGGCGTGAGGGGATTCTTCATCTCGTGGGCCACGCGACGTGCAACCTCGCCGAAGGTTCGCAGCCGCTCCGCCTCCAACTCGGCCTGGCGCCCATGCTCGAGCGACCGGGCCAGGTCGCGCAGTGCATTGCGGAGCGCGGCAAACTCGGGGATGCCCCGCTGGCTCTCGGGTTCGCTCGGCAACGGCTCTCGGCGCTCGATACGCCCCGTCCAGTCGACCACCTCGTCGAGCGGGGCGGCGAGCTGGCGCGAGAGCACGCTGACCAGCGCCGCGACCAGGGCGAGCAGGACCAGCGCCACCGCGGCGAGCACAAAGGGCAGTCCACTGATGGTATTGCGCACGAGCCCCTGGGCGTTCTTGTAGCGCTCGAGCAGGCTGGAGACCGCCTGCTGGTGCTCCCGCTCGGCCTGCTCGCTCGCCGGGGCGAGCGGCACCCCCTCCAGCGAGATCACCAGACGACTGGCGGTTTCGCCGACGCGCTCCACTTCGGGGACGGTGCCGCCGGGCCGAAGATCGGGCACCAGCCGCACGGCCGTCACCCCGACCAGCGTGACAAGGCCGACCGGGATCACGCTCACGGTCAGCAGGACAACGAGGAGGCGGCCACGAAAGCTCAGGCGGGACACCCGGGGAAGTTAGCCCGGATCCGAGCTTCGGGGACCGGTGTGGCGTGAACGCCACACCGAGGCGAATCGACCATGCGGCGGCGGGTGCGGACCGGGTCCAACCCTCGCCGCCACGATCCGGAATCCACCGTGGCACCCCTCCTGCACCGTCGTCGGTGATCAACTGTCCCGACTCCCCCGTTCCTGGTGCCCCATGGTCACGATTCGTACTCCATTGCCCGTTCGGATCGCCGTGCCGCTGCTGGCGGCGCTGCTGATCCACCCCGCCGCGCCGCTGGAGGCGCAGTCGCCCACCGCTGGCGCGATCACTGGTCGGGTGCTCGACGACCGCGGCATTGCCGTGCCCGATGCGACAGTCACGCTGATGCGCGACGGCTCCAATCTGGCACTGGTCGAGGCGGACCCCGAGGGACTGTTCACGATCGATGACATCCGGCCGGGCGAGTACGTGCTGCTGGTTGAACAACTCGGTTTCCAGCCGGTGCGGTATCACGGGATTCGGGTGGTGGCCGGCGAGCGGCTGAGCGCCGGCTTCGAGATTCCCCGCCGTCCTCCGCCGATCACCACGGTGCTGGATCGCTGGATCGGGGCGGCCGGTCCGGCCGAGGCGGGAACGGTGATCGATGGCGAGGCGCTCGGACGGCTGGATCACCGACGCGATGCGCTCGACCTGTCGCGCGACTTATCGGCCGTGAGCCGGGGTGGTCAGGGTCTCGATGCCGGGTTCCTCGCCGCGAATGGCCTTCCTGCCAGTGAATCTCGCCTGGTGGTCGACGGGATCGAGCAGTTGCTGTTGCGGCATCCCGGGTTCCCGGGCGAGGTCGCCAGCGCCCCGAGCTTTGCCCGCGACGGGATCGACCAGGCACGGTTCAGCCGCTTCAGGCTCGACGCCGGTCTGCCGGCTGCCTCCGGTGCACTGGTCGAGCTGACCACCACTTCGCGAGCGCGTCGCACCACAATCCGGCCCTGGCTGGACTGGTCCGGGGCCACCCTTGCCGCGGCGGCGGCGGACAACCCCGCCGACTCGTCGGGCAATTCGATCGAGGGCGGTTTCTCCGCCTCGGGCCCGATTGGCCGCGACAGCTCGTCGTGGGCGATTCGGGCTGACTACCGTCGCTTGGCGCTTCCCTCGCCGGACCCGTTCACCACCGCTGGGGTCGCCGAGGCGATTGCTGCGGCCCGGCCCTCGCTCGATGCCGCCGCGTGGACCGCACCGGCGGTGCGCACCTGGGAGGGATTCACCGGATCGGGGCAGGTCGCGTTCAGGCCGAGCTCCACGTCGCGTGTCACGGCGCGGGTGAGTGGCGCCTCGTGGACGGAGGACAATCCGCTGGTCACCTCCACCCTCGCCAACGGCGCCGGGAGTGCCCTCGACGCCAAGGACCTCTCGGCGGCAGTGACGGCCGAGTTCTGGGGCGAGGAGTACCGCAGTGTCACCCGGATCGGACTGCAGCATTCCAGCCGGGACTGGACGGGACCGTCGCTCCCCGGGGCGATCCTCACCAGTGAGGGCGCGGCGATCGGCGGCGATGCAACCCTGCCCGGCGAGTTCCGGACGACAACGTTCGATCTTCATGAGACGCTGCTGATGCCGTCGGGGGATCACCTGATCAGCGTCGGGGCCGGCGTGTCGCTCCGCAAGCTGCGCTACGACTGGCTGGTCGATGGAGCAGGACAGGCAACGTTCGGCTCGCTCGATGATTTCGGCGCCGGCTCCGGCACGTGGGTCTCCGCGGCGGCGAGCAATGCCGCGCCCGACCTGAGCGTGCCGGAGGTGTCGATCTTCGCCCAGGATGCCTGGCAGGTGACCCCGAAGGTGCGCTTCGATGTCGGGATCCGATTCCAGGCCGAGTTCCTGCCCCAGAACGCGGTGACCGTGAATCCGGCGGTGGCCAACGCCTTCGGCTTGTTCTCGAGCGTGGTTCCCCGGAATCGGAGCTCGGGGGTGGGGCCCCGGCTCGGTGTTCGATGGGATCCCAGTGGCCGTGGCCGCACCGTGGTGCACCTTGCCAGCGCGCTGGTGCCGGGGCGGCACGATCTCGCGGCCCTCGCCGAGGCGGCTCGCTACGACGGCAGCGTGACGGTGACCCGGGCCAGCGGCACCATCGGCTGGCCGGCCGCGCCGGATCCTGCCGATGCCGTGACCGGCACGGCCGTCACCTTCTACGGCACGCAGGTGAGGGCGCCACGGACCTTCGTGCTGGCCGGTGGGATCTCGCATGCACTGGCGCCGGGCACGATCCTGAGCGTGAGTGGCGGATTCGATCACACCGACTACCTGTTGCGCCGCGATGATATCAACCGTCCCACCAGTCCGTTTGCGCACACCGCCGACGGGATGGCGATCTGGGGTGAACTCGAGCAGTTCGGGGCACTGATTGCCCCGGTGCCGGGCAGCAACCGACGCGTTGGCGGGTTCGACCACGTCTGGGGACTCACGTCGACCGGGTATGCCGAACAGCGGTACGCCACGGTCACCCTCGAACGCCACGCCAGCTCCGGGCTCGGCGTGGTGGCCAGCTACACCTGGTCGCGCACCGACGACAACATGGTCGGCCGCCTCAGTGCCAATCCGGCCAACCGGGTCGTCGCCACTGATCCGACCGGCGACGTGACCGGGGGTTGGAGCGACGGTCGTTCCGACCTCGACGTGCCGCACCGAGTCGTGATCCGGGCAAACTACGATTCGCCAGGCAACGGCGCCCTTCACCTCGGTGCCCGATGGCGCTGGCGGAGCGGGCTGCCGTTCACCCCGGGCTACGCACCGGGGGTCGATGTCAATGGCGATGGTGCGAGCACCAACGACCCGGTCGGGCTGGGCAGCGTCGGTGGCGTCGCCGCACTGCTGGGCGGTGCTGGGTGCGATGTCGGGTCAGGTGGGCTCGCCGCCCGGAACAGCTGCCGGTCCAAGGCGGTGCAGGCCATTGATCTCGAGGCCGGCGTGCGACTGCCGGTCGGCGGTGATCGGCTGGTGATGCTCACGGTGGATGCCTTCAACCTGGCTGCCAGCGCGATCGGCTATGTCGATCGTGCCGCGGTACTGGTCGATCCCTCGGGGGCGATCACCACCGACGCCAGCGGCAACATGGTGCTGCCGCTCGTCCTCAACGACCACTTTGGCCAGCTGCTCTCGCGTCGAACCGCGCCGCGCACGATCCGCTTCGGCCTCCGCGTGGAGAACTGACGATGCCCCGTTCCTTCATCCCCACCGCCGCGATGGTACTCGGCCTCGCCGCCTGCTCCAACGCCGGCAGCGACCTTGGCCTGCCGTCGCTCGGCGTCGGCACGCTCCAGGTCAATGCGCTGCTCGATCGCGATGGGACCGGCACCGTCACGGCGTTCGACACGGTGATCAACGGCCTCCGGATCGCGATCTTCGACGACGGCGGTATCGACACCGTGCTGGTGTCCAAGACCAATGCCAACGGCATTGCGGGCTTCACCAGCATTCCCATCGGCCGCTATCGCTACCGCGTGGTCGCTGGTCAGCTTGGCGATACACTTCAGGCCGTGGCGGGCAATGATGTGCCCTTTCATGTCCGGGCCGACTCATTGAACGGCGCCGCCGGCCTCCTGATTGGATATGCGACACTCTCGTTGGGCGACACCCGGGCGGCCGCCCCCGGACGGCCAGTGTTCATCCATGGCATCGTGACGTCGGCGCTGCAGTTCTTCGCCGACTCGGCGATGTTCGTGACCGATGGCACCACCAACCTCCGGATCACTGCCGCACAGCACCGACCCGGGCGCAACGGCAACAATGTGGGCGATTCGGTGATCGTGTTCGGCCGGACCGGAAGTGATCAGGGCCAGCCGGTGCTGCTGGGCGGGGTGGTGCTCACGGTGGGAGTCAGTCAGCCGCCGGCGGTGACCGACGTGACGGTTCCGGAGATCGCCACCGCCCAGGCGGGCGCACTCGATGCGGCCCTGGTCAAGGTCTCCGCCGCCACCATCGCCGACACGGCCACGGTGGGGCGCGATTTCGTGGTGCGCATCACCGACGGAACCGACACGGCCCGCGTGGTCATCGACTCGCTGTTCCAGGCGCCCCACGGCAATTTCGCCCCCGGACGGGGGATCACGACCCGAGGGGTACTGGTGCCCGATGGCACCGGTGCGTGGTTCCTCAGGCCCCGGCCGGTGGCCGGCGAAATCGTGCTGAACTGACCCCGGCGAGCCATCCGGCAACGAACCCGAGCAGTTCGATCGCAGTGGTCGGTGCCTGGAACAGCCGGGCGACCACCAGCAGGACCACGACGGCGGCGAGCCCCCAGGCGAGTCGCCGTCGCTGCATCCGGGTGGCGACGCCCAGCACCAGGCCCCAGGCAGCGAGCCAGGCCACTGTCCAGGCGAGCCAAGGAGTCCGGCCACTGGTGGGCGCGAACGGGTTGAGCAAGAGCCAACCGTGCTGGGCCCCCAGCGGTTCGACCAGCCCTGTCATTGCCGATGGGCCGATCAGGTCGAGCCGAGCCGCACCGTGGCCGAGGTGCAGGGCGAGGAGGAGCGGATCGCTGGTCCGGGTGCCGGGCGGTACCATCACCGACCAGGTCGGGGTCCGAAGCCGCAGTCGGGTGGCGAGGGTGCGTGCCTCGATCGCCAGCCGGTTGCCACGGCGGTCGACGGCAAGGAGCGGCCAGCCGTTGGCGTCTTCCAGTCGCAGGATCGGTGTCAGCACCCCGGTATCGGGAGCGACCCATTCGAGGGCGACCTCGGCGAGGACCTGGCCGGTACTGTCGGCAGCGTGGACACGGAGCCCCCCCACACCCCCGGCATAGAGCGGCCGACCCTCGAATGCCGGGGGCTCGACCAGTCTGAGCGGCGCCGGCCCTTGCCAGTCGGGCCCGAGCAGGACACCCGAGGCGGTCAGGGCTGCCGCGAAGGCGAGCAGTGCCACGCCAGGCAGCCATCGCCGGATCCGTGGCCACCTCCCACTCGCGGTGCAGCTCGCCAGCCACCACCCCAGGCCGGTACCCGTTCCGTTGGCGAGCAGGTCGCCGAGTGCGGCATCCCGGCCGGGAATAAGGGCTCCCTGGGTGATCTCGATGGCCAGCGAGAGGCCGAAGCCAAGCAGCAGGGCGCTGCGCAGGCGCCCACCGCGCCGGGCCAGCAGCCAACCGAGCGGTGTAAAGAGCGCAACGTTGAGAAACAGGTCCGCCCCGCCGGCCTGACCGCAGGCCACGCAACTCCAGGGTGATTGGGCTGCCGCCCACGCCGCCGCTGGTTCGGGACGCAGGGTGAGCCACGCGGTCGCCAGGAGCCATGCGAGCAGCAGCCAGGCACTCGCGCCCTGCGGTGAGTTGGGGCAGTCGTTCATACAACCCGTCTAGAAAGCCAACAGTTTGGCCGAAGTGTTCATTTTGGCACGGCTGACAAGAAAGCCGCTAAAGCATTGTAAGACTTGACGTTGGCGTGGATAGTCCGGGCCCATGTCTGGTTGGCACCCAGATTGCCAAAAGTGTACAGTAGCTGGCGGATGCCGCCGCGCTTTCCGCTCCAACTGTTCACGGTGACGGGACCAGATGACCTACACCTTCAAGCTCTCCCGACGTCTGGCTGGCAATGGAAAATGGCCGGTGTTCGCGATTCCCGCGATTCTGCTCCTCGCCGCCTGCGGTGGGAGTCCCACTGGTGCATCCGACGTGCAGCCCGGCACCCCGGGCTGGCTGACGGTTGAGCTGACGACTCCAAACAGTGATGATGGCGCCGTGCAACTCCATATCACGGGCCCGTCGGTCGACAGCGTCGTTGCCGCCTCGCCGTACAACGGATTCGGGCAGGCGTCGGGTGGAACCGCCGACGTGGTGCTCACCGGGACGATTCGCACCGGTACAGTGGCGCGGTTTCGCGTCGGCGACATCAGCCGGTCGAGTCAGTATCGGGTGTCGGTGACCGGAGCGGCCCAGCGGGGCAGCTACGCGCTGCGCAGCACTGGCGGCTACCGGACCGCCGTGGTGCACTGAACCAACGGATCGCTCATTCCCGCCGTGCCAGCGTGACGATGATCGGTCGATGATCCGAGCCGAGGTCCGGCCCGACCTCGAAGCCGATGGTGCGCCAATCGCGATCGTGGAGCAGGTGGTCAATCCTGAGCCCGTACCAACGCGAATGCCAGGTGTAGCCGGTGCCCGCGCCGATCTCCTCGAAGGCATCCTGCCAGTTGCCCCAGTCGGCACGGAAGCGTGACGATTCCACCACCAGGTTGAAGTCGCCGAGGATGATCGTCGGCCGCGGTGCCATGGTGCTGAACCAGGCGCTGGCCTGACGCGATCCGGCAATCCGCTTCGATCGCCTCGCCTCCATCGAGTCGGCTTCACCGAAGAGCGCAGAGAGGTCGCGAAACTGCTCCAGTTCGTTGCGCACGCTACGAAGGTGGACCACGCCGATCGGCCCGACGTCGGCGCCGGGAAGGTCGAGCCGCGCGATGGTGCCGCTCCAGCCGATCACCGCCGGGTCGCGCGGCGCCGACTCGAGGACCGGGTCGCCGCCGCGTCGTGACCAGACACAGACCTCGCCTGCGGCGGTCTGCCGGAAGCCCGTGAGGGTGAGTCGCCCCGCCGCCCTGGGGCACTCCACCACCACCACGAGATCGGGATCGGCGCGCCGTGCCATCTGGAGTAGTGCCTCGACGGCCGGGAGCCGGGTCGCGGCGTTGAAGGCAATGACCCTGAGGGTGGCGGCGCGGCCAGCCCGGGCGGGCGGCAGGTGCAGGCGCACGCCGACGAGTGCCCAGCCGACCACCACCGCGGTGGCACCGGCTGCGAGCAGCCGCTGGCGCCAGCGGCCACCCGCCAGCAGCGGTACCAGCGGGAGGGCGAGCCACGGCCACCGTGGCCCGTAGCCGAGCGGCAGCAATGGCCACCAACGATCGACCACCAGCCACAGGAGCAGGGTGGCAGCGATGGCGACGACGAGTGGTCCCCACCGCACCAGCCGGCTCCCGTCAGGGCGTGGCGACCCGGTGCTCATGGAATGGCCAGTAGCCGAGTCCGAGCAGGAAGCCGGTGCCCCAGCTGAGGTGGATCAGCAGGAAGACCACGGGCAGGATCGGCAGGTGGCGCCAACCGTGGCGGAATGCCGTGGCCATGCTGGCGACCAGGTTGGCGACCGCATAGGCCACCAAGTGGACCAGACCGAGGGTGCCGAGCCAATGCACCAGCAGTGGCGTGGCCAGCAGGGAGAGGACGAAGGCCGGGGCCACCAGTTGGCGCCAGCGCACCGAAGCTGGATGCTGCACCAGCGTGCGCACCTTCCAGAAGCCGTAGCGGAAGTACTGTCGCGCGAGGCGAGGCAGCGACGCCCGCACGAAGTAGGTCGACTGGATCGTTGGCGAGAGGTACATCCTGCCGCCCGCGGCGCGGAGGCGGATGTTCATCTCGTAGTCTTCGTTCACGGCCCAGTCGGGGTTCATGCCACCCACCGCGCGCAGTGTCTCCGTGCGCCAGGCGCCGAGATAGACGGTGTCGACCCACGCCGGTCGGGACGCATGGCGGTACTTTGCGTCGCCGGCGGCGAATCGACTCGAGACTGCCGCGGCGATCGCCTCGCCGATGGGCGTGCTGCCGGCGGCCCGCTGCACGCCACCGACACCCGCGGCCCCGGTCTCGTCGAGCAACCGGACGCACTCGGCCACATAGTCGGGGGCATAGAGGGTGTGGGCGTCCATCCGGACGAGGTATTCCCCGCGTGCCTCGGCGAGTCCCCGGTTGAAGGCCGCCGCCTGGAGACGCTCCGGGTTGTGGATCAGGCGAACTCGCGGATCGGACGCCGCGAGCGCTCCCACCACCTTCGCCGATTCGTCGCTGCTGTCGCCGTCGAGGACGAGCACCTCGAGGTCGCCGTTCGGCACGCGATTGGCAAGGACGGAGTCGAGGCAGGGACGGATCCACTGCTCCTCGTTGCGCATCGGGATGATGATGGTGACCAGCGGCCCGGCAGGGCCGGAGGGGTCCACGGAGGCGGGATCGATGCGAGTCATCTACCTCTTCAACATCGACGGTTGGGCGTTGGAGGACATCGGGCTGGGCCTGCGCGATGCCCTCTCGGGCGTGGGCATCGAGGTTGAAGTGATCCGTGCCGACCGGTGGTTTGCCGAGCCCACCAGTGCCGACGTGCTCTACCTGAGTTGGTCAGGCATGGTCAAGCCGGGTCGCGACCTGCATCGGTTCGCGCCGCGGGTCGTGACCACGATCCACGATCCCCAGGAGATCTCCCATTTCGAGAACCGGGCCGACTGGCCACGCTGGCCGCTTCGCCCGCTTCACTGGCTCGATGCCGTTGACCGGGTCTCGGTGATCAGCCGCGAGCTCCGAGAGGCAGTCGCCCGGGGGTACGGGCTGGATGCGCCCAGAACCCCGACCTGGCCGTCACGCTGGCGGCACCTGCACCCCGCCCAAGATCGCAGGGAAGGGCGATCGATCAAAGCAGTCGCCACCACCAACCTCGATCCCCACCATTCCTGGGGGCGCGTGTTCGGTCGACTGCGGCACTGGTCCGGATACGTGGTCGACAGTCACCACCGCCTGTCGCTGAGGCAGCTGGCCGGACTCGGCGTGCGTCGTCGGCGCAAGAACATCCCCGCGCTCCGGCGGCTGGCGGCGCGGTGCGCCAGCCGCCCGGGACTGAGCTGCGACTTTCATTGGGGCCGGCCGCGATTCTCGAGTCGTGCGGCCTACGAGGCGTGGCTGACGGATGCCGACGTCTATGTCTGCGCCTCGACGATGGAGGGAGGACCGCTCCCGGTGATGGAGGCGGTCCTCTCGGGACTCGCGGTGGTGACCACGCCGGTGGGGCAGGTCGGCGACTGGGTCGAGGACGGCCGGAACGGCTTCGTCGTCGACACGGCAGCTGGGCTGGAACGGGCGCTCGCCGCCTATGCCGCCGACCCCGGGATGCTGCGGCGCCATCAGGGGGTATCGGCCGAGATCGGGGCGGCATTCCGGCCCTCTGTTGCACCATGGGTCGAGTTTCTGGCCCCGCAGCGAATTGACAACTCCTCACTGTCCATAAAGTAGCCAGTCGGTGGATGCCTCAGTGCGCTAACTCGCTGTCAGGTCGTTGTTTAGCGTCTTTGTGGTGGGTGCCAGTTACCTTGGCATGCTAATTGTTCGCTTTGGGGGTGATCCCGCCCAGGATCGGGCGAAGGTTGGGTCCGGTCTCGGGTCCTGTTGCCGTGGCTGGGCCCATTTCGGGCAACATGCGGTGGAACGGAGCGGTTGATGTTGAGCTTGTCCCAAGGGTCCTGGTGGCGTCTCGGAATTGGCACGGCCTGCCTCGGCCTGCTGGTGCCTTGCATCCTCGGGGCTCAGGGGGGCCCGCCGACTGGTCCAGCCGAGCGGGTCCTGATCCGGGTCCGGACCTCGGCCCAGCCCGCGTTGATGGCCCCGGGTGCCCTGCTGATCACGCCCGAGGATGCCCAGCGGATCTCCCATCGCCTCGAGCGTGATTACGGCACGCGATCCCACGGCCGGGCGCTCCGATTCGGGCTCCTCTTCGCCACCGTGGATTCGGCCCGGCTCGCCGCGCTCGTCGCGGACTCGATGGTCGTCTCGGTCGAACCCGATGTGCTCACCTACCTGAGCGACCACGATGCGGCCGCCCCGCGCACCGCCCCGGCCGCCGCAGCCCTTGCGGTGGCTCGCAGCGATGCCATCCCCTGGGGGGTGGAGCGCGTCGGTGCGCCGGCCGCGTGGGCGGCCGGGTTCACCGGTGCCGGCGTCAAGGTCGGCATCGTCGACAGCGGCATCGACCCGTCGCACCCGGACCTCCACGTGGCGGGTGGCTACGACTTCACCTCGGGGAGCAACTCGCCGTCGGCGTGGAACGACAACGTCGCCGCTTGCGGGGGTCACGGAACCCATGTGGCGGGCACGATGGCAGCGCTGCAGAATGGTACCGGTATCGTCGGGGTGGCTCCGGGCGTGGAACTGTATGCCCTCAAGGTGTTCGAGATCATCAACGGCAACTGTGCCTCATGGAGCTCGAACCAGATCGCAGCGATCGATTGGGCTGTCGGCCATGGCATCCGGGTCGTCAACATGAGCATCGCCTCGGGGGTCGCGCTCCAGGCCTACCAGGACGCGATCACCAACGCAAGCAATGCCGGCGTGCTGGTGGTGGCTGCCGCGGGCAACAACAGCGGTGGACCGATCACCTATCCGGCAGTCTATGACCATGCGGTTGCCGTCGGGGCGCTCACGTCATCGAATGCGGTGGCCTACTTCTCCGACATCGGGCCTCAAATGTGGCTGGCCGCGCCCGGGATGAGCATCGTGAGCACGGTGCCCGGCGGCGGGACCGCGACGATGGACGGCACCTCGATGGCCGCCCCGCATGTGGCGGGTGTCGCGGCGCTGCTGATCCAGCAGCATCCGACCTGGTCGGCCACCCAGGTTCGCGATGCCCTGCGCGACGGCGCCCAGGACATCTCCTCGCCGGGATGGGACTCGGCCACCGGCTGGGGGCTGGTGCAGGCGCCAGGGAGCGCCGTCTCGGAGAGCCTGGTTCTCACCGTGTCGCCGACGTCCCGGCATGCCTCGGTCGTCCAGGGTGGATTCGCGCCGTCGGGCCAGGCCGCTGTGGGGCTCGCAGGCACCGATGCGGCCTCGGCGACGTGGACCGCGAGCCGACGGAAGAGCTGGACCACCCTCACGACCGGAGCCGGCACCGGGAGTGGTACGGTGGCCTGGACCCGCAACGCCACCGGCCTGGCGGTGGGGATGCACGTCGACACGATCACCGTGAGCGCCTCGGGGGCCTCGGGCTCGCCGGCGATGCTGATCGACACGCTGGAGGTGACAGCCCCAGCGGTGCCGGCCACGATGGCCCTGTCGCCCGCATCGCGGCGAACCAGCGTGGTCGAGGAGGGCGCTGCACCGCCGGACTCAGCCACCGTGACAATGTCGGGCACCAATTCCTGGTCGGTGGGATGGAACGCCAGCGCGCGGCATCCCTGGACCAGGGTCACCACGACGAGTGGGGCGGGCAGCGGCAAGGTGCGTTGGGACCGTGATGCCGGTGGCCTCCCCGCAGGCACGTATGTCGACACGATCATGGTGACCGCCTCGGCCGCCGGATCGCCGGCGCGGATCATCGACACCCTGGTGGTCTCGCCGGCACCCACGGCACTCACCCTCTCGGTGCAGCCCGGGTCGCGGCGCGCCTCGGTGGTCCAGGGAGGCGGTGCGCCGGGTGACCAGGCATTCGTCTCGCTGACGGGGGCCGGTGCCACCGGCACCACGTGGACTGCCACACATTCGCGCAGTTGGCTGACCCTGCTCACCGGCTCGGGGACCGGAAGCGGTGCCGTGCGGTGGAGCCGGAACCCCACCGGACTGGTGCCGGGAGTGTATGTCGACACCGTTCGCATCGCGTCGAGCGGCGCGGCGGGTTCGCCGGCGACGGTGATCGACTCGCTGGTGGTCACCGCCCCGACGATTGCGGTCACGCTCACGCTCAGTCCGCCATCGCGGAGCGCCACCGGCGAACTCTATGGTTCCGCGCCACAGGACTCGGCCACTATCGTGCTGACAGGTGCGGATGCCGCCACGGCACGCTGGACGGCGGCGCATTCGGCCGGCTGGCTCGCCCTGGCGACAACCGAGGGCACCGGCTCCGGGAAGCTGCACTGGAACAGGATCATCGCTGGACTGGCCCCGGGCCGATTTATCGACACGATCACCGTGACGATTCCCGGCGCCGCCGGTTCACCGGCCTTCCTGATCGATACCCTGACCGTCACCGCGTCCACCCCGCTGGCCCTGGCCGTGTCACCCACCTCCCGTCGTGCCAACGTGGTGGCCGGCACCGGCACCGTGGCCGATCAGGCCGAGGTGATGCTGACCGGCGCCGGTGCAACGACCACCACGTGGTATGCCGCCGCCAGTCATGGCTGGATCACGATGCAAGGCGCCAGTGGCATGGGGCCGGGGACCGTGCGTTGGCAGCGGCAGCTGGGCGGCCTTGCCCCCGGGACCTACGTCGACACCATCACGGTTCGCGCCGGTGCCCTCACCGCCCGGGTCATCGACTCGCTGGTGGTGAGCAGCGACGGCAAGGGCGGCACGATCGCGATCGCCCGGCATGGCAGCCGCCAGAAGCAGTTGCGGATGGGCGGGCAGCTGACCAGCATCGGTTCCGATTCGGTCCTGGTGCAGGGGGTCGGCGCCGGCGCACCGATCGGCAATTGGACGGCAACCACCAGCTCGAACTGGATCCATCTCGAGAGCTGGTCCGGAGGCTTCCCGGGCATGCTCCGCTGGTCGCGCAGCCTCGGTGGCCTGGCCGGCGGAATGCATGTCGACTCGATCGTGGTACGGTTGGTGGCCGACCCCGGATTCCTCGCGGTCTTCATCGACTCGGTCGAGGTGGTCAACGTGACCTCTCCGGATCCTCGTCAGGCCGCGAGTGCCCTCTTCCAGGGGAGCGGCCTCACCAGCGATCAGCTGGCGATCCTCGATGCGGCTGGCAACAAGAATGGCCGATATGATCTGGGCGACTTCCTGGCCTGGGTCGATCGCGGCAACATCCAGCTCAACGCCGCGCTGATGGCACGGGTGCGGCAGGCGCTTCAGGACCAGGGCGAGACACCGGACAACGATGCCACCGCCGGATCACGAGTGAAACCCGATCCGTGATCGGGACGCGCCCTGCGTGGGCGCGGGGAATGGCCAGAACGAAGAACGGGGGTGACCAATCGGTCACCCCCGTCTTCATGAGACCCCTCAGGTCAGTGTCGGTCTAGCGATTCCGGCGACGCCGAACCACCGAGGCGCCACCCATGCCCAGCAGGCCAGTGGCCAGCAGGGTCATCGTCATCGGCTCCGGGACGATCTGCTGGCCCGGATCGGTGTACGGCTGCACGAGGACATAGAAGTCGTTGTAGTCGTTGTCCGCGAGGTTGCCGGTGTTCCGGTGCGAGCAGTTAACCACGTTCGACCCGAGGAACGCCGCATCGAGCGTAGTGCCGTCAAGGACGTTGCTGCCGGTCGTCGACGAACCGATCGTGCACCCCGAATTCTTGTCTTCCCAGCCGAACAGGTACCAGCCGTCCCAGGTGCCGCCGTTGATCTGCCAGAGCCAGTTCTGGACGCCAGCCGGTGCCGGCGGATCGTTGCGGCTCGGATCGATGCCCGAGTAGAGCCACGTGTTGTTGGAGACGTTGTTGAGTCCGAAGACCAGCTCGTTGTCAACGCCCCAGCCGAAGGTCTGCATCTGGACCGGGGTGCAGAACACACCGGTGGTCGCGTTGGCGCCGGAGCTGCCGCAGTCGTTGTTGAACAGCATCGTACCGCCCGGCGTCGGGGCGTTGGTCACGGCATCCCGGGTCGGGACGCCGGTGAAGTAGTTCATGGTGCTCACGTCGCCGGCGTTCTCGAAGAAGCGGGCGACGCTGAACGAGGTGTAGCACCCCGAGAAATAGCCACCGAAGCCGAGCAGCACGCTGCCGGAGACGGTACAGGTGGGGGGCGGTGCAACGGCGGAGGCCTGGCCCGGCGTGGCGGCGATGGCCACGGCGGAGAGGGCAAGGGCCGCCACGGGAATCCGCAGCTTGTTGAGCATGAGCAAGATCCTGACGCTGAGGGTGATAAAGTGTCGGTATACCGTTATCGCAAGAGGTGTGCACAAACAGGACCAGTCGGCGCCGTTGCTGTAACTCGTTGTGGTACAATAGCTTGTGTTGGTGTGGCTCAAGCGCAACTTGGCGACCGTGTCGATGGAGCAGCGCCACGGTGTTGCGTCAGGGCAACACTTTTCTGTTCTCCAGTAGTCTTTGACATGCCGCAACGACCAGGGAGAGTTGTCGGCTGGTCCGCAGCTCCTCGAGGGGGGCGCCGTCGCCTATCTCGCCTGGCTCCAGTGAGGCCGTGACGGCCGCTTCGATCACCTTGTCCCACTCGCTGGGGGTGCTTCGTTCGGTCAGGATGAAGTCATCCCTGCCGGCCCGCTGGAGCAAGCGATGGGATTCCCCACCGTGGTCGACCACGGCGAGGATCGGTCGCCGGACGCCGAGGTACTCGTAGAGCTTGTTGGGGATCTGGTGGGGCTGGCCCTGGGCGAGCAGCAGCAATGCCCCGGCGCTCCGGATCTGATCGAGCGCCTCGGTCGTGGGGTACCCGGGGTCGCAGCTCGGCGAGGTCGGCGAGGCCGCACTCTTCGAGGATCGCTGGGTGGGACGGCCGACTGCCATGCGCAACATCGCCGATGAATTCGAGCCGGAAGCCCGGAGGGATTTGGCCTGCAGTCCTGAGCCGTCCCAGGGTTGCCAGGAGCGGCCCGGGGTCGCGGGCCGAGATAGAATTCGCCGATATATCGGAGCACGCCCTGATCCAATTCGCACTGGGGGCGCGTCGAGCAGGTCGTCGGGGATACCGTTCAGGGCGGAGGCAGGCCTCCTGACTCCGGAAGCCTGCCAGCCAATCGGCGATACCTCCCGAGACGGCCACGAGGCCATCGGCGGTGCGGGTCACCCGCCGGACAAGTCGACCGGCGAGCGGGGCCGCAGACCGTGCCGGTCCACCGCAGAGCCACACTTCCCGGCTCGGTCCAGGGATCCCGGAATGTCGGCGAGCCACGGAAGCGGGCCGGCATGTCGCGCTGATCACAGCGCGGCCTCGATGCGCGGTCATCGGTGGGGCGGTGCTGTAGAGCACTGACGGGTACATGGTGCCACGGCTGCGCCTCCGGGTGGCCGCCAGTGCTCGGCTGGGCCTCACGCCAGAGATCGGGGAAGCACGCGAACTGGCGCGGTACTGTCTGCGCAGCAGCGGCACGATCCGTCCACTCGACCTTCGCCTGGCGGCGCGGTGGTTGCCGGATGCGCAGCCCGTGCCGCAAGCGGTGGCCCGGGCACGGGCCGAAGGACCGGCTCTCCGAGCCTCGCCGTGGCCCGCTTGCGCGTCGGGTTCGCCGCAGGTGATCACCGAGACTGCCACCCCGCGTCCGAAACGCGCGGGTGAGGTTGTCGGTGGCGCCTGGCGCCGGCCGCCGTCGAGGGGGGATAGTGCGTGGTGAGCAGGAGCAGGTGTGGCGATGTCGGCGTTCATCGGCGCAGGGTCGCCATCAGTGTCTGGCGTGCGGTCATGATCCCATCGGCCAGGCGCCGCTTCTCGTAGGTCGACAGGAAGGGGCCGCGCCAGAGTCCGAGGCCATAGAGGGTGACCGCGATCGTTCCTCCCAGGACCAGGTTCAGCAGATGCGGCCCGTGGAGGGTCGCGAGGCGGGCGGCGCCAACCGAGACGATCCCCAGCAGCAGCAGCCCCCAGGGCCGGAGCTGGCCGAAGCGAAGATGGGCGACCCGCCAGGCGAAGGCACCCAGCAGCAGCGCCTGGGTGAGCGACACGAGACCGTTGGCCGCGCCGGCACCCATCGCATCGAACTGCCCGATCAGCACATAATCGGCCACCAGGGTGAAGACCGCCGTGATGGCGGTCAGTCGCAGGATGCTGCGTCGACCATCGACGGCGGTCAGCAGCGCTTCGATCGGTCGGGCCACGGCACCGGGGAGGCTGAGTGCCGCGAGGACCATCATCACCGGAATCGCTGCGAGGTAGCGTTCGCCGTAGAGGAGGCCCACGGCGTCGCTGGCGAAGGCGATCGCGAGCAGGTGGCCTGGAATTGCCAGGACCAATTGCTGGCGCATCGCGCTGATGGTGGTCCCGCGGGCCGCCTCGGGGGCGACGCCGTGATGCTTGAGGATCCGTGGTGTCTGGGCCCGGACTGCGGCGGTCGGGATCATCCTGAGCCGAGCGATCAGGCCGAACGACACCGAGAAGAACGCCAGCTGCTCGGGGGTGGAGAGTCGCTCGAGGAAGAGGATCTCGCTGCGATCCCAGACCACGAACATCAGCAGCTGTGTGATCACGCTCTGCCAGATCATCTGGCGGAACTCGCGCCAGTCGCCGGCGGGGAGTTCGGGCGCCCGGGCCGAGAGGAGCTCGCGCAACCGCGGCCAGGCCAGGCTGTAGCGGAGCAATGCGTCGAGCGTGCGGCTGGCGAGCATCACTGCGGCGAGCTCGACGAGCCCTCCGCCGGTGAGTGCCACCGTCACGATCCCGATCGAGCCACCGATCTCGGCGCACATCGACGGGATCACGTTGCGCGAGAAGCGTTCATCGATCGAGCTGACGCCGGTCGGGACCGCCATCAGCAGCGCCGGGGCCAGGGAGAGGAAGATCAGCGCCACGACCGGTCGCTCGGCGGGAGCACGGGTCAGGGCGAAGAGGGCCCCTGCTGCCAGCGCGATGGCGGCGAACATCGCCTGGTAGCGAAGCGTGCGGGCGACGACCGTGCCGGCCAGGTCGCTTCGACCAGTGGCGAGGTAGCGGGCGATGTAGCGGTTGGCGGTGACCGGCAGGCCGTACATCGTGAGCACCGAGACGATGCTCGCTGCCCAGAGAATGAACTGGTACCGACCAAGAATGTTCGGTCCCAGGGCCCGAGCCACCACCACCGAGTTGACGATGGCGGTGATCGTGCCGACCGAGAGGTCGGCGGCATTCCAGGCGGTGTTGGTCCCCAGCCCGGCCGGACTGGGCGACCCGGCGGAGTCAGGGCGGTCGGTCAACGCCCCTCAACTGGCCGCAACGGGCGCCTCGTCGAGGACTCCGGGGAGGACATTGCCGGGCATCCACTGGCGCGGCATCGACATCCTGCAGGGCGAGCAGGGTCGGCGCCACGTCGGTGAGCGGGACCCGCTCCTCGTGAACCCGATGGCGTCGGTCGAGCCGACGGATCCAGAAGATGCCGTCGGGATGATGCATGCCGCTCTTGAGGCCGTCGGCCATATAGAAGAGGTCCAGGAACCGTCTCGGGGCTGAGCCCGCTGCGGTGAGTTCGGGGTCGCCGGTGATCCGGTCGTAGATCCCGCACCCTGTCATGATGTCGCTGCCCTCCCGGTGGACCCGGAGGGCCGGCCTGCCGTCGAGCTGCACCGTACGGAGCTGCCGCTCGGCAGCCTCGGCGTCGGCATCCGACTCGAAGATCAGGTGGAACTCCTCCGACATCACCGGCTGGATCTCGTGGGGCATGGTGAGCCCGGCCCAGGTGGTGAAGTCGCGGAACGTCTTGGGGCGATAGAAGACCTTGCCACCCTGGTCCTCGTACTTGAGGCAGGGCTGCTGGCCGAGCGCGGAGGAGAACACGATGGCGTGGGTGTCGCCGGCGAGGTCGAGCGCCTGGCCGACGATCCGATCCATCTGCTGGTATCCGTAGAGCACCGCGTCCTGGTACTCCGCCTGCTCGCGCGAGGTCGGCTTCACCTGGAAGGGCTCGGGATCCATGTTGCGCCAGTGCAGATGCTGGAAGTGCGCCGTGCTGTTCAGGAAGAACGTCGCGAAGTCGGGGCGCTCCAGCCGAAAGTAGTGCCGGAAGACATCCCAGAGGAGCCGGTCGAGCACGATCGCACGCCGCCACCGGAACTTGCCGGTGAGCTTCTCGGTGGCCAGCAGCCTGACTGTGTACGCCAGCGTGTCGGCGCTCAGTCCATGGCTTGCCATCCACTTGAGGAACGCCACCTGGTCCGCCCGGGTCACCGGGGCCGAGGCATTGGTGTGCTCCTGGACCATCACGGTCACGAACTTGAGGAACGGATCGAACTCGCCACGCGGGTGGGCCTTGGCCCCGACGGTCCACGGATCGGGAAGGAGGCGGCCCGAGAAACCGTCGCGATAGGCGGTGTTCATCGATCCGCAGATCCAGTTCCGGCGTCCCTGCTCGGAGAGGATGTCCCAGAGCCGCGGCTTGGTGCACTTGGGGCCATCGCCGAGCAGGAAGACCTTGTGCTCGTCGAAGGCGAGTCCGGTGTGAACGGTGACCCACTGGATCCAGGGCTCGAGGTTCTCCTGTGCCTCCCCGGCGTCGGTGGTCCAGACCAGCGCTTCATCGTGCAGCCGCTTGAAGTTCGGGAGGTGCCCCTGCGCCATGAAGGTGGCCATCAGGGTGGGGGAGAGTTCGTTGAACTCCAGCAGCAGGACCGGGGTGGCCATGGGTCGGGCTCCTTCGACAGCGGGGATTCGGCTCGGGGGATCGGGTCGCAAACGCCGTGCCCCGGTCACCGAAAGGTTGGCGGGTCTCTGGGAGGGCGCAACGTCCGGTTTGGCACCGATTTGGCTGTTCTCCTCGGTAGACCCGAACCGGGAGGGCACGTGGGGCTGTGGCGAGAGCTCGACACCGACCTGCGGCTCAAGGCCAGGTGGTGCTATGGGGTGGATCGGGGAGGGCGGACCCTCCTGCGGTTGCTGTTCACCGATGGCACCTTCTCCATGGTCTGGTACCGTGTGATGCAATGGTCCCGGCGGATGCGCCTCACCCCCCTCGAGCTGATCGCCAACCGGATCAACGGGATCTTCTGCAACTGCTACATCGGCCGGGGCGCAGAGTTCGGCACGGGATTCATCCTGGTCCACGCCGACGGCGTCGTGATCAACCGACTGGTCCGCGGCGGCAACAACATCTACGTGGAGCACCAGGTCACGATCGGCGCTGACCGGGGCGCCTCACCGGTGCTGGGCAACGACATCTTCATCGGGGCGGGTGCGAAGATCCTCGGGCCGGTGCGGATCGGCGATGGGGCGCGGATCGGGGCCAACGCCGTGGTGGTGAAGGACGTCCCGGCCTGGTCGACGGTGGTCGGGGTGCCGGCGCGGGTGGTTCGGCAGCGGACGGCCGACGACACCGACACCCTGGCCCATCTCGGTGCCGCGGAACAGTTCCGCGAGGAGGAGCCCTCAGCCGTCCACCGCGAGGCCAGTCGGGGCGAAGACGAGCCTGGTGCGACCCACGACGAGGGTGTCGCCCGACACTGAGGTCGTCACCGGGGAGCGGCGACCCACGGTGATCACGTGAGTGGTGGTCAGCGCGCCGCCCTGGAAGTCGGCGACGAGCCTGGCCTGCCAGTGACGCTCCGACTGCTGCACGTGGTACGAGTCGTAGAGCTCACGCTCATCGAGGATGATGGTCCGCTCCGCCGGTCCGCTGGCACGCTGCACGATCGCTGGCTGCCCGCCCGTTGTCAGCCATTCGGTCGCCCGGCGACCGACTGCGGCGCAACCGGTGCGTGCACAACCCATTGGAACAGCCCAGCGGCATGCTCGATGGCATCCCGATCCGCCGCCCGGTAGCGGTCGAAGCGGGGCAGGGAACGGGGATCGGTGATCGCGAGGCTGTCCCGGGTCACCAGGTAGTCGACGCCCTCGCGACGAAAATAGACGACCGTCCGTTGCCACTTGCCGAGAAACGCCGGTGGTGACGCATAGTATCCACTGCCGTAGCGCGGGCCACCGGTCGACGCCGTCAGTGCCCACCAGTCGTCACCGTGTTCGACGCGATCGACACCCTTCGTGCCATGCTCGAGAGGCCGGCAACCAGGCCGGCGTTGGCTCCATCGCCTCGCACCGAGGCACCGCCATAACCGATCGGCTGGGTCAGGGCCCAGCCGCCGTTGCGGTACAGCTGGAAGGTGCGCCAGGAACTCGACCTCGTGGTGGGCGCCGGTCCACGGTGGCATCAGCACCGACACGAGGTCTTTCCCTGCCGGACCAGCAGGTGTCCCATGCCGCGGATTGAACCGCCAGGTCGATTCGTTGGGGGCAGTGGCGTGCTGGCTGCCAGGGATCCCAGAAGAGGAGCGCCCTGGGCCAGGGCTCGGCGGTGCCGTACCCGCCGGTTGAGCCGTATCGGGCATAGAACGCCTGCAGCAGGCCCTGCGCGGAGCGACCGCCCGGAGAGTCGCCGAGCACCCCCGCCAGGAGGGAGAGCATGGTCACGTGCTTGAAGAGCCGGCCGCGAAGGTCGCGGGGATGCTCGTCGTCGCCCCATTGCACCGGCTGGTCGAGGTCTGGCGTGTACCGCCACGGCGCGGCCGTTCCGGCGTCCTCGAGGAAGGCATGGAAGTCGTCGAGGGCTCCGTCGCTAACTGCAGGGGCGAGCGCGCCGTAGCCCATGGCCATCAGGCTGACCGTGCCGGTGTTGTAGCCGCTGCTCTCGAACCACTGCCCTCCTGCGCCCGGTCCGAGAAGGTACTGGTGGAGTGCGTTGCGGACTGTGGATCGGTCGGCGGCGGTCGGGGTGAGTCCGCCCACCGGGAGATTGGCCCCCTCGGCAGCGGTGGCGGTCAGCCAATCGCGGTGCCCGGGCAGGCCGCGGGTGGCGAGGTCGGTGGCGGCAACACCGAAGTAGTAGCCCACCAGCGCATCGCTGTCGGCGTACGAGAAGCCACCCTGATACCGCTTGGTGTTGATGCCGAGGGCGTACTCGGCCCAGCGATTGAGTCCCGCCACGACCGAGTCGCGCTCCGCCTGCGAGAGGATCGGTCGAAGCCAGTCGAAGATGATGACATTCTCGAGGAAGTTCTCGCGGACATCGTTGGCCGAGGCCGGGCCGTTGACCAGGCCGCGCCTGGCTTGTCGCCACGCCGCCCGGCCGCTCGCTCGAATCCCCCGTGACCTGGAAGACCCAGGTGCACCACAACCCGCGATCACCGTAGCGGGGCTTTCCCCGGGTGGCCTCTCCACAGTGGTCCCGGGCCACGCGCGCGAGCGGGTGCTGGACCGCCCACATGTGTTGCCAAGTGGCCTGTCGCGCCGGCGTCCAGGCGAGGGTGGGCTCACGGCCAGTCGGCGACGTGGCCACCGGACCGGGCCACCAGGCGAAGTCGGTTTGGTTGATCGCACGCGGCGCCGCCGCCAGCAGCGTCAGCGACGCCATCCCGGCAGCGCGGGAGATCATCGCCCCGCGCCGCGCGGTGGTCGGCCCCGCCGCCCCGTCCGTGTTGGTCGCCCGTCCGCCGCGGTCGGATCCTGCGTGGGCGATGACGGCGTCTGGAGCTCCCGGAATGGATAGCCGAGGATGGTGGCGAGCCCGAGGCCCTGGATGAAGAGGGTGATCCCGGCGTAGGCCTTGGAGAGGAAGAAGCCGCAGGTGGCCGTGCCGGCCATCGATGCCAGCACCATCGTCGCCAGTGAGGCCTCCCTGGCGGCCCCCTCGGACCGTGTTGCGCAGCGAGAGGGCATGGCGGCGCTGGCGCAACAGGTTCCGCGCGGTATGGAGCCACAGCATCACGAAGGCGAGCAGGCCGAGCAGGCCGAGCTCCACCCCGATCTGGATGAAGGAGTTGTGCGCCGCACGATCGCGGCCGTTCATCCAGCCGAAGAAGATCGGGAAGTTGTCCATGCCGTAGCCCCAGGGGCGCCAGCTCATCCAGACCAGGCCGCGCTTCCAGATTGCCGTCCGGCTCTCACCGCCGGAATAGTCGGAGAAGTTGCTGAGTCGATCGGCGCCGATCGCGGAGGCGAGGGTGAAGATGCTGAGGGCCACCGCAGCCGTGGCGAAGAGATAGAGGGCCCGCTTCCAGCCGGACCGGCCCAGGGCGATGAGCGTCAGCGCCACGGCCCCGAGGCCGAGGATTGCCCCGCGTGATTGGGTGGGGACGATGGCCAGCGCCGTGATCACGGCGACCACCGTCCAGCCGATGCTCCGGGCGCCCTTGCGCTGGGCCATGTAGATCGCCAGCGGGGTCATCGCCACCAGCAACATCGCGAGGTCGTTGGGATCGAGCGACACGCCGAGCTTGACACGATCAGTATGCCCGATGGTCTTGGCGCGATCGGAGAGGGTGTAGGTCGCCACCACCGCACAGGTGGTGAGCAGGACCCAGAGCGTCGTGGCCATCGCCTGGCGGTCACGCAGGAACACGACCGTGGCCAGGAAGACGATGACCGAGACGCTGTAGGTGAAGAGGTAGTAGTGGATGGCGCCCGACATCCAGATGCCGATCGGGGCTGTCAGCAGGCCCAGTGCCACGAGCAACACCTGCCACCGCGCCGGTGGGATCACGTTCCAGAGCTGGGCCCAGCCCTGGAACGGCACCGAGGCGACCGCGCCCAGGGCGACCGTGACGGCCATCACGAAGGGCAGCTTGGGCACGGCCAGGACAGGATAGAGCTCCTGGATCCGGAGCACCGCGTAGGAGAGGAAGATGCCGAACAGGAAGGCCAGCGACCGAATCGCCGGGCTCACCTCGGTGAGCGAGAAGCGCTGCTTCCGGCGCCGGTGCGGTGTGCTCGCCGCGGGGGCGGCCCCCAGCAGTCGGGTGACGTGCTCGACCGTTGCCGCCGATTCCCCGTCCGGGCCCGGCGGGGGGCGTCGCATCCGGCGCCGCGGGCCGCTCACGCCGCCACCGCCATGCGATCCTCGCCGCGGGCCAGCCCCTCGATCATCTCCACGGCCTCCCATGCCGACAGGAATCCCAGTGACATCCCGCGCGCCTCACATCCCCGGCGCGTCTCGGTGAACAACCGATCCAGTCCGCCGCCCAGCAGCGCCTCGGCGGTATCCTCCTGGGCGCCGTGGGTGTGCAGCTTCACGAAACAGTGCTCCCCGATCCGCGGGGCCACGGCCAGCCAGCGGTCGATCCGGTGCCGGGTCGGCGGATCGACGCGGGTCAGTTCGCCGCACTCCACCCCGGGCAGCCAGCGGCGCCGTTGGTGACGACGCACAGTGAGCGGCCCCTGGACCATGAGCAGCCCCGGGCCGTTGCCGGCACCGAGCCGCACCGGCACGCCGCCATCGTGCGAGCGCGGCTTCGTCGGGTCGTCGATGGCCCGATAGATGGTGTTGACGATCCGGGTCTGGCACGGCGACGGGGCCGCCGGCAGGGTGAAATCGGCAACGCAGCCCAACTCTTCGAGGATCGTCAGCTCGTTGTTCAACCCGCAGTATCGGCCATCGGGATGCGAGTTGTCCAGCGCCCAGTTGCCGTGGATGAAGCACCACGCCGCCCGGCCCTCACGCTCGCGGAGCAGGCCGTGTCGCTCGCGCAGGGTGTCGACGAACCGGCCGATCCGGTCACGGAAGTCGCGCTCACCCTCGCCGTCGTGATGCAGGTGCACCTCGACATCGGCGATCCCGGCGTCGCGCATCGCGGCGAGCCGATCGAGCAGCGACGCGTCGTATTCCTCCTCCGGATAAAAGAAGGAATATCTCGGGGGACGACCATCGGAATCGGCGTGACGCGCGGCGATCGCCGGCCACTGCTCCGCCCATCGTTGCACGCGGGACGCGGCCGTCCGGGGATCGGCACCGCGCCAGTACGGCTCATAGTGATCGGTGATCAGCAGCCAGACGTGACGCACCGGCACGGCATCGCGGCGCATCGCGGTGCGTACCACCCCCGGGAGCCAGAGCTCGGCGTGGCGAGGCAGTGCGATCACGCCGCCCTCGCCAGGGCATCGTTGAGGGTCGCCATCACCGTGGTGAGCCCTTCCTCGCACGACGGGGCCGCCCTGGTCACGGCCGGGGGATCGGTGAGCGCAGCCCGGATCGCCAGGGCGAGTGCCTCCGGATCCTCAGGAGGGACACACCACGACGCCGATTCGGCGATCTCGGGCACCCCACCGACTGCCGAGGCGATAAACGGGAGGCCACAGGCGAGTCCCTCCATCAGCACGTTGGGGACGCCCTCGGATCGTGACGGGAGCACCTGCAGATCGGCGGCCCGGTACCAATCGGGAAGGGCGTCGTGGGCCACGCGCCCAAACAGCCGGATCCGATCGGCGATGCCGAGTGCCTCGGCCTGCCGCAGCAGCGATGAGCGGGCCGGACCCTCCCCCAGATGGTTCCATTGCCAGTCGAGCCCGCGCAGGGCCTCGTGCCCGAGGGCCTCGACCAGGACATCGTGACCCTTCACCTCGACCAGGTTGCCCACGCTGAGCAACAGTCGCGCGTCGGGCGACAGCCCGAGCCGCAGGCGGGCCGTGAGGGCGGGTCCCGGCGTGAAGCGCCGGTGATCGACCCCGCGATAGAAGGCCACGGTGCGGTCGGCCGGGGCCTCGAGCTCCAGCGCGGCCTCGCGCAGGTGGCGTCCGTGGGTGAGGATGGCATCGGCGCTGCGCAGCACCCGGACGATCTCGGCCCGGCGACGGGGTGAGCGAGTGAGCCGCAGCAGGTCGGAGCCGCCGGCCAGGACCACCCCGGGGCAACCCAGGTGGCGGGCCAGTCGGAGGGCCACGGCTCCGTCGGGATGCACCCAGCCGCCGATCACGATGTCGGGGTCAAATGTCCGTGCCTCGCGGCGCAGCGCACCACCAAGCGACAGCCACATCCAGTGATGCCACAGGTCGCGGCGCACCAGCGGTGGGTGGAACCAGGGCAGGAAGCTGGCTTCGGGCACTGCCGCTCGCGGGGAACCGCGCTGCTCCCGCCAATCCACCGGCACCACCACCCGCACCTCGTGGCCGGCGGCGCGAAGCCCCGCCACGAGATTGGCGTTGAAGACGGCACGGCCTGGGTGCCATGGCGTCGGGTGGAGGTTGGTGAACAACAGGATGCGCATCAGCGAGCCAGGTAGAGGCGGTGATAGGAGTCCGCCATCCCACGGAGCGAGAACCGGGCCAGCACCCGCTCGCGACCGGCGGCGCCCATCGCCGCGGCGCGGGCCGGGTCGTCGATCACCGTCGCGATGGCGGTGGCCAGCGCCCCGGGGTCGGAGTGTGGCACCAGCAAGCCGGTGACTCCCTCCGCGATCACCTCGGGATTGCCACCCACCCGGGTGGCCACCACGGGCAGAGCGGTGGCCATGGCCTCGAGCACCGTCATCGAGAGCCCCTCCGATCGTGAAGGGAGCACGAAGCAATCGGCGGCGCGCAGCTCGGCGCCAACATCCTCGCGCCATCCGGTGAACCGCACCGCTGCTCCGAGCCCCAGTTCGGCGCTGAGGCGCTCCAGGCCGACTCGTTCGGACCCGTCGCCGACGATGGTGAGCGTCAGGTCGCGATCGTTCCGGCGCAGCGCGGCCAGCGCGTGGAGCAGCACGTCGAGGCGCTTCACAGGCTCGAGTCGTGCTGCCACCACCAGGCGGCGTTGCCACGCGCCCTGCCGGGGGGCGATCGCCTCCGCATCGATGCCGTTGTAGATCAGCTGCACCCGGGGCGCGGGGAATCCCTCACGCGACACCGCGCGTTCGGCGGCATCGCGCGAGACCGCGACGATGGCGTCGGCTCGCCGTGCCGCCCACCGGGTGAGCAGGCGACCCCGGAGATTGCGCGCCCGAGCCCGGCCATGCTTGGTATGGATCAGGCGAAAACTGCGGCCGGCCGGCGTGGCCAGCGCGGCCGCCACCAGCGGTGAGACGTTGTGGGTGTGGAGGACCGTGGGGGCGCCGCGCCCGAGCCAGGCGCTGAGCGCCCTTCGCATGGCGAAGACCCCTCCCTGACTCGGCACCCCGAGATCGTGCACCGCGATGTCGGCTGCGGCGAACGCGGTCGACAGCTCGCCCTCGCCGCGCAGGGTCAGCACCTCGACCTGCCAGCCCAGGGCTTGCAATTCTCGGCCGAGTCGGAGGACGACCATCTCGGCTCCTCCGACCGCGGTCGAGTTGAGGAGGTGCACCACACGCCCCCGGGTCGCCGGTGCGCTCATTTCGTCAATCCTGCCCGGTGGGTATCTTGCGAGAGCATCTCCCGGCACCCACTCTCCGACATCTTCACGGAGTCTCCCGCATGTCCGGATTCGGGCTTGAGCTGACCGAACGCCAGCGCACCCTGCTTGCTGCGCTGTACCCTGTGTTGCTGTTGCTGATCGTCAATCCCTTCCTCGAGATCTTCTCCAACAACTGGCCCTTCGCCTTCGATGATCCGCGCTGGCGGGTCGGCTTCCTCGGCGCCCTGCTGGGCGGGATGCTGCCCGTGCTGATGGGGCTGGTGCTGATCGCCCTGGTCGCCGCGCTGCTGGGGCAGGGTGGTGCGATCCGGGCCGTGGCGATCGGGGCGCTGCTGTGCACCCTGATCCTGTTGGCGAGTGGCATGCTGTTCGGCCTCGATGCGCTCCAGGTGCGGCGGATGGTCCAGGTCAACCAGCGGTCGAGATTTGATTCCGCGTCGTTCAAGACCCTGTTCATGACGGCGTTGATGATCATCGTGTCGGCCTGGCTGGGGATCCGGAGCTGGGCGGCATCGCGGGGCACGATGGGGAAGGGTGGCGAGCGGAAGGCCGGCCTGGTCGTGGGGCAGTAGCAGCCCCTCGATCCGGCGTCGCTCGCACACGGCTACCGCGGCGGCAGCACCGCCGCGGTGGCCGTGACCATTCGGCGGCTCACCGCGGTCGCAATCGAGTCGGCCGCAGCGATGTTGCCGTCCTGCACCGGCACCCAGATCCGCACCAGCGCCTCCTCGGTGCGACCCAGCAAGGCTGCATCGCGCAGCAGTTCGTACTTGACCCGGTACTCGTCGTGCGCGACTCGGCCGCGCCCCTGGTACCAGTAATAAACGATTGACTGGTCGCCCTGCTTGACGAGGTGGTAGCGGTTGACGGTGACGGTGCCGAGGCTGGTCTCCAGCGACCGGGGCTGGAAGCCGACCGGCTCCCAGCCGGCGCCCGGCAGGCAGTTGCGCGGCGAGTGGATCGACTTCCCCTGGCGCTGCTGCTCGTAGTACCCCACGTAGACCGAGAACGTCGGCACCCCACCCGGGGGCGCGAAGCTGCGGAGGACGAACGAGCTCATCCCCGCAAGCCGCTGCTCGTCCTCGGAGATCGGCACGTCGGTCCCCTCGAGCCCCGCGATCACCCTCGGCAGTGAGTCGAGCGAGGTCACCAGCGGCATCGGATGCACCCGACCCGAGATGAACGACAGGTTGATGATGGCCCCGAGCGACAGCATGCCGGCGGGCACCCAGAGCAGACGCCTACGCATGGGCCCCCCGAACGACCCGGCGTTCGACCAGCCGGATCAGCATCGCGGCGAGGGCAACGAGACCCAGCGCCCCGACGAACAGCGCCCAACCCTCGCTGGTGTGCATGAAGCCACGGCCCAGCGCCGGGTCGACGAAGTGCATCAGGAAGGCGGTGAAGAAGATCCGGATCGAGTTGACCACCACCGCGATCGGGATGGTGAGCGCAAGCAGGATCCCACGACCGGTCCAGCTGCGCAGGTAGATCCCGCCGACCATCACGCCGAGCGAGATCAGGGCCGTGAGCGAGCGGAGGCCGGAGCAGGCCTCGGCGACGAACAGCCGCTGCCCGGGGATCAGGATCACGTTGCCGCTGGTCTGCACCGGGATGCCTCTCCAGCGGATCAGCGCGGTGCCGAGCTGCGAGGCCTTGAACTGCAGCGGAATCGCCATGGCGTTGGTGAGCACGCCGGGGAGCGGGATGGCCAGCAGCAGCAACACGAACGGCAGCCACCAGTGGCGCAGCTGGCGCCACCCCGCGAGGAACAGCACCAGGGCGACCAGGGTGAGCCAGGTCGAGAAGCGCATGGTGAAGAGCTCGGCGGCCAGGCCGCTCGCCCAGCGAAGCAGCACCGCGCCGGCCAGCACGCACGTGCCGAGCAGCGGCTGTGGCCGCGCGGTGACCAGTCCCGAGCGCCAGGCCAGCCAGAAGGCCACCGGCACCAGCAACAGGCCGTGGCCGGCGTCGGGGTTGTTCCACCAGTCGCGAGCGAGGGTGCGCAGCGGATCGGCGAAGAGTACCACGAAGCTCAGCAGCGCGATCACTGCCGGCAGGCTCACCCGAGGGGAGCGGACCACCGAGAGCAGACGCGGCACGGTGAGCGGTGAGGCTTCGCCGCTCACCGAGGGTGCTACCACCCGCCCCTCCGGAACAGCATCACCGGCAGCGTCTTGAGCATGATGAGCAGGTCCTGCCAGACGCTGCGGCGGGCGATGTACTCGAGGTCGTGCTGGACCTTCTTGCGCACGTCGTCGATCGAGGTGTCGTACTGGAGATGCACCTGGGCGTGCCCGGTGATCCCGGGGCGAACCCGCTGCCGCTGCTGATAGGCCGGAATCTGGGTCCGCAGTTCCTGGATCAGCTGGGGTCGCTCGGGGCGAGGCCCGACCACGTTCATGTCGCCCCGCAGCACGTTGAGGAGCTGCGGCAGCTCATCGAGGCGGCTGCGCCGAAGGAACTTGCCGACCGGGGTCACCCGGTCGTCGTCGGTGCTGGCCCAGACCGCCCGGCCGCCTACCTCGGCGTCGGGCTGCATCGTCCGGAACTTGAGGATCGCAAACGGCCGGCCACCCAGGTCCTGCACCCGCCGCGAGTCGGGGCGAGCCGGATTGGGGTCGCGAGCGTCGAGGCCCACCCGGGTCTGGGTATAGAACACCGGCCCGCGGGACGTGACCTTGATCGCGATCGCGATCACGATCCAGAGCGGCAGGGTGATCAGGATGCCGAGCAGGGCCACGATCACGTTGAGGATCCGGATGGCGGTATCCTCGCGCGACAGCGCCGGGGCGGGTGCCACGGTGTCCACCGCGGCACTTGGCGCCCAGGTCCGGGTCGATCGCAAGCCCTTGTCCGACGAGGTCATGGTCTGCATGGTCCGCCGTCTAGAAGATGCGGATCAGGATGTACGTGAGCGACGCGGCCCCACCGAGCACGGCGAACGCCTTGCCGAGGAAGCTTCTGGTGGGCTTGGCGCCCATCTCGATCCGGTCACCCGACTGGAGGTTCAGCGCATCGATCGAGCGGGCCTCCCGAATCGCCTCGTCGACCGCCGCGCCGGGGAGCACCTCCTTGTCACCACGGAAGACGCCGCCCCGCTTCGGGTCGGCATTGGGGGCCGGCCCGCCCGCGAAGTTCATGATGATGTCCGGGAGTGGCATCGACGCCGGCACGATGAAATAGCCCGGACGTCCCACCGCCCCGAAGACCGTGACGCGCAGCAGTGGCTCCGCCCAGACGGTCGGATTGCGGACATACTTGGCGATCACGGTGTTGAGGTAGTCCTCGATCTCGCTGCGGAGCAGGCCACTCACATCGATCTCGTCGGGGATCCCCGGGATCTGCAGGGTTCGCCGGGGCGTCACGGTGTACGACTGGGTCATCTGCGGGTCGCCGAGCACCTGGACCGCGATCACATCGCCGGGATACAGGTCGCCGTCGTCGAGGCGCTTGCGGATCAGGTCGGCCTCGGCCTGTCGGGCCTGCCGCAACGCGCCGCTGTAGGCCGACGACTCGAGCGCTCGGTTGATCTCGGCCAGCGAGGTCTCCAGCTGCGCCCTGGTGATCTTGGCCCGACGCGAGCCCGACAACATCGTCAGGAGCGAGTCGACCGACGTCGTCCCGCCGGTCGTGACGGGATTCTGTGCCGCCGCGACCGGGGCGACGACCAGGAGTCCCAGACCGAGAATGAGACGCTTATGCCACACGGCTAACCCCATGAGAGAAGAGAGAGTTCGTCAATACTCGGGATGCTACCGCAACTCGTGGGCCGAGATCCGGATGGCTGCAGGGCAGGGTCCACGGGGCAGGAACACCGCTGTTGCCACCACACCATACCAGGTGTTGCGGTGTCGCAACAGCACCGTTGCGCTGAAGCACAGGCTGCCGTTGCGGTCCGCGTCGATCGCCAGATGAGGATGAGGTTCGAGGCAATGGTTGTCCAGTTCTCGGCAGAGCACTTGCATCGTCTTGGCGATCGGGAGGAGTGACCCAGCGGCGGTTCCAGCCGGGTTACTGATGTGGCAAGTCCATGCAACAGAAGCAGTTGAGTCACTCCTGGTTGGCCGATGCCGAACCGATACTCGTCTCCGGCACTCGGCAATATTGTTGCGTCAGCGCCACGAATCCGCATTCATCTGGGGACACCATGGCATCATCCGGGGCCGGACCGATCTTCGTGATCAACGATCATGAGTGGACCGCTCGATCGATCGAGACGCTCCTCGTGACGGCAGGGCACGAGACGGTTCGGGCGTTCACCGGCGCCCAGCTGGAGGAGTTGCTCGAGCGCCAGCGTCCCGACGCCCTGATCCTGGATGTCCAGCTTCCCGACACCTCGGCACTCGACCTGTTGCCGCGGCTCAAGGCGAGCGGCGTGATCGGGCCCGACCTACCCGTGATTCTCACCACCGCCGGTCCCTCGGGTCGCCAGATGCGGTTGCGAGCCGCAGAGGCTGGCGCCTGGGAATTCTTCGGACAGCCGCTCGACGGTGGCGCCCTGCTCGCCAAGCTGCAGGTCTTCCTCGCGTCGTACCGGCATCATCGTGTCGAGGGTCTCGCGGCCCCGACCGGATTCTACGCCGGTTCCCTGCTCGAGCGCCGTGCCGCGGAGCTGGGAGCACTGGCGCGTCGGTCGGGGCTGCCGGTTTCGTGCGTGACCCTTACCCTGGATGGGTGTGAGCCGGGTCCCGAGGCGATGGTAGCGGCCGCCATTCGTCAGTCGGGGCGCACCGGTGACGCCCTGGGCTGCCTCTCCCCCGGTCACTACCTGATCCTGGCCTATGGTGCCGATGCGGCGGGCGCGGAGCGACTGGCGGAGCGACTGCGGGGAGCGATCCGGACGGTGGACGCCGCGATCACTCCCCGCATCGATCTGGTGCGCGCCGAGTCGGCCGACACCCCCGAGCTGCTGCTTGCCGCCGCCACGGCGGCCCTCGCCGCGTAGCGATCCCCGCCGGTCTCACCGGCAGGGCCCCCCCGACAGTTCAGCCGTTGCTCGTGTCGCTCCCGCTCGTGGCGGGAAGCGTCGGCGCGGGGACACCAGCGGGCTCGTTGCTGGTGCCGTCCTCGTCGGTGCTGCCGTAGCCATAGGAGTACGAGTAGTAGCGGTATTCGCGCATCGAGGTGCGGACGTCGTTGAGGATCGCGCCGACGACGCGCACCGGCAACTGGTCGAGCACCTGCAGCTTGGCCTCGGTGAACTCGCGCTCGGTTTCGCCGACACGGACCACCATCAGCAGGTTGCCGGTCAGGGTGCCGAGCAGGAAGGGGTCGATGCCCGCCCCGAACGGCGGCGAGTCGAAGATCACCACATCGAAACGCTCACGGAGCGCCGCCACCATCGTCCGCATCCGGTTGGAACCGAGCAGCTCGGGGCCGTTGCGATGCCGCGCGCCGCCGGTGATCACCGTCAGGCGCGGGTGGGTGGTGGGGTGCATCGCCTGGTCGATCGGGATGCCGTCGGCAAGGTGGTCGAGCAGTCCCGGCCGGCGATCGAGCCCGAACATCCGGTGCAGCTCGCCGCGGCGCGTGTCGCCATCGACCAGCAGGGTGT
This sequence comes from uncultured Gemmatimonadales bacterium, assembly GCA_963817715.1. Lineage (GTDB taxonomy): Bacteria > Gemmatimonadota > Gemmatimonadetes > Gemmatimonadales > GWC2-71-9 > Palsa-1233. The sequence goes on from CAWFPG010000006.1 coordinate 216,867, forward strand.
TGAATCCGGCCTCCGCGAACGACAGCGCCAGGTTCGATGACACCAGCGACTTGCCGTCGCCCGGCATCGGCGACGAGACCGTGAAGCAGATCGAGCCCTCGCCGACCACGTGCATCATGTTGAGGCGGATCGATCGGAACGCCTCGATCACCTGCGACGCCTCCTCGGCGGCGGCGGTGGCACCCTTGGCGCGACGGATCTCCGGCACGGCGCCGAGGATCGAGAGGCCCAGCTCCGAGGTGATCTGGTCGGAGTAGCGGAAGCGTCGGTCGGTCAGGTCAAGCAGGAAGGCGAGACCCAGGGCGAGGCCCAGCGAGCCGAGCGTGCCGAGGATCAGGATGAACTTGGCGCGGTTCTTCTGCGGCTCGACCGGCGGCACGGCGCGGTCGAGGATCCCCACATCGGGCAGCGACACGGCCACCTGCATCCTCGACAATTCGGTGCGACTGCTGATGTCCTTGTACTGTGCCTCGGCGATCGCCAACTCGCGCTTCAGCGCCTCTTCCTGGATGGTGCGCTGGGGGATCTGCTGCAGCTCACGGGTGGCGGTTCGGATCCGACCCTCCATCTGCTCCTGCTCGTGCTTGAGGCGCGCGAGCACCGCGTCGACATACTGCGGCAGCGTCACGTTGCGGATCTCGGCGATCCGCTGGTCGACGGCGCGAACGCTGTCGTGGGTGGGGTAGAACCGGACCAGCAGGCGGCGCCGTTCGGCTTCCGCCTTGGAGAGATCCTGGAGCACCCCCGACAATTCCTGCGCGTGCGACACCGCGCCGATGCCCATGAAACGATCGACCGCCAGGGCGCCGCTCTGGGCGTTGGCCAGGGCGGTCTTGAGCTCCTGCTGCTCACGGGCGAGTGAGTCGACCTTCTTGCGCTGCGTGAGATAGTCGCCGACCACCGCCGGCTGGGTCTGCTGGGAGCCGGCCCCGATCGGGACACCCTCGTTGGGGAGGGTGATCGCCTGGATCCGGAACGACTGGAGGTCGGCCTGGGCCTTGTCCATCCGTGCCCGGGACGCCACCAGCTGGCTATCGAGGACGTGCGATTCCGCACTGAGATTGGTGCGCTTGATCGAGGCGGCTGTCGCCACGAACCGGTCGGCAACGGTATTCAGTGTCCTGGCGATCCCATCCGGGTTCCTCCCCTCGAGGAAGATCCGCATGAACCGGGCGCCGATCGGCGCCATCTGCACGTCGAGGTTGCTGAACAGCTTCGCGGCTACCTCGGTGGGCGTGAGGAGTTCGAACTCGATGGTCTGGCCGGCGAGATCGCCGACCTTCGGCGTCCAGGTCATCCCGAAGATCGTGCCGACGTTCTGCCCGTCGGTGCCGCGCTCGACCCGGCTGGTCCGTGTGTTGGTCAGGGTCCAGCTGCGGCCATTCCCTGCCACCTCGAGCTTGTAGCGACCCGGGGTCGTCTTGTTGTCGGTCCACTGGAACGAGTCGAATGCCCCGGCGTTGGGTCCCCACGGACCCTCGAGTGGTGGCGGCAGGATGCCGCTGCCATAGGGCCCCCGGATGTAGAGCTTCCGCTCGATCACCACCGGGCGGAGCACCGCATCGGTCTTGAGCAGCTCCTCCCACTGGCGGGAGGAGAGCATCTGGGGAGCCTGGATCGGGGAGGTGCCGTCGTCGCCACGGTTGTAGAGGTTGAGGGTGACGCCGACCCGGAAATTCTGGGGCATCAGGCGGGTTGCGACAAAGCTCGCGGCCGTTCCAACAAGGAACACCGCCAGGACCAGCCACTTGAAGCGCTTCAACGCGCCGAGGAACCGGGCCACCGGCGAGAGCGGCGGACCGCCGCCGTAGGTGTTCGGCATCGCTGGCCCGAGGGAGTACGATCTCCCCAGCGGGGGCCAGCGGGCCCTGGGATCGGTTGTTGGTCAGCGAGGAGCTGGTCATCGGCATGCGCCACCGTGAGGAGGTACGTTGTACTTCACGACTGTCGGCGATCCGCAACAACGATACCATCGGGCCGAAAGCCCATCTTCTGGGCACTCCCGGTCGATCGTCACCCGGGCTTGTCGCTATTCGCCACCCTTGGCCGACTGTTCCGTGGTGCAAAGGCAACAGCGCCGGGCCATTCTGTGGCCCATCCACTACAATATGGTACGCCGTCGCTGGATGGTCGCCACAGTTCGGGCACAGAACCTGCACCCTCGGCTCGTTGCGAGGGCGCATCGTCGTCCCGACCATCTCCATGGAGACCGAGAGCCGATGAGTGGTACCGTGAGCAGTCGCGAGGCAGCAGCCCAGTCCGGCGCCGATGGTGCCGGGCGGGATCATCTCGCCATCGCACCGGAAATCGCCGAGACGATCAGGATCCTGATCGCCGACGACGAACGGACGCTGCGGGAGAGCTGCGCGACGGTGCTCCGCAGCGATGGGTACAACGTCACGCTCGCCGGTCGGGGCGAGGAGGCCCAGGACCTGATCCGGCGCCGGCCCTTCCAGCTGATCCTGGTCGATCTCTTCATGCCCCAGGTGTCGGGGCTCGAGCTGCTCGATGCCGCCCTGAAGGTCAACAAGGACGTGCTGGTGGTGGTGATGACCGGCAACCCGAGCGTGACCTCGAGCATCGAGGCACTCCGGCGCGGGGCGTGGGACTACCTCCCCAAGCCGTTCTCGGCGACCCACCTGCAGGTGCTGATCGGCCGGGCGTCGCACGCGATCCTCAAGGCGCGCGAGGCCGCCGAGTTGCGCGCCCAGGTGATGCGGCAGAGCTCGGCCGGCGGTGGCGACGGGCAGTCGGCGCTGATCGGTATCTCGCCGGCCTTCCGGCGGGCGGTGGACCTGGCGCGCAAGGTTGCGCCGACCGATGCCTCGGTGTTCATCAGTGGCGAGAGCGGCACGGGCAAGGAGGTGATCGCCCAGTTCATTCACCAGCACTCCCGTCGCGCCAAGCGGGCGCTGGTGCCGATCAACTGTGCGGCGCTTCCCGAGCCACTGCTCGAGAGCGAGATGTTCGGCCACAAGAAGGGGGCGTTCACCGGCGCGGATCGCGACAAGCCCGGGCTGCTCGAGACCGCCGACGGCAGCACCCTGTTCCTCGACGAATTGACCGAGATGTCGATGCCGCTCCAGGCCAAGCTGCTCCGGGTGGTGCAGGACGGGGTGGTGCGTCGGGTCGGCGCCGAGACGGCCGGGGACCCGGTCGACGTGCGGTTCATCTCGGCCACCAACCGCGACCCGCTCGAGGCGGTCGAGCGCGGCGTGCTGCGGGGCGATCTCTTCTACCGGCTCCGGGTGGTGCCGATCACGCTGCCGCCGCTGCGGCAGCGTCCCGAGGACATCGCCATGCTCGCCAACCATTTCCTGGGCCACTTCTGGCATCGCCACCGGCAGGCCGGCGAGAAGTCGCCACGGCTGACCGAGGACACGATGGAGTTCCTGAAGCAGCGTTCGTGGCGCGGCAACGTGCGCGAGCTGCAGAACGTGATCGAACACGTCGCGGTGCTGGCCGAACCGGGGTCGGAGATCCGGCCCGAGGACGTGCCGATGTACGATGATGCGGAGGCCAGCGAGGAGCGCGCGATGCTGCCCTCGACCGATGGTCCATTCCACGAGGTCAAGGAGCGGGTGATCGGGGCGTTCGAGCGTGACTACCTGGCGCGACTGCTCTCCCGGGCCGGCGGCAACATGTCGAAGGCCGCCCGCCAGGCGCACATCGACCGGACCACGCTGTACCGGTTGATGGAGAAGCACGGCATCCAGCGCGACGACATCGCGGAGTAGGTCACGATGTCGCTTCCGCCTGCCGCCCGCCGTCGGCTCGATGAGAGCGCGGCGGCGCTGACCGCCCGCTGGGCGGCACTCACCGCCGATGCCGTGTCGGAGCTCGAGGTGCAACGCGCCCTGGCCGACCTGGTCGCCTGGTCCGATGCCGCCGCCGACCGCGACGACGTGGTCGGGGCGGCGACCGCCACACCGCTCCACGCCCGACTGCTGCAGCTGCTGCGCCAGGCCCTCCTCACCGAGGGCAGCGGCGACGATCCCGCGATCATGCTGGTCCTCATGGTGGCGCTCGAGCGGGTGGCGATGGCGATGCCGTCGCGCTGGTCTGATCACTTCCGTGACCGCCTCGAGGGTCCGAGCGGGGTGGAGCTGGTGGTCGAGATCGCCCACGACCTTCGCTCACCGCTCACCTCGATCCTCTTCCTCGCCGAGACGATGCTGCAGGGTCGGAGCGGCCCGGTGACACCACTCCAGGAGCGACAGATCGGGTTGATCTACGCCGCGGCGCTGGGCCTGAGCGCCGTCGCCTCCGACATGGTCGAGTTGGTGCGCGGCGGCGAACGGCTGACCGACGCCGAGCGCAAGCCATTCTCGTTTGCCGAGGTGCTCTCCTCGGTGGAGGACATCGTGCGGCCGATCGCCGAGGAGAAGGGGTTGGCCCTCGCGCTGGTGCCGCCGTCGCATGACATCCGGCTCGGCCACCCGGCCGCGATCAATCGGGTGCTGCTCAACCTGACCACCAATGCCCTCAAGTTCACGTCGTCCGGCGGGGTGGAGATCCGGGTCGATGAACTCGGCGGCGATGCCGTGAGTTGCACGGTGAGCGACACCGGGCGCGGCATTCCGCCGGAGGCGATGACGACGCTCTTCGAGCCGTTCCGTCGCCGCCAGCAGTCGGGCGACTACGCCTTCTCCGGTTCGGGCCTCGGGCTGTCGATCTGTCGCAAGCTGGTGGAGGCGATGGGGTCCGAACTGGAAGTGCACACGGAAATGGGAGCAGGGACCCGGTTCACCTTCCGACTGGAGCTGCCGGTCCGCGAGGAGGAGGTCTACTTTGGCTGACGCCGTCTCCGGCGTTTCGGGGGGATGATGAAAGCTCTCGTCGTGGCCGGTGCCCGGCCAAACTTCATGAAGGTTGCCCCGATTCTGGCGGCTCTAACAGAGCGCGGGCACGAGGCTCGCCTCCTCCACACTGGCCAGCACTACGACGGGGCGATGTCTGCCACGTTCTTTGGGGATCTTGGGATGCCCGAACCCGATCACAACCTGGGGGTCGGCAGCGGTTCCCACGCCGAGCAAACCGCCCGCATCATGGAGCGTTTCGACCCGGTCTTGCTCGAGGAGCATCCTGATTGGGTGATTGTGGTGGGCGACGTCAATTCGACGGCGGCTGTCGCACTCGTCACCGCCAAACGACGCCCCGAACTCGGGACGCGGCTGGCACATGTCGAGGCTGGTCTGCGAAGCGGCGACTGGCGGATGCCGGAGGAGGTAACCGCGTCGTCACGGATCGCCTCGCGGACTTGCTGCTTACGCCGTCGGCTGATGCAGGGGAGAATCTGCGGGTCGAAGGGATCCCAGCGAACCAGGTGGTATTCGTCGGCAATGTGATGATGGATGCGCTCTTCGCAGTCCGAGAGCGCTGGCCTGACGACGCGCCCTGGGCCGAGCACGGGCTCGAACGCGGAGCCTATGGGGTGGTCACCCTTCACCGGCCCTCAAACGTGGATGAGCCGGAGCGCCTCGCCAGCTTGGTCGACGGCCTTCGTCGAGTGGCCGGAAGGCTGCCGCTGATTTGGCCGGTGCACCCCCGCACCAACAAGCAGCTGCGCGACAGCTGGAACGGAGACGGATCGCGACTCAGCCTGATCGAGCCCGTTGGCTATCGTGTCATGACGGCGCTTGTCGCCGGTGCCGCGGTAGTAATTACGGACAGCGGCGGACTGCAGGAGGAGACCACGGCACTTGGGGTACCGTGCGTCACGGTGCGTGAATCGACCGAGCGACCGATCACCATCTCCGAAGGCACCAATCGACTGGTGAATTGGCCGCCGACCGCCGCGGCGATCGAGGCGGCTGTCAACTCTGCCCTGGCGCAGGGCTGTGGTCCTGGGAGCCGGGCTGGCGTCCCTGCAGGATGGGACGGCTGTGCTGCGATCCGCATCGTCGAGGCGCTTGAGCGCTTCAAGGGCGGGTTGGGCGTTTCCCCCTCGCTCTGAGTGCCAATTGCGGGAATTCCCTCACCAGGAGAAGCCAGCGTAGCCGCGATCGTCGGAGAGTCGGTCCGGATCGATACGGGCGAGATCGAGGACCGGAACTCCGGGGTCGCCGCTCCCCAGCCAGTCCTGCGCCTCTGCTGTCGCATTCCCGATCACAACCAGTTCCGCATCGATCACAGTCTCGGCGACCGTCGGAGTCATCAATCCCCACAGGTGTGGAATCTCTCGCTCGACGTAGTCACGATTCGAGCCGGTGACGTTGGCCTCGTGTACATGGTCGTCATGGATGCGGATGGCGAATCCGCGGCCGAGCAGCATTTCGACCAGCGTCACGAGCGGGGACTCACGCAGATCGTCGGTCCCGGTCTTGAATGCCAGCCCGAGCACGGCGACTCGCCGGACTCCCATCGCTTGGATCATCTGGAAGGCACGTTCGACCTGACGCTGGTTCGAGTCGAGCAACCCAGTGAGGAGCGGGGTATCCACGTCCCGCTCACGGGCGCGATAGACCAGGGCTCTTACGTCCTTGGGCAGGCAGGAACCACCGAAGGCGAAACCTGGCCGCAGGTACTTGGGTGAGATATTGAGCTTGGTGTCCTCGCAGACCAGCGCCATGACCCGGTGACTGTCGATGTCCAGGCTCTTGCAGATCGCGCCGATCTCGTTGGCAAAGCCGACCTTGAGGGCGTGGAAGGCGTTGCAGGCGTACTTGAGCGACTCGGCCACCCGGATCGGGACTGAGTGCACCGGGGCGGCCGGCGGATAGAGTCCTGCGATCCGCCGGGCGGTCTCCTCGTCGCTGGCGCCGATTATCGTGAACGGCGGGTCATCGTAGTCGCGGATCGACGAGCCCTCGCGCAGGAATTCGGGGTTGCTCGCGACGCCGAGGTCCTGGCCGACGGCGCGACCCGAGGCCGCCTCGAGGGTCGGGATGACGACCTCCTCAATCGTTCCGGGAAGCACCGTTGAGCGAATGACCACGGCATGCCAGCCCGCCTTCTCCCGCAGGACCTCTCCGATTTCCTCACAGACCCGCCGGATGTAGGTCAGGTCGATGTTGCCGTTGCGTCGGCTAGGAGTTCCCACGGCCACCAGAGTGATATCACTGTTGACGATCGCGTCGCGCGCGTCGGTCGTCGCGCGCAACTTGCCAGCGGCGACAACCTCTCGGACCAGCTCTCCGATCCCCTCCTCGAGAATCGTGGCGTGCCCGGCGTTGACCCGCTCCACCTTGCTCGCGCTGACATCCATGCCCACGACGTCATGGCCGTCCCGGGCGAGGCAGGCAGCGCTCACGCAACCCACGTAACCAAGCCCGAAGACGCTAACTCGCTCCATTGTCGATCCTCGCTAGTCTTGACCGTTCTGGGGTACGCAACTTGCGTGCCCCAGAACGCATGGAAAGGACGGGTTCGTGATGCGGGTCATGTGGCTCAAGTACGGGGAACTTCTCCCCGTCGACACCGGGGGCAAGCTCCGCTCGTATCACCTGCTGCGCCAGCTTCAGGAGCACGTGGACTTGACCTTCGTCTCCTATGCCGATCGGCGCCATACCCCTGGCTATCCGGCCCGGATCGCTGAGGAACTGCCAGGGAGCCGCTTCATCGCAGCCGGTGACCTTCCCGGCTGGCGGGAGCGATCAGTTCGGCCGGTCCTGACTTCGCTGCGCACGGGGGCCCCGCTCAACGTTACTCGATTCACCTCAGGCGAGGTGTCCCGCCAGGTGGCCGAATGGTTGGAGCGCGAGCACTTCGACCTGCTCCTCTGTGACTTTCTCACACCGAGCCTCTGCCTTCCTGCTCCCCTGCCGGTGCCGCTGATTCTATTCGAGCATAACGTCGAGTCAGCCCTTTGGGCGAGAAGGGCCAGGACCATTCACTGGCCGCTGCGGCCGCTGTACGAATGGGAAGCCCATGCTACGCTTCGCTGGGAGCGCCGGATGCTGAAGGCAGCTGAGTTGGTGCTTGCCGTCAGTGAGGAGGATCGGGCGGCGCTCGGCGAGATCGCCCCAGAGGCCCGGATCTCGATTGTCGAGACCGGGGTGGACGTGGCTGCATTCGAGGCGCCGGATGGGGTGGTTCGCTCAGAGGACCTCATCGTTTTTCTGGGGAGCATGGATTGGCAACCGAATCAGGATGGTGTCACTTGGTTCGTGCGAGAGATCTGGCCTCAGGTACGCCGTACTCACCCGAAGGCCAGGTTCCGGGTGGTTGGCCGGCGTCCGTCGCCTGCGATTCTGGCGCTCCAGGGGGACGGGGTCGAGGTTACCGGCGACGTGCCGTCGGTGGTGCCGCATCTAGCTGAGGCGACTGTGAGCGTGGTGCCGCTTCGGGCTGGAGGGGGCACCAGACTCAAGATCTTTGAGGCGATGGCAGCCGGGACATGTGTCGTGTCGACAACCATCGGGGCGGAAGGACTCCCTGTCCGTCATGGATCCGATGTGCTCCTCGCCGACGCTCCCGGAGAAATGGCGGATGCTATCAGCCGCGTGCTGAACGACAGGGTACTGCGGACTGACCTCGCGGAGGCTGGGCTGGCCACTGCTCGGCAGCACGACTGGTCCCGGGTGGCCGGCCGCCTCGTCGAGGCTCTGGAGGGCCACCTCCTCGGGCCCCTCGCGAGACCTGTTCGCGCCTGAACCGAGCCATTATCTTCCCCTGCGTCCGCGGGCCATTGGGGCCCGGGGACGAACGCGCCGTCTCGATCATCGGCGCCCCCGAGCGGAGCCCGCGTATGTCGCGGCCCGTGGCGGGGACGCCGAGACCGGGGACGGCCCTGACCACAGGACTGTCGTGAATACCATTCCCGCCCACCGGGGCGGCCGGAGCGCGTCCGCGCCGCCCCTCCATGCGCCCCATGCGGCGCTGCTCATCGACTTCGACAACGTCACCCTCGGCATTCGCTCCGATCTCACCAAGGAGCTGCGCCACCTCCTCGACAGCGACATCATCAAGGGCAAGGTGTCGGTCCAGCGGGCCTACGCCGACTGGCGGCGCTATCCGCAGTACATCGTGCCGCTCTCGGAATCGTCGATCGACCTGATCTTCGCGCCGGCCTTCGGCACCAACAAGAAGAACGCCACCGATATCCGGCTCGCGATCGATGCCGCCGAGCTGGTCTTCACCCGGCCGGAGATCGGCACCTTCATCCTCCTCTCGGGCGACAGCGACTTCTCGTCGCTGGTGATCAAGCTCAAGGAGTACGGCAAGTACGTGATCGGGGTGGGGATCCGGGAGTCGGCCTCCGACATCCTGATCCAGAACTGCGACGAGTACTACTCCTACAGCGACCTGGCCGGGCTGACGCGCGAGGTCGACACGCCCTCGACCCAGCGCGATCCGTGGGAACTGGTGACCGAGGCGGTCGACCAGATGGTGGCCAATCGCGACGTGATGCGGGCCGATCGACTCAAGCAGGTGATGCAGCAGCTCGACCCGAACTTCGACGAGCGCAACGCCGGGTTCAACCGCTTCTCGAAGTTCGTGCAGGAGGCGGGCACCCGCGGGCTGATCGCCGTGAGCAAGCTCGAGAACGGCCAGTTCGAGGTGGCACCTGCGCGCAGCGCGGGCGCCACCCCGAGCGAGCGCCCGAAGGGCGGTCGCGAGGGGACGGAATCGCGTCCCCCGAGGAGAGAACCGGCGGCAGGCCGGTCCCGTGGTGGCCGGGGTCGTGGCAAGACGGAGCCCAAGGCCGAGGCCGAGGTCGAGGCCAAGCCCGAGGTGAAGGACGACGCCAAGGCCGAGCCGGCCGCGGACCCGGAGAAGGAGCGGAGCCGGCGGCGGCGGGGTGGGCGCGGTCGCGGTCGCGGTCGTGGTGAGGAGAAAGAGGCGGCCGCCAAGGCCGCGCCGCCGCGCCGTGACGATCAGGAACTGACCCTCGCCGAGGCGTTCCACCTGATGTCGCGGGCCCTCGGCGAGTTGCCGGCGCCGGTGCCGCACGAGACGCTGCGTGCCCGGATGGCCGCCCTCCATGGTCGTGAGGATCCGCTGCTCGAAGCGGCAACGTTCGTCCGGCTGCTGCGCCAGGCCAATGACGCCGAGATCGCCGACGTCCGGATGATCGACGACGAGCACTTCGAGGTGTCACCGCACAAGGCCGACCTGGCGCTGCAGCTCCGGTCACCCGTGAGCCAGCCGGCTGGCGATGGTGCCTCGGCGCCCGTGCGGAACTCGACGTCGCTGCGCTACCGCTCGGGATCGGGTTCGGCGAAGCGGAACGCCGAGGTGCCGATGGTCGGTGTGGTGAAGCTGGACAACCAGGCGGCAGCCGGCCGAGGAGTCGAAGGACGAGGAGGCGGCGGCTCCCAAGACCGCCAAGAAGAAGCGCAGTCGCCGCAAGACGGCCAAGAAGAAGGCCACCGGCGAGAAGAAGGTGGCCGCCAAGGCCAGCAAGGCCAAGCCCGCCAGCGACAGCACCGGCGGTGCGAAGGCGGCCAAGAAGACCACGGCCACCAAGGCGAAGCGAGCCAAGAAGGGGAAGAAGCGATCGACCGCCAAGCGTTCGAAGAAGTCGTCGAGCTGAGCCCCGACGCGGTCGCGCTGGCGCGCGACCTTCTGGGTACCGTTCTCGCCTCCGATCTCGGGGGCGAGCGCGTTTCGGGGAGGATCATCGAGACCGAGGCCTACCTCGGCATCCCCGATCCCGCCTCACATGCCTGGCAGGGCCGCCAGCGTCGCGACCAGATGGGGATCTGGTCTCCGCCCGGAAGCTGGTATGTCTACCGCTCCCACGGACTCCACTGGTGCCTCAACCTGACCGCCGGGCCGACCGACATGGGGGCGGCCGTGCTGATCCGCGCGATCGAGCCACTCGAGGGGCTCGCGGTGATCCGCCGGCGTCGCGGGGCGGTGCCCGACCGGGCGCTCACCGACGGTCCCGGCAAGCTGTGTCAGGCGCTGGGCATCACCGGCGCACTGGATGGGATCCGGGCGGACGCGACCGCGCCGGTGCACCTCGAGGGTCCATGCGGCGATGCCGATGCGCGGAGGGTCGTCGCGACCCCGCGGATCGGCATCTCGCGCGCGGCCGATTGGCCGCTCCGGTTCGTGCTACGCTGAGCCCGTGAGCCGTCGGCGAGCGCCGGTGAGACGGCTCGCGTCGGCCCTGATGGCACGGAGCCAATCCTGCGGGCCGGGTCGCAAGGGATGCCCGATCCGCCGGCAGGTCTGCAGCGTGGCCCGCAGGATTCTCGTGCCGTGTCGAGAAGCCGAGTGCATTGCGACCCCGTGCCATTTCATCTGGGCTTCGGCGAATGCCGTTGCCAGGGCCGGGTCGTCGAGCTCTGCCGGATACCGAGCCCGGAAGGCGGCCAGGATCTGGAGGCTTGTCATCGCCCAGCGGCGATCATCCCGGGTCGCCATGACGCTGGCCGGATGAATCCGGTGGCGACCGGTGATCGCCTCGATCTCGACGAACGGACCCTGGAGACTGAGGCGCAGATAGAGGTCGCGATCCTCGCCGATCCAGTACACCGGGTCGAACGCGCCGGTGCGGGCCAGCGCGGAGCGCCGAATCACCGTCGTGGAGTTGGGGATGAAGTTGCCCATCAGCAGGGATGCGGTGACTCCATCGGTCAGCAGCCGGCTGCCCGGGGAACGAGCCTCGGTGGCGGTGATACCGATCCGGCGCTCACTGCTCTTTTCGAAGACGCTTCCCGGTCGGTCGCCGTTGGCGTCGAACTCCACCGTGTCGGTGAAGGCCATCGGCGCCTCGGGGTGGGCCTCGAGCGAGGGCACGATCCGGGCGAAGTGGTCGGGGTTGATCAGGTCGTCGGCGTCGAGAAAGGTGACCAGCTCACCCGAGGTCGCCAGCAGGCCGGCATTTCGCGCCACGGGGACGCCCCCGTTGGGCTGCCGGATGACGGCCGAGCGCACTGAGGCTCCCCGGAGCGCGGCCGCGGCGACGTCGCTGGTCTGATCGGTCGACCCGTCGTCGACGACGACGATCTCCGAGACCGCCAATTCCTGATCCAGCGCTGAGGCGATCGCTTCCGCCACGAAGGCGGCGGCGTTGTAGGCCGGAATCACAACACTGATGCTGGGCGTCACCAGTCGCTCCAGGGAATGGTCGAGGCCGGATGTGAGAGGGCCCCGGACCAGAGGCACTGGTCCGGGGCCCTCGGTCAGGCAGGGACCACCCGTTCAGTAGCCGCCGGAGCGGATTCCCTCACGCGAGCTTCCAAGCGCAATCCGGATGCCACCGTGGATCGTGTGGACCACGCCCGAGAGCAGATTGTCGTTGCCCGCCCCGGTCTGGAGTTGATACTGCCCGAAGACGGTGACCCGGCCCCAGCGCCCCTGGACGCCGCCCAGGAAGGTGGCGAAGGCGGCGGTCGAGGCATCATCGGCGGTCGCCTGCAGCTGCGACCGCTCGAATGGATCGGTCACCGATGGATCGATCCGCGGCGAGACGACCTGCATGATGCCGCCGCCGACACCGAAGTACGGCTCGAGCGGCAGCGAGACCGGGAACGCCATCAGGACCGCCTGGTAACGCCGGAGGTCGTTGAAGAGGACCAGGTTCGAGCGCTCGTCGGTGCCGAAGCCCTCATCGACGCCGACCATCAGGCCGCCGCGGCGTGCCATGATCAGGAAATGGGCACCCGCCGATGGGATGACCGTGTTGTCCTGGGTCTGGGTCTGGAAGATCATCGACCCGCCCTGGATGCCGAGCTTCCAGGTGAACGAATCGCCCCGCTGGGCGGCCGCGACCCCGGGGATCGTGGCCAGGGTGGCCGCAAGGGCGAACGTACCGACGGCCCGCCGGAAGAGCGTCATCGAAAGGCCTCCTCAAAGGGAAAACGACTTCAGTTCTCAGCAAGGAACAGGCCGGGGCCCTAGATCAGCCCCAGGGCCCGACCAACACGGTTGAAGGCATCCAGCGCTTCGTCGAGGTCCTCCCGGGTGTGGGCGGCCGACAGCTGGCAGCGAACACGTGCCTCGCCCTGGGGCACCACCGGGAAGCCGAAGCCGGTCACGAACACCCCCTCATCGAGGAGCAGCTCGCTCATCCGGATGGCCGCGGCGGTCTCCCCGAGGATCACGGGCACGATAGGAGTATCGCCCGGAAGGGGTCGAAACCCGAGGGCCACGAGTCGCTCCCGGAAATATCGGGCATTCTCCCCCAGTCTGGCCACCCTGCCGGGGTCGGCCTCGAGCACCTCGATGGCCCGGAGCGCCGAGGCGGCCACCGTGGCCGGCAGGGCATTGCTGAACAGCCCCGGCCGTGCGCGTTGCGTGAGGTAGTCGCAGAGCGCCGATGAGCCGGCCACGAAGCCTCCCGCGGCCCCGCCCAGCGCCTTGCCGAGGGTCGACGTGATGATGTCGACCTCGCCGAGGAGGCCGTGGTGCTCGGCGGTGCCCCGGCCGTGTGCGCCGAGGACCCCCGTGGCATGGGAATCATCGAGCCAGAGCACGGCGCCGTGGCGGCGACAGGTCTCGAGGAGGCCCGGCAGGTTGGCGATGGTCCCCTCCATCGAGAAGACGCCGTCACTCACCACCAGCTTGACCTTCCGGTCGGACGCCGCGGCCAGCTTGCGGTCGAGGTCGTCGAGGTCGCCATGGGCGAAGACCCCGGTCTGGCACTTGGTGATCGACTTCGCGAGCCGGATGCCGTCGATGATCGAGGCGTGATTGAGCTGGTCGGAGAGGATCAGGTCGTCGGCGGTGAGCACGGTCGCGGGGAGCGCCTCGTTGGCGTTCCAGCAGCTCACGAACGAGAGTGCCGCCTCGGTGCCGACCAGCCGTGCGCAGGCGGCCTCGAGCTCGCGGTGGATCGTGAAGGTGCCGCAGATGAACCGGACCGAGGCGGTGCCGGCGCCGAACTGGTCGAGCCCCGCCTTCCCCGCAGCGATCACCTCGGGATCGTTGGAGAGCCCGAGGTAGTTGTTCGACGAGAGCACGATGATCTCGCCGCGCCCCTCCATGGTGACCCGGGCGTCCTGGGGTGAGGCGATGTGGGTGAGGCGCTTGTAGACCCCGTCACGCCGAAAGCCGTCCAGCTCGGTGGCCAGGCGTTGGTCGAGGGCGTTCGCGATCGTCATGGCGTGACCTCCAGGATCACCTTGCCGGCACTGCCGTCCTTGATGACGCCGATGGCGTCGGCGATCTGCTCGAGCGGGAAGCGATGGGTGATCACCGGGCGCGGGTCGAGCGAGCCGGCGCCGATCAGCCGGCGCATCTGGATCCAGGTCTCGTACATCCGGCGACCGGTGACCCCGTAGAGCGTGAGCCCCTTGAAGATGATGTCGCGGGCGAAGTCGACCTCGGTCGTGCGGCTCGGCGTGCCGAGCAGGTTGACCCGGCCACCGGGGCGGGCCGCGGCGAAGGCGGTGGCGTGGCCCGCTGGGTGACCGCTCATTTCGCAGACCCGATCCACGCCGACTCCCCCGGTCAGCTCACGGGCCACGGCCACGACATCGTCGCTGGCCGGATCGAGCACCCGATGCGCCCCCATCCGTGTCGCGAGGTCACGGCGGGTCGGGTTGAAGTCGGAGGCCACCACCAGCGACGCTCCCGCGGCCCGCAGCACCCCGACGGCGAAGCAGCCGATCGGTCCGCAGCCGATCACCAGCGCCGTGGCGCCGGCCATCTCGCCACCCTCCAGGGCGGTGTGGACCGCGTTGCCGACCGGGTCCATGATGGCACCGATGTCGGTCGGGATTCCGTCGAGCTTCATCACGTTGGTGGCTGGCATCGCGATGAAATCGGCGAATGCGCCGTCGCGATCGACGCCGATGATCGAGGTCCGGACACAGAGGTGACTGTTGCCGGTGCGGCACGGAATGCAGTCGCCGCAGACCACGTGACCCTCGGCCGTGACCAGGTCGCCGGGAGCGAAGAGGTGGAGGGCGGCTGCCTCGGGACCGAGTGCCACGACCTCACCCGCGAACTCGTGGCCGACAATCACCGGTGGGCGAAGTCGACCCGCTGCCCAGCTGTCCCACTCCCAGATGTGCAGGTCGGTGCCGCACACGCCGGCGTACTGCACCCGGATCAGCACGTCGCGCGCGCCGACCACGGGTACCGGCGCTTCGATCAGCTCCAATCCCACGCCTGGCGCGGGTTTGACGATGGCACGCATGCTCGTTCCGGGTTGGTGTCGGGAAGCAATATCATCCGGTTGTCCGGCCTTTCCAACTCCGACATCGGAGTGGTCCAGCCCCTGGCTGCCATGTGGACGAGAGCCACAACCTGATGCCGGGACAGAAGTTCACTCGCGCCCGGGTATTGCGTCCACGGGGAAAAATTCGATCTTGTATATGCCGACGCTACTCCGTGCCCGGCACGGGGCGTCGTCGCGAGCACCGCGCGTACGACGGGCGCTCGCTGTACAACTCACTCCTCAGGGAGGCTCCATGGCTGCAAAGCGCAAGACTGCGAAGCGGAAGACCGCCAAGCGCGGCACCGCCAAGCGGAAGACCGCCAAGCGGAAGACCGCCAAGCGGAAGACCGCCAAGCGGAAGACCGCCAAGCGGAAGACTGCCAAGCGGAAGACCGCCAAGCGGAAGACCGCCAAGCGGAAGACCGCCAAGCGGAAGACCGCCAAGCGGAAGACCGCCAAGCGGAAGACCGCCAAGCGGAAGACCGCCAAGCGGAAGACCGCCAAGCGGAAGACCGCCAAGCGGAAGACCGCCAAGCGGAAGACCGCCAAGCGGAAGACCGCCAAGCGGAAGACCGCCAAGCGGAAGACCGCCAAGCGGAAGACCGCCAAGCGGAAGACCACCAAGCGGAAGACCGCCAAGCGGAAGACCGCCAAGCGGAAGACCGCCAAGCGTGGCAAGAAGCGCACGGCCAAGAAGGCCACCAGGAAGGCGCCCAAGCGCCGGCGTCGGGCCAAGAAGGCCGCCGCTCCTGCGGCCGCTGCGCCAACGGCGTAGGCAGCCTGGAAGTGCCTGAGTGCGCGGGGCCGGCGATGAGCCGGCCCCGCGTGTTTTCAGGATCCGAGTTGTTGGTGCGACGGGTCAGGCGCTCGCGTTCCTGGGATGGAGCCTGGGAGTCGGCTCGCGCCTCGCCACGGACGAACATCGCCCCGCGCGAGGGGGCGCCACGCTCCCGTCGCCCGACCGGTGGCAGCGACTCGCGTTGCCACGCGGCGTAGTGCCCGGCAAACCCCTCCGGTCCGGTGCCGGTCGCGGTGTCGGGTACCAGGGCGTGGAGCCCCCCCGGCACGGTCAGCTCCTGAAGGGCGCCCAGCAGTTCCCGGCGCTCGCCAGGGGTGAGCGACGCCAGCGTGCCTGAATCGATCACCACCAGGATGAAGTCGGCCGGGAGGCAGGGAAGCCACGCGCCGAACTGGACGCAGAAGGCGTCGAAGGTCGAGGAGAGCGCTTCCGAGGCGACTCGATGCTCGGCGCGCTCGATCGACGCGAACTCACGATCGAGGAAGGTGACGTCGGCGTCGTGGGCGGCGAGCAGATAGGCGCAGCTCTCGGCACCGGCCCCCACCACCAGCACCGGATCCTCGGGCTCGATTCGCGGGGCGAGTCCGGCAACGAGGTGGCTGGGGTCGAGATTCCAGTGGATCGGGTCACGCTGGGTCGCGCGCAGCTTGGGATACTGCTTTCGCCAGGCCTCGAAGGAGCGGATCCCGAGCCGTCGCTTGATCAGCTCGTCGACGGCAGTCTGGGCCAGCACCTCGGTCAGGAGGAACTGCTGGTCGTCGTCGCGCAGCTCGACCATGGCCGCATCGGCGAGCCGCAGCAGCTCGTCGCGGGAGAGGCTGTTCTTGTAGTGCTCGATCCGGTCCATGATGTACAGGTCGTACTGCTGCCGCAGGGAACGGAGTGACCGCCGCCGGGGGGCGGCCGTGAGCAGCTGCTGCGCTGTGAGCATGTATCGAAAGTCGTGAACCGGGACCGGCACGTCAATTGGCGCGGAGCAGGGCACCCTTCAGATAGCCGGTTTCCGGGATGGTGATCGACCTCCGGATGGTCGCGCGGCTGGCCGAGGACCGACTCGAGCGTGAAGCGGCGACCGCTCCGGGCGGCGGCCCCGGCGATCATCTCCAGGAAGGCGGGCCGTCGGAGGTGGAAGGAGCAGCTGGCGGTCAGCAGCCAGCCGCCAGGGGCGACCAGTGCCATCGCCCGGCGGTTCAGCTCGTGGTAGCCCCGCAGCGCGGCCGGCAGGTGCGACTTTCCCTTGGCGAAGGCGGGTGGGTCGACGACCACCACGTCGAATTGCCGGCCCGCCGATCCCCAGGCCGGCAATTGGTCGAAGGCGTCCGCCGCCATGAAGGTGATGTTGTCGAGTCCGTTCATCCCGGCGTGTTCCCGACCCCGCGCCAGCGCCTCCTCGCTCAGGTCGAGTGCCACGACGGTTGACGCCCTGGCGGCGAGATGCAGCGCGAAGGAGCCGTGGTAGCTGAAGCAATCGAGTGCGGTCCCACCCTCGGGCACCAGCGACCCGGCGAGTTGGCGATGGTCGCGTTGGTCGAGGAATGCTCCGGTCTTCTGCCCGGTCCATGGTGCGGCCAGCCACCGAACCGCGCCCTCGCGGACCTCGATCAGCTTGCGGCACCGATCCGGCCACCAGCTCGATCTCCTGGGAGAGACCCTCGAGGCGGCGAGCCGGCACATCGTGCCGGCAGAGGATGCCCTCGGGTGCGTGCACCTCGGCGAGCGCGGCGAGGATCGTCTTGCGGTGCTGCTCCAGTCCGGCCGAGAGCAGCTGGACCACGAGCCACCGATCGTAGCGATCGACCACCAGGGCGGGAAGGCCATCGGCTTCGGCGTGGACTGCTCGCCAGGCGTTGGCATCGATCCCCGCCCGCCGATCGCGGGCCGCGACGAGCCGATCCCGCCACCAGGCCAGGTCGATCGGCCGGTCGGTGGCTTCAAGCAGCCGCAGCCGGATCTCCGATGCCGGGGAGCAGAGCGCCTGCCCGAGGAACCGTCCCCGCTCATCCTCGACGGCGACGATGCCCGGCTCCCGAGGGGATCGACGCACGTCGCTGCGATAGATCCAGGGATGTCCGTCGCGCCAGCGCCGCCCCCCGCGCTGGGTGACCACTGCGGCCGCGGTCATCCACTGGCGCCGGTCGGAGGGACCCGCCTGATTGCATCGATCATGGTCGAGAATCTAGCCGCGGCCCTCCGCCTCCTCCTGGTCACCGACGATCGCCTGCTCGCCGGCCGGGATCCGCTGGCGTGTTGTCGGGAGGCGGTGGCAGGCGGCGTCACCGCGGTGCAGCTCCGCTCCAAGACCCTGACCGATCGCCGGCTGCTGGCGCTGGCGCGCCGGCTGGTCGACGACCTGGCGGTGCCGGTCTTCGTCAACGATCGACTCGACGTGGCGATGCTCGCCGGCGCGGCCGGGGTGCACCTTGGCAGCGATGACCTGGCCCCGTCGCGGGCCCGTCGGGCGGTCGGCACGAGACTGATCCTCGGGGCATCGGTGGGCGACGAGGTCGAAGCCGGCCGCGGCGCGGCTGCCGACTACTGGGGCATCGGGCCACTCCACGGCAGCCGGCACCAAGGCGGACGCCGGCGACGCCCTGGGCCTCGCCGGGGTCACCACGCTGCTGGCCCGGGCCGGGAAGCGTCCCTGTGTCGCCATCGGGGCGGTTCAGCCCGACGATGTCCGACCGCTGCTGGATGCCGGCTTTGCAGGCGTGGCGGTCGCGAGCGGGATCCTGGGGGCCGACGACATCCAGGCAGCAGCCAGGCGCTACCGGAGCTGAGCACGGAACGACGGAGGACGGAACGACGGAGGGAGAAGGCTGCTGTGCTGCCTCCGTCCTCCGTCCTCCGCCCTCCGCCCTCCGCCCTCCGTCCTCCGTCCTCCGTCCTCCGTCCTCCGTCCTCCGCCTATCGTCTCACCCTCCTGATGTTGCGGAGATGCTCCTGGTAGCTCTTCGCAAAGACGTGGCTGCCATCGCCCTTCGCCACGAAATAGAGATCCTTGACGTCGGCTGGTGAGAGCACCGCCTCGATCGCCGCGTCGCTGGGGTTGCCGATGGGCGTCGGTGGCAGGCCGGGATGCAGGTAGGTGTTGTAGGGCGACTGATAGGCATAGTCGCGGTTGAAGAGGCGGGGCTTGCGTTCGCCGCGGTCGAGCAGGAAGGCGTACTGGATGGTCGGATCGGCCTGCAATGGCATGCCGAGGCGGAGCCGATTCCGGTAGACCGCCGCGATCCGTGGCATCTCCTCCGGCAGGAATGCCTCGGCCTCCACGATCGACGCCAGCGAGAGGACCTCGGCGCGATCGAGATCGGCGGCGTCGGCGCGCTGGCGCCAGTCCTCGGGCCAGTGATCCCGACGCTCGACGAGGAAGCGCCGCACCACGTCGCGCGCGCTGTCGTAGCCCCCGAAGTCGAAGGTCTCCGGCCGGAGCCATCCCTCGACGGTCCCGCCCGGAATCCCGAACTCACGCAGGAGTGCGCTGTCGCGCACTTCGACGAGGATCGAGTCGCGCGGGATGCCGAGGCGCCGCTCGGTGTTGCGGGCCAGGTCCCAGACCGTGCCGCCCTCGGGAAGCGTGACCTGGATCCGCACCGACTTGCCGGCGGCGAGCTGGTCGAGGATGGGACCCTCGCCTGCCCCCGGACGAAACTCGTAGAGCCCCGGCTGGATGTGTCGGTGGGTGCCCTTGAGGCGGGCGAGCAGCCGGAACCAGCGCGGGTTGGCGATCACGCCGCGAGTGGTGAGCGACTCGGCAACCGAGGCGACCGAGCTGCCCGGCGGGACGCCGACCTCGACGGCGGGCCCGTCGGGCACCGAGGTGCAGGCGGCGAGGAGGGCGAGCCCGAGGATCAGCGTCTTCCCACGGAACCCGAATGGCCACGCACGATTTCCCACCCGCCTGACGGGTCGTGACGCAGGGGCACTGCGCTTCTGGCCGGTCGCGCCGCTGCCGCTCCTCCCCCGGTGTGCGTTGGAACGGCTTCTGTTCACCTGACGCCCCGCCGCGCCCCGAGCCAGCGCTCCAGCAGCACCGCCGCCGCCATGGCGTCGATCTCGTCGCGACGGGTGCTCGGGGAGACGCCCCGCGCCGTGAGTCGCTCCAGGACTTCGGCCGTGGTGAACGACTCGTCGAGCCAGTCGACGGGGAGCTTGGTGCGGGAGGCGAACTGTTCGCCCATGGCGCGGGCGGCGCGGGCCGACTCCCCGACGGCGCCGTGGTCGTCGAGCGGGAGCCCGACCACCAGGCCGACGGGGTGTTCACGCTCGACCACGGTCAGGAAGGCGCCGAGTGGCAGCCGCTTGCCGGCGCGGCGGCGGAGCACCGTGAGCGGGGAGGCGAGGAGCTGGGTCTCGTCGGTGATCGCCACGCCGATCCGGGACTGGCCCCAGTCGAGGGCGAGCACCCGGCCCGCGGGCGGGATCCTCTCAGGACTCACGACTCAGGACTCACGCCTCACTGCGCCATGGTCGCGAAGAATTCCTTGTTGGTCTTGGTGCGCTTCATCCGCTCGAGCAGGAACTCCATCGCCTCGACGGTCGGCATGTCGGCCAGGAAGTTGCGCAGCAGGTAGACCTTGTTGAGCTCGTCCTTGTCGAGGAGGAGCTCCTCCTTGCGGGTGCCCGACTTGTTGATGTCGATCGCGGGATAGACCCGGCGGTCGGCGATCCGACGGTCGAGGACCAGCTCCATGTTGCCGGTGCCCTTGAACTCCTCGAAGATCACCTCGTCCATGCGCGATCCCGTTTCGATCAGCGCCGTGGCGATGATCGTCAGCGAGCCGCCGCCCTCGATGTTGCGCGCCGCGCCGAAGAAACGCTTCGGCTTCTGCAGCGCGTTGGCGTCGACGCCGCCCGACAGGATCTTGCCCGAGTGGGGCACCACCACGTTGTGGGCCCGGGCGAGCCGGGTGATCGAGTCGAGCAGGATCACCACGTCGCGGCCGTGCTCGACCAGGCGCTTGGCCTTCTCGATCACCATGTCGGCCACCTGCACGTGCCGGTCGGCCGGCTCGTCGAACGTCGAGGCGATCACCTCGGCGCTGACGTTCTCCTGCATGTCGGTGACCTCCTCGGGACGCTCGTCGATCAGCAGCACGATGAGGTAGCACTCGGGGTGGTTCGCGGCGATCGCGTTGGCCAGCTTCTGCAGCAGGATCGTCTTGCCGGCCTTGGGTGGGGCGACGATCAGGCCGCGCTGGCCCTTGCCGATCGGCGAGAGGAGGTCGACGACCCGCATCGCGATGTCGTTCGACTTGTTCTCGAGCCGGATGCGCGCGTCGGGGTAGCGTGGCTTGAGGTTGTCGAACGCGATCCGGCTCTTGGTCTTGTCCGGCTCCTCGTAGTTGACGCTCTCGACCTTGAGCAGCGCGAGATAGCGCTCGCCTTCCTTGGGCGGGCGCACCTGCCCCTGCACCGTGTCGCCGGTGCGAAGATCGAAGCGCTTGATCTGGCTGGGCGAGACGTAGATGTCGTCGGGGCCGTAGAGGTAGTTCCAGTCCTGCGACCGCAGGAAGCCATAGCCCTCGGGGAGGATCTCGAGGACACCCTCGCCACGAATGACGGTGTCCTTGTCGAGCAGCGACTGCTCGATGCGGAAGATCAGGTCCTGCTTGCGGAGGCCCGAGTAGTTGGTGATGTTGAGTTCCGACGCCAGGTCGTGCAGTTGGGCGACGGACTTCTGCTTCAGTTCGGCGATATCCACGGGGTTCTCCGGCGATCGGTCGCGCCTGCCGCGACCGGTGGCGGGGCGGGACAGCGACGGGCGATCAGCGGTTCGAAAGTCGTCAGTCTGGAATGGGCGCCAGGTCGGGCACCGTGACAGTCGTGCAACGGAGGGATCGGAGGTTGAGGATATGACCCGTGCCTCGGTCCGTCAAGGTTGCCGGTGACCGATCCGGCACGGTTTTTCGCGGTCTGGCGCGAGCAGACGCTGGCCGGCTCCCGCCGGGTGCTGGAGGGCGACCTCCGGCCCGAACACCGTGGACCCTCAGCCGCACTGGCCGAATTCCTCCACGGCTGGCCCGGCGCCTGGTACTGGGCCGACGAGCGCCGCCATCGGCTGGTGCTGGTGGCTGGAACCGCGCCAGCTCGTCCCGAACGCTGGCTCTGGCACGGCGCCCTCTTCCTGCTCACGGTGGTGACGACCCTGGCCGCCGGGGCGATCCTGGTGCATGCCTGGGCGCCGGCTCCCGGAAGCGGCCTGAGCGGCACCGTCTCGTCGATCATCGTGTTCGGGGAGGAGCTTCTCGGGGGTGGCTGGCGGCAGCTGCTGCCGGGGTGGTCATTCGCGGGGCCACTCCTCGGGATTCTGTTGGTGCATGAGCTGGGGCACTACCTCGCCGCCCGTCGCTACGCGATCGACGTGTCGCCACCATACTTCCTGCCGGTGCCGCCACAGCTCTCCCCGATCGGCAACCTGGGCGCCTTCATCCGCATCCGGAGCCCGGTCTACGACCGCCGCCAGCTGCTCGACGTCGGGGCGGCCGGCCCCCTGGCCGGCTTCGTGGTGGCGCTGGGGGTCCTCTGGTGGGGCTACACCAGCTCGATCCGACTCCCCGGCGCAGTGCAGCACGCCGCGTCGCTGGTGACCATCGTGGGGCAGCCGGTGGCGATCGGCGACTCGCTGCTCACCCGGGCGCTGCGCGATTGGGTGCTCCCGGGGCAGGGGCCGGTGGTGCTCTCGCCCCAGGCGTTCGCCGGGTGGGTGGGCATGTTCGTCACCTCGCTCAACCTGCTGCCGCTCTCCCAGCTCGACGGCGGCCATGTACTCTTCGGATTCGCCGGCCGCCGCCAGGCCCGGCTGTCGCTGGTGGCGGTGGCGGTGCTGCTCTGGCTCGGGCGCCGCGCGCCGGTGTGGTGGCTCTGGGTCGGGCTCACCTTCGTGATCGGTCGGGGCGGCTGGAGCCACCCGGCCGTGGTGGTCCCCGATCGTCCGGTGCTCCGCGCCGGTCGAGTGCTGGCGCTCGCCTGTCTCGCCGTGTTCGTGCTCACGTTCGTGCCGATTCCCTTTGGTCGCTGAGGTCACCCATGGACCTGCCGGACCCGCTCGCGCGTTTGCGGCATGACATCGCCAATCCCCTCGCCGCCCTGCTGGCCGAGGCGCAACTCGCCCTGATGGACGCCGACCGGCTCGAGGAACCGGTGCGGCGATCGTTCGAGGAGATCGAACGGCTGGCCATCCGGATACGAGGGATCCTGCGAGAGAGCAGGGAAGGCACGATCGATGAGGAACGATAGACGATAGACGAGAGAGAAACGACAAGAGACGATCCCATGACCTCGCGCGACTGGCTGGACCGGATCCTCACCGGCGAACAGGCGCCATCGCGCCTCGCCCGCTTCCTCGTCCGACACGAGGAGCTGGCCTGGGCCATGGCCGCCGGTGTGCTGCTACTGGTCACCTGGCTGCTCGAGGTGGCCGGGGCGTTGCCAACGGTCGCGCTGCGCAGCGGCTATCTGCTGGTGGGCGTGATCTGCGGGCGGGCGCCGGTGGCCCACCTGCTCGGTGGATTGCGTCGCGGCAAGCTGCTGCTCGACATCGACTTCCTGATGGTGATCGCCGCGGTCGGTGCCGCGTCGGTCGGCGCCTGGCCCGAGGGCGCCTTCCTGCTCTTCCTCTTCGCGTTGGCCAATGCCCTGGAGCGCTATGCCCTCGACCGGGCTCGCGACGCCATCCGGGCCCTGGCCGAGCTGGTGCCGGATCAGGCCAGGGTGCTCGCCAACGGGGAGGAGATGACCCTCCCGATCGAGCAGGTGCGGCGCGGCGACGTGGTGGTGATCCGCCCGGGCGAGCGGATCCCGGTCGACGGGGTGGTGCGCCGTGGCCGGTCGGCGGTCGACCAGGCACCGATCACCGGCGAGTCGGTCCCGGTCGAGAAGGAGCCGGGGCTCGATGTCTTTGCCGGCACGGTCAACGGGGAGGGTGCCCTGGAGGTGGGGGTGACCCGTGCCGTCGGCGACCGGACGCTCGACCGAGTGATCCGGTTGGTGGAGGAGGCCCGCGACGCGAAGGCACCGACGGAACACCTGACGGCCCGATTCGAGCGGATCTTCGTGCCGGTGGTGGTCGTTGCCGATATCCTGTTGATCGTCATCCCCCCGTTGCTCGGCGTCGAGAGCTGGGGCGACTCGCTCTACCGGGGGATGACCGTCCTGGTGGCGGCGTCGCCGTGTGCCCTGGCGCTCGGTCCGCCGGCGGTGATGCTCGCGGGCATCGCACAGGCGGCGCGGCGCGGGGTGCTGATCAAGGGCGGCCTCCATCTCGAGGCGTTGGGGCGGGTGCGCGCGGTGGCGTTCGACAAGACCGGCACCCTCACCATCGGTCATCCGGAGGTGACCGATCTGGTGCCGGCGGCCGGAGCGACCGAGCGCGAGCTGCTCACGATCGCCGCTGCCGTCGAGCGTCGGTCGCAGCATCCGCTGGCGCAGGCGGTGGTACGGCGCGCCACTCGCGAGGGACTCGACCTGCCGGAGGCGGGCGACCTGGTGGCGATCACCGCCCGGGGGGTGCGCTCCGAGGTGGCGGGCGAGCCGGTGTTCATCGGGTCCCGGCGGCTCTGGCACCGTGCCGACGACGTCCCGCCCGAGGCCATCCTGACCGCGCTGGAGACCCTCGGCTCGGCGGGACGGAGCGTGATGGCCGTGCGCCACGGCTCGCGCTGGCTCGGGGTGATCGGCTTGGCCGATCCGCCGCGGGAGTCGGTGCCGCGTGCCCTGGCGAAGCTCCGGGCGATGGGCCTTGGCCCGATGGTGATGCTCACCGGCGATCATCGGGGCGTCGGCGACGCGGTCGGTCGCGAGGTCGGGGTCGACCTGGTGCGCGCCGACCTGCTCCCCGAACACAAGGTGCAGGCGATTGGTGAGCTGCTCGCCACCCATGGTGAGGTTGCCATGGTCGGCGATGGCGTGAACGATGCTCCCGCGCTCGCCGCGGCGTCGGTGGGGATCGCGATGGGCGGGGCGGGCACCGCCGCCGCCCTGGAGACCGCCGACGTGGCCCTGATGGGCGACGATCTCGAGCGACTGCCATTCGCGATCGGCCTCGCCCGACGCGCCCGGGTGTTGCTCCGCCAGAACCTCGCCATCGCCGGTGGGATGATGGCGGTGCTGCTCCTGCTCGCGGCCTCCGGCATCCTGACCATCGGCCCCGCCGTGGTGGGGCATGAGGGGAGCACCCTGGTGGTGATTGCCAACGCGCTGCGGTTGCTGGGGCATGAGGAGTGATGAGGAGGACGGAGAACAGAGAACGGAGAGCGGAGAACGGAGAACGGACGAACGGAGAACGGAGAGCAGGGGACTGCGAACTCTGGACTCCGTGATGTTTCTTCCTCCGTTCTCCGTTCTCGGTTCTCCGCTCTCCGTTCTCTCCTCCCCGAGGGCTATACTTCGACGTTGCCCAATACCTGACCGGAGCTGTCTCAATGCGCTATCTATCTGCTGCTCTTGGAGTTACGCTGGCCGTGATGGCCGCGATGCCGCTCGCCGCCCAGGACCGCGACCCCACCACCAAGGTCGCCGGCAAGGGTCTGCCCGCCGGCTGGATGGTCCGCTTCGATCCCCCGCGCCGCGGTCCGGCCCCGACGGTGGCCGACGTCAATTTCCGGCCGATGGGGAAGGGGCTCCACATCAACTCCGGGCCGGCCGGGATCTACTATCGTCCCGATCAGGCCCAGACCGGCGACTTCACCGTGAGCGCCACCTTCGCCCAGGCGAAGAGCATGCAGCACGAGAGCTACGGGCTCATCTTCGGCGGTCACGACCTGCAGTCGCCGGAGCAGAACTATGTGTACATGGTGATCCGGCCGAACACCGGCGAATTCCTGATCAACCATCGCAGCAGCGATGCCAGGCCGACCAACCTGGTGCCCTTCACCAAGGCGAGCGCGATTCACTCCGACGATCCGACCAGTGGCGCGGCGACCAACACGCTGGCGATCACGGTGCAGGGCAACATGGTGCACTTCCTGATCAACGGCACCGACGTCAAGACGCTCGCGAAGAGCGATCTCGACGGGGCGATGACCGACGGATTGGTGGGGCTGCGTCTCAACCACAATCTCGACGTGCACATCGCGAATTTCGGCGTCACGAAGTGAGCGTGGGGGAGACCACCCCGGCGTGAACATCCTGATGTACCACTCGATCGCCGACGCGGCCGGACCGACCTCCATCGGTCCGGCCACGTTTCGTGACCAGATGGCGATCCTGGGGGCCTCGGGCCACCCGGTGGTGCCGATCGAGGCGCTGGTCGAGGCGCTCGATGGTGGACCGCGCGCTCCCCGACGACGCGGTGCTGCTCAGCTTCGACGACGGCTTCCTCGATTTCGCCGAGCAGGCGGCGCCGGTGCTCAGGGAGCACGGCTTCCCCGCCGTGGTCTATCTGCCGGCGGCCCGGATCGGAGGGCAGGAGGACTGGTCCGCGCCCCATGGTGGCGATCCCCGTGCGCTGATGAGCTGGGACCACGTGCGTGGCCTGGCGGCCGAGGGGGTGAGCTTCGGGGGGCACTCGCTCAGCCACCCCGATCTCACCACCCTCGACGACGAGACGCTGGAGCGGGAAGTGGCGGGCTCGGCCGATCGGATCGCCGACGAACTGGGCCAGCGGCCGGCGACCTTCGCGCCGCCCTATGGCGCCACCGACCCGCGGGTCCGGGCGGTCCTCGCGAGGCACTACCGGGCAGCGCTCGGCACCCGATTCGACGTGGCGACCCCCGACGATGACCGGTTCGACCTGCCACGGATCGAGATGCACTATTTCCGGGATCCCGCTCGCTGGCGGGCCCACCTCGATGGGCGGGGCGGCTGGTACCTGGCGCTCCGCAAGGGGCTCCGGGCGGTGCGGCGGATGGTTCCGACCTAGCAGCCGTGGAGTCGGGGAAACGACAAACCCGCGGCCGGCCGGTCGCGGGTTTGCCATTGCCGGGCCCTGCCGCAGGTCAGCCGATGACCTGCACCCCGGATTCCGTGACGGTCACCTGCACACCGTCGATGGTGATGGTGTCGCCCGAGACCGAGACCTGGGGATTGGTCTCGCCCACGGTCACCACATGGCGGAGCACCGTCGAGCCACCGGTGAACGGCGGCACGAGGCGGAGCTGCCAATGCAGTTCGTTGTCCGTGAAGTTGGTCGTCCCACCCCACAGCGAGTGTTCATCGATGACATGGCCAGTCGGCGCGTTGCCCAGGGCCGTGACGACGACCGGCTGCCCGCCGGTGGTTTGCCAGCTCCAGCGGCCACCACTCCCTTGTGGTGCAACCGGGGCGTGGATCACCCACTCGAGCAGGCCAAGTGCGGACTGGATCCGGGCCTGGTCGCTGGTGCGATAGCGGTCGAAGCTTGGCAGCGTCCGGGGATCCTGCATCTGGACACGATCGACGGTGATCACATGGTCGATGCCGTTGCGCTGCAGGTACACGACCGTGCGCTGCCACTGGCTGAGGAATGCCGGGGGTGGCTGGTAATACCCGGTGGCGTAGAGTGACCCGCTGGTGGAGCCGGTGATCGCCCACCATCCGTTGCCGCTCTCGGTCCGGTCGAAGCTGCGGGTCGCCATGCCGCTCAGTCCGGCCGTCGAGGAGGCCATTGACCGACTCGCCCTCGTAGGTCGGCCCGGCATATCCCAGCGGGTGGGTGATGACCCACTCGCCGTTGCGGTAGAGCTGGAAGTCGCTCAGGTACTTCCCGCCGTGATCCACGCCGGTCGGCGGGATCATCATCCCCGAGAACAGGGTCGACGGCGTCCGGGCGAGCAGGTGCCCACGACCGTCGGCCACGAAGCCGGGGTTGGCCTGCCAGGCCGCGCGCGGCGCGTAGGGATCGTAGAGCAGGTAGAAGCGGGCGTTCGGCTCGACGCTGTTGTAGCCCTGCCAATCGTACCGTTGTGCCAAGGCGTCGATGAGTCCCATCGCCCGCCCGGACTCCACGGTGCCCTCGGTGGAGCCGGCGAGCATGCCCAGCATCGTGACGGTCTTGTACAGCCGTCCGACGAACTCCCGCGGGTGTTGCACATCGCCCCACTGGACGGCCGTCTGGAGGTCCTCGCTGATCGCGTGGATGTTGAAGTCGATCGCGGCTCGGGCGAACGCGTGGACGTCGTCGAAGTCGTCCTGGAGCGCATCAGGATCCGGCACCGCCTCGGTGCCCATGATCAGCAGGGCGACCGTGCCCGGATCGTAGTCGCTGCTCTCGATCCACTGGCCGCCGCGGGCCCGGCTGGTGACGAACTCGTCGATGGTGTTGCGGGCCGTGCTGCGGTCCGGCGCCGTGGCGCGCAGGCCGCCGACCGGCAGGGTGCCGGGGCCGCCGGTCTGGGTGGCCGAGAGCCAGTCGACGTGGCCGGTCATGCCGCGGGTGGCAAGGTCGGTGGCGGCCAGGCCGAAGTAGTAGCCGACCATGGCGTCGCTGTCGCCGGTCCGCATGCCGCCCTCGTACTGCGAGGTGCCGATCGCCAGGGCATAGTTGCCCCAGCTGTTGAGCCCGGCGATCGCCTGGGCCTGCTCCGAGGGCGTGAGCGCGGGGTAGAGCCAGTCGAAGAGGAGCGCATTCTCGATGAAGTTCTCGCGAATGTCGTTGGCGCTGGTCGGCGGGTTGATCATCGATGGTGCGACGATCTGCCACGCGGTCCGTGCCGCCGACACGTCGCCGCTCATCTGGTAGACGAGGGTGCACCACAGCCCGCGGTCGCCATAGGCCGGCGAGCCGGCGCGGGCCCGGTCACACTTCGCCTGGATTTCCAGCCAGCGCGGATGCCGCTCGGCCACCATCCGGTTCCAGGTCGCCTGCCGGGTCGCGGTCCAGAGCAGCCGCGGCTGACGGCCGGTCGGCGATGCCGTCGCCGGGGGCGGCGGCACCGTGGGGATCGGGTCGGGCGGCGTGCCGTAGACCGAGTCGGTCGGCAGGGTGTTGTTGTTGTCGCTCAACGTCCCCGACAGCGGGACGTTGTCGATGTCGGCTGGGCGCACCCCGCCACGAGGGCGAGGGCGGCCAGGGCAGGCCAGCACGGGGTGACGCGCGGGGCGGTCATGCTCAGGGCACTCGCGAGAGAGTGAGGATGCCGGTCTGGGTCGGGCTCACCGTCACCTGGCCGCCAGTCGTGGCGGTCACCGACGGGAGCGAGACCCGGGTACCGGACCAATTGGTGAAGGTCACTTCATAGTTGCCTGGGCGGAGGCCGGCAACCGAATAGCTGCCGGCGGCATCGACGTGGATGACCACGGCCATTCCGCCACCGGGGTTGGTGAAGGCCACCGGCCGGACACTGCCGCTCCGCGACACTGCCCCGACACGCTGCGCCCCTGGTCGAACATAGTGAAAGTACTGCCAGAGCTGCTTGGTGCGGCTGGCCATCACCGGCGTGCCACTGCTCGATGCGAGTAGTACTGCGCCGCCGTTGTCGGTCGAGTCGGATAGGCCAGGGTGTACTGCTGCCACGACGAGTTGCCGGCGATGGTGAGGTCCTTGTAGAGGTCCTCCACGCCGCTGCCGATGTGCTCCAGCATGGCGGTCCGCAGGCCGTAGCTGGCGGCGCGCGACGCGATCGCCGAGAGGTTGGCGTCGGAGACGCCGCTGTAGCGGTGGTAGGAGATGTCGGTGAGGTAGTTGGTGACGCCCGAGACGCCGATCATCTGGTCGAACCAGCCCGGCGCCCGGCTCATCGCCATCACCGACGGTGCGATGAAGTCGGGGTGGAAGCCGTTGGCCGCCAGCCTGTTGCCGGTGGCCACGATCGCCTGGCCGACCAGGTTGGCCGAGAAGAAGGTGCCGTTGTCGGGCTCGAGGATCACCTCGATCGCGTCGGGCTCGAACCCGAAGGCGCTCCGCAGGTGCAGGCACGCCGCCAGGATGAATTCGGCGTACTCCGCCGGATCGGACTGGTGGAACCCGCCCGAGGTCCGGAACGCGACGTAGTTGAGGTTGAGGTAGAAGCGCTCCCCCCGTGCCTCGACCCGCTGCTTGAGCGGCAGCACCACGCCGGCTCACCCGGCGGTCGAGGGCCGGTCCAGTTGAAGGCCCGAGGCGTTGATCACGTTCGGGATCGCTGTTGTCGTTGCGTCGGTTCCGACTCTTCCGGCTTGACCTCGAGGCGCAGCCGGGTGACCCCGAGGTCATTGACCGCCTGGTCAGCAGCGATGTTCATCCACGAGCCGGAATCGGATCGTCCTGAGCCGGCCTGGGCGGTCGCCTCCCACCCGGTCATCACCTGAAACCGGGCCGTGGTGTCGACGGTGATGTCGCCGGCGAGCCGCTTCCCCCGCCCCCGCCACCGCTGGCCGTGTAGCTCACCGTCCGGGTGGTCGTGGCGCCGGCCGTGACCGAGGCGGTCTGCGAGGTCGGACTGGGCACGTAGCTGGTGCCACCGCTCGAGACAGTGCTGGCGGTGATCGTGTAGCTGCCTGTGGCAAGGTTCGAGAGCGTTGCACTGCCGGTCAGGGCATGGCTGTAGCCGCCCGGGCCGGAGACGGTGACGGCGCCGGCTGCCCCACCGGGGAGGCCACTGATGGTGACGGCCAGGTTGCCGGTGGTGGCCGAACCCGAGCTGGCGTAGGTGACCGTTTTCGTGACCGAGCTACCGGCTGTCAGGTAGGCACTCTGCGACGCCGGGTCGGGAGTGTAGGTCGTACCACCGGACGTGACGTTCGCCGCCGTGATCTGGTACGTGCCGGGAACACCGAGTCCGGACAGTGAGGTACTCGCGGTCAGCGTGCTATCGAAGCCGCCGGCCACCCAGCTGACCGTGACGGCCGCCGGCGTGCCCGAGGGCAGACCGGAGATCACCACGTTGAGGGTCGCGCCAGTGCCCGATCCGGAACCGGTGTAGGCGACGCCGGCACTGGCGGTCGCGCCGGCGGTGACGGTGACGGTTCGCGAGGTCGGGGCTCGGGGCATAGCTGGTGCCGCCCGCAGTGACGCTCGCCGCGGTAACAGTGTAGCTCCCCTGGGCCAGCCCGCTGAGGGTCGTGCTGGTGGTCACCGTGCGGCTGTACGCGCCGGGACCGCCCACCACGATCGCGGCGGAGGTCCCGCTGGGCAGGCCCGAGACGGTCACGGTCAGCGAACCCGAGGTCGGCGTCGACGAGGCGGTGTAGGCCACGGTCGCGGTGCTGGTCGCGCCGGCGGTCACCTCGACGACCTGCGAGGCTGGTGCCGGCGAGTAGTCGGTGTCGCCACTGGTGGCCGTCGCCGCCATCACCGTGTAGCTGCCGGGCGCCAGTCCGGTGAGCGAGGCGCTGCTGCCGACGGCATCGGGTGTAGCCACCCGGGCCAGCGACTGTCACCGCCGCTCCGGTTCCCGAGGGCAGTCCGCTGATCGAGAGCTGCAGCGAACCGGTCGTGCCGGTGTAGGTCACCGTGGCGGTGCTGGTCACGCCGGCGCTCACCGAGATCACCGCGGAGGTGGGCGACGGGGTCATCGCCTGGGCGCCGCTACCGATCGGCTGGGCGACCACGGTGTACGAGCCGTCGGGCAGGCCGTCGATCGTGCCGCTCGACGCGAGGGTGTCCACCGAGTTCGGCCCGATGATGATCACCTGCCCGTTGACCCCATTGGGCAGGCCGTTGATGGTCAGCGCGAGCACTCCGCTCGACTGCGAATAGGTGACCTTGGTCCGCTTGGGAGTCAGGCCCGGGGTGATGTCCGTGTTCTTGCTCCCCCGGGTCGGGGTGTAGCGCTTGCCGTCCTTCACCACCGCGGTGGCGGTGGTCGTGTAGGTGCCTGGCCAGAGCCCGACCCATTCGCTGCTGCCACTGCCCGTCTTCGAGAAGCCGTCGGGTCCGGAGACCGAGAACTGGGCCTGCACACCCGAAGGCAGCCCCTCCACGTCGACCGCAAGGGCTCCAGTGGAGAGGGTGTAGGGGATCTCCAGTTCGGTGATGCCGGTGTCGACCGTGACCGGGATCGTTGCCTGGATGGGCGACCAGGTATGCCCCTGCCAGACGACCGGTGACACGGTCGCGACGTAGGTGCCCGGGTCGAGTGTGGCGAGTTGCATCGCCCCGGTGAGCGCCGCAGAGAAGTTGCCGGGGCCGGTCAGCGTGAACTGGCCGACGGCACCAGCTGGGAAGGCCGGTGACGGTCACGTCGAGCGCCGCGTTGGCGCGCGCGAAGGTGATGGTGGCCGTGGCCGGGGTGAGCGAGGCGACGACATTCACCGTCAGCAGCGTGTCGACGGGGAGATAGAGCGTCGAGCCGATCGTCCGCCGAGTGGCCGTCACGAGGTAGCTGCCCGGGGCCAGGCCGCGAAGCGTGGCCGTGCCGGCGACGTCGAGGGCGAAGCCCGCCGGGCCGCTCAGGTGCGCCGCCGGCGTGGTCGAGGTCGGCAGACCCTCGATCCGGAGCGACAGCGCACCGGTCACCAGTTGGTAGCGGATCAGCGCCGAGGCCGCGGGCGAGCCGTCGGTCAGGACGATGGTCTGGCTCTCGGTCGCGGGCGTCCAGGTCGTCGACTGGTCGGTCGAGGGCAGGGCGCGAACATGGTAGCTGCCGAGCGCCAGGCCGGAGACCGTGCCGGAGTGGGTGACCGTCTTCTGGTAGCCGTTGGGACCCGTCAGCTCGACATTGGGCTGGGCGCCGCCGGTGAGGCCGTCGATGGTGAGGGTCAGGGCGCCGGGGGCCTCGGTCAGCACCACGTTGGCGCCCGAGGCGCACCCGGCCAGGGAAAGGAGGAGGGCGAGCGGCAGCCAGGTTCGCTGGTTGCCGGCGAGACGACGGGAAAGCTTGAAGGTGTAGGTCATCGGTCGGCCGGCTCCCTGGAAAGGTCATCCGGCGACTCGGCTCGCCACCGGACTCAGCGTTCCCCGGTTGCCCGGGGACTGGTCTCGCTGGCGGCTGGGCGGGCTCTGGTGGAGCTCCCTGGCTCTGCGACCCCGGGTCACCCCGGGTGTGCTCTGAGCAGCGTATCGTAAGTTCTGGTCAGCAGACGACACCGACACGCTGTTTAGAATCGGCAAACCTGATGCCAAGATGAAATACGATCGGTCAGTGATTGGTCTAAATCGTTGACATATAGGTGAGTTAACTGATAGTTTCTCGATCGTCTGTGATGTACACATCTTGTGCTGTTGACTGTTCGATAATTGGTCGGTTCGTTGTCGGCCGGGATTGGCAAGACGTCGTTCTTTCGTGATCATGGCACGGCTCGGCTCGTCGGACCGGCCACCGGCGATCGGCCGCCAAGGTCCGTTGCCCGGGGGAGCCGCCGGGACCTGATCGGCATGGAATCTGCCCGATCCCCGGGGCAGACGATTCCCTCGACAAGTGAGCTGCTGTGACCATCAGGATTGGCGTGATCGGGGCGGGAGTGATTGGTCGGCTGCGGGCCCGGACCATCCGGCGCGCGGCGGAGACCACCCTGGCGGCGGTCTGCGACGTGGCACCGCAAGCTGCCCGGGAGGTGGCCGGCGATGATATCCCGGTGCACGCCGAGCTGGAGGCCTTCCTCGACCAGCCGATGGACGCCGTGGTGGTCTCCTCGCCGGTCCACTTCCATGAGGAGGCGTGTGTTGCGGCGCTCGAGCGCGGGCTGCACGTCCTGGTCGAGAAGCCGCTCAGCAATACCGTCGCCGGAGGCCGACAGATCGTGGAGGCGGCCCATGCGGCGGACCGGATTCTCGCGGTCGGCTTCAACCTGCGCTACTTCCCGTCGTTCCGCCTGCTGCGCGACACGGTCGTGGCCGGGACGATCGGCGAGGTGGTCCATGCCCGTCTGCTGGCCGGTCACGACGGCCTCGCGAACTTCCGCGCCGAGTGGCAATACCGGGCGCCGGAGTCAGGCGGTGGGACCACGATGGACATCGGGATCCATCTCAGCGACCTCGCCCGCCACGTGCTCGGCGACATCACCGAGGTCTACGGGGTGACCTCCGAGGCGACCTGGCAGGTGCCGGGGTCGGAAGACGATGCGATCGCCACGTTCCGCAGCCCGACCGGCCAGGCCGCCAGCTATCACGCCACCTGGATCGAGTGGCAGGGTTACCGGGTCGGGATGGAGGTGTATGGCACTCACGGGATGGTCCGGGCCAGCTACGGTCCGATGCGCAACCTGGTGGTCACGCATGAGCGGCCCGGCGCCCCGCGTCGTCGCCAACAGCGGCTCTATCCCGAGGTGATGCTGCGCGAGAAGTTCCGCGGCTGGGAAACGACCACGGAGCTCGCCTTCCAGGAGGAGCTGACCGACTTCGTGGCCAGGATCGAGGGAGGGGCAGGCGGGCCGCTTGCCGACGGACATGATGGTCTCCGCGCGCTGGAGGTCTCCGAGGCGATCCGCCAGAGCTCGGCCAGCCGCGAGGCGGTGCATCTGGCGCCGCTCGGCGCGATGCGGGGATGATCGACCCGGCGTCACCGGCGAAGGAGGAACGCGCGACCGACCCACTCCTCAGCGTGGTCGTGACCATCGTCGAAGGTGGTGCTGCGCTCCGCCGCTTCCTCGAGGCGCTCGGGGGTCAGCTGCAATCGCCGCCGCTCGAGGTCCTGGTGCCGTGGGACTCCACCGTCGCGGGAGTCGAGGCACTTGCCGCCGACTTTCCCGAGGTGCGTTTCCTCCCGATGGGCGCGGTCGCCACCGCTCGACCCGCGTCGACAGCCTCGGGGCAGCACGAGCTCTTCGACCGGCGACGCTCCACGGCGCTCGCCGCGGCGCGCGGCGACCTGGTGGCGATCCTCGAGGACCGAGGCCGGCCGCGTCCCGACTGGGCGCGCAATGCGGTGCGCCTGCACCGCGGATCGGCGGCAGTGATCGGCGGCGCCATCGAGCCGGCGGCCGACCGGCTGGTCGACTGGGCGCTGCACGTGTGCGACTACTCGCGCTACTCGCTGCCGTTCGCCGCTGGGCCGGTCGATTGGGTCAGCGACGTGAACGTGATCTACAAGCGCCGCGCCCTCGAGCTGACCCGATCGCTCTGGCATGAGCGCTTCCACGAACCGTTGGTCCATTGGGACCTGCAGCGCCGGGGTGAGGAGCTGCGCCTCGACCCGTCCCTGGTCGTCGATCATCACCGGGCTCCGGCACCGCTCGGCCGGATCGTCCGGGAGCGGTTTGCGTGGGGTCGGCTCTTCGGGGCGATCCGGGCGCGGGACCTCGGGCTGGGACGTCGTCTCGTGCTGGCTCTCGCATCCCCGCTGGTGCCGCTCGTGGTGCTGCGGCGGCATGCGCGGGTGCAGCGTCGTCGCGGTGAGTCCGGGCGACTGCTCCGTGCGCTGCCAGTGTTGCTCCTCCTCCTCGCGGCGTGGAGTGCCGGTGAGGCGTGGGGCCAGCTCACGGGGCGATCGTGAGCGGCCTGCGATGACCACGCCCGGCGGGCCACGGCCCGGCGCCCTGGTTGGACGGGCCTTCCTGAAGCTCGGCTTCGGAGAGGCGCTGGCCCGAGTGATCGCGTTCGTCGCCACGGTGTACCTGGCCCGCACGCTCGGTTCATCGCTGTACGGCGTCATCGTGATCGCCACCGCGGTGCTCCTCTACCTGACCTTCCTGTCGGACCTCGGGGTCGAGGCGCTCGGGATTCGTGATGTTGCCGCCGAGCGGGATCGGCTGCCGGCCACGCTCGGTCTGACACTCGGGGCGAGGTTGCTGGTGGCGATCCTGCTCGTGGTCGTCACGGTCGTGATCGGTCTCGGCGTGATGTCCCAACCCGATGGGGCGATCCTGGCGGCCTACGCCTTCGTGCTGCTTCCGGCCGCGCTGGGGACCAAGTGGGTGCTCCTCGGGCTCGAGCGGGCCGGCGCCGCGTCGCTGGGACGGATGGTCACCGAGATCGTCGCGGCGGTCTTGATCATCGTGTTGGTGCGACAGCCCGAGGACCTCGTGCGCGCCCCGCTGGCCCAGCTCCTCGGCGAGGGGATCGGAGCGTTCCTGCTGCTCCGGCTGCTGCCGTCGGGACTGGCCCGGGTCCGGGCACGACTCGACCCCGGGGCGATCCGGCCGCTGCTGGCGCGATCCTGGCCGATCGTGGGACACTCGCTGCTCGGCCTCGCCATCTTCAACTCCGACTTCCTGTTCCTGCGTGCCTTCCGCGACTCGGCCGCCGTGGGACTCTATGCCGCGGCGTACACCCTGATCTCGTTCTTCCTCAATCTCGGGGCCGCCTACACGATGACGCTGCTTCCCGTGATCACCCGGCTGCGCGACGACCCCGCCGAGGCGAAGGTGCTCTACGACGGCTCGATGGCGCAGGTGATGACCGGGGCCCTGCCGGTGGCGATCGGCGGTTTCCTGGTGGCGGGTGGGGTGATCGACCTGGTGTTCACGCCCGCCTACCACGCATCGACGCTGCCATTGCAGGTGCTGCTCTGGACGATCCCGGTGGCCCTGATCCGCAACGTGTCGCAGAGTGCGCTCATCGGCTACGGCCGGCAGGACCAGCTGCTGCACACCGTCGCCTGGGCTGCGGCGGTCAATGTGGTGCTCAACCTGGCGTTGATCCCCCGCTGGGGGATGCTCGGCGCGGCCATCGCCACCCTGGCAACCGAGGTGGTGCGCACCATCCTCGCCGCCTGGTATTCGTGGCGGCTGGGGCTGCCGATGACCTCGCCGCGCCGTTTCGTGCGGATCGCACTCGCCGCGCTCACGATGGGGCTCGCGGTGTGGCTCGCGGGGGCGCTGCCGGTGCTCGCGACGATCGCGATCGGGGCGCTCACCTACGGTGTGGCGCTCACGGTGCTCGGCGTGCTGCGCTTCCGACGCGGTGCCCTGCCGGAGCTGGCCGCATGAGCCGGATGGCCACCCGTCAGTCACCGCTGGGGACCATCGCCCAGTCGCTGCCGAGGATCCGGTCGATCCTTGGCAACCTCCAGCCGACCTGGCACATGCACGACCTCGCACCACTCACCGCCTCGTTCGTGGCCAGCCACGACATCGCGGCATTGCTCTGGGATGTCGATGGCACCCTGACGCGCTTCCACGACACGGCCTGGGCTCCGGAGGCGGCACCGGCCCGGGCGCTGCTCGCGGTGCCCGGGCTTCGTCACGCGATCGTCTCCAACGCCGACGAGCGGCGCTTCACCGAGCTCGGCAGCATCTTCCCGGAAATCCCCGTGTTCAAGGGCTACGGGACCGACGGCCGGGTGATGCTCCGCGAAATCGTCGCCGGGCAGGATTCGTGGACGGCCGACGAGCTGGCCGAGCGGCTCGCCGCCGGGATGGTGCCACTCCGCAAGCCCGACGGTGGGTTGCTGCGGGCGGTGGCCGAGCACCTCGGCGTCGAGCCGGCCCGGACAGTGATGGTCGGCGATCAGTATTTCACCGACATCGCCGGTGCCAACCTGGCCGGGATGCGGAGCATCAAGTTGCCGGCGATCGGTGTTGCCGCCCTGCCGCCGGGGATACG
Source organism: uncultured Gemmatimonadales bacterium (assembly GCA_963817715.1). Taxonomy (GTDB): domain Bacteria; phylum Gemmatimonadota; class Gemmatimonadetes; order Gemmatimonadales; family GWC2-71-9; genus Palsa-1233. The sequence goes on from CAWFPG010000006.1 coordinate 254,040, forward strand.
GGCCGGTCAGCGGGTCGAGCGCCTCGCCTATCGGTTGCTGCACGGCGCGCCACGCTGGGTGGACGTCGAGGATCCTCACGCGACGGGGTCGCCATGAGCGCACCGCAACTCACGATCGTGGTTCCCTCGGTCAATGGGCTCCACGACCTGATCGGTTGCCTGGCCGCGATCGATCGTTTGCGCGACGACGTGTCGCTGGAGGTGCTCGTGATCGACCGGCTCGGACCGCTGGTCCGCGAGACGGTTCGGCGCGAGTTCCCGGCGATGGAGGTGATTGCCGTGCCCGCCGGTACGACGATCCCCGCGATGCGGCACCACGCGTTCGGGATCGCCACCGGCGACGTCGTCGCGGTGATCGAGGACCACGTGATCGTGCCCCCGGGGTGGGGACGGCAGCTGGTCGACCAGGTCGCCGCGGGTCACGATGTGGTCGGTGGCCCGATTGCCAATGCGGCGGACCAGCGTCTCCTCGACTGGTCGACCTTCCTGTGCGAGTACAGTGCCTGCCTGCCGCCGCTCCCGGCGGGGCCCTCGACGTGGCTGCCCGGCAACAACATCGGCTATCGCCGAACGCTGCTCGAGCGGTATCGCGAGGTCACCGCCGAGGGAAAATGGGAGAACCGCCTGCACGACGCGATGCGCGCCGACGGCGTGGAGTTGTGGTGCGATGCCGACCTGATCGTCGGGCACAAGAAGCACTTCGGTTTCGCCGAGTACATCGGCCAGCGCTACCTCTACTCGCGCTCGTATGCCGGTGCCCGGGTCCAGGGTGCCCCACTGCCGCGGCGGCTGCTCACCGGGGTGGCGGCCTTCGCACTCCCACCCCTGCTGTTGCTGCGTACCGAGCGGGCGATCCTTGCCAAGGGCGTGTCGCCCGGGCTGGTGGCGCGCACCGCGCCGTTGATCGGGATCTACCTGCTGGCGTGGGGCTGGGGCGAGGTGGTCGGCTACTGGTTCGGGGCCGGCAACGCGTTGGCCCGGGTGCGCTGACCGCGATCCTTCGGGGATGCCGGTCCATCGATGCGCCGATAGATGCGCAGATGCGAATCGATCCGGACGAGTCGGTAGTGCGTGTGGATCCAGTCGGCCAGGCCGGGGATTGCCACCAGCCCCGGATACCTCGACACCACCGAGCCGGTCTCGGTGCTCTCGATGAAGTATTGGGGTCGGACGCGTCGGAGGTCGGCGAAATATGCGTCGATGAACTCCTGATACCGTCGGGCGTGCCGACCGATCAGGAGGGGCGTGTTCCAGGTGAAGCGGTCGAGCGGTGGTCGCCCGGCGAGGTAGGCCACGTCGGCGTTGGGGCCCCAGATCGCCACTGGTTCATCGACAGCGGTGCTGTCGCGGAGCCGCTCGGCCTCGAGGAAATCGATCCCGCCGGTGCGGAAGTGACGGTAATACGCCTCGTGCGATGCCACCCCGCTGACCCAGGCCGTGGTCTCGAGCACCTCGAAGGCCGGGCTGGCGACCATGCGCATCGCGACGAGCCCGGCATAGCCGAGCAGCGCCACTCGCATCCGACGGCCCGGCAGCGCCCGCCGCGCGTCCCGGATCCCCAGCACCACGAGCAGCGCCAGCGCTGGCGTCACCACGGTCCAGTGGTAGACAAAGAACCGGCGTTGCACGGCCACGGCGAGCACCCCACTGAGAGCCCAGAGGAGGAGCAGCAGGTCGTCACGCTCGCGGCGACGCCAGAGCGCCACCACCCCGGCCACGAGAGCCGGGGCGACCAGCAGGGGAATGCCCGATGGCGAGAGGTACTGGCCGAGCAGCCGCAGCGAGGTCGAGAGTGAGAGGCCGTCGAGCCCCGAGTAGCCGGTGAGCGGCCACTCGAGATAGGCATAGACGGCCTCGCCCAGCGCACCGTGGAGCGCGAACCACCCTGCGGCGAGTGCCGGCGCCACCAACACCGTGCTGCCAAGCAGCGCAAGATGCCGGACGCGCGCGCGGCCATCGATCCAGGCTGCCGCCGCGGGCACCACCAGGAAGCCGGCGTAGTGGTACTTGACCAGTGCGCAGCAGCCGACGAGCAGGCCTGCGGCGACGGCCCGGCCGGCGCGCATCGGCCGATTGGTGACCAGCAGCATCAGGCCGACCAGCATTGCGCCGACCCAGGCGTCGGGCTGGGCGGTGTTCCAGTAGTTGCCACTGGCGTACCAGAACAGGCCCGCCACGCCGGCCCAGCGCGCGGCCCTGCCCGGGAGGAATCGTCGCGCCAGCCGGACGAGCCCGACCGTCATCAGGGTGGCGATCAGGGCATCGATCACCCGGATGGACCAGCGATTCTGGCCGAAGGTGAACTCGGCCAGGGCGTAGACGTAGTGACCGAGCGGGCCCTTGATGTCCCAGGCATCCCGGTACGGCAGTCCCCCTTGCACGATGGCATGGCCGACCGACGCGAAGATCCCCTGGTCCCAGCCGAATGGCCACGAGAGTGAACTGGCGGCGAGGACCACTGCGAGGGCCATCGCCCCCCACCACGCCAGTCGTTCGACGCCAGGCGAGAGGAGCGCCCCATCACGGTCGGCGGCGACGCGCTGGTTCAGGGGGCCCTCGCGCTGTCGCTCGCGATCACGATCGCCCCGCCGCCGATCGACGCCGGCACGGTGTGCGCCACGGTGTACTTCTCCTGGAGTCGCTGCCACAGTGCCGGCGCCGTCGCCTCGAGGCGAATCGGAAAGGTGTAGAGGACCCAGGTGCGCGGTGCCGAGCCCTCGATGGTTGCCAGGGTGTCCGGGTTGGTCACGATCGGCCAGTCGTGACCCAACCATCGATTCATCGGGAGGGCCATCATCTCGGTGCCGACGACGGCGTCACCGGGTGCTGCGTGCGCGGACAGCCAGGCCACCGCCGCCGGATAGTCCTGCTTCGGGGCCCATGCTCGCGGCAACAGGGCCAGCGAGGCGACGGTGACCAGGGCGAGTCCCGCGTCGCCGATCCGGGTCGCGAAGCGGGGCACCACGCGGTCGAGCACCACGAAGCCGCCGTGCACCGCCCACTGCACCACGAAGCCCGCCCCGAAGAAGAAGAAGCGTGGCCAGAGGTTGTGTCCCGAGACGAGGAGTGGCACGGCCAGCAGGACCATCGGCAGCAGCATCATCCCGCTGATGATCCGATCGCGCCGCCAGGCACTGGCGAGCCCGGCAAAGATGATCACGAGGGCCACCGGCACCACCACGGTGCCCGCCGGCACCCCGCGCATCAGGCCGCGCACCGCTTCGGCCACGAACCAGGCCGGACGTTGCCAGGCCACGCCATTCACGGCGGCTCCCGACGTGCGCACCGCGCCCAACAGTTGGGGAAGCACCGGGGCGTAGCAGGCAGCGGCGGCGGAGCCGGCCAGGAGCATCGCGACGAACGGTCCACTGCGGGCGGTGCCGCGTGGCAGTCGCCGTCGCACTGCCAGCCAGCAGAGGCCGTGGGCGGCGAGGACCACCAACGCGGTCACGTGCATCACCACGGTGAGCGCCATCACCAGCGCGTAGGCCCAGATTCTCGACGGGGTCGGTCCGCGACGCAGCAGGTCGATGAAGAGTGTCGACGCGACCAGGGTCCCGAGCAGCAGGCCGGTGTAGCCACGCCCGTTCTGTGAGAACCAGATATGGTGATACGAGACCGCAAGAATGACGGCGGACCACCATGCCTGGCGCGGTGGCAGCCAGCGCCGACCGAACGCCACGGCGGCCCAGAGCGACAGGACCCCGAAGAGCATCGCGGGCAGGCGGAAGGCGAACACCGAATCGCCGAGCAGCGCACGGCTCAGGTGGGAGGTCACGGAGAAGAGGAGGTGCTGGTTGGAGCTGTCGAAGGTCGTCACCAGCACACCGAACGGCTGGCGGACATAGTCGAGCAGGGTCTGGATCTCGTCGTACCAGAGGCCGTGGCCCAGCCCGGGGAGTCGCAGCAGGACCCCCACGGCCAGGAGTGCGACCACCGCCCAGGTGGCGAGCGGCGGTGGGCCCTCGGCGCGTTCGGGGCCTTGGTATCGCCGTGCCACCACGGTGAGCGCCGCCGCGTGCCACGCCAGCAACCCCTTGAGGAGCCACAGTCCGGTGACCAGGCCGGTCGGGACTCCGGCCCCTCCCCTGAGCCACGCAGCGGTGGCGGTCGGGGGGAGGAGGATCGCCATCAGCAGGAGCGCCAGCGCCGTGGCGTCCCAGCGACGGTTGGCCGCCACAGGTGGGGGCGGGGCGGGGGAAGTGGCCAGGGCTGGCTCCGGCAGAGGTTGGGTTAGGTTGAAGTTACCGTCGACATCGCCCGCCGACCGCGGTGCGGCACGGAACTGGCGGCTCGGGAGGACCATGACGAGCGGCAGCGCAGATCTCGGCGTCCGGGCCCGGGCGGGGACCCTCCAGTCCTGGGCCCGCCTCCTCCGGCCATCCCACTGGAGCAAGAACCTCTTCGTGCTCGCTGCCCTGCTCTTCTCGGGGCAGGCGCTCGACCCGGGGGCGGTGCTCGACGCGCTGGGCGCCTTCGCCGCCTTCTGCCTCGCCGCCAGCGCGGTCTATGCCTTCAACGACGTGCGCGACTGCGAGGCCGACCGGGCCCACCCGATCAAGTGCCGGCGACCCGTTGCTGCCGGGGAGATCAGCACGACACATGCCACCGCGGCCGCCGGGGTGCTCGGCGTCGGTGGCCTTGCGCTGGCCTATGCGGTCACGCCGGCGGCGGCAGCGTGGCTGGCGCTCTACCTGGTGCTCAATATTGCCTATTCGCTGGGGCTCAAGCAGGTGGTCCTGCTCGATGTCTTCGCGATCGCGGCATTCTTCGTGATCCGGCTCCTGGTGGGTGCCGCGGCGGTGCAGGCCCGCCCCTCGGTCTGGCTGCTGCTCTGTGGCGGACTGCTGGCGCTCTATCTGGGCTTCGCCAAGCGGCGCCACGAGCTGACGGTGCTGGGCGATCAATCGACGGCCCACCGCGGCGTGCTGGCGCACTACTCCGCGCCATTTCTCGACCAGATCTCGGCGGTCCTGCTCGCGGTGACCATCGTCTCCTACCTGATGTACACCCTGACCTCCCCCACCGCCCGGACCTTCGGTACCGAGGAACTCAGCTACGGAGTGCCGTTCGTGCTGTACGGTGTGTTCCGCTACCTCTACCTGGTGCACCAGCGGGACCAGGGCACCCCGACCGAGACGGTCTTCGCCGACCGGCCGCTGCTGCTCACGATCGTGCTCTGGGTGCTGTACAACGGCTGGGTGCTCTACCGGCCCCGCTAGCGGCCGTCCGACCCCATGGCCATTCCCTCGCATCCCGCTCGCCGCATCTTCCTGACCGTCTGGCTCGTGTTCGCCGCGTTCCTGACCACGAACGTGGTGCGGGAGACCTATCTCGCCGTGGCGCTTGGCGGCGACTACAGCGTGCGGGTCGATCGCTACCTCGGGTTGCATCCCGATCTCTTCGAGATCCCCGGTCGCGGCGCGTACATCAACAGCAATCCGGGCGCCTCGCTGCTGGGCGCGGTGCCGTATTTCCTTGCCCGGCCGGTGATCGCCGCCCTGTTTGCCTGGCGCCCGGGGCTCGGCGCGGCGAAGCCACCGGCCAGCTACGACGATCCGCGACCCAACCGCACCCGGTTCATGAACGAGATGCGGGCACGTGGCCTCGACGTGCGGCTGGCGCTCGCCGCGCTGGTGATCGGTGCCGGGTTGATGGCGCCGCTGGCCGGGCTGCTGGCGATGGTGTTGTTCCGCTACCTGGTCGCGCGAGGGACGCCCGAGCGTCGGGCGGTGTGGCTGGCACTGCTCTACGCCTTCGGGACACCGATCTTCTTTCGCTCGGCATTCCTCAACCAGAACGTGCTGCTCGCGCATCTGGTGCTGCTCACCTGGGTCACGCTCACCTGGCCGGGGCCACGCTCGCCACGCCGATGGTTCCTGGCCGGCCTGCTGCTCGGCGGGGGACTGCTGATGGACTACAGCGCGGCACCGCTGGCGCTGGTCTTCGGGGGCTGGGCGATGGTCAGCGGCTGGCGGGACGGCCGGGCTCACCGGGTGCCTCCGCGATGCGGGGGCCTGTCTCGCCGGGTCACTGGGACCAGTGGCGCTGTTGCTGGGTTACCAGTGGCTGGCGTTCGGGGTGCCGTGGTACCCCGCCCAGCGCTACATGCCGGCCACCGAGTTCAGCGTGCGCGGCTGGCACGGGATGACCCTGCCCAGCGTCGACCTGCTCTGGCGCAACCTGTTCGACCCGCGGTACGGTCTGTTCGCGTTCTCGCCGATGCTGCTGGCCGCCCTGGCCGCCCCACTGGTGCGACGTCGGCCGGACGAAGTGGGGCGCGAGGAACTCACGGTGGCCCTGCTCGCCGTTGCTGGCCTGTGGCTGTTCAACAGCGCCAACCAGTTCGCGACCCTGCAGTGGAACACCGGGGTGCGCTACATGGTGCCGGCGGTGCCGCTACTCTTCGTGGTGCTCGTGCCGGTGCTCCGCGCCGCGCCGCGGGCCCTGGTGGCCACCCTGGTGGGCAGCAGCCTGCTCATCTCGGTGGCAACGACGATGATGCGCGAGGATGTGGTGACCTCGCTCCGCTTGCTGGTGGCGACCGGTCCGACCCTGCCGATCCTGCTGGTGCTGCAGAAGACCGCCGCGGCATATGCCCCGTTCCTGGCCAGCGGCGTGCAACCCTGGGGCGATGCTGGCCGTGTCGCTGCTGGCCGCGCGGTTGGCGATCATCTGGCGCGGGCGCCGGCCCGTTGCCGATACCTGATGCTCAACCGGTGCGCGACCCCACGTCGCCGCCCGGAGGGGAATGCCATGTTCCGTGCGCCTGTCGAACGTTGTGCGCCCGAATGGCCCGTGCCGGTCGCCGCGGCGGCGGCGGTGTTGATGCTGCTGGGCTGCAGCGGGACCACGGTGGACCAGGTGCCGTCGCCGCCACCGACGTCGCCCCCGCCGCCGCCGCCGCCCGCGCCACCGCCGCCACCGCCGCCGGCAGCGTGACCGCGACGATCACGGTGGACACCCTGCAGCGTACCAGGTGATCGCGGGCTGGGAGGCCACGTCCCAGGTCGGGCAGGACCGACTTCACCTCGGTCGCCTGGGCGACGCAGGCGCCTCGCGGCGGTCGACGACCTCGGGCATCAACCGGATCCGGCTGGAGGTGCGCTCCGGCAGCCGAGAATCCCACCGACTGGTTCGCCAAGCAGCGCAACGGGGACATCACCGCCAGCGAGTGGCGCGCCCATCGCTACGAGGTGATCAACGACAACGCCGACCCGATGGTGATCAACCCGGCCGGGTTCCACTTCACCGAGCTGGACCTCGCGGATGAGAACGGTGGTGCTGCCGGTCCGGCAGCGGCTGGAGGCGCGGGGCGAGTCGCTCTACCTGAACCTCAACTACGTCGCCTTCTCCTCGGATGCCGAGTTCGCCCACCTCGACCCCGGCGGAGTACGCCGAGTTCATGCTCGCGGTCTTCCAGCACCTGCGGGACAAGTACGGCATCGTTCCGGACGCGATCGAGATGATCCTGGAGCCCGACAACGGGACCTCCTGGACGCCGAGTGCGCTCGGCCAGGCGATGGTCGCGGCGGCCGACCGGCTCGGCGCAGGCGGGGTTCCATCCCGAGTTCATCGCGCCCTCGGACGATGAACATGGGCGCCGTGCCGACCTACTTCGACGCGATGGTCGCAGGTGCCGGGGGTGCTCGCGGTGCTGAAGGAGATCTCCTATCACCGCTATCAGGGCGTGTCGCGACGGCCACCTCACCGCGATCGCCCAGCGGGCGGCGCTGTACGGCCTGCGGACCGCCATGCTCGAGCACATCGGCAGCGGCACCGATGACCTGTACAAGGACCTGACCGTCGGCAATGTCTCGCGATGGCAGCAGTTCACGCTCGCGTTCCCCTCGACCGCGGACAACGGTGGCGCAGTACTACATGATCCAGAACGGCGCGTCCCGTGATGGGCAGCCGCACCCGCGGCCTCCGCCAGTATTTCCGCTACGTCCGTGCCGGGGCACATCGGGTGCGGGCACCAGCGACAACGCGGCGGTACGCTCGGTCGGGTTCACCAACGTCGGCGGTGCGCCGGTCGTGGTGATGCACACAGCGGGCAGCGAGGTGGTCTCGATCGTCGGGCTCCGGCCGGGCCGTTACGAGGTGACGACGTCGGTGGCCTGCACCCCGACACTGGGAGTGATGACCGTGGGTGCTCGACGGCGCGCTGCGCTTCGCGGCGTCGATCGATGGCGTAGTGACGGCGGCATGGCAGTCCCAGTAGCCGCAGAGGGATCAGTCGATGCCGATGGGTTGATCGGGGCGCGGGCGGGACCGAGGCGATTCTTGGCGTCACGGCGGCCTTGATCGGTGTATCCACTCCCGCGATGCTCTGGTCTTCGCGCCTTGGCCACGCCGCGAGTCTCTGGCCTCGGGTCGAGGGAGCCTCGGGGTACTTCGTGGCGCAACCGGCCTGGGTCTATGCGTTCGTGCCGCTGATCGTCGCGAGTTCCCTGATCCTGTTTCTCGCGCCCGGTCTGTTGTTGGCGCTGGCACGCCGGTCGCGGGCGCTCACCGGTTGACTGGCTGCTTTCCGCATTCCCATTCGCCATGGTCGTGGCGATCGATCATTGTCGAGATCATGGTCGGCATCGGGCATCGGCCCGCGTTGCCCTGGGTCGCACCGGTCCTGATGGCCGCCGCCGTTGGCCGCGTCGGGAGTCTGATGCCGCCGCGGTTGGAGCCGTCCGCTCCTTGCCATGGCCGTCCAAGGCCAACTCGACCGCCACCCGTACGCTGGTCTGGGCCGCAGTGGTGCTGGCCCTCGTGCTCGGCCTGCTTCCCAAGGTGCTCTGGGAGAATCTCAACGGCGACGGAGCACAGGCCTTCGAGGTGACTCGCCTGCTGATGCGGCATCCCTTGCCCTTCTTTCCGGCCACTGCAGGATCTGCTCGCCGGTTTCCCGGGCTGGACCTCACTCCTCTTCGCGTATCCCGGTGCCTGGTTCATGCATTTGTTCGGACCGATTGACCCGGTTGTGAAGATCCCGTTCTTCCTGTACCTGTTCCTGTCGGGGTCGGACTTGGTGCCTCGTGGCGGAGCGGGGGCGTCCGGCCACGAGAGGGTTACTCGTCCTCGCCGTCTGGCTGGGACTCGTGGTCTACACCCTCGCCATGGCGTTCAGCGCCACGTATTCGCCCTACATCGCGGACCTGGCCATGCCGGCCCCCCGTGAGACCCTGTTGATGGTCTGCTTTCTTGGTTTCGTCCGGGCGATGGTCCGGCGTGAGTACGCCTGGGTGGCCGGATTCGGTGTGCTGACCTATCGCGCGTTGCCGTCGGGGATACTGCTGATGATGCTCTGGCTGTTCGCGGAAATCGTGCTCGTGCGGCCCATTCCGGTCAGAGTGTCATCCGTGGTGCGTGCGTTCTCGCCGTTGACATGGTCGTCAGTTGCTCCGACCTTCCTGCTCCGTCCTGCACCAACCATTGCCGGGCGGTGAACTTGGCCTCCGTCGCGCGTTGGAGCAACTGTGGCGATGGAACATCGCCGATTGGCGGCGACTGCTCGTTGCGCTCGTTGGTGCCGGCGGACTCCGCTCCTCTCGCTGACCCTGTGGCGCCGCCAGGATCCGATCGCCAAGCGGGTGACCGTGGTGACGGTGCTCTATCTGGCGTACATCTATCATGCAGCCAAGGTTCAGCATTCACCACCTCGTGCCGGTCATGGTATTGCCCGCGATCGTTGCGGCCGGCTGCGTATCGGTGGATACGAGGCCGGCTCGGAGCGTGGACGATGGCATGGCAGGCCTCCGCCGTCGGTGCCATTGCCCTGTCGATGCCCCCATCGCGGCCGGTGGGGCTGTCGTCAAGACTGGTCGGGAGCGGATCAGCCAGCGGGTCGGAACTACGATGCAAGCGATCCTAGGTGTTCCGTGCTTCGGAGCTTCTCCTCCACCTGTTCCCAACGAGTGGGACCCCAGGTGCCGGAGCGAACGGTATGGTGGATCGCCCGTGGCCTGGCTTCGCTATGCGCGGCAGGTCAGCATTAGTGATTCGACGAATTTCGTCCTCGGCCTCCGGGAGACTCCTGCCACCACCCTGGCATCTGCTCGTGTCCAACGGTGGCTTTGTCTTTACGTCCGGGACGAGCGGAGCTGGTCAGCGATGCGCCAAATACACCCACCCTCCACCTTGGCGGGCATCTACTTCGTCTCACAGAAGACCTTGTTCGGTGCCGACCAGCCCGGCACGATTGATCTGCGACGGTTCGCCTCCCGGTTCGCCCACAAGCTCGGCTGGCGTCGCGCGGGAGGAACCCCACCGTGATATTGAGTGGGTGGTCCGCGTTTCACCACGGTCGGTTTGCGCGTAGGCCTGAGACTTGCACGGACCCACGATTCAGGCCAATCACCTGAGGCCCGCCCAAGCATGTCCGAAGATCCGTTCAACCTGTCGATGGTGATCCCGGCCTTCAATGAGGCCGGCGGGATCGCGCCGGTCGTGCGGCGGCTCTTCGATGCCTTTGCCGAGGCGGGATACTCGCTCGAGGTGATCGTGGTCGACAACGGTTCGACCGATGGGACCGGCGAGGTCATTCGAGGCGAGCAGCAGCGCAATCCGATGCTGCGGCTCCATCGGATCGAGGTGAACGTGGGATACGGCAATGGCATCCTGCAGGGCTTGCCCCTCGCCACCGCCGAGTGGGTCGGGATGATCCCGGCCGACGGCCAGGTCGATGCCGAGGACGTGGTGCGGCTCTATGAGGCGGCGGTGGCGACCGACGGCCGGATCGTGGCGAAGGTGCGTCGGCGGTTCCGGCTCGACGGCTTCTCGCGCAAGGTGGTCTCGGTCGCCTACAACTTCCTGGTGCTCCTGCTCTGGCCCGGCATCGGGACCCTCGACACCAATGGGTCACCCAAGATGCTCACCCGCGAGGCGCTCGAGACGATGTGCCTCTCCTCGCGCGGGTGGTTTCTCGATCCCGAGCTGATGATCAAGGCCCACTACATGGGGCTGCGGGTGCTCGAGGTGAACGTCTTCGCGCGGATGCGTGGCACCGGGCTCTCCCACGTGCGCCCCTCGACCTGCTGGGAGTTCATGGTCGAGTTGCTGCGCTACCGATTCACCGGTGTGCTTGGCCGCTGGCGCCGTGAGCACCTGGCGGCCTGGCCGGCGGAGTCGCGATCGTGAGCGGGGCGATGTCGCCGACCGGCCGTGCGGGAGCTGCGGTGCATCACCGGATCAGCCACTGCCGCGCCTGCGGCGCCGAGGCGCTCGAGCCGGTGCTCGATCTCGGCCTGCAGCCGCTGGCCAATGCCCTGCCGGCCGACCCGGCCGAGTTCGCCGACGAGGCGGCCTACCCGCTCGTGCTGACCATCTGCCGGCAATGCGGCCTGGTCCAGTTGGTCGACGTGATCGACCCGGAGGTGCTCTTCGGCCACTACCTCTACGTGACGGGGACCTCCTCGACGATCGCCGAGCACAATCGCGGCTACGCGCTGGCGGTTCGCGATGCGCTGGCCCTCGGGCCCCGAGTCGCTGGTGGTCGAGGTCGCCAGCAACGACGGCTCCCTGTTGGCATGCTTCCGTGACCTCGACATCGGCGTGCTCGGCGTGGAGCCGGCGCGCAACATCGCCGCGATGGCCCGGGAGCGTGGCATTCCCACCGAGGCGGTCTTCTTCAATCGGGCGGAGGGGGAGCGCTTGCGCGCCGATCATGGTCCCGCGCGTGCCGTGATCGGCAACAACGTGCTGGCCCACGTCGGTGATCCGGTCGACTTCCTCGCCGGGGCCGAGGCGTTCCTGGCCGACGACGGCCGCGCCGTGGTGGAGGTGCCCTATCTGGAGGAGATGCTGGCGCGACTCGAGTACGACACGATCTACCACGAGCATCTGTGCTACTTCTCGGTCACGGCGCTGCTGACCATCGCCGAGCGGGCCGGGCTGCGGATCGTGCGGGTGGACCGGGTGCCAGTGCACGGTGGCTCGATCCGCACCTGGTTCGCGCCGGCCCGCAGTGTCGCGGACCACGCGCCGGCGGTGCTGGCCATGGCGGCGGCCGAACGACAGGCCGGGATCACTGCTCCCGAACGACTGCGAGAGTTCGCGACCGGGGTGGCCGACAACCGGGACCGGCTCCGGGCGCTGCTCGAACGGCTACGGGGTGAGGGTGCGACGGTGGCGGCCTACGGCGCTCCGGCCAAGGGGAACACCCTGCTCAATTACTGTGGGGTCGGGACCGACCTGGTGGCCTGGACGGTGGACCGCAACCCGCTCAAGCAGGGTCGCTTCACCCCCGGCCAGCACCTGCCCATCCTGCCGCCCGAGGCCATCCTCGAGCGACAGCCCGACTATCTGGTGATCCTCGCCTGGAACTTCGCGGAGGAGATCATGGCCCAGCAGGAGGAGTATCGCCGCCGAGGCGGCCGGTTCATCCTGCCGATTCCCGAGCCACGGGTGGTCGGCGCATGAAGACGGTGATCCTGGCCGGCGGCAAGGGGACCCGGCTCAGCGAGGAGACGGTCTCGCGGCCGAAGCCGATGGTCGAGATCGGCGGCCGGCCGGTGCTCTGGCACCTGATGCAGATCTACGCCCATCACGGCGTGCGCGATTTCGTGGTCGCCTGCGGTTACAAGGGCGAGCAGATCAAGGAATATTTCCGCTCGCTGCTGCATCTCTCCAGCGATTTCACCGTGGATCTCGCCACCGGCGCGATCGACATCCGCAACGCCCAGACGCCTGACTGGCGGGTGAGCGTGGTCGACACCGGGCTCGACACGATGACCGGTGGCAGGATCAAGCGCCTCGCCGACTGGCTCGGCAACGAGACGTTCATGGTCACCTACGGCGATGGCCTCGGCAACGTCGACATCACGGCCCTGCTGGCGTTCCACCGCCACCACGGCCGCCTGGCCACGGTCACGGCGGTGCGACCGCCGGCCCGCTTCGGATCCTTGGTGCTCCAGGATGGTCAGGTGCGCGAGTTCTCCGAGAAGAACCAGGCGGAGACCGGCTGGATCAATGGCGGCTTCTTCGTCTTCGAACCGGGCGTGCTCGATCTCCTGTCCGGCGACGAGGCGGTGCTCGAACGTGAGCCCCTGGAGCGTCTGGCGGAGGCGGGCCAGCTGATGGCCTACCAGCACGACGGCTTCTGGCAACCGATGGACACCCTGCGGGAGAAGAACATGCTCGAGGCGCTCTGGACCAGCGGTCAGGCACCCTGGAGGGTCTGGGCATGAGTTTCTGGGACGGTCGGCAGGTGCTCGTCACCGGGACCACCGGGTTGCTGGGCGGCTGGCTCACCGAGGCGCTGCTCGACGCCGGGGCCGAGGTCACCACCCTGGTCCGCGATTGGGTGCCGCTCAGCCGGGCCGTCACCGCGGGGATCCTCGATCGGTGCAACGTGGTGCGTGGTGACCTCGAGGACCTCGCCGTGGTGACACGGGCGATCAACGAGTACGAGGTCGATAGTGTCTTCCACCTCGGCGCCCAGGCGATCGTCGGCACCGCGGTCAGGTCGCCGTTGTCGACCTTCGAGTCGAACATCCGCGGTACCTGGACCCTGCTCGAGGCGATCCGGCTTTGCCCGCGACGCGTCGAGCGGGTGATCGTGGCATCGAGCGACAAGGCCTACGGCGACCACGAGACGCTCCCGTACACCGAATCGATGGCCCTGCAGGGTCGCTTCCCGTACGACGTGTCGAAGTCGTGCAGCGACCTGATCGCCCTCTCGTACTGGCACACCTGGCAGCTGCCGCTGGCCGTGACCCGGTGCGGCAACCTCTTCGGTGGCGGCGACCTCAACTACAATCGGCTGGTGCCCGGCACGATTCGCTCGGTGCTGGCTGGCGAGCGGCCGGTGATCCGATCCGACGGCCAGTATCGTGCGCGACTATGTCTACGTGCGGGATGCGGTGGAGGCCTACCTGCGCCTCGCCGAGCGACTCCCTGGCGATGGCGTGACCGGCGAGGCCTTCAACTTCGGTCCCGATCAGCCGCTGTCGGTGCTCGAGGTGGTCGATCGGATCCTGACGGTGATGGGGCGGAGCGATCTCCGGCCCGAGATCCGCAACGAGGCGCGACACGAGATCCTGCGACAGTACCTCGATGCGAGCAAGGCGCGTGAGCGACTCGGCTGGCAACCGCGCTGGTCGTTCGACGATGCCCTGCGCGAGACCGTGGAGTGGTATCGCCGCCAGCTGGACGGCGTGATCACAGCCTCGGCGAGGGTGTGCCGGACGCCATCCTCGATCGACGTGGTCGGTCGCCATCCGATCAGCGATTCGAGACGCGCCACACTGACGTCGTCGTGAGTGCATCTCCTCGGGGCGGGTCGGCAGGGCCCCGAAGTGGAGCCGGTCGGGCGCAATGCCGAGCACGCCGCCGCCCGCTCCACGAAGTCGCGCACCGTGATGAGCCGTCCCGTCGCGAGATTGACCGTGCCGACCGCCTCGTCCGGTCGAGCGCGCCGAGGCGCAGCAGCCCCTCCACCACATCGTCGAGCCAGGTGAAGTCGCGTCGCTGCGTCCCGGCGGTGAGCGGGAGCGGGGCATCGTCGCGTGCCGCTGCGATCAGTGAGGGGAGCAGCCGGCCCGACCGCTCTCCCGGTCCGTAGACGGTGAAGAGCCTGGCGGTCAGACCGCGCAGCTGACCCGCCGTCGTGGCCCGGCTCAGCGCCGGCCGTTCCGGCGAGCTTGGTCGTGCCGTAGAGGGTGGTCGGCGCCGGGATGGTCGCCTCGGCAAGATCGCCCGAGGCCGTGCCGTACTCGAGCGCGCTCCCGGCGTGCACCAGGCGCTGACCCGACCAGGAGGCCGCCCCGGCAGCGCGCACGCGGTCGACCAGTTCGACGACAAGCTCGGTGTTGAGTTGCGCGCGCGAGCGCGGGGTCGCGCTCGCGCGGGATCGACGCCATAGCCGGCGAGGTTGAAGATGATGTCGGGGTCGACGCGATCGGCGGCAGCCGCGTGCCGGCGCCGGCGACGGCGAGGTCCGCCGTGACCAGATGAGGCCGTCCGGGAGGAGCGGGGCGGTGACGCCGGGTCGGACGACCGCCAGGACCTCAGCGCCGGCGGCAGGTGGAGCCGGCGGACCAGTCGCCGCCCGATGAAGCCGCCTCCTCCGGTGACACCAGCGCCGGAGGCCCCGATAGTCGTGGCCTCCCGGGTCATGGCCGGGCACCGGCGTATCGTGGCCGGGCCAGCAGCGCCGCGCCGTCGAGGGGCCCGGCAACGATCCGGTAGCCATCGCCGCTCACCGTCGGGCCATCGACCAGCCAGAAGCGGCGACCCGATAGGCGTCGACCAGTGCACGGCGCACGCTGTCGCTCACGATCCCAGGCGAAGAGCGGCTGATCGTCGGCACTGTCGACCGGATTGTAGACCACCGCCGAGGCGTAGTCGGGATGGCGGCGCCGCGCACGAGGATGAGCCCGTCGCGAATGGCGGGGTCATGCGCGAGGGCCCGCGCGCCGGGTTCCATCTTCCGGTAGTGGTAGTACTTGTCGGCGGCGCGCCAGGGCACGAACTCGCCGCAACGCGAGACAAACCAACAACGCAACGGCTGCAGTCGTCCGACCGCCGGCCACGTCACCGGCACCATCGCGGTCGATCGACGCCAGGATACCGCGTGCGGTCAGCGTGGCGAACGGCACCACGGTCAGATACCAGTACCGAGCCCCGAAGTCCGGCCCGCCACTGAAGTAGTAGAACGCATGGGCCACGATGACGGCCCCGATCCACGATAGCACCAGCATGTCCGACCGGCGTAACCGTCCGAAGAGCACAAAGGCGATGGGGACCAGCAGCAACGAGCCGATGGCCCAACCGTGAAGCACGGTGTTGATCTGGAACAGGTTGAAGTCAGAGTTGATCATGACATCGAGCGGACCATGACCGGGAAGGGGATCCAGCCCGCGCCAGCCAGAATCCCGATTGGGGCCGAAACCGAGGTCGTTGGCGCCCGGGCCGAAGGTGGCAGTCATGTACTGCATCACCGGGAACGTCATGGGACCCAGTCAGGGCCTTGTTGTACGGGAGGGTCAGGGCCGTCGTCGCGATCGTGGCGAGCGGGCAGGACGGCCACCGGCGCGAGCCGGAACCGGCGTCCGCGGAGCCCAGCGCCCAGAAGCCGAGCATGAAGGCGAGGACCATCCCCTCGAGCGGCCGGTTTAGCGCCACGACTCCGATCGCGACGCCACCGATGACGCCGGATGCGGCGTACCCGCGGTGCGGCGCATCCGGGCGACTATCAGAGCCGCAGTGAGCGCTGCGGCGAGGGCCAGGGTGTGGCTCATCAGGTTCATGGCCATGAAGAGCATTCCACGGCGAGACGGTGGAGAGCAGCAGCGACCGTGACTCGCGCCGTGCGGCGTGTATAAGATCTCCTCGGATCAGGAGCGACGCGAGCAGCACGTTGAGGCCGCCGAGCATGGGATTCACCAGCCAGGCGGCACCCGACCAGCACGCCGAGGCCAGCACACCGGCCACCCGGGTGGGACCGGTGAGAACCAGCGCGTGGCCTGATACATCATCAGGTCGACATTAAACGCATCGGGACCGGTGGCAGCGGCATCGTCAGCCGCCCGGCCGCGAAGTAGCTGGCCTGCAACAGGTACACCACCTCATCGGGGACATGCGGGTGGCGCTGATAGGAGACGACGGCGAGCGCGGCGGCCACTAGGGTCACGAAGCCCGCCAGGACCAGGCGAATGCGGTCCGAGTCGGACCCGGATGACTGCCATCGGGTCTGGGCTGAGCCCGCCGTGGTGGGTCGGCCCACCCGGCGGCTCGCGTACGTCGTCGGGTGACAGCGACTGCGCGAAGAGCAGCGCGGCCCCGAGGTGCACGAACTGGATGCAGCGATGCGAGGCCAGCTCGCGCCCGAAGACGATCGGATCCGAACAGGGAGCGCGGACTGGTGAGCACGAAGATGCGCGAGCACCAAGGCGCCAGGCGCCACCGTCCTGCCCGCCCAGAAGGCGGCGACGGCGCGCCAGTGGCGAACACCGGCTCCGGCGACACACACCAGCCTCGATGGCGAAGCGACCAGCGCCCAGGCCGGCGCTCCGGACGGCAACTGCCACGGGGGGAGGTAGTGCTGGTAGCCGACGGGTTGCCGGCGCGGACCATCGCGAGGGTGGCGGCCTGACCGGCGGCGAGCAGCTGCTGCCCAGCCCAGGGCCGGGTCAGCGATGCGCGGAAGAGTGCCATGCCAGTGGTGCCGGCGCTCAGCGCGAGTCGAGTCGGGCGCGCTGGTCGGCGACGACGTCGCGGATGATGGTGGCGAGCGAGGTGCGCGGCCGGAAGTCGATGGTCCGCTCCAGCTTGGTGAGGTCGGGGATCCGTCGCTGCATGTCCTCGAACCCCTCGGCGTAGGCCTCCTCGTAGGGGATGAGGTTGATCGGCGAGCTGCTGCCGGCCTCGTCGCGCACCATCTCCGCCAGCCGATGGATGGAGACCTCCTCGTCACTGCCCACGTTGAACACCTGGCCGACCGCCTCGGGCGTTGCCATGAGCCGGAGCAGCGCCTCGACGGCATCCTGCACGTGGCCGAAGCAGCGCTGCTGCTCGCCGCTGCCATACACGGTGATCGGCTCGCCGGCCAGTGCCTGGGCGGCGAACGTCGGCAGCACCATCCCGTAGCGCCCGGTCTGTCGGGGGCCGACGGTGTTGAAGAAGCGCACGATGGTGACCGGCACCTGCTTCTCGCGCAGGTAGGCGAGGCCGAGCCACTCGTCGAGGGCCTTGGAGCAGGCGTAGGCCCAGCGGGAGTGTGACGTGGGGCCGAGCTGGAGGTCGGCCTCCTCCGTGAACGGCAGCCGGGTGCTCTTGCCATAGACCTCGGAGGTCGAGGCGATCAGCACCGGCTTCTGCTTCTTCGCGGCCGCGGCGAGCACCACCTCGCTGGCCTTCACGTTGGTCTCGATGGTGTGGACCGGGCGCTCGACGATCAGCCGTACCCCCACCGCCGCCGCGAGGTGCACCGTCACGTCGCAGCGATCGACACACTCCGACACCAGCGGCAGGTCGAGCGCGGTGCCGATCCGGTACCCGAACCGTGGCCCGTCGACGAGGTGGGCAATGTTGTCCATGCTGCCGGTGGAGAGGTCGTCGAGGACCAGCACGTCGTCACCACGCTCGACGAGCGCGGTGGCCAGGTGAGACCCGATGAACCCGGCACCACCGGTGATGAATACGCGCATGTCCGACCTCAGCCGAGGGTGGAAAGGAGTCGCTGGTCGCCCCGGTCCGCCGCTGCGGCCCTGACGATGTCGAGGTAGCGGGGTACCACGGTGTGCTCCGACCAGAGGGCGTCGAGGGCACGGCGTCCCGATTCGGCGAGCCGGTCCCGATGGGTTCGATCCTGCAGGAGCCGCGCCATCGCGGCATCGAGCTCGGCCCGGTCGCCGAAGAGCTCGCCGCCGCCCGAGGCCCGGATCAGTTCCGGGAGCGGACCGAGCCGGCGGGCAATGACCGGTGTCGACTGACGAAAGGCCTCCAGCAGGATGATGCCGAAGGTCTCGTAGCAGCGCGAGGGGACGATCAGCGACACGGCATGACGGTACCACTCGCCCAGGGCCGCGCCCGGCACCCGACCCAGGAATCGGACCCTCGGATTGCCGGCCGCCTGGGCACGGAGGGCCTCGCCGTATTCGCCGTCGCCCGCCACCACCAGGTCGAAGTCGCCCGGACCCGCGAAGGCCGGCAGGACATCCTGCAGGCCCTTGATCACCTCGAGGCGGCCGACGAAGAGGAAGTAGGGCCGCTCGTGCGGCGACGGGCCGGCCGGCGGCGGGGCGTCGGCCGGTTGGTCGGGAAGGAAGTACGGCAGCACGTCCATCTCGCGCGGGAAGCCGAACTCGCGATGCTTGTCACGCGAAAACTCGCTCATCGCGATGAAGCGATCGACGTGGTGCAGCTGGCGCTCCATCAGGCCGGTCCAGCGCCACCACTGCGGCGGGCGGTGGTAGTGCAACTGACAGCGGAGGCACTGCCGGCCGGTGCACACCTCGCGGCCGTGGCGCCAGAGCACATGGGTCGGGCAGACGAGCCAGTGCTCGTGCGCCATGTGCAGCTTGACGCCCTCGCCGATGCGCCAGAGTCCGGGGCCGCCGATCAGCGAGATGTTGTGATAGTTGATCACGTTGCACTGTCGCTCGGCGAGCAGCCGTGCGATGCGGCGGCCGTTGACCACCGGGCGGCCGGTCTGCTGCGTGAGCAGCGGCGAGAGTGCCCCCACGCTGCTGCGGAGCGGGATCACCTCGAGGCCGTCGGGTTCCGGCTCGGCGGCCGGCGGTGGCCCCTTGGCCAGGACCCGGTAGGCGTCGGCATCGTGGATCACCGTGACCCGATGGCCAGCCTTGACCAGTCCCCTGGCCAGGCGCTGGATGCCGATGCCGTCGCCGCCGAAATTGCAGGGCGGATAGAAGGTGGTCAGGAAGCCGAATCGCAGGCCGCTCACGCCGCCACCTCGCGGATGGCGGCAAGGGTCCGCGCGGCCGTGTCATCCCAGCTGAGCGCGAGCGCGCGTTGCCGGGCGATCGCTCCGATGCGACGCCGTTGCGGTTCATCGCCGAGCAGTTGCCGCATCGCGTCGGCGAGGTCGTCGACGCGACCCGGTGTGACGAACAGCCCGCCGCCCTCGAGCAGGGTCGGCAGCGGGCTCTCCACCGTGGCCACCACGGGGGTGCCACAGGCCGCTGCCTCGATCGCCGGGAGGCCGAAACCCTCCGATGCGGAGGGGAGAGCCGACAGCGCGGCCCCGGCCAGCACGTGTCTGAGTTCGTCGTCGGGGAGGAAACCGGTCCAGTGCGTGAGCGCCGCGGTCCCGGAATCGGCGATGGCGCGCTCAATCTCGTCCTGGCCGCCGTGGAAGACGTCGCCGCTGCGCCGTCCGACCAGGACCAGATGCGGTGGATCGTCGAGCTCGGCAACCAGTCGTGCGTGAGCCAGCACCAGATGGTGGACGTACTTGTGCGGATTGAACCCACCCACGTAGACGATCCAGCGCGCCCCCTCCGGGATGCCGAGGCGGCGGGCCAGGGCTGCGGTGGCTGCGGGGTCCGGCGGTGACCGGTAGCTGTCCGACGGCGCCTCGGTCGCGACCCGGATCCGGTCGGGTGCGATCCGGTGTACCCGTGCCAGCTCGCCTGCGGCGTAGTCCGAAACAGTCAGGATCAAGCGGGCCTGCCGGCGGGCGAGGCCGACCTTGGCGTTCCAGAACCACCGCGCCCTCCGCGACGGCAGCGTCAGGGCAGGGAAGCGCTCGGCGATGGCGTCGTGGATTCCCACCAGTGCCGGCAGCCGCCACGGTAGCGGGAAGTAGGTGTAGACCGTGGGCGAGAAGAAGGCGTCGAGCCCGGCACCGCCCACCGCCCGGGTGAAGCGGAGCATGTCGCCGAGCGAGCGGGCCGAGTCGGCGGCCGCGGCCTCGGTCGGCGAGCGGCCCTGGGGGACCAGGACCGGGTCGATGTTCGGGGCGATCAGGTCGAAGTCAGTGGCGGCCCGGTCATCGAGGAAGCAGCTGAACGTCACCTCGGGCGCAAGCCGCACCAGGCGCGGCAGGAGTTCCCTGATGAAGCGACCATAGCCGCGCGGATTGGCCCACGAGGTGGCGTCGACCCCCACACGAAGCGGGGTCGTGGATCTCGAGGTCTCGCGGTGTTGATCTGGCGCCACAGTGGTCGATTCGTTGAGGGATCTATGCAACATTCCGGGCCGGATGCCACAATCTGCCCCGGTCCGGTACCTTTGTCGACCCCCGATGGCCAGCAACGGCCGTGGATCGGGGCCGCGCGGGCAGGTTCCGGCATACGGGCGGCGCACCTTCCGTGCCCCCGGTGGCGCCTTGCCGCGTCCGGATTGGAGCTGCTGGGCCGACCAACCAGCGGGCTCGATCCCGGGTGGACCCACGGCATGTCGATTGCCACTCTATGGGGCGATCCGGCCGCCCTCGGGGACCGGCTTCCTCCGATCGCTCCCCGTACCCGGACGTGCCGTGTCAGGTACCCTCGTGAAACGCCTCGATCGTCTGGGCGAACTCGCTTTTCTTGCCAGTTGTCATGCCGACGGGATCCGTGGGATGGGGGCACTGCTCAGCTGCTATCGGGAGACTTATCGCGATCCGATGAGCGATACGCCGGTGGACCTGCCACTCCGGCTCGGAAGGCGTCGACGGGTCCTCCACATGCGGGCCTCGGACATCTACACGGTGGCGGAGGTATTTCGGGAACGGCAGTACCGATTGGCACGCCCGCTGGGCGCCGAGCCGACGATCGTTGATGCCGGAGCCAACAGCGGTGCGCCTCGACTGGTTCCTCCGGCAGCACCCCGGCGCCCGGTTGCTCGCGATCGACGGTGCGGCGAATCATGCACTCCCGGGAGAATCTCGACCGCGACGACCGCGTCATGATTGGGCAGGCGGCAATCGGTGCCGCCGAGGGCACGGTGGTGATGACCCTGGCGCGCCACGGTGTCCGAGCATTCGGTGGGAGGAACGGTGGGGGACACCGGCACCGAGGAGGTGCGGTGTTCTTGGCCCGACCCCGCTCGACGCGCACGACATCGAGACCGTGGACCTCCTCAAGCTCGATGTGGAGGGCAGCGAAATCGAGGCGCTGGAGGGACTCGGGGCGCGACTGGATCGGGTCCGCGGCATCGTCGCCGAGGTGCATGAGCAGGCGATCGACGTGGAACGCTTCTATCGGCTCCTGAACGATCGGCGGTTCACCGGTCGTGCGCCGTCGCTACTACCGGGAGGGCCGCCCGAGCGGCGTCCACACCATGGAAGCCTGGCGGCAATGAGCACCTGCTGCCTGTCATCGTCGCCACTCAACTGAACCAGGATCTCATCATGCTCGATCGTCGTCGCCTCTTCCAGCTGGTGATGGCCGGTTCGGCCGGACTGGTCCTGCCGCGAAGGCCACGCCGAGTCGCCTTCGGGAGCCGACGACTGGCTGGACGATCGCCAGCAAGAAGTACCGGGCCTTCCTCGACATCCGCAGCTTCATTCCCGACGGCTTGCCGTTTCGCAAGGCGACCAATCTCCTTCGTGCGCTCACCGAGGCCTAGGCGCCGAACCGGCCGACGTAGGGATCGCCTTCGGCGCCGGATCGACCTCGATCGCGCACGTCCTCGGGCCCAAGGTCTGGCGGGAGTATCCGCTCGGCGAGATGGTGGCCAAGTACGCCTCCACTCCGGAGGAGGCCGAGTCGATCCGAACCGAGCCCGACAAGTGGGCGGCGACTGGCGGTGCGGGGGTGCGCGACATGCTGGGCAAGGGGATGCGGGTGCTCGCCTGCCGCAACTCGATCATGCATGCGGCCCGCGTGTTCGCTGCCAAGAGCGGTGAGACCCCGGAGGCGGTGAACGCCAAGTTTCTCGCCGGGCTGCACTCCGGGGTCGAGCCGGTGCCCGCGATGGTCGCGGCGGCGGTGCTCGCCCAGGCCCGTCAGCTCTCCTACGTCGCCATCGGCTGAGATGACCACGCCGCGACAGGGCTCACCCCACGGCTCACTCGGTGACCGGGTCATAATCCTCTGCTGCTCGGGCTGGCGGCGTTCTTCATTCCGCACGCCGGCGTGGGGGAAGTACGACCCGTTGCCAACCGGCTCCCGGCGATCCTGGTGTATCTCGTGATCGCGCTGCTCCTGATCGCTCTGTGGCGCTGGACCGGGGGACAGCGACTCGGTTGCTCCGCGTGCTGGGCCTGGTCGTTGTGGGCGTCGCGACCGTGCTCTTCGTGCGTCGATGGCGATCAGCCGGTACCTGCTCTGGCGCACCGTCGAGGCTGCACGTCGATCCCTGGCCCCCGCGGCTGGAGCGACTCGCCGCCGTCCGGATCGACTCGCTGGCGCCGGCGCAGCGCGCGGAGTGGGGTGCGCGCATCGCTGCGCACCGTCTGCTCGACGGCGGCCGCAGTCGTGTTGCCGATCACGGTGCCGGCGGACTGGCCCTTCCCCGCCGACGTCGCAATCGGCACCCGCAGCGTGAGCGAGCGCGGAGATCGAAGTCTGGGCCCGGACCTCCGATGGCACCGCGGCATGCCATGCCGGTGCTGCTCGCCACCAACATGCTCGCGGATTCAGTCTGGCGCGCAACGGGATCGTTGCAACGATGCGGACGACCGCGCCGGCCGACGTCGCGTTCGCTGCGCCCGGCGCGGTGACCGAGCGCACCGTGGCTGCCGCTGGAGCGTGACGGCCAGCCGGCCTGGCGCCAGTATCGGGCCGACCGGGACGCACCGACACGGTAGCCCGGCACCACTGGCCTCGCCGGGGATGCGGCGGACCGGGTGGTCGGTGGCGATCGACGGCCGGATCCGTGCCAGCGCGAGCGGCAGCGGCGACCTGGTCTTGGTCGGTGG
The DNA here is from genome assembly GCA_963817715.1 of uncultured Gemmatimonadales bacterium. Taxonomy (GTDB): domain Bacteria; phylum Gemmatimonadota; class Gemmatimonadetes; order Gemmatimonadales; family GWC2-71-9; genus Palsa-1233. Next base: position 277,345 of record CAWFPG010000006.1, read on the forward strand.
TCACGGGACCGGCAGCCTGACGGTTCTCGATGCGCGGACCGGTGCGGTGCGCTGGATCGCGCGGGTGCCCAACTGGATTCACCAGGATCCGCTCACCGACGGGACCATGGTGGTGGTCGGCTTTGGCGACAACCTCGCTTCATTCGCCGGTCGCAGCCCCTCGGGGGTGGCGGCCTATCGGCTGGCCACCGGGGCGCAGGCTCTGGACGGCGTTCGATCAGGGCTCGGTGATGACGACGCCGGTGATCCGCGATTCGGTGATCGTCTATGCCACGGGAGCCGGCCTGCTCCGCAAGCGGGTGCTGCGCACCGGTGCGCTGCTCGGGGCCGACACGTTGCCGGGCACCGTGACGATGGCGCCGCCGGTGCTGGTGGGCGATACCGTGGTATTCGGGCTCGATCACGGCCGTGCCTGCGCGCTGCTGTTCGCCTCGCTCGAGACGCGCTGGTGCACGACTCTCGGACCTCCGGATGATGGGACATGCGGCACCGACGGTCTTTCGCGACATGGTGATGGTGAGCGGGGTGGCGACCGTGTCGTCGCCGACGCTGCGGGAGTTCCGTCACATGGGGCGCGGGTTGCAGTGGCGGCTGCTTCGCTCGGCAATCTTCCCGGTGAGTACGAGGTGTACGCCGGCCAGGTCTTCGCCGCCCTCGACCTGCACGATGGTGCCTGCGGTGGCGGAGTCAGCTCTACTCCGATCCGCGACTCGTGGTGGGCCACACCTCCGGCACCGCGACGATACATGACACGATCGGGGTCATCGTGCTCCCGGTTGCCGATACCGTCGTGACCTTCGATCCGCGCACCGGCGACGAGTACTGGTCGCGCTATGCGCATCATGCGCGAGGGCCGGCCCTGGTCCTCGGTGAATCAGGTGGTCGTGGCCGGTCGCGACGGCATCGTGGAGGTCTGGTCCCTGGCCGAGGCTCGCTGCGCTGTCGATTCACCCGACCGGCCGGATTTCGACCGGGCCGGGCCGACGCCGGTCGATGGTCGGCTCGTGTTCGCGGGAATGGAGGAGTCGTTGAGGCGATCCCGACCGCCGCGGTGCTCGGCTGACCGGGGCGGGGATGACGCTCGGTGATCGGGGGACGTGACCGTCGCCGAGGCCCGAAGCCTGCTCCCCACCGCGCTGGCCCACGGCGCCGGGCGGGTGAGCATGCCGTGCGTGTGGCCGAGACCGAGGCCATGCAGGTATGACACCATGACGACCTGGAGGTCGTGCGATGACGAGTCCGGGCTCATGCGTGGCGCGGAATCGCCGCCGTCCTGATGATGGTCTTGACGATCTCAGCCCGTGGTACACTGCCGATCCCCGGCAACGCCTGTTGCTCCGCGGGCCGACGTTCGGGATCCTGGCGATGGCCCTCGCCGCAGTGATCCTCGCTGGTCTCTCGATGGCGTCGCAGCGGTGGGGTGGATCCGTTGGTTGCTGCCTCGCGACGGGACTGGCTGTGGTGCTGCTCGCTCCTCATGGCCCGCGGCGATATCCCATGGCTCCGCCGACTGGCATGGGCGTTGCGCAACGTGGCCGCCGGATCCGCTCGCGTCGCACGCCGACCGGCTCGAGACGCTGCGCCCGGCGGAGCGCGCGAACTGGGCGATCCGGGTGGCGGCACATCGCCTCGGCGACACCGACGGCGTGCCCGACGCGCTGGTGCTGCCGCCCGACTGGCCGATGCCCGACGATGTGACGATGGGATTCCGCGCGGCGCGAGGGTGTGACGGAGGTCTGGGCCCGGACCTCGGACGGGACGGTTGCCTGCCTGCGGATCCCGGCTCGACTCGGGCTGCTGCGAGCGACACCGCTGCCGGGCGCGCCGCGTGCGAACAGTGCGCTCCGAGGCACCCGCGGATCTGGCCTTCGGCCCGGTTCGTCGCGCTCCCGATCCCCCGGTTCCCGGCCCATCGGGGCTTCCCGGGCCGCCGTGGCGGCAGTATCGCGGTGATGCCGGCAAGCACGGTGTTGCCGAATGGCCGGGGCGCGACACGAGCCTGGCTGGCGCACCATGCTCGACGCCCAGATCCGCGCCACGCCGGGCCTGTCGGGCGACCTGGTGCTGATCGGCTCCCATGGCATCGGTCACGTGGCGGCGCTCGATCGCGCCACGGGTCGGCCACGCTGGAACGGCCGGGTGCCGAACTGGGTCCATCAGGATCCGGTGACGGACGGACGTGTGGTGGTGTTCGGCTTCGGCGGCGACTGGCAGTCCTTCGCCGGTCGCGAACCGTCGGGGGTGGCCGGCTACGATCGCGCCAGGGGCGGCCACCTCTGGACCGCGTTCGACGAATCGGGTGTGATGACGGACCCGGTCGTGCGCGACTCGGTCATCGTGTACGCCACGGCCGGCGGCGTGCTCCGCAAGCGCCTCATCACCACGGGTGCCATGCTCGATTCGACCCGAGTCCCCGGCGGCGTGATCATGGCGCCGCCCGCGATGATCGGCGACACGCTGATCGTCACGCTCGAGGAGCATCGCGTCTGCGCCCTCACCATCTCGGGGTTCGATACCCTCTGGTGCACCGACCTTCCCGGGGTACCGGCTGATGGGGCATGCCGCGGCCGGGATCGGCGATGGGGTGGTGGTGGTGAGCGGCGCCGAGTTGCTGCGGGGCCTGTCGCCGCGCGAGTTCTGGCACCAGAGCTGGCGCCGCAAGTTCGAGCTGCTGCGAACCGCGTTCGGGCCCGGCTACCTCTGGGCGGCGCAGAGCTTCATCGGACTGTCGCTCCACGACGGGCAGCGGCTCTGGACCTCGCGCGCCTTCACTGCCACGAAGGTGTTCAAGGGCCACATTGCCGGCACGGCGGTCTTCGGTGACGGGGTCGCGGCGATCTCGCTGCCGCTGGCGGACACACTGGTGGTGTTTGCGCTCGCGGACCGGAGCGATCCGCTGGACTGCCACCACGCACGACTCGCGCGGACCACCGCTCCTGCTCGATGATCAGGTGCTGGTCGCCGGTCGCGACGGGATCACCGAGCTGCGCGACATCGCGACCGGGGCGCTGCGCTGCACCATGGTGCGCGCCACCGGCTACGATCGCGGCGGGCCCGCGGTGACCGGCGACCTGGCGATCTTCGCCGACCTCAAGGGCATGGTCGAGGCGATCCCGGTGGCCGACCTGCTCGGCTGCACCGCCGAGGGGGCCTCACCCGGTTCAGGGTGAGGCGCGCAGCGTCCGCCGGTGCTGGGGGCGGTACCAGCGACCGCTCGGGATCAGGGCGGGGCAGCAGCACCGGGCCGTTGGTCACGTCATGGCCGGCGGTGGAATACTGGACCCCATCTGGCCAGCCGCCGAAGGGCCAGTCGAGCGCCTTGCCGGGCATGTCGGGTCGCGGCTGGGCATTGACGTACGCCGCGACGTCCCAGGCCTGCTGGTCGGTGAGGGTGCCTGGCGCCGTCTGGGGCATGTTGCGACGGACGAAGGATGCCGCCCGCTCGACTCGCGACATCGAGGCCCCGATGCTGTACGACTTCGGGCCCCAGAGCGCCGGCGCGCGCGGGATGCCGCCGCCCTCGCCGTTGGCCCCGTGGCAGGTGGCACAGATGGTCGTGTACACCTGGTGCCCGCGAGCGCTGTCGGGCGTGTCAGCGGCCGCGATGGCGGGGATGCCGAGCCCATCCGCGGTACCGCCGACAGGAAGGTCGCGGGCGAGGAAGGCAAGGTAGGCGACCATGTCCTGCATCTCGCGCGAGTCGGTCGGCAGGCGATAGCCGGCCAGCGACCGGGTCATGCAGTAGTTGATCCGGTCCTCGAGCGGGATCACCGCACCGGCGCGACCGAGGTACTTCGGGAAGCGCGGGAAGGCGCCGTAGAGTGGTGCCGCGCCCACCATCCGGCCGGCGTCGAGGTGGCACGAGGTGCAGTTGAGGTTGCTGAGGACGTAGCCCGGCAGCGAGTCGCGGGTGTCGACCATCAGCGCCTGACCGCGACGGATCGCCGCGCCCATCGAGTCGGCGGGAATCTCGGCATCGGTGGGCGGGGCCCACGCGGATGCGACCTCTGGGGCCGGGGTGGCGCAGGCCGCCGTGGCCGCCAGGGCGAGGATGGATGCGGTGCACCAGGCCCGCACGGCGCTTGGTCGGACAGTCATGCTGGATCGCTCCGGAAGGTGTCACGACTCCCTTTTGCAAGGACGATGCCCTCGACCGGCATCCCGGCCACCGGCTACCTTGCGGCCACCCGGCATTGCCCTTGCACGTGGTGGCGCCGGAATCCGCCCCGCACCAGCCGGAGGACCGCTTGATCGAGGATATCGCTGGCCACGACACCACCCGCCCCGAGCGGGCCGTCTCGGTGGTGATCCCGGCCTACGACGAGGGCGGCCACGTGGCCGACCAGGTCCGTGCCGTGCGTGAGGTGATGGAACGCACCGACTGGACCTTCGAGATCATCGTCGTCGACGACGGTTCCAGCGACAACACCGCCGCCGAGGCCGACGCCAGCGGAGCGCGGGTGCTGCGGCGGTCCCGCAATCGTGGCTATGGCGCGGCACTCCGCCTGGGCATCTCCCGCGCCGCCCACGACTGGATCCTGATCACCGATGCCGATGGCACCTACCCGGTCGAGGCGATCCCCGAGCTGCTCGCCCGCGCCGACGACAATGAGATGGTGGTCGGTGCGCGGCTCGGTGCCTCGGTGCAGATCCCCCTGGTGCGTCGGCCGCCCAAGTGGTTCCTCAACAAGCTGTCGAGCTACCTCGCCGGTCAGCATCTCCCCGACATCAACTCCGGGCTGCGGCTGATGCGGAAGTCGCTGGTGGAGCGCTACGAGTTCCTGCTGCCCGACGGCTTCTCCTTCACCACCACGATCACGCTCGCCTCGGCGTGCAACGGGCACGCGTTCGAGTACGTGCCGATCGACTATCACGCGCGACTCGGTCAGTCGAAGATCCGCCCGCGGCATGCCTACGACTTCACGATCCTGATCCTCCGCACGATCGTCTTCTTCAATCCGCTCAAGGTGTTCATCCCGCTCGGCGCGATGCTGGCGCTCGCCGGTATCGGGAAGACGATCTACGACATCACCCGCGACAATCTCTCCGAGAGCGCGGTGCTCGGCATCATCGGCGCGATGGTGGTCTGGGCGGTGGGGCTCCTGGCCGACCAGAACATGCGAATCGCCAAGCGGCCATGAGACCCTGGCTCAAGGCGCTGGTCAGTGCCCTGCTGCTGACGGCGTTGTTCCTGATCCTGCCGTGGGCCGAGGTGCGCGGGGCCCTGGGTCGGTTGCCGCCCGGCACCTGGTTCGGGGTCCTGGCGGGCTTCCTGCTCGGTCATGCGCTCGGCATCGTCAAGTGGCGGCTGTTCGTCAACGCCGCGCGGGCCGGGATCGGTCGGGCCGACGCGACCCTCTGCTATGCCGCCGGGCTGTTCACCAACCTCTGCCTGCCGAGCATCATCGGTGGCGACCTCGTGCGGATCGCGCTGGCGGGGAAGATCACCCGCCGGCCCGAGGCGGCACTCTGGGGTGGGGTGATGGACCGGATCACCGACATCACGGCCCTGGCGATCCTGATCATGGTCGGCGGCTCGCTCAGCCGTGGGCAGGTGCAGGGGTGGTTCGGTCAGGCGATCACCGCGGCACTCGCTGGTGGGGCTCGCGCTGGTGGCCCTGGCATTGCCGCTCGCCTCGCGACGGCCACTCGCGCGCTGGCCACGACGCCTCCGTCGGCCGATCGGTCGCGGCCTGGTCGGCCTCCGGCGGCTCTGGCGACGACCCACCGTGGCCCTGCTCGGCCTCGCCTGCTCCCTGACCATCCAGGGCAGCTTCGTGCTGCTCAACGCCTGGCTCGGTCGCGGGGTGGGGATCACCGTGCCGCTCGGCACCTGGTTCCTGGTCTGGCCGCTCGCCAAGATCGCGGCGCTCATGCCGATCTCGCTGGGCGGTCTCGCGGTGCGCGAGGGATCGCTTGCCGCGCTGCTGCTTGCCGTTCGGGGTGCCGGCGGCGGTGAGCGTGGTCTGTTCGCTGCTGTGGCAGTCGGTGCTGATCGCCGGCGGATTGCTGGGCGGGTTGGTGTGGCTGCTGCTCGGGCGCCGTCGCAAGCTGATGCTCGACGCCGTGGCCGCTGATCTCCAGCCCGCCGGGAGCCGCTCGTGAGCGCGACCCAGCCACGGGTGGTGATCCTCGGCGCCGGTCCCGCCGGTGTGGGTGGAGCCTGGAAGCTGCGCCATCTCGATCGGGCCGAGGTCACGCTGCTCGAGCGGCACCCGGTGCCCGGCGGCAATGCCGGCTCGTTCGACTTCGGCGGGATGCGAGTCGACTTCGGCAGCCACCGGCTGCACCCGGCCACCGATCCGGCGATCATGGCCGACATCCGTGGACTGCTTGGCTGAGGACCTGCTCGACCGGCCCCGACATGGCCGGATCGGTTTGCGCGGGCGCTGGATTCATTTCCCGCTCAAGCCACAGGACCTGCTGCTGCGGCTCGATCCGGCATTCGCGCTCGGCACGCTGCGCGACATGCTGACCGGACCGCTGCGGCGTCAGGGCCGCTGGCGATTCGTTCGCCGACGTGCTGATGGCCAACCTCGGTCCCACGATCTGCCGCGAGTTCTACTTCCCCTATGCCCGCAAGATCTGGGGCCGCGATCCGGAGGAGTTGTCGGGGATCCAGGCGCGGCGTCGGGTGTCGGCCGGTTCGTTCCTCAAGTTGATCCGCAAGGTGCTCTCCGCGGTGCCGGGATTCCGGCCGCCGGGTGCCGGACGCTTCTTCTATCCGCGCCACGGCTACGGCCAGATCAGCGAGGCCTACGCCGCGGAGGCGAGCTCGGCTCGGTGCCGACGTGCGCTACGGACGGACGGTCACCCGGCTGGTGCCGCCGGCCGACGACGCCACGCCGTGGATCGTCGAGGCCAGCCACGGCGACGGGGTCGAGCGGATCGAGGCCGACCAGCTCTGGTCGACGATCCCGATCACGGTGCTGGCGAAGCTGATCGGCGAGGGCGTGCCCGACGCGGTGCACCAGGCTGCCGCCGCGATGCAGTACCGCGGCATGCTGCTGGTGTACCTGCGGCTGCCGGTGGCGCAGTTCACCGAGTTCGATGCCCACTACTTCCCGGGTGCCAACGTGCGGATCACGCGACTGTCGGAGCCGAAGAACTACGGCGACCTGGGTCAACCGGAGGGCGGCACGGTGCTCTGCGCCGAGCTGCCGAGCGGACCTGCGGACGCGTGGTGGGACTGGGACGAGGCGGCGCTGGCGCGGCTGGTGGCCGAGGATCTCGCCACGGCCGGTGTGCCGCTTCCCGCCGAGCCGATCGAGGTGACGGTGCGGCGGTTGCCGCAGGCGTACCCGATCTATGCCACGGGCTACGAGCGGTCGGTTCGCGAGTGCTCGACGCGTGGGTGGAGACGTTGCCGCGCTTCCTGAGCTACGGGCGCCAGGGGCTCTTCGCCCACGACAACACCCACCACGCGCTGGCGATGGCCTACGCGGCCGCGGAGTGCCTCACCACGTCAGGATTCGATCACGACCGGTGGGCCGAGTACCGGACGGTGTTCGAGGGGCATGTGGTGGAGGACTGAGAATGGAAACACCTCGCCACGACCTCGTCGGGCGGTGGCCAGTTGGTCCGCTCGGGCCGGCCGTGGCCGATCGGAGCGCAGGCCCCGCGGGGACCCGGAATGACGCAAGATACGGTTAGGGTGCCGCTCGGCCACCGGCCGGCGCTTGACGGGCTACGGGGAATCGCCGTCGTGCTGGTGATGCTGTTCCACTTCGTCCCGCGCGACGGACGAGTCGGCAACGCCGACACGTGGCTTGCGGTCGCCACACAATGGGGCTGGGTGGGGGTCGACCTGTTCTTCGTCCTGTCCGGCTTCCTGATCACGAGCCTGCTGCTGGAAAGCCGGGACTCGCCGCACTACTTCCGCAATTTCTACATGCGTCGAGTGCTCCGGATCTTTCCCCTATACTACGCGGTGGTCCTGCTGCGATTCTCCCTCCCCGTGGTTCTCGGGACTGCCGCAATTCCAGGATGCCTTGAGCAGCCTGCCGTGGTTCCTGACCTACCTGAGCAATGTTCGGATGGTCACCAGTGGGGGATTCACCGCGGTGCCGGCCGGGCTGGGGCACTTCTGGTCGCTGGCTGTCGAGGAGCAGTTCTACCTGCTCTGGCCGTTTCTGGTCTGGGCGCTGGGACCTCGGCACCTGCTGAAGGTCTGCGGTGCGTTGGTCGTCGGAGCCTGGCTTGCCCGGATCGCGGCCGTGACGATTTCCCCCAATACGCTCATCTCGTACCTGCTCCTCCCAACCCGCATCGACACGCTCGCGCTTGGGGCGATCCTGAGCCTGACGCTCCTCGATCCGAGGAAACAGCGACTGCTCAGGCGGGCGGTTCCCTACGCGGTGGTGCTCGCCGTCGCCTTGCTGGCTGGGTTGTTGATCGCGAGCCCTGCCGCGCGCAGCTTCTCGGCGTACGAGCCGATGATGCAGGTGGTGGGCTACACCGGCATCGCGCTCCTGGCTGCCCTCGCCGTCCATCGGGGCGCGGTGCCGGGTGTCGGTCGCGGGGCCCGGATCCTGACGTGGACGGGACTGCGCAGGCTCGGGCTCTACAGCTACGGCCTGTATGTCTTCCACGTGCCGGTTCAACACGTCTGGCATCAGGTCGCCGACCCTCGACTCGACGTGCTCCTCGGCGGCCATTCGGCCGTGCTGTTCCAGGTCGTCTCGGTTGCCGGCCAGTTCGCCATCTCAGCCGTTATCGCCGTTGCTGAGTTATCACTTCTTCGAGCGCCGTTTCCTCCAGCTCAAGCGATATTTCCCGAGAGGGAGGGCTGGTCGGGTCGCCGAGCAGCCGTTGGCGAGTCCACCCTAGCGAGTGCGCGCGGCTTCGGATCGGATCTGGAGCGAGCGAGGATCACGCCTCGAGCCTCTCGGGCCGCTCCGGGAGAGGGCCCGCCACCGTTTCGGCCACCATCCCCGCTCTCTGGGCCATCCCCTCGACGTGACATTCGCCGTCGGTCACGACAAATCCTTGCGCGGGTCCAGGTCTGGTAGCCACCGGCCTCGACCGTGACGCTCTAGGTGCCGGCGCGTTCGTAGGCCGCAGCACCGCAGCGGAGTGAATCGCTGTAATCGCCGTCGCGCACGATGCCGCGGTAGCCGCCGATCGGCACCCGCATCTGGGCGTCGATCACGTTGACCGAGATCCCGGCGCGGGCTTCCGTGGTGCAGGCCAGCGGATTCGTGCAGGCGCTGAGGAGCGACGCCAGGACGAAAAGCGGCAGCAAGGAACGCATCAGGCCGATCGGCCCGGCATGCAAAGGACACCGTGGGCTTGCCGCCATGTCGTGGGAACGACGGAATACGGCGTCCTGTACCCCCCGGGCGGCGACCTGCAGCCGCGCCAACTGGCGACCGCCCGCGCAGCCGGCCAACCGTTCAGGCCCGTTGCAACCTCCGCGGCGGTGCGGTCGAGGCTCGCTAGGGGAGGACGGCCTGCAACGACGGCGCCGTCACCGGCGCCACGCCGCCCGGATCAGTTCCCGGGGGCAGCGGGCCCGCGACGAGGCGGATCGGTTGGTCGGGATCCGGATCGCGCTCCACAAGCCAGACCGGCCGCTGCGGGAACTGGTGCAGCACCCGGGCCCGATGCGCCGGACCCTGATCCCAGGCATAGATGGTCCCGCCCTGATCGAGCGAGGGGGGATTGAGGTTGAACGCCTCCTGATAGTCCGAGCGTCGCGCGCCGCGCACGAAGACCAACCCGTTGTGGATTCCCTCCCGGGTCGCGAGTGCGCGCACTTCGCCGGTGATGTCCCGGTAGTGGTAGTGCTTCGTGACGATGCGCCATGGCAGCACGGTGCCGAGCGCCGCGACACTGGCCAGCACGGCGAAGGCGGCAACCCGCGCTCGGGGGACCGAGAGCCGCTCCGCCACCACGGTGATGCCCCGCACCGTGAGGACGACGCACGTGAGGATGGTCAGGTACCAGTAGCGCGCGCCAAGATCGGGTCCACCCGGGAACCAGTAGAAGGCGTGCCCGATCACGACCATCGCGGCGATTCCCAGCAACAGGAGGTCGCGACGACGCAGCGCCGCCGGCTGCAGGGCCAGCAGCGCGAGCACCAGTGAGCCGGCGGCCCAGCCGAAGAGCTCGAAGTTGATCGCGAAGAAGTTCTTGTTGGCGTTGAGCACCACGTCGAGGAACCCGTGGCCGGGGAGGGGATCCATGTTGGACCACATCGGCACGCCACGACCGGGCCCGAATCCGAGGTTGTCGTGGCCCGGGCCGAAGATCTGGTCGGCCCAGAGATGGTGCGGCACGGTCAGCGCATGGCCGGTGAGGAGCGCGTTGTAGGCGAAGTACAGGCCGGTCACCAGCGCGGCCGAGACACCGATCGTGACCACGCGGGCCAGCCGCGGGCGCCAGGGCCCGCGGCCCAGCGCCCACAGCCCCGCCACCGGGCCCACCTGTGCCGCATCGAACGGGCGGGTCAGGAAGAGCATCCCGAGCGCGACACCCGCGACCACTCCGAGGAGATGGGCGCCGCGGTCGCGCACCGCATCGATGGCAACGAGGGCGACGAGCAGCCAGAAGAGGGAGGCGGTGTGAGCCATGAACGACGCCGACATGAACAGGAACCAGGGCGACACCGCGAGCAGCAGGACGGCGGCATGGGCCGTGCCCACGCCATAGTGGCGCCGCACCAACCGATGGGCCAGCAGAATGCTGATTGTCGCCAGCACGGGGTTGACCAGCCACGGCAGGTGCACGAGGACCCCGAGGGCCAGGACGGCGGGCCAGCCCGGGAAGAACTTGCCGTACCATCGCGGGCCGTCGACCAGCAGGTGTGCCACGCCGAACGAGTCCGGATCGGCCGGACGGGGCAGCCAGAGTCGACCCAGCGAGAGGTACTTCGCCTGGAACAGGTAGGCGATGCTGTCATCGATGTGCGGCATCCGTTCCCACACGAACCAGGCCAGCAACCCTGTCACCACCAGGACCCAGAGGGCGGCGAAGACCGGCAGCCGTCGTGCCCACCACCGTCCCGCGGCGGAATCGGGTTCATCGGCCAGCAGCGGCGCGCACCGCCCGGTGATCGCTGCCAGGGCATCGCGCGGCATGGCGCGAACTGCGAGCACCAGGGTGAGTGCCGCCAGCGCCATCACGGTACCCGCCAACACCACCTCGCCGGCAAAGCGGGTCACGGAAGCGGTGGGCACTGCGGCGGCGAACACCATCACCAGCGCGGCGAGCAGCAGGAACCAGCCGGGCGCCAGGGCGTTGAGACCGCGCCACAGGGTCGCTCGCGACCGGTAGCCCAGCCAGAGGCAGACGGTGGCTTGTACCGCGAGCACGACGAGCGGGACCGCGTGGGCGGCGCGGAATGCTTCGTCCCAGGGGAGGAAGTGCTGATAGACCGCATACCGCGGGGCGTTGATCAGCGAGAGAGACGCCGCCTGTCCGGCCACCGCCAGCGCGAACAACCCGAGTGCCGCGGACCATCCCCGGTTGGCGGGGGGGGGGGCGACATCAGCGCCTCGGGGTGTCCGAGGTGGGGATTCGGGCGCGCGGGGCACGTGCACGTCCTTTGATCCGGGGATGGAGGAACCGGGAGATGAGTGCGTCCCCGCAAGGTACCGGGTCGGGCTCGACCGCCACCAGAGGGTGCGGGGCGCATGCCCATGCGGTCGTCCGCCCGTGACCGTCCCGGCGTTGCCGATGGCATCGGGCCAGCGACGGGCCCGCGGTCCGGCTGGACCGGGTCGGCTCAGGAACCGCTGTCCGCGATCAGTTCGGCCACCACCGAGACGCCGTTGACGTGGCACTCCCCGTCGGTCACGACGATGCCGCCCCGGGTCCAGGTCTGGTACCCGACTGCCTCGATGGTCACCGTGTAGGTGCCGGCGCGCTCGTAGGCGGCGCCGCCGAAGCGGAGTGAGTCGCGGTAGTCACCGTCGCGCACGATGCCGTGCCACCCGGTGACCGGGGTACGGGTGTCGGCGTCGATCGCCGAGACGGAGATCGCCGCCCGCGCCTCGGTGGTGCAGAAGTAGGGGCTGGTGCAGGCGCCGAGAAGCGGTGCCAGGACGAGCAGGGTGGGCACACCCCGGCTCACCGGGGCCCCGGCCCTGGTTGCACCATCACCTCGGCGCCAGATGTCGCATCTCGCATCTCGTATCTCGTATCTCGTATCTCGTATCTCGCTCACATCACCGACCAGTCGGTCGCCAGTTCGGTGGTGCCCCACGCCAGCCGCAGTTCGCCCGCGGCCGCGTCGCGGGTCGGGATCAGCCACATGGTGAGCGACTCGACCGGCGCGGCGAGGGTCCGCATCCGGAGCGGCAGCCTGGCGAGATCCTGCTTGGCATCGTAGGTGGCGATCGTCTGCCCCGACTCGCGCTGGAGGATCAGTGTCCATCCCTCGCGGGTCGGGAGGGTGAACAGGGCATAGTCACCAGCCGGCAGGTGGCTCCCGCCGAGCATCAGGTCGAAGTCGGTGTGCAGGGTGGTGATGTCGTTGGCGCCGGTGCGCCAGACCTCGCCGTAGGGGACCAGGGAATCGGTGTGCAGGGTGCGGCCTCTCAGGTGCGGCTGCCCCCAGTCGAGCCGGATGGTCCTGGGACTGGCCGTCGACCCCTCGCTCAACATTTCCGAGACGGTCGAGGTGCCGCGGCCACTGGGTGCCAGGGATGCGGGGTCCTGCGCGCGCATCGGCGTGGTAAGGGCACAGGTGGCGATCGCCAGGGTCAGATGGCACAGGCGCATGGGCTTCACTCCGCGATTGGATGAGGGGCACGGAAAGCTACCCGGGTCCGGCGTCTGGCGACTCAGGGTCGTCGGATTGCGACGAGCCGCCAGCTCCCGCCCTGATCGGGACCGCTCTGGCGCCGGGTCACAAAGGTGCCGCTGATCCGGTCGCCGTCGAGTCGGCCGGTGAAGGTCGTGTGCGCCACACAGGCACAGTCGGGGGCGATGTAGGCCTCGAGCTCGCCGCGAATCCGGCTGCCGCTCACCGCCACGAAGGTGATATGGAGCAACTGGTCGCTCGTCGCGTGGCGCAGGTGCAGCGCCGACGGATCGGCGTGCCGCAGGGGACGCTCCGGGTCATTGGCGGTGAGCAGCACGCTGCCGAAGGCGGAGTCGGCCTCGGCGGTGATGTCGAAGGTGATGATGCCGATCCGTTGCGATTCGCGGCCGACGTACTCGCCTTCCCAGTGTCCCGCGATCCGCTGCAGGTCGGCGGGCGTGCCGGCCATCGGCACCGGCTCCGGATGGTAGCGGCACGCCGCGAGGGCGAGGGGGAGGGCGAGGAGGGAGCGGGTGCGCATGGGAGTCTCCGGCTGGTACCTGCCGCAAGCTCGTTGGAGCCCGGACGGACCGGGACCGGGGAAGTCCCTACGCGATACGCCGCGCGGTCCCGGGTGCCGCAGCGAGAGCGACCCGGCAGGAACTCCCCATCGCCGGTCGGGTGCGGGTGGCACCGACCGACATCGGGAGGTGGGTCACCACCGGTACGAGATCGACCCCACGGCGTAGTGCAGCCAGGCGAAGGCGTACACCGATTCCACGTCCGCGCCTCCCTCCAGCGTCCGGTATCCCAGCGAGGCCGACCAGTGGCGATCGACGTCGTGCTCGATCTTGAGCGCGGCGTCGATGGCGCGACCGGGACCGCCGGCGAGACCGTCGGCGTCGAGGCGGAGCCGCCACGCGGGCGCGAAGTTCCAGTCACCGGCGAGGTGCAGCAGCGGCACGAAGCCGAGGTCGTCCTTGCGACTGGCCGTGGCACCCTGCTCGAGGGCGATCGTCGCATCGCGGATCTTGGCCGTGAACCCGATCCAGGCGGTCGATCGCTCGCCGTGGAAGACGCGACGGCGGTAGGTGAGGCGATACGAGTTGAAGGTGTAGGTCGCCGTGGTCGGCAGCACCCGCGGCGTAGTCGGCACCCGCGAAACTGATCGGCTCGGCGGGACGCCCGGTCTCCGTCAATGAGAAGGGGGCGACCAGCAGGCGAAGCCCGCTCCGTTCATTGAGGTTCCAGGTCAGGTAGAGGCGGCCGGCGGGCCACGGGCCGTGGCCGGCGAGGTCGTCGAGCGCGAAGCGGGTGGCGGTGCCGTCGTTGGGGATCTCGACGTCGTTGTAGCTCTGCCAGACCGGTCCGCCCTCGGCCTCGACGACGAAGCGGGGGGCCTGGGCCATGGCGACGGCCGGGAGGAGCAGGGCGAGGGCGGTGGCGGCACGGAGCGGTTGCATCCCTGAATCCTACATGCGCAGTGTCGCGCGATCGACCCCATGGATGCACGAAGGCCTCACGACGCATGAAGGCGAAGTAAGGTCTTCGGTTAGTCCTGCATGGGCCCGGCGCGATTCGCGCTGCGCGACCTCTTGCTCCGGAGGCCCGGTCACGAGCGCTGAAGAGTGCCGGCGGGTGTTGATCGGGGCCTCTCCGGCGGATGGAGGACTCGCGGGTGCTCGTTCACGCTCGTGGGGGCTGGCGCCATTCCTTGGCACCATCGGTGGAGCGGGTCCCCGCCGGCGGCGTTCCCTGGGGTCGCGCAACGATTGGCCAGGCATGCCTCCATCCAGCTGCCCCGAGTGGTATGGAGTGGATCCTTCGGGACACCACCATCCCGGTGATGATGATGTTGCAGTCGTCGTTGTAGCCGTTGATGATGACGGCTCAGACGATGATCGCTCCGGCGAAGCTGAAGACGAAGAAGAAGCCGAAGAGCCGGACCCTGCTGCCCACGCTGGCGACCCGTCCGTCGGATCGCCCTCCGGACCAGTTGAAGAAGGCGAAGAGATTGGCCCCATCGATGAGGATGGTGTCCTCCCCCTTTTGGGGATCCGGATCGTGGGGGGCATCGATCCGGGATCCGGTACGATCCGAGGTTTGACCGGTGGGTCAGGCCCTACCGGGCGAGCGATCCCGATCTCGATCCGGAGCAGATCGGCTGCATGCCGATCACGATGCCAGTTCCCTGGCCTCTACGTCCCACTGATCGCGTCATCGTGCTCCTTCTGTTCCCGGAGAGGACCGATCACCGTCAGATCGCTTCCACTCGTTCCGCCGTCGCGCGTCCATGCTCCAGTAGAGCCTCCGCGGCCCGCTGGATGACCGGCTCCTCTGCCGGCAGGGCGATGGTATCCCCCAGCGCAGCCTCGATGGCAGCCGGCAGCTCGTCCACGAGCTCGTCGATCCGTCCCGCCAGCCACCCCCTCGGCAGCCTGCATGCGCGCTCCTCGGTACGCAGATGCTCGCCGGTGATCTGGCTGGAAGCCGTCTCTCCTCCGATGGCCATGGCCAAGCGTGGAGAACGCCCACTTGGCAGGTACGGGAGCACCGTGGCGACGTCATAGAGCGGGGCGAGGCGACTTCCGCCGTCGAGATGCTGGATGCTGTAGTTCCGTGCGTGCGCATCGGTGCCGCCGATCAGCAGCTGCAGCACGAGGGCCGACGCGAATCGACGGACATCCGCGGAGGGCTCAGTCGTGTTCTGCCAGAGGACTCGCGCGATCTCGGCCGCCCGAGGAGCTCCCTCGGCATGGTACCGCTTGCGGGGGTCTCGGCCCAGGGCCTGGCAGAAATCCTCCTGGTGCAGGCGGACGAGGCGACCATCCTTTCGGTTGCGATCGAAGCGCTCCACCACGATGACACTCTCCCCATCGATCGGAACGAGGGTGGATGCCGCCACCTCCAGGCCAAGGTGATGGGCCACACGAAGCGAGAAGTGCTCGACCGCGGCCTGTGCGGCGAGCCCGGGGGTGCCCACCTTCACGATGTGCGTGGTGGGTGTGCTCCCGGTCGCGCGGCCCCAGGTGTTCCCTTCATGGACCAGGGCGATCTTCCGCTGGGCGCCTGCGAGTGAGAACGCGCCGAGCTCGGAATCGGCCACCCACGCAGTTGGGTCCTCTCGGAGGCGTCGCACCAGGTCCCGAAGCCCGTCCTTGTCCAAGGGCGCGACACGCCCTTGTTTTTCTGGGTCATCGTCGGGCCTGAGCACCTGGACCGCACCCGGCAAGTCCGCCCCAACTGCTCCGAGCAGCGCCAGCGTGTCACTCCCATCGACACCCCACTCCCGGCCCCACCGGGTGCGGACATCCGCATTGTCCGGCAGGAGGGCGTCAAAGAAGTATTCCGGTCCGGGTGCCTCGTGGACGTGCCTCACCGCCGGAAGAGCGAGGGAGAGCGGAAGGCGATCACTGCGCTCCTGCCATCCGCGATCGTAGGTCAGGGTGAGTCCTCCCGCCCCCTGCTCAAGGCGGCCCACCAAGGTTCCATGCAGGTACACGAAGTGCGCCGGGGTCACACGACCGCCCCATCAGGAAGGGTGACGCGCACCTCGATGCCCAGCGCCCGGCACGCCCGGAGCACCCGGTCCAGATCCAGGCCCTCGCCACCTCCGCCTCGTTCTGCACGCCAGAGCCATTGGCGGGAGACGCCGATGCGCTCGGAGAGCTCCGCTTGGGTGAGCCCCTGCTGCTTCCGCGCGATCCGGATTGCCGTCCCGATGCTCTCTGGGTTCACCATCGTCCACTCCACTGTTCACGTAACCCAAAGACGACATTTATCGAATGTCGCCTTTGACTAACATATGCTAAATGTTAGCCAGAGGCAACATCTTGTTGGGCGATTGTATGGACTCAGGACCGAGAGGAGGTACTGATGTTACGTAAGTGATTGAAAATAAATGCTTTAAGGAAATACTGCGGTCGGTCGGTAGGGAAGGGCTGGTCCAAGTGACCAGTCCCAAGGTATGAGGCTCAGGTCATCACAAACCCCATAGGCAGCAATAGGCCAGAGGCGGGGGTAGAGGTCCACGGAGCCTAGCGTCTTGACGGCGTGGCGATCGAGAAGCCGCGAGGAGGAGTGAGACCCGCCGAGATTGGCTTGGCCGTCCGACCGATTCGGCTGCTCGGAAACGAAGACCTCACGACGCACAACGCGAAGTGAGGCCTTCATTTGGTCCTTCATGGGCCCGGCGCGATTCGCGCTGCGCGACCTCTTGCTCCGGAGTGAAGCGAGCACCTGCTAGCACCCGGGCAGATTCTACGACCTCGCGGCTATCCCGGCCATTTCCGGTATGACGAAGGACTCCCTCGAGAGTCGGCGGTGGCACTCCGCTTCGGCACTCTGCGGCGTGAGCATCGATCCCTGCTGCCGGGACTCGGGCCAGAGGGCGCTTGGATAATGTGGAAAGCCCAGAGCCAACCCATTCTTGCCAAGGGCGCTGGAGCCCCTCGCCGGGGAAGGCATGGGTCGGGTCCTCGCGAAGCTCCCGGACCCACTTCCGCAGGGTGTTGAGGTGAACGCCCAGATCCCGGGAGGCCTGAGCCATCGAGACATGGCGCTCGGTCACCAGGCGCACCGCCTCGACCTTATACTCCCGCGTGTACCGCCGTCGTGCTCCCATCATGACCTCCGGCTTGCGGTGAGACACCTAAACCGAGTGTCCACCGAACCGGGGTCAGCTCAGTTGACCGGAACGGGACGACTGTCTGGATCGGGCTAGATGATGTCCTGGTGCATGAGGCTCGTCACCTCGACGGCTGGAGACACCCCTTCGGTCAGCAGGGTGGTGACCCGATAGTCACTGAATGCGGTCTTGGAGGGGTTACCTGATGCAGCGCTGGCCAGGGGCGGTAGCTAGTGGAGTATTGGTGTGCATATTGACTGCCTGCACTCCTCCGGCTACGCCCCTGATCGTGTCAAGCCCGTTCGCCGTTGATACTTCACTCTTCGGCGCCGCTCTAGATGCCATCACGGCTCGTGAAGTGGCCGGGAAAGTGCGTGTGGTCCCCTATCCGATGATTTCACCTGATCTTCGTGGCATTCCCCTGCCTGTGCAGCAGGCACCTGTCAGTCTCACGGAGCTTGCCGAAAGAAAGAGAACTGTCATCGCACTCGGGTTTGCTTTGGATTCGGTCGCCGACCCAGGCAATTGCCCGGGATTCTGGAGCCAAGCCGAGGCAAGGGCTGCGTGTCCTCAGGTCGCCACCACGACCGTCGTTGCTTCGTGGCCCCGGGAGCTCGAGAGTTCCGACCGCGAGTATTTCGCACGGACATTCGGATCTGAGGATCTGCCAACGGTCGTCGTCAGGCTGATGTTCGTCGCGACGACCCCAGATGGAGCCGGCATCGTCGTAACGGATTACTTCGCTACCAAGGTTCAGGACCGGGGGTGGAGGGTCATCGGCAAGCGGGTGGTATTTCAGACCGAGTGACACCGGCGGGACGCCTCCGCTGGGGTATGGAGCAGCACCGGCTCGAATCCTGAAGGCTGGGCTGCTGTGCTCAACACCCGAAGCGCAAGACACTGCACAACTGCGGAAGCCGAGGGATTTCCCCGGAAAACCAAGCGGCCCCACCTCGCCGTAAGGCAAAGCAGGACCGCTAGATAGTTACTCATGGGCCCGGCGCGATTCGAACGCGCGACCTCTTGCTCCGGAGGCCCCGTCGCGAGTGCTGGTGAGCGCCCACGGGCGTTGTTTTGGGAGAATTCGCTGTTTCAGGGCTCGTGGGCGCTCGTGGGCGCCCGTGGGGGATGGCACCATTGGTTGGCACCATTCTGAGGCGGGGGCCCGAGCGGGCCCGCGGAATCCAGCATCTTGGGCAGCTCGGACCTCTCTGGCGGATTCCTGTGTCGGCCCTAGCTTGAGGAGTTGACCCCGTGAGGGCCTTTCCCTTGTAGCCTGCCTGCCGTTTTCCCGCGTTGCCGGGAGCATGCCGAATGTCCGATCCCTCCGACCGCCTCGCCGCGGCCCTCGCCGACCGCTATCGCATCGAACGGGAGCTGGGGCAGGGCGGCATGGCCACGGTCTACCTCGCCCGGGATCTCAAACACGACCGCCAGGTCGCCCTCAAGGTGCTGAAACCCGAGCTAGCGGCGGTGCTGGGGGCCGATCGGTTCGTGGTCGAAATCAAGACCACCGCGGCGCTGCAGCACCCCCACATCCTGCCGCTCTTCGATTCGGGCGAAGCCGACGGCTTCCTCTACTACGTCATGCCATTCATCGACGGCGAGACGCTCCGCGACAAGCTCAACCGCGAGACCCAGCTCGGCATCGACGAAGCGGTCCGTATCGCCACCGAGGTGGCTGAGGCGCTCCACTACGCCCACAGTCAGGGGGTGGTTCACCGCGACATCAAGCCCGAGAACATCCTGATGGCCAATGGCCGGCCGATGGTGGCCGACTTCGGAATCGCACTGGCGCTGAGTGCCGCGGCGGGTGGCCGGATGACCGAGACCGGGATGAGTCTCGGCACGCCGCACTACATGTCGCCCGAGCAGGCGACCGCGGACAAGGAGATCGGGCCCCGGAGTGACGTCTACTCGCTGGCGAGCGTCCTCTTCGAGATGCTGACGGGTGAGCCGCCGCACACTGCTGGCTCGGCGCAGGCGATCATCATGAAGATCATCGCCGAGACGGCGGCGCCGGTCACCAAGGTGCGGAAGAGCGTGCCGCCGAACGTCGCGGCGGCGATCGGAAAGGCGCTGGAGAAGCTCCCGGCCGACCGGTTCGAGAGTGCCAAGGCCTTCGCGGAGGCACTGGCGAATCCCGGGTTCACCAGCATGAGTGCGACTGCGACGACCGCGGCCCCGACCACTGTACGGGGCTGGCTCCGGAGCCCGTTGAGTTGGGGGGCTGTCGCTCTGGCCCTCGCCATCGGAGCCGCCGGGTTCGCGCTGATCCGGCAGCCACCTCAAACCGCGAAGCAGCAGGTCTATCGCGCTGAACTGCCATTCCTCACTCGTTCCGATTCCGGCGTCGGCTTCGGTGGGCTCGACATTTCGCGCGACGGCTCGATGATTGTCTATGCCGCGAAGCCGGCGGGCAAGGGATCGAAGGTGGCACTCTACCTCCGCCGCGGCGAGGGGCGTGAAGCGGTCCTCATGCCAGGGACGGAGGGCGCACGGTTCCCGACGTTCTCGCCCGACGGCGAATTCATCGCGTTCGTGATCGTCAACTCACCCTCCGACAGGGACATCATGCGGGTCCCCGTGGGAGGAGGTGCGCCGCAGCCATTGGTGTCGGACCTGAAGGGAGCCCTCCCGCCCGTCTTCCTGCGTTGGGGGCAAGATGGGTACCTCTACTTCAGAGCAACAGATGGGATCTCCCGGGTATCGCTGCAGAATCGGGAACCGGAACTGGTCGTCGAGGGACTGGTAACCTATCCCGAGCCGATGCCGGATGGTCGGCACCTCGTCTATGTCGGGATCAACGGGGTGAACGTCCTGGATCTCGGGACGAGGGAAACGACGCCACTGAACCTGTTGGCCAACGAGGCGAGATACTCGCCCACGGGTCACCTCGTTCTTGCAGTGGATGACCACCTTGAGGCGATCGCATTCGATGCAGCGACCGGGACGGCTGTCGGTCGACCGGTGCGGCTGCGCGACCAGAGTACCTCAGGTGGACGATTGCAGAGCCTTGCCATCTCGGATGCCGGAACGGTCGCCTATACGGCGTTCGAAGGTCATGATCCGAATCCGCAGTCAAAGCGGTTGATGCTCTTCGACCGCACCGGACAGATGCAATCGCTTCCTTTGCCTCGGGCCAACTACGACGTCGCCCTGTTCTCCCCGGCTGGACGACGGCTTGCCTTCAACACTGAGGCGAACGAATCAGGGTTCGGCGCGGGACTGGTGCCGGGACTGCTTACCGTGTACGACATGGACCTCGGGGCGACCGTGCCAATCGTCACCACTGGAGTTGCCCAGATCACGGCATGGTTCCCGGGCGGGGAGCGCTTGGCGTACTTCGACCTCGATCCGGTGGGAGGCACGATCGCCATCCTCTCCAGGGCGATCGACCTACCCGGGCCCCCCGACACGCTCTGGGTGGACACCACCGATCTCAGTATGGGCAAGGGGATGATGCGGGTTCCCCTCGGGTTTACGCCTGACGGACAGATGGCCCTGATCGATGAAATTGTCTTGCCGGGGGGCGATCACAATCTCGTCGTCGGCAGGTTGCGAGACGGTCGATGGGAAATCGGGCCCTACCTCCATGCACCCTGGATTGAGACGAATGGGGTGCTCTCCCCCGACGGCCACTGGGCCGCGTACCAATCCACCATGGAGGCGGCGAACCCTGCTGACCAGCTGTCCGGCAAGATCTACGCACAGTCATTCCCACATCCAGGTGCACGCGTCGCCATCTCCCATGGGCTCGGCCGACTCCCGCGCTGGAGAGCAGATGGACGAGCTGTCCTGTACTGGCAGGGCAACACCCTCGTCGAGACCATCCTCGAGGTGGATGCGGAATCGCTCAGGGTAACCCAGCGCACGGATTTGATCACGTTGCCACCAGGCATGGCTGCCCCGTCGGACTCATGGTGGGACATCCACCCCGATGGCGAGCGGTTCGTAGTTCCACTCGCGGATGCGGATACCGCGGTAACCACCGGGCCGCCGAGCCAGTCGCCGCTGCGCCTGGTGAGGGTCGTGAACTGGTTTGAGGAACTCAAGGCTCGGATGGCGGAGGCGGAAGCCCAGCCGTGACTGACGCACTCGATCGCCTCGCCGCGGCCCTCGCCGACCGCTACGTCATCGAGCGGTAACTGGGGCAGGGCGGGCGGGGGCACCCAGTTTGGCACCATTGCCAGTCCGTCTCTAGAAACCCAAGACCCCACCGCGCGCAAGGCACGGTGGGGCTTTGGGTTGGCTCATGGGCCCGGCGCGATTCGAACGCGCGACCTCTTGCTCCGGAGGCCCCGGCACGGGCACTGGCGAGTGCCTGCAAGCGCTGAGACGGCAGAATCGAGTCTTCCAGGGCTCGTCAGCGCTCGTGGGCGCCCGTGGGGGCTGGCACCGTGGTTTGACACCATTCAGACAGCTCAAATCCGCTGCTCGGCAGTGGCGTCCCTGGACCAGATGATGAGGGAGGCCGCTGGAGACTGCCGCCGCTTGCGTCCTGCCATGATCAGGTCGTCTGGCCGTCCGGCCAGTCAAAACGTTACGATTCCGGCTGGGCCTCCACTGGGGGAAACGTCACGACGGCTGGGATGGGTACGGCCTATGCGGCTTACGTATACTGCGTAGATCACTGGCAACCTGGACTGGCCTCGATAAAATGGACACCTAGTCAGGCAGCTCGGGCGAGCTGCGCTTCGTACGCGATCGGACTCACATAGTCGAGGTGCGA
>CAWFPG010000007.1:0-9765 GCA_963817715.1 uncultured Gemmatimonadales bacterium
CTAATTGGCGGCAGTCGACCCGAATGCGACATTCCCCCGAATTCCTAGGGACGGCAACTTTGTACTGTTTCCGGTCACACGACGTTTCAGCAGCTAGGTTTGTAAATCCCATTGGGCTATGTAATATGACAATATCTTATTGATCCAACTGAATGTGGATATTTAAATATTACCTAAAAGTCACTTATTAACGCTGATTTTAGGCCCTCTAATAGTAGTTATACGGCTTAATCAATGATGCGTATTGGGCAAATACTAGTAGTGCTTGCGTGGCTTGCGTTTCTAGCTAGCTTGGCGTTGCCAGCTGTTCAAGTCCAGCTGAAATGTAGAGCCATATATGGGATGGATGGCTGCATGGACGACAATACTCAAGATTCCAGAGTCATTTCGTGAGGTGGCAAGTGTGCCGGTGGCATTGCTCGGAGTAGGAAATATTCTATTTGTTGGTGCACCAGCGGCCCTGCTTTATGGTGAGAAACGGCTGTCGAGGATTCTCGCACTGTTTTACATGGCGTTGTTCTTGGTTGGTCTGGGTTTCTATGGTGAAAATGGTTGCGCTGCGGGATAATTTTTGTGGATTGCATCGCTCCTGTGTATTTCAGTTGGTTTGGGCTTGCTGGGTAGAAGAGCGCCGTATAACAATCACCTCCAAAGCGACGCAGCTTCGCCGCGCGCTTGAGGCGAAACGTTATACATTCAAATAGGGGTAATGGGTCATGAAGGACGACTTAAGTAAAGTGGCAAATTGGATTGTAACTATTACCGTGCTGGTATGTTTAGCAGTGCGATAGCAAAAGAATCAGGCACAATAAGGTTTTCATTCGCGCCTGGTGAAAACATAAGTTTCACTCAAAAGCTGACGACAATGAAGGAAAAAGATATGGGTGATAAAGGGAAGCAGCTAGATGAGTCCGTATCGACAACAAGGATAACCATAACAAAGACTAAATTCGGGTGGGACGTACTCGCAGAACCTATAAGCATTGCTATGAAGCGTAATGGTGAGGAGATTAACAATCCGATTGTCAGCTTACTTTCGAGAGCAATACGATGGTTGAGGCTACAGGGACATTACGTATTGCTTGGATGGGGGTAAACCGGGTGGTGACCAAGAGCGGCGAGATGCAACCGGGCTGGCGCCGGAGACTGACCCTGCTGCTTGGGGACGATTCCTGGGAAACCGACTTCTATCACGTCGAACAACAGGGCAATCTGTTCGGAGACACGGACCGCGTGGTGCACAAGGTGTCGACCGAAGTCATCGGACGACGGTTTGTGGACCGACTTTGGGGGATCTTCCCGGGAGTGGCGGACGCCCCGGGAATACTCCGGAACTCACGCAACAGCCCGATCTACCTTCTCTGCTTTGCCTCGGCCAACGAGCGAGGGTCACGAATCGCCCTCAGGATCGCGAACCACCTGCTGAGAGAACTGCGTTAGGCGGGCGCCAGTTCACTGCGGGGATACTCGTCCCACGTCTGCCCCTCCAGCAGCCGCCCATTCGCCTTCGGGGTAAGCCCGCCCCACTGCTTCCAGAAGAACGCCACGCCCTCGCGGACGCAGAGGTCGCGCAGCCCGGTGGCCCACTCGGGCGCTGGCGGGCGGAAGCCCGGCCCACTTTCACCGCCACCGATCACCCAGTCAATGCCCGTTAGGTCTATTCCATCTAATGGGCCGAGTAGCGGCTCCGCACTGATGAAGCGGATAGCAGCCGGTGCCTCCCGGAGCGAGTCGACCCGGTGAGCCACGTCCATGCTCTCGACCGACGTACCGAGCCAGATGTTCTCGGACCAATGCAGCCGGTCAGCGAGCCGCAGGACCCGCTCGGGCCGCTTGGTGAGCAGCTGGAACTGATGCTGCTCTGCCCGGTTCATGACCTCGAACACTTGGGCGATCATCTCGAGCGTGAAGTGGGCGTGGAAGACGTCCGACATGCTGTTCACGAAGACGCGACGTGGTGTCTTCCAGGAGAGCGGCTGGGTCAGTCGCTCGGGCCAGAATCTGGGTGCGAATGGGTCGGCACGGTTCGCCGGCGTGTCCTTGACGGGTAGCCGCCTAAGGTAGATCTCCCGGGTGCGCCGCTCCGCGACGGTCTGGGCATAGCAGTGATCGCAGCCTGCCGAGATCTTGGTGCAGCCCGTCATGGGATTCCAGGTGGCCGACGTCCACTCGATGCCGGTGCGGGTGCCCACGGAAGCTCCTGACGAAGGGACACAGTAGCATAGGGGTGGGATGCCCGTACGGACAGGGCCTGATTCCGCGGACCAATCGGTATCAGGAACGCGGGCGCTACAGGCGAGCCGGGATCGAAGTGGTGGATACTGCCGCGGCGAAGGCGATGCGAACCTCCGCCGCGGCGAAACTCGTTCCTACTACTGAATACACCCTCCCCCAACCGGCCAGTGCGGCTCGACCCCTCGATGCAGCTCGTACGCCGTTGCGTCGTCGCTCCAGTCTTCGCTCGAGACGGCGAAGTTCAGCTTCAGGGTGACGACATCCCCGGCAATCCTCCCGACGATCCGGCTCGGGAGCCCGACCGCTCCCGGTGCCGAGGCCTGGGTCACCACCCCCTCGGCCGTGAAGTGACCATCGGCGTCGAGGATCACCGGACCCCGGAAGTCCGCCCGCAGGCATGGCGCGGTGAGCCGGACCACCGTCGCCGAGGCGACGAGTTCCAGGCTCTCGCCACCCCACTGGTCGGTGAGGTAATTGTCGGGGAGCGTCGGGGAGCCACAGGCGGCGAGAGTTGCCAGAGCGAGCGGCATCGGGACAAACCGAAGGAACTTCATGTGCACCTCCGTCACGTCAGGGGAAACGGTCGAGCGGGGCAGCACCTCTATAGTGCGGGGACCCCGGCGGGCCCGCCAGGGTCACTGTCGGCGGAGCCCCTGCGATCCCTCAGTCATGGTGGTGACTGCAACCGCCTCGGGCCCTCATGGCATTGCCACCCACTGGCTAACACGTTATCCATCTGGCTAACACGTTATCCGGTGCCGGCCATGTCACTCCTTGCTGATCCACTCGATGATGCCCTGTCGTCCAGGGCCAAGGTCCGCCTCCTCCGCCTGCTGCTCAGCGAGCGCGAACCGATGTCGGCCCGCGAAGCCGCCCGACGTGTCGGGATGGCCAAGCGATCCGCCGATCTTGGATTGCGTGATCTGGTCCTGACCGGCGTCGTGTCGAGACTCGGTGCCGGTCCGCAGCCCTCCTACGTGATCAACCCCCACAATGCCCTGGTCCGCCACGCGATCGCACCGCTGTTCCGGGGAGGTCCGGGTGCCACCGACGACACCGGGGGCGGAGAAGCAGGTGCGATCACCGAACTGTTCGAGACGCTCCGCGATGCGGCGGAGGTGCCCGATCCGAAGGTGATTCTCTGGGCGGCGTTGTTTGGCAGCACGGCTCGAGGAGAGGATGATTCCACGAGTGACATCGACCTCGCGATCGTCGTGACGTCGGATCCAGCGATGGAACCGATCCAGGAGCGGATGGCCGCCATGCTCCCAATCGTCCGGCGAAGGTTCGGCAGAGTGCTGTCGCCTGTCGTCATGACGCGCCGCCAGCTTCGGGAACTCGCTCGAGCGGGTCATCCCCTGATTGAAGGGCTGCGTGAGGGACGATATGTGGCCGGTTCCATCAAGCGGTTCGAGGATCTACTTCGTGGCAAGGATTGATCGCACGCGCCGCGTGGGTCGAGAGCAGGCGTCAAGCTATCGGGATCAGGGGCGGGTGTTCCTTGCCGCGGCCGAAGCGCTCGAGGAGCGTTCGGAAGAGAACGAATCCTACGGCAGTGCGATTGCGCTGCTGGCCGTACATGCAGGCATTGCCCACGCCGACGCCCTGACGATCGGCTTTGCCAGCAAGAAGTCGGCAGGAGCGCATGATCGTCTTCCAGTCCTTCTCGTCGATGTCCTCGGCAATCGGGTGCCGGTCCGTCGACGACAGCAACTGATCAGGCTGGTCGGCGAGAAGGACTCCATCGCGTATCAGGGCAAGTACTATCCGTTGCTCGATGCCCGGAAGCGCCTCAAGGAGGCGCGGGAGTTCGCTGACTGGGCGGAGCAGATGCTGGAGGAGCGACCGTGACGATTGATCATCACTCCTGAGGATGCAGTATGCCCACCCCCAAGCACGTCTTCCTCGCCGCCCTCGACTGCCCCACCAAGGGGTGGCGCACCCAGCACGACGCCGCGGGCCAGCCCAGCCCCGGCGACCAGTGGCGCTTCTACGAGGGCCAGGAGGTCCAGCGGCTCGCCCGCGAGTGGCTCGGCCGCGGCAAGCTCCTCCGCCGCACTCCACATGAGAAGGCTCTCGCAGAATCATCCGCAGCGCTGGCCGACCCGGCCACCACCCTCCTCTTCGAACCCACCTTCGAGGCCGACGGCTGCGTCGCCCGCGCCGAC
Organism: uncultured Gemmatimonadales bacterium; assembly: GCA_963817715.1. Lineage (GTDB taxonomy): Bacteria > Gemmatimonadota > Gemmatimonadetes > Gemmatimonadales > GWC2-71-9 > Palsa-1233. The sequence goes on from CAWFPG010000007.1 coordinate 4,404, forward strand.
GCGCTGCGGCGCCTGGGAGCGGGCTGGGAGCTGATCGAGATCAAGTCGGGCTCCCTCAAGGCCGACGGCAAGTTCGAGAAGGATTACATCCTCGACGCGGCCTTCTCCTGCGCGGTGCTCCAGGCCGCCGGGGTGCCGATCCACCGGGTCTCGCTCGCCCTCGTCAACGCCGAGTACACCGCCGGCGCCGGCGACGCTCTGATCACCACGGTCGACGTGACCCCTGAGGTACTCGAACAAGCCGCCCTCTTCGGCGACAACCTCGCCGACATCGCCGACACCATGACTGGCGACCAGCCCACGCCGTCGCTCTGCTTCCCCTGCCGCAAGTGCGACCTCTACACCACCAGCTGCATCGACGTCGGGCTCAGCGACCCGCTCTTCGACATCCCACGGATCTCCGAGAAGAAGTTCGAGGAGTTCAAGCCCTACGGGCGGATCGCCAACCTGCCGCCCGACGCCAACCTGACAGCCAACCAGGCCGCCATCGTCGACGTGCTCAAGTCGGGCACGCCGGCCGTGGACCAGGGCGAGCTCGGGCAGCTCGACGCGCTCCGGGAGCCGGTCTACTACCTCGACTTCGAGGCGATCGCCCCGGCGGTGCCGGTCTTCGACGGCACCCGCCCCTACCAGAAGCATCCGTTCCAGTACTCGCTCCACATCCGCACCACCACGGGCGCGCTCGAGCATCGCCAGTATCTGGCCGATCCCACCACCGACTGGCGCCGGCACCTCGCTGAGCAGCTGCTCGACGATCTGGGCACGGCTGGCCGGATCGTCGTCTACTCCAACTACGAGGAGCAGGTGCTCAAGCAGGTGGCGGCGTGGTTCCCCGACCTGGAGCCGCGGATCAAGGCGGTGCTCGACCGACTCTTCGACCTCGAGAAGGTGGTCAAGAAGGGCTACATCCATCCCGGCTTCCGGGGCCGCACCTCGATCAAGAAGGTGCTGCCGGTGATGGCGCCGGAGTTCTCCTACGAGGAACTCGAGGTGTCGGGCGGCGAGGACGCCGCGGCGGTCTTCGGCTTCATGTGGATCGGTGAGTACCCGGTGGAGGATCACGCCAGGCACCGCGAGAACCTGCTGGAGTACTGCAAGCTCGACACGGAGGCGATGGTCAGGGTGCACGAGGGGCTGGAGGCTGTTCGAGCTCGCGGGTGAACCCGCGGCGCTCGGGATGACGACCAACGTACGATGACCTTGGGGCCGGCCGCGGAGGGGTCATGGCCGACCGCTGCGATCGGTCGTCCCGCCAAACCGCACCACCCCCCGTCCGATTGATCCGCTCCGCAGCTCCTCCCCCCGGTATGCTCTTGCAGGCATATACCCTGCGAGGCATATTCGATGGAGCCACCGTCTGGATGGGGCATCGAGTTCACCCCCGGATTCCGTATGTGGTGGGCTGGACTGGGTGAGGATCAGCGCCGCGTGATCGGCCGCTGGATCGACCTCCTCCGGATCAGGGGACCAAACCTCGGCTTCCCGTACTCATCCGATATCCGAGGCTCATCGATCGGAGGGCTCAGGGAGTTGCGGATCCGCACGGAGGGTCGACCATACAGGATCCTCTACGCGTTCGATCCTCGACGAGTCGCGGTCTTCCTGACCGGCGGTGACAAGGCCTCCAGCCAGCGGTGGTACGAACGCCAGATACGCATCGCCGAAGCCCGGTTCGCACATCATCTCCGAACCCTCGGAGGGAGCTGATGCCCAACATCAAGTGGGAAGACGTCAAGCGGGAGATGGATCCGAAGCTCCGACAGGATATCGAAGATGGGGCGGAGCTTCTCGACGCGCTCATCACCCTTCGCGAGCTTCTCTCGGCGCGCGGCATGACGCAGGCCGAGATCGCCGAACGACTCGACATGGCGCAAGGCAACATCTCACGGACGCTCCGCCGCGACGACCTGCACATCAGCACCCTGCGGGCGGTGATCGAGGCGATGGGCGGTGAGCTGCAGCTGGTGGCCCGCTTTCCCGATGCGGCCTACGCGGTCAGCACGGGAGAGAGGGAGTAACCCATGGACCGCCGCTCCTCGCTCAAGCTCCTCCTCCTCGCCGCCGCCACGCCGCGCCACCTCTGGGGCGCGGCACCGGCCGCGAGCTTTGAAAGCGCCTGGCGCGACTGGCCATCGATGCGATGGGTCGGCCCGGAGTACTGGGGCAACCGACTCCAGGACTGGGCACTCGAGGACGGCACCGCGTCGTGCCGACTCCTCGCACCCAATCGCACCCTCCACTGCCTCACCCACCGCGTCACCAGCGAGGAAGGGTTCACCACCTCGGTGTCGGTCGACCCCTCGTGCCTCAAGGGGCAGGGCACCGACGCGATCGTCGGCTTCCGACTCGGTATCAACGGCACCACCGACGACGTCCGGAACGCCGCGGTGCACGGCAAAGGGATCGATGTCGGGATCAATGCCATGGGCGGACTCGTGATCGGCGGCACCCCGCTCGGCGACGTGATCCTGCCACTCGACGATCAGTACCGGCTCGAGTGCAGCGTGGTGCCGTCGGGTAGCAATGCCCTGGTCACCATCACCGCCAAGGGTCGCTTCTCGACGTCACTCGGCGCGTCACTCCCCGCTCACCGCCTGCTCGGCAACGTGGCGCTGCTGAGTCACGCCCCCAAGGCGACCGGCACCCCGGGTGCCACCTTCGCCGACTGGCGGATCGAGGGGCCGGGGCTCACCGAGAACGCCGACGCGACCTTCGGCCCGATCATGTTCGCGCAGTACACCGTCCATCGCGGCACGCTCAAGCTGACCGCCCAGCTGGCGCCGATCGACACGATCCCGGGTGTGCGCGCTGCCCTCGACGTGCGCCAGCCGAGCGGCGAGTGGGCCACCGTGGCGACGGCGCCGATCGATCCGCTGGCGCGGACGACGCGCTTCCGGGTCGAGGGATGGGACACATCGGTGGCGAAGCCGTACCGCATCCGCCTCGACATCCCGCTGGCCGGCGGCGTCCGCAGCTTCCGCTACGACGGCACCATCGCGGCCGAGCCAAGCAATCGCCCGGTCAAGGCGGCGATCTTCAGCTGCAACGCCGACTTCGGCTTTCCCGACGACGAGGTGGTGCGCCACGTGCAGGCGCACGACGCCGACCTGGCGGTCTTCCTCGGTGACCAGTACTACGAGTCAAGCGGTGGCTTCGGGATCGAGCACGACACCATCGAGGGTGCCACCCTCGACATGCTCCACAAGTGGTACATGTTCGGCTGGTCGTATCGCGACATCTTCCGCCACATCCCCTCGGGATGCATTCCCGACGACCACGATGTCTACCACGGCAACGTCTGGGGCGAGGGCGGCCACGCCGCGCCGCTTGACAAGGGATGGGGCGCGCCGGCCCAGGACCGCGGCGGCTACAAGATGTGGCCCGAGTGGATCAACGCCATGCAGATGGCGCAGACCAGCAATCTCCCCGATCCCTACGACCCGACGCCGGTCGACCAGGGGATAGGCGTCTACTACACCCGCTGGGATTACGGCGGGGTGAGCTTCGCGATCCTCGAGGACCGCAAGTTCAAGTCGGCCCCGGCCAACGTGCTTCCTGCCGAAGCCAAGGTCTACAACGGCTGGCTGCAGAACCCCGATTTCGACATCAGGCAGCATCGTGACATCGACGCCACCCTCCTCGGCGAGCGGCAGATGCGCTTCCTGGCCGACTGGGCCGCCGACTGGAGCCGGTCGTACCTCAAGGTGGTCTTCTCGCAGACCAACTGGGCGGCGGTGCACACCATTCCGGCGTCGGCGATGAGCGGCGACGTGATCTCCCTCGCTGCCGCTGCCGGAGCCGGGCGAGGTGGTGACCGGCGACAAGTGCTCGGTCGACATGGACACCAACGGCTGGCCGGCGAAGCGGCGCGATGAGGTGCTGCGGCTCCTGCGTCGCTGCAGCGCGTTCCACATCGCCGGCGACCAGCACCTGGCCACGATGGTGCGTCATGGGGTGGATGACTGGGGTGACGCCTGCTTCTCGTTCACCGGGCCGGCGCTCAACAACCTCTGGCCCCGGCGCTGGTGGCCGCCCGAGAGCGCCCGGGCCGGTGCGCCCGGGGATGGCCCGGTTTACACCGGCCGCTTCCGCGACGGCTTCGACAACCGGATCACGGTGCTCGCCGCCGCCAACCCACGTAACGCCCACGCGCGGCCGGAGATTCTCCGCAATCGGGTCACCGGCTACGGGATGGTCATCCTCGACCCCCGCTCGGGGCGGATCCGGATCGAGTGCTGGCCCAGGCAGGTGCCGCCATCGGTGGGCGACGGTGGCCAGTACGAGGGGTGGCCGATCGAGATCGACGGGCGCGGCGGCGACGGCCGGCGGCCGGTGGGGTACCTGCCGGCGCTGCGCGTGTCGGGCCTGACGGACCCGGTGGTCCAGCTCCTCGACGCCCAGGGTGAGCTGGTCTACGCGCGGCGCGTGGTGGGCGGCACGGCGACGCTACCGGTCTTCGCGCCCTGGCTCGCACACCCTCCGGGTAGGCGATCCCGACCGCGACGTGTGGCAGGAGCGGACCATCGCCGAGCGCGAGTGGGGGCGGGGGGAGATGGCGGTCCACTTTCCCTAGGCTTGTCACGCCCGCTTGACCTCCACTTGACCCACCTCTCGCAACGTGGAGTCGAACCCACGGCGGGAGGTGTCCCATGTCGTCCCTTCGTGTATGTGTCAGCGGCCTGCTGGTGCTGATCTCACCCGTTGTGTCTCCGGCCCAGATTCCCGAACCCGGCGCCAGGGTCCGGATTCGCGGGGCGTGTGCCCCCGACGAGGGGTGCCGACCGGTGATCGGCACCTTCGTTGGTGTCGCGGGCGACACCATCAACATGATCGCCGAGAACGGCAACCCCCTGGCACTGTCGCACGCGCACCGGGCGACGATGGAGGTGAGCCGCGGGAGCGGCAAGCGCACGGGACTCGGCGCGGCGAACGGCCTGGCGGCCGGGGCCTTCTTCGGCGTGCTCCGAGGCAGTGCCTGCGAGAATTCGCAGCCACCCGAGGAGCCGTCCTGGTTCGACCTCCAGCTCGTCAGTCCCTGCGCCTACCACTATGTGCTCTGGCCGGCGGTCGGTGCCGCTCTCGGGGCGATGATCGGCAGCGTCTTGCACGTCGAGCGCTGGGAGGTGGTCGACGGGGCAACGGGACTGGTCCGACCCGGCGCCAACGGGATGCAACTGGGGCTGCGGGTGGCGTTCTGAGAGGGTCGCGAATGACGGCGATGTGACGCGCGGGGCGGAGATTGGGGTTCAGGTCCGAGCGCCCCCTGAACCCTCTCCCCCCGAGGGACCCATGCGTTGCCTCATCCCCCTGCTCATCCTCAGCGCGTGTTCGGCGCGACGCATCGTCTCCCCCGACGACCTGG
>CAWFPG010000008.1:0-4818 GCA_963817715.1 uncultured Gemmatimonadales bacterium
CCCGGTGGCGCCTTGTCGCGTCCGGATTGGTGCTGCTGGGCCGACCCACCAGCGGGCTCGATCCCGGGTTGACCTCGGCATGCCGATTGCGCCTCTATCGGCGATCCGGCCCCCCTCGGGGACCGGCTTCCTCCGATCGCTCCCCGTACCCGGACGTGCCGTGTCAGGTACCCTCGTGAAACGCCTCGATCGTCTGGGCGAACTCGCTTTTCTTGCCAGTTGTCATGCCGACGGGATCCGTGGGATGGGGGCACTGCTCAGCTGCTATCGGGAGACTTATCGCGATCCGATGAGCGATACGCCGGTGGACCTGCCACTCCGGCTCGGAAGGCGTCGACGGGTCCTCCACATGCGGGCCTCGGACATCTACACGGTGGCGGAGGTATTTCGGGAACGGCAGTACCGATTGGCACGCCCGCTGGGCGCCGAGCCGACGATCGTTGATGCCGGAGCCAACATCGGTGTCGCCTCGACCTGGTTCCTCCTGCAGCATCCCGGCGCCCGGCTGCTGGCGATCGAGCCGGTCGCGGCGAATCATGCACTTCTCCGGGAGAATCTCGGTCGCGACGACCGCGTCATGCTTGAGCAGGCGGCAATCGGTGCCGCCGAGGGCACGGTGGTGATGACCCTCGCGCGCCACGGGGCCGAGCATTCGGTGGGAGGAACGGTGGGGGACACCGGCACCGAGGAGGTGCGGTGTTGTCGGCTCGACCACCTGCTCGACGCGCACGACATCGAGACCGTGGACCTCCTCAAGCTCGATGTGGAGGGCAGCGAAATCGAGGCGCTGGAGGGACTCGGGCGCGACTGGATCGGTCCGCGGCATCGTCGCCGAGGTGCATGAGCAGGCGATCGACGTGGAACGCTTCTATCGGCTCCTGAACGATCGGCGGTTCACCGTCGTGCGCCGTCGCTACTACCGGGAGGGCCGCCCGAGCGGCGTCCACACCATGGAAGCCTGGCGGCAATGAGCACCTGCTGCCTGTCATCGTCGCCACTCAACTGAACGAGGATCCTGCCATGATCGATCGCCGCCGCCTGTTCCAGCTGATGATGGCCGGCTCTGCCGGGCTGGCGTTTCCGTTCCGCGAAGGCCACGCCGAGTCGCCTTCGGGAGCCGACGACTGGCTCGACGACATTGCCGGCAAGACCTACCGGGCGTTCCTCGACATCCGCAGCTTCATTCCCGACGGCTTGCCGTTCCGCAAGGCCACGAACCTCCTGCGGGCTCTGACCGAGGCTTACGGTGCCGATCCCACCGATGTCGGGATCGCCTTCGGGGCCGGATCGACCTCGATCGCGCACGTCCTCGGGCCCAAGGTCTGGCGCGAGTATCCGCTCGGCGAGATGGTCGCGGTGTACGCCTCCACCCCGGAGGTAGGTGAAGTCGACCGGCACCGAGCCCGACAAGTGGGCCGCGGCTGGCGGGGCGGGGGTGCACGACCTTCGGGGGAGGGGAATGCGAGCGCTTGCCTGCCGCAACTCGATCATGCATGCGGCCCGCGAGTTCGCCGCAAGGACCGGTGAGGCCCCCGAGGCCGTCAACTCCAAGTTGCTTGCCGGCCTGCACGAGGGTGTCGAACCGGTGCCGGCGATGGTGGCAGCCGCCGTGCTGGCCCAGGCCCTGCACCTCTCCTACGTGGCCATCGGCTGAGATGACCACGCCGCGACAGGGCTCACCCCACGGCTCACTCGGTGACCGGGTCATGATCCTCCTGCTGCTCGGGCTGGCGGGGTTCTTCACCTTCCGCACGCCGGCGTGGGGGGAAGTACGATCCGTTGCCGACCGGACCCCTCGCGGGACTGGTGTATCTCGCGATTGCGGTGCTCCTGATCGTTCTGTGGCGATGGAGCGGGGGACATCGACTCGTGTTGCTCCGCGTGCTGGGGCGGGTCGTGGTCGGGGCGGCCACACTGCTCTTCGTGACGATGGCGATCAGCCGGTTCCTGCTCTGGCGCTCCGTCGAGGCGAACGTCGATCCGTGGCCGCCGCGACTCGAGCGGCTCGCCGCGATCCGGACGATCCATGGCGCCGGTGAAGCGGGCGGCGTGGGGGGCGCGGATCGCTTCGCACCGGTTGCTCGATGGCGGCGCAGTGCGGTTGCCGATCACGGTGCCGCCCGACTGGCCCTTCCCGGCCGACGTGCAACTCGGCACCCGCGCGGTGAGCGATCGCGAAGTCGAGGTCTGGGCCCGGACCACCGACGGCACCGCGGCATGCATTCCCGTGCTGCTCGCCACCGACATGCTGGCCGACAGTCTGGCGCGCAACGATCGTTGCGTCGACGCGGACACCGCGCCGGCCGGCGTCGCGTTCGCCGCGCCCGCCCGGTTGGCCGATGCGACACCGAGTGCTGCCGCGGAGCTGAGGCAGCCGGCCTGGCGCCAGTATCGGGCCGACCACGAGCGCACCGATACGGTAGCTGGCACCGCGAGCATCGACGGCGATGCGGCCACACCATGGTCGGTGGCGATCGACGGCCGGATCCGCGCCAGCGCCAGTGGCAGCGGCGACCTGGTGCTGATCGGTGGCCACGGCACCGGCAGCCTGACCGCTCTCGATGCGCGCACCGGCGCCGTGCGCTGGATCGCGCGGGTGCCCAACTGGATCCACCAGGATCCCCTCACCGACGGCACTGTGGTGGTGGTCGGCTTCGGCGACAACTTCGATTCGTTCGCGGGACGCAGCCCGTCCGGTGTGGCGGCCTATCGCCTCGCCACCGGGGAGCATCTCTGGACCGCATTCGACCAGGGCTCCGTGATGACGACGCCGGTGATCCGCGACTCGGTGATCGTCTACGCCACCGGTGCCGGCCTGCTCCGCAAGCGAGACCTGCGCACCGGGGTGCTCCTCGCGGCCGACACCTTGCCGGGTACCGTCACGATGGCTCCGCCGGTGCTGGTGGGCGACACGGTGGTGTTCGGGCTCGATCACGGTCGTGCCTGCGCGCTGCTGTTCTCTTCGCTTGAGACGCAATGGTGTCACGACTTCCCGGATCTTAGGATGATGGGCCACGCGGCCCCGACGGTCTTTCGCGACCTGGTCACCGTGAGCGGCGTTGCGACCGTCTCTTCGCCGACGTTGTGGGAGTTCCGTCACATGGGTCGTGGCTTGCAGTGGCGCCTGCTGCGCTCGGCACTCTTCCCCGGCAAGTACGAGGTCTATGCGGGTCAGGTCTTCGCCGCCCTCGACCTGCACGATGGCAGCCTGCGCTGGCGCAGTCCGCTCTACTCCGATCCTCGACTCGTGGCCGGTCACACCTCTGGGACGGCGACGATACACGACACGCTGGGTGTGATCGTGCTCCCAGTGGCTGATACGGTGGTGACCTTCGATCCGCGCACCGGCGACGCGTACTGGGCCCGCTTCGCTCACCAGGCCCGAGGACCGGCCCTGGTGCTCGGGAACCAGGTGATCGTCGCCGGTCGCGACGGCATCGTGGATATCTCGTCCCTGGCCGACGGCGCGCCCCGCTGCAGCTTCACCCGACCGGCCGGTTTCGACCGGGCCGGACCGACGCCGGTGGCGTCCCATCTCGTGTTCGCGCGGATGGATGGAGTTGTTGAAGCGATCCCGACCGCGTCGGTGCTCGGCTGCACCGGGGCGGGGATGACGCTTGGTGACCGGGGGACGTGACCGTCGCCCAGGCCCGAAGCCTGCTCCCCACCGCGTCTGGCCCACGGCGCCGGGCGGGTGAGCCTGCCGTGCGTGTGGCCGAGACCGAGGCCGTGCAGGTATGACACCGATGACGTAGCTGGAAGGAGAGTGAGATGACGAGTCGGGATCGAGCATGGCGCGGAATCGCCGCCGCCCTGGTGATTGTCTTGACGATCTACAGCGTGGTGCACTGTCCGATCTATCCGGTCAACGACCTGCTGCCAGCGGGCCGACGATTCGCGCTCCTGGCGATGGCCCTGGCCGCAGTGACCCTGGCCGGTCTCTGGATGGCGCCGCAGCGTGTGGGGTGGATCCGTTGGTTGCTGCGCTTCACGACGGGACTGGCTGTGGTGCTGCTCGTCCTCATGGCCCGCGGTCGATATCGGCAGTGGCGATTCGACGAGAGTGGCACGGGGTTGCGCTTCTGGCCACCGGTGGCCGCTCGTTCGTTCGCCGACCGGGTCGACTCGCTGCACCCGGCGGAACGCGCTCGCTGGGGCGCGCTGGTCGCGGCCCACGTCCTGGTCGACTCCGTGGCGCGTCCGACGCCGCTCGTGATCCCGACCTCGTGGCCGTTCCCGGCCGACGTGGAGGTCGCCGTGCGTCCGATCGCGGCCGACCGCGCCGAGATCTGGGCCCGGACATCCGATGGCACGGCGCACTGCATTCCGGTGCCGTTCTGGGCTGCTCCGGGGGACTCGCTTCGGCAGGCGACCGAGTGCACCCAGGCGACCCGGGCACCAGCCGGACTGGCCTTCGCCGACCCCGAGCGGCACGACCGTGCGGATTCGATGCCGGAGCTTTCCCACCGGACAGCGCGATGGGTCGAATACCGTGGCAATGCACGGCGGTCGGGTCATGGCAATGGGGTCGACGGAAGCGGGCCTGGCTGGCGCGCGACGATCGATGGTCCCGTGCGTGCCTCTGCGGCGATCTCGGGGGGACTGGTCATGCTGGGCGCCCACGGAACGGGCGCGTTCGAAGTGCTTGACCTCGCAACCGGTGCACGGCGCTGGGCGGCCCGCCTCCCGAACTGGGTGCACCAGGATCCGGTCACCGACGGGCGCATTCTGGTCGTGGGGTTCGGGGACAACCGGGCCTCGATGGGTGGTCGGGCGCCGTCCGGGGTGGCAGCCTTCGGACTCGAACATGGCGAACAC
>CAWFPG010000009.1:0-290541 GCA_963817715.1 uncultured Gemmatimonadales bacterium
AAGGCCATGTTACCCCAAGCAGATCAAGCACTTGGGCGATGAGATCAAGAGCCAGGAGGCTCGATCTGGGTTTCTCCAGCGGGAGGTGGCCGAGCGCATCGGCGTCTCGAAGAAGACCGTTACAAACTGGGAGCTCGGGCGGACGAGTCCAAGGGAGGATCTCTGGAGCCGGCTGTGGAGGGTGCTGGGGTTGTAGCGGACTCCAGCCCGGCGGGCGACCTCGTCCAAGGTACTCCGGCTCCTTGGACGGCGGACCTATCTCTCTCAGCAAGTGTCTAGAGATCTTGCGCCCTCATGAGCTGTCTCCTGTCCCCCGGAGCCACTCCTCCCAAGGGAGCGTCAGGCCGCCACAACGTGAGGCTCCGTCGACCTCTTTCCAGGGACCCCCGCCGCCCACGCTATCTGAGCTGTTGCCCGACTCTCCCTGTCTATGGCGAGAAGTGACCCCAGAGATCTGCTTCGCGTACACACTGACACTCTTCCTGCCGCCTCTTGGCATAGCCAGCCAAGTATTCGCCGACCACACTCCGGGGGGTTCCCTTAAGGAGACTACCATGTGGCACTGGAGAGGAGAGACATCGTCGCAGATTGCCTTGTGGGTCAATATGCAGCCTCGGAATACGTCCGTGCTGCTCGATCGGGGAAATCGCACTCAGGTCCCACGACTCCCGACACTCTCTTGGGATGAAGGATGCGGCAATGACCGGCACGTCCAACGGTTCAAGGTATTCGTCCACACTGCGCAGGTGCGCTAGAAACCTAGCCTTCCGCTGCAAGGCCTCGGCAGTATCACCCGGTCCACTCGCCGACCTCACTTCGTTGATTACAACAAACGATGCGCCTAGGACAGATGCCCACTCCACCACTCGGACTAAGTCCCATACTAGCTGCCCCTGCCACACATATGTGAATCCGATATTTACCCCCGCAGCGGCAACCCTCGCCGCGGCCTCCAATAGCGCATCGAAAGCCCCTGGCCTTCCGACGATCCTATCGTGCACGGCCCCGGACGCCCCATGAAGCGAAAACTGAACCAGGTCTACACCCAAGCTTCTCAAGTCGCACTCGACTCCCGGTTTCAGGGCCGTACCATTGGTCACCATCACGCATTCGCAACCATATGATCGTACGATTGACACCAACTCTCTCCAGCAACGATGCAAGAACACCTCGCCGCCAGCCAACGACACACGATTCAACGGCGCTACGTCGCGCACCGCATCGAGAATCTGTCGCGCATCGTCAGAACTCAGTGACGGTCCGCGCGTGTGAACCTGCCGAGGAAATGCCTGGAAGTTGTTGTAGCAAAAGCCGCATCTGAGATTGCAACTGAGGCTCACCTCCTGCCAGACATCCACGACTCCCTGCCTAGTCGCCACAGTTGTAGCTCGCGTCCATTCGGTCCGTCTCCCCTTCATCGCCCCTCTGTTCATTTCGCTCCTGCGAAGCCGCTATCGCAGCCGCCCGCAACGCCACAGGATCACCGATCAACGACTTCAACTCGTGGGGTGGTCGCTTTGTCTCCATTTCAGGTACACTCCAGAAAAAGGGGAGAAGCCGCCGACTACGGAGAACTGACGAGAATAGGCGTGACCCATGACTGGGGCCACGACTAGATTCTGAATCTGGTCCGGACTGAATAGAGGTTCGATCTCAAGAACAAACTGTTGGCTCCCGGTCCTTCCTGATATCGCATCAACTACAGATAGGTCATACCGTCCTCCAGCTCGGTATGACACAAACAACTCAGAGTCGATTCGGTTGTACGCCATTTCGTAGTGCAGTTCCAGCACCCTTGTCTGCTTTGGCTTCAGCTGCGAAACGACCATGATCTCAGATTCGGTATCTGCGAACGGCATCACAAGTTCATCATCCAAGCGTGCGACGACGCGTCTGTGTCGACGGCCATTACTTGTGAACCTACAGTGCAATGGCACCGACTCTCTGGAGAGGTTGGACATGGATTGATAGTAGGCGATCTTTACCCACACATGATCGCCATCCAACTCCGAGAGAACGACCTCTACACGCGTGATGGGGTTGAATCGCTTCGCCCCCGAGAGAAGCCGCTTGAGCTCTAGCTTCAGTGGAGGGGGTAACCTTGGGTTGAATGGCCACCACAAGCGACGTCTGGCTTGCTTGATGTACGTGACCCCACCCCCAAGCACGAAAACTAGTGCCGACAAGACGTCGACTATCCGAACGAGAAATTCCCAAATGGTAGTCACGACACAATCCGCAACGAGGTCCACCAGGGCAGCCGCATCACTTCGACTCTATACTTCCGCGGATACCGGCATCGTCCGCCCATACTGATCTCCGCTCTGCGGTGAGGCTCTTAGGCCTAGAACGGGGACCCCCGCCCCTCCGACGAGGAGTCCAAGAATAGCCGGATCAGATTCCGGGGGGCAGCTCACCGACACGAGGACCGCCTCGGGTGGCAGCATGTGCTTTGAAGCGCAGCCTTCCTCAGGGACGCCCATGACGACCTCCCGACAAGAGTCACTCTGGATTGCGAACTAGCTCGAATCCCCGCAACTCGAGCCAGGGCTGAGGGTCAACTCCTGCGACAGCAGCTCTTTTTCCAAATGTCGACATGACGAACGGCAAATCTGACTGACGTCCAACCTCTGCACCGCTCTTGAGGTCTATTAGTCGGGACTCGATACCGGTTTGGTCAACTTTGACCTTGCCGCCTCCCAACGACATCCGCTCAGACACCTCGTATTGCAAAACCGCAAGCCCATCTCCCACTTGAGTGAACGAACGGAGCCATAACCCACGTTTCGCGCTGTCAGGAACCGCGCCCAACACAACAGAGCGACCGACTTCCTTGAAGAGCGGTGGATCAAAATCTGGGACAACCCTTCTCCATAGCACCCGGCCTGTTGTGGCATAAGCCACCACATCGCCCAAGATTGTGGCCAACACGATCTCATTCTCCCCTGGTATACACACGACCTTACCGATCGCGGTATACCGATTCAGTCTCAAGGATGCCTTCAGGAACGGGCTGCCAATCGAACGGATTCGTTGCCCAACTGAATCGGCGATCTGGACCGTCGACTCGGTTTGGGGGTCGAATTCGAACCCTGCATAGCCCCCAGACCTGAGTCCACAGACATCAATCGGGGCCCCAGTTGTGCGGTAACTCGTATCGATTGTGGCGCTGCCTCCATCGACAACGTACCGCACCACACGGCGTTGGCCGTTGTCGACTACGGCAATCTCATTACTATCCACCACGAACGCCCCAGAGGGCTCGATGACCTCACCGGGACCCTCACCCGTCCTTGCGAGGACCCGCACGTTTCCTGCAGAGTCAACCATCGTGACCCGCTTCTTCTTGAGGTCGCGTACGACCACGACTCCATTCCCGAGAAGGTAGGCACCGTCGATGTAACCGAACTCCTCCACTTCGCTCGGCTGAGGGTCACCCACACGGTACCTCGACGGCCCAAGTCTCAGGGCATACTGGTTTCGTGCCGTTGGCTCGTTCGTCAGTGGAATATCGACAAGCGTGCTCCCGCGTACCTGGCCGCTCAAATCCTTGCTATCCTTCTTTCCAATAACGCAGCTGGCCACAAGGACGACCCAAAGCGTACTAGTCTTTCGCATCACCAATCTCATGGTTGTCCGATAGGAGGTTCAGCGCCCGCGATGAGCTTCTCACTACCAGGAATGGACCCCATTAGCTTACCGTCTAACATGACAGATGGAGACCTCCCGAGGCCCAGCCGACTGGCGACAAGTACGTCTCGATCTACCCCTGGCTGTCCTTGGCCAGTCTCGACGCATTGCTCAAATCGCGTTGGCTCTGGCAGTTCCGCCTGGATAGCGAAAGTGCGGGCCTCCGCCTTTGATACCATACCTTCTACCGCCATAAGGCGGTAGTGCGCTTCACTAAACGCATCTTGCTCTGTCGCACACACCGCGAAGACGGCAGCAACGTCCGCAGTGGGATGTATCGCTCGGAGAGGATATTGATGCACGACCACCTTGAACGACTTGGGCATCGAGTCACGCAGGTCACCCAGCACCCTGTCATAGGCTCGGCACAATTCACATTGGTAGTCGGTGAAGACAACGATTGTATGGCTCGCGTCGTCTGCACCGATAGTCGACCGCCCTGCAGCGAGCTCAGCCCAGGTCGAATCCAGCAAGGCCTGCTGTACGTCGTGCGGAGATGGTCGGTGTCGATCGGCATAGATCGTCGTGGCGATAAGTCCGATCGCCAGGGCAAGCGTTATGAGAGCTACAAGTTCACTTGTGTCAACGAGTCTCTGAAGGACGTTCCGGTCCATGAGGCTACTCTTGCTCGGTGAGTGGGACAGTTGAAGCATCCCGCGGGACTTGGCCACTTGGCTCCCACGATCCTCGCCCTTCTATCCATTCCGCGAAATGTACTATCTGATTGGTTCCCAACAACGCAACGATGATGGAATCATGACCGACTGCGACCTGACCATTCGGTGATACTGACAGCGTATGACTGCGGACAACAAGAGTTGGAGTTCCCATCGGTCTATCGGAATCATTGGGATCGCGCGTTAAGTCGTACCCCATACTCCTATACCCGCGACCTGCTATCACTTGATCAAACTCACCGAATTGCGCAAGGAACCTCAATCCGTCCCTAGGATCAAGATCTGTCACTGCCCCCACGGTGGTCATGCTTTCGTTTTGTACATGCGCTTGCCGGTAGACTGCCTGAAGTATGCTCCGGACAGCCGACGGTAATCTAGGGTCACTACTTGGGATACACTGACTATTGACAACCAGAACCGCCTCCCATTCTGTTCCGACGTGGACGGCGTCCGGATTCAGCGGAAGTGCAGCCCGCCTGTTCCCGATAAGATTACTTAGCACACGAAGGCCAATCAGTCCAACTAGTGCGAGCCCGACAACCGGTACAGTTCGCCACCGAATCTGCTGCCTGAGACTCATCACATCGTCCCTCACTAGGTCCGCGTTCGTGGAGATTGGGAAGTACTGTTCCTACCACACAGCTCGTGGTGAGCGATCCCCGCCGAGGAGGCCGTGAATCCCCGGCGGTTACGACACCCTCAGTTTCCGCCAGAGCATTCGCCGCTTAGGCAGTGATAGTCCCCAGGGGAGAACTCGTAGTGCGCGCAGTATGATCCGATGGCGATCGAACAGATGTCGTTTGAAGGGTTACTGCAGTAGGCATCCACAGTAGCCCCATGAGGGAGGTTGTTGCAGGTTGTGGTCGCGCGGGCCTCATGTGGGAAGGCAAGCGCGACCAACACTGCAACAACGAGTACTTCACAGCAGAGAAGGAATCGCTTCGCGAAGAGCTGCATGACGTACCTCCAGATTCGAGTGACCTACGGATGGAGGGCGAGGTGGTGCCTGTAAGCCTCACGGCCACGGCTCCGGCATTCTCGCTCCCCTACAAGCGGAGTCCACGCAACCACGATTGTGCCACTGCGATATTCAGGCGGATCCGCTCTAAATGACCCGGGTTGCTTATCGCTCTGCGCTGGTGGTGTCGCTTCAGCAACCATACTCAAATCGACTCGGGCCGTCTTCACACTCGGATTGCTTGAGCCCTATCGGGCTTCGCCACAATATCCCTCGCGAGAGAACCGTGCAAGCCTGCATGGTCACGACCTTGCATCGGTTCCTCGCGACCCGCAATCGATGTTCACAACTGCACCCTAGGTGTTTTCCTAGTCACCAACTTTCACTTCACACTACACTTCATCCGTAAGCCGTTGTACGGTCTCGGCTTTCGAGAAACCGCATAGACCAACCGGATTGCCTCCCCTCTTGTCGCCACTAGGGTTTTTCCTAGTACAGCTTGAAGCACCCGGTCGATCACCCTGTAAACGGGCCGGGCCAGCGAGGACGGTCTCGATGCCATTGAAGAATTCCTTGGCTCCGCTCGGCCCATCTCCAGGCCCTGCCCACGTGGTGGCACACCCAGCTGGGATGGACACTTCCTGGTCTGTGGCCGGGATAGGCAGTCCCAAGCGGAACCACGGCCCTGCACGACCTGTGTGCCAACTTGGCCAAACCGACATGAACGACCCGCTATTTCCCGTCGGTCGCCTTTGATACGCTGACCAACAGATCGCCTCGGCAATGCCGGGCGCAGCCGTTCCTTCCAGACCGAGCATCGCTTGCAGCCTGCGGAGAGCCCTCTCCTCGGGACTGCTGTGGTGCGCCTCTTCCATTCACATGTGCCGATGGGCCCCCACGCCACATCCGGCAGCTATTGCCAGGAGACACTCATGGCCAGCTCGTTACCGAACACGTCAGACCTACCCACCGAGGAGAGATCGGCATCATATCGGTGATTCCCAGACGACTTCGCCACCAGTGCGATGCGGCTGTTAGCTCGCAAGGCGCGCACTCTGCACGCCGAGAACATCACCGAAGCCATCACCATGCTGCAGTCCGCTTCACCGCGATTGGTCCTGCTCGACCCGTCTCTCATCGCCAGAGCAGGCCTCATCGCCATTCGGCAGCTTCTGGCCTCTCGCGAGACGCATCACGGTCGCTCTGGTTGGTGACAGCCCGCCGGTCCCCCGTACTCTCATGGAGATGGGGGCTGCCGGTATCCACCGCTACCTCGATCTCAGTAAGGCGATACCTGGCCCGGCTCAGGGGGATGTTATCGCAGTACGAAGACCGGACGGGGAGAGCCATCCTTCGCCAGGTCGTCACATTCTTCCCAACATGGCTTCGGCGCTCCGGCACTTCTTCCGGATCCTTGCTTGGATGCGCCAAGGACACCGACCGTACGCGGCTTGGTCACATTCGCTCGGGGTGCGGGCCACCACGCTCAATTCCCGGTTCGCCAGAGCCAAGCTGCCATCCCCGAAGGAGTACCTGGTCGCTACAAGGCTACTCTACGTCGCCGCCATGTTTGATGAGGAGCACATGACTGTCGGCACAGTCGCCTATCGCCTGCGGTATGCCTCACCCCAGAGCCTTGGACGCCACCTGCGGGCACAGCTTGGGATCACACCGGGCGAGTTCCGCTCCCGGCATCCGTTCAATGTCTGTCTAGACCGGTATCTGGCAACGCTGATCCGCCCCTATCAGGACATCCTGCGGACCTTCGACCCCATTCGTGGCGGTGGGCGTCGTCGTGGATAGGGCGGAACTCGTCCCCAGCTCGCCGTTACCACTGGGTAGCCCCCTCAGCCATCCGGAGCCCATCGCGGCCCGACGCACAAACAGCCAGCAATTCCGATTGCTGGCTGTTCTTCTTCGTCCCCAAGCCCTGAATAATCCGCCAAGGTGTCACATGGACCGACCAGCCGGATCGAAGGGCATCCAGTTCCGAGAGAGAACGCCCTAGGTCAAGGCCCTCATGGCCAACTTGAGCTTCCTCGAGGCCTCCGGGCTGAGCCGGTCAGCCAAGGCGGCAAGAACCCTAGCCAAGCGCTCTCTCTGCCCCTCGGGGGAAGCCACCCCCTCGATGTAGTCGGCGAGAACTTCCGCCGCGGCGAGCATGTCACGCCGGGAGGGGGAGGGAGTCCGCTCGCCCCGCCAGGCCACAAGTTTGGCGATAGTGCCCGGTTGAGGGACCGTCCCCGCCAGGAAGCTCCGGAGACCGCTCCAGCTGATCCCGATCTCCTCGGCCACGGCCGTATGGTCTCTGCACACGACTATCCGCCTACCCCCGATCCAGCACCCGGTACTGCACCGCCTCGGCGACATGCGCGGGCCCGATGCCGTCGTCGCCCGCCAGATCCGCCAACGTGAGCGCCAGCTTGAGCACCCGGTGATACGCCCGCGCCGAGAGGCCAAGTCGTTCGATCGCATGGCGCAGTACCCGCTCGGTGTCGGGGGTGATCTTCACGAACCGCGACAGCTCGCGCGGCCCCATGTGGGCGTTGGCATAGAGGCCGGGTGAATCGGCAAAGCGCCGGAGCTGCCGTTCGCGGGCCCGTTCCACCCGCGCCCGGATCGCCGCGCTCGACTCGCCGGCTGAATGCGATCGACCAGGTCGTCGTAGGCCACCGGCGGCACACTCAGATGGATATCCATGCGGTCGAGCAGTGGCCCGCTGATCCGCGCCAGGTAGCGCTGCACCGTCTGCGGTGGGCAGCAACAGGAGCGACTCGGGTCGCCAGCATGGCCGCAGGGACAGGGGTTCATGGCCAAAGTGCCATTGACCCTTGATGGTCCGGCTCCCAGGCCAGGTTACCCCAAGCAGATCAAGCACTTGGGCGATGAGATCAGGACCAGGAGGCTCGACCTGGGGCTCCTCCAGTGGGAACTGGCCGAGCGGATCGGGGTGTCGAAGGAGACGGTTACAAACTGGGAACTGGGTCGGACTACCCCTCGGGAGGATCTCTGGGGCCGGCTGTGGAGGGAGCTGGGGTTGTAGCCTGGACCGACCCGAAAACCGGTCTCGGCCGAAGCACCCGCCCGGAGAAAGGGCTGTGATACAATTGCCGGGCCTGGGCGGGGCCGGCCGGGATGCCGGGTTCACGCCGGAGAGCTCAAGGAACCGAGCCTCCGGGAAACGCGGGGCGATTCATCGAGGCAACTTGTGGCGACAGCACCGGCCCCGTTCGTTTGCGACGATCAGGGCCGGTGACAACTGCAGCTGGTGGTCATACCGACGACGACGCCCGCCAGCTAGAACAGAGGTTTCCGGAGGTACCTAACACCCGCCGACCGCGTTAGGGATCGGCCCACCAGGCTTGCCACCTTGCTTCTCTCCAGCCGACGGTGAACTCGCTGAACTCAGAAACGCGCCGGCACCAGTGCAGACGGGAATACTCTGGGAGAATTCGATCCCGGTAGTCGTTCCGTATTGTGGCCGCGCGCGGAACGTGAGGGTGTAGGAAGCCGGGGTCACGTTCACGTCCATCTGGTCGCCGACATTGATCAGCGTGTCGGAAAGCGATGGCGTCCGGCTATCGGTGACGATCCAACGGATCGAATAGGGGCTACCTGGAGGACTGACGACTCTGGCACGGATCGTGGTCCATTGCGCGACGGTGATCGGCATCTGATCCGCCCAGATGGAGTCCACCTTGAACGGCGGTGGTGGTGGTGGTGGTGGTGCGGGCGTCACCGTGATGAGGACGCGGTCTCCACGAGTCTTGAGGGGTGACCAAATCAGGAACCCGGCGGGATCACCGGAGTTCTGATACTTGATGACGACGCGGGCGGTATCCTCCGCTACCCCATGTACATGGCCCGGGGAAGGGACCATGAACACACTGAAATCACTTGATGTCCACTGAAAGGTGTTCGCCGTGACCACGTACTGGTGACCGTGGGTACCCACAAGGAGGTCGACCGACACCTCGGCCGTCTCTCCCACCGGGACCGACGTTGCTGAAGCGTCGGTTTGGTAGAGAATCGATGATGTGTAGTAGGAGGGTGGGGGGAAATACCCTGATGAACTGGCCTGCGCACGGAATAGCGCCTCGACGTCGTGATAGCACGGGCTACTGGCGAGAGGCCGATTCGGGATGTCGATGAATACAGCGCAGCCCTCATTCTCGGGATTGATGTTGTCTGGTGCTCCACCGTGCTGGCCGTTCCAGCCGGCCGCATGGCCCAGCTCATGGACTAGAATCTGCCGGAAGGTGCCCGTTCCCTTCTCGGCGCAGAAGGGGTCCGTCGCCTGGTATAGATTCAGGGACGCGACCCTTCCTCCTGAGCCCGACGGGGTCTCACCACAATACTCGTCATTGGGGTCGACGCCGTGGACATTCAGGGGAATGCCCCCCTGCGTCACGACCTTGAACTGGGGGAAACCATTCTGTTGCTCAAAGTAGCCGTTCCACGATGCCATGGCGGGACCGATCTTGTAGTCCAAAGTCGAGGCAACACCCGCATAGGTGAACTTGATGTCGTCCCCAGTGGTGAGGCACGTTCGATCGACACCATCCGGATTGATGTTGGCAGACCCGGAACCGCCGCACGCTGCTCCTCCAAACCCCGGCTCCAGCGAGAAGGCGGGAGCATTGCTGAACAGTGACACGTCCTCGACATCAGTGGGCGAGGAACATCCTGCAACCAGCGAGAGTACGAGCGAATAGGAGAACCTTCTGGTCAGGGGGCCATTCATTTCACACGTCCTTTCGCATAGGAGTCAGTTCGTCCAGTTCAGCGACTTCACCGTTGTACTGCCGACAATCAGTGTCTGTCTGTGCCCCGTGAAGGGATCGATCACCTCCAGAACCGGTCGTGCCGGATTGGTATCCACCGGTGGCGCGTGCAACAGAAACCGTGAGTCGGGAGACCACTCCAGGGCGAACGCCGGGTAAGGCAGCGTCAGGTCAAGTTCAAGCCCGCCCGTGGCGATGCTGTAGACACGGATCGTGTTGGTCAGCTTCCCGGTGACCACATCGCCCGGCCGCGAAAGCGCCAGCCACTTGCCGTCGGGACTCACCGTCACCTCGTCCGCCGCGTCCGTCACCTCGAACGGATACCGCGTCAGTGCCCCGGTGTAATCCTTGAGGGTATACCAGAGGTTGCGCGGTCCGGCATCGTGCGAGACGAGCAGGCTATCACCCTTCCCGACCCACCGCAGTTGGTACCACAACTCATTGTCAGGCAAGTCTCCGAGACTGTACTCGATGTGCTGATCGAGGTCGACAATCCGGACCTCCGCTGGCTTGGCCGGCTCGAACCGGATGGTTGCGACCCGGGTCCCATCCCAGTTGATCGCGGGATCATGCCTGATGTCACCCGACGCGAGATACTCCGCCCTGGCGGGGTCAAGCTCAGGCCAGTAGAGCAGATTGAATCCCGGGACGACGGCGACGAGCCCGCGGTTGTTTCGGTCGACGGCAACCGAGAGCACGGCGTGGTACCCCAGATCCATCCTCACGGGTTGACCGTCGGGGAGATCGAGCCGGTACACTTGATTGCTCGTGGCACCTTCCGGCTCCCAGATGAAGTAGACAGTCCCGGAAAGGGTGTCACCTGGCCCTGCACCAGTCGGCACCCCGGAACAGCCCAGGAGTGACAAAAGGAGCCAAATGAACAGGTGTCGATTCATGCTGCCCTCGAGTGCCGAGTTCCGAACCGGACCCTACAACTGACCGAGAACCGCCCCGGGCCATCCGGATGATCGGTTCCTCGACCCCAGCCGATCCAGGCGGGCTGGTCCACAGCCGACTCGCACACCACGATGGCCTCGCACCCCGTTAGGGTATTGATCACATTCCCTGCACCGGGCTACCGCACTGCCTTCATCTGTAACCATGCGTTCCGGCACCCCGCGGCGCAACGCCTTGGCAACCCATAAACCCCACTAGGGTTTTTCCTAGGGGCTCGGCAACTCGTTGTGGGGGGGGGGGCTTACGGAACGCACCTGCCGTGGATTCGAGGAGCAGTGCCCGCGACGAACAACGACGAATGGCATCGCGACACCTTGAATCACTCGCACACGCGACTGCTGACGATGGCCGAGCGGCGACCAGATTGGGCCGCACGACGCCCGACCCGCGCACTCATCCTCACCCCCGATCCAGCACCCGGTACTGCACCGCCTCGGCCACGTGCGCTGGCCCGATGCCGTCGTCGCCCGCCAGGTCCGCCAGCGTGAGCGCCAGCTTGAGCACCCGGTGATAGGCTCGCGCCGACAATCCCAACCGCTCGATCGCGTGCCGCAGCACCCGTTCGGTGTCGGGGGTGATCCTCACGAACCGCGACAGCTCGCGCGGACCCATGTGGGCATTGGCGTAGAGACCGGGCAAATTGGCGAACCGTGCCAGCTGCCGCTCGCGCGCCGCCTCCACCCGGGCACGGATCACTGCGCTCGATTCCGCCGGTGCCTTGCTCGTCAACTCGTCGTACGCCACCGGCGGCACCGCCAGGTGGATGTCCATCCGGTCGAGCAGCGGTCCGCTGATCCGCGCCAGGTAGCGCTGCACCGTCTGCGGCGGGCAGCAGCACGAGCGCGAGGGATCGCCGGCGTGGCCACAGGGACAGGGGTTCATGGCTGCCACAAAGAGAAACCGCGCCGGATAGGAGAGCGTCATCGCGGCGCGCGAGATCGTCACCGTGCCGTCCTCCAGCGGTTGCCGCAGCACCTCCAGCACGCGCGACGGCAATTCGGCGATCTCGTCGATGAAGAGCACGCCGTGGTGGGCCAGCGAGACCTCACCGGGACGCGGCACTGCCCCACCGCCGATCAGTCCCGCATAGCTCACGGTGTGGTGCGGCGCCCGGAACGGCCGGACGGTGACCAGCGCCTTCCCCGCCGGAAGCAGACCGGCGACCGAGTGGATCCGGGTCACGTCGAGCGCTTCGTCGAGGGTGAGCGACGGCAGGATCCCCGGCAGCCGCCGGGCAAGCATCGTCTTCCCCGCCCCCGGCGGGCCGATCAGCAGCACGTTGTGCGCCCCGGCCGCCGCCACCTCCAGCGCCCGCTTGGCCGCCTCTTGGGCCCGCACGTCGCTGAAATCGGCCACGTCGGCCAGTGCCGCACCGAGCAGGGTGCTGGCCTCGGTCCGCACCGGCTCGATCGCGGCGAAGCCACCGAGGTGCTCGCACACCTGCTGCAGTGTCGCGGCCCCCCGCACCCGTACTCCTTCGACCACTGCCGCCTCGGCGACATTCGCCGCCGGCAGGATCAGCTCGTCGCACCCCATTCCCTTCGCGGCCAACGCGATCGGCAACGCCCCGCGTATCGGCCGCAGGTCGCCCTCGAGCCCCAACTCGCCCAGCAACAGGGTGCGCTCCAGTCCCTCGCACGCGAGTTGGCCACTCGCCACGAGGAGTCCGATCGCCACGGGAAGATCGAAGGCACTGCCGCGCTTCTGCACGTCGGCGGGGGCGAGGTTGACGGTGATCCGACGAAGCGGCAGCGCGTAGCCGGAATTGCCCAGCGCGGCGGCGACCCGTTCGCGACTCTCCTTGACCGCACCGAGCGGGAGCCCCACGGTGGTGAAGGAGGGGAGACCGTTGGCGATGTCGATCTCGACGTCGACGGCCAGCGCGTCGACGCCGAGTACCGAGGCGGAGCGGATCCGGGAGAGCATGACACAGCGTCGCCCGGTCGTGCGAAGTCCGACATCATCTTGTGCGCCCGGTCGGCACCTGCCGACGCAGTGAGCCGTCCGCGACGAAGCTCGACCCGGCGTCCCCGACCGGGCGTTCGCCGGCATCCGGATCAACCATGGGTCGAACAACGCCGGAACGACCCGTCGCGGACTGTCCCCGTTGGCGTGGACCGGGCGCGCAACACCGAGCCGTCACCGCACCTGCAACCGATACCTCCCGATCGTCTCCACATCGTACTCGTCACGGCTGAGGCCGATCACGTAGTCGGACGCAGCAGCGAGCAACTCCACGCCGGGTGGCAACTCGAGCCGGGCCAGCTCCCTTCCCTGCTCACTCATCACGACCCAGCGCTGGCGGCCCGAGGGGCGCCCGAACGGCGCGAGCCAGACCTCGCCAGGTCGCGATCCGGGCACCAGGACGCGTTCGGCGAGCGGCGCGTGATCAAGCAGGGGTCGGCCCTCGATCCATTCCCGCGCGACTCGGAGGTCGTTGTCGCGGAGCCCGCGCAGCGCGTCCTCGGTCAGTCGATCGATGTCATCGGAGCTGATCGGCCCGCTGACCAGCGGGGCTCGCCACGAGGCGACCGGTTTGCCGTGGAGATCGAAGATCCGCACCTCCGGATCGTCGGCGGTCATCACGGCGATACGGGCACCGCCGGCATCAAACAGCAGCCCGGTCGATGGCAGGTACGGCCGCGGCACGGGTGCTCCCTTGGCATCGGTCCGGCCGGAGTCGCCCACGAACCATCCCACCGTGTCACGCACCCCGCCCCTCGAAGCCACCAGCAGGCCCACGTGCTGACGGTACTCGCCATGCACCCGACCGAAGACCCGCTCGCTGGCGCGCAGGAGCGCACTGCCATCGGCCAACGGCTGGTCGGGGAGCGCATTGAACCGCTCGGCACGAATGCCGCCCAGCGGCACCCGGTCGGACGCCACCGGCCGTGCCGAGGGGGAGACCGTCTCGAGGCGACCGGTGCGATCGAGCACCGCGACGCCCCGGTCCGTGAGCCCGATCGCGACCGGGTCGCGGTACTCGCCCGGTCCGTCGCCGGTTCGGCCCAGGTCACGCAGCCAGTGACCGTCGGCCGCAAACAGCCGGACCACCGGCACACCTTCGTCGAGCACGGCCAGTTCTCCTCCGGGCAGGACGGCCACACCGGTCACGTTCACGAACTGTTCGTGGGGATCGCTGCCCGACGTGCCCCAGCGCACCTCCGGAGCCCCCGACACGGTCCAGGTACGCTGGGCAGCAAGGAGGGAGTGCGCAGGCATCGCGATCGCGATGGCAAGAATGCAGGGTACGGTGGCTTCGTGTCTCATGATCGAACTCGCATGAGGGGGCCAAGAAGTCTCGTCCTCCGATGCAAGGTTCGATCAATATCCACGATTCGCAACCGTGGCTCGCGACGACTCGTCCCGGCGTCGCCGACCGGGCGATCGCCGGCATCCGGATCAACCATGGGTCGAACAACGCCTCAACGACCCGTCGCGGACTGTCCCCCGTTGGCGTGGACCCATGTGGAACGGGCGAGCAAGGGCGCTCTTCGATCCAGCGATGAAAGGAATGCCGTCCTTGGCCGATCGGGTGCGCCCGGCTCGTCCGCTCCCATGGTGAGAGCCACTGCTACATCTCGCAAACCACGATCCCGCCCTCCGCATGGTACCGAGCGCAACCAGCTCGTCGGGTACGTGTCCAGCGTCACCGTCCGCGCGATGAGCTGTTCCGGTACCAGCACGCCCGACTCGATCATCGCCAGCATCCGGGGATACGCGTGGGCCGCCATGCCATGGCTGCCAATCACCGCGAGCTCGCGGGAGATGACCAGCTCCATCGGCAGCGGCGGACGATGGTCCTTGCCGACCAGCAACCCCACCTGCACGTGGCGACCGTTCTTGCGGAGGCAGGACAGAGAGTTGCTGGCAGTGACAGTGGCACCGAGCGAGTCGAGCGACAGGTCGCTCCCCCCGTCGGTCAGGTCGTGAATTGCCGCGACCACGTCGGCCACCGCTGTGACGTCGACCGTCGACTCGGCGCCGAGCTCCGCCGCGCGCCGGAGCGTGGCGGGCTCACGATCGATTGCGATCACCCGGGCCCCCATCGCGCGGGCGATCATCAGCGCCGAGAGGCCCACCCCACCCATGCCGTGAATCGCGACCCACTCGCCCGGCTGCACCCTGCCCTGGTCGATCACCGCACGGAACGCCGTGGCGAAGCGGCACCCGAGGCTGGCGGCGGTCACGTCGGTGATCGATTCGGGGAGCGCCACCAGGTTCACGTCGGCATGACGGATCACCACCAGCTCGGCGAATGAGCCCCAGTGCGTGAAGCCGGGTTGGGTCTGGTGATCGCACACCTGATGGTCCCCGCGTCGGCAGGGCGTGCAGGTGCCGCAGCCGCACACGAACGGTGTCGTCACCCGTTCACCCCCTGCCCAGCGACCGACGCCGTTCCCCACCGCCACCACCTCGCCGGCCAGCTCGTGTCCCGGCACATGTGGCAGCACGCGGATATCGGGATCGTGTCCCTGCCAGCCGTGCCAGTCGCTGCGACAGATGCCGGTGGCGCGGACCGCGATCAGGGCGCCGTCGTCGGGCACCACCGGATCGGCCACGGTCCCGACCGTGAGCTCACCCTTGAATTCGTGGAACACGACTGCCCGCACCGTACCTCCACCGTTCGCCGGTCACCTGTCGCCCGTCGCCCGTCGCTTGTCGCTTGTCGCCCGTCGCCTGTCGCCCGTCGCCTGTCGCCTGTCGCCCGTCGCCTGTCGCCTGTCGCCCGTCGCCTGTCGCCTGTCGCCTGTCGCCTGTCGCGTCACCCGAGGAGGTAAGCCAGATACACCCCGTACCCCGTCATCAGCAGCAGCCCCTCGCGGCGGGTGACCTCGCGGCCGGTGTGCAGCACTGGCCAGAGCAGCAGGGTGGCGGCCACCAGCCATGCCGCGTCGGTGCTGGCGAGCGACGGATCAAAGTGGATCGGGTGCACCAGCGCGCTCAGGCCGAGGATACCGAGCAGGTTGAAGATGCTCGAACCGATCATGTTGGCGACCGCGATGTCCGACTCGTGCCGTGCGGCCGCCACCACCGAGGTGACCAGCTCGGGAAGGCCGGTGCCGATCGCCACCACCGTGAGGCCGATGATCCGGTCGGAGATGCCCATCGTGCGTGCCAGGGTGGTTGCCCCCTCGACCACCTCACGGCCACCCACGAACAACAGCACACAGCCGACCAGGATCAGTGCTGCAGCCACCGATCGGGGCCACTGTCGCAACCGGGGCAGCAGGTCGCTCACCAGCTCGCGCAGGTCGACCCGCTCCTCGCTCGTGATCGCCACACTGGCGAGGCGCACCGTCCAGGCCATGAACGCCACCATCCCCGCCACCAGCACCGCCGCCTCGAGCCGGTCGAGCGTCCCGTCGCGGAGCAACGCCAGGGTCACCAGGGTGGCCACCATCAGCACCGGCCACTCCAGCTTGATCGCCTGACCGCGCACCGAAAGCGCCGCGACGGTGGCCGCGGCCCCGAGCGCAAAGGTGAGATTGAAGAGGTTGGAACCGATCACGTTGCCGACGGCGAGATCAGGCGCGCCGGCGAAGGCGGCCAGGATCGAGACCGCCAGTTCAGGGACGGAGGTGCCGACCGCGACCACGGTGAGCCCCACCAGCGCCGCGGGCATGCCGAGCAGCCGGGCGAGGAGGGTGGCGCCCCGCACCAGCGCCTCGCCGCCGAGCACCAGCAGCACGAATCCGAGAATGACGAGCAGGACGGGCGGCATGGGGGAAAGCTAGACGGAGAACGGAGAACGGAGAACGAGAGAACGGAGAACGGAGAACAGGGCCGCACGTTGTCGCTTGGCTCGTCCTCCGTTCTCCGTCCTCCGTTCTCCGTTCTCCGTCAGTGGTACCGCACCCCGAACACCGCCAGTCGGCTCCGCACCGAATCCACCAGCTCGACCTCCAACCGCATCCTGCTGCTGTCGGGCATCGCCATCGGCACCATTGCCTCGTCGGTGGCAAAGACGATCCCGTCGCCCTCGAAGAGGAAGACCGCGGTCGGCTGCTGGATCACATTGATCTCACCGAGCCGGAACCAGGTCGCGGTCTCCTCGGGAAGCCGGTCGGTGGTGTTGGGCACGGTGGCCAGCAGCTTGATCGGCTGGCCGTTGAGGCTCCAGAGCGTGAGGCTCGGGGGGGTCGCGGTGCCGGTGGCGGCGAGCACCGTATCGCGGCGGTCGAGCGAGTCGAGGATGGCGTCGCCCTGCCGCATGATCCGATTGATCAGTGCCAGCACCCCGGCGGTGTCGCCGGGAGCGATGTCGGCCAGCGAAGCAGGCTCCGCTGGCCGACGCAGTTGGACCGTGGTGCCGGGTGTCGTGGCGGGGGCCTCCGGCGCGCCGGCATCGCGGGCCTGGCAGCCCACGAGCACCAGCATGGCGGCCAGTACCCCCGCCCGAGTGTTCAACCCTGGCCGCCTCCACCACCACGACGACCCATCCGCTGCGGATAGAGCTCGTCGTACTTGGCCACCTGCTCGGGGGTCAGGAGCGCCTTGATGTCGGTGGTCATCTTGGTGCGCGCCTCGCGGATCGCCGTCATGTTCTTCATCGCGTCGGGGTTGTCGCGCATCCCCTGCATGCCACCGTTCTCCATCAGCTTGGTCATGGCCGCGCGGGCGTCCTTGGTCGACGTCTCGAACTTCGTGATCACGGCTGCGACCTTGGTCTGCTGCTCGGCCGAGAGCGACAACTGGGCAGTGAGCGTGTCGGCCGAGGGAACGGCCATGAACCCGCCGGGACCGCCGCCGCGCATCCCCTGGCCACCACCCTGGGCGGCGAGCGGGAGGGCGAACATGGCCAGCGAGGCCAGCAGTGCGAAACGAGCCTTCATGGTGGTGCTCCGCGTGTCGAGTGCGTCCGCGGGTCGGACCGGGAATCGGCCGCTCCGGGACTCGACTATGCTACGCCGGCTCGGGCTCCGGGGTTGAATCGGCGGGACGGAAGGCCAGGCGGAAGGTGGTCCCCGACCCGGCCGTGCTGGTGACCGAGATCTCGCCACCCCACCCCTCCACCAGCCGGCGGACGATTGCCAGGCCGAGACCGGTTCCCGAGGTGGTGGTGGAAAAGGTCGGCTCGAAGATCCGCTCGAGTTGATCGGCGGGGATGCCGTGGCCATCGTCGCCCACGGTGAGGGTGGTGCCGTCGATGGTGAGCGTCACCGCGCCGGCCTCCGCCTGCCGGGCGTTGTCGAGCAGGTTGAGCAGCACCTGGAGGAGTTCCTCCTGCCGGGCTGCGACGGCCACCCCATTGTGGACCTCCACCGCAACCGTCGGCTGGGCCGCCGCCAGGGCGTAGAGCTGGGCCACCTCGCGGCAGGTGCCGGCGAGATCGAGCGCCTCCAGCGGACCGACCTCGCGTTCGGGCGGCGTGCCGTAGCGGGCGAATGACCGCGCGATCCGGTCGAGCCGATCGATCTCCCCGAGCAGGCGCTCGGCGGTGATGGCCGTCTGTTCAGCGAGGTCGGGACGGGCGTCCTCCCCCAGCCGACGCAGGTGCTGCAACCCGAGGCGCATCGGCGTGAGCGGGTTCTTGATCTCGTGGGCCACCTGTCGGGCCATCTCGCCCCAGGCCACCACCCTGGCGGTGCGCGCGGTCTCCTCCTCCAGCAGTGCCTCGCTCTGGATCAGGTCACGCTCCATCTGGGTGATCGCCCCGAAGACCGGCTCGAACTCCAGCGGCGGCTCGCGAAGGGTTGGTGGAGGCTCCCGGCGGCCGATGGCCAGCGCCCGACGGCGCAGCGACTCGATCGGCTGGGCCAGCGCCCGCGCCACTGCACCGGCCACCGCCACCGCGGCCAGCGTCCCGCCGAGCGAGGCGAGCAACAGCAGCAGGGCCAGGTCGACCTGGTCGCGGGCGAGCTGCACATCGGCCCCGGGGAGTGCCGCCGCAACCACTGTCTGGGGCACCTGGGTCAGTTCCCCGCCGAGTCGGACATTGGCGCCGGGAACTGGGGCGGCCAGCGAGCGACCCTCGGCGGCAGCGCCACGAGTGAGCGACGGGTCGATCACCGGCGAGAAGAGCCCCAACTCGCCCAGCAGCGGCGTGCTGGCCGAGACCAGTCGACCGCGCCGGTACACCCCCAGCTCGGCGCCGGCACGATCAGCGATCTGGGCCAACACCGGGCTCTGGGGATTGCGGAGCACACCCGGGGTGAACTCCGGATCATTGCTGATGTCGCGCAGCGCCCGGCTCACCTCCTCGCCACGATCCCGGGCCACTTCCTGTCGCAAGCGCACCGCCGACCAGAGCGTGAAGAACGCAGCCGGCACCACGAAGAAGGAGATCAGTGCCCAGGTTACCGTGCGGCGATACGAACGACGGAACACCTCCCGGCCGCTGGTGTGCACGAATCCCAGCACCCGCTCGAGCAGCCACCAGATGGCCAGCGCCAGCAGCACGTCGAGCAGCACGGTGAGCGCCGCGCGAACTGCGAAGGCCCGGGGCGGCGACATCGCGATCGTGGCCCGCACGAAGATCGGCCGACTGCCCGCACGCACCTCGCGGTCGGCGCGCACGAAGCGACCGGTGCGCTGGAAGGTGAACTCGGGCCGCGCCTGCTCGGCACTCACCTCCTCGAGTTGGTAGGCGGCATCGGCCGGGGTGCGCCAGCCGACCAGCCGTCCGAACGCCGTCGGTTGCACCAGCCGTGAGCGTGGGCCGATCAGCACGGTGGCCACCGTGTCACCGGCCAGCGGCAGCACCAGCACCTGATGACGGCCGGGGTCACGGGCCAGGGCGACCACCCGTCGCGTGTCGCCCCCCGCCGCCACCAGTGCCTTGAGATCGTCCCAGCTCGGCACCAGCTGGTCGAGCGCCACCCACTCGCTCACCGTGGTGTCGGTCCAGATCGCCATCTGCACCGGTGCCCGCACCGTGGCCAGCGGCGAGGCACGCCAGGTGGCGTAGAGCCGGTCGAGTCGGGTGGCGTCCGCCGCCTGTGCCGCGTCGCCCATCAATTCCAGGGCGGCGCTCGCCTCGGCGTCGGCGCTGGCCCCGAGTCGGTCGAGGTCCTGGCGCGCGAGTTCCTGTTGTCGCTCGAGCGAGGCCCCCCATGCGCTCAGCGCGGCGAGGACCGACGCGGTGGTGGCGATCGCCAGCCGTCGGGCCCGCGGCGTGGTGATCGGCAGCATCGCCGCGAGCATCGCCAGGAGGAGCGGCAGGAACCAGATCGCCCAGCTCACGGTGAGGCCCAATCCGGTCGGGTTGGCCGGTTGCCAGGCCTCGATGCCGATCACCCCCACCAACACCGCCAGCACGGTCGCCAGGGCACCGCCACGCCAGCTGGCCTGGTCCTCTCCCTCCGCGCGAAGCGGCGCAGAGGCGATCGCCAGATAGGCAACCGTCGCCAGGGCAAGCACCGCCTGCCAGGCGAACCAGGTCCACATCGAACCCGACTCGGCCGGCGGCACGATGTCGAGCCCGGCCCGGGCCACCAGCGGCGGGGCCATCGCCAGCAGGATCACCGCGGCGACCAGACCCACCGGACTGCGCCGGGCCGGTCGCTGCCAGAGCACCACCGCCAGCAGGGTGAGCGCCATCGCCGCCACCAGCGCGTAGGCAGCAGCGCCACCGTAGGCGGCCGCCACCGCTCCGGCGCGCACCACAACCCAGACCGGGATCAGGAGCGCCACCGCCCGGGCCACGGCGGGCGCCCCGGAGGCGATCACCATCACCGCCAGCACTGCGAGGCCAGCCACCGCCAATCGGCGCGCCAGCCGGGCCTCCCGAGCCGCCAGGGTCTCGATCGCCGGGGGCGCCGCCACCATCGATCCGGCGATCGCCGTCTTGGCCGCCTCGACGTCGGGATAGTCGGACCGCGCGGCCGCGCCAGTCCAGTGCCAGGTGACCTCCTGCCAGGCACCGCTCCGCGACGAGAGGGCAGCGCCCGGGGCCGGCAGGGCCGGGGCAGCGTCGAGGAGCAGCATCACCTGGGCGGTCCGCCCATCGCGCCGGGCCGAGACCACCAGCACCCGGGCGAAGGAGGTGCGGACCACCGCCACCGGCACGGTCACCGGAATCGGTGCGATCCGCTGGGGACCCGCCACCGCCACCACCGTATCGCCCCCGAGCACCACCAGCCCCATCTCGATCGGGCCGCCCTCGAGCAGGTCGGTCAGGTCGGGGGCATCACCGGGCACCGCCCCCGCGGTTCGTTGCAGGGCGTTCCGGGCCACGTGGGTTGCCCCCGCCACCGCGCTGGCGAGGAGCTGGTCGCGGTCATCGTTGGCGCCGGCGACCGCCTTGGCAATCACCGAGTCGGGATGGACCCGTACCTCGCGAGAGCGCCAGGCCGCGATGGTCATCAGCAGGGCCAGGCAGGCCAGGCCGAAGCCCACCGGCCACCCCGAGCGGGTCTCCGACCGGAACGCAGCCACCGCCACCGCTGCCGCCAGCAATGCCGTGGCGGCAAGCCAGGCCCACCCGAGCGTTCCCGATCCGGCGCCGGCCACCCCGGCAGCCGCCTGATAGGTCGCCTCACCGGCCACCAGCCCGACACCGACCACCGCCAGCCAGAGCGCCACCCCTGTGGGGGGGCGTCCGGATGTCCCACCTTGAAACTTCTCCTGCATGGGGTCGTAGGTCAGCACGGTGACGATTTCATCCCGGATTCTCACGGAACCTGAAGGGCGGAACATGCGGATTCGATTCGTGCGTCTGCTGGCACTCCTGGTGGTGGTCCCCGGCCTGGCCGCCGGACAAGCCGGCACCGTGGCGCCTCGGCAGCTCTCACTGACCGATGCTATCAATCTGGCGCGGCAGCACTCCCCGGCCTACCTCCAGACGCTCAACGACGAGGGGCCGGCGGCAGCCAATGTGCGCTCCGCCTACGGAGCACTGCTTCCCTCGATCTCCTCGAGCGCCGGGGTCCGGTACAGTCGCTCTGGTCGGCAGACGATCGCCAACCAGATCTTCTCACAGGGTTCCTCGACCATCGGCTCCGACTACAACATCTCGGCGTCGCTGGGACTCAGCTACGGCAAGCTGCTGGCTCCATCGCAGCAGAAGGCGCTGCAGCAGGTCACCGAGGAGAATATCGCCTCGGCGGGGGTCAACCTCGTCTATGACGTGACGACCCAGTACCTGGCGGTGCTGCGGGCCCAGGCCTCGGTGCAGGTCGCCGAGCAGCAGGTGGCCCGCAACCAGGACTTCCTCGCCCAGGCCCGGGCCCAGTTCCAGGTCGGCCGCGGCAACATGGTCGAAGTGCGCCAGGCCGAGGTCACCAAGACCCGGGCCGACGTGCAGTTGCTGCAGGCCCGCCAGCGAGAGGCCGAGGCCAAGATCGAGTTGCTGCGCCGGATGGGTATCCCCGCCCCGGCCGATGTCGGGACCATCACGCTGACCGAGCAGTTCGCGCTGACCGAGCCCGACTTCGACCTCGGCACCCTGCAGCAGATGGCACACGAGCAGAATCCGCAGCTTCGCGCCGCCGACGCCCAGGTGAACGCTGCCTCGCTGGGGGTGCGCTCGGCCAAGTCCGAATACCTGCCGTCGTTCTCGGTGAGCACCGGCATCAGCGGCTTCACCCAGGACGCCACCAACGTCGACCCGCTGATCCAGGGTCAGATCGCCTCGGCCCAGAGTCAGGTTGCCAACTGCGAGTTCCAGAACGGGATCCTTGAGCGGCTCACCTCGCCGCACCCGGCCCCCAACGGTGGCATCATCAACGACTGCAACGCCTACGCCGGCCTCGATGCCAGTGGCACTGCGCTGCAGCCGGAGATCGCGCAGCAGATTCGCGACGCCAACTCCGACTTCCCGTTCAAGTTCACCCGCTCGCCGTGGTCGATCTCGTTCGGGCTCTCGCTGCCGATCTTCGACGGCTTCTCGCGCGCGGCGCGGGTCTCGGCGGCGCGGGCACAGCAGGACGACGCCCGTGAGACGCTGCGGGCCCAGCGGCTGCAGATCGACGGCCAGGTGCAGGTCCAGGTGCTGGCGGTTCGCACCGCCTATCAGGCGGCGATCATCGCCGACACCAACCGCACCTCGGCGGCCGACCAGCTCACGCTCGCCAACGAGCGCTACCGGCTCGGCAGCGGCACCGCCCTGGAGGTGGCCGACGCGCAGAACGCCGTCACCCAGGCCGAGGCCGACTACGTGAATGCGGTGTACGACTATCACACAGCCGTGGTGGGCCTCGAAGCCACCGTCGGCCGCCCCCTGCGCTGAACGGACAAGGAGAGGACCTGCAGATGTCTCGTGGAGCCAAGATCGGACTCGGAATCGGGATCGCCGTCGTGATCGTCGGCGCGCTGGCCACCATGGCCGGCAACCGTGGCGCACGTGAAGTCGACGTGCGCATGGAGCCAGTCGCCAGGCGCGATCTCGTCGCGGCGGTCACCGCCAGCGGCAACATCGAAGCCAAGAGCCAGGTCGACGTCCAGTCGGAGGTCACCGCCCGGATCCTGCGGATCCATGTCAAGGAAGGCGACATGGTCAAGAAGGGCGAGCTGCTGGTGGAGCTCGACCAGGTCCAGTTCGAGGGCGCCGTCAATCGGGCCGAGGCGATGCTGACGTCGTCGCAGGCCAGCGAGCTGCAGGCACGGACCAATCGTGACCAGGCGCAGCGGGCGCTCGACCGGGTGAACGAGCTCAAGCGCAGCACCCCGACGCTGATCTCCGATGAGGCGGTCGAGCAGTCGCAGCAGGCCTACGACGTGGCCTCGGCCAACCTCAAGGCCTCGCAGGCGCAGGTGATGCAGTCGCGCGCCTCGCTCAAGGAGGCCCAGGACAACCTCGGCCGCACCCGGCTCTACGCCCCGATCTCGGGTCGGGTGGTCCGGCTGGCGGTCGAGGAGGGCGAGGTCGCCGTGCCCGGCACCTTCTCGCGCGACGTGGGCCTGCTGATGCGGATCGCCGACATGTCGGTGATCCAGGCCAAGGTCAAGGTCGACGAGACCGACGTGGTCAAGCTGGCTCTCGGCGACTCGGTGGCGGTCTCGATCGACGCCTTCCCCGATACCACGTTCGCCGGCCGGGTGACCAAGATCGCCAACTCGGCGGCGTCCACGTCGGCCACCGGTCAGTCGACCGACCGGGCCGTCGATTTCGAGGTCGAGGTGACCCTCGAGAACCCGCCGGCCGACGTGCGACCCGACCTCTCGATGACGGCCCGGATCATCACCGATACGCGCCGGGACGTCTGAGCATCCCGATCATCGCGCTCACCGCGCGGCCGCCGAGGGCCGCCGGCGACACGGCGACCGCGATGCCGCTCGGCGACACCACCAGGACCGGCAAGATCAAGGACGTCGAAGGTGTCTTCGTGGTGGAGAACGGCCTGGCCCGCTTCCGGCCGGTCAAGGTCGGCATTGCCGGCGACGAGTACTTCGAGGTCATCAACGGACTGCGCGAAGGCGACACGGTGGTCTCGGGGAGCTATCAGGCGATCCGCGACCTGACCGACTCGAGCCGGGTCAAGCGGATCGTCAACGCCCAGCCGGGAGCGACGCCGTGAGTGACGCGATCATCACCCTCGAGGGAATCACCCGCGAGTACCTGATGGGCGGCGAGCGGATCCGGGCACTCGGCCGGGGTCGACCTCGACCATCCAGCGCAACGAGTACGTCGCGATCATGGGGCCGTCGGGTTCCGGCAAGTCGACGATGATGAACGTGCTCGGCTGCCTCGACACGCCGACCGCGGGCCGCTACTGGCTCAACGGCCACGAGGTGTCGCGGATGGCCGACGACGACCTCGCCCGGATCCGCAACCGCGAGATCGGCTTCGTCTTCCAGACCTTCAACCTGCTGCCCCGCGCCAGCGCGCTGGCCAACGTCGAGCTGCCGCTGGTCTACGGCGGGGTGTCGTCGCGGGAGCGCCGGGAACGTGCCGAGAGTGCGCTGGCGCGTGTCGGCCTGGGCGATCGGATGGATCACAAGCCCAACGAGATGTCGGGCGGTCAGCGGCAGCGCGTGGCAATCGCCAGGGCGCTGGTCAACGAGCCGTCGATCCTGCTGGCCGACGAGCCGACCGGCAACCTCGACTCGGCGACCAGCGAGGAGATCATGCGGGTCTTCGGCGACCTGCAGCGCCAGGGCCAGACCGTGGTGCTGGTGACCCACGAACCCGACATCGCCGACCACGCCGAGCGGGTGGTGACCCTCCGCGACGGCCGGATCGACAGCGACCGCCGCGCGGCGGTTGCGGTGGGCGCGGCCTGATCATGCCGTTCTTCGAGGCGGTCCGGCTCGCCCTCAGCTCGATCCGTGCGCAGAAGCTCAAGAGCTTCTTCTCGGCGCTGGGCGTGATGATCGGCGTGACGTTCCTGATCGCGGTCGTCTCCGTGGTCCAGGGCATGAACGTCTACATGACCGACAAGTTCGCCGGCGCGCTGATCGGGGTGAACACCTTCCAGCTCCGTTCGCGGCCGAACATCGTCATGGGCAACACCACCGACGAGCAGTGGCGCGAGTGGAACCGTCGGCCGCGCATCACGACCGAGGACGTGGCCTACCTGCGCGAACGGATGAAGACGCCCGTCCGCACCGCGATCGAGGGCTACGACCGGTTGATTGTCCGCTGGCACGGACGCGAGGCCCGCGACATCGACGTCCACACCACCGACGCCGGCTACTTCCGCGTCAAGAACTGGGACATCGCCGAGGGCCGGGCGTTCTCGCCGCAGGAGGTCGAGATCGGCGCCAACGTGGTGGTCCTCGGCCACGACCTCGCCGCCCGGCTCTTCGACGGCCAGGACCCGATCGGCGAGACCGTCTCGCTGGGCGGTCTCCCCCATCGCGTGATCGGCGTGGTGGCCGCCCAGGGCACGCTCTTCGGCATCTCGCTCGACAAGTTCGCGGTCACACCGATCACCTCACCGGTTCGCCACCTCGTGAATCGACCCCACGTGATCGACGACTTCCACGTCCAGGCCGACAACCCGGCGCTGATGCGCCAGGCCGAGGACGAGGTCACCGCGCTGATGCGGGCGCGCCGCGGGCTGCGCCCGAGCGAGGACAACAATTTCCACCTCGAGACCGCCGAGGGGGCGCTCTCGGCCTGGGACAAGATCTCCCGGGTCCTCTTCATGGCCCTGCCGGGGCTGGTGGCGATCTCATTGGTGGTGGGCGGCATCGTGATCATGAACATCATGCTGATGGCCGTGGCCGAGCGGACCCGCGAGATCGGGATCCGCAAGGCGCTCGGGGCCCGGCGCCGCGACATCATGGCCCAGTTCATCGTCGAGTCGGCCACCCTGTCGGTGACCGGGGCGGCGATCGGCATCGGCGCCGGGCTGCTGCTCGCCTTCGCCGTGCGCGCGTTCACCCCGCTGCCGGCCGCGGTCGCCCCGTGGTCGATCGGCGTCGGCGTGGCGCTCGGCGTCCTGGTCGGGATGGTCGCGGGCATCACGCCCGCCCGGCAGGCCTCCCGACTCGATCCCATTGCCGCGCTGAGGCACGAATGAGCACCCTGGGACGCGGTTCCCTGTTCGCCCGCGCCGGCGAGGGCATCCTGCTGGCGCTCGACGCGGTGCGCTCCAGCAAGAGCCGCGCGGCACTGACCATCCTCGGCATCGCCATCGGCGTGATGGTGGTGATCGGCATGGCCTCGATGATCAGCGGCATCCAGAACGGGGTGAGCGACATCATCGCCCGTGCCGGGCCGAAGTCGTTCGTGGTGACTCGCTATTTCCGCGAAGGGATCAACATCTCCGACGGCAGCGACGAGATGTCGCCCTGGCGCCGGCGGCCGAAGCTGTCGCGCCACGAAGCGGACCTGATCCGGGCACTGCCCGGCGTCGAGGATGTCAACGTCCGCGAGGGCGGCAGCTCCCAGGTCAGCTATCGCGACAAGTCGCTGGGCGAGACCTACGTGCAGGGGATGGATCCCAGCTGGCTCAAGGTCGAGGGCGGTGACATCGTCGATGGCCGCAACTTCACCCCGGTCGACATGGCCTCGCGGGCCTACGTGGTGGTCATCAACCGCCACGCCTCGGACGTGCTCTTCGAGCGAGAGGACCCGGTCGGCAAGTCGATCCGGATCTTCGGGCTCCCGTTCCAGGTCGTCGGGCTGTACGAAGATCCCCAGGAGATCTTCAACGACAGCGACCAGCCCAAGCTCATCATGCCGCACAGCACCTTCTCGAAGGTCTCCGACTTCGAGCGCGGCTGGATGAGCATCATGGTCTTCCCGACCGACGCCGTCAGCCAGTCGGAGGCGATGGACCAGGTCACCGCCGCGCTGCGGGTCGACCGCGGCCTTCGCCCCGGCCAGGAGAACACCTTCGATCTGGTCACCGGCGACCGCTTCCTCGCCTCGTTCAACCAGATGACCCAGGGCTTCTTCCTCGTGATGCTGGTCCTCTCGAGCGTGGGGTTGATGGTCGGCGGCGTGGGGGTGATCGCGATCATGATGATCTCGGTCACCGAGCGGACCCGCGAGATCGGCGTCCGCAAGGCACTGGGCGCCACCCGCAGCGAGATCCTCTTCCAGTTCCTGATCGAGTCGGCCACGCTGACCCTGATCGGCGGGCTGGTGGGCCTCGGCCTCGGTGCCCTGATCGCCCTGGCGATCAACACCTTCACCCCGCTCCCGGCGATCATCCCGCTCTGGTCGATCGCCGCGGCGGTGATCGCCTCGACGATCACGGGCGTTCTGTTCGGCCTCTACCCCGCCAACAAGGCGGCCCGGCTCGACCCGGTGGAGGCGCTGCGGTACGAGTGACGGCGGCGCCAGCCGCCGTCAGCCGCGGCCGTCAGGCCGCGGCGATCCAGCCCCGGGGCTGAAACCTTCGCTCCGACGGCGAGATAGCCGCGGCCTGACGGCCGCGGCTATTTTTTTGGCCATGTCCTTCACCGAAGCGATCCGGGTTGCCCTGGCCTCCATTGGCTCGGCCAAGCTGCGCTCGTTCTTCACCCTCCTCGGCATCATCGTCTCGGTCGCGTTCCTGGTCGCGGTGGTTGCCGTGATCCAGGGGATGAACGCCTACGTCGCCGAGAACCTGACCGGTGCCATGATCGGCAAGAACGCCTTCCAGGTGCGGCGCACCCCGATCGCCCTGGGGTTTGTCGACGACGAGGAAGTGCGTCGCCTGGCCAAGCGTCCCCGGATCACCCAGGCCGACGCCGAGGTGGTGCGACGGGCCCTCCCCGATGCCGAAGCGGTCGCGATCCAGTCGGGCTGGCCCACACCGAGCGCCGACCTGGTCTACCGCAACCAGACGCTGGGCAGCGTGCTGATCTTCGGGGTCACGCCGCCGTACCAGCTGGTCCAGGACTATGTGATCGCCGCCGGGGCCCCGCTCACCGATCCCGACATGGCGGGTCATCGACCGGTGGTGGTGGTCGGCTACGACGTGGCCGACAAGCTCTTCCGCTCGGCCGATGACGCCATCGGCCGGAAGATTCGGATCGCCGGCCGGCAATTCACCATCAAGGGGGTGGCCGAGCCGAAGGGGCAGACGCTGGGCCAGTCGTTCGACGGCTTCGCGTTGATGCCGCTGCCGATGTTCGAGTCGATCTGGGGTCGACGACGGACCACGGTGGTCTCGGTCAAGATGGCCGATCCCCGGCTGATCCCCGGCGCGATGGATCGCGCCGAGGAGGCGATGCGCGTGGCCCACCGGCTGCGCCCCACCCAGGAGAACGACTTCACCGTCGACAAGGCCGATGCGCTGCTGTCGTTCTGGACCACGCTCACGGCCACGCTCTTCGCCATCGTGCCCGCCGTGGTCTCGATCGGCATCGTGGTGGGCGGCATCGTGATCATGAACATCATGCTGATGAGCGTCAGCGAGCGGACCCGCGAGATCGGGGTCCGCAAGGCGCTCGGCGCGCGGCGCTCCGACATCCGGCGCCAGTTCCTGGTGGAGACGGTGCTGCTGTCGCTGCTGGGCGGGCTGATCGGGGTCGCCGCGGGCTGGCTCCTCGCCGCCACGGTCGCCCGCTTCTCACCACTGCCAGCCCGGGTGACCGGCTGGTCGGTGGGCGGTCGCGATGGCCGTCGGGGCGATCACCGGGATCATCTTCGGCGTCTATCCCGCGACCCGCGCCGCCCGGCTCGACCCGATCACCGCGCTGCGAAAGGAGTAGCGGATGCTGCCGCTGCTCCGGTCGCTCGGCGAGGGCGCCGCCCTGGCCCTGGACGCGATGCGCAGCAACAAACTGCGCAGCACGCTGACCATCCTCGGCGTGGTGATCGGGGTCACCACGGTGATGGTGATGGCGTCGCTGGTCGACGGGATCAAGGCCTCGATCTTCGCCACCGTCGAGAACTCGTCGCCACGAACCTTCTACGTGATGCGGTTCTTCTCGGCGGTGCCGCTCAACCCCAACAACCTCCCGGCCGAGGTCCGGGCCCGGCCGGTGCTCGACGAGGCCGACGCCGAGGCCCTGCGCCGCAGCCCCCAGATCGCCCACGCCGGGCTCTGGGTCGAGTTGCGCGGCATGCGGATGGAATTCGAGGGCGTCCGGTCCCAGGGCCTGGTGACCTACGGCGCCGACAACAGCTACCTCGACGTGATGGGCGGGACCCTGCTGCGGGGCCGGCTCTTCTCGCGGGCCGAGCTGGCCGGTGCCGCCAATGTCATCGTGCTGGAACAGGAGGTCGCCGACCACCTCTTCGGCGCGATGGAACCGCTGGGCCGGGTGGTCCGCTACGGCAGCCGACCGTTCCGGGTGATCGGCATCTACCAGAAGCCCGACAACGTCTTCCAGCCACCGGGTGCCAACTACGGCGGGGTGATTCCGTTCCGGGCCGCCGATGCCGAGTTCACCTACGATGTCACCAACCAGCTCTTCATCGCCGTGCTGGGCGAACGCGACGTGCCGGTGACGCTGGCCCAGGACGCCGCGATCGCGGCACTGCGCGCCGCGCGCGGCAACCGGCCCGGTCAACCCAACTCGTTCGACATCATCACCCAGGACCAGCTCCTCGACCTGATGGACGAACTCACCTCGGCGTTCTTCCTGGTGATGATCGCGCTGTCGAGCGTGGCGCTGCTGGTCGGCGGCATCGGGGTGATGGCGATCATGATGGTCTCGGTCACCGATCGGACCCACGAGATCGGGCTGCGCAAGGCCGTCGGCGCCACCCGCCGCGAGATCCTCTGGCAGTTCCTGGTCGAGGCCGCCACCCTCACCGGCTTCGGCGGCATCCTCGGCATCGCGGTGGGGCTGGCCACCGGCGGGATGCTCAAGCACCTGCTCTCCCTCAAGGCCGGCCCGCCGATCTGGAGCGCGGTGATCGCCGTGTCGGCCTCGGTGGCGATCGGGCTGGTCTTCGGGATGATCCCGGCGGTGCGCGCGGCGCACATGGATCCGGTGGAGGCGCTCAGGCACGAGTAGTAGTGAGCCGTGAGTCCTGAGACGTGGGGGGAGCTTGTGCGCCGGTCCCTCCCCTCGCCCAGTCCGGATCCTTGTCACGCGGCGGGACGCGAGGTCAAAGACGTCCCCCCACGTCTCAGGACTCACGACTCACTACTTTCCGGCATGCCTTCCGACCTCCTCGCCCTCTTCGCCCATCCCGACGACGCCGAGCTGCTGGCCGGCGGCACCCTGATCAAGGCCACCGATCAGGGCCACCGGGTCGCCATCGCCGACCTGACCGCCGGCGAGCTGGGCAGCAAGGGCACGCCCGAGCTCCGCGCCCGCGAGGCGCGGGCCGCCGCCGACGTGATGGGCGCCGCCTCGCGCGAGTGCCTCGGCCTCCCCGACGGCCACCTCGACAACAGCGACGCCATGCGCCGCGCCGTGGTCGCCGCCATCCGGCGCCACCGCCCCCGGGTGGTCGTCACCCACTACCTCGTCGGCCGCCATCCCGACCATCGCCGCGCCGCGGCATTGGTGCGCGACGCCTGCTTCCTGAGCGGCCTCGCCAACTACCCCGCCGAGGGCGACAAGCACCGGCCACTCAAGATCCACTTCGCCATGGGCTATCGCGAGGATCCGGACAAGCCGACCTTCGTGACCGACACCACCGCCCAGTTCGACCGCAAGCTCGAGGCGCTGCGCTGCTTCGCCTCGCAGTGGGACGCCGGCACCATCCAGGGCGGCGAGCTCCACCCCACCGGCCAGCAGTTCTACGACCTGATCCGCACCCAGGACGCCCATACCGGCTCGCTGATTCGCGCCGCCTATGGGGAGCGGTTCTGGAACCACGAAACGGTGGCGGTCGACGACGTGGTGACGATGGGCGTCAACAGCCTCTAGTCGGAGGACGGAGGGCGGAGGACGGAGGGCGGAGGGCGGAGGACGGAGGGCAGCACGGGATGGCCGGCACGGTCGCTCCGTTCTCCGTTCTCCGTCTCCGTCTCAGTTCTCGGTTCTCCGTCCTCCCGCTCTTGGGACTATTTTCCAGCATGGACCCTGTCTACCTCGATCATGCCGCCACGACGCCGGTGCGCCCGGAGATCCTCGAGGCGATGCTGCCGTTCCTGCGCGACGCGTGGGGCAATCCCTCCTCGGCCCACCGGGTGGGCCGCACCGCCCGGGCCGGCCTCGAGCAGGCCAAGCGGGAAGTCGCCGAGGCGCTGGGCGTCGAACCCAACCAGGTGATCTTCACCTCAGGCGGGACCGAAGCCGACAACCTCGCCATCATCGGTGCCGGGCTTGCGGCACAGGCCGCCGGTCGCGAGATGCACGTGGTGACCACCGCCATCGAGCACAAGGCGGCGCTGGCCTCCGCCCACGCAGTGCGCCGGCTCGGCGGCCGCGAGACGATCCTGCCGGTCACCAACCAGGGGATCGTCGACCTCGACGCCCTCGACACCGTCCTCGCCGAGCAGCCCGCCGTGGTCTCGGTGATGTGGGTCAACAACGAGGTGGGGATCGTCCAGCCGATGGCCGTGATCGGTGAGCGGTGCGCCGCGGCCGGGGTGCCGCTCCACAGCGACGCGGTGCAGGCGTTCGGCAAGCTGCCGATCGACCTGGCCGCTGCCGGCGTGCGGCTCCTCTCGATCTCGGGCCACAAGATCGGCGCCCCCAAGGGCATCGGCGCCCTGATCGTCCGCGACCGCAAGATCATCGAGGCAATCATCCACGGCGGCGGCCAGCAGTTCGGCATCCGGCCCGGCACCGAGAACGTGGCCGGCGCCGTGGCGCTGGGTCGCGCCGCGCAAGCTGGCGGTGCGCGACCTGGAGGCCCACGTCGCCAGGCTCGGCGCGCTCCGCGACCAGCTCGCCGAGCGGCTCCGTGCCGCGGTGCCCGACGCTGGTGATCAACGGCCTCGGCGCCCCCCGGGCACCGCACGTGCTCTCCGTGTCGGTGCCCGGCACCGACGCCGGCACCATGCTGATGCACCTCGACCTCGGCGGCGTCTGCTGCTCGGGTGGCTCGGCCTGTTCCACCGGTGCGGTCGAGCCGTCGCATGTGCTGACCGCGATGGGCATCGAGGCACCGGTGGCGCTCGGCACCCTGCGCTTCTCGCTCGGGCACGAGACCACCGAGGCCGACGTCGACCGGGTGGTGGAGATCCTCCCCGGGGTGGTGACCAAGGCCCGGGAGTTGGGGGTGGCACTGGGTCGTGTCTAGACGGGAGAAGGTCCTCGTCGCGATGAGCGGCGGTGTCGATTCGTCGGTGGCGGCCGCGCTGCTGGTCGAGGCCGGTCACGAGGTGATCGGCGCCACCATGAAGCTCTTCTGCCACGGCGACGACGTCCCCGATCGTCCCTGCTGCTCGCTCGACTCGATCAACGACGCCCGTGCCGTCGCCCATCGGCTCGGCATTCCGCACTACGTCCTCAATCTCGAGGACCGCTTCCAGGACAGCGTGATCGACGACTTCGTGGCCGAGTACGCCGCCGGCCGCACGCCGATTCCCTGCGTGCGCTGCAACTCGTTCACCAAGTTCCGCGACCTGCTCGCCCACGCCGATGCGCTGGGCTGCGACGCCATCGCCACCGGCCACTACGCCCGCAGCGACGACGGCGTGCTCCGGCGCGGCAGCGATCGCAACAAGGACCAGAGCTACTTCCTCTGGGGGATCGATCGCGCCGTGGTGCCCCGGATGCGCACGCCGGTCGGCGGGCTCACCAAGGACGACACCCGTGCCCGCGCCCGGGCAATGGCGTTGCTGACCGCCGACAAGCCCGAGAGCGTCGAGATCTGCTTCGTCCCCGACAACGACTACATGCAGGTGCTCCGCACCCGGCTTCCCGCCGACGCCCCCGCCCTCTCGCCCGGCGCGGTGGTCACCACCAGCGGCGAGGTGATCGGCGAGCACGACGGCTTCGCGGGCTACACCGTGGGCCAGCGCCGTCGCCTGCCGGGTGGCCGTCGGCTGCCGCTCTACGTGCTCGGCGTGCGACCCGACAGCCGGGAGGTGGTCGTCGGCAGCGACGAGGAGCTGCTCGGCCACCGGGTCACGGTCGACCAGCTCAACTGGCTCGACCAGCCGCTGGCCGCCGGCGACGCCTGCCGGGTCCAGCTCCGCTACCGGAGCGAGGCGGTACCCGCCCGGGTCCGCCATGCCGGTGACCGGACCGTGACATTCGACCTCGATATTCCGGTCCGGGCGATCGCGCCCGGCCAGTCGGGGGCGATCTACCACAGCGACGACGATCGCCTCCTCGGTGGCGGCGTGATCCGGGAGGCAGCATGAGGGACTTCATCGTCCGGCTGGTGATCACCGCCCTGGCCCTCTGGGTCGCCGTGCAACTGGTGCCCGGCATCACCTTCACCGGCGCACCGGTGGCCCTGCTCGGCGTGGCCCTGGTGTTCGGGGTGGTCAACGCCTTCCTCAAGCCGATCCTCACCATCCTCACCTGCCCGCTGATCCTCTTCACCCTGGGGCTCTTCACGCTGGTGCTCAACGCGATCCTGCTGCTCGCCACGGCACACCTGTCGCAGGCGCTGGG
The DNA here is from genome assembly GCA_963817715.1 of uncultured Gemmatimonadales bacterium. Lineage (GTDB taxonomy): Bacteria > Gemmatimonadota > Gemmatimonadetes > Gemmatimonadales > GWC2-71-9 > Palsa-1233. The sequence goes on from CAWFPG010000009.1 coordinate 33,867, forward strand.
GATCGGCTTCACGGTGCGCGGCTTCTGGGCGGCGTTCTGGGGCGGATTGCTGATCGGGCTGTCGAGCACGGTGCTGACGGCGCTGAGCGGCGCCAACCGGCCCGAGGCACGCTGACGATGGCCGAACCCAGCCGCCGCCTGGCGACGATGCCCGTCGCCAACGCGCCGCCCGATCTGCGCGATTCGGCCCTCTACCAGAATCGCGAGCTGTCGTGGCTCGAGTTCAACCGTCGGGTGCTGCACGAGGCACTCGACCCGCGCACCCCGCTGCTCGAACGGGTCAAGTTCCTGTCGATCTTCTCGAGCAACCTCGACGAGTTCTTCCAGGTGCGGGTGGCCGGTGTGCGCGAGCAGGTTGCGGCCGGGATCCGCGAACACGCCCCCGATCCGATGCCGCCCGTCGCAGCAGCTGGCGGCGATCCGCGAGACGGTGCGCGGCATGGTCGACCAGCACTCGCATGGACTCACCCACGACGTGCTGCCGGCGCTGGCCGCCGAAGGGATCGTGATCCACGCGCGGTGGGAGCAGCTCCCGGAGCGGGAGCAGGAGCATCTCACCCGCTGGTTCCGGAGCCACGTGTTCCCGGTGCTCACGCCGCTGGCGGTCGACCCGGCCCACCCGTTCCCGCATATCAGCAACCTGTCGCTCTCGCTGGCGGTCACCCTGGTCGACGAGGACGGCGAGCAGCGCTTCGCACGGGTCAAGGTGCCCCGGTCACTGCCCCGCTGGGTGCCATTGCTGGCGGCCAACGAGTTCCTGCCGCTGGAGCAGCTGATCGGTGCCCACCTCGGTGCGCTCTTCCCCGGTGTCACGCTGGTGGGCTGGCACACCTTCCGGATCACCCGCAACACCGACCTCAACCTCGAGACCGGGCAGGGCGACCTCGACGAGGCCGACGACCTGCTGGAGTTGATCGAGGAAGAGGTGCGCAACCGCCGCTTCGGCGAGGTGGTGCGGCTCGAGGTCCACCGCTCGATGCCCGACGCGGTGCGCCAGCTGCTGGTGGCCGAGTTCAACGAGGCCAACGATGGCGGCGGCCTGCCGCTGGCCGCCGACGACATCTTCGACACCGACGGCCTGCTCGACACCGGCGACCTGATGGCGATCGCGGCGCTCGACATCCCGCGGCTCAAGGACGAGCCGTTCACGCCGATGACCCCGCGCCGCCTCGCCGAGGAGCGCGACCCGTTCGCGGTGATCCGCGAGGGCGACATCCTGCTGCATCATCCGTACGACTCGTTCCAGACCACGGTGGAGCGACTGATCGCGATCGCGTCGGAGGACCCCGACGTGCTGGCGATCAAGATCTCGCTCTACCGCACCGGCGGCGAGATCGCCCGGCTGCTGGCCCACGCCGCCGAGCGCGGCAAGCAGGTGGCGGTACTGATCGAGCTGCAGGCGCGCTTCGACGAGGAGAACAACATCTCCTGGGCCAAGCGCTTCGAGGAGATCGGGGTGCACGTGAGCTACGGCGACGCCGGGCTCAAGACCCACGGCAAGGTGCTGCTGATCGTGCGACGCGAGGGCGACCAGATCCGGCGCTACGCCCACATCGGCACCGGCAACTACAACGCCCGCACCGCGCGGCTCTACACCGACTTCGGGCTGCTCACCGCCGATCCGGAGCTGGGCGCCGACCTGAGCGACCTCTTCAACGTGCTCACCGGCTTCGCGATCCCGGCCGGCTACCGCAAGCTGGTGGTGGCCCCCCGATGGATGAAGACCGCGTTGCTGGAAGCGATCCGGCGCGAGACCGGCCACGCCCGCGAGGGACGCCGGGCCCGGATCCTCGCCAAGATGAACGCACTGGTCGACGCCGACGTGATCGCGGCGCTCTACGAGGCGAGCCGCGCCGGAGTCGAGATCGACCTGATCGTCCGCGGCATCTGCTGCCTCCGGCCGGGCGTGCCCGGGGTGAGCGAGAACATCCGGGTGATCTCGATCGTGGGGCGCTTCCTGGAGCACTCGCGGGCGATGGTCTTCCGGAATGGCGGTCGCGAGCAGGTCTACATCACGTCGGCCGACTGGATGCCGCGCAACCTCGACCGCCGGGTGGAGGTGGCGGTGCCGATCGAGGATCCGCGCCACCGCGCCACCATCCGCAAGCTGCTGGAGCAGATGCTGGCCGACAACCGCCAGGCCTGGGAGATGCGCCCCGACGGCTCCTACATCCAGCGCCACCCGGCGCCGGGCGAACCGGAGCGCGGGACGCACCGGCTGCTGATCGGGCGGTAGTCGGCGACGGCGTCAGGCGACAGGCGACAGGCGAGATCGACATATCGAGCGTCAAGCTGCTGGCGCGACCCGGTCGGGGACGCCGCGGAGTGGTGAGGTGGGGAGTGCCAATGTCAGGCGTGAGCGAGCCAGGAGGCCCTCCCTCGCTGCACTCGGGACAGGCTCTGCCCGGTGAATGAAGCCGGAGGGCGGGGCTATGCCTCCAGATACTCCTTGAACTTCGCTTCCTGCTCCGGCGTGAGCTTCTCCGGGATCTTCACCGTCACGGCCACGATCTGGTCGCCCTTCCGGCCGCCCTTCTCGAGCCCCTGACCGCGAATCCGGAACTTCTTCCCGGGCTGGGTGCCGGCGGGAATCCGCAGCTTCACCTTCGAACCGCGCACCGTCTTCACGTGCACGCTGGTGCCCAGCACCGCCTGACCCAGCGAAATCGGGATCTCGGCGTGGATGTCGAGCCCGTCGCGCGAGAAGAAGCGGTCCGGCTCCACCTGGAACGAGATCAGCACGTCGCTCGGCTGGCCGCTGGCCGAAGAGCGCGGCCCCTGTCCCTTGATCCGCACCCGGGTGCCGCTCTCGGTCGCCGGCGGCACGGTGACCAGCAGTTCCTTGCGTGAGCGCGTCTCGCCGCACGCCGGCGCAGGTCGGGCAGCGGACCGACGGCACCTTGCCGCGCCCGCGACAGACCGGGCAGGGCCGGTTGACCGCGAAACCGCCCTGCCCGAACGAGATGGTGCCGCGACCCTTGCACTCCTCGCAGGTGTTGAAGGTCGCGCCCGGTGCACCGCCGCTGCCGCCACAGGTGGGACACACATCGGGCATCTCGAGTGCCACCGGCACCTTGCCGCCCACCGCTGCGGTGCGGAACGGCACCGACACCGTGACCTCGACATGCTCGGGTCGCGCCGGCTGTTCGTCGGCCCGCCGCTTCCCGAAGATCGATGAGAAGATGTCGCCCAGGCCGAACGAGCCGATGTCGCCGACGTCGAAGCCCTCATCGGCGGGTGCTCCGCCGCGTGATCGCGAACCGGTGCGCCGTGCGGCGCTCTCGAAGGCGCCAAGCTTCCGCATCCGGTCGTACTTGGCTCGTTGCTCGGGATCGGCCAGCACCGTGTGCGCCTCGGAGATCTCCTTGAAGCGCTCCGCCGCCTTGGGGTCGTTGGGATTGGCGTCGGGATGGTACTGCTTGGCCAGCTTCCGGTAGGCCTTCTTGATCTCGGCCTCGGAGGCGCTCTCGGGCACGCCGAGCACGGCGTAGAAGTCCCGTGAGGCCACCTAGAGCACTCCGTCCACCGACCAGACCTGCACCCGGGCCGGACGCACGACCGTGCCCCGGAAGCGGTAGCCGGCCTGGAAGGTGGCCGCCACGTGGTTGTCCTGTGCGGCGTCGTCGGTCGGCAGCACCGAGACCGCCTCGTGATCGTTGGGATCGAACGGCTCGCCGTTGGGCTCGAGTCGCTCGAGCCCGGCGTTGCTGAGTTCCTTGCCGAGCTTCTTCGAGAAGAGCTCGAAGCCGTGGCGGAAGGCGGCATAGTCGGTCAGCTCGGGATCGGCCCCCAGCAGCCGGTCCACGTCGTCGAGCTCATCGAGCAGTCGACCGATCAGGTCCGAGGCGCCACGATCAAACGACTCGGCCTTTTCCCGAATGGTCCGCTTGCGGTAGTTGTCGTACTCTGCGGCGAGCCGCAGGAAGCGGTCCTCGGCCTCCTCCAGCGCCCGACCGGCCTCGGCCGCGGGCACGCTGTCGGTCGGCTCCCACCCCTCGTCGAGGTGGTGCGGCGCCGTCTCGGCCGGCACCGGGTCGGGTGCCGCCCCGGCGGACGGTGTCGGGGGCTCGGGCTGGTCGGCTGGTGGCTGCTGCTTGGGACTCAATCTTCCGTCTCCATAAGGCGTTAGCCCTGAAAGGAAGGCAACCAACGTGCCCGGCGGAAGGGCCAGATTGGCAGACTGGTGAAGGGTGAAGGGTAAAGGGTGAAGGGGGACTCCCATGGGCACGCCCGCTTCACCCTTTACCCTTCACCCTTCACCAGCTTCACCAGCCCCAGAATCGCCGCCTGAGCCGCTCTGGCGCGGATCTGGGCCCGGTCGCCACCGAACCCCACCCGGCGGGATTCGATGCGCCCTTGGGCCTTCCAGGCCAACCAGACGGTACCTACCGGCTTCTCCTCGCTGCCGCCGCCGGGGCCGGCGATCCCGGTCACCGCCACCGCGGTGTCGGCCCCCAGCTGGCTGGCCACCCCATCGACCATCGCCAGGGCCACCTCCTCGGAGACCGCCCCATGGCGTTCGATCAGCTCCGCCGGCACGCCGAGCAGGGTGGTCTTGGCCTCGTTGGCATAGCTCACCACCCCGCCCAGGTACACGTCCGACGACCCGGCGATGGCGGTGATCCGCCCGCCGACAAGGCCACCGGTGCAGCTCTCGGCGCTGGCCAGGGTGAGTCCCTGCTCGCGCAGGGTGTCGAGGAGCACTGCGGCGAGGTCCGTGGTCCCGGTGCCGAAGATCCAGCGACCGGCCGCCTCACGGATCACCGCCTCGGCGCGAGTCGAGCGCCGTATCCGCATCGTCGTCGCCCACCTCCCACACCGTGAGCCGCAGGTCGACGCCCATCTGGTCGGGGAGATAGGCAAGGGTGACCGGCGCGAGCGACTCCTCCAGCGGCCCGAGGAGGTCGCCCAGCTTCGACTCGGGCACCCCGGCGGTGCGGAGCACTCGCGACCGGATCGCCAGCAGCCCGAGTCGCTCGGCAAGCCGCGGCAGCACCTGCTCGGCCAGCAGTCCCTCGAGTTCGAGCGGCACGCCGGGAAGCAGCACCACCAGGCCGCGCGGCGAATCGAGCCAGAGTCCCGGCGCCGATCCCCGGCGGTTGGGCAGCACCGTGCCGCCGCGGGGCACCATCGCCTGCGAACGATTCGAATCGCTGATGGTGCGGCCCAGCTTCTGCCAGCGACCGACGAGTTCGTCCCAGACACCCTGGTCGAACTCGAGCGGCATCTCGAGCAGCTCGGCCACGGCTGCGCGGGTCATGTCGTCGCGGGTGGGACCGAGCCCACCGGTCACGATCACCTGGCCGCTGCGGGCCAGCGCCTGGCCCACGGCATCCTGGATATCGGCGATCGAATCGGCCACGGTGGCGCGGCGGGCGATGCGGAGGCCGTGGCGGGCGAGCAGCCGGCCGGCGTGGGCGGCATTGGTGTCGACGGTGTCGCCGAGCAGCAGCTCGGTGCCGACCGTCACCATCTCGAGGGCGCGGGACACCGGCGTCAGCGCAACAGCCGGCGGTACTTCACCACATAGCCGGCGAACGACCAGAGGGTCAGGGTGAGGGCGATCCCCAGCGTGGCGGCGACGAAGCGGCCGTGGAACTCGGTCCACCAGTGGCCGAACGCGGGTGCCCTCCACCCCGATCGGCTTGAACGCGTCACGGAAGGCAAACCACGCCAGCGTGCCGCCGATGAACACGTTCTGCAGCGACGCCTTGATCTTGCCGCTCGACGATGCCGGGATCACCACGCCCTTGCGGCCGGCCCAGGCGCGGAGCAGCGTCATCGCGAACTCGCGACCGATCAGCAGCAGGCAGACCCAGAGCGGGATGCTGCCCCAGACCGGGATCCCGTAGGCGGACTGGCGCTGCTGGTGATCTACCAGATCGGCCCGAGGGTGGCAAGCAGCAGCAGCTTGTCGGCCAGCGGGTCGAGGGTCTTGCCGAGATCGGTGACTCCAGCCGCGGTAGCGGGCGATCTGGCCGTCGATCACGTCGGTGACGGCGGCGGAGACGAAGATCACGAAGCAGGCGAGCTTGGGCCAGTAGCCGTCGATGAACGGCAGGAACGCCACCACCGGGGTGATGGCGATCCGTCGCGACGGTGAGGATGTTCGGCAGGGTCGAGGTCATGGCAGGTCAATCGTCGATGGTCGATGGTCGATCGTCAATGGGGGGCGGGGGCTGGCAGCGATTCGCAAGGCCGCACATCAGGCACGATCGACCATCGACCATCAGCCATTGACCATCGACCATCCGAGCGACTTCAGCACCTGCTTGCTCACCGCCTTCAGCGTGTCGAACACGCCGTCGCCCTGCACCGCCATCGCCTCGAAGGTCGGCACCCGCTCCACCCACACCCCATCGATTTCCTTCACCAGATACTCTCCGGGACGATACGGATCGGGGGTCGGCTTCTGGCGGGCGGGGTCGTCGACCGGCCAGCCGGGATTCAGGGCGGCATCGAGGTCGCTCACCGGCGCGGCGTTGGGGAGGTCGCGTTTGTTGTACTGGATCACGAACGGCATCTGCGTCAGGTCGTAGCCGTGCTGCGCCATGTTGTCGTAGAGGTTCTGCATCGCCTCGAGGTTGGCCTCCATGCGGTCGATCTGCGAATCGGCCACGAAGACCACGCCGTCGACGCCCTTGAGGATCAGCTTGCGCGAGGCGTTGTAGTAGACCTGGCCCGGCACGGTGTAGAGGTGGAACCGGGTGCGAAAGCCGCGGATGGTGCCGAGGTCGACCGGGAGGAAGTCGAAGAAGAGCGTCCGCTCGGTCTCGGTCGCCAGCGAGATCAGCTTGCCCTTCGCTCGAGGGCGCGACCTTCTCGTAGACGTACTCGAGATTGGTCGTCTTGCCGCCCAGCCCCGGGCCGTAGTAGACGATCTTGCAGTTGATCTCGCGTGACGCGTAGTTGATCAGCGACATGCTGGTGGCTGCCTCGTCACTTCCCGAAGAGTTTGTCGAGCTCGTCCTCGGCGTCGCCGAGGAATTCCGAGTCCACCTGCGCACGCCTGGCCGTCGTCGACGCGATCGAACATCGCGGTGAAGATCGCGGTGAGCTCGCCCACCGCCGCCTTCATCCGCAGCTTCACCAGGCCCAGGGTGGTGCGGTTGTCGAACAGCACCACCAGGATCACCCGGCGCGCGATATCGGCCAGGTAGAGCGACTCGCGTTCGCCCTGGTGGAACAGCGCGCCGAACTCCGGCTCGCCCAGCAACCGGGCCAGCTGGTCGTTGGCGGAGAAGTCGGCCGCCGTGAGCGAGGCGAAGGCGGTGGGATCGAACGATGGCGGCTCGCCCACGGTCACCAGCATCTGCCCGGCCCGGTCGACCAGCAACGCGGTGCTCGCCGAGGCGTCGCGCAGGAATGCCTGCAGCACGCCATGGATCCGCGCCGAGTCCTCCTCGCGGAACGACCACGACGCCGCACGCGGGGCGGTCACGCCGCCACCTCGAGCCGGGCCAGCACCACGCCGGGCCCGCTCCTGCAGCACCGGCTGCCGCTCCCAGCCGAGATAGTCGCGCAGCAGCGGCAGCGCCGCGGCGTCGCCGTGGCGCTCGAGCCACCCCAGCGCGGCGAACCGCCGCCACGAGCTGCGGGCGAAGAGGTCCTCCCGGTGGGCCCGGTTGTGAGTGCCGGCCAGCAACCAGCCGCCGGCCAGCCCCGCCACGGCAGAGCCGAGCACGGCCAAGACGATCCCGCCGGTCGAGCGGCGGGTCATCGCAGGGCCTCACGGGCGGTCAGGGCGTGGGTCAGGGTCACTCCGTCAACGTATTCCAGTTCACCACCAACAGGCAGCCCGCGTGCCAGCCGCGAGACGGTCACCCCTTCGTGGCCGGCCAGCAGCTGCTGCAGGTAGGTCGCCGTCGCCTCGCCCTCGAGCGAGGAGTTGGTCGCCAGGATCACCTCGCGCACCTCGCCCCCGGCGAGGCGCCGCTCCAGCAGGCCGATCCGGAGCGCGTCCGGGCCGATCCCCTCCAGCGGCGAGAGTCGGCCGCCGAGCACCACGTAGCGACCCCGGAAGGCCCCCGAGCGCTCCAGCACCGCCACCGCCGACGGTTCCTCCACCACGCACAGCAGCCCGGCATCGCGGCGCGGGTCGCGGCAGATGTCGCACTCCGCTGCCTCGGTCGGCGCGCCGCAACCCTCGCAGGGGTGGATTCGCTCCGCCACGTCGGCCAGCGCACTGGCCAGTGCGGTCATCCGTTCCCGGGGCTGCTGCAACAGGTGATAGGCGAGCCGACCGGCGGTCTTGCGACCGATGCCCGGCAGGCGCGCGAATTCCGTGATCAGGCGCTCGAGAGCATCCACGCGATCACCGGGCCTCGGGCAACGCCCCGGGCTCGGTCGGCTCGGCGGCACGGCGCTGGGCCTCGGCGATCGCCCCCAGCACGAGGTCCGCCAGCAGCTCGGCATCGCGCCGCTCGAACGCTGCCGGCTCGAGGGTCAGCCCCCGAAGGCGGCCGCGCCCATCGACCCGGACCGTGACCGCTCCCGCACCGGCCTGCACCTCGATCGTCCGTGCGGCGAGGCGCTGCTCCTCCTGCTCGCCGGGCAGTCGATCGGCCTGCTGACCGTGCTGCGGCGCCTTGTTTTGCCAATCCGCCAACGCATCCACCTTGCTCGGAGTCCGTGCCTGGACGGCGTTCAGTCGTCGTCCACCAGCTCCAAATCTAACGCGTCCGCAGCGGCATCGAGCGCCGGATCCCGGCGCCGGAGATCGGCCAGCCGATCGCGGCGGATGTCCTCGACCGTGAGCCGCCGGCTCGGACGGCTGGCCGCCGGCGGCGGCCGTCGAGCTCTCGCTCTCGAACTCGACCGTCGTGGCCGTGCCCAGCCGGGCCGAGATGATGGTGGTCACCCGCTCCAGCTGCCGCTCGACCCCCTCACGGGCCACCGCCTGATCGGCCCCGAACCTGAGCATCAGCACCCCGGCCCCATGGGTCCCGGGATGGGCCTGCTCCAGGGCCTGGCCCAGGAACGGACCCTGCCGCCGGGCGGTCTCGACGATGTCGGGCCACGCCGCGGCGATCGCCTCGTCGGTCCACGGCACCGAGAATGCCGGGGTCCCGGTGGGCGCTGCCCTCACGCTTCGGCTGTGGGGGAGGTATCGTCGCTCGCGGGGGGGAGGTTGAGGGCGCCGGGCTCCCCGCTGGCTCCGGCGCCCGACCACTCAGCAGGGCCTTGAGGTCGGCGGCCCGGTCCATCATCGCCCATCGGAGCAGCAGGGTCTCCAGCACCAGCCGCGGGTTGGCGCTCCGTCTGAGCGGGGGTCTCCGCCTCGCCCAGCAGCTTGAGCATCCGGACCACGTCCTCGCTCGCCATGGCGGCGGCGGCTCGGTCGACCAGCTGGCGGGTGATCTCCGGCAGCACCGGCGGGGTGGCGCCGTACTGCTGGATCAGCACCGCCCGCAGCAACTCGGCGAGGCCACCGGCCACCTCCACCAGGTCGGCACCGGCATCGGTGAGCTGCTCCACCACGCCGAACACCTTGCCGGGGTCACGGGCCGCCACCAGGTCGAGGATCGGCCCGAAGGCCTCGTCGTCGACCAGGCCGAGCACCTCGCGCACCCGCTCCACCGAGAGCGGCCCCTCGCCGAAGGAGAGGCACTGGTCGAGCACCGAGAGCGCGTCGCGCATCCCGCCGTCGGCGTGCCGCGCGATCAGCAGCAGCGCGTCGTCGTCGGCCTCGACCCCTTCCTCGGTGAGCACCTGACGCAGCCGGTCGCGAATCGCCGCCGGACCGATCCGACGGAAGTCGAAGCGCTGCAGACGCGACATCACCGGTGCGGCGGTGTTGGCGATCTTCTGCGGCTCGGTGGTGGCGAAGACGAAGACCACCCCCGGCGGCGGCTCCTCGAGGATCTTCAGCAGCGCGTTCCACGCCTCGCGGGTGAGCATGTGCGCCTCATCCACGATGTAGACCTTGTGGTGCCCCTCCTCGGAGGCCGCGTACATCGCCCGCTCGCGCAGGTCGCGCGCGTCGTCGACGCCGCGATTGCTCGCCGCGTCGATCTCCACCACGTCGAGGTTGGCCTGGCCGGTCCAGATCCGGCGACACGAGTCGCAGACTGCCGCAGGGCTCACCCTCGGCGGTGCGGCTCGGGACAGTTGAGCGCCATCGCCAGGATCCGCGCCGCGGTGGTCTTGCCGACGCCGCGCGGTCCGGTGAGCAGGTAGCCATGGCCCACCCGCCCCTTGGCCACGGCGCCACGCAGCGCGGCAGCCACGTGATCCTGGACGAGGAGGTCGGCAAAGCGCCGCGGACGATAGCGGCGGGCAAGGGCGATCGACATCGAAGGCGGTCCTGCGCGAGGTGGGGAAAAGCAAAGTGCCCCAGGCTACCCGAAGCGACACCGGACATCGCTTAGCGCTGCTGCCGGCAAGGCCCTGACGCGGTTCACGGGCCGACGCCCTTCGGACCTGGGGCGCCACCAAGATAGTCGGGGGCGCGGAGGAGTGTCAAAACGGAGGACGGAGAACGGAGAACGGAGAACGGAGGACGGAGAACGGAGAACGGAGGGCGGAGGGCGGAGACGTCTCCTCCCTCCGCTCACCTCCTATCGCCGTGGTGGCAACGCCCTGAGGGCCGCCGCCACCGGATCGATCACGGTGTCCCACGACAGCGCGATCTCGGGGGCGATGCCCCTGCCCCGTACCCCGCCGCGCGGCAGGTCGGCACGAGCGGTGATCGTCGGGTAGCCGAGGAACCAGCGCGACTCGTCGGGCGCAATGCGGACGATGTTGACGTTCTGGTAGTCGAGCGCCCCCGCGGTGGGTTCACCGATGGTGACCGCGCGGCGGCTGTCGCGGGCGAACTCCACCAGCACTTCGCTCGCACTGACGGTCCCGCGGTCGGTCAGCACGCCCACGCGACGCGCGCCGTAGATCGGCGGCGGGAATCGGCCCGGCGGCGGCACGGAATCGGGATCGAAGAGCGGCACCAGCGTGCCCGGCGCCGCCTCCATCACTCGAACCAGGCGGCGCACGAACGCGGAGGTGTCGGGGCCGAAGCTGCGCCTGGCGTAGGCGACCTGATCGGGGGAGGCCAGCATCACCGCCTCGCCGAACCCGGCCGAGGGATCGAGGGAATCCGCGCCGACGACATAGGGATTGAGCGGTGCGGTGGCCTGGGATCCGCCGCCCTCGTTGCCGCGCAGATCGATCAGCAGCACGGCGGCGGCATCGAACCGCGCCCGGTTGGCCCCGATCAGCGAGTCGAGGAGTGCCCGGTTGCTCCACTGGTGCGACGGCACCGAGACGATCGCCACCGAATCGTCACGCCAGGTGAGCGTCGCCCGGTGCACGTCGACCGGATCGAGCAGGGCCCGCTCGGCTGCCGGGCCCGGAAAGCGCTTGCCCCACATCCCCGGCGAGAGCCGCAGCAGCGTGCCGCCGCGATGCATGCGTGACGGGTGGGTGGGTCACCGCCAGCGTGGGCCAGCGCAGCTCGGTGTCGTAGCGGCCATCGGCCCGGCGATCGAAGACCGCCCGCACCGACCCCGGTGGCAACGTCGCGGTGTCGCTCGTGGTGACCACCGCCACGAACCGTCCGGCGTGGCCCTCCGGATCGGGCACCACCGCCATCTCCATCGTCCCATCGTACCAGAAGCCCTCGATCGGGTCGGCCGATGCGCCGCGCCCGACCAGTGCGCGACGCACCGCGGCGGTGTCGATCGCCACCCGCGGCACGGTCGCCATCCGGCGTCGCGTCTCGGCACTGTCGAGACGCCAGCTCTGGAAGATGAAGAGATGGGGATCGTCGAACCACGCGAGGTAGTCGTGCAGCACGTCGAAGCACGCGTCACCGGCGACCGACGCCGCCCGGCGACGCAACCCGACCAGCATCCGATCGTGCAGCACCTGCCGCGGCGTCCCGGCCACCTCGAGGTGATAGCCGGCGTAGTCGGCCACCACCCTGGCATGCAGGCTGTCGAGCAGGGCGGGACACGACGGATCCTGCGTGACCAGGGCGGCCGGGATGGCAAGAAGAGCAAGCAGCGACATCGGTTCTCCGGGGAATGGACCGGTCGGAACGTCGCTCTTGTCTACGCATGCAACGTCGGGTGGTTTCGCGATTCGCCGATCGGTGAACCGACAGCCACCCCGATGTTGCTCGCCCCAGGTGCGGGCAGCCGTGCTACTGCTGCACCACCGTCGCATCCTCGACGATCACCGGATAGCTGTAGCCGGCGCCGAAGTCGCGGTTGGTGTGCACCGTGCCGGTCACCGTGATCGTCTGGCCGTTGGTCGCGGCGTCGGCGGTGGTCACGGTGATGTCGTTGGTGCCGGCACCGGGATCGCCGCTGCCGTCCTGCAGGTGGAGCCAGTTCTTGCCCATCACTTGCGGGGTCGACTTGACGACCACGCCACGAATCGAGACCCGCTTGCCATCGAGGTCCCCCTGCTGCGCCCACACCTCGGCGACGGTGCGACCATCGGGGCCGGTCGCCTTCTCGACCGAACCGGCCGGGACCGCGGCTGGTGGGGCCGCCGAATGGGCGGCGCCGACCTGCTGCCCTGTGGCCGCGCTCCCCGGCGGGGTGAGGGTGCCGAACCAGACCTCGTCGAAGGTGCGCCCCAGCGACTTCGACTCGAAGCCGGTCATCCGCATCGGGGAGTAGACCGTGACGGCGGCGCCCTCGGCGACCGTGGCCTCGGGCACCGCGACCCACGTCTCGCCGCTGGCGGTCTTGAGGCGCAGGTAGCGATAGGGTGGTGCGCTCAGCTGCTCGAGCACCGTTCCGGTCATCGTCTCGCCGGCGGTGGCCGCCGCAGCCGGGGCCGCTGGGGCGTTCTCGGGAGCCTTGGCCTGGCACCCGAGGGTCACCACGGCGAGGGAAAGGACAGCGGTGGCGCGACGCATCGATGGCACTCCGGTATTGCACCGTGAAGGGGGACCGAACTGTGGGCAGAATATAGGGACGGCGTCGGCCCGGAATCGGGAGCCGACGACTCCCCTCCGCCATGCCAGCCAGGGGACCCACATCGTCGGCCGTCCGCCGCCTACTGCCGCCCCGCCCCGAAGAGCACCGCGTTGGTGAAGAGCATCGCCGAGCTGCGCCAGAAGGCGCGGAAGAGCGGATCGTCGGCGAAGGCAACCACGTTGCCCCGACCGGCCCGATCGACGCTGGCCCAGACCGAGCCGGGCAGGAACTTGTCGGTGTTGCCGGGCCAGGTGAATCCGGCCAGCACCGGGTCGTCGGGACCGAAGACGACCACGTTCTCGCCGGTCTTGCTGGGCCGCAGGAAGGTGCCGGGGATCATCACCGCCATGCCGGTGCCCTCGTAGCCCCAGCGGAGCCAGCTCATCGGGTCGAGCGAGGCCCGGGCGATCGCGCCGGGCACGTACTCGGGTCGGGTGTTGCCGCGGGCATCCGGACTGGCGAATGGTGCCGTCGTGTCGCCGCCGCGCGCTGCCGTGTCGGCGGCCGTCAGGGTGGTGAGTGAGTCGGCCAGCGCTGCCCCCTCGCGGAGACCGACCTCCTTCTGCTCCAGCAGCGAGACCGCGGACCCGAACGCGACCACCACCCCGCCACCACGCACCCAGTCGCGCAACCGGTGCATCCCCTCGTCGCCCAGCGCGCTGCTGTAGCGCCCGGCGGGAAGGATGATCACGTTGTAGTCGTCGAGCGCGATCGACGCGAGGCGCCGCGGCTCGACCGGCACGAAAGGCTGTCCCAGCTCGTGCTCGAGATACCACCACACATCGCCAAACGCGGTCTGCGACACCCCGTCGCCCGCGGCCACCAGCACCCGGGGCCGATGCACCGGCTCGACCGACTCGGCGCCGATCCCGGTCTGGCCGCTGTCGGGAAAGGCCGACTGCACCGCCACCACGGTGGCCGGGTGCTCCCGCTGCAGCGCCACGATCCGGGCGTGCAGTGAGTCGGCGTTGCGCACGCTGCGGAAGACCACCGTGCCCGCAGGGTGGCTGACCCCGTCGGCCACCAGCGGCACCGTCGCGACGCCGGCCACGAAGTCCTCTCGCAAGAGCGCCAACACCAGCGCCTGTGCGTCGCGCGTCCCTGGCGGCACCAGGTACCCGCTGCGGCCGACCGGCGGCGGCGCGGGGGCGGCCAGCGTGTCGGCGTCGGTCACCAGCGGCCCGGCGGCTGTGATTGCCTCGTCGGTCCACACCGCGTCGAGTCCCTCCGAGAGCGGTAGCGCCCACGCGGTGATGTCGTAGAACTCGTAGCCCTCGCGGGGCACGTTGGGACCGCGGCGCCGGTTGCGCGCGAAGCGTTCGAGCTGGCGCGATGCGAAGGCACTGTCGAGCGTCGCCCGCGGCTCGAGGATCGCCGTGGCCAGTCGTCCCGCCGGCTGGGCCAGGTCGATCACCCAGGACCCGGCCGGGAAGCTGCGCCGGGTCGGGCCACCACCCAGATACGGCCGCGCCGCACCGAGGGCAATCGGGGCGGTGGTGCGGTGCACCTCGATGCCCTGCACCCGCAGCAGGTCGATCACCTCCCGGGTGCGGCGCGGATCGGGACCCGGCGCGATCACCACCCGCCGGAAGGCACGGCCCGCCGGGGCATCGAGTGCCGACTCGTGGAACGCCCGGTAGTCGCGCAGCCGGGCGGTACGGTTGGCCGCCAGGGTGCCCACCGTGGCGAGGCTCGCCACCACGTGATGCGCGATCCCCTCCCGGAAGGTGGTCACGGTGCCGTCGCCCTTGCGGAGCATCAACTCCGGGCCGCCGTCGCTCTCGAAGGTCATCCCGGTGGCCCCCTGCAGCGAGGGCCAGGTGTCCCAGTAGCCGGGGTAGTAGAGATCGAAGACGTCGCGGACGAAGTACTGCCAGCCATGACTGTCGAAGGCCCGGGCGTTGCCCTGACCGAAACGCTCCAGCCAGTCGATCGACGCCGTCGGCAGGTTGGCGTTGACCGGCGCCGCCGACGGTGGGAAGAAGTACTGCGCCGTCGTGCTGTGGAGGTCGACAAACACCTGCGGATGCCAGCGCACCACCGCGGCGGCGGTGGCCCGGGTCTCGGGCTGCGACAGCGCCAGCAGGTCGCGATTCATGTCGAAGCGGTAGTGGTTGAAGCGACCCTGGATCGCCCACGGCTCGCGTCCCTCCAGCGCCTCCGACTCGGCGCGACCCATCGCCACGCTGTTGCTCCATGCCGCGAACCGCTCGTGCCCGTCGGGGTTCTGCGACGGATTGATGATCACCACCGTGCTGTCGAGCATGGTGCGGATCGCCGGCGACTCCGAGGCCAGCAGCGTGTAGGTCGTCATCATCGCCGCCTCGAACCCCGCCGGTTCGTTGCCATGGATCGAGTGCGACAGGATCACCACGGCCGGGGTGCGAGCGATGATCGCGTCGGCCGCCGCCCGATCGGTGGTGCGCGGGTCGGCCAGTGCGGCAAGGTCACCGCGGATCGCGTCGAGCCGAGCCAGGTTGGCCGGCGACGAAATGATCACCAGCCGCATCACCTTCCCCTCCGGTGTGGTGCCGGTCACCTCGGTGCGCGCCCGGTCGCCTGCCGCGGCGATCATCGCGTCGAGCACCGCCTGCTGCTGGTGGTACATCGTCTGCCGGGTGCCGATCGGGTAGCCGAGCAGCGACTCGGGTCGCGGCACGGCGGCACGATACGGCCCGTGGTCGTGGAAGTCGTAGGCCGGCGTGCCCGGCGCAACCGAGACGGTGAGCGGCACCTGCGCCGCCAGCGGCGCGGTGAGGAGGAGGCAGGCAGCGAGGAGATGTCGAGACATGGAGACCAGAGAGAGGAGGGAGGGGAGAAACGAGCACGGGGACATCACTGCGAGTGAAGCTCGGTCAACGATCAGCCATCGACCATCAGCCATCGACCATCAGCCATCGACCATCGACCATCGACCATCAGCCATCGACCATCGACCATCGACCATCAGCCATCGACCATCAGCCTGTCTCACTCACGGCACCATCGCCGTTCTCGAAGGTACGCCCCTTTTCCCATACCCGCGCGGCGGCGGCACCAAGCAGGAAGACCAGCGCCACCCACCAGACCCAGAGCAGGAAGAGGAGCACGGCGCCGATGCTGGCGTCGATCGCGTAGACACCGCCGCCAGCCCAGTAGGCCAGGTACAAGCCGTAGAACCGCTTGGCGAGCTCGAAGCCGACGGTCGCCACGGTGGCGGCGATCGCCGCGCCGCGCCATGCCATCTTCTTGGGCGAGGCGTAGCGGTACAGCAGCGAGAAGAGCACCAGCGCGGTCCCGACCGCCACCAGCTCCGCCAGGATCCGGCCCATCGTCGAGGCGAGGAAGGTGAACGGCGGCGCGAGGTAGACCGCGTCGCTGGCCAGCAGCGCGACCGTGGTGCTCAGCACCGTGTTGGCCATCGCCAGGGCCAGCAGCACCCCCATCATGCCGAAGTCGCGCAACTTGCCGTAGAGATAGCCGAGCAGGAAGTCGAGCGCCGGCGCCTCATGCCGCTGCGGTTGCCGCGCCTCGAAGACCTCCGACAGGCAGCCGCGAATCGCCGAGAAGAGCCGTGACCCGAACCAGAGGAAGGCGGGCACCGCGACCCAGGTGAAGCGCGACTGGTAGTCGCGCACCGTGGCCAGCAACTGCTCGATCACCGCGAAGGGGTCGGCCGCCGAGGGGCTGTGCGCATGGAGCGGCAGCAGCGCGGAGATGAGCTGCCCCGGGTCGGCCATCTCGATCTGCGCGGTGCGGGAGAGGAACCAGCCCAGTCCCTCGAGCATCAGCACCACCAGCGGGATCAACGCCAGCAACGCATCGAAGGTCAGCGCCGATGCGAGCAGCGGGATGTGCACCCGCTCTGCCACCTCCTGCACCCGATCGATGATCTTGGGCTTGGGCGGAAGGACGGCAGAGAGCCCGCCGTGGGGCGGGCTCTTGCGCGGCGACTTGCCAGGTTCCTCGGACACTCAGGCGCTGAGGTCTTCGTCTTCGTCGTCGTCCTCATCGTCGTCGTCGGCGTCCTCGACCGCCACCGTCGCCTCGCGGCGCTTGCGCGCATCGGCGAGTCGCCGCTCGAGGTCGTCACGCGCCGAGGCGGCCTTCCGCTCGATCGCCTTGCGACCCTCGCGGACTTCGTCGCGCACGTCGTCGGCCCAGTCCTCGACCGAATCCTTCACCCGACGACCGCGATCGGAGACGTCGTCGCGGAGTTCGTCCCACCGCTCCCCGGCCTCGTCGCGGAGCCGGCGAGCCCGGCGGCTGATGTCCCGGCGGGTCCGCTCGCCGTCCTGCGGGGCGAACAGCAACCCCGCCGCGCCCCCCAGCAGGGCGCCCAGCAGGAACCACCGTACCCCTGCACCGCTGTCCGTTTCGATGACCGTCACTTCTGGCTCTTCGTCGCGTCGCCGCATATCGGTACTCCCTTGACTGCTATTCCCCGGCGTCCGGGTCGTCCTCTGCGAGGGCACCCTCGTGCGCCAGGTCCCCGTGCCCAACGGCCGGGGCGGTAATGAATCTGTCGATCAGGCCGGCCGTCCCGCCCACCTTGAGCTGCTCGAACAGGAAGGCGAAGGTCCGCTCCAGCTCGGCCCCGATCTCCTGACGAACAGCAGCGGGCAGCTGCCAGACCGCCGCCTTGAACGGCCCGATCGCCTTCTTCCGACTCTTGTAATAGAACTGTTCCTGGGAATCGTCGCTCTTCCGCTCGCCGGCCACGTTGGCGTCGAGCCAGGCGTACATCTCCTTCCGGAGCTCCGCCGGCAGGGCCGGGTGGTCGAAGATGATGTTCTGGAAATTGGTGGCCAGGTGGATCTCGGCGGTCTCGACCCGGGCAAAATTGCCGAAGGCGTCGCTCGGCAGCGTCGAGGCGCCATGCTGCACTGCCCCGCCCAGCCCGTAGCGCTCGCGGGCCGCCCTGGAGAGCGCCTCCAGCGCGTCGATGTCGAGCTTCACCTCGGCGATCGACCCGTCGGGGAGCACCACGCCACCGTGCGAGGTTCCGGTCTGGACCGAGATCTTGCTGATCCCGGTCACCCCGCCCGTCGCGGCCAGGGTCCGATTGTACCCCTCCATGAAGGCGTGCAGTTCCTCCACGGTCGAGTTCTTGTGGCCCACCTCGCCGATCTCGGCACCGACCGAGACGGTGATGCCCTCGGGCTCCCGCTCCCGGATGTACCGGGTGATCTCGGCGGCCCGCTCGTAGTTGGTCCGCTGCTGCTCGTCGAGGGTCGGGTAGGAGAGGTCCACCAGCGTCGAGGTGTCGACGTCGATGTTGTAGAACCCCGCCGCCAGCTCCTCACCGATCAGCTTCTTGACCTCGCCGACCTCGGCCTCCGGATCGGCGGCGTACTTCTTCGCGTTGACCTGACAGTGGTCGCCCTGGATGAAGAGCGGATGCCGGTAACCCTCGCGAAGCGCGGCCCCGATCATCACCGACACATACTCGGCCGGTCGCTGGTCGGTGTAGGCGATCTCGCTCCTGGCGATCTCGAGCAGGATCGCCGCCCCGTCGGCAGCGATCGCCGCCCGGAAGATCGCCCGGGCAGCATCGTAGGCCATCATCCGCACGTTGATCGCTGGCACAGTGAAGCCGGAGCACTCACCGCGACCGCGGGCGATATAGAGATCGTGGATCGATGCGGGCCGTACCCCGGTCGCCTGACCCAGCTCCCAGAGCAGCCCCCGGGCAGCGTCGCGTTCACCTTCGACACCGAAGACCGCCGCGTGCACCAACGCATCCATGGCCTCGGATTGAAGCTGCTTGGGATCCGAGATTTCCACACCCGATCCGGTCAACTTCACCGCACCGGCGAAACCCGAGATCAACCGCGAAATCGCCTGCTGCATCGGCACTGGTCTCCTGAAGTGAGTTTGTCTGCCTGGCAATCTACCCGACCACACCCCGACGCCGCAAAGCCATTGCCAGCCACCACTTCGGCGCCTCCCGACACAGTCATCCGACCCCAACGAGCAAACCATGGATCGGTCAAGTTTCCACATCAACTGGGCAAGTGAACATCTTGTGGATCAATAACTTAGGAAACAGCCTTAAGGTGGAAAACTATCCGTCGCCCGATCCCCAGCAATGACGGCACTTCCTCCCTCATCCCCCCCGGTTATCCCCGAGTCCACGCGTGGATAAATCTGTTCTTCCACATCTGTGTTCAACTCCGATGATCGGCTCATGTCACGAACGGGTAATGTCGAGCCGATGTCGATTCCCGGGTGACCACTCACGGCCACAGTGTTGTCAGGCCATCACTTGGCAATCCACTCCTGTGGAAAAACCATCTTCCACACTTTCCCCCCGGGTGGAAGCTGAAGCCGGACCAGGGCAAGTGGTGCCACACCCCGCCGGTGTCCACTAGATTGTTCCCGCCGCCAAGGCCATCCCACCCATGAGTCGAGCGCATGCCCGGATCGCATCTCCGCCGTACCAAGATCGTTGCCACCCTCGGCCCCGCCTGGGAGCAGGTCGACCGGATGCACACCCTGCTCGATGCGGGAGTGAGTGTGGTCCGGATCAACGCCTCCCACGGCACCCCCGAGAGTCGGACTGGCTGGATCGACCGGCTCAATGCCGTTCGAGCCGAGCGGAGTGAGCCAAGCGGGATCCTGGTCGACCTGCACGGTCCCCGGATCCGGGTCGGCAAGCTGCCGGAACCGCTGACACTCACCCCGGGCCAGATGATCACGTTCGCACCGGAAGGGGTTGCCGGCGAGGGGGAGATCCCCACGACCTATGCCGAGCTGGCCGGCGACGTGGTGGCGGGGTCACGGATCCTGCTCGACGACGGCCTGCTCGAGGTCGATGTCTCGGCCGTGAATGGCGACCGGGTCGAGGGGCGGGTCCGCTACGGCGGCGAGCTGAAGGCCAACAAGGGGATGAACCTCCCCGGGGTGGATGTGAGCGTCCCTGCGATGACGGAGACCGACCGCGAGGAGGTCCTCCGGGTCACCGCCAAGGGGGTCGACTACATCGGCATTTCGTTCGTCCGCCGGGCCGAGGACGTCGAGAGTGTCCGCCGGATCGTGCCGAAACACATCAAGCTGGTGGCCAAGATCGAGAAGGACACCGCGCTGGACAATCTCGACGAGATCATCGAGGCCTCCGATGCCCTGATGGTGGCCCGCGGCGACCTCGGGGTCGAGCTGCCCTTCGAGCAGGTGCCGCTGGTCCAGAAGCGACTGATCCAGCGCGCCAACCGCCACGGCAAGCCGGTGATCACGGCGACCCAGATGCTCGAGTCGATGATCAGCCACCCCCGCCCCACCCGGGCCGAGGCCTCCGACGTGGCCAACGCCATTCTCGACGGCACCGACGCGGTGATGCTCTCCGCCGAGACGGCGGTGGGCGAGTATGCGCTGGAGGCGGTGCTGGCGATGGACCGGATCGCCATGGAGGTCGAGTCGTCGCGCCTGGCGGTGAGCGAGGCCGATCGGCGGCGCTGGCGAATCCCCGCCCCACACTTCACCCGGACCGACGAGGGGATGGTCCCGGTCGAGGACGCCATTGCGGTCGCCGTGGCCACCGCCGCCGACATGCTGGGCGCCCAGGCGATCGTCTGCTTCACCTCGAGCGGCTTCACCGCCCGGACCGTGTCGTCGTACCGGCCCAGCGTGCCGATCCTGGCCCTCACCGCCGAGCGGGAGACCTTGCAGCAGCTGGCGCTCAACTGGGGCGTGGTCCCGGTCCTGATGCCCCACCTCAAGAACTACGACCCGATGTGGGAGATCGCCCGCAGCGCCCTGCGCGAGCGGGGCCTGGTCCGCGATGGCGGCCGGGTGGTGGTCACCTGCGGCGTGCCGTTCGACGTGCCGGGGACCACCAACCTCCTCAAGGTCGAGACGGTCTAGCGCGGTGCGACTGACGCTGCTCGGTACCGGGACCTCGATGGGCGTGCCCCAGATCGGCTGCCAGTGCCCCACCTGCCGCTCGGAGGACCCCCGCGACCGCCGCACCCGGACCGCCGCCCTGGTGAGCGACGGGCCAGCCTCGCTGCTGATCGACACCCCTCCCGAGCTGCGGCTCCAGCTGCTGGCCGCCCGGGCGGGCCATGTCGACGCGGTGCTCTACACGCACCTCCACGCCGACCATGTCCACGGCATCGACGACCTCCGCACCATCTCCCTCAAGCGGCGAGAGACGCTGCCCCTCTACGGCCCCCGCGAGACGATGGAGCACCTCGAGCGCCGGTTCAGCTACATCTTCGATCCCGGCGTGGTGCCGGTTCCCGGCACCTCCAAGCCGCGACTGGCGACTGCGGTGCTGGAGCCGGACCGGCCGGCCACCATCGCCGGCTTCGACGTGCTGCCGCTCGCCTTCGAGCACGGCGCCGCCACGGTGTTCGGTTACCGGATCGGCCCGATCGGCTACCTCACCGACGTGAAGCACGTGCCCGAGGCCGCGCGGGAGGCGCTCCGCGGCGTCGAGGTGCTGATCCTCAACGCCCTCTGGTGGCGCGAACACCCGACCCATCTCTCCATCGGTGAGGCGGTCGAGACCGCCCAGGCGATCGGCGCCCCGCTCACCTACCTGACCCACCTGACGCACGAGACAAGCCACCGCGAACTGCTCTCCCGCCTGCCGGCCGGGATCGAGCCGGGCTACGACGGACTGACGATCGAGGTCTGAACACGAGATACGAGATACGAGATACGAGATACGAGGGACGAGGGACGATCGTGTGAACCGCAGAAGCCCCTGACTTCCGGTTCCGCGGCGCCCCGATCGTGAAGGTGGTGGTGCTAGCTTTCAAGATCCAGCGTCCCCCGCCCCCACGTATCTCGTATCTCGTATCTCGTATCTCGTCCCCCGGACCCCACCATGCCGCTCTCGCTCGACGACTCCCTGATCTTCCGCGACGCCCTCGATGGCGTCCACGGCCTCGGCCCCGACGTGGCGGGCGAACTGGCGGCGCGCTTCCCCGCCCTCCGGGAGGAGATCGCTCGCCGCACCGCCGAGGGGGAATACGGCTTCCTGGCGCTGGGTTCGCAGGACGAGCTGGTCGCCCGGATCGAGCACTGGGCCGCGGCGCGGCGTGGCCGCTTCCGGCATGTCCTGCTGCTGGGGATCGGCGGATCGGCGCTGGGGGCCAGGGCATTGCTCACCGCACTTCGGCCCGCAGCCTGGAACGAGTGGGGCGATGACAAGCGCGATGGCCTCCCGACCCTCACGGTGCTCGAGAACGTCGACCCGGTCACCACCCTCGCCACCCTCGACCGGCTCGATCCGCGCGAGACGCTGGTCAACGTGATCTCCAAGAGCGGCGGCACCGCCGAGACGCTGGCGCAATACCTGGTGGTGCGCCACTGGCTCGAGCAGGCGGTGGGGGTCGACGTGCACCAGCACCTGGTCTTCACCACCGACCCCGCCAAGGGGCCGCTCCGGGCGATCGCCAGCGCCGAGGGCATCGAGGCGTTCGAGGTGCCCCCGGCGGTCGGCGGCCGCTTCTCGGTCCTCACCGCGGTGGGACTCCTGCCCGCTGCCCTGATCGGGATCGACATCGCCGAGCTGGTGGCGGGCGCCGAGCAGGCGGTGGAGGCGGCCCGGGCGCCCGAGCTGGCCCACAACGCCGCCGCCCGCTGGGCGGGGCTCCAGTGGCACGCCCAGCACTCCCGGGCCGCCAACATCCACGTGCTGATGCCCTACAGCGATCGGCTCCGCGAGCTGGGCGAGTGGTACCGGCAGCTCTGGGCCGAGTCGCTCGGCAAGAAGCACGACCGGGAGGGGCGCGAGGTCTTCCGCGGTCCCACCCCGGTGGCCGCGCTTGGGGCCACCGACCAGCACTCCCAGGTCCAGCTCTTCATGGAGGGACCGTTCGACAAGACGATCACCTTCGTGCGGGTGAAGGACACGGTGGGGATGGTGGAGATTCCCGCTGGCGACGGGCGACAGGCGACAGGCGAGGAGGCGTTCGGCTACCTCCGGGGCCACTCGCTCGGCGAGCTGCTCGACCAGGAACTCCAGGCCACCCGCGAGGCGCTCCGCACCGCCGGGCGGATGAGCATGACGCTGGAGCTCGACACCGTCGACCCGCGCCACGTGGGCGAACTGCTGATGTTCCTGCAGTGCGCCGCCGGCTTCGCCGGGGCCTGGTACGGGATCAACCCGTTCGACCAGCCGGGGGTGGAGCTGGGGAAGAAGCTGACGCGGGAGGCCCTGAAGGGATAGCGACAGGCGAAAGGCGACAGGCGACAAGCGACAAGCGCCGCGGGGAAAGGTCCTCCGCGGCGCTCTATTGTGTGGCGGGCCCGGCTGCCCGCCGGCAGCATGACTCCATGAGTGACTATCGTGGCCTGCGCGCCTGGCAAGCTGCAGATCGAGTGGCGAAGGGGGTGTTCGCTCTGGCGGATCGCCACTGGTCCCCAAAGCATGCTTGTGTCTATGACCAGTTGCGCCGAGCGGCACTCTCGGTGCCGCTGAACCTGGCAGAGGGACACGCCAGCGGACCCGGGGCGCGCTGTCGATCCCATTTCCGGATCGCCCTTGGCTCCGCTGTCGAGACCGTAGCGATCGTCGACTTCCTGACCGAACTCAACGTCCCGACCGGCGAGCTGCCCATCATCGCGGGGCAGTCCCGGGCGATGTGCCTTCGGCTCTGGCAACGTAGTCGCCCCAACTAGATCGCTTGTCGCCCGTCGCCCGTCGCTTGTCGCTTGTCGCCTGTCGCCCACAA
The DNA here is from genome assembly GCA_963817715.1 of uncultured Gemmatimonadales bacterium. Taxonomy (GTDB): domain Bacteria; phylum Gemmatimonadota; class Gemmatimonadetes; order Gemmatimonadales; family GWC2-71-9; genus Palsa-1233. The sequence goes on from CAWFPG010000009.1 coordinate 57,457, forward strand.
AAAACGACGACCCCGGGATCGCTCCCGGGGCCGCCGTTGTCCTGCAGTGTGATCAGGCTTCGATCACGGGGTCATCATCGCACCGGCAACGATACCGTCGCCAGCCGCAGTCACACCCACAGCAGCCATCACATCGCCGCTCACGGTGCCAGTCTGCGCCGTGCCCGTCCAGTCGTCCACGAACGAGCCGTCGGGGAGCGACCAGACGTAGGACCGGTAGGTCCCCTGGTCAGAGTAGACCGCGGTGGTCGCGCTGCCCAGGTAGTTCCAGGCCGACGCGCCATCCCAGCGGTAGAAGTCAACCCGAGCGAACGGCGGGTTCGGGTTGTTGCTGTTCGACGCCAGCTGCGCACGCAGCGGGACGACCGATCCGAACTGGCTCGTCGTGGCCACCGTCGGGATCACGCGGAAGTGCGTGATCTGGGTGGTCGGATTCGCCGTGTTGTAGGCATTGAACGTGACGCCATCCTCGACCAGAAGGGCCGGGAGGGTCACAACGCCCGTGGCAGTCGGAGCCGGCGTACCCATGCCGACCACGCCACCCCAGTTCCAGGCCCACGCCGACGCGCTGGTCGGCTTGAGCGCGGTCGGGGCCGCAGCGACGTTCAGCGCCGGGAAGGCCGCAGCCGTCACAGCCTCGACACCCCGGACAAACGGGGCACCGGTGGCCGGCGTCAACCCGCCGGTGTACGGCGAGGTGATCGCGTCGTCGAACATCGCGCCGACATCCACCCGCGGGTAACGAACCGAGTCAAGCTCGGCTCCCACGTCAGGTTGGCGAAGTTCGGGTACTCCATCTGCAGCGAGTAGCCCGAGATTTCCACCGAGTCGGCAATGTTGGCCGTGAACGTCATCGCCGAGGAACCGATCGTCCCGGACACCGAGGCGAGCAGGCTCGCGAACGGCGACACGGTGTTGACCAGCGCCTTGCGGAACAGCGACGCCGTGGTGTTGCCCGACGCGTCGGTGACGTTGGTGGTGTAGCCGTAGTATGCCTCGCTGTCAGGCACCGCCACGGACATACCGGCCAGCCAACCGTCGGTGCGCAGGGCACCAAGGTGGCCGCCGCCATCGTGCACGCCGGGGCGGTCACGAAGGTAGCACCGATCGAGCCGGTACCGATGATGCAGGCGCCAGCATTGTTGACGTGGCTGGCCATCGACAGCGCATGCCGCTGCGCGGTGGCCGAGAAGCCGGCCGGCGCGACACCCAGGTCGATGAACTCGGCACGCCACTCCTCGGTGGTCGGCTTGGCCGTCGCGAAGACGGTGTCGGCGCTGACCGCGCTATCGAGAACCGGAGCGGCCGAGGCAGATGCCCCAGCGGATCAACGGCATGGTCTTGTCGACACCGAAGGTCGTGCGTCGCGCACGACGTGCCGACGTTGCCGAGGCGGTCCGACTCCGTACCCTTGACGGTGTACGGCGCGGTGCCACCAAGGCCCGGGGCGCCGCCGATAGCATTGGCGGAGCACTCGGGAATGTCGGTGCCGGTGCCGCTCGGCATGGCGACGCCAGCAGCGCCACCGCAGTTCGGAGCCGAGTAGGTCACGGCGCGGTCACGGGTGGCGTTGAGACCAACGCCCGCATCCGACGACGAGAAGTTGATGAAGTTGAATGACGCGTTGATCCAGCCGGTGACGGCCGGGGCCGTACGCGCGATCGACGGGGTGCTGACCGACGGCGCCGCATAGTCGAGGCGCAGCGAGTCAGGCGTCGAGCCGAGGACCACCGTGTTGGCGATCAGCGGGGTCGTCGCGTAGGAGTTGTTGGCGTTGTCGTTGGCCGAGATGACCGCGACGTTGTCGCGAGCGCCACCGGTCCACTCGTAGCCAGCGCACGACGTTGCCGGCACCGTCAGCGGTGTAGCCCCAGCTGTTGGTGAACGGCAGCGCAGTCTGCACCACGGTCGGGCAGCCAGCCACCGACCAGGTCACGGTCGAGATCGACCGGCCCGAGGTGTAGATCACCGGGTACAGCGTGGCCGAGACGGTGCCATTGGTCGGGCCGCCCCAGTAGGTCAGGCCGGCGCCGTTGTTGGCAGTCGTCGACGGAGCGGACATGTCGGCCGCCCAGCTGTCGGCGTTGTTCAGCACGATCTGCACCGAGTTGGTGGCAGTCGCCGAGGCCCCGCGCGGGTAGACCGCGGCAGAGATCGTCGTCGCACCATTGGTGAAGTCGACGTCGGTGGTACCGGCCGTCGGATTCTTGGTGAAGTTCGCGGTGTTGATCGAGAGCACGATGTCGCCGGCCGACGGCGAGGTGGCGTAGGACTGCTTCGCCGCCCGATCGTTGCCGATGAAGACCGCGACGGAGTCGACGATCTGCTCACCCGGGTTGAAGTTCAGCGTGACTTCGATCTGGCCGAAGACGTTGCTGATGTTCACCGGAAGGTTCGTCAGGCCGGTCGTGATGCTCTTGATCGAGACCTGTGCCGGCTGGATCGGCCGGACCGTCACACCAACAGCAGCCGAGGCCGACTGGCCCCCGGCGGTCGCGGTGGCGGTGACCACGGCGGCGCCTTCGGCAACCGCGCTGATCAGACCGGTGGCGTCAACAGTCGCGACGGCGGGATTGCTGCTTTCCCAGGTCACGCTGCCGGTCACGCCGGGCTTCGTGATCAGCGTCGCCGACGCCTGCACGAAGGTTCCCGGGGCGATGGTCGCGGACGTCGGAGAGACCGAGAACGTGGTGATGTTCGGGGTCTCCGCCGGCGGCGGCGACGGCGGCGCCTCGGTGATGGTCAGATCGTCGCCGCAGGCCGAGAGGCCCAAGGTGACGATGCCAGCCATCATCAGGCTGCGATAAAACTTGATCATTCACTCCCCCAATGGTGGTGATGTGGGCCAAGAACTTCCTGGTCCGACACTTCCTGCAATCCTGCGGTGCTGCGTGTGGCCCGTGATACTGACAACTCGCACGGGCGATGCCGGGGCTGCGAGAACCAGTGACGACGCTACCTCCCCGATGACCGCGTCGTTCCGACACCCGCATCCTCCCGTCACGCCTTGCGCGACCGGTCGGAAGCCGGGGCCAGCACTACAACGTAGGGACCGGGCCATATCTGGTCAACTGCTTGAACTGCACCAACTTGGAGCCCTTCCCCACGAACCTCGAGGCCACCGGACCACCGCCTAGGCAGGGTCGCCGGCACACGAGGCCGGTACCGGGTAAGGCAAGAGCCGTGCACAAATTGGTCGGGAGGGGCCTAGCGGGGCGCCGGCGCTTCCCGGCGAAATGAGACCGTCAACTCACCACCGGTCTCCAGGGGCCCAACGGTGCGGATTGGCGAGGACTTGAGTGCCTGCGCGAGGAGGTTCTTGCCCTCGACTCGGAGCGCACCGACCTGCGACTGCTCCTGCTCTGGCGCCGTCCGGACCGTCACCAACCAGCGAGAATTCCGCTCCCCGACGTATCCGAAGGACATCGAACGTGTCGATCCGACACGCTTCTCGCCGCTCGGGTGGCCTGACCACGCCAGTTTCACCCCGTCGAGCGACAGTTCCCACTTGTCGTCCTCGCCGGGCAGCCCGCTGCGAGTCCGCAGTTCCCGGTGCTGGGACCCGATTTCGGCGTCGGAGGCGATCCGGTCGAGGTGACCGGCGTCGAGCCCGATCTCGCGGAGATACCAGTCGGCCTCCGGCTGGCCGGCCGGATCGTGGGCCGCCAGCGCCGTCAGTGCCAGCAGCACCGGCCGCTTCTCCTCCATGTGCCCCTGGGGGACGCCGTCCGACGCCACGTCGGCATAGAGGCCAATGCAGACCGAGCCCGGGATCCAGCTGGCAAACCGCGGTTCATCCTGCACGATGCGCAACAGGATCGGGGGCAGGCCGCTGGTCTCGGTCACCGTTCGCAGCTGGGTGCCGGTAGGGACCAGCTGGGTGGCCAGTTCCGGGTCGGCCAGATACCAGACGCAGAAGCCGCCCTGGCCCCCGATCCAGCGCCAGAGCTGCTCGCTCACCTGGGCAGGCGCCGGCCGGGCCACGAGCCCCACCATCACCATCCCGGCCAGCACCGCCACACTGCGTCTGCGCATCACCCCTCCTTGCGGGCCGCCTCCACTGCCTTGCCCAGATGGAGATAACTCTGGGGATCGAGGGCCGCGAACGCAGGATCGACATAGCGGACCAGGCCATCCCGCCCTACCACGACCACGATGCGCCGCGCCTGGTCACCATCGGCGGCGTCATAGCGCCGGGCCACCACCAGGTGCGGGTCGCTCAACAGCTTGAACGGCAGGTCGAGCTCCCGGGCGAAGCGGATGTGGCTCTCGATCGAGTCGACCGAGACCCCGGCCACGACCACGTCGGACCCGAAGAGCGATGCCGCCCGGTCACGGAACGCCCGCCACTCGGCGGTGCATCCCGGGGTAAAGTCGCCCGGGTAGAACGCCAAAACCACCACCCGGCCGAGTTCCTTGCGAAGATCGAACGGTTGGTCGGCTGGGCCGGCACCGTCACGGGTGGCATAGGGGAGCACCACCGGCGGGGCCTGGTGCCCCGGTCGCACGTCATCGGCCACCCGGAGCCGGATGGTCACCGGCGCGGCGGCGTGGTTCTGGGCCTGGGCCGCGGCAGAGGGTATCGCCGCGAGGAGAGCGAGGGAGAGCAGCCAGCGTCGGGTCATCGAGATACCACCTTGCTGAGGGCGCCGGAAAGGTCCTGATCCTTGCCGACCCCGGTGTAACGGATCACGCCGTCGGCATCGACGATCACCACGTAGGACGTTACCGGCGCCCGAAAGGTCCGCACGGCAAGTCCGCTTGCATCATACAGCGGCCGGTAGGGAGGATGCTCACGCTCGACCCAGCGCCGCACCCGCGAGCGCGACTCGTTGACCGTCACGTTGACGCCGTAGAAGTCGACCCGGTCGCCATAGGTGCGATGGGCTTCGCGCAGCGTCGGCATCAGCGCCGCGCAGACCTCGCACCAGGTGGCCCAGAACTCGACCAGCATCGGTCGTCCGGCCACCTTGGCGTCGAGACGCACGGTGCTGCCGTCGAGCGCCGCCACCGTGATCGGCGTGGCCGCCTCGCCGACCTTCGCCTGCGCGGCCAGCGGGGGGGCGAGCATCACAAGCGTCGCGACGAGGACGATCCGCGCCGCAAGCGGCGCGGCAGCAGGCCCCCATTCACCCTTCACCATTCACCCTTCACCATTCGCGAGAGGATCCGCGCCGCAAGCGACGCGGCAGCAGAGTCCCAATCACCATTCACCATTCACCAGACCATCCCGGCCTTGACGAAGTAGTACTCGGCCATCAGCAGGATCACCGCGCCGGCCACCCGCTTGACCACCACCATCCAGCGACCGGCGCTGGGCAGCGCCCCGAGTGAGCCGGCAGTGAGGCCGACCACCACCAGCAACGCGGTCATCCCGAGCGAGAAGACGAACAAGTAGGCGAAGCCCCACACGGCGCTGCCGGTGCTCGCCACCCAGGTGAGCACGGCGGCGAAGGCCGGGGCACCACACGGCGCCGCCACCAGCCCCGACGTGGCGCCGAGCAGCAGCGCGCCACCAGGGCTGCCACCTCCGATCCGGCCGGCCCAGGCCACCAGCCGCCGCGGCGCCGCCACCGGGAAGACGTCGAGCATCGCCAGGCCGGCGAGGAACAGCAGGTTGCCGAAGGCGAGGTAGGCCCAGCGATTCGATGAGATGGTGCCGAACAGCGACCCGGTGAGCCCCGCCACCAGACCGAGGCTGGCATAGACCAGCGCCAGCCCCAGCACGTAGCAGCCGGTCAAGAGTGCGGTGCGGCCGCGCGATCGCCCCACGCTGGCACTGCCACCCAGCACGCCCGCGGTGATCGGGATCATCGGGTAGATGCACGGGGTGAGCGAGGTGGCCACCCCGGCCAGGAAGAGGACGCCCAGCGCGGCGAGTGGCCGCTGCTGCAGGGCGATGTCGAGCGAGGGATCGAGCACGACCGCAATCTAGCGTGGCACCGGCCTGCAAAACGAACCGCCCCGGCCGTGCTGGCCGGGGCGGTTCATCGGAGCGGAATCGGTCAGTCTTGCTCGACCGTCGGCTTGTCGCCGGGCTCGGGCGTCGGCATCGCGCGCAGCGCAGCCCCGATCGAGGTCACCTTGACGTGGTAGGTACCGTACTCGCGGCCTGACGGGCTGGCCGGGTTCCCGTATGACGTCGCCCGAACCAGATACTCCACCGGCGATCCGGTGCTGTTGGTCAACTCGACATACGAGTCGTTGCCACAGCCACCATCGTCGTTCGAGCTCACGAAGGCGCCACCCGTCGTGAAGACGTACACATAGTTGTCTTCGTGGGTGTAGCTCCCGTCACAGTCGCCGCCGATCACCTCGACCGACACCACGGTGTGGGCCGGCACGAAGAGCTGATAGTCGTCGTACGGGTAGGTACCGCTGTTGTTCAGCGTGCTGCCCCGGTCCCAGGTCGGATCGCCGACCGTCAGCTCGGCGTCCACATCGGAGCCGGGGAAGATGCACGACGTGCTGCCCTTGCAGAGCGCGACGTTGAGCATCTGGGGCGTGTTCACCGCCGCCCGAACGATGACCGGGATCTGCGCGGTGTATACCCCGTCGGCCAGGCCGGCAAAGGCCGACTGATCAATGCTCACGGTGTTGAGCCACGCCAGCGGATCGCGCTGGAAGGTCGACCGCGGATCGACGTGTAGCCACGGGGTGACCGCATCGCTGTACTGGATCGCCCCGAACTCGACTGCTGAGCCGATCGCCACCAGACCCTGAGTCATCAACATCTGGGGGGCCGGAGGCGTCGCGGTCGCCGACTCGAACACCATGGTGCCCGGAGTAAGCGAGATCATCAGCGGGTTGTCGCTCAGTGATCCGCCGGCCTGATCGGACGTGGTCGTCGGCGTGTTGCCGCCACAGGCGCCGAGCACGAGCGCGAAAGCGGCAATGAGGGCCGCAGGATACCGTCGCATCTGGAACATCGGGGATCGACCTCGAAGTGGAGTAGCGGGGAGACAAGACCTCTACAAGATCAGGAACCGCAGCAACTTCCGCAAGAGCCGGGCCTAGACCCCAGCCGGGGACCCACCATAGCGGCTCGCCACATAGTCGTCGAGGATCGTCAGGAACTCGGCCACGATCCGGTCGCCCTTGAGTGTCGTCCGGAGGGTCCCATCCACGTAGACCGGCGCCCGGGGCTCCTCGGCGGTGCCCGGGAGCGAGATCCCGATATCGGCGTGCTTCGACTCCCCGGGGCCGTTGACCACGCAGCCCATCACGGCCACCCGCAGCTCGGCCACCCCGGGGTACTGGCCCTGCCAGGCCGCCATCCGCTCGGCCAGATGGCCCTGGATCTCCTCGGCCATGCTCTGGAAGAAGGTCGAGGTGGTCCGGCCGCACCCCGGGCAGGCGGTGACCTGGGGGGTGAAATGCCTGATGTCGAGCGACTGGAGGATCTGCTGGGCGGTACGAACCTCCTCGGTCCGGTCGCCCCCCGGCCTGGGGGTGAGCGAGACCCGGATGGTGTCGCCGATCCCCTGCTGCAAAAGCAGCCCGAGCCCCAGCGCGCTGGCCACCTGCCCCTTCATCCCCATCCCCGCCTCGGTGAGGCCGAGGTGGAGGGGGTAGTCTCCGCGGGCAGCGAGGCGGCCGTAGACGTCGACCAGGTCCTGCACCGCCGAGACCTTGGCCGAGAGGATGATCCGGTCGTGGGCCAGGCCGATTGCCTCGGCGGCCGCCGCCGAACGGTAGGCCGATTCGACCATCGCCTCCAGCGTCACGTCGCGGGCATCGCGCGGCGACCCGGCCGCTGCGTTGGCATCCATCAACTCGGTGAGCAATGCCTGGTCGAGCGAGCCCCAGTTGACCCCGATCCGAATCGGCTTGTCGTTGGCGATCGCCACCTCGACGATCGCCCGGAAGTGTTCGTCGTGTCGCTTGCCACCCACATTGCCGGGATTGATGCGGTACTTGGCGAGCGCGCGGGCGCAATCGGGATAACGGGTGAGGAGGAGGTGACCGTTGTAGTGGAAGTCGCCGACGATCGGGACCGTGATCCCGATCGCCGCGAGCCCCTCGACGATCGCCGGAACGGCAGCCGCGGCCGCCTCGTTGTTGACCGTGACGCGGACCAGTTCGCTGCCGGCCCGAGCCAGCTCGGCGACCTGGTGGCTGGTGGCCGGCACGTCGGCGGTGTCGGTGTTGGTCATCGACTGGACCACCACCGGATGCGCCGCGCCGACCGCCACGGATCCGATCCGGACGGTCGGCGTCGGCCGACGGGACATCACCGCCATCGACGAAGCCTCAGGCGAGTCCGAGCTGGCTGGTGAACCGGTCCCACTCGACCGGGGTCACCGCCCCCTCGAGCCGCAGCGGCTCCAGCGCCGCCATGATCTCCGCGCGGGTGCCGGAGATCTGCCGGTCACGGAGCTCCTGGATCGTGCGCGCGAAACGGTGCTCGTACTCGTTGGCCTTCAGCTCACCGTTGCGGTGGGCCAGCGAGATCTTGCGGAGCTCCTGGGCAGCGCGTTCGGGCGAGATCGGCGCCATCTCTTGGTCGGCCATACAGCATCCCCGGGGTGGAAGTGATGGGAGAAGATAATCGAGAACGGAGAACGGAGAGAACGGAGAACGGAGAACGGAGGGCGGAGGACGGAGGATGCAGCCGCGTCGCTTGCGGCGCGGCCGATTCCGGCCTCGGGGAGAAGATCGGCCGGCCCGCGAGCGGACCGGCGGCGCCAGGAGCGCCGCCCATCCTCCCGCGCCCTCACTCGACCCGGCGCTTCCCCGCCGTCTCGCACCCCGTCTTCCGCCGGGTGTCGGCCAGGAAAGCGATCTTCCACTCACCGCGCAGGCGCATCAGCTGGAAGGCGTCGACTCCGCAGTGGGAGAACTGGTCGCCGAGCGAGAAGGTATAGAACACCCAGAGCGAGGCGAGGTCGCCGTCGACCTGCACCACCGGGTCGAAGATCTGTTCGTCCCACGGCGCCCCGGGCCGACCGGCCTGGGCGATGAATTGGTCGGGCGATTCGAAGGCCAGCGGCTGGCCGGCACGGGGCAGCTCCGAGGTCATCGCCCCCGGCGCGAAGGTCGAGCGGATCATCGTCGAGTCGTGGGCTCGCATCCCGTCGAAGAGCCGCTTCGCCACCGCCACGATCGAGTTGCGGGTGGCCGGCGGCACCGGCTCCTGAGCGGCCAGCGGGGCGGAGGCAAGGCAGGCCAGCACGAGGGTCGTTCGGAGCATGCGGAATCCTAGGGTGAATGGTGAAGGGTGAATGGTAAATGGGAAATGGGGGTGACCCTTCTCGGAGCCGGGGAAAGATCGATGAAGGCCGGCGGCTTTCCCATTCACCATTCACCATTCACCGTTCACCATTCACCATTCACCGTTCACCATTCACCATCGCACCGCGACCATTTCATCCTGAAACTGTCAGGGGTCATTCCCCGTACCGTTCTGCAACACCAAGGGGAGGAATCATGGCAGCAACCGAAGAGCACAAGGTCCCCGGCGAGAAGCTGGTGGAGCGGGTCAAGGAACTGATTCGACAGGGCAACGCCCGGCGGATCATCGTCAAGAACGACGAAGGGCATACCCTGATGGAGATCCCGCTCACCGTGGGCGTGGTCGGCGCGGTGCTGTTGCCGGTCTGGGTCGCCCTCGGCGCGATCGCGGCGATGGCCACCAGCTACACGATCGTGGTCGAGAAGAAGGATCCGGAGATCAAGGGAGAGCTGCATCAGTAACTGACGGGCGATGGCCGGTCGTCTATCGTCTATCGTCGATCGTCCCTGCGAAGGCCCTGACAACCCGGAGGAGTTCCGTCGGGTTGTCGTTCTCCGTCACGTGACCGCTCCCCGCAATCGTCACGAAGCGGGCCCCCGGCACCAGGTGTGAGAACCGTTCGACGGTGGTCGGTCGCGCCTCGTCGAACTCGCCGGCGAGGAACAGCGTCGGCACCGTGATGCCGCGCAGCCAGTCGGTGGCGTCGAAGTGCTTGAGCGTGCCCGTCGCGGTAAACTCGCTCGGCCCCCACATGTAGTTGTACACAAACGCCCCGCTCATCGTGTGGGCACTGTCGGCACTGGCGCTGTCGCGCACCGGCTGGCGCCGCAGGTGACGGGCGTAGTAGGCGCTCACCGCCGCCTGATACGCCGGGTCGTCGTAGCTGCCGTCGGCCTCGTGCACCGCGATCGCCCGCTGCACCGAGTCGGGGAGCAGCCGGATCAGGGTGTCGGCGTCGGCCTCCCACGCGGCGGTGGTGACCAGCGGCGAGGAGAGAATGATGCCGCGCACTCCTTCGGGGTGCGTCGCCATGTACGCCTCGACGAGCATGGCCCCCCACGACCGGCCATAGAGGATCACCTGGTCGAGTCCCAGCGAGTCGCGCAGCGTCTGCAGCTCACGAACGTAGCGGTCGACGGTGTAGAGGGTGGTGTCGGTGGGATGGTCGGCCTTCCCTGCCCCGAGTTGGTCGTAGCGATAGACCGGTCGCTCGTCGCCGAGCGCCGCCCACGGCTTGAGGCCGAACGAGGAGGAGCCGGGGCCGCCATGGATCACCAGCAAGGGCGTGCCCGGCCCGCTACCCATCCGGGCATACCAGATCCGGCCCCCCTCGACCGGAATGTAGCCCTCGGCGGGCGGGGCCGGCGGCGTCGCGCAACCAACCAGCGCGGCGAGGAAGAGGGCCAGGCCAGGACGCGGAGCAGCGAAGTGCATCGGGACAATCTACAGCGAGCGGCGAACGGCGAACGGCGAAGAGTGAACGCCGCACTTCGGGAACCCACCGCCCGCCGCCGGGGTTGAGTCGAGTGGAGTTCCTCAAACTGACAGGAGGGCGCTTGTGACGGTGAACCTGCAGGGCAAGGCAGCATTGGTGACCGGTGGCAGCAAGGGGATCGGCCGGGCGGTGGCCGAATCGCTGGTGTCGGCTGGCGCCGCGGTGGCGATCGCGGCACGGACCCGTGCCGAGGTGGAAGCGACGGCCACCGAACTCGGCAAGGGGGCGGCGGCACCGGTGGTTGGCCTGGTGGCCGACGTCGGCGATCCGGTGGCGTGCACCCGGTTGGTGGAGGAGGCCACCTCCGCGCTGGGCCGCCTCGACATCCTGATCAACAATGCCGGCTTCGGGCTCTTCAAGTCGGTCGAGGAGATGACCTGGGATGAGTGGCGCAGCCAGATCGACGTCAACCTCGGCGGCGTCTGGGCCTGCACCAAGGCCGCCCTGCCCCATCTCCGGGAGGCGGCCGGCGGCGACGACGGCGCCTGGGTGATCAACATCGGTTCACTGGCCGGTCGCAACACCTTCGCCGGCGGCAGCGGCTACAACGCCAGCAAGTTCGGCCTGGTGGGGATGACCGAGGCGACGATGCTCGACGTGCGCCAGCACGGCATCCGGGTGTCGCTGATCATGCCCGGCTCGGTCAACACCGGCTTCGGCAACCACGAGACGGCGCCGCAGCGCGACTGGAAGCTGCAGCCCGAGGATATCGCCGAGGCGGTGATGCAACTGCTGGCCTACCCGAAGGGGGCCCATGTGTCACGGATGGAGATGCGGCCGGCGATGCCGGCACGGCGCTAGCCGATTGACAGCACCCGGTCGTGCTATGACCGTCGGAGCTGCTGCAGGAGCGAGCCGCCCCAGCTTGCCATCCGCCCCAGCGCGGAGAGGAGTCGACGGGCATCGCGAATCAACTGGTCGTCCGCGGTGGAGAGCGCCCCACCGTCGGGATCGGTGGTGGAGAAGTGGGCGTTGCCGGCCCATCGGATCGTGCCGAACGGCCGGCCATTGCGGCTGGCAGTGTACTCCGGACCGACCCCGCCGGCGTAGCCCTCGAGCACCACCGCGGCGGTGCCATGGCGAACCTCCATCCGGCTCTCGCTATACTCGGCCGCCACGAACACATCCTCCTCGAGTGTCACTACGCCGCCGTTGGAGCCACGAAGCACAACGGTGAATCGCTTCCGCGCCGGCACCGCATCGATAGGGGTTTGGTTCACCTCGAGGGTCCAATTGCCGGCCGTGGTGAACAGCATGCCGGACCAGTCGTCCGGATCGCCGGTCGGGCAGGCAATCAGCGCCGGTCGTGCTGGTCCGCGGAGCTCGAACCCGTCCGGGCACCCCGAAGCACGAGTGAACTCGCCGCTCGCGACCAACGGGACACCGAAGAGAAACGCGCCACCGTTGTGAGGAAAGTCAGGCAGTGCGACAGCGTAGATGAGGACATGGTCCTCCTCGCTGTCGCACGACGATGGCGCGTATGTCCGCGTGCTGAGGACAAAGGTCCAGGTGCAGCCCACCTGACCGGCCGACAGCGCACCGTGCACATAGGGTGCCGATCGGAAGAGGTCACTCACGACCGGTTCGGTACTCGCCGCCGCGGCCGCGTCGGCGAACGCGGCAAGTTGCGTTGCCGGGTCGGTTGCCGTCGTCGGCCCCACACAGGCCACGGACAACAGTGCCAATCCCACGACTGCCCTTCGACCGCTTCTGGCACGGATCATCGCGATTCCTCCACGGTGATCGGGGGACCCGTGCCCGATCGCAATCGTCACACCCGGACTGCCGTTGCCCAGACACCGCGACGATCCGCCGGCGGCAGGCCCCTGCCCCCGGCATCGTTCACTCCACAGCAATCTCGCGCCATTTCCCCTGACTGAACCGGAGTCGCGACAGGGTGTAGCGGGTGGCGTGACCGATGAGGATCGCCAACCAGATGTGGATCGCCTGCAGGCCGATGGTCGGCCTGGAGTCCCCAGCAGATCCCGAGCGGGACCACGATCTGGGAGATGATCGAGATGTAGAGCGGGCTCCGCGTGTCGCCGGTGCCCTGGAGTCCGCCGGTGTATGACAGCGCCATGGCGATGAAGATCCCGGAGCCGCTGAGCACGCGGAGCAACTGCACGCCGAGGTCGACCGCCACCGGATCGTCCATGCCGAAGATCGCCAGCAACTGGCGAGGGAGGAACAGGAAGGCGAGGCCGAGTGCCGCGGCCCCCATGCCGGCGAAGCGGGCGGCCACGTGCACCCCTTCGTCGGCGCGATCGGGCCGGTTGGCGCCGAGGTTCTGTCCGGCCACGGTGGCGGCGGCGCCCATCAGCCCGACCGACGTCCAGGTGACGAACGAGAAGAGCTGGGTGTAGCTCACCGCGTACGCCGCCTGTGCCGCGGCGCTCATCGCCAGCGACCCGACGAACTTGAGCAGCAGCACACCACCGATGTTCATCGCGATGCCCTGGATCCCGGTCGGCAGCCCGAACCGGAAGAGCTGAGCGGATGATCTTCCAGTCGGGGCGATAGCCCATGCCGCGGGGAAACGAGACCACCCAGCCGCCGTGCCAGAGCCGCCACATCCCGTAGGCGCCGACGATCGCCGAGGCGATCACGGTGCCCATCGCTGCGCCCGCGGTGCCGAACGCCGGGATCGGCCCCCAGCCCGCCGATCAGGATCACGTTGAGGATGATGTTGCCGACCGTCATCGCGATGCCGAGCACCATCGGTGTGCGGGCATCGCCGGCCGACCGGAGCGCCCCGCCCAGCATGTAGAAGAGCAGCATCCCCAGGCTGTACACGAACATGATCCGCAGGTACGGCAACGCCTCGGCCTGCACCGCCGGGGGCGGCGTTGATGAAGTCGAGCAGCGTGGGGGAGAGGAAGTAGCCGATCGGCGCGAGCACGCCGAGCGAGAGCACCACGGCGGTGAGGAAGGCCTGGTAGACGGTGCGGTCGGCCTTGATCGCGTCGTTGGCCCCCACGAAGCGCGACACCAGGACGCTCATCCCGGTGAAGAGCGACATGATGAAGACGACCACGACGATGAAGATCTGGGTCGAGACGCCGATCGCCGCGTTGCCCCGGAAGCCGACGTAGTGGCCGACCATGATCTGGTCGACCATCCCCTGCAGGCCGCCGATGACGTTGGCCAGCATGGTGGGCCAGGCCAGCTTCCAGATCGCGGGGGCCAACGGCCCGTCGACGATCGAGCGGTCGTACTTGCGGCCGGAATGCACGGCGGCCGCCGGCGCAGCCGCCGGCCGGGGCGCGGCGGCGTCGGGTGAGGTGTCGGACACGGGGTGAATCTAGCGCACCGGGGCGGCCGAAACTGCCAGGATGGGGGAAGGAGGACCGGGCCGCCGCCGATCAGCGCGCGGCCGCCGCCCGGATCACCTCGGCGATCAGCTCCGTCCGGATCCGCCGCCAGACCAGGTACTGCCCGTAGTTGCCGGCGGTGACGACCACCGCCAGGTCGAGCGTCGGCACCACCAGCATGAACTGGCCCCCGTTGCCGCTGGCCTCGAAGCTGGCGTAGTCGCGGCCGTCGACTCGCAGCAGGTGCCGGTGCCAGCCGAAGCCGTCGCTCGATCCGTCGGGCACGTCGACCTGGTGGGCGGTGGAGCGCTGGACCCATTGCGGCCGGCACCACCTGCTGCCCGTGCCACTGTCCACCGCGCAGCATCACCTCGCCGAACTTGAGGAAGTCGCGCGGCCGCAGGCGAATCCCGCCAGCCGCAGTAGCCCTGACCGTCGGGCATCAGGTTCATCGCATAGCGCTCGATCCCGAGCGGCTCGGCCACGGTGCGGTCGAAGAAGGCCGGCAGCCATGCGCCAGTGGCCGCAGCGATCACGCCGCCGACGAGATTGATCCCGGCCGAGCAGTAGGCATAGCTGCTGCCCGGTGGATTTGCCTGTGGCAGCGCCAGGGCGAAACCGAACCAGTCGCGCGACACCTCCTGCATCCGGTCCTCGAGCCCGGGAGAGTCGTCGTCGTTGTCGTCGCAGGCGAGGCCCGAGCTGTGGGTGAGCAGCTGCCCCACGGTGATCCGGCGGATCGATCGGCGCGTCGGCAAAGACGCTCCGCAGCGTTGTCGCCGGGCCAAGCGCCGGATGGTCGACCATCGCGATGCCCAGCATCACCGAGGTGAAACTCTTGGACGCCGAGCGGAGGTCGTGCAACCGATCGGCGGCATAGCCGCGGAAGTACTCGTCGAGCACCAGCCGGCCGTGGCGGGCGACCAGCAGCGAGTGGATGCGCGGCGCGGTGTCGCTGGCCGGATCGGCGGCGGCGATGTCGCCAACGACCGCCTCCAGTTGCCGCGGATCGATGCCAGCCGCCTCGGCGGCGGCCACCGGCCAGCCGTCGCCGAGATCGGCCGGCATGCGGTAGTCGTAGCGACCGGGAGCGATGCGGGGCGTGAAGCCCGGCGCGGTCTCCGGCGTGCGCCTGGTCAGGATCAGTGGCGTGCCGAAGTCGAAGGTGATGGTGCCGCCAGCACTGTCCCATGGCTGGACGAGCTGCTCGCGACCGGAAGCATCGAGAAAGGCCAACTCGCCGTCGCGCTCGACGATCCGGTAGCCACGGCCACGACCGTTCCAGTTGAAGTCCGGATTGCGGAAGACTCCGTGCAACCCGCCGCTGCTGTCGCGGGTGATCTGAAGAGAGAGGGAGAAGCGCGACGGCAGCGGATCCACCGTGCCGCGCCAGACATCAACACCGGCCGCGACCAGGCGAACCGGTGTCGCGTAGGGGGGGCCCTCGCCGGCCGGCTGGATCCAGAACGCCCGGGGCGTACCGGAACGATCGAGGCCCCCGAGTCGCAGCGTCCCCTGCTCCGCCGGGAAGGCGATCAGTGCCGAGTCGCCGGTCGAGCTCGAGGCGGCCTCGAGGCCGGCCAGACGGGCGAGCCACGAGCCACCCGTCCGGGTGAGCACCAGTTGGCCTGCCAGCATCGGTGCGCCTGCCAGCTCCCCGCCCCAGAGGCCGACGGGTCCCCTTGCCTGGGCATGGACGAGCGTGGGCAGGAATGTCAGCAGGACCAGCAGTGTGCGACGAGACACCATGAGCATCCTCGGTACCGGGTTGATCGGGGAGCGTAGCAGCACCCTGAAGACGGGTATTGTATCGGTGAAACACGCTGGCCGGTGTCGGCGTCGGGACGGACATCACCTCGGGAGAACAACGACACGATGCGACTCGGCTTCGGTGCATTCTATGGTCGGCATGCGATCACCCGGCGAGCGGGGGTGTTCGACTGCGCCGTCCGCGATGCCGATCCGGTCCGCACCGTGGTGCGTCACAGCCACGACGATGCCCACTTCGTGCTGGTACTGGACGGCCTGTACGCATCGAGCGCCCGCGGCGCCCCAGCGCTTGCCAGCGACCCGATCCTGATCTTCAATCCGCCGGGCACCACCCACCGCGACCGATTCGAGACGACCGGTGGGCCGATCCGGGGCCAGTTCCTCACGATCTCGGTGCAGGCCGGCGAGCTCGACCGCCTCGGTGCCGGACGCCGACTCCGCCGCGAGGCCTGCGCCGTGACCGACCCCGACGCGGTGCGCTGCGCCGGCAGGCTGGCCCGGGAGACCCTGGGCCGGTCCGCCACCGGGACACTGGCGCTCGAGGCCGGTGCGCTCGACCTGCTCGGTGCCGTGACCACGGCCGACAGGGATCACCGCGATGCGCCGTCATGGTTGTCGGGCGCCCGCGAGCGGATGCTCGACGCGCCGTCGACACCGGTGACCGTGGCCGAACTCGCCGACGAGGCTGGCGTGCACCCGGTGCACTTCGCCCGGGTCTTCCGGCGGGTGCATGGCACGGGTCCGGCCGCGTTCATGCGGCAGCACCGCGTCGAGCTGGCGATCGCGCTGCTCCGGCAGACGAGGCGCCCGATCGGCGAGATCGCCGCGGCCACCGGTTACGTGGACCAGAGTCACCTGCACCGGGCGGTGCGGCGGCGGACGGGAGTGACGCCGGGGGTGGTCCGGGGACAACCCGTGCAGGCCTGAGCCCCGGACGCAGAAAGGGGGCACCGCCGCGAGTCGGTCTCCCCCTTTCGCTCGGGGGACGAATCCCCCGGCCTCCCTCACAATTCGCGGCATCGCCCCCGATTCGTCAAGGGGCGGCTCGACCCCTCAGCGGACCTCAGTCGCGGTCCACGTGGCCAGCAGCCGCGTCTGGGGGTCGACGATCACCTCGCGCGGTGACGAACTCGCGGCGAGCCGGATCGTGGCGGAGCCGCCGGGACCGACGGTGGCGACGCCGGTCTGCCGACTGCCATCCTCGAGCACCGCAGCGATGTCCACATCGACGGTGAACGGATACGGAGAAGCCTGTTGGGTCACGGTCAGCACGACCTCGCCCGCCTTGGCATCGTGGCGCCAGCGCACGTCGAGCGCCGGGATGCCGCCCTGACGGAGCCACTGGTCGAAGAACGCCCCCAGCGGCTGGCCGGCGGCCTGCTCCATCGCGTGCCGGAAGTCGGCGGTGGTGGCATTGCCGTCGCGATGCTCACGGTAGTAGATCCGGATCCCGCGCCAGAACGCCATCGTCGCCCAGCCGCTCGCGCAGCATGTGCAGCGTCCAGGCGCCCTTCTGGTAGGTCATCCCGTTGGTGACCTGTGCCATGTCGTGGAGGCCATCGTGGACCACCCGGTAGTCGGGGGTCTCGGCGTAGAAGGTCCGCACCCGCTCGCGGGCATCCTGCAGGCCGGCCACGAAATCGTCGCGACCGCGCGCATGCTCGCGGTAGAGCAGCGTGAAGTAGGTGGCGAACCCCTCGCTCAGCCAGACGTCGTCCCAGTCGCGACTCGGTCACCGCGTTGCCGAACCACTGGTGGGCGATCTCGTGGATGATCACGTTCTGCCAGGTGAGGGCGCGGGTGCCGCTCACCGACGCCTCGCCATAGAAGATCGACGTGGCCGCCTCCATGCCCCCGTTGACGCGTCGGCGAGACGACGTTGGCGAGCTTGGCGTAGCTGTAGGGGCCGATGTGCGACGCAGAAGAACTCGAGCACGTCGCAGGTCGGCTCGGCAAAGTCATGGAAGCCGGCGTCGCGATCCTCGCGGTAGACCCAGGTCTGGATCGGCACGCCCGACGCACGACTGCTCGATGGTCCACGGCAAATTCGGCGACTCCCAGTGCGTAGAGCCAGGTCGCGATCGGCACCGACTGGACCCAGCGGGTGCGCCGCATCCCGTCGCCCAGGTCGGTCTCCTCCACCAGGATCCCGTTGGAGACGACCTGGTAGTGCGCCGGGGCGGTCACCACCATCTCGCTGGTCGCCTTGTCGTAGGGATGGTCGACCGTGGGCAGCCAGTTGCGGGCGCGGTTGGGCCAGTTGTCGCTGAAGATGGTGCGGTCGCCGTACTTGTTGGGGCCGAACACCAGCGCGTCGGCCGGCCGGCCGCGATAGGCGATGCGGACGGTGACCCGCTCGCCCGCCGTGGCGACGTGACCCAGGCCGGATCCACAGCACATCGCCGTCGTGACGGAAGCGCGAGGTCGTGCCCGTCGCTCCGCACCGACTGCACCGTCATTCCGCGCCCCTGATGCGCCGCGCTGAGCCTGGACCAGATCGAGCCGCAGCATCGAGTCGCCACTCGCCACGAATCGCGCCGACACCACCGCCTCGGCCCGGAGCGTGTCGTCGGCGTCGGTGAAGCCCAGCTCGAAGCGGTAGTGGGTGATGTCGATCCGCGGATTCTTGGGGTAGTCGTCGGTCGGTGGCGCGACGGCAACCGTGGCGGCGAGGAGGGCGGCGAGGAGCATCGCAGGGACCTCGGGTGAGGGAGGGCGAGGGATCAGGGGTCAGGGCTGTCGCAGGATACGCACGAAAGGGGGCACCGCCGCGAGTCGGCGGAAGACAGCGCTATGGAGCATGCCCGGCCCCGAGGATCAGTTGCCTCTGGTGATGCCGTAGAGCACCACCAGCGGCTCATCGAGCTCACCCTGGCGCTGGGCGAGGAGGTAGTCGGCACCGATGTCGCGGATCACGAGGTCCGAGGGCAGATGGGCGGTGCGGAGCAGGTTGCCATCGGAATCGAAGAGATCCCAGGTCGCCGTCGTGGCCGTGTCGGGGAAGACACGGGCCCAGATGAGCCCGGTCGCGTCGACAGCGAGCTGATCGTAGGCCGGCATCGAGTCCGGGTACGGCATCCAGTCGTAGATCTCGTTGACGTCCGCCCGGTTCTCGGCCGATTCCTTCCCCACCTCCCGCTCGCGAATCCGGGCCCGATCCTGACCACTGACCGGCCGTCGCGCACGCCCCGACCGGATCAGGCGACGCACGGTCGCGGTCCAGTCGCGCTCGATCACCTCGAAGCGGTCACCTTCGACCCGGAACCACGATCGATGGGTGAACGCATCGGTCGCTCGGGGGGCGAAGGCCACCGAGTCGAACCACACGCTTCGCCCCGGGAACTCGAAATTCCAGCTGAGCGCCCCCGCGAGCTTTGCCAGTGAATCGGTGGCACCGGCGTCGTCGACCAGCCAGTACACGAGACTGTCGTGGTAGACGCCCGTGGGAGGATTGACCCGCATCCGCCCGATCGATGTCGCCACGAATCGGCCATCGGGCAGGCGGTATCGCGGATTGACACCAATGGTGAACCGCATCCCCTTCTGTTCCTGCATCGTGCCACGTGGCAGGGTCACGAGCCCCAGGACGGTCCCGGCGGTGTCGAAGGTGGTCACCCGCCGGAGCAGGTAGTCCCACAACACCAGCGAATCCCCATTCACCGCGATGATCTCACTGGCACGGCGCATGTCGCCGGGACCCTCGCCGTCCTGGCCGATGGTGCGGCGCAGCTTCCCGTCGAGCGCGAAGAGGACGATGTGATCATTCTCGGCGTCGAGCACCGCCACCCCATCCCCGATGAGCCGGGCGTGGACCGTCCTGCCGAACTGCTCTTCCCGGGGACCATCGAGTCGACCCAGCACCAGCACCGGATCGGCCGAGAGGGTGACAAACTCCGCTGTCCCGACCGCCGGTGCGGCGTTCTCGACAATCCGGATCCCGGCGCTGTCCCGGCTGCTCGCGAGCGGTGCGGCACGCTCCCCGGTCGCGCAGGCGGCCAGGGCGAGGGCAAGACAGAGCGTGGTGCGTTGCATCGGCATGTCCTCCGGTCGGGGGCTGACAGCAAACGCACGAAAGGGGGCACCGCCGCGAGTCGGTATCCCCCTTTCGCTCGGGGGCTCGAGGCCCCCGGTCCTGTCGTCCTCTTACCGGCCAGGGCCGCCTGGGTTCCGCTGGGGGGTGCGGCCACCCTACCAATTCCGTGACCAGCACCGCATCCGTCAAGCGGCGGTCATGCTTCGCCAGCCGAGGAGGCCCCGCCGCCCTTCGGGGGCGGGGCGACCCGGATCAGCCGCATTCCGAGAAGCCGCAGATGTGGCACTTCATGCACCCCTCGGCGAACTCGAGTTGCGAGCCGCAATCGGGGCAGGCGCCGGCCAGGGTGTCGGGCATGCCCTTGAGCATCATCTGCTCGTTCTCGCGGGTGACGGTCACCGGCGGGTTCGGGATCTCGTTCTCGGCGGTGGTGTTGAGCAGGTCGGTCTGCACCCCCTGCTTGTCGGCCATGTACTTCTCGAGCGCGATGCCCACTGCATCGGGCACCGAGAGCACCTTGTTGGGGCCGAGACCGATGGCGCGGTCCGACGAGATGCCGCGCAGCTGGCGGTGCACCTCCTTCATCGGGATCCCGGAGCGAAGCGCGAGCGACAGCAGTCGCCCGATCGCCTCGACATCGGCCATCAGCGCGCCGCCGGCCTTGCCGAGCGACATGAAGACCTCGAACGGCTGGCTCTTGTCGTCCTCGGTGATGGTCACGTAGAGATCGCCGAGCGGGGTGGGCAGTCGGCGGGTGGCGCCGCGCAGCAGCTCCGGCCGCGACCGCTTCTGGCGCCGCTGCAGGTTCTCGCTCTCGAGCTCGTGGACCGCCTGCTTCAACCGCTCGATCTCGGCATGGGCCTCGGCCAGCTCGCCGGCGGCGTCGGCCGCCACCGCACGGGCATCCTCCACCGTCTCGGCTTGCTCGGCGGCGCGCATCACGTCGAGGTCGGCACGCGCCTCGCTCCGACCGCTCCGGGTCGCGTCCTCGGCCACCTTCTTGGCGGTCGAGCCGGTCGACAGCACCTGGAAATCACGCGAACCGTCGCGATAGACCGTGACGCCCTTGCACCCCAGCTCGAACGCCATCCGGTAGATCTTCTCGACGTCCTCCTCGGTCGCCTCGTTGGCGAAGTTGACCGTCTTGGAGATCGCCGAGTCGTTGAAGTCCTGGAAGGCCGCCTGCATCCGGACGTGCCACTCCGGCTTGATCTGGTTGGCGGTCACGAAGACCCGCTGCCACTGCTCGGGGACCTCGTCGAAGCGGATGTGACCGGCCTCGGCGATCCGCCGCATCAGGTCGTCGCTGTGCCACCCCTCGGCCTTGGCGATCCGGATGAAGTCCCCGTTCACATCGGGCATCAGCACGCCGGCCTGGTTGCGCATGAACGCCACCGCGAAGAGCGGCTCGATCCCGCTCGAGCAGCCGGCGATGATCGAGATCGTCCCGGTCGGCGCCACGGTGGTCACGTTGCAGTTGCGGAGCTTCCGCATCGGCCGGATCCGGTTGCCGTCCTTGTCGCGGGCGCAGGTCGCGTCGGGGCCCCAGATGCTCCGCTCCCACTCGGGGAAGACGCCGCGGATGCTTGCCAGCCGCTCCGACTCGTTCTTCGCCTCGTCGTCGACGAACTGCTGCAGCTTGCGGCCCAGCGCCACCGCCTCGTCGCTGTCGTAGGGAATCCCCAGCCGGACGAACACGTCGGCCAGCCCCATCACCCCGAGGCCGATCCGGCGGATCCGGTTGGCCAGGTCGGTGATCTCCGGCAACGGATAGGTGTTGGCGTCGATCACGTTCTCGAGGAAGTGGGTGGTGAGGTGCACCACCTGGCGGAGATGATCCCAGTCGATTGCCTGCTCGTCGGTCAGGAACGCGCCGAGGTTGATCGAGCCGAGATTGCACACGTCGTAGGGCAGCAGCGGCTGCTCGCCGCACGGGTTCGTCGCCTCGTAGCTGCCGAGATGCGGCACCGGGTTGAAGTGGTTGGCCTGGTCAATGAAGAAGATCCCCGGCTCGCCGGTCTTCCAGGCACCGTGGATGATCTTCTGCCAGATCTCCCGCGCCTCGAGCATCCCGGCAGGCTCACGGGTGCGCGGATCGTAGAGAGTGTAGCGCTCGCCCTGCTCGAGCGCGGTCATGAACTCGTCGGTCACCCCGACGGAGATGTTGAAGTTGGTGATCCGGGTGATGTCGTCCTTGCAGCCGATGAAGTCGAGGATGTCCGGGTGATCGACCCGGAGGATCCCCATGTTGGCGCCCCGACGGGTGCCGCCCTGCTTGACCACGTCGGTCGACGAGTCGTAGAGCGACATGAACGACACCGGGCCCGAGGCGACCCCCATCGTCGAACGGACGATGTCGTTCTTGGGCCGCAGCCGCGAGAACGAAAAGCCGGTGCCGCCACCCGACTGGTGCACCAGCGCCATCGCCCGGAGCGTGTCGTAGATCCCGTTGTGCCCGTTGGAGAGGGTGTCCTCGACCGGCAACACGAAACAGGCCGACAACTGGCCCAGCGGCCGACCGGCGTTCATCAGGGTCGGCGAGTTGGGCATGAAGTGCCGCTTCGCCATCACCTGGTAGAATGCCTCGGCGAGGGTCTCCACCGCGCCATCGGATGCACCGTAGCGCGCATCGGGGGCCGCCACCGTCTGGGCGACCCGCCAGAACAGATCCTCGGGCTTCTCGACCGGCTTCCCCGTCTCGTCCTTGAGCAGATACCGCTTCTCGAGAACAGTGATCGCATTGGGGGACAGTTCGACCGCCCCCCGAGACGGAGACGTTGCCATGATGCCTCACCAGATTGTGCAGGTAGTGACCTGAGGTGTCGCCGGCAAGGCCGGCGGTACCGCGAATTCTCCTACGGTGTTGCAGGCGTCGCCATGGAACAGAAAGCCCGTGGGGGCCAGCCCCGGGAAGCGGCGCGGACAGTCAAAGTAGGGAAGCGCACCGGAGGGCACAACAGCGCGTAACTCCAGTACCCACGCATGGAAAGACAATCCACATCACAGAACAACCACCTAGGCCTGTTTTCCACATCGACGGTGCATTTGAGACCCTGCCGTAACGGTCAGCGGAGAACGGAGAACGGAGGACGGAACGACGGAGGGCAGATGGTCATCCGTCTTCCCGGTGCTTCCCCGCCAGCTCCGCGTAGTGCCGCCAGGTGGCCTCGCGCCGCCGGGCCAGTTCGCCAGCGACCCGACGAACCACCCGGGCGGGGGAGCCGACAACCAGCATCTCCGGCTCGATGACCCTCCCCTCGGGGACCAGGGCCCCTGCCGCCACCACGGCACCGGGACCGATCACGGCCCCGTTGAGGACGATCGCCCCCATCCCGATCAGCGCCCCATCGCCCACCGTGGCGCCATGGACGATCGCGCGGTGCCCCACGCTCACCCGGTCGCCGATGATGCAGGGCACCCCGGGGTCGGCGTGGAGAACCGAGAGGTCCTGGATGTTGCAGTCGGCACCCACCACGATCCGTTCGGTGTCGCCCCGCACCACCACCCCGTACCAGATCGAGCTGCGGGGACCGACGGTGACATCGAAGAGCACGGTGGCGTTGGGTGCGATGAAGGCGGTGGGATCGATGGTGGGCATGGCGGGACGCTCGCACGCCACGGGTCAATGGTCAATGGTGAATGGGGGATGGGGAGGCTGGCTCGACTTCCCATTCACGATTCACCATTCACCATTCACCGTTCCGCCACCACCAGCCCTCGTCGCCGTTCGATGGTCCTGCCGCCGCTCTCGACAGTGACCTCGAGGGCGTAGTTGCCCGGTTCGAGTCCGCGGAGTGCCAGCTCGCGGCGGAAGGGCAGCCGGCCGCCGGTGGCGACCACCGACTCCGACACCGAGATCGCGGTGCTGCGGGCGCCGAAGAGCCGAGCCAGCCCGCTCCGCTTGCGGGTGACCTTGATCCTGATGCGGGCCCGCGCCCCGCTGGCGAGTCCGTAGGCCTCGGTGTAGAGGGTGACCGTGTCGTTGGGGGCATAGACGCCCGCGGCGTCGAGCCACGCCGTGTCGGCTGGGGTCACCAGCCACGGCAGCGACGCCCCGGCCCGCCCCAGCAGCACTGCGGAGAGCTCCAGAGCGGGTGCCTCCGGATGGGGAGCCACCAGCGAGTCGACCGGGAAGACCATCCCGCGGGTCGAATCGAGTTCGACCCCGAACCGGACCAGCAGTGATCCCGGTTCGACCGGCACCTCCGCCCGAGCGGCGACCAGACGCGCCGACGGGCCTGGCACGGCGACAAACTGGACCGTGTCGAGGGTGGCCACCGCCCTACCCCGCCGATCGAAGAACGATGCGCGGACGTGGACCGGCACGCTGCCCCTGGCGGCGGTCGGCATCTCCCGCAGGGCCCCGGCGTCGATCGCCCAGACGATGTGCACCAACGGCTGGCCGTCGCGCACGCCGATTGCCAGCAACTGGGCCCGGCCCGAGAGGATCTGGCGGTAGTGGCGTTCCCACGAATCGGTCCGGGTCGCGATCGCCATCGAGGCCCGCACGTTGCGGCGGACATCTTCACTGACCCAGGTGGCGCTGTACTCGCCGGCCCGGATCACCCGTTCGAGACCGGGAATCTCGTCGGCGTGTCGCTCGAGTTGGTCGAGCGCCACGTCGAGCTCGAGCGGGGTCTCGACCAGGCGATAGTCCGCCGGGTCGTCGCGGGCCACGAAGTGGAGGGTGAGGACGCCATCGGGACGGTCGTAGCGCCACGACTCGTTGCCGTAGTTGTGCGTCAGCGGATCGACCCGGTTGGCGGGGCGCGACTTGGGCCAGATGATCCGGAGCGAGGGCTCGCCCTGACGAACATAGACCAGCCCACGATCATCGAGTTCGCTGTCGCCGCTCTGCCAGGTCTCGATGCCCCATCGATAGCGTCGCCGGAACGGCGGCAGCCGGAACTCGCGCCGCGCCACATCCCAGCGCCGGAAGTGCTCGGCGAGTCGCGATCCGGCTTCGCGCAAGTCGAGCGCGTCGCGGGCCGACCAGAACGCGTCGAGCCAGACGGGGCGCTCGGCGGGCGTGAGGGCGTCGAACGCTGCCAGCTCGGTCGAGTCGGCGATCGGCTCGAGATCGCGCCGCAGCATCGCGATCGCCTCACCGTCGTCGGTGGCGGCGGCGATCTGGTAGGCCCGATGGGTCGCCTCGCGACGCCGCCGACCGGCCGGACCGGTGATCGGTCCGGTGAGTGGCAGGGTGCGCGCCAGCTCGACCTCCGCCACGGCGGGGGCGCGAGACAGGAGCACCGCGCGCCGCAGGACCACGGCGGCGGAATCGGGATGACCAGCGAGCCGCTCCAGCCGACCCCGCGCCAGCAGCAAGGCCGGATCCCAGCCGATCTTCGACGCCGTCGCGGCACGGAGGGCCTCGACCGCCGGCCCGACCGGGGCGTCGATCCGCTGGTCGAGCGCCACCCGGGCGAACTCGAGCAGGCCGTCGATGAAGGCGGGGTCGGCCGCGATCGCCCGGGCGAACGCGTTACCCGAGACTCGCTCGCGGTCGAGTCCCAACATCGTGTACAGTCCGCCGGCGAATCCCGAGGCGCGGTCGTGACCGCGTGCCTCGGCGAGCCCGAGCCCGTACCAGGGCCAGGGCCAGTCGGGTCGCAGCTCGGCGGCCCATTCGAACTCGCTCATGGCGTGATCGAGATGGGGCTCGCGGGGCTGCAGCTCGCTCAATCGCAACGCGATGATGCCGAGCCGCAGGTGATGCATTGCCTCGAACCGCTCGGCCTTGGCCTCCTCGATCATCCCTCGCTCGAGCATCAGCATGCCACTGGTGTCGGCCGAGAAGCGCAACGAATCACGCAATCGCGTCAGCGCATCGCGCTCCCAGGTTGATTGCGCCCCGGCCACGGCCGGTCCGACGGTCAGCAACAGCAGCGCGTACGCGCAGGCGAGCCTCACGGCTTCGCCACCGTGAAATTGCGACAGCGGGTGGCGACATGGTCCCCGGCGGTGACGGTGATGGCCAGGCGATACTCGGCCGGCTTGAGTCGATCCAGCGCGATCGTCCTGGTGACCCGTTCGACCCCGCCACCGGCAGTCGCATCGGTGGCAACAGTGAGCATGCCGCCCCCGCCCCCGCAGGTGGTGCCGGTCTCGGGCAGTGCATCGAGCCGGTCCACCGCCACGGTAGTGCGATAGGCCGTGCCACGCGCCAGGCCATTGACCTCGAGATAGAGCTGCATCGGCTCGTTGACCACGAAACGTCGCAGCGGATTCGCCCACGCCGTATCGGCCGCAGTCACCGCCCAGGGGATGCGCACGCTGCGGGCACCGATCGAGATGTCGGAGAGCGCCAGCGTGGTGCCACCCGGCGCGGGGACCCGCACCGCGGTCGGTCGCGACAGCATGCCACGACGACCCGACTCGAGCGAGGCCCGTACCTCATAGCGGCCGGGCGGCACCCTGAGTGCCAATTGTCCCAGGAGGTATTGGTCGTTGCCGAGGCGACGTGCCGCGATGAAGCCCCGCACGGTATCGACCTGCATCACGATGGTCCCGTGGCGGTCCAGCACGCCCACGCGCATCCGGATCGGATAGGCCATCGCGCCGGTGCGCAGTCGCTCGGGCACGATGTCGCGACCCGGCACGGCGAACGCCACTTGCAGCACCGGCCCGCGTCGATCCGAGCCGACGGCGAGGACGTCGATCGCTCCGTCCATCGGCAGCTCGAACCCGAGTTCGTAGCTGTAGGGCTTGAGCAGCGCGCGCTCGCCGATCTCCCGCTCGAGGGTCTGGAGCGAGTCGGCCCCGCGCAATCCCTGGTTGATCATCTCGGTGTAGAGCGGGCTCAGCTCCTGCCGCGAGCGGAGCACCTCCTGGGCGACCGCCGACACCAGTTCGGCGCCCCAGGTCTTGGTGATCTCCTGCGACGGGTCGTCGCCCTTGCGGAACCGCCGGAACTGCGACGAACGAGCGATCACATCGAGGATGCTCGGCACCGACACAAAATCGCTGTCCTTGCGCTCCGCCACGAAATGGTAGAAGAGGTCACCGGCATGGGTGTCGTGGTACACCCATGACTCATTGGGCGGCATGCCCACGATCCGGAGCGTCACCTTCACCTCGGGACCGTCGGTCCAGCCGATCGCCGTGCGCAGGTCGGGCGAGCCATGCCGGAGCAGCACCTCACCGCGGGCGTCGAAGGCCGCCGTGCCGAGGGTGTCGAGCTCGAACATCCGATTGGCGGCGCGGACGGTGGTCCGCACATAGTGGTGCCGCACGTACTCGAGTCGACGGTAGTGCTCGGCGAGGCGGTCGTCGGCGGTGGGGAGGCCGTCGGGATCCTGCGACGCCCAGTAGGCCTTGATCAGGGTGTCTCGGTCGGCGGCGGGGATGGTGTCGAAGACCGCCATCACCGAGTCGGCCACCGCGATCTCGAGATCACGCCGGTAGCGGGCCAGCGCCTCGCCGCGGGCCCGCACCAGGCCACGATACCATGGGCCTGCGCCGTCGCTACGGCCCACCACGAAACGCATCTGGGCCTGGGCACGGAGCACCAACGGATCGTCGGGATGGAGGCGCGCCGCCCGCTCGGTCACGGCAGTGGCGGAGTCCTTGTCGCCAACCTCGCGCTCCATCCGGGCCCGGACCAGCGCCACCTCGGCGTCGCGGACCATCGCGCGCGCCGGCATCAGGCGCAACGCCCGAAGCGCCGTCTCCTCGTCGAGCACATCGCGGGTGCGCAGCGCGCGATGCCCGATCTGCACCACACCGTAGTAGTCGGTCGAGTCGGCGCCGGTGGAGCGGACCAGGTCCGCCACGATGCTGCGGATCGGGTCGAGTCCGAGCATTCGCGCCATCCCGAAGGAGAGCGATCCGTGGGCCTGGTCGAGGTCGGTGCGCGCCTGGCCGTACCACGCCATGTCGAACTCGGGATGATCCTCGGTAAGGGCGGCAAAGACGGAGGAGGCCAGCTTGATGTAGCGGTTCTCGTCGGCCACCTCGCCGAGCCGCAGCGCGGCCAGGGCCAGCCGCAACTCCTGGGCGGGATCCTCGCGGCTCTGATCGGCGAGGACCTTCTGGGCGCGGAAGATCGAGTCGAGCAGCGCCTCGCTGGTGATGGTGGCCAGCGAATCGTGCAGCGCCCTGAACGGCGCCTGATCGGGCGGCCGCTGCGCCGCGGCATGCCGCGGCACGGCAAGGAGCCCCAGCAGGCAGCACGTGCCGAGGACCCGACGACCGAGGCGATCGGTCACTCGATGACCTCGATGCGTCGTCGCCGTGTGACCTCCCGTCCGTTGTCGGTCCGGACGCGCACCTGCATGTCGTAGTTGCCCGGCGAGACGCGTTCCAGCGACAGCTCGCGCTCGATCCGCTCGATCCCACCGGGATGCACCTGATGGGACTGGAGCTTCACGGCAGTGCCACCACCGAAGATCCGCCGGAAGATCGACCCGCCGCCGGTGCGCCTCACGGTGAGCTCGAGCTCGTACGGCTGACCCGGCGCCAGCCCGGTGACCTCGAAATAGAGCTGGAGCGGCTCGCTGCGGTGGAACCGTGCCAGCGGCGAGACCCAGGCGGTGTCACCGCCGGGCGTCGTCCAGTGCAGGTTGATCGACCGGGTCCCGACCGCCAGGTCGCTCAGGCCGGGGTCGGGGCCGAGCGGCGAAGGGACTCGCACGGTGTCCCGGTCAGTGATCAGCCCCCCGGCGTCGGTCTGCACTGCCACCCGGACCGTGAGGATCCCTGGCGGCACGTGGATCGGCAACCGCCCGAGGAGCGCCTGATCCTCGCTGAGTGGCGCCGTGGTGAGGAAGCTGCGGGTGGTATCGGCCAGCCCGACCGTGGTCCCGTCGAGCGACAACGCCGAGGCGCGGATCCGCACCGGATACGCGAAGCCCTGGGGAAGTTCACGCGGCGCGAGACCACGCCCGGGAACTGCGAAGGCCACCTGCAGCTCGGGTCCACCAACATCGCTCCCCACCGCGAGCACCTGGACCGTGGCATCGATCACGTCACCGAGGTCCAACGGCCACGAATCGGTCGTGGTCCCGATCGCGATCGCCCGGCGGCCGGCGGCCCGCTCCTCGGTGAGAAGCTGGTCGCGTGCGCCGCGCCCGGCGCTCAAGAGTCGGGAGTAGATCGGGTCGAACGGCTCGCGCGACAGCAGCAATCCCTCGATGTGCCGACGGAGATCGGCCGAGGTCGGGTCGTTGCTGTCGAGCCGGTCAAGGTCGCGCATCGCGAGGGTCGAGGCGTAGTCGAGGACATCGAACAGCGACTCCACCAGCCGGTAGTCCTGCACGTCCTGTCGCGCCACGAAGTGGAAGACCAGGTCGCCGCTCTCCCGATGGTAGTACCACGACTCGTTGGGCTCGATGCCGGGGGCGTTGTACTGGGCCCGATCATCCGGCTCGCCATGCCGGATGTAGATGATCCCGCGATCGTCGTACTCGGTCTGGCCGGAGCGATACCGCTCGGCAATGCCGTACTGCCGGTGCTCGCTCACGAGGCGGTAGTTGCGCCGGGCCACATCGAGGCGCCGGTAATGCTCGGCGACGCGGTCGCCGTGCGGGTGCAGTTCGTCGTCGTCGCGGCGACGCCAGAACTCGTGCACCAGTCGGACCCGGTCCTCGGGGTTGTCGCGATCGAACGACGACAGGGTCGAATCGGGGAAGATGGTCGCGAGATCGTCGCGATAGAGCGCCAGGGTGGCGCTGTCGGCGTCGGCCAGGGCCCGGTACCAGAGCGACGGTGCCTCGGGGTCACCGAGCAGGAAGCTGGTCCGGGCCAGCTCGTAGCGAGCCATCGCATTGGTGCTGTCGCGGTCGAGCAGCCGGGTGAGTGCCGCCGCCGAGGAGTCGAGGTTGCCGGCCACTCGCTCCACCCGCCCCCGGGCCAGGAGCACCGCGGGTGACCCGGCAGAGGCGGTGCGCGAGGCTCGGCGCGTCGCCGCGAGCGCCACATCCATCCGGGCGTTGATGCGCTGCTTGAGCGCGGTATTGCTGAGCTCGACCAGTCCGGCCACGAACCCGGGATCGACCTCGGCGCTCTTGGCAAAGGCATTGGCCGATCGGGTCAGGGCGTCGCGTCCCAGCATCGTCTGGATCCCCTCGACCAGCGACACCTCGGAATCGCCGACCCCCAGCTCCGCCAGGCCGAGGCCATACCAGCCGTAGGGCCAGTCGGGCTTCACCTGGATCGCCCATTCGAACTCGCCACCGGCCTCGTCGTAGTGACGCCGGGCGACCTCGCGACTGCTGTCGGCGGTCAATTCGCCGAGCCGGATGGCCACGAACCCGAGCCGGAGGTGCAGCTCGGCGTTGTTCCGGTCCTTCTTCGCGAGGGCGATCAGGTCCGCCTCGAGGCCCTGAAGCGGGGGCACCTCCGAAACCGCCTCGAGCGAGTCGCGGAACCGCTCCAGCGCCACCCGCTGGGTGATCGACTGTGCGGCGACCGGGGCGGGCATCGCCAGCAGCAGCAGGACGGGGAGCAGGATGGGCCAGCGAGTGGGCATAGTCGGAATCTACCGGAGAAGTCGGGGGTGCTGTTGTCAAGGACGAGTGAAACGGGGCCGCGGTGACACCGGCACCCCCAGCCGGGGCGGCACCGAGCCGATCGCCAGCACCCCGGCGCTAATGCGGTGCAAGTGCGACATTTAGGAGAGTTTTGCGTTGACGGTCCCCCCTGTGGCTCCTATCTTCAGCCGTCGTGCCGTCGGCACAGGCGCGGCGGTCATCGATCGCCGTCCGTTGGCCACCCAACCGGGATGATGACAACGCCGCCCATTCGCGCCACGCTCTACGCGCTGACCGACCGTGGCCGCACCCGCGACCACAACGAGGACACCTTCCTCGTCGCCGACCTCGCCAGCGGCGAGCCGGTCCGCACGTCACAGCGCCAGGAGGTCTCGCTTGGCGACCGGGGGATGCTCTTCCTGGTGGCCGACGGAATGGGCGGCGCGGCCGCCGGCGAGATCGCCAGTGAGATGGCCGCCGTCGCCATCCACCGCCAGCTGACCGACAGCTGGACCACCGTGGTGGTCCCCTCCGAGGAGGCCTTTGCCGAGGCGCTCCGCGGCGCGGTCGAGGCCGCCAACCAGGAACTCCACGACTACGCCGTCGGTCACCCCGAGGTCCGCGGGATGGGGACGACGGCCACCGTGGTGGGGCTCTGGCGCGACCGGCTCTACCTGGCCCAGATCGGTGACTCGCGCGCCTACCTGATTCGTGAGGGGAACGCCCGCCAGCTGACCCGCGACCAGTCGCTCACCCAGCGCCTGGTCGACGTCGGCGAACTGACCGAGGAGGAGGCCGAGGCAAGCGAGCGGCGCAACATCATTCTCCAGGCGCTCGGCCCGGACTCCGACATCCACGTCGACCTCAGCTGGCAAATGCTCCAGCGCGGCGACCTGCTGATCCTCTGCTCGGACGGCCTCTCCACCGTGGTCCGGCGCGACGACATCGCGGCGGTCGTGCGCGATGCCGGCGAGGTCCAGGCGATCTGCCAGCGCCTGGTCGACATGGCCAATGAGCGTGGCGGTCCCGACAACATCACGGTCGTGGCGGTCCAGTTCGACGGCGAGGGCCTTGCCGACCGCTCCCCCGACGAACCGGGCTACCACGAGTTCCCCCAGTTCGACGCCCGCCCCTCGCTGCAGCCCACCGCGGCGTTTCCGACCACACCGCCACCGATCCGCGCCGTCACTCGGCCACGGCGCGGTTCGCCGACGGCGGTTGCGCTCACCGCCCTGGCGATCCTGATGGCGATCCTCGGGATGGTCCTGGTCTTCGGATAGGCAGCGCCCAGCAGGTCGCAGGGACGTCCTACCGCGGCACCACCGATCCCAGCACCCGTGCCCCATCGGCGCCGGTGACCGATGGCAGCGACCCGGGCTGACCGTGCAGGGTGAGCCACCCCAGCATCGCGAAGGCGGCCGCCTCCTTGGCGTCGGCGGGAAAGAAGAGTTCGTCGAATCGCCGCAGCGAGATTCCCACCGTCGTGAACCGCCGCTCCAGCTCCCGCATCAATACGGGATGATGGGTCCCGCCACCCGCCACGACCACGTCGGCGGCCGCCGGCAGGTGCTCGTGACAGAACCGGACCACCGATTCGACCGTCAGGGCCACGGCAGTGCGCACGCCATCGGCCCCGGGAACGCGACGGTGAAGCCGCAGGGCGAACTCGGCCCCGAACTGCTCGCGCCCTGTGCTCCGCGGTGGCGGGGTGGCAAAGAACCGGTCGGCCAGCAGCTCCTCGAGCACGACCCCGTCGACGGTACCCAGTGAGGCGAGGGCCCCGCCGGCGTCGAACGGCAGGTTCGGATTGACGAGGCGGGCGACCCCGTCGATGATCGCCATGCCCGGACCGCTGTCGCCCGCGAGCACCGTATCGAGTCGTCCGCGACGATCGACCCAGGTGGCGTTGGCCATCCCCCCGAGATTGAGGAGGATGCGCGGCTGTCGCTCATCGGCGAAACAGAGGGCATCGACGAGCGGCACCAACGGAGCCCCCTGCCCGCCCGCCGCCAGGTCGCGGGACCGGAAATCATGGACCACCGGCACCCCGAATCGCTCGGCGAGGTGCGCCGCGGCGCCGAGCTGCAGGGTGACCACCGGGGGCTCGTGCCAGATCGTCTGGCCCGGGAAGGCGATGCAGCCCAGGGCGTCGGCGCGCAGCCGCCCGGCGATGAGCACCTGTTCGACCGCCGCAATCGCCCAGTCGGCGATCGCGGCGTGGAGCCGGGCCACCTCGGCGATCGGACCGCCAGCCAGCACCGCCTCGATCTGCTTGCGCTCGACCGGGGAGTAGGGCCGGTGGACGAAGTGCAGCAGGTCGATTCGGGTCGGGCCCTCGATCCGCACCAGGGCCGCATCCATCCCATCGAGGGAGGTGCCCGACATCAGCCCGACAGCAAGCATCGGCGGTTCGGTCATGACCCCGCCAGCCGGGGCGGCGGGCCGAGGAGGGCGCGCAGGTGCTGGTCGGCCTCCTCGAGGCGCGCCTCCGCCGCGTCGCGGTCGATGGCGAAGCGGGCCATCACGATCGCGGTCCGGACGCTGCCGGCGGCGGCGGCGATCGCGGCTCGGGCCGTCTCCCGATCGACGTCGAGTACCTCCATGACGATCCGTTCGCCACGATCCCGCAGCTTGGCGTTCCGAGCCTGCAGATCGACCATCAGGTTGCCGTAGGTCTTGCCGATCCGGACCAGCGCCCCGGTGGTGAGCAGGTTGAGGACGAGCTTGGTGGCGGTGCCGGCCTTGAGGCGGGTGCTGCCGGTCACCAGTTCCGGGCCGACGTCGACGTGGATCAGCACGTCGGCCAGGCCGGCGGCCTCGGCGCGCGGCGTGGCGCAGGTCACCAGCACGGTGGCGGCACCGGCGTGGCGGGCCGCCTCCAGTGCCCCGAACACGAACGGGGTCGATCCGCTGGCGGCGATCCCGCAGACCACGTCGCCGGCCGCCACACCACGATCGCTGACCGCGGCGGCCCCGCCAGCCGGATCATCCTCGGCACCCTCGATGGACCGGGTCAGGGCGGCCTCACCCCCGGCAATGATCCCCTGCACCATCGTCGGGTCGGTCCCGAAGGTGGGCGGGCACTCCGAGGCGTCGAGCACCCCGAGCCGACCCGAGGTGCCGGCGCCGACATAGAAGAGCCGATGCCCGGCGCGGAAGGCGGCCTCGATCCGCTCGATCGCCTGGGCGATCGGCACCCGGGCGCGCCCGACGGCGACCGGCACCTCGCGGTCCTCGGCGACAAAGAGGTCGACGAGGCCCGATGGATCGAGCTCGTCGATGTCGACCGAGCGCGGGTTGCGGCGCTCGGTGTCGCGGGGCGGCACGGGTCGCTTCACCGCACAATCTCCCTGATGGGTGGCATGGCCCTCATGGCGGCTTAAGTTACGTGGCCACCCGCTCCGGGACCACGGCGTCCCGGCGCCACCTCCTCCAGCCGAGTCGTTGCCATGACTTCACGCCGCCTCGCCCGCGTCATGCCGTTCCTGCTCTTGCTTGCCGCGGTCCCGGCGCTGCTGCCGGCCCAGCAGGAGAGCGTCCTCCCCGCCACCTGGCGCTACACCGGCAAGGCACCGGTCGCCGAAGGCACCCACGCGATGGTGGTGTCGTCGTCGCCGATCGCGAGTGCGGTCGGGCGCGACATCCTGCGAGCCGGCGGCAACGCCGTCGACGCCGCCGTCGCCGTCGGCTTCGCCCTGGCCGTCGTGCACCCTGCGGCTGGCAATATCGGTGGCGGCGGTTTCATGGTGATGCGGATGCGGAGCGGCGAGGTGCATGCACTCGACTACCGGGAGATGGCCCCGGCGGGTGCCAGTCGCGACATGTATCTCGACGCCGAGGGCAACCTCACCGACAAGTCGCTGATCGGTCACCTCGCGGCGGGCGTTCCCGGCGCGGTGGCGGGAATGCTCGAGGCGCACCAGCGCTACGGCCACCTGTCGCTCCGCCAGGTGATGGAGCCGGCGATCCGGCTGGCACGGGACGGCTTCGTGCTCGACAGTCACCATGCCGGGTCGCTGCGCGCGTCGGCCAGGCGGCTGGCCCAGTACCCGGCCTCGGCGAGGCAGTTCCTGATCAACGGCACCGAGGGACCACCGGACGGCTACCGGCTCCGGCAGCCGGACCTGGCCCGCACCCTCAAGACGATCGAGCAGGAGGGGCGCGACGGCTTCTACCGCGGCTGGGTCGCCGACTCGATCGTCGCCGAGATGGAGCGTGGCGGCGGTCTCATCAGCCACGCC
This sequence comes from uncultured Gemmatimonadales bacterium, assembly GCA_963817715.1. Taxonomy (GTDB): domain Bacteria; phylum Gemmatimonadota; class Gemmatimonadetes; order Gemmatimonadales; family GWC2-71-9; genus Palsa-1233. The sequence goes on from CAWFPG010000009.1 coordinate 92,014, forward strand.
GACCTGGAGAACTATCAAGCCAAGTGGCGCACGCCGATCACGGTCACCTATCGCGGCTATACGATCTACTCGATGCCGCCGGCCTCGTCGGGCGGAATCACGCTGGCGATGATCCTGAAGATCCTCGAGCCCTACGATCCGCTGCCCGACTTCGGCACCCCGCAGTTGATGCACCTCGAGGCCGAGGCGATGCGGCGCGCCTTCACCGATCGCAACAAGTACCTCGGCGATCCCGACTTCGAATCGATCCCGCTCGACTGGCTGCTGTCGAAGGCGCACCTCGACTCGCTCCGGTCGACCATCGAGCCGAACAAGGCGACGCCGACCCCGCCGTTCGACCCCTCGATCGTCGAGGGAAACAACACGACCCACTACTCGGTGGTCGATGCCGACGGGAATGCCGTCTCGACCACGACCACGCTCAACTTCAGCTACGGTTCCAAGGTGACGGTGTCGGGGGCCGGCTTCCTGCTCAACGACGAGATGGACGACTTCGCCGCCGCCCCGGGCAAGCCCAACGGCTTCGGACTGGTGCAGGGCGAGGTCAACGCGATCGAGCCTGGCAAGCGGATGCTCTCGGCGATGACGCCGAGCGTGGTGGTCAATCCCGACGGCCAGCTCGGCATGGTCGTCGGCTCGCCCGGCGGACCGACGATCATCACCCAGGTCTTCCACGTGATCAGCAACGTGATCGACCATCACATGTCGCTGGCCGATGCTGTCGCCGCGCCGCGCACCCACCATCAGGCCCTTCCCGACAAGCTGCGGATCGAGGGACCGGGCGGCTTCGCCGAGGCGACCTACGACGCGCTCAGGGCGATGGGGTATACCCTCGACATCGGCGGCAGCTGGGGCGACTTCGAGGCGATCATGCGAACCGCGACCGGATGGGTCGGCGTGAGCGACCCGCGCAGCGGAGGCGGTGGCGCGGGCTACTGAGAACGCTGAAACGCTGAAGACTGAAGGCTCAACGCGAATGAGCGTTGAGCCTTCAGCCTTTCGCGTTGAGCCCTTTAGCCTTCAGCGTTGAGCCTTCAGCGTCCTACCTACCCGCTGTACTTCGAGGTGAGCTTGAGCGTGATCCGGTTGCCCTTCGCGACCACGATGTCGCGATCCTGGCTGTAGTCGGCCACGGCGGCGCCGGCCGCAGCACCGCCGACGGCACCGACGGCGGTCCCCTTGTCGCCACCCACCGCGTGACCGATGACGGCACCTGCCACGCCACCAACCGCAGTCTTGCCCACCTCGGCGGCGCCGACACCAGTCCCCTTCATCTCGTGGGCGAAGTCGACGACCTCGGCGTCGAGACCGTGGGAGGTCCCTCCGACAGTCACGTCACCAACGTCGAAGGTGAGGGTCCCCTCGCCACCCTTGTGTGAGGCGGGCTCGAGGGCGGTGATGGTCAGGTCGATGGTGGCCCCCGCCGGAATCACGACCTGACCGGCGGAGTCGGCGACATCCCGGCTCACCGTCACGGTGACCTTGTCGCCCACGTGATTCTGGCGCGAGGCAACCGGCGTGGCGAAGGTGGCGGCGATGACGGCCCCCTCGGGGAGTCCGGCTCCGCCTCCCATCGCGCCGCCGGTGCAGGCCACGAGTGAAAGTGCCGCGCTGCTGAACAGGAGCGATCTCATGCGCATCATTCCTCCATCTGCTGGCTGAAGTCATCGCGAAGCGTGAGTACCACGGCGTTGCCAGCATCGACCACGATGTCGCGATCCTGGGTGGCGTCGGCCACCGCGGCGCCGGCGGCGGCCCCGCCGACGGCACCAACCACGGTGCCGCTCTTGCCACCGATCACCCGCCCCACGATCGCGCCGGCCACCGCACCGGCACCGGTCTTGGCCACCTCGCGACCGGTCACGCCGCGGCCGCGCATGTCGTAGGCATAGTCGGAGGCACGAGCGGTGACCGGGAAGGCCGTCCCGTTGATGGTCACGGTTCGCGCGCTGAGGGTGAGTGTCCCGACACCACCCTTGTTGGCCGCGGGGGCGATCTCGACGATCGCCAGGGTCACGATCGACCCGGCCGGGATCACCGTCACCCCCTCGGCGTTGACCACGTTGGTGGTGACGCGAACCCGGACGAGGTCACCGGCCTTGTTGGTCCGCGAACTGATGGTGTCGAGCGCCACGGTGTTGATGGTGGTGCCGATGGCCAACTGCGGGGCGGCCGTCGTCGACGCGGCGGCAGGCGGCGGCGCCGGGGCTGGCGCCGGAGCTGGAGCCGGGCTGGGCCGGGTGGTGACCGGCCGCGACGCCGGCGGCGGCGGCGGCGTGGGTCGCTGTACGTAGACCGTCTCCGGCGGGGCCGGTGGCGACGTGTCGGGCAGCATTGCCTCATCGGCGATCGGGACGAGGGAATCGGTCAGCATCGCCGAGGTGTCGCCGGGGGCCAGCGACTTGTCGCCGCCACCACCGCACCCCACCAACACCATCGCCGCCGCCGTGAACAGTCCTCTGGATCGTGACATGACCTCTCCTGGGTGTAACCGCCGGGCCGGTGGCAGGCATGCCACACGACCGGGACGCGATCGCGCCGCCGGTGGCGGCCCGTGGTGCCGCATCGTGACTCGTGATGATCCTGGAAATCGACCGACTGAGTGCCCTGGCGGCACTTCGCCGTCCTTCAAGGGGAGACGCTCCGCCGCGGGTTTCCCGCACACCGCAGCACTAGATCCTCGACCGGAGCCATTCCGGGGTGATGGCGCTGAGCAGGGCGGCCAGTCGGGTGAATTCGCCGGTGACCAGCAACAGCCCTACGATGATCAGCAGGATCCCGCTGGCACGCTGGACCCAGGGCAGCCACCGGCGGAAGCGCTGGAACCAGTCGCGGAATCGGTCCACCGCGAAGGCGGCGACAAGAAAGGGGATTGCCAACCCGAGGGAGTAGGCGGCGAGCAGGAGCATGCCCCGGGAGAGGTCGCCGCCCACGCCGGCGAGTGCCAGGATTCCGGCGAGGATCGGGCCGAGACATGGGGTCCACCCGAACGCAAACGCCATCCCGACGAGCAGCGAGCCGAGGAAGCCCATCGGCTTGCGATCGAGGTGGACCTTCCGCTCGCGCTCCATGAAGCCGAAGTGGATGATCCCGGTGGCGTAGATCCCGAACAGGATGATCACGACACCGCCGACCCGCGCCAGCGTCATCTTGTGGAACTTGAGTGTCGCCCCCAGCGCCGTGGCACCGGCACCGAGTCCCATGAAGACCAGGGTGAACCCGAGCACGAACAACAGCGCGTGCCACATCGCCCAATGACGCTTGTCCTCCATCTCCTCGAGCGTCATCCCGGTGAGGAAGCCGAGGTACGACGGCACCAACGGCAGCACACAGGGCGACAGGAATGAGAGCAGGCCACCCAGGAACGCGACGAGGGGTCCGAGGACGATCGAGTCGTTCACCGTTCACCCGCCCGGGCCAAGGCCCCGATGCCCCGTCGGCGACAGGCCTGACAGAGTCCGTGGAGCTCGACCCGGAAGCGGTCCGACACGAAGCCGTGCTCATCGGCCTGCAGCGCCAACGCCCGTTCCATCCGGTCGAGCGGGAACTCGGTGACCTCGCCGCACCGGGTGCAGACGAGGTGGCCGTGCGGCATGCCCTGATCGAGCGTCTCGTAGCGCCGATACCCCTCGCCGAAATCGTGGGCCCGGGCGAAGCCGGCCTCGACCAGGGTGTCGAGCGCACGATAGATCGTGGCGGTGCCGATCGGCGTCCCCTGCTGGCGCAACCGGCTGGCCACCTCGTCAGCGGAGAGGTGACGGTCGCTGGCGAAAATCACCTGGGCCACCAGGTCGCGCGGTCGGGTGACCGGCTGGTGGCGGTCGCGGAGCCAGCGCCGGAAGCGCTGGGCCAGGTCATGGGCCGCCTCATTCTCCGTCGGCATCGACCGAGACCGCCTCGTCCTCGCCCACCTGCCCCTCGGGCTCAGGCTCCGGCTCCGGCTCCGGCAGCGGCGGGAACCACCGCGCCGGGGCGACCTCGGCCGGTGGATCCTCGTCGTCGGCGCGCACCGGCACCAGCGCCAGCAGCTCCTGCAGCGCCTCGAGCGGACCGCTGCCGACCTCCTCGAGCGAGGTCTCGAAGCCGCCCCGTTCGCGTCCCTTGATCGTCGCCACGTAGCTGGCGGTCAGGATCCGTCGCCGTTCGCCGCTCACCAGCGAGAGCACGGCGGTGCCGTACTCGTGCTGGTCGCGACGGACCACGCGGAGGACCCAGATCCCGTCGACTTCCTCGACCGGGAGCTGGTCACGGAGCCAGGTGGCCAGCCGCTCCCAGCGTTCGCCTTCGCCGGGGCCCTGATTCAGCTCTGGGAGCATTGTTCCACGAAGTGCCGCAGCACGTGCATGAAGTCCTGCGCGTTGGTCACCACGCCGTAGGCCTGGTGGGTGCCGCGGTCCTTGAGCTTGGTCACGACGAACTCGGTCTGGTCGACGCAGATCGTGAGCAGCGGCTCGGGATGGCCGTCGGCGGTGTGGGTGTGGAACGATGGCAGCATGTTGCCGACCGCGATCGCGTGGAGCGCCGTGGCGACGAAGACGGCACCGGTCGCTCGCACCGTGTGCTCGCGCATCGCGTCCTGGGCGGCGCCGGCATCGGTGATCACCCCCGGCAGCGGGCCGTCGTCGCGGATCGATCCGGCCAGCACATAGGGCGTCCCGGTCGTGACCAGGGCGTGCATGATGCCGCCCCCGACGAGCCCCTGCTCCACGGCCGCCTCGATGCTGCCCGCCGCGCGCACCGCGTTGATCGCCCGCATGTGCAGCCCGTGACCACCGGTGGTCGGTCGGCCGGCGTTGTTCATCCCCAGCGTGGTGCCGAAGATCGCCGCCTCCATGTCGTGCACCGCCACGGCGTTGCCGGCCAGCACCGCCTGCACGAACCCCTCGCGGATGAACCACTCGAAGTCGTGCCGTGCCCGCGAGTGGACCAGCGCGGGACCCGCCACCCAGACCAGGTAGCCGCCAGCCTTGCGCTGAGCGACCAGCTTCGCCGCGATGTCCTCGTAGTTCACCGGCCGCTCGCGCGAGACGTCGGTGCCCATGAAGGCGAACTCGTTGGCAGAGTGGGTCTCGGCCAGGAAGCCGGTCGGCGTGGACCACCGCGCCGTCCTCGCCATGCTCCCGCAGCCCCACCAGGACCTGCGTCGCCCTGACGCACCTTGCGCGGCTCGAGTGTCTCCAGGGCATCGCCTCGACGCACCACCGCGCAATCCATCCGCGGTCGGGTCGGCGCCACCCAGCCGGCCTCGAGCCGGACATAGGTCGGCAGGTTCGAGGTGGAGAAGAAGTCGTCGGGCAGGACACCGTCGGCCGGCGCCGGGACGAAACGCGCCACCGGGGCATCGCGGAACGGCGGCTGGGACACGTCGGGAAGCCACGTCATGGGGCGGAAAGCTAACCGACCGGGGCGATTGTGGCCGCCTCCGCACCGGGCCAGCTTCCCTGCCATGCCACTCCCCAGCCGCTGCGCGCCACTGCTGCTCCTCATTGCCGGTCTGGCGCCACTCGCGGCGCAGACGCCCGACACCGCCGTGACGATCCCCGAGCTCGTGGTGGTGCGGGCACCGATCGCCGCCGGCGCGGTGGGACTGTCGGTGACCGTGCTCGACCGGGCCGCGATGACCCGCGGCAACCCCCTGCCGTCACTCGCGGATGTCCTGGGATTCGTCCCCGGCGTGACGGCCCGCGACCGCGGCGACCGGAGCCTCGACCAGGCACTGGCGATCCGCGGGGCGGGAGCGCGGGCCAATTTCGGGGTGCGTGGCGTGCGGGTGCTGGTCGACGGCATCCCCGCCACCCTCCCCGACGGCCAGACCGCACTCACCTCGCTCGACCTCGAGCTCGCTGACCGGATCGAGGTGGTCCGGGGGCCGCTCGCGGCACTCCACGGCAACGGCAGCCAGGGCGTCGTGTCCATCCACACGCCGGCGGCGCTGCTGGGCCCGCTCCATGGCCGCGTCGGCGTCGGTGCCGGCAGCGAGGGCACGCTCGACAGTTGGCTGGTGGCCGGTGGCGGCAGCGCCCGGCTCGGGGGGCTCCTGGCCGCGACCGCCCGGCTGGGCGACGGCTTCCGGGATCACGCCGCCGCCGAGCAGTGGCGCGTGCGCGGGTCGGTCGGCTGGCGCCCTGGTCCGGGTTCGCTGGCAACACTCCGCGTCGACCACGCCGACGATCCGTCGCTCGAGAGCCCGGGGGCGCTCACCCTCGACGAATGGCGCAGCGATCCGCGCGCCGCTGCGCCCAACTCGCTGCTCCGCCATGCCGGCAAGACGCTCGCGGAGGACCAGGTGGCGATCGGCTGGGAATCGGTCGGGGATCGCTGGCGCGCCGAACTGCACGGCTGGCTGCGGGGCCGACATCTCGACAATCCGATCGCCGCCCCCGCACCGAGTCCGGCCCAGCCGGGCGACGGGGTGTGGATCGGGCTCGATCGTGCCGTGGCGGGGGTGCGCGGCTCGATCAACCGGATCCTCGGCCCGGGCACCCTGGTCACGGTCGGGCTCGACCTCCAGCGCCAGCGCGACGATCGGATCAACCGGCGCCAGGCCGCTGGCATCCCGTTCGGCGACCCCTACCTCGACCAGCAGGAACGCGTGGGCGAACTCGGCCTCTTCAGCCAGGTCGCCGTGCCGATCGCCCGCAAGGTGACGCTGCGCACCGGCGCCCGCCACGACCGCATCGCGTTCGCCGTCGACGATCATCTCGACGCGGCCAAAGGAGGCGAGCGCACCATGGCCGCCTGGAGCGGCGACGCGGCGTTGTCACTCACCAGCGGCCATCGCGATCTGTGGGCTGGCGTGGCCACGGCATTCGAGACGCCGACCACCACCGAACTTGCCAACCAATCCGACGGTGGCACCGGGCTCAACCGGCAGCTCGACCCCGCGCGCACCAGGAGTATCGAGATGGGCGCCCGGTTCCACCGCTCGGGGGTGGCGATGGAAGCGGTGGCGTTCCGGGCCGTCACCGACCGGACCATCGCCCCGGTCAGCGAGGAGGGTGGCCGGAGTTTCTACGCCAACGTCGGCACGACCTCACGCCACGGCCTCGAGTTCGGGGCAACGATCGCCCTCACCGGCACGATGGTGCTGCGGGGCAGTGGCACCTGGATCGATGCACGCTTCGGTCAGGGCGCCGTCGACGCCAACGGTGCTTCGGTCGAGGGCAACCGGCTCCCGGGCATCGCGCCGTTCACCGCGCGACTCGGCGTGAGCGCGGCGCACGACCGCTGGCAGGTCGATGCCGAGCAGCGGTGGTCAAGTGCGATCGCGAGCGACGACGCCAACCACCTCGAGGTGCCGGGATGGGGCGCCGGGATCACCGACCTCACCCTGCAGTGGCAGGTGGCGGAGCCCCTCCTGTTTCACCTGTTGGTCACCAACCTCTTCGACCGCGACCACGTGGCGTCGGTGGTGGTCAACGGCGGCTTCGGTCGCGTGGTGCAACCGGGCGCAGGGCGTGCCCTCCGGATCGGCGGCGAGTGGCGACTCGCGGGGGGAGTGAGGCGCTCCGCGAGTCATCGATCATCAGATGGCTCGCAAGCACCACCATAATGGACGGACCGACCACCGGCATGAGCGAGCAAGGACGCATGCCGGTGGCAGAGGGTGCCCCCATACCAACACCTGCCGGACAGCGCCAGACGCGACGGAAGGGGCGCAGGGCGGATTGGTTCCATCCGCAGAGTGCTGCGCTCGTTCCCCGAGCCCCCACCATCCCGCGGATGCATCGGGAAGCCCTTGCCCCCCCGCCGATGCGCTACAGTTCGAAGAGTCCTTGCCAGCCCACGACGAGCCGACCCTACCCTCGTCATGGACGTGGCCGCGCCCCCCTGACGCGAGGATCTTCGCAATCATGCTTTCACACCGCAGGGCTGGATCCTGTAGTTTCGCAGCCGTCGCACTGGTCGTGACGGCAGGATCGTTTGCACCCACGGGTCTTGCTTCGGCTCAGGAAAGCGTCACGATCCCAGCCACGCCACAGTGCGAAGCCTGCCCTATTGATGTAGTCCGGAGCGTCGACCTGGGTACGGCGTCGGGCTCCGGCATCATCGAGAAGCAGGCCTCAAGGGCGGTCCGGGACAAGCAAGGTCGCTTTCTCCTCATCGGTACATATTCGACCTCGATCAAGGTGTTCGATCGGTATGGCAAGTACCTTCGCACCGCGGGTCGGAAAGGAAGCGGGCCTGGAGAGTTTGAGGGAATCAGCAAGGTCGTGCCCCTCGCCAAGGACACCATCCTGGCCTTCGACCAGGTTCTTGCCCGCGCAGTCTGCCTTGACGGCGACTTCAACGTCTTGCGAACGATCAAGCTTCCCCTCGACCCCGAACTCCAAGTGCTCGTTGATAGTGACTGGATTCATGTGGCCCTACCGCTCGCCACTCCGGAGAGTGCGGGACAGCCCATTCATGTTCTCGACCGTGACGGACATTTCCAGCGCTCCATCGGTTCAGGAACCGGAGTGTTCCGGCCTGACATCCCGTGGCTGAACCGAAGGGTGATCGCCTTGGCGGATTCCGGGCGCATCTGGTCCGCTCATATGAATCAATACCGGATTGACCTCCTTGATTCGGGCACAGGAGCACTGATCCGCGCTTACACGCGGAACGCGAGCTGGTTCCCGCCCCGGCTGGCGCCCGTCAAACCTGGCAAGACGGAATCCGCCGAGCCGCAGCCGCTCATCGTCAACAGTTCACAAGATCGTGTCGGGAACCTCTGGGTGATGCTCTGGATTGCCGATCCGACCTGGCGTCGCGCCCTCAGCCCGGACACGCCGCCCGGCGATCACCCGACCGTCCGAGACTTTGACACCTACTACGACACCGTGCTGGACATCCTTGACCCCAAGAGTGGCCAGCTCATCGCATCCCAGCGTGTCGACCAGGCCCTTACCCACTTCATTTCGGACCGAGAAGTCGGGGAGGTTGTGGAAGACAGCGCGGGAGTTCCGAAGCTCAGAACCTGGGTCATCGTGCCACGTTTCCCCTTGAACGGAGGACTGCAATGAAGCGAGGATTCACAACCCCACTCCTGGCCGTGGGCGCATTGGCGGCAGGCCTGATCGCCATGCGGTGTCATCAGGCGGTACCTTCGCCGATCGGCTGAGGTGCGTGGTCGCCCCCCTGACACCAAGACCATCGAATGCCTTTCCCACGTTCTGAGGGTCGACCGGGGGTTCGTCTCTTCCCAAGAGGTGGACCTCCTTCCGCTTGCGCTCCAAGCCGCGCCCTACCCCCAGCGACGAGCAGATCACGCGGACCACCACGTACCCCGGCATGTCGCACATCGCCACCAGGCGAAGAGGGATCGTGCCGCCCCGATCACCGCATCCGGGCCTCGCCTACAGCAGGCTCACCGGCTCACGATCGAGGGTGAAGCGGACCTGACCCCGCCGTTGCGCCAGCCGGGGCCCCACCGTCCGCACCCAGGCCCCCAGGTCGCGGTCATCGCCCTTGATCAGCAGGTGCATCCGCCACTCGCCCCGGATCCGCTCGATCGGGCAGGCTGCGGGGCCGAGCAGGATCAGCGGGCGGGCGGACCGGGCGATGGCCCGCTCGCTCCACTCGGCGAATGCCGCCATCCGGCCCTGCACCTCCACCGCATCGGGACCGCTGGCCACCACCCGGGCGAGGGCGATCCGCGGCGGGTAGGCCGGCGCCTCCCGCACCACCAGCTCGGCGTCGAGGAAGCCCTCGGCGTCGTGCGACGCCGCGAACTGGAGGGCCGCGTGCTCCGGCTGCCGCGTCTGCACCAGCACCCGTCCACCGCGCGGACCGCGCCCCGCACGACCGGCCACCTGTGCGACGAGCTGGAAGGTGCGCTCCGCGGCACGGAAGTCGGGGAGATGCAGCGCCAGGTCGGCATCGACCACGCCGACCAGCGTGACGTTGGGGAAGTCGATCCCCTTGGCGATCATCTGGGTGCCGAGCAGCACGTCGACCTCGCCCCGTCCGACCCGGTCGAGGATGCGGTGATGCGACCAGCGTCCGCCGGTGGTGTCGAGATCCATCCGTGCCAGTCGCGCCTCGGGAAACCGCTCGGCGACCAGCCGTTCGAGCTGCTGGGTCCCGGCGCCGCGGTGTCGCGTGGTCTCGCCGTCGCACACAGCGCAGCGGACGGGAATCGGGGCACGGCGATCGCAGTAATGGCAGCGCAGGTGATCGGGACCGTGGTGCACCGTCATCGCGATGCTGCAGTCGGGACACTCCACCACCTCGCCACACGCGGTGCACTCGATGAACGACGCCCAGCCGCGCCGGTTGAGCAGCAGCAACACCTGCTCCTCGCGACCGAGTGCGGCGGTGACGGCCTGGTCGAGCGGCGCAGTCCACGGCAGCGCCGCCCCGGACAGCGACGCCTCCTGGCGCAGGTCGATCATGGCAACCGGCGGCAGGGGACGATCGCCGATCCGGGCCGGCAGCCGCACCACGGAGCCATCACTGCCGGCCCGCGCCCAGCTCTCGACCGACGGCGTGGCGCTGCCGAGCACCAGGGTGGCACCCTCGATCCGGGCCCGCCTCCGTGCCACGTCGCGGGCGTGGTACCGCGGCGTCTCGCCGTTCTTGTAGGTCGACTCGTGCTCCTCGTCGAGCACGATCACGCCGAGGTCACGGACCGGGGCGAAGACCGCGGACCGTGCCCCGACGGCGACCTGGCTCTCGCCCTCACGCAGCGCCCGCCAGGCGTCGGCCCGTTCGCCGTCGGAGAGACCACTGTGGAGCACCGCCACCCGCTCGCCGAAGGCACCGCGCACCCGCGCCACCGTCTGCGGCGTGAGCGCGATCTCGGGGACCAGCAGGATCGCGCCCCGGCCCTCGGCCAGCAGCGCCTTGATCCGGGCCAGGTACACCGCGGTCTTGCCGGAACCGGTCACCCCGAAGAGCAGCGCCGAGCTGCCGGGGGCCAGTGCGGTGAGCCGGTCGAGCGCGGATTGTTGCGCGGTGGTGAGCGTCTCCGGCGGCGGGGTGCTCGGCAGCCCCGCAAACGGGTCGCGCCGGATCGCCTCCGCCTCGATCACCACCAGGCCGTCGGCGATCATGCTGCGGAGCGGGCCGGCACTCACACCGGCGCGTTCGAGCAGCCGGGGCACCTCCAGCCGGCCGCCGCTGGTCTCGAGCGTCTCGTAGAGTCGCCCCTGCGCCTTCGCCGTCCGGAATCGGGTCTCCCGTTCGAGCAGGGAGAGCGGCTCCGCGGCGAGCACCGCCACCCGTTCGGTGCGCACGCCACCGCGCACGTCGGGAGGCACCACCGACATGGTGAGCATGCCGATCCGCTGCAACCGGTCCGCGGCATCCCAGACCGGGCGGTGGAGCGCACGGGCGGCAGCCGCGACGGTCGCCCGTCCGCCGCGCCCATGGAGCCAGCGCACCAGTTCACCGGCAACACCACCGATCGCCGGCGGATGCTCCTCGACCAGGGCCAGCTCCACCGTGGAACGACCCCAGAGGGCCCCGGGGAGCATTGCTCGCAGCACGAGGCCCAGCGGCGCACCCCAATGGCGGGCGGCCTCGCTGGCGAGGGTGAGGAGGCCGCCGGGGAGCGCCGGCTCGGCGTCGGGCGCGGCGAGGATCTCGCGCACGGTGCCCGGCGGCGGCACCGCATCGATGCCGACCACGACACCGATCATCTCGCGGTTGCGGACCGGAACGACAACGCGCGCCCCGGGGAGCGCGCGATCGGCGAGTGCGGTGGGGATCCGGTAGCGATACGGATCGGCCACCGGCATCGGCAGCGCGACCTGCGCGAACGGCTCGCCGGTCACCGCCGGACGACCCCCAGTCCCGGTCCCTCGGGGAGCCGCACCTGCCCGCCGGCGATGGTCGCACCCGTGAACGGATCCTCGGCGAGGAGGGCGGCCCCATCGAGGTCGACCACATCGACCAGCGGCGTCAGGTGGGCCGCCGCCGTGATGCCGAGCGACGATTCGATCATGCAGCCGACCATCACCATCAGGCCGTGGGCCCGGGCGATCGCGACCATCCGGATCGCCTCGCGCAGCGACCCGCACTTGGCGAGCTTGATGTTGATCCCGTCGACGCGACCAACCAGCGCGGGGATGTCGCGCGACGTGACACAACTCTCGTCGGCGATCAGCGGCATGCGGCTGTGGGCCCGCACCCGGGCCAGGCCCTCCAGATCACCGGGGGCGACCGGCTGTTCCAGGAGCGTGACCCCGAACTCCTCGAGCACCGGCAGCATCTTCACGGCATGGGGTGCGGTCCAGCCGCAGTTGGCGTCGACCCGCAGCTCCTTGTCGGTCGCCGAGCGAATCGTCTCCAGCAGCTCGAGGTCGTGATCACCACCGAGCTTGATCTTGAGGATCGGATACTCCGCCGCCTCGCCCACCTTGCGGCGCACCATCTCGGCCGTGTCCATCCCGATGGTGAAGGTCGACTGCGGCGCGGCCGCCGGATCGAGCCCCCAGTAGCGGCAGAGTGGCAGCCCCGCCCGCTTGGCCACCAGGTCGTGCAACGCCGCCGAGATCGCCACCCGGGCGGCCGCGTTGCGGCCGAGCGTCGCCTCCATCCGCGCCTCGATCGCCTCGAGCTCCTGGGGATCGTCGCCCAGCACCGCAGCGTAGGTCGGCAGCGCCGCCTGCACGGTGTCGAGCGTCTCGCCGTAGAACCGGGTGGCAGCCGCCTCGCCCCATCCCTCGAGTCCGTCGCCGTCGGTAATCCGCACCATCACGGTGCGATACTCCGACTGGCCACCCCGCGCGATGATGAACGGGTGACGAGTGCGGAGGGTGAGGAGTTCGGTCGAAAGCGTCAGCGACATGTCGGTGATCCTCGTATCTCGTATCCCGTATCTCGTATCTGGTATCTCGTATCTCGTATCCCGCCCTAATCTACCATCGCCTCCACCGTCGCCAGCACGCCATCGGCGAGACGGCCGGGGTCGTAGCCCCCCTCCATGACCGCCACCAGCGGACGATCGGGCCAGCGATCGCGCATCCGCTCGATCCAGGTCGCGTAGTCGGGTGGCTCCAGTGTGAAGCCGCCGAGCGGATCGCCGGCCATGCTGTCGTAGCCGGCACTCACGAAGATTGCGTCGGGCTCCCAGTCGGTCGTGGCCCGGGTCACGCCGGCCCAGAGCGCCTCGACATACTCGGCTCGCGACAGGTCGGGCGGCAGCGGCAGGTTGGTGATGTTGCCCACCCCGCGCTCGTCGGCACGACCGGTGCCGGGATACCAGGGGAACTGGTGCATCGAGACGAAGCGGGTGGCGGCCTCCGCCTCGACGATCGCCTGGGTACCATTGCCGTGGTGCACGTCCCAGTCGACGAGCAGGGCCCGCTCGGCGCCCGCGCGCCGCGCCAGGGCAACCGCCACCGTCACCAGGTTGACCGGACAGAATCCCATCGCGACGGTCGCGCTGGCGTGGTGCCCCGGTGGGCGTACCGCGGCGAAGGCGGACCGCCCGGGCAGCGCGTGCGCCACCGCCGCCGCCACCGCGCCGGCGGCGCCGAGGATCGCGGGCCACGAGGCGGGGACCAGCGGCACCTCGTCGCCAGCGGCCTCGCCGTGGGCGGCCCGGGACTCGATGGTGAGGAGCCACTCGCGCGGGTGCCGGAGCGCCAGCACGTCGAGTGCCGCCGGTTCGGCCTCGATCGGGGTGAATCTGCCGTCGGTCACCAGGCGTTCGTGCACCGCGGCGAGTCGGGCCGGCTGTTCGGGGAAACCCTCGTGACCGAGGCAGGCGGCGGCGGTGAAGACCGCCGCCATCAGCGCACGGCGCGGCGGCGGCGGCGCAACACGATCAGGGCGGCACCGTCGGGCACCCCCGCGTCGGCGACAGTCTGCTGCTCGTCGCGGAGTTCGGCACCGAGATACTTCACCTCGAATCCCTCGGGATCGCCGGCGACGCGCGCCGCCTCCAGGGCCGCACGCTTGACCTCCGCCACGGTCTGGGTGGCATCGCGAGGGATGTGAATCTCATCCCAGCTGTCGAGGACGGTCACCCGGAGTCCGCTGTTCATGACACCCCCTGGACCGGGGGCAGGCTGCCAAGGAAGCGTGCCAGCGCCTGGTCGAAGAGCAGCGTCGACCCGCGCACGCGGGTACCCGCCTCGGCCGGCCGGACCGCGATGGCGACCTCCTCGCCACCCTGCCCGCGCAGAACCAGGTGGGTGGGGCCACGGTGCTCGGGGAATGCCGCCTGGAGCGGCACCCGCTCACCGAAGAACATCTCGGCCCGATCAAGCACTTCGTCGGGCGCCAGGGTGGTCATCGTCTCATGGACCATGGTCAGTCATCCTCGAGCAGGGTCACGGCCACGTCGCCATGCCAGGGCGGCGTGCGGCGGAGCAGGTCCCGCCATCTGGGTCGGCGACGAAGCACCATCACCAGGTCGCCGGGTGGCGGATCGATCACCCCGTCGAGTCGCACGAAGGCGGGGAGCGTCATCCCGGTCGGCAGCTCCGCCACGTAGCGCCGACCGTGCCAGCCAATATCCACCCGGGAGGGTGTCTCGCGCACCACCCGGTCGAGAAACCAGTCGTCCTCCACCTGATACACGCCGTCCGCCCGGGCCTCACCATCGAGATGGAACAGCGGGTCATGGGGTGCGCCGTCGCGCCTGGCCCAGTTCTCTTCGGCGGCCCGGTCAAACCCGGCGAGGTCGTCGCGCCGGGCTCGCCACTCGACATGATGCCGCAGCTCGTGCACCAGCGTCTCCCACGCCTCGCCCCGCCAGTCGAATGCCGCGTCGAGCTCGGCCAGGGCCCGGAACGAGCCGTGGTACAGCACCACCCGGCTCTGGACCGCCTCCGGGCCCTCCCCCTCGAGCGGCAGCGGGATGCACTCGCCGAGGGTAAACACCTCGCCGCGCACCGGATGCGGCACTGCCCGCGGCGAGACCACCACCTCCGTCACCCCATCGAAGTACGGCTCCGGGATCTCGTCGCACATCGCCCGGACCATCGCCTCGAAGGCGGTGAGTCGCATCGCCCCCCGCTAGACCGCGTCGAGCGCGGCAGCCAGGTCGGCAGCCAGGTCGCCGGGATCCTCGATCCCCACCGAGAGGCGGACCAGCGCCGGGGTGATCCCGAATCGCTGCTGGTCCGACGGATCGACATCGGCGTGGGTCATCGTCTGGGGATGCTGCGCCAGCGACTCGGTGCCACCGAGCGACACCGCCAGCTTCACCATGCTGAGCGCGTTGAGGAACCGGAACGCCTCGGCCTCGCCGCCATGCACCTCGAACGAGATCATCGCCCCGGGGCCGCTGCACTGCCGATCGTAGACCTCGCGCATCGGGTGGTCGGGCGGCAGCAGTCCGAGCCAGTTGACCTGGCGCACCTTGGGATGCCCGGCAAGGAACCTGGCCACCTCACCGGCATTCCGGGCGGCCGCTTCCATTCGCAGCTTGAGCGTCTCGAGCGAGCGCATCAGCAGCCAGCCGGACCAGGGCCCCGCCATGGTGCCGAGGAAGGTGCGCATCGCGCGGATCGGGGCCATCGCCTCGGCGTCGCCGAGCGCCGCACCGGCAATCACGTCGCTATGGCCACCGACGTACTTGGTGAGCGAATAGAGCACGATGTCGGCACCGTGATGGAGCGGCTGCTGGAAGATCGGCCCCAGGAAGGTGTTGTCGACCATCAGTGGCGGACGTCGGTCGTCGCTGCCCAGGGAGTGAGTGAACGCCGCGAGCGCGGCGATGTCGACCAGGCCATTGGTGGGGTTGGCGGGGGTCTCCACCAGCACGGCGCCGACCGGCCGGTCGCCGATCGCCTCGCGCAGTCCCGCCTCGAGCGGGCCGAACGACTCGCCGGCCGGGAACGGGATCGTCACGATGTCCCATGCCGGCAGGATGTGCCGCATGAAGTGATTCGAGCCACCATAGATCGGCGCGCTGTAGACAATGGCATCGCCGGGACGGAGGTAGGCGAGCAACGACGTCGTGATCGCCGCCATGCCCGAGGCGAAGACCGCGGCGCGCTCGGCGCCATCCCAAAGCGTGAGCCGATCCTCGAGGATCTCGAGGTCCGGGTTGTTGAGCCGCGAGTAGATCAGCCCGAGCGCCTCGCCGCCACTCGGCTCGCGCAGCCCGTAGGCCACCTCGAAGAACGCCTTGCCCGCCTCGGCCGACTCGAAGGCAAAAGTCGAGGTCTGGAAGATCGGGCTCTTCACCGCCCCTTCGGAGAGCGCCGGATCGTAGCCGTAACTCATCGCCAATGACTCGGGACGCAGCTCCCGATCGCCGATCTTGCGTGATGGCCGCCCGCGGCTCACGTCGACGCCCCGAGGTGCTCGGTGATCCAGTCGGCCACCTGATCGATGCCGATCCGGATCTGGGTCATCGCGTCGCGTTCGCGGATCGTCACGGTGCGGTCGGCGAGGGTGTCATGGTCGATGGTAACGCACCACGGCGTGCCGATCTCGTCCTGGCGCCGGTAGCGACGACCGATCGCCCCGCCGTCGTCGTGGAACGCCGTGACCCGGCGCCGGAGATCCTGATACAGGGCGTCGGCCACCTCGGGGAGGCCGTCCTTCTTCGTGAGCGGCAGCACCGCGGCCTTGATCGGTGCGACGGTGGGGTGGAAGCCCATCACCACGCGGAGCTCGCCCTCGACCGTCTCCTCGCGATAGGCGTCGGCCATCACCGTGAGCGTCACCCGATCGGCGCCGGCCGACGTCTCCACCACGAAGGGCAGGAAGCGCTCGCCACTGGCCTGCTCGAAATACTCCAGCTTCTTGCCGGAATGCTCCTGGTGCCGCGCGAGGTCGAAGTCGGTGCGATTGTGCACGCCCTCGATCTCCTGCCAGCCGAACGGGAACTCGTATTCGATGTCGTAGGCCGCCTTGGCGTAGTGCGCCAGCTCGTCGGGGCCGTGCTGGTGCCAACGGAGTTTCGCCGGGGCGAGTCCGAGGGCGTGGTGCCACTGCATGCGCCACTCGCGCCAGCGCTCGAACCACTCCTCGTCGCTCCCGGGTCGCACGAAGAACTGCATCTCCATCTGCTCGAACTCGCGGGTCCGGAAGATGAAGTTGCCGGGCGTGATCTCGTTGCGGAACGCCTTGCCGATCTGGGCGATCCCGAACGGGATCTTCTGGCGCGAGGCGTTGAGCACATTGAGGTAGTTGACGTAGATGCCCTGCGCGGTCTCGGGTCGCAGGTAGACCACCGAGGCCTGCTCCTCGACCGGGCCCATGAACGTCTTGAACATCAGGTTGAACTGGCGCGGCTCGGTCAGGTCGCAGGCGTCGTGCTCACCGGGATGCTTCGAGGGCTTCCGCGGGCAGCGGGCGTCGTCGAGCTTGTCGGCCCGAAAGCGCGCCTTGCAGGTGCGACAATCGACCAGCGGATCGGTGAAGCCACTCACGTGCCCCGACGCCTCCCAGACCCGGGGATGCATGAGGATCGCGGCATCGAGGCCCTCGATGTCGTCGCGGGCGTGGACCATCGCCTGCCACCAGCGCTCCTTGACGTTGCGCTTGAGCTCGACGCCGAGCGGGCCGTAGTCCCAGACCGAGCCGAGCCCGCCGTAGACCTCGGAGGACTGGAAGACGAAGCCGCGGCGCTTCGCCAGGGATACCAGCTTGTCCATCAAGGTCTGCTCGGCCATGGTCGATGCTGTGAGGTGTGGGGTTCCGCCCTCGAGGGGCCCTCCGGGGCCAGAAACCTAATCGTGACAGTGGGTTGGCTGCATCCGTGGCGGTACGGGAGTGTGGCGTTCTGCCAACGACCCGAGCCGAGATCCTCCCAAGCCGAAAGTGGCTCAAGTCGTTGTCCCGGTACGGGATAGCCAGAGTATGGCGATCAGGGCGGGCAATTTGCGTCCAAGGTGTCCCTATGAGTCTACCAGCCGAACCCCGTCCCCATGGCCCGCCTCGATCCGGTGGAGGGTTCACCCTGTTCGAGATGCTGGTGGCGATCGTGATCATCGGCATTCTGGCCGCGATCACCGCCTCCCGCCTCGACTGGACCCAGTACCGGGCCCAGAGCGTCGCGCGTGGAGTCCTCGGCGACCTCATCCAGGCCCAGCGCACGGCGGTGTCGCTGCAGGTCGATGTCCGAGTGACACAGACCTCACCCAGCCGCCTCAGGATCCACGAGGACGCCAACAACAACGGCGCCATCGACACCGGCGAACGGGTCATCTTCAGCGTCCTTGATCACGGCTTCACCCTGGGTCAGGGGACGATGACCACCCTTCCCGCCCCGGCCAACGGCACCGAACTGACCACACTCGTCTTCCGTCGTGATGGCACGGCGTCGACCTCGGGCGCCTTCTACCTCCGCAGCCCGATCGCCGATCCCACATGCCACTACTGCCGCGCGGTGGAAATCACGCGGGCCACCGGCCGGGCGGTGCTCTATTCCTATGCCACCCAGGCCTGGATCAGGGGGAACTGAGATGGCCACTCGACGCCGGGGCTTCACGCTGGTCGAACTGCTCGTCACGGTGGTGATCCTCACCCTCGTGGCCACCTCCTTCGCCAGGTTTGCGGCCTCGTTCTCCCGGGCGATGGGCAACTCGTCGATCCGGCTGCTCGCCAGTGGGGTCGCCACCAGCCGGCTCGAGCTGATCCGGGCCGACCCGCGCTACGATCGCCTCGGCACCCTCTATGGCTCGGGCACCGCGGGGGCCGACACGACCGGCTTTCCCGACTACCCCCGGATGCACCGGGTGACCACGCTGGTCCGCGACCAGAATGGCGGTCGAGACCGGACCACCGTCACGGTCCGCGTCACCGATCCCGCGCTGGCAGATACGGTGGCCGTCACCGCCGTGATTGCGAGCCGCTGATGCCCGACATGAACCGACGCGCTGCCGGCTTCACGCTGGTCGAGCTGCTGATCGTCATCACGATGCTGGTGGGGATCATGGGCGCGACCTACTCCCTGTTCCGGTCGCAGAGCGTTTCGATGCGCCAGAACACCGACCGGTTCGACCTGATCCAGAATGCCCGTGGTGCGATGGAGCTTTCCGAGCGGGTGGTTCGCACCATGGGCGCCGGAGTCACCGGGCAGCAGCCGATGCTGGTCTACGGCAACGGCACCGTGCTGGCCTTCAACGCCGACTATGTGGAACGCGACACGGTCGACATGCGCTGGGCCGCGTACTGGAACCCCGACGTGTCGCAGACCGAGACCGTCGTCTGGGAGTCGTCGGCCGCCACGGTGATCCCCAATTCATCGCCAAGCTACACGTACCCCAGCACAACCTACCGGATGGCCAATGGTGCGCTCTCGCCGGCCGAGACGCACATCTTCTACTTCCAGCTCGACGACGCCACGTCCCGCGGGGACGACTACGTCCTCTGGGAACGGACCAACGCCGGCTCCCCGGAAGTCGTCGCGCGCAACGTGCTCCCCGCCGCCGATGGTTCGCCCTTCTTCGAGTACCTGCTGCACCGGACCCTGTCGAGCGGCGACACCCTGCTGGTGGCGACCGGTTCGCTCCTGCCGTTGATCCGCCGGCCGCTGGTCGCCGGGCTGTCCGCCGCCGACAGCTCGGCCTACGTGCGACCGGATTCGGTGCGGGCGGTCCGGATGAACTACCGGATCACCAATGGCAAGACCGGCAGCGACGAGCGAACCCGCTCGATCAGCGCCATCATCGAGACCCCCAACAACGGGGTGGACATGCCGACCGTCTGCGGCCGCTCGCCCCTGCCGCCCGGCGCGCTGAGCACGACCGAGGTGGGCACCGGCGCGGGCGAGGTGCACCTGGTCTGGAGCAAGTCGGCGGATCAGGACGCCGGTGAGGTGGATGTGCGTCAGTACGTGGTGTGGCGAAAGGTGAGCACGGCGACGAATTGGGGCGCCCCGGTGCTCGTGCTCCGCGCCGAGGCGGGCCAGGCCAGCTACGACACCAACATCCTCGGCAACACACCCGGGACGACCTACACCTTCGGGGTCGCCGCGCAGGACTGCACCCCGAACTTCTCGACCACCGTCACCGGCACCGTGTCGCTGAGCACTCCTTGAGGCCGAGGTTCCCATGCGTCTGAAGCCCCCGCTCTCCAACCGCCGCGGTGCCGCCCTGGTGCTGGCGCTGCTGATGTCGATTGCCGTTGCCGCCATGGCACTGGGCGCCATCATGCTGGCGTCGAGTGCCCACCTCACGACCCGCTTCAGTGCCCGGGAAGCATCGATCCAGGCCGCGGCCAATGGCGGCCTCGAGCTGATCCGCGACTCCGTCAACCACGGCAATTTCGACTCGCTGCTCCCGGTCAACAACTACACGACCCTGGAGACCAACGCCGCGATCCTCGACGCCTCGGGAAGCGCCCTGCCGCGGATGACCCGTTCCCTCTACGTGGGGCGCACTGGCGGACGCACCGGAGGAGCCGCCACCGCAGGCCAGTACGGCAGCAATTTTGCCTCGGGGCTCGCGGTGATCCGCGATGACCGTGGCGCCGTCGCCGCCCGGCGGCTGCTGATGACCCAGGAGTCGTGGGCCAAGTTCGCGGTCGCGATCAACAACTGGTCGAGTTCGTCGATGTACGGCTGCAGTGAGTCGATCAACGGCCCGTTCCACTCGAACCACCAGCTCCACCTGCAGGGGGGCTGTTCGCACAGCATCCTCTTCGCGGGGCCCGCCAGCGTCGTGGGCAGCATCACCAACCAGTCCTCGGGCAACTTCGTGGCAGGGCTCACGACCGGGGCGGCACCGATCGCCTGGCCCACCCCAGCCCGCATCTCCCTGATGCAGCAGTACGCCCAGGATGCCGACGCGGCCGGTGGCGACTACGACCTCACCTCGCTCACGACCGGGAGCACCAAGCCGGGACTGCGGATCGAGTTCCTGACGATCGATGCCAACGGCAACGGCATCATCGACTGGGATGAGGGCTACATGCGGGTCTGGACACCGCTCAACACCAGCGACAGCGTGATCAACTTCGTGACCGCCCGCCTCTGGGGCAACCCGCCCTCGGGGTCCGGCCTCACGATCACCAACGACCCCAATGGCGTCTCGCGCAACTGCGGCGCCACCATCACGATCAACGGTGCCAGCCGATGGTACACCGCCAGCGAGGTGTACGACTCGGTCGAGGCCAATGGCGGCAACAAGAACGCCCGCCGCAACGCGGTGCGCTGGCTGCTGAGTGGTGGCAACGAGGGCTCACGGTACAGCAGCATCATGGACAACACCGCCCCGGCTGGTCGTCGCTGCTACCTGGGCGGTGATCCCGCCCTCTACCCCTCGACCCAGGGCACCGACCTCACCCCGCCGCCGTCGGTCACCAACGTCTCGGGCACCGCGGCGTTCGGCGAGTGGATGGCGCGACGGACCGGCCCCGACGCCTCGGTCGCCACCACGCGCAGCGATGCGGCCTACCTGATCCCGCTCGGCAAGAACCCCAACTTCAAGGGTGTGATCTTCGTCAACGGCGACGTGGCCGTGAGCGGCCGGCTCCGTGGCCGGGTATCGATCTTCGCCACCGGCAACATCGTGCTGGCCGACGACCTGCTCTATTACACCCCGCCGGGCACCAAGTGCGACGCCGAGGGTGACATTCTCGGCGCCATCGCCACTCGCGACATGGTGATCGCCGACAACTCGGTCCAGACCCCCTTCAACGTCAACGGCCGACTCTACGGCGGCTTCGACGACACGCCCGCCGACGAGCAGTACAACATGTTCTTCCTCGCCGCAGGTACCGGCTCGGGCAACACCGGCAACTTCTACACCTCGGGTCTTCCGGGTGTGCCGGGCGACGCCCCGCCGTACTACATGAACGGCCTGAAGAGTTCCTCGGCGATCGCCGAGCAGTGCGCCGGCGCCCCGGCCGGGTGCATCCGGATCACCGGCGGCCTCGCGATGGGGCGAGTCGACTACTACACCTACTATCCGCTGCCCTACAGCCAGGCCTATGGCTACGCCGAGGCCCATGCCTACGACAAGTGCGGCGCCGTGAATCCGCCGCCCTACTTCCCGACCACCGGCCAGTTCGTCGAAAGTCGCTACTACGAAGTCGACCCGGTCTGGCTCAACGCGATGGGCGTGGGCAATTACTTCGAGCGGTTGCGGGCGCAGTGACAACGAGAGTCGATAGACCATAGACGGTCGAAGGCCAGCATCCCCATCGAGGAGCTGGCCTTCGCCGCGATCACGTCCATCGTCTATCGTCTATCGTCCTAGCACTCGATGATCTGGTCCCGGCGGGTCCCCACACTCACGTAGCGGATCGGCGCCTCGGCCAGGTCCTGGAGTCGGTCGAGATACGCCCGGGCCGCGGGCGGCAGGTCGGCCAGGCTGCGCGTGCCGGCCGTGCTGGTCTGCCAGCCCGGGAGCACCTCGTAGACCGGCTCGACCCGGGCCAGCGCCTCGACATCGCTCGGCATCGCATCGATCGGCTCACCGTCGAGCCGGTACCCGACGCCAACCGGGATCTCGGCCAGCGAGTCGAGGACGTCGAGCTTGGTCACCGCCAGCCCGGTCAGCCCGTTGACCCGCACCGAGTAGCGCACCACCTCGGCGTCGAACCAGCCACAACGCCTGGGCCGCCCGGTGGTGGCCCCGAACTCATCGCCCAGCTCGCGCAGCTGATCCTCGAGCGCCCCACCCGCGGCGGTCGGCAGCGGGCCGTTGCCGACCCGAGTGGTGTAGGCCTTGACCACCCCCAGCACGCCATCGATCTCGGTCGGGCCGATGCCGGCCCCGACGGCGGCACCACCCGCCGTGGTCGACGACGAGGTCACGAACGGATAGGTGCCGTGGTCGACGTCGAGCATCGCCCCCTGGGCGCCCTCCAGGAGCACCCGGCGACCCTCGCGGATCGCCCGCCATGCCACCAGCCCGGTGTCGGTGGCCAGCGGCTCCAGGCGCGCCCCGACCCGCTCGGCCAGCGCCAGATGCTCGACCAGGTCGGCCCGTTCCGTGGCGCCCATCAGTTCGAGCAGCTGGTTGGCGCGGGCGATCCTGGCGGTGAGCTGCGACTCGGCGTGGTCGGCACGGCAGAGATCGGCTACCCGGATGCCGCGGCGGCCGATCTTGTCCTCGTAGGTCGGCCCGATCCCCCGGCCGGTGGTGCCGATCTGTTGCTGCCGCTCGCTGGCCTGATCGAGGAGCTTGTGATACGGGAGGACCAGGTGGGCACGGTCGGAGACGAACAGCCGGCCGGCGATGTCGATCCCCTGCTCCACCAGCTGGTCGAGCTCGGCGAAGAAGGTGTCGGGATCGAGCACCACACCGTTGCCCACCACGCAGGTCACCCCGGCGTGGAGGATGCCCGACGGGATCTGGTGCAGCACGAACTGCCGGTCATCGACGACCACGGTGTGCCCGGCGTTGGCCCCACCCTGATAGCGGACCACGAGATCGGCGCGCTCGGCGAGGACGTCGACGAGCTTGCCCTTTCCCTCGTCGCCCCACTGGGCACCCACCACCACCACGCAAGTGTGCTTGCGGTCGAACACGGAACACCCCGATTGCGGACAGGAAAAAGGCCCCTCACGGGGCCGCTTCGGACGACTCCCCCACAATCTAGCCAGCCGGGCGGAGTCCGGTCAATTCAGCCGAGCTGGGCGAACGTCTCGGCGTGGCCATCCTTGGCGGCCCGGTCGATCGCCTTCTTGAGCTGGAGCGGATCGGCCCCGGCGCTGATCGCGGTGCGAAGCGCATCGGTGGCCTCGATCCACTCGACCAGCGGCCGACGCCCCTCCCCCTTCTCACGGGGGACCAGGCGCTGGGCCAGCACCCCGTGGAGCGCCCCGGCAAGCCGCATCCGCCCCACATCACGCTCGTCGGGGACCAGCGTCGCCACCGCCTGGAGCAGCGCCGAGGCGGCATCCGGCGCGGCGATCGAGGCGAGCACCAGCAACGACGACTCGGCGGCCCGGACCGTCCGTTCCATCGCCAGCGGATCACGCAGCTCCCCCACCACCAGCACGTCGGGATCCTGCCGAAGCGCGGCCTGGATCCCGGTGGCCATGTCCTCGGTGTCGGTCCCCACCTCTCGCTGGGTGATCGAGCCGGTGAGGTCGCGATGGAGAAACTCGATCGGGTCCTCGAGCGTGATCACGTGCCGCGCGGTGGAACGATTGATGTGGTGCACCATCGCGGCGATCGTCGAGGTCTTGCCACCGCCGCTCGGACCGGTGACCAGCACCAGCCCGCGCTCTGCCTCGGCGAAGCGGAGCACCGCGTCGGGCAGTTCGAGGCCCTCCGGGGTCGGCACCGAGAAGGGGATCACCCGGAGCACCACCATGAACGAGGAACGCTGGCGCAGGACATTGACCCGGAAACGACCGACACCGGGCACACCCCACGAGCAGTCGAAGTCGCGCAGCGTGTCGAGCAGGGGATCGTCGAGCGTGAGTCCCGCGAAGGTGGCCGCCAGCGCCCGCGTCTGCGCGGTGGTGAGCCGCTGCTTGGTGAGCGGCACCAGGGCACCATCGACCCGGGCACGGAAGACGTCGCCCGCCTTGGCATGCACATCCGAGGCGCCGCGCTGGACCGCCGACTTGAGCACCTTCGTGAGCATCGACGTTTCGGCCATCATCCCTCCGGGAGGAAGCCCATCCGGTCGCGCACTGCACGCATCGTCTCCGCCGCCCGGCCACGCGCCGTCGCGGCGCCGTCGCCCAGCAGCTGATCGACCATCGCCGGCCGGGCCGAGAGCTCGGCGGTGCGCTCGCGGATCGGCGCCAGCGTGTCGGCCATGTTGGCCGCCAGCACCTTCTTGCAATCGATGCAGCCCCACCCGGCAGTCCGACAGTTGGTCGCCACCTCCGCAACGGTCTCGGGCGGCGAGAAGTGCCGGTGCAACGCGTAGAGGTTGCAGATCTCGGGGGTGCCGGGATCGCTGCGGGTCTTCCGGGCAGGGTCGGTCATCGCCGGCCGCAGCTTCTGCCAGATCGCCTCGGGCGACTCCGCCACCCCGATGGTGTTGCCCAGCGACTTCGACATCTTCGCCTGCCCGTCGAGCCCGATGATCCGCTTCGCGCCGGTGAGGATCGGCTGCGGCTCCGGAAAGAACGGCTCGGTCGGCGAGAACTCGGCGTTCCACCGGCGGGCCAGCTCGCGGGTCAACTCCAGGTGCTGGGTCTGGTCCTCGCCCACCGGCACCCGGTCGGCACGGTAGAGGAGGATGTCGGCCGCCATCAGGATCGGGTAGCAGAGCAGCCCGGCAGGAATCGAATCGACCCGCTGCGCCTTATCCTTGTACTGGGTCATCCGCTCCAGCTCGCCGAGGGGGGCGATCGTGGTGAGGAGCCAGGAGAGTGTGGTGTGCTCCTGGACGTGGCCCTGGACGAAGAGGACCGCCCGCGACGGGTCGAGACCGGCCGCCAGCAGCGAGATCGCCATGTCGCGGGTCCGGGCCGCCAGCGCCCCGGTGTCGTATTTCCCGGTGACGGCGTGCTCGTCGACGATGCAGTAGAGACAGTCGTTGCTGTCCTGGAGCGCAATCCAGTTGCGGATCGCCCCCAGCCAGTTGCCGATGTGCATTTCGCCGGAGGGCTGGATGCCCGAGAAGACAGTGGCCATGGCGGCAAGCTACCCGCAGCCCCCGGAGGCGGCAACATGAGCCGCGAGGCCGCGGCCCTGGCCCGCGTGGCCGAACGCGCGGCGGCACGGGCGGCATCGTACCTGCGCCGCACCGCCCCTCCCGACCCCGCTGCCTGGCAATCCAAGGCCCCCCAGGACTTCGTCACCGTGGTCGATCGCACCGCCGAGGCGATGATCAGCGAGAGTCTCGGCCGGGCGGTGCCCGACAGCCGGGTCCTCGGCGAGGAGGGCAGCCCGACCCTGGCCGATCTCGCCGGACTGGTCTGGGTGGTCGATCCGCTCGATGGCACCACCAATTTCCTGCACGGCTACCCGATGTGGGCCGTCTCGATCGGCGCCGCGATCGATGGCGAGCTGGTGGCCGGCTGCGTGTTCGATGTCCCGTCGATGCGGCGCGCCACGGCGTGGCGCGGCGGTGGCACCTGGTGCAACGGCACCCGGGCGCGGGTCTCGACCATCGCAGAGCCATCGCGCGCGCTGCTCGCCACCGGCTTCCCGTTCAAGCATCCCGACCAGCTGGCGGCATTCCTGGCGCAGTTCGCCAGGGTGCTTCCCTCGACCAGCGGCGTGCGCCGTGGCGGCGCCGCCGCGATCGACCTGCTCGACCTCGCCCTGGGCCATCTCGATGCCTTCTGGGAACTGCGGTTGGCTCCCTGGGACACCGCAGCGGGCATCGTGCTGGTGCGCGAGGCCGGTGGGGTGGTCACCCGGCTCGACGGGACGCCGCTGGGCGTGGAGCACGCCGCGGTGGTCGCCGGCAACCCGGCGATGCACGCGTGGCTGCTGGACATGATGGACGAGATACGAGATACGAGATACGAGACATGAGAGACGAGAGACGTGATCATCAGGAGGGCCGGCTCCCGCAGCGGGATGCCGGCCGTACAAACGTCCATCGTATCTCGTATCTCGTATCTCGCCTACCCCGTCGTCAGGATCACCGGCCCATCGCCGGTGATGGCGATCGTGTGCTCGAAGTGGGCCGAGCGGGAGCCGTCCTGGGTGACGACCGTCCACTTGTCACTGAGGGTGCGGGTGGCCGGCGAGCCGATGGTGATCATCGGCTCGATCGCGATGGTCATGCCGGCGCGGAGTGCCGGCCCACGATGCGGCGAACCGAAGTTGGGCACCTGCGGCTCCTCGTGAAACCGGGCGCCGATACCGTGGCCCACCAGCTCGCGCACCACCCCGTAGCCGGCGCCCTCCGCGACCGTCTGCACGGCGTGGCCGATGTCGCCGACGTGGTGCCCCACCACCGCCGCGGCGATCCCGGCGGCCAGCGACGCCTGGGTCACCTCCAGCAGGCGGTGGATCGCCTCATCGACCTCGCCCACCGGGATCGTGGTGGCGCTGTCGGCGTGGAGTCCGTCGAGGCAGGCGCCGACATCGACCGACACGATCGAGCCCTCGTGCAGCACCACCTTTGGCGAGGGGATACCATGCACGATCTCGGTGTCGACCGAGGTGCAGAGGGTGGCCGGAAAGCCGTAGAGCCCCTTGAACGACGGGGTGGCGCCGGGGTGGCTCCGGATGAAGCGCTCGGCCTCGGCGTCGAGGTCGGCGGTCGACATCCCCGGCTCGAGGATCTCGCGCATCCGGGCCAGGGTGTCGTGCACGATCCGGCCGGCGCGGCGCATCGTGTCGAGCTCGCGGGGCGACTTGAGGGTGATCACGCGGCGGCGATCGCTTTGCGGACCCGGGCCGCGACATCGTCGACGCTCCCCACCGCGTCGAGCCGGGTCACCCCGCCCCGTTCGTCGTACCACGAGAGCACCGGCGCGGTCTGCTCCCGGTAGGCGCGCAGTCGGCGCGCCACGGCGGTCGGATCGTCGTCGGCGCGGCCTTCGATGTTCCGGCGCTTCTCGAGCCGGGCCAGCAGCTCCTCATCGGCGACATCGAAGAAGAGCACATGGTCGATCCGGCGGCCGCGCTCGGCGAGCATCGCCGCCATCCCCTCGGCCTGCGGGATGGTGCGCACCACGCCGTCGAAGATCACCCCGCCGGCGGCCCGCGGCTGGTCGAGCTCGTCGCGGATCACCCCGAGGATGATCTCGTCGGAGACCAGTTCACCGGCCTCCATGACGGCCCTGGCCTGGCGCCCCAGTGGGGTCTCGCGGGCCACCGCGTCCCGCAGCAGGTCGCCGGTGGCGAACCTGGGGAGGCCGAGGGCCTCGGCGAGGATGGCACCCTGGGTGCCCTTGCCGGCCCCCGGGGGGCCGAGGAGGAGGATGTCCATCGGTCAGTGCGCTCCTTGTTCGCAAACGGCGAACGGCGAACGGCGAGAGGAATCCGCACCGTTCGCCGTGTACCGATCGCCGTGGCCGGTTGGCCTACGTGCCGAACCGGCTCTGCCGGCCACGGGCCTTGACCCGTCCCGACTTCATGAAGCCGTCGTACTTCCGCAGCGTGCGGTGCTGCTCGATCTGGGCGATCGTGTCGAGCAACACGCCGACGACGATCAGGATCGAGGTCCCGCCGAACTGGAAGGTCGGGACATTGAGCATCTTGGCGACGATGATCGGGATGATCGCGACCACGGCCAGGAACAGCGACCCCGGCAGGGTGATCCGGCCCAGCACGCCGTCGATGTAGTCGGCGGTGGCGGCGCCGGGCTTCACGCCCGGGATGAAGGCGCCCTGCTTCTTCAGGTTCTCGGCCAGGTCAACCGAGTTGAAGATGATCGAGGTGTAGAAGTAGCTGAACACCACGATCAGCAGCGCGAACAGGATGTTGTAGGCCGTCGAGCCGGGCACCAGGAAGTTGGCGACCTCGCGCAGCATCCCGTTCTGGGTGAACGAGGCCAGCGTGGTGGGCACGATGATCACGGTCTGGGCGAAGATGATCGGCATCACGCCGGCGGTGATCAGCCGGACCGGGATGAAGGTCTTCTGGCCCTCGCGGACCCGGCCGCGACCCATCACCTTGCGCGGGATCTGGATCGGGATCTTGCGGGCGGCGAGGGTCATCGACACCACCGCGGTGATCATCCCCACCAGCACCGCCAGGAAGAGCACCGCCGCGGGGAACGACATCACCCCATCGCGGACGAAGCCGATCATGTGGAAGGTGCCGGGCCAGAGCCGCTCGAGGATCGACACGGTGATCAGCAGCGACATGCCGTTGCCGATGCCCCGCTCGGTGATCTGCTCACCGAGCCACATCACGAAGATCGCGCCGGTGGTGAGGATCACCACCATCAGCATCCGGCTCACGAAGCCCGGGTTGGGCACCGCGCCGAGTCCCTCGACGAAGAGCGCGAAGGTGTAGGCCTGGGAGAGCGAGATCAGGACCGTGAGGTACCGGGTCCACTGGGTGATCTTCTTCCGGCCCTCCTCGTCCTTCTGCATCTTGCCGACGGTCGGCACCACGCCGGCCGCCAGCTGGAAGACGATCGATGCCGAGATGTACGGCATGATCCCGAGGGCGAGGATCGTCGCCCGCGAGAGGCCGCCACCGAGGGCGTCGTAGAGCTGGAAGAGGGTGCCGGAGGTCGTGGAGGTCTGCAGGTAGGCCTGCAGGGCGGCCACGTCGACGGTGGGCGACACGATGTGCGCGCCCACCCGATAGATGAAGATCGCCAGCGCCGTGAAGAGGAGCTTGTTCTTCAGTTCCTCGTCGATGTTGAGGCCCGGCATGCGCGGTGCGGTCATCAGCCCTCGACCTTGCCGCCCGCTGCCTCGATCTTGGCCCGGGCCGACGCCGACACAGGAATCCCGCGGACCGTGAGCGCCCGGTCGATCTCACCGGTACCCAGCAGCTTGACCGCGGCGCCGACCTTGTCCAGCAGCCCGGCGGCGACCAGCGTCTCGGGGCTCACCTCATCACCGGTCAGGTCGACGAGCTCGCGGAGGTTGATCCCGCGAACCTCGACCCGGAACGGATTCGTGAAGCCGCGCTTGGGCAGCCGCCGGTAGAGCGGCATCTGGCCGCCCTCGAAGCCGGGGTTGGAACTGCCGCCGGAACGCGCCTTGTGGCCCTTGTGGCCGCGACCCGACGTCTTGCCGAGGCCGCTGCCGGGCCCGCGGCCCACCCGCTTGCGAGCCTGCCGCGAGCCGGGGGCCGGGGCAAGGTTCGAGAGGGTCACCCGCTCGACCGTCTCCTGGTCCTTCTTCGCCATGAGCTAGTTCTCCTGGACCGGGGCCACCTCGACGAGGTGGCGCACCTTGGTCAGCATGCCCCGCATGGTCGCGGTGTTGTCCACCTCGACCGAGGCCTGGTGGTGCCTGAGGCCGATCGCCTCGAGGGTACGGCGCATCGTCGCCGGGTGACCGATCCCCGATCGGATCTGCTTCACCCACAGCCGCTTGGCGTCGGCCTCGGCCGGAATCACCGCCGCATGATGCGCCGGGCCCTGCCGACCGACCACTGGATTTCGTCCCATCGTTCAGCGCTCCTGCTGGCGGGCGCGATAGCCGACCTGGTTCGGTGCGATGCCGCGCTCGCGCGCGACCTGCTCGACCGACACCAGATGGTTCAGCCCTGACATGGTGGCCTGCACCATGTTGTGCGGGTTGTTGGAGCCGAGGCTCTTGGTCAGGATGTCGGTGATCCCGGCGCACTCCAGCACCGCGCGCACCGGGCCGCCGGCGATCACGCCGGTGCCGCTCGCGGCGGGCTTGAGCAACACCCGTCCGGCGCCGTGCTCGCCCACGATCTCGTGGGGGATGGTCGACCCGGTGCGGGGAATCGAGGTCATCGCCCGCTTGGCGGCCTCGACCGCCTTGCGCACCGCCTCGGCCACCTCGTTCGCCTTGCCGGTGGCCACGCCGACCCGGCCCTTGCCGTCGCCGACCGCCACCAGGGCGTTGAACGAGAACCGCCGGCCGCCCTTGACCACCTTGGCGACCCGGTTGATCGAGATCACGTTCTCCACCGTGTCCTTGTCGCCGTCGCGATCGTCGCGCCGGTCACGACCGCGTCCCGGCCCGCGACCGCCACGACCGCCGCGTCCCTGGCCGCCCCGGCCACGGCCCCGACCCTGGGTGGCATTGGTCGGGGGACTCCCCTCGATCGGGGTGGCGCTGGGCTGCGTCTTCTCGTCGCTCATCAGAACTCCAGTCCGCCCTCGCGGGCACCGTCGGCGACCGCCTTGACGCGGCCATGATACTGGTAGCCGGCGCGGTCGAACACCACCCGGGTGATTCCCGCCGCCTTCGCCTTGTCGGCCAGCAGCTTGCCGACCGCGTGGGCCCGGACCGTCTTGCCGGTGCCATCGACCACGACGCCCTCGCTGGTGTCGGCCACGCCGAACAGTGCCACGCCGCGATCGTCGTCGATCAGCTGGGCGTAGATGTGCTTGAGTGACCGGTACACCACCAGCCGCGGGCGCTCGGCGGTGCCGGCGACCCGGCGGCGCACCCGGAGGTGGCGGCGGTAGCGCCGCTGGCGCTCGGTCTTGGGACTGTGAATCGGCCGCATTTACTTCGCTCCGGTCTTGCCCGCCTTGCGGCGGACCTGTTCACCCTGATAGCGGATCCCCTTGCCCTTGTAGGGCTCGGGTGGCCGCACCGCACGGATCTCGGCGGCGACCTGACCCACCAGTTCCTTGTCGATTCCCTCGACCTTGAGCAGCGTCGGGGTCTCGACCACCAGCGAGATACCCTCGGGCGCCTTGAAGGCGACCTGATGGGACAGCCCCACCACCAGGTTGACCCCGAACGGCTTCGGTTCGGCCTTGTAGCCGACGCCCTGCAGCTCGAGGGCCTTCATGTACCCCTGCGACACTCCCTGGACCATGTTGGCCACCAGGCTCCGCGACAGGCCGTGCAGCGCCTTGTGGCGGGTCGCTTCGGAGGGACGCTCCACCGTGACGATGTTCCCCTCGACGACGAATCGCATCTCACCCGGCAGGGTCCGCGCTGAGGCTCCCCTTGGGACCCTTCACGGTGACCGTGCTGCCGTCGATGGCGATGGTGACGCCGGCCGGGAGCTCGATCGGCTGCTTACCAATGCGCGACATCGGCTCCCCCTTACCAGACGACGGCGAGGAGTTCGCCGCCCAGGTTGGCCGAGCGGGCCTCGCGATCGGTCATCAGCCCCTTCGGGGTCGAGACGATCGCGATGCCGAGGCCGTTCTTGACGCGCGGGATCTCGCGGCACTTCACGTAGCGCCGCAGGCCGGGCGTCGACACCCGCTGCAGCGCGCGGATCACCGGCAGCTCGTTGTGATACTTCAGGTACAGTCGCAGCGTCCCTGCCGGGCCATCCTCGAGCACCCGGAAGTCGGCGATGTAGTGGTTGTCCCGCAGCAGCCGGGCGAACTCGGCCTTGAGCTTCGACGCGGGAATATCCACGCGCTTGTGCCCTGCCGAACAGGCGTTGCGGATGCGGGTCAGCATATCCGCGACCGGATCAGTCATGCTCATGCGTCTCTCCTCAGGCCAGCTGGAGCGACAACGGTGTCTCGCCCCGGAACGGCCAGCCGAACTCGCGAAGCAGCGCCATCGCGAGGTCATCGCGGCCTGCCGTGGTCACCAGGGTGATGTCCATCCCGTGCACCTGTTCGACCTTGTCGTAGTCGATTTCCGGGAAGATCATCTGTTCCTTCACACCGAACGTGTAGTTCCCGCTGCCGTCGAACGAACGGTCCGGCAGGCCGCGGAAGTCGCGGATACGGGGGATCGCCAGGGTGATGAAGCGGTCGAGGAACTCGTACATCCTCGCGCCGCGAAGCGTCACCCTCGCGCCGACGGGCATCCCGGCGCGGAGGTGGAAATTGGCGATCGCCTTCTTGGCCCGGGTCACGACCGCGCGCTGGCCGGTGATCTGGGCCAGCTCCTCGATCGCGACCTCGACCAGGCGGGGCGTGCCCGCCGCCTCGCCGAGGCCGACATTGAGGACGATCTTGTGGAGCCGCGGCACCTGATTCGGGTTCTCGAGCCCGAATTCCTTGGCCAGTCGGGCCCGGATCGTCTCCTCGTAGTACCGCTGCAGCCGGGGCTTCCCCACGCTCGCGCGGGGGCTCTCCTCGACCGGCAGGGTCGCGCCGCCCTTGGATCCGCCGCCGGAGGCGGCCGACTTGGTGCGGGTGGCGGCGGTGCCGCCCTTGGTGGTCTTCGTCGCCATCGTCAGCGGTTCCTCGGGATGGCATCGCCCGAGCGGACCGCGATCCGCTCCAGCGTCCCGTCGGCATCCTTGCGCCGGCGGACGCGGGTCGGCGCGTCGGTCTTCGGGTCGATCAGCATCACCTTCGAATGGTCCAGCGGGGCCGGGAACGTCACGATCCCGGCCTCGGCAGTCTGGGTCGCCTTGCGGTGCCGCTTGGCGAGGTTGACCCCCTCGACGACCACGCGGCCGGTCTTGGGGAAGACCCGGAGCACGGTGCCGCGCTTGCCCTTCTCGTCGCCCCGAATCACCTGGACGAGGTCGCCCTTGGTGATGTGGAGCTTCTTCCGGGTCGGCTTCGGCTGGGTGCGCACCCGGGCCGCCTTGCGGTGGACGAGCGGCTTCATGTCAGATCACCTCCGGCGCGAGCGAGACGATCTTCATGTACCGCTTCTCGCGCAGTTCACGGGCCACCGGCCCGAAGATGCGGGTCGCTCGGGGCTCGCCCTGATCGTTGATCAGGACGGCCGCGTTCTCGTCGAACCGGATGTAGGAGCCGTCCTTGCGGCGGACCTCCTTGGCGGTCCGGACGATGACGGCCTTGGCCACCTCGCCCTTCTTCACCTGGCCGGTCGGGATCGCGTCCTTGATCGCCACGACCACCTTGTCGCCAAGGGAGGCGTAGCGGCGGCGCGACCCGCCCAGCACGCGGATCACCAGCGCCTTTCGGGCACCGGAATTGTCCGCGATCTTCAACATGCTCTCCTGCTGCACCATCGCTCGTTCCCCCGGGGCCTACTTGGCCCGCTCGACGACCGCGACGGTGCGCCAGCGAACGGACTTCGCCAGCGGTCGGGTCTCCATGATGCGCACGGTGTCGCCCGCCTTGGCGTCGTGATCGTTGCGGGCCTTCACCTTGGTGCTGCGCGTGATCTGCTTGCCGTACTTCGGGTGCGTGAATTGCCGGGTCAGGCGGACGGTGACCGTCTTCTCCATCTTGTCACTCACCACCACGCCCTGTCGGGTCTTCCGGGCGGCGCGCAGGCCGGCCGTCGTCGTCGTCTCGTCGCTCATTGGCATCAACCCTCGCGCGCCTTCTCGCCCAGGACGGTCTGCACCCGCGCGATGTCGCGGCGCAGCGCCCGGAACTCCATGGGATTCTCGATCGCCTCAGTGGCCGAGCGGAACGAAAGCTTGAGCCGGGCCGTCTTCAGCTCGGCCAGGCGGGCCTCGAGTTCCTCGGTCGTCAGTTCGCGCAGGTCGGTCGCGTCCAGCATCGTCAGATCTCCTCGCGCTGGATGACCCGGGTCCGCACCGGGAGCTTGGCCATCGCCAGCGCCATCGCCTTCCGTGCGAGGTCCTCGGGCACCCCGTCGACCTCGAACAGCACCCGGCCCGGCTTGATCACCGCGACCCAGCCCTCGGGGTTGCCCTTGCCCTTCCCCATCCGCGTCTCGGCCGGCTTCTTGGTGATCGGCTTGTCCGGGAAGATCCGGATCCAGACCTTGCCGCCGCGCTTCATCTCGCGGGTCATCGCCACACGGGCCGCCTCGATCTGCCGGTTGGTGATCCAGCCCGGATCGAGCGACATGACGCCCCACTCGCCGAACGCGACGGTGTTGCCCCGGGTCGCGATGCCCTTGGTCCGTCCCTTGAAGGTCTTGCGGAACTTGATCCGCTTCGGTGCGAGCATGGTCGTCAGCTCCCCGTGCTGTAGGTGCGGCCACCCATGTCGTCGACCACCTCACCGCGGAAGATCCAGACCTTGATCCCGATCGTCCCGTAGGTCGTCTTGGCCGTGCTGGTCGCGTAGTCGATGTCGGCCCGCAGGGTATGGAGTGGCACCCGCCCCTCGCGGTACCCCTCGGTCCGGGCGATCTCGGCGCCGCCAAGTCGCCCCGCGGCGCGCACCCGGATCCCCTGGGCGCCCATCCGCATGGCGCTCTGCACCGCGCGCTTCATCGCACGGCGGAACGAGATCCGCTGCACCAGCTGGGCGGCGATGTTGTCGCCAACCAGCTTGGCCGACAGCTCGGGCCGCTTGATCTCCTCGACGTTGACCGCCACCTCGCGCGGCGAGCCGCTGTGCCGCTGGAGCACCAGCGCCAGCTCCTCGCGCAGCTTGTCGACCTCGGCGCCCTTCTTGCCGATCACCACGCCGGGCCGGCCGGTGTGGATGGTGATGGTCACCTTCCCCGGCTTGCGCTCGATGTGGACCTCGGCGATCGCCGCGTGTCCGAGCCGCTTCTGGATGTAGTCGCGGATCAGCCGGTCCTCGCCCAGCAGGGCGGGCATCGACTTGCCGGCGTACCAGCGCGACAGTGCCTGGCGGGTGATTCCGAGCCGGAACCCGACCGGATGGGTCTTCTGCCCCATGTTACTTCGCTCCCTTCGGCGCCACGGCGATCTTCACGTGGCTGGTCCGCTTCCGGATCGGTGTGGCCCGGCCCTGGGCCGCGGCGGTGAACCGCTTGAGCGGCGCCCCCATGTCGACCTGGGCATCGACCACCACCAGGGTGTCGAGATCGAACGCCTCGTTGTCGCGCGCCGCGTGCTGCTCGGCGTTCGCCACCGCCGACTTCAGCGTCTTGGCGATCTGCCGCGCGGCCTGCTTCTTGTTGAACTGCAGGATCGCGTACGCCTCGTTGACGTTCTTGCCGCGGATCAGGTCGACCACGAGCCGCATCTTTCGCGGCGACTGGCGGACCCACCGCTGGATCGCGTAGCCACGCATCTCAGGCCTTCGCCTTCTTGTCGGCCACCAGCCTGCCGCTGTGACCGCGGAAGAGCCGCGTCGGGGCGAATTCCCCGAGCTTGTGCCCGACCATGTTTTCCGAGACGTACACCGGCACGAACTTGTTGCCGTTGTGCACCGCGAAGGTGTGACCCACGAACTCGGGCAGGATGGTGCTCGCCCGGCTCCAGGTCTTGATCACCTTCTTCTCGCTCCGTTCGTTCTGGGCCGTCACCTTGTCGAGCAGTGCCTGCTGGACGAAGGGGCCCTTGCGGATGCTTCGCGCCATTACTTGGTCGCCTTCCCACGCTTGCGGCCGCGCACGATCAGCCGAGTCGAGGCCTTCTTGCGCTTCCGGGTCTTGGTGCCCTCGGGCTTGCCCCAGGGCGAGACCGGCGGGCGTCCGCCCGACGTCTTGCCCTCACCGCCGCCGAGGGGATGGTCCACCGGGTTCATTGCGACGCCGCGCACCGTCGGGCGGCGGCCCTTCCACCGGGTCTTGCCGGCCTTGCCGACCGAGAGCAGCTCGTGTTCACCGTTGCCGACCTCGCCAACCGTGGCGAGGCAGCGCCCGTGCACCATCCGCATCTCGGTGCTCTTCATCCGCAGCGTCACGTAGTCACCCTCGCGGGCCACCACCTGTGCGCCCTGGCCCGCGGCGCGCGCCATCGCGCCACCCTTGCCGATCTTGACCTCGATGTTGTGCACCACGGTGCCCAGTGGCATCTCGGCCAGCGGCAAGGCGTTGCCAACCCGCACGTCGCTCCCGGGGCCGCTCATCACCGCGTCGCCCTGCTTGAGCCCCTGCGGGTGCAGGATGTAGCGCTTCTCGCCGTCGGCGTACACGATCAGGGCGATGCGCGCGGTCCGGTTGGGATCGTACTCGATCTCCGCCACCCGGCCCGGCACGCCGAACTTGTCGCGCTTGAAGTCGATCCGGCGATACTGCCGCTTGTGCCCGCCACCGC
The DNA here is from genome assembly GCA_963817715.1 of uncultured Gemmatimonadales bacterium. Taxonomy (GTDB): domain Bacteria; phylum Gemmatimonadota; class Gemmatimonadetes; order Gemmatimonadales; family GWC2-71-9; genus Palsa-1233. Next base: position 128,223 of record CAWFPG010000009.1, read on the forward strand.
GATGGCGGACGGTCATGTGGCCCTTGTTGTTGCGGCCGCCCGACTTCTTGAGCGGCTCCAGCAACGACTTCTCCGGCGTCGATCGGGTGATCTCGTCGAAGCCGGCAACCGACCGGAAGCGGGTGCCCGCCGTCATGGGGCGAAACTGTCGAATGCTCATCTTCAGCCCTCGAACACGGCGAGTGACTCGCCGTCCTGCAGCGTGACGATGGCCTTCTTCCAGCGCGGCGTGACCCCGCGCGTCCGCGCCCGGGCCACCGCGTTGCGGCGCATCTGCATGGTCCGCACCGACACCACGTGCACCCCGAAATGCTCGAGGAGCGCGGCACGGATCTGCGGCTTGGTGGCCAACGGATGCACTTCGAAGGTGTACTCGCCGCGCTGCTGCCAGGCGACGGAGCTCTTCTCGGTGATCAGCGGCTTCACCACGATCTGATGGAGGTCGGCCATCAGGCACTCTCCTTCTTGGTCCGGGTCCGCGCGGGTGCCGCGGCCGGCTCCGCCCCGAGGGCGCTGCTCTCGATCACCAGCGCCTCGGCATGGAGGATCTCGTATGCCGTGGCGTCGCTGAACGGCAGCACCGTCACGCCCGGGGCGTTGCGGGCCGAGAGGTGGACCGTGCCCGACGGTCCCGCCGTCAGGATCAGAGTCCGCGTCTCACCCAGCCCGAGCTTGTCGAGCAGCGCCAGCAGTGCCCGGGTCTTGGGCGCCTCCATCGTGATCGGGTCGATCACCCGCACCATCCCCTCGCGGGCACGGGCGTTGAGCGCCGAGCGACGCGCCAGCTGGCGCACCTTCTTGGGCAGGTCGATCCGGTGGTCGCGCGGGGCCGGCCCGAAGACCACCCCACCGCCGCGCCACTGGGCCGCCCGGGTGGTGCCCTGGCGGGCCCGGCCGGTGCCCTTCTGGCGCCATGGCTTCGCACTGCCGCCGGAGACTTCCTGGCGACGCTTCACCTTGGCGGTTCCCTGCCGCTGATTGGCCAGGTAGCTGGTCACCGCCTGGTGCAGCACCGGCTCGTTCACCGTGCCGTCGAACAGGTCGGCCGGGAGCGCGAACGCGGCGCCGTGCTTCTTGCCGGCGGCGCTGAAATGCGGGGCCTCAATCATGGCGGCTCTTCCCCCCCTGCCTGGCAACGGTCACGATGCCGTTCTTCGAGCCTGGCACGGCGCCGCGCACGAAGAGCAGGTTGCGCTCGGCATCGACCCGCACGATCCGGAGCCCCAGCTCGGTGTGACGCGCCGCGCCGTGGTGGCCCGGCATCTTCTTGCCCTTGATGACCCGTGACGGGTCGGTACCCGGCGAGATCGAGCCCGGCCGGCGGTGTCGGGTGTTGCCGTGCGAGGCCGGTCCGCCGCTGAAGCCATAGCGGTGGACCACGCCCTGGAAGCCGCGCCCCTTCGAGGTCCCGGTCACCTTGACGAGGTCACCCTCGGCGAACATCGCGACGGTCACCAGCACGCCCGGCTCGACGCCATCCTCGCCGGCGACCCGGAACGACCGGACCACCTGCGGGGCATAGTCGACCCCGGCCTTGGCGGCGTGGCCCAGCTCACCGCGCGAGCTGCGCAGCGACTTCTTGCGGCCCCAGCCCAGCTGGACCCGGTCCTCGCGCACCTGGAGCACCGGGCACGGCCCGGCCTCGATCACCGTGACCGGCACCGCGGTGCCATCCTCGCCGAAGACCCGGGTCATCCCGAGCTTGCGGCCGATCAGTCCGTTCGTCGCCATGACTATTCGACCTTGATCTCGACGTCGACGCCCGCCGGCAAATCCAGCTTGGTGAGCGCGTCCATCGTCTGGGGTCGTGAGTCGTGGATGTCGAGCAGGCGCTTGTGCGTGCGCAGCTCGAACTGCTCCCGGCTCTTCTTGTCCACGTGCGGCGAGCGCAGCACCGTCCACCGCTCCATCTTGACTGGAAGCGGGATCGGCCCGGAGATCTGGGCGCCGGTCTTTTCCGCCGTGCGCACGATGTCCGCCGCGGCCTGGTCGAGCACCACGTGGTCGAACGCCTTGAGGCGGATGCGGATCTTGCCTGCCATCGGTGTCCTCGTCAGTTGCGCATCATGAGCCGGCACCCTCGGCCGGGCCACTGTCACGTTTGCCGTCGCGCTGCGTGCAGCGCATCCTGCTCGTACTCGGGATCCCTCGCCCTGCGGGCTCGGGATGACCGTGCGCTAGCGCACGGTCACTTGAGAATCTTGGTCACCACGCCGGCGCCCACCGTCCGGCCGCCCTCGCGGATCGCGAACCGCAGCCCCTCGTCCATCGCCACCGGGATGATCAGCTCGATCGTCATCTGGATGTTGTCGCCCGGCATCACCATCTCCACCCCCGCCGGCAACTCCACCGAGCCCGTCACGTCCGTCGTGCGGAAGTAGAACTGCGGCCGGTACCCCTTGAAGAACGGTGTGTGGCGCCCACCCTCTTCCTTCGTGAGCACGTACACCTCGGCCTCGAACGTGGTGTGCGGCGGGATCGACCCCGGCTTCGCCAGCACCATCCCCCGCTCGATCTCCGTCTTCTCCACGCCCCGCAGCAGCAGGCCCACGTTGTCGCCCGCCCGCCCCTCGTCGAGCAGCTTGCGGAACATCTCCACGCCCGTCACCGTCGTCTTCTTGTCGGCCCCGAAGCCCACCAGCGCCACTTCCTCGCCGACCTTGATGATCCCCCGCTCGATCCGCCCCGTCGCCACCGTGCCCCGCCCGGTGATCGAGAACACATCCTCCACCGGCATCAGGAACGGCTTCTCCGTCTCCCGCACCGGCTCCGGGATGTACGTGTCGAGCGCCTCGTAGAGCTCCTCGATCTTCGCGATCCAGCCCGCATCGCCCTCGATCGCCTTCATCGCCGACCCGCGGATCACCGGGGCCTCGTCGCCGTTGAACTCGTACTGGCTCAGCAGCTCGCGCACCTCCAGCTCCACCAGGTCCAGCAGCTCCTCGTCGTCGACCAGGTCGCACTTGTTCAGGAACACCACCACCCGCGGCACGTTCACCTGCCGCGCCAGCAGGATGTGCTCCCGCGTCTGCGGCATCGGCCCGTCCACCGCCGACACCACCAGGATCGCCCCGTCCATCTGCGCCGCCCCCGTGATCATGTTCTTCACGTAGTCGGCGTGCCCCGGGCAGTCCACGTGCGCGTAGTGCCGGTTCGGCGTCTCGTACTCCACGTGGCTCGTCGCGATCGTCAGGATCTTCGTCGAGTCCCGACGCCCCTGGCTCTCCGACGCCTTCGCCACCTCGTCGTACGGCACGTAGTCGGTCCCGTACCCCTTGTCGGCCGAGACCTTCGTCAACGCCGCCGTCAGGGTCGTCTTGCCGTGGTCCACGTGCCCGATCGTCCCGACGTTCACGTGCGGCTTTGTCCGCTCGAACTTTGCCTTGCCCATTGCGACGTTCCTCGTCCAGGTTCGTGTCGTGGCGCTGCGTGCAGCGCGTCAATCCCCATCGTTCACCGGCCCGGGCGGCCCGCCAGCGGGCCGCCTCTGCACCGCGTCGTCGTGCGACGCCGGACTTCCCCTACTTGGTCGCCGCCTTGGCGATGATCTGCTCGGCGACCGCCTTCGGCACGGCCTCGTAGTGATGGAACTGCATGCTGTACACGGCGCGACCCTGGGTCGCGCTCCGCAGCGAGGTCGAGTAGCCGAACATCTCGGCCAGCGGCACGTGGGCCGTGACCACCTGCGACTCGCCCCGCTGGCTCATCCCGCCGACCTTGCCGCGGCGCGACGAGAGGTCGCCGATGACCGAGCCGAGGAAGTCCTCGGGCACCACCACCTCGACGTCCATGATCGGCTCGAGGATGACGCCGCCGGCGTGCTTGACCGCATCCTTGATCGCCATCGACCCGGCGATCTTGAACGCCGTCTCGCTCGAGTCGACGTCGTGGTACGAGCCGTAGACCAGCTGCACCTTCACGTCGACCATCGGGTAGCCGGCGATGATGCCGTTCTCGAGCGCCTCGCGGATGCCGGCCTCGACCGGCTTGATGAACTCCCGCGGGATCACGCCGCCGGAGATCTTGTCCTCGAAGGTGAACCCCGAGCCGGTCTCGCCGGGCTCGGCGTTGATCACCACGTGGCCGTACTGGCCCTTGCCGCCCGACTGGCGGATGAACTTGCCCTCGACCTGCTCGACCCGCTTGGTGATGGTCTCGCGGAACGCGACCTGCGGCCGGCCGACGTTGGCCTCGACCTTGAACTCGCGCTTCATCCGATCGACCAGCACCTCGAGGTGCAGCTCCCCCATCCCGGCGATGATCACCTGGCCGGTCTCGGCATCGCTGCGGACCCGGAAGGTGGGGTCCTCCTCGCTCAGCTTCTGCAGCGCGATCGACAGCTTGTCCTGGTCGGCCTTCGACTTCGGCTCGATCGCCACGTCGATGACCGGCTCGGGGAACTTCATCGCCTCGAGGATCACCGGGGCGTCCTCGTCGCAGAGCGTGTCGCCGGTCCGGGTGTCCTTGAGGCCGATGGCCGCACCGATGTCGCCGGCGAGGACGTCCTGGATCTCCTCGCGCTTGTTGGCGTGCATCTGCAGCAGGCGGCCGACCCGCTCCTTCTTGTCCTTGGTCGCGTTGTACACGTAGCTGCCGGAGGAGAACTTCCCCGAGTAGACCCGGAAGAAGGTCAGCCGACCGACGTAGGGGTCCGTCGCCACCTTGAAGGCGAGGGCACTGAACGGCTCCTCGTCGTCGGCGTGCCGCTCCACCACGTGCAGCTCGTCGTCGGGCGCATGCCCCACGATCGGTGGCACGTCGAGCGGACTCGGGAAGAAGTCGACCACCGCGTCGAGCAGCGCCTGGACGCCCTTGTTCTTGAACGAGGCACCGCACAGGATCGGCACGAACTCGAGCGCCAGCGTCGCCTTGCGGACCGCCAGCCGGATCTCGTCGTCGGTCAGCTCCTCGCCGCCGAGGTACTTCTCCATCAGCGCCTCGTCGTGCTCCACCACCGCCTCGATCAGCTCGTGGCGGGCCGTCTCGATGGCGTCGTGGAACTCCGCCGGCGGATCGACGACCTGGAACTTCCGCCCCATCGTCGAGTCATCGAAGATGTACTGGCGCCGGGTGATGACATTGATGTGCCCGGTGAAGGTCTCACCGCTGCCGACCGGCAGCTGGATCGGGAGCGCCTTCTTGCTGAGGCGGTCACGGATCATCGCGACGCAGCGCTCGAAGTTGGCCCCGACCCGGTCCATCTTGTTCGAGAAGATCATCCGCGGCACGCGGTACCGGTCGGCCTGCTTCCAGACCGTCTCGGTCTGCGGCTCGACGCCGGCGACCGAGTCGAGCAGCGCGACGGCGCCGTCGAGCACCCGCAGCGAACGCTCCACCTCGACGGTGAAGTCGACGTGCCCCGGGGTATCGATGATGTTGATCCGGTACTCCGGCCCGGTGCCGAGCTCGTCGCTCTCGCCATGGCGCATCCAGAAACAGGTCGTGGCCGCGGAGGTGATGGTGATCCCCCGCTCCTGCTCCTGCTCCATCCAGTCCATGGTGGCCGCACCGTCGTGGACCTCGCCGATCTTGTGCGACTTCCCCGTGTAGTAGAGGATCCGCTCGGTCGTCGTGGTCTTCCCGGCATCGATGTGGGCCATGATGCCGATGTTCCGGTACAGCTCGATCGGGTGCTTGCGCAACATCGTCGTCCTTCACTCCAGCGAAAAAGCGGGGCGACCGGTCCGGGCCTGGGCCCGCGGTATCGCTCCGCGCCTCGTCCGGCCCGAAGGCCGTGACGGGGATGCCCGTGGGGCATCCCGGCGTTTTCCGAGGAACCAGAGGTGGGCGGGGATTTCGCCGCTCACGTGATCCCGATTTCACCACGGTCGAGGATCAATCGACCATCAGTCCTCGACCCTCAGCCGCTACCAGCGATAGTGTGCAAACGCGCGGTTGGCCTCGGCCATCCGGTGCGTGTCTTCCTTCTTCTTGATGGTGCTGCCCTCGCCCTTGCTGGCCAGGATCAGCTCCGCCGCCAGCCGCTCGGCCATCGTCTTTTCACCGCGCGCCCGGGCGAACGAGATCAGCCAGCGCATCGCCAGCGCGGTGCGCCGCTCGGGCCGCACCTCGACCGGCACCTGCAGCGAGGCGCCGCCGACCCGGCGGCTCTTCACCTCGACCGCCGGCTTGACGTTGTTCACCGCCTGCTTGAAGACCGCCACCCCGGCCTGGCCGGTGCGCTCCTCGATCAGGTCCATCGCCCGGTAGAAGATCGCTTCCGCCAGCGACTTCTTGCCCTGATACATCAGGTTGCTGACGAACTTCGACACCGTCTGCGAGTCGTAGCGCGGATCCGGCGGCACTACCCGCTTCACCGCCCGCGTGCGGCGGCTCACTGGCCACTCGCCTTGGGCCGCTTGGCCCCGTACTTCGACCGGCTCTGGCGACGGTCATTCACCCCGGCGGCGTCGAGCGCCCCGCGGAGAATGTGATACCGCACCCCGGGGAGGTCCTTCACCCGGCCACCGCGAATCAGCACGATGGAGTGCTCCTGGAGATTGTGCCCCTCGCCCGGGATGTAGGCGATGACCTCGATCCCGTTGACGAGCCGCACCTTGGCCACCTTGCGCAGCGCCGAGTTCGGCTTCTTCGGCGTGGTGGTGTACACGCGAGTGCAGACCCCCCGCTTCTGCGGGTTGGCCTTCAGGTGTGGCGACTTCCCCTTGAACTTCGGGGCCGTACGGCCGTGGCGCAGCAGCTGGTTGATCGTCGGCATTCGTGTCCGCTTGAGCAGCCCAAAACAGGGCCGACCCGGCAAGCCCGGATCGGCGACAGACCCCAATGATACCGGGGCATCGGCCGGGGGTCAAGCGGCAGGAAGCGACAGGCGACAAGCGACCCGCGACAGGAGGATCGGGACCAGCACGGATCGGCCGCCCAAGTTCCACTATGAAACCAAACATCACTGCGCCGCTCGCCTGTCGCCTGTCGCCTGTCGCCCGTCGCCCGTCGCCTGTCGCCGGTCGCCTGTCGCCTGTCGCCTGTCGCCTGTCGCCCCCCAAGCAAAACAGCGCCCCCACCCGGGAGCGCCGTCCGCTGCTCCCTGTTCTGGGTCAGCCCCAGTCCAGCACCCAGGTGAGCGGGCTACCCTCCGGCAGCGCCCGCCACATCGCACCATCCGAGAAGCGATAGAACCAGACACCGTCGACCATGTACGACCCTTCCAGGGCTACCGAAGGACGCCTCCACGCCAAGATCTTCCCATCGGGCGAGAACGCCGGCAGGATCCCGCGGAGCTGGGTCGGGTAGCCGGGCGCCGCGGCGCCATCGAGCGTAATGAACCGCAGCTCGCCGGTGTGGGTGTTGTAGGCGATCGTCCGCCCGTCCGGCGAGAGGTCCAGCGTCTGCGATCATTTCCAGCGTGGTGGTGGGCTCGGTGATCGGCGTGATCAACCCCGAGGCCAGGTCGTAGTGGACGATCTGCACCACGTTGATGTCGAAGAGCTGCCGATCATCCCGCTCTGATCCGGCAACCAGCGCAGGTAGACGGGTGCCCAGTCCGGGTGGTCGTCCGGCGCGACCCACCGCACCACCGGTGCCGCCGTGCCGCCGAGCTCGACCGTGGCCAGCACGAGCGCGAGGTCCCGCCCAGCCCGCAGCGCCGAAGATCAGCGTCCTGCCGTCGGGGGCCACCACACTGGACGCAGGCGAGCACGTCATCGACGACGGTGGTGATCATCCCGGACGCGAGATCGAGCCGGCGGATGCCGGGTGCGGACTGCAGCACCCCGGAGCCACCACCGATCACCGTGGCGGCATCCTTGCCGAAGACTGCCGAGACCCAAAGGAAGGGCTCGCCGTAGCGCGACAGCTCGCGGGACTCGCCGGTGGCCACGTCGACGACATGCACCGTACCGGTGGGGTCGTAGACCAGCAGCGATCCCGGTCGGCTCCGCCGGCACGGACGGTCCGGTTCCCGGATCGCTGCCACAGGCGACGATCGCGAGCAGCGACCAGGCCGATGAGCGGATGGCGGCTGCTCATTGCTGCTCCGGCGGGCAGTTCTCCACGGCATCGGGGCGGATTCCCCCCGGCTTCCCCGACAAGGCGAAGTTCTCGGAGCCGCCCCCCGTGCAGACCGGGATCTGCTGCTCGTGCCAGCCCGCTGGCAGGTACGTATGGGTCCAACCGGACGGCCAGGGAGACAAGCCGACGCGGAAGATCAGCGTGTAGGACCCCGCGTCGACCCCGAGCTCGGCGACCTGCCCCGACGTCGAAAAGGTGGTGTCGGGATCGACCGTGGTCGTGCGGCTGTCGTCGACCCGCCAGTAGACCGTCGACCCCGAGCCGCCGATGTGGGCGGTAAAGGCATGCGATCCGGGTGTCACGATCGGGCTCTCATCCGCCGTCACCGCGTAGAGCAGGGGCGGTTCCGGCACCGTCACGATGGTCGAGACGCCGGTGCTCACGAATGGATGCGCAAACAGGTAGGTGCTGGATCCAGTCGGCTTGGCCCGGATCGTCGCCGTGCCGGGTGCCACGGCCGTGACGACTCCGCCGGTGAAGGTCACGGTGGCCACGGCAGTGTTGGTGCTGCTCCACGTGTAGCTGCTCGCCGTGCCGGGCACGGTCGCACCGCCCTCCAGGCGCCAATCCCCCGGTGACGGACTGGCCCTCTGCCCGACCGGAAGGGTGAATGGCGCCATTCCGCCCTGCGTACCGACGACGAAGGGCTTGTCGAAGAAATGTTCCGGGTCGTAGCTGACCAGACCGTAGGCCGCCAAGGCACCCTCGATCTCGTGGGCACAGATGACGGTGTTGAGCGAATGATCTTCCGGCAGGTGCATGACGCAGTGGTCGGCCATGGCCGTCGCGAAGTAGAGCTTGTGCACGCCGCTCCCCGTCCAGCCCACCGCGTGACCAACCTCGTGGCGCAGCACTGCCGAGAGCAGGCCGCCGTTGCTGTAGTTGGCACAACCGGCGTCCGCGAACACCTCGAGCAACCGGGTGTCGTTGTGCCACTGGCCGCAAAAGGCAGCTTCCGGTCGGCAGTCCCGGTGACCGTGGCCTCGGCCGAGGAGGGACGTTCGTCGTGGTGAAGGTCGGCAGGGCGCCGAAGCCGGTGGCGGCCAGCTTCGCCTGCCACTCCGCCACCGCCGATCCTGCTGACGGGGCAAGGGATGGGTTGCTGGTGTAGAACTCCACGGTTGCATTGCAGTTCCAGCCATCCACGGCGCGGAACCCCGTGAAGATCCCCGGACTGCAGACCATGGCGAACGCCGGCTCCGACGCCCTGGTGGCCGCGTCCCGCTCGAGCGGAACGGCGGTTGGCGAGTCAGCGCATCCGAAGGCGAGAATGGCTGCCGCGACGGTCAGTATCCCCGACCCGTGGCGGTGCGGCGGTGCGGCGGTGCGAACGAATGGACATATGACCTCCGGGGGAAAGGTGGGACTGCCACTGCAAAGCTCGGCCCTGGACTCACCCGCGTCAAGAACTGGCGACCCTTCTCGTATCAGCCCCCGGTGGAGAGGGCTCGACCGTCATCGTGATCAGCTCGTCAATCGACAACCCAGGTGCCCACCCGTTCAGCGGGGCACTCCAAGGCAAGTCAGGTCCCCCGTCCTCCCGCCAACGCAAAACGGCGGCCCCGTCCGGGACCGCCGTCTGCCACCACGCTGGGGTCTGGCCTACCCCTCGGCCTTGCTGCCGGCGCTCACCCCGGCCAGCACCACCTCGGGCAGCACCTCCTCCGGCTCCGGCGGGGGCGGCGGCTCGAACCCCTCGGGGACCTCGATCTCCAGGTCGACGTACCGGTAGTGACCGGTGCCCGCCGGGATCAGGTGCCCGATGATGATGTTCTCCTTGAGGCCGACCAGCTCGTCCCGGGCGCCGCGGATCGCGGCGTCGGTGAGGATCCGGGTGGTCTCCTGGAACGACGCGGCCGAGAAGAACGACCGGGTCGAGAGCGACGCCTTGGTGATGCCGAGCAGCACCGGTTCGGCGTTGGCCGGGAGCCGTCTTGCGGCGCAGCACCCGCTCGTTCTCCTCGCGGAACGACAACCGGTCGACGGTCTCGCCATCGAGGAAGGTGGTGTCGCCCGGATCGGTGACGCGGACCTTCTGGAGCATCTGGCGCACGATCACGCCGATGTGCTTGTCGTTGATCCGCACGCCCTGGAGGCGGTAGACCTCCTGGACCTCGTTGAGCAGGTACTCCTGCACCGCCCGGGGGCCCTTGACCTGCAGGATCTCGTGCGGCGAGACCGGACCCTCGGTGAGCCGGTCGCCGGCCCGGACCCGGTCGCCCTCGTGGACCCGGAGATGCTTGCCGGCCGGGACCTCGTAGACCCGCGCCTCGGCCCCCTCGACGTTGGTGCCGTCGGGGTTGGTCGGGAAGACGAAGATCTCGCGCTTGCCGCGCTTGATGTCGCCGAACTTCACGATCCCGTCGACCTCGGACATGGTGGCCGGGTCCTTGGGCCGCCGCGCCTCGAACAGCTCCGCCACCCGCGGCAGGCCGCCGGTGATGTCGCGGGTCTTGTAGGCCTGGCGCGGGATCTTGGTGATCGTGACGCCCTTCTTGACCTTGACCGGCGGTGAGAGGAAGACGGTCTTGTCCTTCGCCTCGCGCTTCGACTTGCCGGGCCACGCTTCGAGGACCCCGACCTCCTTGACCGTGAACTTCTCCGACCACGGGTTGGCGTTGTCGGGGATCTCCATGGCGCGCGACACCGGGTCGGTGGGCGAACCCAGGATGATCCGGGAGCCCTCGGCCAGGGTGTACTCCTGCGGGTCCTTGCGATTCTTCTGGTAGACCAGCACCGACGGGTGCAGCTCGCGGTCCGGATCGGCCATCACCACCAGCGACCGCAACCCGGTGCCCTCGTCGAGCTCCTCGCGCAGCGTGACGCCGGTGACCAGGTCCTTCCAGCGCAGTTCGCCGTCGGTCTTGATGATCGACGGGTCGTTGTACGGGTCCCAGGTGTAGAGGATCGTCGCCCGCTTCTCGCTGTCGCCCTTGGTCGTCAGCTCCTGCTCCTTGACCTGGATCAGGGCGCCCTCGGGGACCGGGTAGCGGTTGAGCGCCCGGGTCGGGTCGGCCGCGTCGACCAGGACGATGCCCGCCCGGGTCTCCTCGGCGATCGATTCGGCCTCGCGGGTCAGGGTCACCCGGATGCTGCCGCTCATCCCGTCTTCGTACTCGACCGGGACGTCGGCCCACTCGAGGTCGTCGGTGTAGGTGACCAGGCCGTCGGTCCGCGCCCGCCGCTCCGCCTCCTCGGCGATGCGGCTCGAGGTGCCGCCGATGTGGAAGGTCCGCAGGGTGAGCTGGGTCCCGGGCTCACCGATCGACTGCGCGGCCAGGATCCCGACCGCCTCGCCGAGGTCGACCATCTCCATGGTGGCGAGGTTGCGGCCGTAGCACATCCGGCAGACGCCCCGCTTGCTCTCGCAGGTGAGCACCGAGCGGATGGTGACGTGCTCGATCCCGGCGTCGTCGATCTTGCTGGCGACCTCCTCGTCGACCATCTGGCCGGCCTGCACCAGCAGGCGCGGGTCGCCGAACTCGTCGAGCTCGTGCGGATCGACCACGTCCTCGGCCGCGACGGTCCCGAGAATCCGGTCGCGCAGCGGTTCGATGACGTCCTCGCCCTCCTTGAGCGGGCTCATCTCGAGCCCGAGCACCGTGCCGCAGTCCTCCTCGGTGATCGTGACGTCCTGCGCCACGTCGCAGAGGCGGCGCGTCAGGTAGCCGGCATCGGCGGTCTTGAGCGCCGTGTCGGCGAGACCCTTCCGCGCGCCGTGCGTCGAGATGAAGTACTCGAGCACCGTGAGCCCCTCGCGGAAGTTCGACTTGATCGGCGACTCGATGATCTCGCCAATCCCGCCGGTGAGCTTCTTCTGGGGCTTGGCCATCAGGCCGCGCATCCCGGCCAGCTGCCGGATCTGGTCGCGCGAGCCACGAGACCCCGAGTCGTACATCATGTAGACCGGGTTGTAGCCACCGCGCGAGCGGCGCATGTGGGTGAGCATCGCCTCGGCCACGTCGTTGTTGGCGTGGGTCCAGGCATCGATCACCTTGTTGTAGCGCTCACCGAAGGTGATCTGGCCGGTGTTGTAGGCGCGCTGGAAGCGCTCGACGCGCTTCTGCGCCTCGGCCAGCAGCTCGGGCTTCTCGGTCGGGATCTCGAGATCCTCGATGCCGATCGACACGCCGCCCATGGTGGCGAAGTCGAAGCCGAACCGCTTGAGGCGATCGAGGAACTCGACCGTGTCGCGGAGCCCGGCCCGACGGTAGCTCTGGAGCACCGCCTCGGAGAGCTGGCGCTTCTTCATCAGCTCGTCGCGGTAGCCGTGCTCGGCCACGACGGCGCGCGGCAGGATGTTGTTGAACAGCACCCGGCCGACGGTGGTCCGAATCCAGCGAGGCCGCGGGTCGCGGGCCTCGGCCGGCGGGATGAACCAGAAGCGGATCGCGCTCTGGTGGGTCACCACCCGGTGGACCAGCGCCATCTCGAGCTCGGCGATCGAGCCGAAGCACCGTGCGTCGGCCCAGAGCTTCTCGCGCACCGCCTCGAGCTTCGGGCCGGCGCTGCGCAGCTGCTCCTCGAAGCCCGGCGGCAGCTTGGTGAGGAAGTACGACCCCAGCACCATGTCCTGCGACGGCTCGGCGATCGGCCGGCCGTCCGACGGCTTGAGGATGTTGTTCGACGACACCATCAGCACCCGGGCCTCGAGCTGCGCCTCGAACGACAGCGGCACGTGGACCGCCATCTGGTCGCCGTCGAAGTCGGCGTTGAACGCCGCGCAGACCAGCGGGTGGATCCGGATCGCCTTCCCCTCGACCAGCTTCGGCTCGAACGCCTGGATGCCAAGGCGGTGCAGCGTCGGGGCGCGGTTGAGCAGCACCGGGTGGTCCTGGATGATCTCCTCCAGGATCTCGTACACCTCGGGACTCTCGCGCTCGACGATCTTCTTGGCGCGCTTGACGGTCTCGGCGATCCCCTTCTCCACCAGCTTGTGGATGATGAACGGCTTGAAGAGCTCCACCGCCATCGTCTTGGGGAGGCCGCACTGGTGCAGCCGCAGCTCCGGGCCCACCACGATCACCGAACGGCCAGAGTAGTCGACTCGCTTGCCGAGCAGGTTCTGCCGGAAGCGGCCCTGCTTGCCCTTGAGCATGTCCGACAGCGACTTCAGCGGCCGCTTGCCGCGGCCACGGATCGCCTTGCTGCGGCGGCCGTTGTCGAACAGCGCGTCGACGGCCTCCTGGAGCATCCGCTTCTCGTTGCGGAGGATGACCTCCGGGGCGCGGTGCTGGATCAGCTTCTGCAGCCGGTTGTTGCGGTTGATCACCCGGCGGTAGAGGTCGTTGAGATCCGACGTGGCGAAGCGGCCGCCGTCGAGCGGCACCAGCGGCCGCAGGTCGGGCGGGATCACCGGCACGACATCCATGATCATCCAGGCCGGGTCGTTCGGCAGGTCGTTGCCGTCGGCCGAGCTGAGGAAGGCGTCGACGATCTTGAGCCGCTTCAGCATCTGCTTCTTGCGGTGCTGGCTGGTCTCGGTCGCCACCGACGCGCGGAGCTCCTCGGCCAGCGACTTGATGTCGAGCCGCCGCAGCAGCTCGCGCACCGCCGGCGCGCCGATGTCGGCACGGAAGGCACTGTCGCCCTCCTCGCGCGCCTTCATCCGCAGCGTGAGGTATTCGTCCTCGTCGAGCAGCTGGTTGGGTTCCACCTCCTGCTCGCCCGGGTCGAGGACCACGTAGCTCGAGTAGTAGAGGATCCGCTCCAGTTCCTTGAGCGTGACGTTGAGCAGGTTCCCCATCGGCGACGGCAGCGTCTTGAAGAACCAGATGTGGGCCACCGGCACCGACAGCTCGATGTGCCCCATCCGCTCGCGCCGGACCTTCGAGAGCGTGACCTCCACGCCGCAGCGGTCGCAGATCACGCCGCGATAGCGGATCCGCTTGTACTTGCCGCAGTGGCACTCCCAGTCCTTGACCGGGCCGAAGATCCGCTCACAGAACAGGCCGTCCTTCTCGGGCTTGAACGACCGGTAGTTGATCGTCTCGGGCTTGGTCACCTCGCCCCACGACCACCAGTACCGCTGGCCCTGGACCTCGAGGCGCTCACGCTCCTTGGTGTCGCGCGGCCCCCGGATCTCCTCGGGGCTCGCGATCCGGATGCTGATGTAGTCGAAGCTCGAGCTCTTGGGCTCGCGTCCGCTGCGGAAGTCGATCATCGCTTCACTCCTCCCCTTCGGCCGTGGTGCCCAGGGTCACCTTCAGCCCGAGGGCCTGCAGTTCCTTGACGAGCACGTTGAACGACTCGGGGATGCCGGGTTCCGGCAGGTTCTGCCCCTTCACGATGGCCTCATAGACCCGGCTGCGGCCGTTCACGTCGTCGGACTTGACGGTGAGCATCTCCTGCAGCACATGGGCGGCGCCGTAGGCCTCCAGCGCCCAGACCTCCATCTCACCGAAGCGCTGGCCGCCGAACTGCGCCTTGCCGGCCAGCGGCTGCTGGGTCACCAGCGAGTACGGCCCGATCGACCGGGCGTGGATCTTGTCGTCGACCAGGTGGCTCAGCTTGAGCATGTAGATCGTGCCGACCGTCACATCGCCGGCGAATTCCTGCCCGGTGCGGCCGTCGCGGAGCCGCGCCTTGCCCGCCGGGGTGAGCCCGGCGTGGCGCAGCAGCGCGTCGGCGGCCTCGCCGATCACGTCGGGGTCGCTGGCGCCGCCGTGCACCGCTGCCAGCGCGCCGAGGCCGGCGGCCTCGAGCACCCCGGCATCGTCGGCCTTGAGCGACTTGGCGACCGCCTTGCGGCCCGCCTCGATCCCCGGCTCCAGCAGCGAGCCCTTGACCTCGGCCTTGAATGCCTGATGGGTCGCCTCGGCGATCTCGAGCTCGCCACGGAGCCGGCCCACCAACTCGCTGGCCGCCGCCTTGAGGAACGTGATCACGCCCTTGGCCAGCGCGGTGGTCTCCTTCGAGACCCCCTTGGTCCAGAGCGCCTCGACCCCGGTGCCATCGAGCGTGGTGCCGGGCTCATGATGGGTCTTGAGGTCGTGGACCAGCGCCTCGATCGTCGCGGTCGGTGTCTCGGGGGCCGCCGCCGCGAGTCGCAGCGACTGGGCCGCCCAGCGCAGCCCCGAGAGCCGCAGCAGCACGCCGATCTCGCTCTCCTCGGCGCCCCGGAAGACCGGCGTCTTCGCCTTGAATCCGAGGATCCGGGCGCACCAGCCGAGGTGAGTCTCGAGGACCTGGCCCACGTTCATCCGGCTCGGCACGCCGAGCGGGTTGAGGACGATGTCGACCGGGGTGCCGTCGGGGAGGAACGGCATGTCCTCCTCCGGGACCACCCGGGCCACGATGCCCTTGTTGCCGTGGCGGCCGGCCATCTTGTCGCCGACCGAGATCTTGCGCTTCTCGGCGAGGTAGACCTTGACCAGCTGGATCACGCCGGGCGGCAGCTCGTCGGGCTGGAGGATCTTGTCGATCTGGTCCTCGGCCTTCTCCTCGACCTTGGCACGCTCTGCGGCGGCCGCGTCGAGGGTGGCCCGGATCCGCTCGTTGGCGGCCTTGCCGGCGACCCGCAGCGTCTTGAGGTCGACGTCGGCGAGGTCGATGCCCTTCATCTCGGTCTTGGTGAGCTTGGTGCCTGCCGCACGCAGCTCCTCGACGGTGCCGGCCTTGAGCATCAGGCCGACCTCCTCGCCCTCCAGCAGCTCGTGCAGCTCGTCGAGCATCGCCTGGGTGATGCGGGCCTTCTCCTCGGCCTCGCGGCGGCGCACTTCGCCGATCCGCTCGCCGCGGTCCTTGTCGACCACCGGTCCCTCGACCCGCGAGAAGATCTTGACGTCGATCACGGTGCCCTTCATGCCGGGCGGCACCTTGAGCGACGAGTCCTTCACGTCCTTGGCCTTCTCGCCGAAGATCGCGGTGAGCAGCTTCTCCTCGGGGGAGAGCTCGGTCTCGCCCTTGGGCGTGATCTTGCCGACCAGGATGTCGCCGGGATTGACCGCGGCGCCGATCCGGACGATGCCCCGCTCGTCGAGGTCGACCAGCGACTCGTCGGAGACGTTGGGGATCTCGCGGGTGATCTCCTCCTGGCCGCGCTTGGTGTCGCGGACGTGGAGTTCGAGCTCCTGGATGTGGATCGACGAGTAGACGTCGTCCTTGACCAGCCGCTCGGAGAGGACGATGGCGTCCTCGAAGTTGTGGCCGTACCAGGGCATGAACGCCACCAGCACGTTGCTGCCGAGGGCGAGCTCGCCGTCCTCGGTCGCCGCGCCGTCGGCGATGATCTCGCCGGCCTCGACCTGCTGGCCCTGCTGGACCAGCGGCCGCTGGTTGATGGCGGTGTCCTGGTTGGTGCGCCAGAACTTCTTGACCCGGTAGCGGTCGATCCGTGCCAGGCGTCCCAGGGGCCGCTTGCCCTCGGTGGCCTCCGGACCGGCGTCGATGATGATCTCGTCGGCGGTGACCCGGGTCACGGTGCCGGCCCGGCGGGCGATGATCACCGCACCGGAGTCGGTCGCCACGGTCGCCTCGAGGCCGGTACCCACCAGCGGCGCCTGCGGGAAGACCAGCGGCACCGACTGCCGCTGCATGTTCGAGCCCATCAGGGCGCGGTTGGCGTCGTCGTGCTCGAGGAACGGGATCAGCGCCGCGGCGATCGAGACCAGCTGCTCGGGCGCCACGTCCATGTAGTCGATCCGGTTGGGCGGCAGCAGCGGATAGTCGTCGCCCTTCCGGGTCAGCACCAGCGCCTCGGCGAACTGGCCCTTGGCGTCGAGGGGCGCGTTGGCCTGGGCCACCGCGAAGTCCTCCTCCTCGCTGGCCGAGAGCCAGTGGATCTCGTTGGTGACCTTGCCGTTCTTGACCACCCGGTACGGCGTCTCGATGAAGCCGAGGTCGTTGATCCGGGCGTAGGTCGAGAGCGACGTGATCAGGCCGATGTTGGGGCCTTCCGGCGTCTCGATCGGGCACATCCGGCCGTACTGCGAGTAGTGCACGTCGCGGACCTCGAAGCCGGCCCGCTCTCGCGTCAGTCCACCGGGGCCCAGCGCCGAGAGGCGGCGCTTGTTGGTCAGCTCCGCCAGCGGGTTGGTCTGGTCCATGAACTGTGACAGCTGGCTCGACCCGAAGAACGCCTGGATCACCGCCGAGACGGTGCGGGCATTGACCAGGTCATCGAGCGAGATCTTCTCCGGATCGGAGTTGATGCTCATCCGCTCCTTGACCAGCCGGGCCATCCGCGACAGGCCGACCGAGAACTGGTTGGCGATCAGCTCGCCGACCGACCGGATCCGGCGGTTGCCGAGGTGGTCGATGTCGTCGGTGTGCCCGCGCCCGTCGTGCAGGTCGATCAGGTACTTCACGATGGCGACGAAGTCCTCCTCCGTCAGCACCGTGTGGTTGGGATCCTGCTTCAGCCGCAGCCGCTGGTTGATCTTGTAGCGCCCCACCCGACCGAGGTCGTAGCGCTTCGGGTTGAAGAACAGCTTCTGGATCTGCTGCCGCGCGGTCTCGAGGTTCGGGGCATCGCCGGGCCGGAGCAGGGCGTAGATCTGCTCGAGCGCCTCCTGCTCGGAGTGGGTCGGGTCCTTGGCCAGGGTGTTGCGGATCAGCGGGCTCTCGCCGCGACCCGCCGGCAGGAGCACCTCGACCTTGTGGACCCCGGCCTTCTCCAGCTTGGTGCGCACCTTGGCGGTGAGCTCGGTCCCCGCGTCGGCCACGACCTCACCGGTCTCGGGGTCGGCGGCGGCGAAGGCGAGGACATGATTGCTGCGATCCCGGGTGCTGACCGGCTGCTCTTCGTCGCGCAGGTCGAGGGTGGTGTAGCCGGCGAACGCCCGCACGGTGTTCACCCCGACGTGGCGCATGTCGGCCAGCCGGTCGGCGGTGAGTTCCTCGCCGATGCGGCCCAGCGGCTCGCCCTCGGGATCCTCGGGGTTGGGGACGTCGGCCGCCAGCATCGAGCCGACGATCTCGCGGCGCTCCTGGCGCGAGTCGGCCCGCTCGGTGAGGTCGAGGTCCTTCTCGGCGAAGAAGAGCCGCAGGATGTCGGCGTTCTCGCCGTGGCCGAACGCCCGGAGCAGCGCGGTGGCCGGGAACTTCTTCTTCTTGTCGATGTGGACGTAGATCACATCGTGGATGTCGATCGTGAACTCGACCCACGAGCCCCGGAACGGGATGATCCGCGCGCTGAACAGCCGCTGGCCGTTGGGGTGGGTGTCCTCCTCGAACACCACGCCCGGCGAGCGGTGCAGCTGCGACACCACGACCCGCTCGGCGCCGTTGATCACGAAGGTGCCCAGCGGGGTCATGATCGGCAGCTCGCCGAGGTAGACCTCCTTCTCGATCGCGTTCTTGAGGCGGCGCTGGTTGTCCACCTCCTCGAACACGTCGAGCCGGAGCTTGGTCCGGAGCGGCGCGGCATACGTCATGTCGCGCTCGATGCACTCCTCGACCGAGTACTTCGGCTCGCCGAGCCCATAGCCGACGAACTCCAGCGAGTACTTGCCGTTGATGTCGCTGATGGGGAAGAGGTCCCGGAAGACCCGCTCCAGCGAGACATCCTGGCGGTCGCCCTCGACGTCATCGGGCATCAGCAGCGAGTCGAATGCCCGCGTCTGGATGTCGAGCAGGTGGGGCATGCGCATCCCCGCCTGGGCGTTGGAAAACGAGATGACGGGCAGCGTCTCATGCATGTGCTGGGTCCCGGTACAAGGGAACACGGCGACGCCCCGCCCCCCGCTCGAAGCGGGGGCGGGCGCCATGGAACATCCGGTTGTCGAGGTCTCGTGCGTTGCTCATGCCGTCTCACTGAGAGTGACGTTGCGAAGGACGAGGAGATCCCGCCGCCGGCCAATGGCGCCGGGCTCGGGATGACCCGCTTCGCGAGGTCACTTCAGTTCGACGGATGCGCCCTGATCCTCGAGTCGCTTCTTCATCTCCTCGGCCTCGGCCTTCGAGACGCCCTCCTTGATGTTGCTGGGGGCGCTGTCGACCAGGTCCTTGGCTTCCTTCAGGCCGAGCGAGGTCAGCTCGCGGACGACCTTGATCACGTTGATCTTCTTGTCGCCACAGCCGTTGAGCACGACGGTGAATTCCGACTGCTCCTCGACCGCTGCGGCCCCACCTGCGCCGCCAGCCGCCGGAGCGGCCGCCGCCAGGACGGAGACGTTGAACTTCTCCTTGAAGGCCTCGATCAGGTCGGCCAGCTCGAGCACGGTCTTGTCGCCGATCGCGTCGAGAATCTCTTCGTTGGTCATCGTTGCCATGGTGTCCGTTCTCCGGGTTGCTTACGCGGCCGAGTCGGCCAGACGCTGTTCGCGGAGCGCCTCGAGCGCGCCGACCATCTGATAGAGGATCCCGTTGAGGCCGCCGACCATCTGGCCGAGCAGCACGTCCCGGGACGGGATCTCGCCCAGCCGCTGGACATAGGCGGGTTCGACGGCACGGCCGTCGAGCCAGCCACCCTTCACGGTGGGACGCTGGTGCTCCTTGGCGAACTCGCCGAGCACCTTCGCGGCGGCCATCGGGTCGGCGCCGGCGAGGACAAAGCCGGTCGTGCCCGAGAGGTGCGCCTCGATCTCCGCAATGTCGTTGGCCGCCAGGGCCCGCGACGCCAGGGTGTTCTTGACCACCACATAGCGCGCGCCCGCCGCCCGGAGCCGGCGACGGAACTCCGTCATCTTCAGCACGTTGAGGCCACTGAAGTCGGTGACGAAGAGGTTGGGCGACCCCTTGATCTGTTCGGTCAGGGTCTCGACCATGTTCTGCCGCTGTGTCTTGCTCATCGGTACCCCGCCATGTCGAGCTTGATGCCGGGCCCCATCGTGCTGGAGAGGGTGGCCGACCGGAGATAGGTCCCCTTGGCCGCCGACGGCTTGGCCTTCACGATCGTCTCCAGGAAGGCGGCGAGATTCTCCGCCAGCTTCTCCTCGGCGAACGACACCTTCCCGATCGGCACGTGCACGTTGCCGGTCTTGTCGACCCGGAACTCGATCTTGCCGGCCTTGATCTCGGTGACCGCACGGGCCACGTCCATCGTGACGGTGCCGGCCTTCGGGTTCGGCATCATGCCGCGGGGACCGAGGATCCGGCCCAGCGCGCCGAGCTGGCCCATGACGTCCGGGGTCGCGACGATCACGTCGCAATCGAGCCAGCCGTCCTTGAGCTGCTGGAGGTACTCGAGTCCGACGTAGTCGGCCCCGGCGGCCTCCGCCTCCTTGACCCGGTCGCCCTGGGTGATCACCAGCACCCGGACCGCCTTGCCGGTGCCGTGCGGGAGCACCACGGTGCCACGGACGACCTGGTCGGCGTGGCGGGGGTCGACCCCCAACCGCACCGCGACGTCGACCGTCGCGTCGAACTTGGTGAAGGAGGTCTGCTTGACCAGCGCGACCGCGTCGGTGGCGGCGTAGAACCGGTCGGCCTCGACCTTGGCGGACGCGGCGCGATACTGCTTGCCTGCGGTCGGCATCAGTCGATCACCTCCAGCCCCATCGACCGCGCGGTGCCGGCGATCATCCGCATCGCCGACTCGACGTCGGAGGCATTGAGGTCGGCCATCTTGATCTCCGCGATCTTGCGGAGCTGCGCGCTGGTCACCTTGCCCACCTTGGTGCGGTTGGGCTGGCCACTGCCCTTCTCCACGCCGGCTTCCTTGAGCAGGAGATTCGGCGCGGGCGGGGTCTTGGTGATGAAGGTGAAGGTGCGATCCGCAAAGATCGTCACCACCACCGGGATCACCATCCCGGCCTGCGCCTGGGTGCGCGCATTGAACTGCTTGCAGAACTCCATGATGTTGACCCCATGGGGGCCCAGCGCGGTACCCACCGGTGGCGCGGGATTGGCCGCGCCGGCCGGGCACTGCAGCTTCACCATGGCCGCGATCTTCTTCGCCATGTCACTCCTCTCACGACGCCCGCTGGCGAGGCGGGCCGCCGAATGACGGAAGGGCGCCCATCGCCCATCCTGCCGCCAGTTGACCCGGGGCGGTCGCCGGGGGGAGCGGGGCTCCCTGTCGATCGTCGATGGCTGATGGTCGATCGACCATCGACCATCGACCGTCCCGCTAGTGCCCGCGCAGCTGCAGGTAATCCAGCTCCACGGTCGTCGGCCGCCCGAAGAGCGACACCGACACCTTCACCTTCCCCTTCTCGGGGATCACTTCCTCGACGGTGCCGTTGAAGTCGCTGAACGGCCCCTCGATGATCTCCACGGCCTGGCCGACGAGGAACGGAATCTCCTCCTTCGGCCCGGTGTCGGCCTCTTCCTCGGCGACCCCGAGGAGACGGTTGACCTCGTCCTCGCGCAGCGGCACGGGCGCCTTGCTGGTCCCGACGAACTTGATCACGCCCTGGATCGAGTTGACGAGGTGCTGGGCCTCCTGGCTCATCCCCATCTGCACGATCACGTAGCCGGGGTAGAGCTTGCGCTCCACCGTGACCTTCTTGCCGTTCTTGATCTCGACCACGTCCTGGGTCGGGACCAGGGCCTGGGCGACCAGCTTCTCCCCCTCGGGGCGCGGGTCGTCCTGGATCCGGCGTTCCAGCAGCGAGCGGACCTTGTTCTCGTGACCGGCCGTGGTCTGGATCGCGTACCAGCGATACTCCGCCATGGTCGTCATCACCGCGACAGCAACGCGACGCCGTCGACCAGGATCAGCTGGAGCGCCTTGTCGACCAGGCCGATCGCCACGCCGAGGAGCAGTGACCCGAGGATCACCGCGCGAGTGGACGCCGTCAGCTCGACCTTGCCGGGCCAGCTGACCTTGTCCATCTCGATCCGGGTGTCGACCAGGAAGTCGCGAACCATCCCGATCTTTCCCGGCTCCTCGTGCTGGATCTGCTCTGCCATCATCACTCCCTGCCGCTGAACCACCATCGCGATGGTGGTCGATGGTCAATGGTCCTTGGTCGATCGACCATCGACCATCGACCTACTTGAGGATCTTCGTCACCACGCCGGCGCCCACCGTCCGGCCGCCCTCGCGGATCGCGAACCGCAGCCCCTCGTCCATCGCCACCGGGATGATCAGCTCGATCGTCATCTGGATGTTGTCGCCCGGCATCACCATCTCCACCCCCGCCGGCAACTCCACCGAGCCCGTCACGTCCGTCGTGCGGAAGTAGAACTGCGGCCGGTACCCCTTGAAGAACGGTGTGTGGCGCCCACCCTCTTCCTTCGTGAGCACGTACACCTCGGCCTCGAACTGCGTGTGCGGCGGGATCGACCCCGGCTTCGCCAGCACCATCCCCCGCTCGATCTCCGTCTTCTCCACGCCCCGCAGCAGCAGGCCCACGTTGTCGCCCGCCCGCCCCTCGTCGAGCAGCTTGCGGAACATCTCCACGCCCGTCACCGTCGTCTTCTTGTCGGCCCCGAAGCCCACCAGCGCCACTTCCTCGCCGACCTTGATGATCCCCCGCTCGATCCGCCCCGTCGCCACCGTGCCCCGCCCGGTGATCGAGAACACATCCTCCACCGGCATCAGGAACGGCTTCTCCGTCTCCCGCACCGGCTCCGGGATGTACGTGTCGAGCGCCTCGTAGAGCTCCTCGATCTTCGCGATCCAGCCCGCATCGCCCTCGATCGCCTTCATCGCCGACCCGCGGATCACCGGGGCCTCGTCGCCGTTGAACTCGTACTGGCTCAGCAGCTCGCGCACCTCCAGCTCCACCAGGTCCAGCAGCTCCTCGTCGTCGACCAGGTCGCACTTGTTCAGGAACACCACCACCCGCGGCACGTTCACCTGCCGCGCCAGCAGGATGTGCTCCCGCGTCTGCGGCATCGGCCCGTCCACCGCCGACACCACCAGGATCGCCCCGTCCATCTGCGCCGCCCCCGTGATCATGTTCTTCACGTAGTCGGCGTGCCCCGGGCAGTCCACGTGCGCGTAGTGCCGGTTCGGCGTCTCGTACTCCACGTGGCTCGTCGCGATCGTCAGGATCTTCGTCGAGTCCCGACGCCCCTGGCTCTCCGACGCCTTCGCCACCTCGTCGTACGGCACGTAGTCGGTCCCGTACCCCTTGTCGGCCGAGACCTTCGTCAACGCCGCCGTCAGGGTCGTCTTGCCGTGGTCCACGTGCCCGATCGTCCCGACGTTCACGTGCGGCTTTGTCCGCTCGAACTTTGCCTTGCCCATTGCGACGTTCCTCGTCAATACCCGGTTCAGTGTCAGCTTCGAGTCCCGATAAGTGAGTCCTGAGAGTGCTTCGCGCGGCGTCGCCGGGCGACTGCGATCTCAGGACTCAGGACTCCATCCCTCACTTCTGCTCCCACAGAGCTCGCGACCGGGATTGAACCGGTGACCTCATCCTTACCAAGGATGCGCTCTACCGACTGAGCTACGCGAGCATCCCTGCTGTTGCCACCATCCGACGGTCGGTCGGTCCCCTCCCTCACGACGACCGGCCCACCTTGCGGGCCGGTCAGAGCGGGCGACGGGACTCGAACCCGCGACCCTCAGCTTGGAAGGCTGATGCTCTACCAACTGAGCTACACCCGCAACGGTCGCGTCCCGCGCCAACAAGTGGTGGGGGTAGGATTCGAACCTACGTAGGGCGTAAGCCCGGCAGATTTACAGTCTGCTGCCATTAGCCACTCGGCCACCCCACCGTGGCCTGCCCTTCCCCGGTCTCGCTGGCCGACGCCCAGGTCGCTGGAGCTGACGGTGGGTCTCGAACCCACGACCTCCCGCTTACAAGGCGGGTGCTCTACCAGCTGAGCTACGTCAGCCAAAAAGCCCGGTTCCCCGGCAGACCCCAAGGATACTTGAGGGGCAAGTGGGCGTCAACGGGTCACTGCTGCCCCGTTCCGCGGCCGAGGCCGCGGCTCGGCACCAGCCCCTCGCAGGAGGGGGTAGCGGCTCTAACGCCTCACCACCTCGGCGGTGCCGTCCTTCCGGTCCCGCACCTCCCAGCCCGCCGCCGCCAGCAGGTCGCGGATCCGGTCCGATTCGGCGTAGTCCTTCTCCATTCGGGCCGCCAGCCGACGGTTGGCCCACGCCAGGGCCCAGGCCTGGGCCTCCGCCGCATCGGCCGGCCCCTGCTCGCCGAGTTCCGTCGCTGTGGTGGTGACTTGGCCGCCTTCAGCCTTGAGCGTAGAGCTCGGCTCGGGCAGCACCTGGAGTACTCCGGTCGCCCTGGCCCATGCCTCCCGAAACGCCTCGCACGGCAGCTCGCCGGCGTCGAGCAGCCGGTTGCCCTCCTTGGCCGCCTCGAAGAGCGCTGCCAGCGCACGGGGGGTGTTGAGGTCGTCGTCCATCGCCTTGCCGAAGTCCTTGCCGAGCCGGGTGGCCGCGAGCTCGAAGCCGGGCGAGCCGTCGTCCCCGGCCTGCCGGAGACGGGCCTCGAACACCCCCAGCCGTCGCGAACCCTCCCGGGCGGCGTCGAGCGAGTCGTCGGTGAAGTCGAGCGGTGCCCGGTAGTGGGTGGTGGCAAACAGCAGCCGCACGGTGCCGGGGTCGACCCCCTCCTCGCGCAGGTCGCGCGCGGTGAGGATGTTGCCGAACCGCTTGCTCATCTTGGTGCCGGCCATGGTGAGGAACTCGCCATGGACCCAGAAGCGGGCGAACTCCGGCTCGCCGGTATGGGCGCAGCTCTGGGCGATCTCGTCCTCGTGGTGCGGGAAGACCAGGTCGATCCCGCCGGCATGGATGTCGAGCACGTCGGCGCCCAGCTTCCGCTTGATCGCCTCGAGCGCCATCGCCGAGCACTCGAGGTGCCAGCCGGGGCGGCCGCGACCGAAGGGGGCGTCCCAGGCGGCGCCCACCTGCTCGTCGTCGGGACGGGCGGCCTTCCAGAGGACGAAGTCGCGGGCGTCCTCCTTGGTGTACTCGTCCTCGCTGGTGCGGCCGCTGGCGCCGCCCTTGAGCTCGCGGGTGTCGAGCCGCGACAGCTTGCCATAGGCCGGGAAGCGGGCGATCGCGAAGTAGACCGAGCCGTCGTCGCCCTTGTAGGCCACGCCCTTGGCGAGCAGCGACTCCACGAGCGCGATCATCGGCTCGATGAATTCGGTGGCGCGGGGATACTCGTGAGCCGGCAGGATGCGCAGGTAGTCTCGATCGGCGAAGAACGCGTCGACGTACGGCGCGGTGTACTCCACCAGCGGCTTCCCTGCGGCGCGGGCACCCTTGATCGTCTTGTCGTCGACGTCGGTGAGGTTCATCACCTGGAACACGTCGTAGCCGCTCGCCTCCAGCCAGCGCCGCAGCACGTCCTCGAAGAGGAACGTCCTGAAGTTGCCGATGTGGGCGTAGTTGTAGACCGTCGGGCCGCAAGTGTAGAGCGACACGTGCGGGGGCCTGAGCGGCGCGAACGGATCGACGGATCGGGTCAGCGTGTTGTGCAGCCGGAGCGTCACGACTCCTCACCCGCCTTCGGTGTCTGGCGCAGGTGCACGGTGCGCTGCGGGAACGGGATCTCGATCCCCTCGCGGTCGAAGCGGTTCTTGACCCGGCGCCGGAACTCGCGGGCCACCTCCCACTGGAAGCCCGGCTGGGTGCGCAGCATGGTGCGGAGGGTGACCGCGCTGTCGTCGAGCCCCTGCACACCGGCCACCTCGGGCGCTTCGTCGAGCTTGGGCTTCCAGCCGCCGTCGGCGAAGAATGCCGCCGCCTCGTCGCGGAGCACCTCGAGGGCGTGGTCGATGTCGGTGTCGTATGCGACCCCGACGTCGAGCACCACCCGCGACCAGAGCCGGGTCTTGTTGCTCACCGTGGTGATCTGGCCATTGGGCACGAAGTGAACGACGCCCTCGACGTCGCGGAGCACCACCACTCGCAGCGTCATCCTCTCGACCGCGCCAGCTTTCCCGGCCACCTCGATCACGTCGCCGACATCGAACTGGTTCTCCGACAGGATGAAGAAGCCGCCGATGAGGTCCTTGACCAGCGACTGCGAGCCGAACGACACCGCCAGGCCGATCACGCCGGCGCCGGCGAGCAGCGGCCCGATGTCCATGAAGATGTCGAGCGTGAGGATCAGCGCGAAGACCAGGATCACGATCCAGCCGACGCCCTTGAGCAGCCCGGAGATCGTCTGGGCGCGCTTCTCCCCATAGGAGAGGTGGGAGTCATCGCCGTCGTCGGCGAGCCGGATGATGTGGGCGGCGACCAGCTTGAGGCCCGACCCAGGCGGCCAGCGCCAGCAGCCAGATGATCAGGATCCGCACGCCATAGGCGCGGGCCGTCTCGAGCTCCACCCCGAAGGCGGCGAAGAAGCGCTCCAGGGTGGTGGAGAGGTCGGGGAGGGTGCCGAATGGGAGCGGAATCATCTGGGCAAAGTGGCCGGGAGAGCGCCGGAGGGTCAACGTCGCCCTCCGTCGCTCCGCTCCTCAGGGTGGCAGGGGGTCAGGCCTCGACCACCCGCGACCCTCGGACCGCCACCCCCCGCGACAGCAGCTCGGCGAGGACCTCCTCGGGGGAGAGGTCGTCGAGCGCCACCGCCGCCCGGTTCTCCCCCAGCGGCAGCAGCACCAGGGGGGTAGGTCGGGGAAACGGCCCGGCCATGGGGCCGAGGTCGAGAACCAGCATCCGGCGTCGCATGGCGGGGACGATACCGAGCGGATCGTCACCGGGCCGTCACGGTGGCGCGGCAGGGCGGCACGCGGGAACGCGACACGCGGCCGCTCCCCTCGGGGAGCGCTCGCCGGGTCAGGCGATACGCGCGCCGCGGGCGGCGCGCCAGCGGCTTCCGGGACCCGATCCCGGTTTGACGTGGACCGCCGCCGATCACTAGGTTGCCATTCGCGCATCGGGGTGCATCGGCAATCCGCCGAAAGGGCCAGGCCCGCCCGCTGGAACCTTCAGCCGGAGCGCACGCATGCCCACCATCGAGACCTACCGCAAGCAGGCCAAGCAGCTCGTCCACTGGCATCGCGACCGCAACTACTCGGTCGGGGAGAGGGTCCGTCTCCTCGAGCGGTACCGCGAGCTGTCCGACGTCGAGATCCTCGACATGCCGCTGCCGCTCACCCTGGCCCAGGAAGTCGTGGCGGTGGAGGCGGGCTTCGTCGACTGGGCGGCGCTCAAGGCCGGCGCGGAACCGGTGAAACAGCCGACCGGCCCCACCAGCGCGCCGCCCGAGCTCACGTCGGTGACGCCGATCCTCTTCACCAGGGACGTCGCGACCACCGCCGAGTTCTACCGCGACATGCTCGGCTTCGCCATCGACTTCCTGCACGGCAAGCCGGCCTTCTACGGCGCAGTCTCGCGCGACGGGGTGTGCATGCACCTGCGGCACGTGGACCGGCCCAACTTTCCCGAGCTCGCCGCGCGCGAGGAGGCGCTGATCCTCGCCACGGTCGAGGTCACCGACGTCAAGGCGCTGCACGCCGAGTTCGAGGAGCGCGGCGTGCCGATCGCGCGGGCGCTGATGCGCCAGGCATGGGGTGGGCTCGATTTCCACGTGCGCGACCCGGCCGGCAACGAGATCTCGTTCGTGGAATTCCGGGGGGCGTAGGCGCGCCCCTCGCTGCCGGCCCGCTTGCGGGCTGGCAGAGGCCGGCGTCCGGGCGGGATCAGCCGCGCCGCGATCCCTCGACCTCGGTCGCTCCGCGGCCTCCGCTCGGGATGACGGTCGATCGCCCGTCGCCCGTCGCCCGTCGCCTGTCGCGCCTCACCGGACCAGCAGCCTCGCCGACCGTCGCGCCTCGGCGCCGGTCGCCGTGTCGGTCACCGTCAGTTCCAGGCGGTACTCGCCCTTGTCGAGCGTGTCGATGCCCAGCTCGCGCTGCAACTCGTTGATCCCGGCCGTGAGTGGCCCGGTGAACGCCACCTCGATCGCCGGCTTCTCGCCCCGCGCCCCCACCTCATAGAGCGCCACCCGCGTGGACACCTCCTCTCGCGCGGTGGTGCTCCGCACCTGCCAGTAGAGCGCCATCGGTTCCTGGCGGTCGAAGGTGCCGAGCGGGGCGAGCGGCACCACCTTGCCGGACGTGGTGGTCCAGTGCTGCCTTGCGACGGTGCGCCGAGGATCAGGTCGGAGAGCCGGAGCGCGTCGGCGCCCAGGGCCGGCTTGTCGTCTTCCCAGGCACGACCCCGTCGATCGTCGCCCTGCTGGGCGATCAGTGACCAGGCACTCACCCCGGTGGAGGTCGGGGTGACCAGGTAGCCCGTCAGGTGCGACGACTTGCGCAGCTTGTCGGGCAACCGCAGCCGGCGGATCACGTCGGTCGCCTGCCAGCTCACCTTGACCGGGTCCCATTGGCGCAGGGTGAGGGCGATCGTGGCGGTGATGCCGGTCGAGTCGTCGGTGCGCTCCACGTCGCCGACCTTGATCGCGTAGGGGATCACGGCGAGTGGGGCGCCGGTTCGGGGATCCCAGATGCGTGAGAGCTGCGCGACGACCGAGATCGGATGCTCGACCCGGACTGAGTTGTCGTCCTTGGTAGTGGCCTCGCGGATGATGTTCTCATCCTCGAACCGCAGTTCGGCAACCTTCTCGAGCGGAAGGCCCATGCTGGAGGAGCGGTTGGTCAACCGGCATCGGTAAGAATCAACGTCGCAGAGATACTGGCCGAGGACCCCAGCCACCAGCCGAGTCGCGCCCACCGACCCGTCGAATTGCTCGCCTTCGAAGTTCAGAAGGAGATGCGCCCCGTCGACCTGGTATGCCCATGCCTCTCGGACATTCGTGTGCGTGCCCAACGGATGACAGAGGTTGAGCGAGAAGTCGTTGGCGCTGCCGCCACCAAAGCCGGTGGTGTCACCGGAATCACACCGCCCGGCCGATCTGCGGGCCGACGGAAGCGAAATCGAGCCCGACCAAGGAATTCGGCTGGTCGGTGCTCCCCAGCGCATCCAGACCTCAGCGCGATCGTCGTATCGCGGATGAGTGCGCCGAAAGTAGCGAAATGCTTGCGCGGGAATCACCGCCGGATTCCCCCAGCCGGCAACCCAGCCATCACCAAGGTCGTTGTCTGGCATCGCGGCGACCGCGAACCGACCAAGGCTGCGCACTGGGACGTCTGTCCGGAAACTCGAATCGACCACGGTCAGCCGTTCGAAGTGTTCCGCCATCCTGCTCCCCGGGGCTCGTCCATCGCGCACGTCGCGCGACGCGAAGCGATCGCGCACCCAGGCGGCGCGCGCCGAATCCGGCAGCCCGCGCCACGCCGCCTCCTCGTCGGGCTCCAGGAACCAGCGCAGGTGCCAGCCGACCTCGCTCCAAGCCGTCGAGTCATGGGCGGCGGCGAGCGCACCGTTGAACAACTGCTGACCCGACGTGGTGTCGGCCGCATCGAATGCCGCCCACGCGAGCTGCAGCAGCTGCCAGGTGGAGTCGACGCCGGCGTCGAGCGCCGCTCGGGCACAGCGCAGCTCCGCAGCACGATCACCGCTGCGCCGAGACAGCTCGGTGCAGCCGCGCAGTGCCCTGGCGCCTCGCACGCCACCGTCGACTGCCGCGACCAGTGCGGCCGTGGCCCGCTCCCGCTCCGGCGGGACGTTCTCGTCGAGCATCAATTCGCCGAGCAGCTCGGCGGCCTGATCGTGCGCCGGGTCGCGATCGAGCGCCTCGAGCAGCGACCGGATCGCGCCCTTGTGCCACGAGTCGCCGAGGACCATCAGCGGGCCGGCGTGGGCGATCGCCTGGGCCGAGTAGAGCAGCGCCCGGGCACAACCGAGGCGCAACCAGGTCGTGGCGTCGGCACCGTTCACGGTGGCCGCGATGCGTCGTTCGCCGGCCAGCAGCGCCGAGCGGTCGTCGGGATGGTCGCTGGGACAGGCGGTGTGGATCCGGGCATCGGCCGCCGCGATCATGGCGCGGAGGTCAGGCATGCCGGATTCGCCAGACTGGGCGGCGAGGGGGGCGAGTGCCCCGGCTATCGCCGTCGCCAGCATCAGCCGCGCCGCAAGCGACGCGGCAGCACGCCATTCGGCGGAGGGCGATCGCCTCATCGCAGCAGGAGCCGCGCCGACCGCCGCGCCTCGGCGCCGGTCAGCAGGTCGCGCACCACCAGCTCGATGCGGTACGCGCCAGCGTCGAGTCGGTCCACGCCGATCTCGCGCTGGACCTCGTTGAGCCCGGCGCCGAGGCGGCCGCCGAAGGCGACCTCGAAGGCGGGTTCCTCGCGCCGCACGCCGACCTTGTGGAGCGCCACCGTGGTGCGGACACTGTCGTGCACCGCGCGAGTGCGCACCTGCCAGTACACGGAGACCGGCTCGGTCCGGGAGAACGCCCCGAGCGGCGCCAGCGCCACGTGGCCGCCGGTGGTGGTGGGCCAGGCGTGCCCCTGCGACGCCGCGCCCAGGACCAGGTCGGAGAGCCGGAACGCGCCGTCGCCGATCAGGACCAGCGAGTCGGCCCAGGCCCGGCCGCGATGGGCGGTGTCCTGCACTGCCACCAGCGACCAGGCGCTCACGTCGGGGGTCGACGGGATCACCACGAAGCTGGTGAGCCACGACTTGTCATCGGGCGTGCCGCGGTAGTGGAGCCGTCGAGTGATCGAGGTGGCGAGCCAGGTCTCGGTGGCACGACTCCATTGCCGCAGCGTCAGTTCGAACTCGGCCGAGACGCCGGTGGAGTCGGGGGTGAGGACCAGGTCGCCGGCGCGGAAGGCGTAGGGGATCACCGCCAGCGGGGCGCCGGTCGCCGGGTCCCACACTCGCGACAGATGCGCCTCGGTCGTGATCGGGTGGCTGACGCGGACAGCGTTGTCGTCGGTGGTGGTGGCGATGGCAATGTCCGCCTTGTCCTCGGTGCGGAGCGTCTCGAGACGTTCGGGTGAGATGGGGCTCCATTGAGGGTTTGATGGATCACAGCCGCCTGGGAGGTCCCAACAACTCAACCGCATCGTGAGCTGGCACCTCGCATTGTCAATGCTGCAGAGATAGTGGCCCAGGACTCCCGCAACGAGACGGTTGGGCTCCGGGGATCCATCGAACGACTCGCCCTCGAAGTTCAGGATGATCCGGCGATCACCATAGTCGTACAACCAGACGGCTCGCGTGTTGTAGCCTCCCCTGGCGTCCTTCCAGAACACCGACTTGTCCGGCTTGCCGAACCGCAACCAGACCGCGCCCCGATCATCAAACCAGGGACTCCATGGCCGGAAGAACCGGTACGGCTGGGCAGCGATCGATTCCGGCAGGGCCGTGAATCGGATATCGTCCGGGTCCGAAGGCCTCCCGATCGGATCAGCTTCGGGAACCGCTGCCAGCGCCATCCGACCCCGCTGTTTCCGCGGCATGTCGCGGAGGAAGTGCTCCTCGGCGTAGTCGAGCCGGTTGAAGTGCTTCACCAGCCGGCTGCCGGGGCGTCGGCCGTCGCGGATGTCGCGCCGCGCCAGCTCGTCGCGCACGAACGGGCCACGGACCGAGTCGGGAATCTCCTGCCACGCTTCCCACTCACCGGGTTCCAGGAACCACCGCAGCTGCCAGCCGACCTCGGCCCAGTCGCTGGGCTGGTGGGCGGCGGCCATCGCGGCGTCGAGCAGCGAGGCGACGGTGGCGGTGTCGGCGCTCCGCGAGGCGAGCCGCGCGAGGTGGAGCAACTGCCAGGTCGAATCGCCCCCGGCCTCGAGTCCGATGATGGTGCAGCGATTCGACGCCGCCAGCTCGCCCATCCGGAGCGAGAGGAGCGCGCAGCCGCGCACCGCCGCCGGCGCGGTCACCCCGCCAGTCACGGCCCGGGCCAGCGCGTCGCGCACGGCCCTCCCCTCCTTCGGCTCGGCCTGGTCGAGCGCCACCACCGCGAGCACCTCGGCGGCGCGACTCGACCGGTGATCGAGCTCCAGGGCGCTCAGCAGCGACCGGGTGGCTCCCGTCTGCCAGCTGGTGCCGAGCGGCATCTGAAGCCCCTCGCGCGCGATCGCCCCGTCGAGGTCGAGCAGCGCCCGGGTGCAGCCGAGGTCGAGCCAATCGCTGGCCAATGCGCCAGCCTTGGCGTCGCGGGCGGCGAGGACCCGTTCCTCGGCGAGCAGCGACGTCCGGTCGAGCCCGCTCCGGTCGGGACATCCGGCGGCGAGCGCGTCGTGCAGGTGCGAGATGTCGGTGAGTGAATCGGGTGGTGCGAGGGTGGCGCGCGGGATCGTGAAGACCAGCGGCCGGGTCATGCCGGTGCCAGTCGGCGGTGACCGGCTCGAGACGCCGCCGGGCTGGGCGGAGAGCAACCGACCATCTCGCTCGTCGATCCCCATCGCGCGCCCGGTCCGGTCGCTCTGGATCGGGGCGAAGATCCGCCAGGTCATCGGAAGCCAGAGTCCCGACGGCAGCGGTGCAAAAGTCAACTCCCCGCCCGCCACACCATTGCGGAGATGATCGGGGAGATTCCGGTGTTCGAAGGTGAGTCGCTTGAGCGCCAGCGTCTTCGGATCAAGGAGCATTGTGCCGGCGATGTCGACCAGCTTCCCCTTCTTCGCCGGCTCGAAGACCAGCCTGATGCCCGTCGAGTCCTGGGGACCCGTGGCGAGATGAAAGCAGTGCGACTGCAGGAACCAGTCGGCCGAAAGGACACTCACGTCGGGGCCGTACCAGACGCGGCCCTGCTGGAAGTTGACCAGTCCCTCGGCCATGAAGCCGACCCGACGGAGCGAGTCGGGGTCGACCGCCTGAATCGGCCAGGCGACCATGGCGCCGCGGGTGGTGTCGGCGGTGATGATCGAGTCGCCGCGGCCGGCAAGCGCGGTGCGATGCACCGCCTCGATCCGGAAGCCGCCGCTGCCTTCGAGGGTGGCGGCCATCACGTCGAGTGAGGTCCGCGCGCCGTCGAGGAGCCTGGTGAGCACCGACGACTCACCGCCGAGCGACCCGCACTTCCCGGCGTCGCCGAGCACCTGGAGGTCGCGCAGGGTCACGACAGCCGGCTGCATGGCGACATCGACCAGGCGAACATCACCCTGCACGTCGAAGAGCGGCAGTTGTTGCGGGGAGTAGCCGATCGCGGCGACCCGGAGCGTGTACCGGCCGATGGCAGGGGCCTGGATGACAAAGGCGCCCGACGGCGTGGTGACCGTGCGGGCGCTGAATCCGGTCGAGGGCTGCCGGAGTTCCACCAGCGCCCGGGAGAGCGGATGATGATCATCGCCGCCGACCACGCGGCCACGAACCTGCTGTCCCGGCAGGAGTCCGGGCAGGCTCAGGGCCAACAGCAGGGTCGCCACACGCATGGGGCCTCCGCAGGGGGCGGAGCGGGGGTGGTCGCGAGGTCCGGATTGGCGAAGAAGGTGCCGGCCATGGCTCGGCCGACACCGGGGTGACGCCGCCGCCCCGGACAGGCACACACCTGATCCTCGGGCCGATCGGCCCGAACCGCAACTGCCCGAGCCCACCGGTTCCCGACCCGACCGCCAGGCAGGGCACCAGCAACGGGACCGTTCCCCCGCCCCCTCGCGCGATGACCGGTTCGGCAGTTGATTGCGAGCATCCCTTTCCCAGCAGAGCCATGCAGCGACGCGACTTCCTGGAACTGA
This sequence comes from uncultured Gemmatimonadales bacterium, assembly GCA_963817715.1. GTDB lineage: Bacteria > Gemmatimonadota > Gemmatimonadetes > Gemmatimonadales > GWC2-71-9 > Palsa-1233. The sequence goes on from CAWFPG010000009.1 coordinate 161,601, forward strand.
CCCGGAACGCGGCCCTGGCGGCCACGATCCCCACCATCTGGCGGGTGCGGCACCGCCCTCACTTCGCCGATGACCCCTTCACCCTCGGCATCGCCTCGGGCGACCCGACGCCCGAATCGGTGATGCTCTGGACCCGGCTCGCCCCGAAGCCGCTGGAGCCCGGCTACGGCATGGACCGGGTGAGGACGGCGGTGAGCTGGGAGGTGGCCCACGACGAGAGGTTCAGCAACGTGGTGCAGCAGGGGCGCGCCACAGCGGCCCCCGAGCTGGGCCATGCCGTCCACGCCGACGTGCAGGGGCTCGAGCCAGATCGCTGGTACTTCTACAGGTTCCACAGCGGCGACGCCGTGAGCGCGGTGGGTCGCGCCCGCACCGCCCCGGCGCTCGACGCCGAGTCGCCGCTCCGGTTCGCGGTGGCCAGCTGCCAGTACTACGAGTCGGGCTACTACACGGCCTACCAGCACATGGCCGAGGAGGAGCTCGACCTGATCACTCACCTGGGCGACTACATCTACGAGTACAGCGCCCACGACGGCGACGTGCGCCGCCATGCCAACAACGAGGTGATCACCCTGGAGGACTACCGGATCCGCTACGCGCAGTACAAGAGCGACCGGCACCTGCAGGCAGCCCACGCCCGCTGTCCCTGGCTGGTCACCTGGGACGATCACGAGGTCGACAACAACTACGCCGGCCTGATCGGCGAGAACGGGATGGAGTCGGAGGAGCAGATGCGGGCCCGCCGCGCCGCGGCGTATCAGGCGTGGTGGGAACACCAGCCGGTGCGCGTCGACCGGGCGATCTCGTGGAGCGACCTGTCGATCACCCGGAACGTCCCCTGGGGTGGCCTGGCCGACTTCTGGATGCTCGACACCCGCCAGTTCCGCTCCGACCAGGCCTGCGGCGACGGCAGCAAGGTGGTGCCCTGCGGCGACTGGAACGCCGCCGACCGCACCATGCTCGGCGATGTGCAGGAGCGCTGGCTGGTGAACGGACTCGGCAACAGCCGGGCCCACTGGCAGGTGCTCGCCAACCAGGTGATGATGGCGCCGTTCGATTCGAAGCCCGGCGACGAGCAGCAGCTCTCGATGGACCAGTGGAGCGGCTACCCGGTGGCCCGCGACCGGCTGCTCGGCGCCATCGCCCAGCGCGCACCCAATCGCACCGTGGTGGTGACCGGCGACATCCACAGCAACTGGGTCAACGAGCTCTGGTCGAGCTTCAACCGCTTCGAGGCGCCGGTGGTGGCGGCTGAGTTCGTGGGCACCAGCATCACCTCCGGCGGCGACGGCGCCGACGATTCGGCCACGGTGGAGGCGAACCGCGCCGAGAATCCCCACGTCAAGTGGTTCAACGGACGACGGGGCTACATCCGCTGCGAGGTGACGCCCGACGCGTGGCGGGCCGACTACCGCACGGTGCCCTACGTGACGCGGCCCGACGCGCCGATCGCCACCGCCAGCAGCTGGCGGGTGGAGAACGGGGTGGCGGGGATCACGCGGGTGTAGGAGAACGGAGAACGGAGAACGGAGGGCGGAGAACGGAGAACGGAGAACGGAGGGCGGAGAACGGAGAACGGAGAACAGAGAACGGAGGGGATTCGACTGGCGGCCCTCCGGCGCATGCAGTAGGCTCGGGAATGCGCCATCCGGCCACCATCCTCGTCCTCGGGTTCTCCGTCGCCTGCACCGGGCCCTCGAATGCAGGCACGGGCGAGGGACGCTGGCCGGCAGTGGCTGAATGGACCATGCTGGATCTCGCCCACCCCGACAACTACGCCCACCCCGATCTTCCGGCCCCATACCGGGACCCCGCCGTCGAGGCGATCGACAACGCCCGCAACCACCCCATCACCGACGCCGGCGCCACCCTCGGCCGGGTGCTCTTCTTCGACAGCCACCTGAGCGTCGATGACCGGACGGCCTGCGCCTCGTGTCACCTGCCGGCGTGGGGGTTCACCGACACCGCAGCCTTCAGCACCGGGCACGCCGGGGCCCGACTCACTCGCCGCACCATGCGGCTCGCCAATGCACGGTGGTACGCTGGCCCCGGCTTCTTCTGGGACCGACGCGCCCCGACGCTCGAGGCGCAGGCCACGATGCCGATCGTCCATCCCGACGAGATGGGGTGGGATGCGGATCATGGCGGGCTCGATGCCCTGGTCACGAAGCTCGCTGCCCTGCCCTACTACCCCGAGCTCTTCGCCTGGGCGTGGGGCGACCGCGAGATCACCGTTGGGCGCGTGCAGCGCTCGCTGGCGATGTACGTGCGGAGCATCGTCGCAGTGCGGAGTCGCTGGGACGCGGGCTACGCGCAGGTCTACGACCCCACCCTGCCCGATCGGGGGCTGTCGCGCGACGTGCCGGGACTCACCACCCAGGAAAACCTCGGTCGCTCGCTCTTCATGCGGACCCACGCAGAGGGCGGCTTCGGCTGCGCCTCCTGCCACGTGCCCCCAACCTTCTCGCTCGACGCGACGGCGAAGAGCAACGGGATCACCCAGCACGAGACGGTGGTCTTCAAGGCTCCGTCGCTCAAGAACGTGGCCCTCACCGGTCCCTACATGCACAACGGCCGCTTCCCCCGACTCGCGTTGGCAGTGGCCTTCTACGGTGGCTTCTTCAACGACGGCCCGGCGCTCGACGACCGGCTGCGGGGCCCGGGTGGCAGCCAGCTGCACACCCCGATGAGCGGCGAGCAACGCGAGGCACTCACTGCCTTCCTGCGGACCCTGACCGACACCACCCTGCGCCACGATCCGCGCTTCGACACGCCATTCCGCCGCTGACGCGACGACGCCCGGCGGGCAATCCGCCGGGCGCCTCGCCCTCCCGTCATCGCGCCAGGCTCAGTGCCAGAGCTGGAGTCCGTTGATGTCGATGAACCGATCGTTGGGTCCGGTCACGTCGATGTACATCGTGCCGCCCGGCACCGTTCCCCAGAAGCAGGATGGTGCAGTGTCGACGTGGTCCACCCCGAGCGAGGCGAGCGCGCCATCGCGATAGGTGAGGTCCATCGTGTGCGAGGCATCGAGGGTGGTGTTCAGTACACACACCGCCACGCCACTCACACTGTACGGCTGGCTGTTCACGCTGATCCCCAACTGGATCCGCCAGCCGGAGTTGGCACCTGACCCCAGTCGGAATGGGCTGGTGCCATAGAAGGTCTGGGCGCCGATGGTGCTCAGGTCGACGGTCCCCACCGGGGTCGCACCGTCGAGCAGCGGGCGGGTGTAGGTGCCCGCCGGCACCGCACCAGCGCTCCCCTGGAAGTTCGTGAGGTCGATGCCGACCGTTGTCGGCAGTCCACCACCGGTCGAGGTGCAGCTGAAGTCCGCACTCTCGGTGCCGCCGGGGGCGAGCGTCACCGGGATGCTGGCGGGTGTGCAACTGAAGCCCGAGGGATCGGTGATGGTGAAGGTGTAGCTGCCGGCCGCCAGCCCGGTGACCGGCACCGGGGTGCTCCCGGCGCTCACCATGCCGCTCGACGGACCAGTGTAGCTCACGTCAGCGGTCGCACCACTCACCGTCACGTTGACCGTGCCCGGCTGCGGGGTGCAGGCGAAGGTGACCGACGCCGTCTGGCCGGCGCTCACCGTGGCCGACTGGGTGCTCGGACAGGTATAGCCGTCGGGCGCGGTGAGCGACAGGAGGTAGTCGCCCGGCATCACGCTCACCGTCACCGGCGTCTCGCCGGCCTGGACGCTGCCGTTCTCCGGACCGCTGTAGCCCACGGTGTGGGTCATCCCGGTGCCGGTCACCGCCACCAACAGGCCGCCCAGGTCCGACTGGCAATCGATCATCTGGGTGAAGGTGCCGCCAGCCGCCAGATCGAACGCACCATCGGTGGGCATGCAGGTGAAGCCGGTGGTGCTCCCGAGCGACCAGGTCCAGTGTCCCGGATGCACGTTCATGAAGGTCGCGCCGCTGCTGGTGAGTGATCCGTTCAGCGTGGTGCCGTCCATCAGGGAGAGCCCGAACGAGGTGCTTCCGGTGATCCCGGTCGACGTGAAGCTCACTGTCCCCGGGGTCTCCATGCACAGGAAGGCGACCTCGGCGTCGGTGTTGCTCGCGTCGTAGGAGAGATCCTGCGAAGTCTTGTCGCAGACGAAGCCCATCGGCACCGCGATCGACACGGTGTAGGTACCGCCCAGCAATGGCGCGAAGCGATACCCACTGAGGTCGACGACATGGGTTCCCAGCAGTCCCACCTCGCCGTTCAGCGTGACGGGCGCCCCGCCGGGGATACCATTGACGACGACATGGATGCCGCCGGTGAAGCCCGAGTCGGAGTAGGTGAAGAAGTCGGAGTCCTTGCGGCTGCAGGACACCGTCCCGGCCAGGAGCAGGACCCCGAGGAGGGTGCGGATCGGTCGCAGGATGAATCGTGGCATGATGTCTCCGCTCCTAGAGGGTCCGGGTGAGGCCGAAGGCGAACCAGTAGCCGGAATCGGCATCCCGCGAACTGCCCGAGTCATAGCTGGCACTGGCGCGCGCCCCCCAGTTGCCGCCGATGCGGAGGTCGAGACCACCTCCCCCGCCGAACCGGAATCCGGTCTGGTGGCGCGTGTCGAGGAGATCCTGCAACATCCGGATTTCGCTCTTGTTGAAGTACAGCGACTCGCGCAGCTGCACGTACGGCACCACCGGCCCGTCGAGCACGTCGTAGCGCACGTAGGAGCCAACCGCATGCACCGACACATCGTGCAGGATCGACGAGCTGCCGGAGCCCTGGGTGACCGAGTAGGAGCCATGGTGATAGCCAAGGCCGAGTCGCAGTCGTGGACCGAGATGCCATTCGGCAAATGCGCCGAAGCTGGCGCCCTTGTCGTCGACCGTGCAGCCACTGAGACCGGGGATCGCCTGCCTGTCGCAGGCGACATCGCTGAGGCGGGTGAAGTTGGTCCGGCCGTACTCCACGCCGATGGTGAGCTGGGGCGCCCACCAGTTGGAGGTGGCCGCGTCAAGCATCCCACCGGTGCTGTTGATCCCCAGGGTGGCCGTTCGACCAGCCACCACCGTGCCGAGGATCACGCAACGCTCGGTGTCCTGCTGGGTCGCCTGCCCGGGTTCCTGCCGCGACGCGTCGCACAATCGGTCCGACTCGCCATCACCCAGCAACAGGATGGTGTTGTTCCCTGTGGCGGTCTGGTGCATCGCCACCTGATACCTGGTGCCCTTCACCGCGTTGATCGCCGAGAAGTCGAGCGCCAGCGGGCGGCCAGCGGCGACGGTACCGACCGGCTGTCGGCTGCCGTTGTTCACGGTCGCCACCGTCGCGCTGTTGACACCGCTGAGCGAGATGGTGAGGACCCGGGCCTGACCGCTGGCGGCCACCGGCACCAGGGCCAGCAGCAGGGCACCACTGGCGAGGGCTGGCAGGATGCGCATCGAAGACCTCCTCCCGGGCAACACGGGCCGGGAACTCAAGGTTCAGGGAAGCCGGCGTCGTGCAGCACTCGCTGCACGTCGTTCCAGCGATTGGGGGCGAGCCGGCGGAGCGCCTGCTCGGTCTGGTCGGTCCACGCCTCGCCGCTCCCCTCGATGGTGCGGCGGCTGATTGTCACGAACGCGTCGCTGAATCGCTCGGCGTCGAGGCCTTCCTCGGCGGACCAGAGGGCCCACTGGCGGATCGCGTGGAAGTACTGCTCCGGGTCGCTGTCGGGATGCAGCCCGCCGGCGTCGCGCACCCGCGTGGCAGCATCGAGGATCCCGGTGTAGCGCTCGAACGGGGCGGCCACGTTGCCGCCGACGATCCGGAGCAGCGTGCCGGCGGCCGGTGGCAACCGGACCATCTCCAGGCAGTACATGTCGAGCACCAGCGGGGAGCCCCCCGCGGCCACGTAGCGCTGCAGCAGGCCGGTCACCCGTGACTGGATCGCCGGGGTGATCGCCACCGGCTCGACCACCACGGCGTGCGTGGGCAGCCGGAGCGGCTGGCCGCTGCGGTTGATCGCGAAGAGCTGACCCACCGGTCCGGTGGAGCCGCCGGTGGCCAGGATGTAGGTCTCGATGGGCGGTCGGCCGGGACCGGCGACCTCGCTCAGCACCAGTCGCAGCGAATCGAGCAGGATCGCCGCACTTGGGCCGGCAGGCGGCCCCGCCGCCGAGGTCGGCGCCACAGTGGCGCCGCCGAGCAGGGCGAACTGGGCCTGGCCAGCCGGATCGCGGGGGGCGGTCGCGATGTCTTCCGGCGTGGCCGGGTCGCCGAGGGCCACCTTGTCGTCCTCGCGCTTCCCGCCGCAGTCGAGCACCTCGAACGGCATCTCGACCTGCGCATGCTTGTCGCGCGGTCGTTCCTCGACCAGGAGCCGCAGCGTGTAGTGCCCCGGCTTCGGCGGGGCGTTCATGTCGCCGATCCAGATCGCGCCACTGCTGTTGCGGAAGGTGACCTCCGCGCCCGTCTCGACGATGATCCCCTTGACGTCGAGGGTGTCGCCCTCGGGATCACGGGTGATGAGGCCGGCGCGGAAGTGGTCGTTGGGGCAGAGGCCCTTGGGGGGCGCGAGGAGGATTCTTGTGGGATCGTCGGCTGCACGGACGCTGTCGGCATCGAGGAGGTAGCCGTGGCCACCGATCACCGGTGCCTCGTTGCCGACGTGGAGCACCCCCTTGCCGATGCCCAGATGCGAGGGGTCCTTCACCTCGATCGGGATCGGGTACACGCCACCGCGCTTCTGCTGGTCGAACGGCATCGCCAGCTCGTACTCGATCCAGGCCGAGTCGTGCGCCACCTCCTTCAGGCCGCTGCCGATCCCATAGATCCCACCACCGGTCGCCGCCTGTCGCGCATCGACACTGACGGCAGTGATGTCGTGGTAGGTGTTCGCGTCGCGCACCCGGAGCCGGACCTGGATCTGCGCGTTGCCGTTCTGGTGCACGAATTCGGGCGAGACCGTCACCCGCTCCACCGTCGGGGCGACGTTCTCCACGGTGGCTTCGATGGTGCCGCTGGTCTGCCGCCCCTGATCGTCGGCCGCCCTGATGCCGACATCGAAGACACCTGAGGGGTGCGGATCGTGCACCCGTGACTGGGCGCCATCGAAGTCGAACCGCAGCATGCCGGACGCCGGATCCCTGTCGGCAAGGCGCGCATTCGCCACGTTGCCGAAGGGCGGGGTCGAATTCAGGCCGGCGGGATGGCTCAGGGCGATCGTCTTTGGATCGACCTCGCCGGGGTTGCTGGCGTCGGCATTTCGGTCCGTCACGAACAGGCGGGCACCCCGCAGGTTGAGGACGCCACCCGGGGGGGCCGACAGCTTGTCAGGAACGGTCGCCATGAAGGTCGGTGTCACATTGAGGACCGTGACCTTGCCCCTGGCCGTGCCGGTCAGCCGGCCGGTCGAATTGTTGGTGGTGAGCACGGCGTTGAAGTCGTAGTCGCGATCGGCGCGGATCTTGGCGGCCGTGAAGTTGAACGTGGCCGTGGCGCCGGCAAGGACCGCCATCGGCTCGCCGACGCCCGCCTCCTCGACCGGCGCCACCCCGTTGACCTTGGCGGCCTGGAGCGGGAACGGCACCTTGAGCTGGCTGAATGCCTGGGCCACCACGGCACCGGCAGCGCCGGGCTCCACCGCCGGATTCGTCGCCGTCACGTTCGAGATCGCATCCTGCGGCGCCGGGCCGCAGGTCACGGTGAGCACACCGCGGTAGGCGCCGCCCTTGAACTCCCACCACACGATCAGGAAGTGGGTGCAATCGTCGTTGGCGTTGTAGGCCGAGACCTGGATCGTCTGGGTGCTCGGCTGCTGCTCGACCAGGGCCTTGGTCACGTCGCCGGCGATCTGCTTGAGCAGCGGCTTGAGTGCCTGCTTGAGCCTGGGACCGCCGACGGTCTGCGCCAGCGTGCCGGCGTGCCCCTGGAGGTAGCTGACCATGTCGGTCAGCAGCCCGTCGACAATCAACCCGGGATCGCGCCCCTCCACGTACGACTGCATCATCAGCTTCACCGCCTGCTGGGCGATCCACTTGGCACCCTTGTCGGTGAAGTACCCCGCCGGGTTGGCATACCGCGAGATCAGGTCGGACGCGATCGCCGCCACCGTCTGCCGGAACCCGGCCAGCAACGCCTGCTGCTGGATGCCGATCGTCATGTTGCCGAAGTCACGGTAGGGCCAGCTGAACTGACTCCGCTGGCTCGCCTGGTACCGTACCTTGGCCGACGAGTAGAGCTCGGTCGCAACGTGGTAGAGGAGCGGGGTGGCGTTGCGCGACGGCTCGACCTTGAGGGTGCCCATCGGCTTGTCGCACTGACGGGCCGCGATGGACTGGGTCGGCGCCCAGTTGATCGGGTCCCAGGCTGGCCCCGAGGCCTTCCGGAAATTGACCACCGGAACCGGGCCGCTGGTGTTGACGGCGAGGCGATACGTCCCGTGGCCCGCCAGGATGACCCGACAGCCCGGCGCCCCCGGGGGGGAGGCGGGCGACACGATCCGCCGGGCCGGGCCGGCACCGAGGGCCAGACCGGAAAGCCCGAGCAGCGCCCCGTACCTGGCGGTGCGGCGGTGGAACACCGGGTCCTCCGTGGGAATCGCCCCCGAACGGGGGCCTCAGGAAGTAACGCGACAAACGACCGGCGATTCGGCCAGATCGACCGCCGGTCGGCTGGCGGGAGCCGCGGGTCGGGCTAGACTAGGAGAGGGATCCCGCTCGCCTCCGAGGAAGCCGTGACCGACCCATCGACCGAACCGGCCCCACACCAGATCACCGGCCTGCTGCGCCAGGCAGCCGCCGGCCGCCGGGACGCGCTCGATGAGCTGATGCCGCTGGTGTACGACGAGCTCTCGGGGATGGCCCGGGCCCGGCTCCGGCACGAGGCCCCCGGCCACACCCTGGAGACCGCCGGCCTGGTCCATGAGGCCTGGCTGCGGCTGATCGACCAGCACCGGGCCAACTGGCAGGACCGCCAGCACTTCTTCGCCGTGGCCTCCGAGGCGATGCGACGCATCCTCGTCGACCACGCCAAGCGTCGTCGCGCGGCCAAGCGCGGCGGGGGAGCGGCTCACCTGCCGCTCGACGCCGCCGACCGGATTGGACGGGCGTTCGGGCCGGGCCACGATCCCGACGACACCGTGGTGGCACTCGACGATGCGCTCGACCGACTCGCCGCCTTCAATGCCGACGGTGCCCGAGTGGTGCAGTACCGCTTCTTCGCGGGTCTGTCGAATGGCGAGGTGGCCGAGTTGCTGGGGACCAGCGAGCGCACCGTGCGGAGGGCGTGGACCGCGGCGCGAGCCTGGCTCCGTCGTGAGCTCGTCACGGCGCGGTAATGGATCAGGTGCGCTGGGCCCGGATCGAGGCGCTCTGCGAGGCGGCGCTCGAGCAGCCATCCGGCGAACGAGAGGGCTGGCTCGCCGCGGCATGCGGGGACGACGCGCTGCTGCTGGCCGAGGTCACCTCACTACTGGAGCAGCTTCGCGCCGACCCCGATTTCCTCGAGCGGCCGGCCGTCGACCTGGGCAGGGCGTCATTGGCAGCGCCCGGCGGCGGCACACTGCCGACGGCAATCGATCGGTGGCAGATCGTGCGACGGCTCGGTCGCGGCGGGATGGGCGAGGTTTTTCTCGGTGAGTGCAACGGCGACCAGGTGGCGATCAAGGTCCTGCGCGACGACATCGACTCGGCCGAGATTGTCCGGCGCTTCGCCCTTGAGCAACGGATCCTTGCCACCCTGCAGCATCCCAACATCGCCAGACTCCTGGAGGCCACGCTCACGGCCGATGGCCGGCCCTGCGTGGTCCTCGAGTACGTGGCCGGGGTGCCGATCACCGCCCACGCCGACCTGCGCCGCCTCTCGCTGCGCGACCGCATGGCGCTCGTGATCGCGGTGTGCGGTGCGGTCGAGCACGCCCATCGCAGTCTCGTGGTCCATCGCGACATCAAGCCCGCCAACATCCTGGTGACCGACGACGGCACGCCGGTGCTGCTCGACTTCGGCATCGGGAAGGTCCTCGACCGGACCGGGATGATGGGCTCGGTGATCGAGACCAGCGGCACCGACCGCTTGCTGACCCTCGACTATGCCGCACCGGAACAGTTGCGGGGCGAGGTCGTGACCACCGCCACCGACGTGCATGCACTTGGCGTGCTCCTGCACGAGCTGCTCACCGGGCTCCATCCCTTCCGGCACGTGGGATCGACTCCGGGCCAGGTCGAGCACGCGATTCTTGAGCAGGAGCCCGATCGACCGAGCGCGGTGGTCCGCGTGGCCCCGGCGAGCGGCCCGGTCGCCGAGGGCGACGCCCGAGCTCGCGCGGAAGCGCGCGGGTTCGGCAGCGCCGAGGCGCTCGGCCGTCGCCTCGGCGGCGACATCGACAACATCGTGCTCATGGCGCTCCGCAAGGAGCCGGAGCGACGCTATCCCTCGGTCGCGGCACTGGCGGAAGACCTGCGCCGTCACCTCGGGGGCCGGCCGGTTCGCGCCCGGCCGGACACGCTCGGCTACCGCGCCCGCAAGTTCGTGCGCCGCAACGCCGGGTCGGTCGCAACGGCCACACTCGCGGTGCTGGCGCTGCTGGCCACCACGGGGGCGGCGCTGCGGGCATCGCGCCGTGCCACGCACAACGCCGCCGCAACCGAGGCCGAGCGAGACGAGGCAGTTGCGGTCCGCGGTTTCCTGATGGAGATGTTCGGCGCGACGGGTGGCGGCCAGCGGGTCGGCCAGTCGGAAACGGTGCGGCAGCTGCTCGATCGCCAGGCCGCGCGCATCGACAGTGCGCACGGCGACGACCCGCTTCTGGCGGCGCGCCTCGACGAGGTCGTGGCCGACGCCTACGACCGGCTCGGGCTCCCCGATCAGGCGGTGCCGCTCGCCGAGCGCGCACTGGCGCTGCGACGGGCGAACCAGCCGGAGAGCGATCCCCGGGTGACGGGGGCTGAGAACCTGCTCGGCTGGGTCCTGCACCAGAGCGGGCATGGCGACGAGGCCGAGTCGCACCTGCGCGTTGCCGCAACGCTCGCCCGGACCCACGGCGATTCCGGCGCCCTGGCCCATGCACTCAACGATTTGGGGGTGCTGTACAACGCCGCGGGTCGCTATGCCGAGGCCGACTCGACCCTCACCGAGGCGCTGGCGCTGCGACGCGCCGTCGACGGCGATGGCAACCTCGGCGTGGGGATCACCGCCAACAACCTCGCGGCCGCGTTCTACTATCAGGCCAGGTACGGCGAGGCGGTTGCCACCCAGCAGGTGGCGCTCGGCGCGCTGCGTGCCAGTGTGGGGAAGGACCACCAGCGCACGGTGATCGCCCGCAGCAACCTGGCCGCGTTCCGGATGGCCGACGGCGACTTCATCAGCGCCGAGCGCGACTACCGCGAACTGCTCGCGCAGCAGACCCGCCTGCAGGGCCCCGAGCATCCGGTCACCCGTCGGGTGGTGCTGGCGCTGACCGCTGCCCTGATCGGGCGGCAGGATGCCGGTCGGCCGGAGGCGCTCCGCGAGGCGGACTCCCTGCTCACCGCCCTGATGGCAATCGAGGAACGCACCAACGCGACACCGGCCGATCGAGGCTCCACCTTCGACCGCCTTGCCGGGGTGCGATTGGCGCGAGACGACGCCACGAGTGCCCTCGACCTCGCCCGTCGGGCGGTCGCGACGCTCACCCTGGCGCACGGCCCGCGACATCCCGACGTGGCATCGGCCAGCGGTCGACTCGCGTTGATCGAAGCACGACTCGGCGACACCCAGTCGGCCATGCGCCACGCGCGCGAGGGGCTGGCCACGCTGGTCGATCGCCTCGGCAGCGATCATCCCGAGACGGCGCGCGGACGCGGCCGGCTGTGTCGAGTCATGGTTGCGGTCGGGTCGGATTCCGCGAACGCCGCCGACACCTGTGCGGCGGCGATGGCCGGGCTCGAGAATGCGCCCGCCGGCTATCGCGGCGAGCTGGCGGAGGTGCGGCGGGTATCAGGCCGCCGAGGGGGATGACAGGCTGGTGAAGGGTGGAAGGGTGTCGGATCGTGCTCCCCATTCACCATTCACGATTCAGGGTATCAGGCCGCCGAGGGGGATGACAAGCTGGTGAAGGGTGAAGGGGTGTCGGATCGTGCTCCCCATTCACCATTCACGATTCACCATTCACCCGCACCCACACCCCTCACTCCGCACCGACGACGGCGCCACGACGATGCGTGGCGTGCGCCTCCTGCAGCGCGTCGAGCAGCGGTGCGGCGTCGAATCGTACCGGGTCGGTGGCCGGCAGTCCGGTCTCCTCACTGGCCTTGCGGCACGCCTCGCGCGCCTCGTCGTCCGGGAGGTCGAAGGTGTTGAGCGCGATGCCCACCACCTTCGAGGGATGGACCAGGTTGGCCATCGTCTCGTACAGCCGCACATACTCCGCCAGCGGCGGCAGCGCCAGCCAGCTCGCCTTGCGGTAGTCGCCGATGTACTTGCGGCTGGCCTGGTGGCAGAGGATCATCGCGTCGGGGCAGCTGCCATGCAGCAGGCCGAGGGTCACCCCGGAGTAGCCCGGATGGTTGATGCTCCCCTGCCCCTCCACCAGCACCACGTCGGCACCCTCGGCGCCCTTGCAGGTGATCACCTCGGCGGCGCCGCCGATGAAGTCGGCCACCACCGCGTCGACGCCGATGCCCCATCCCTCGACCATGATCCCGGTCTGGCCGGTGGCCACGAAGTTGGTGCGCAGGCCGCGAGCCCGGAGCCCGCGCACCAGCTGCAGCTGGGCGGTCATCTTGCCGACGTTGCAGTCGGTGCCGACCGTGAGCACCACCAGCGCGTCGAGGTCGCGCGCCTTGCCGCTGGAGACCGGCAGTCCCCGCGGCGGCCGTCGGATGTCGGTGATGGTGCGGCCGGTGCGGGTCGCGGCGGCGGCGAGATCGGGGTCGTCGCCGAGGAAGGTGTGCAGCCCCGAGACGATGTCGCAGCCGCCTTCGAGTGACTCGAGCAGCCACGCGTGCCAGGTGTCGGGGAGGCCGCCACCCACCGGGGCGATCCCGATCAGCACCGAGTTGGCGCCAAGCGCCAGCCCCTCGGCCATGGTGGCGACGACGGGAATCCCCCCGCCGTAGCCCAGGACGTCCTGCACGGTCTTGCCGGCCTGGGTGCTGTCGAGCACCGCCACCACTGCGTCGGGCTGGTAGCGGATGACCGAGTTGGCGGTCTTGGAGAGCAGCGGCGTGAAGTCGCCGTCGGCGAGAATGAGATGGCGCATCGCGTCTCGCGGTGCGCCATCCTGCTGCGACGTCGCTCGCGGCGTCGACGAGGAATCGTGGTTCGTCACCCCTGGTCGTTCTCCTCGACCACTTCGGCCTCGCTCTCGTCGCCGTCCTTGGCGCCACCGATCTGCTTGGGCGGGCCCTCCTGCCCCGCACCGAGCACGCCCATCTTCTGCTTCAGCTCGAGCAGCTGCTGATCGGCGTTGCCGTGGAACTCGAGTTGCTCGAATTCGCGGCTCAGGTTGTCGCCGCTGAACTCCTCCTGCAGCTCGGCCGCGGCCAGCGCCTTGCGCTCGTTGGCCTCGATCCGCTCCTGCATCCGGTCGAACGACTCGAAGGCGCTCTTGTCGCCCATCCCCGCCAGCGTCTCCTGGATCTTCTGCTGCGCCTCGGCCCGTCGGGCCCGGGCGATGAGGATGTTCTTCTTGCGCTTCGCCTCCTCGATCTTCTCGTTGAGCTGGCGCAGCGAGTGCTTGAGCGCCTCCGTCTCCTGCTTGCTCTTGACCCATGTCTCGTGCAGCGCCTGGGCGCCCTGGAGCGCCTCGTTGTAGCGCATCAGCGCCTGCTTGGCGAGGTCGTCGCGCCCCTCCTGCACCGCCAGCATCGCCCGGCGTTCCCAGTCCTCGGCCTGCTTCTTCTGGGCCGCCGCGTCGGCCGCGAGCTTCTTCTCGTCGGCGATCGCCTGGGCGACCTGCTGGCGTGCCTTGTCGAGCTGGCTCCGCATGTCGGTGATCAGCTGCACCAGCATCTTCTCGGGATTCTCGGCCCGGGAGATGAGGTCGTTGATGTTGCTGCGCAGCATCGTCGCGAAACGGTCAAAGATGCCCATGGTCGTTCACCCCTCCCCGAACGGCGCGAGGCTGCCGGCGTGTGACGCGAGTGCAAGGCTGAGCGAGTCGACGCTCCCCTCGAACTCGGAGTAGTCCAGGTTGGCGAGTTCCAGCGTGTCCGTGAGGACCACGTGGTCGCCCTCGACGCCGTACGACCCGTGCACCAGGTCGCGGGCGTTGTATTCCAGCAGCTTGCGGCAGAGCTCTCCGGCACGCGCCGGGTCGGCGGGCAGCTGCAGGACGCGCACCCGCAGCACCAGCACTGGCGGAGCGTAGTTCACGGCCAGCTCGGCACCGTCCGCGATGCGGACCAGCCAGATGTCCTCGGCCACCGATTCGACCGGCGCTTCGAGCCGGTCGAGCCAGGCCTGCACGTCCTCGCGAGTGGTCATCGTCGCTCCTTCTGACCCGGCCCAGCCGGGTATCCATTCGGGAAACGTAGCGGCCCCCGGAAGCGGGGCCAACGACTGCGTCATCGCTGTTCGGTCACCTCGTCGCGACTGGCCAGCAGCCGCTCCGCGAAGTCCTGGCGTTCCTCCAACTCCAGCACCCGGGCCCGCAGCTCATCGAGCTCGCCGTAGACCTCGGCCGACACCTCGCCGGTGCTCTCCGCCGGGTCCTGGCCGATCCTGGCGGCGAGCGCCTTGGCCACCGGGGAACGCGCCAACACGATCACCAACACCACGGCCATCAGCCAGATGGGCACCGCGTCGTCGCCCATCGAGGCCGACGCCGCCGCCAGCGCCCCGCCGATCCCCAATCCGGCGAGCCCCAGCCCGATGAACGCCGCCGTGCGCCAGTCGTCCTTGTGCTCACTCATGCTGTCCCCCTGACTCTATCGCGGCGGACTCCGAACGCCTCGCCAGCAATCGCTCGGCGAAATCCTGCCGTTCCTCCATCTCCAGCATCCGGGCCCGCAGATCGTCGAGCTCGGCATACACCTCTTCGGGGACATCGAGCGCGGCGTCGGAGGGCTCGGCGGCCCCGTGAAGCCGTGCGGCGATCGCCTTGCCGACCGGGCCGCGCATGATCAGGATCGCGGCGACCATCGTGACGCCCCAGATCGGGATCGCGGCGGGACCGATGATCCCGGTGACCCCGAGGAGTCCGCCCATCACCGCCATCGTTGCGATCGCGAGCCCCAGGAACATCCATCCCGTTCCGCCATCGTGTCTGGGGTTCATCCCTCACCCTCCTTGCCACTGCGGGAGAGGAGCCGCTCCACGAACTGGACCCGCTCCTCGAGTTCGTACATCCGGTGGTCGGCCACTTCGAACTCGCCGCTCCCGATCGCCTGTTGTTCCATCATCTCCAGTCGCGCCCGGAGATCCTCCAGCTCGACCCGGAGCTTCCTGTCACCGCCCTCCAGCCGTCGGGCGATCGCTCGTGCCAGCGGCCAGAGAATGATCACCGCACCGAGCGTCATCGCGACCACGATCAACACCATCGCCTCGGGCGGCATCGTCTCCCATGGCGGCAGCGGTCCCGTCTGGGTCACCACCACCGGATCGGGGATGGGCGGAATGTCGGGGATCGCCTGGATCACGACTCCTCCGACGACCGCAACCGTCCCGGATCGGTGTGCTGGGCCAGCAACCGCTCGGTGAAGTCGAGCCGGTCCTCGATTTCCATCAGCCGCTGGGTCTCGAGCGAGATCTCCTGGAGCCGGTCCTCGACGTCGGCGAGCCGCACGCCGAGCATCGGGTCGTGCTCCCTCCCGTCCTCGAGCAGGCCGGCGATCGCCTTGCCGACGGGCCCGCGGAAGACCAGCCAGGACATCGCGATGAGTCCGATCAGACCAGCGCCCACCATCGCGTCGCCCTGACGCGAGATCTCGTCGAGCAGGACCACGAGAAAGGTCCCGGCCATCAGGATCAGCCCCAGCACCATCACCATGCCGATCACCTTCGACGTTCGAGAGGCCATCAGGTCGTCTCTCCATGCTGGTGGGTGGGCGCATCCGCACGCTGGGCCAACAGCCGCTCGCTGAAGTCGAGCCGCTCGTGCACCTCGCTCAACTGCTCGTGCACATGGTCGAGCTCGGCGCGCAGGGCATCGACCTCGGCCAGCAGCCGCGGATCGGCCTCGCCACCGCGACCCGCGATCCGATCGGCCAGCGCCAGCCCGACCGGGCTCTTCACGAGGATCGCCGAGACCGGCACCAGGAACGCCATGGCCATGATGATGAGGGCGAAGCTCATCTCAGCCCTCTCCCTCGGATGGTCGGGCCGGCGGTGCCTCGCTGCCACGCGCCAGCAGCCGCTCGGCAAAGTCGAGCCGCTCGTGTATCTCACTCACCTCGACCCGTAGCCGGTCGACCTCATCGTACAGCCCCTCATCGATCTCGGGCGCCGGCAACGGCTGCTTGCCGTGCCGAAGCCGCTCGGCGAGCGCCTTCCCCAGCGGCGAGAACGACAGCATGACCAGGGTGCCCCCACCGAAGAGGAGGATGATGGCAAGGATGTCTTCCAGCGGATGCCTCCTGATATGGGAGATGACCGCCCTACGGGGGACAGCGGGCTGATGTTTCAGCCAGAAACGGGCGTCAGGACTGGCGCGGCTTGAGCTGGACCAGCCGCTCCTTGGCCAGCCGCCGGCCAGTGGGGGTGGCGGCCAGCCCGCCCCCAGCGGTCTCGCGGTAGCGGACGTCCATGTCCCGGCCGATCTTGCCCATCGTGTCGATCACTTCATCGACCGGGATGGGGAAGCCGACATCGGCCAGCGCCATCTCGATGCCGGCCAGCGCCATCGCCGCCCCGGTGGCATTGCGATAGACGCAGGGCACCTCGACCAGGCCGCCCAGGGGATCGCAGACCAGGCCGAGGGTCCCCTGCATGGTGATCGAGACCGCCTGCATCGCCTGCCGCGGGGTACCCCCGAGCAGCTCGACCCCAGCGGCTGCGGCCATTCCGGCGGCGGCCCCGGTCTCGGCCTGGCAGCCGCCTTCGGCACCCGAGAGCGAAGCCCGGACGGCGACCACCGCACCGACCAGTCCGGCCGTGGCCAACGCCCGCACCAGTTCGGCATCGCTCGATCCGTGATGCTTGGCGAGCCCGAGCAGGGTACCCGGCAGGACCCCGGCCCCGCCGGCGGTCGGGGCGGCGACGATCACCCCCATTGCGGCATTGATCTCCTGCACCGCAAGCGCGGCGGCGAGCGCGTCGACGAACGCCGTGCCGGCGAGCGGACCGTGGCCGGCCGCGAGCTTGGCGGCGTCGCCGCCGACCAGCCCCGACACCGAGCGGATGTCGCCCTTGATGCCGCGCTCGACCGCACCGCGCATCACATCGAGGGCACGCTGGAGCCCGGCCTCGACCTGCTCGCGGGTCCGGAGCCCCTCGTCAGCCTCGGTCCTGAGCGCCAGCTCGCCGAGGGAGAGCCCAGCCGCCTCAGCTGCCTCGACCGCCTCGAGCACCGAGTCGAACATCATGCGACACGCTCCACGACGCGCACCGTCTTGATCGCGGGAATGGCAAGGATCCGCTCGATCGCGGCCTGGGCGGGCGGTTCGTCGAGCTCGTAGACATGGATCGCGTCGCCACCCTTCTGGCGGCGCGACACCCGCATGGTGGCGAGGTTGACGCTTTCGTGGGCCAGCGCGCCAGCGACGCTGGCAACGATGCCGGGCTCGTCGTGCGCCACCGCCACCAGGGTGGTGTAGGCCCCGGTGATCTCGACCGGGAAACCGTCGATCGCGGTGACCATGATGCGGCCCGCCCCGAGCGACGAGCCGACGAGGATGGCCGACTTGCCGCCCCGCCACACGGTGATCCGGGTGGTGTTGGGATGATGGTCGCCGCGCAGCCTGGTGTTCTCGAAGGTGATCTCGAGGCCGGCGGCCTCGGCGGCGCTGAGCGACTCGCGCAGTCGCTCGTCGTCGGGCTGGTAGCCCAGCAGCCCGCCGGCGATCGCCCGGTCGGTGCCGTGACCGGTGCCGGTGCGCGCGAACGAGCCGTGGAGCTCGACCTTGGCCTTGTCGGGCGTGCCGCCCACCAGTGCCCGGGCGATGAGGCCCAGCCGGCAGGCGCCCGCCGTGTGCGACGACGAGGGGCCCGACCATGACCGGGCCGATGATGTCGAGGATGGAGACCACGCTCAGACCAGTTCCGCCGTCGTGATCGCGCCGAGCGAGATGGCAATCTCGGTCTCGTCGTCACCCGATGGCTTGAGGAAGACCTCATGGGCGGTGGGATGCAGGTCGACGCTGGTGGGCAGGCCGAGCACCTCGGTGCCGTCCTCCAGCACCAGACGCACCGCGCGGTCGTTGCCGCTGGCAAATCCCAGGATCTCGATCATGGCGTCGAATTGCATCGGGGCCTCCTGACCGCGGATACCCATGGAATCTAGCGCGGATTGCCCGGGAGACCTTGAGGGTCGCCGGGCGAGCCGAATACCTCCCGGCTCCGGACGTTGGCACCCACCCGTTCGATCATGCCTGCCAGGTGCTTCCGGGTCTCCCGCAGGGTGCGTCGCAGCCCCCACCTGGTCCCCGCCACCGTCGCGCCGGCGAGTCCGGCCAGCGGGAGCACGCCGAAGAGCGGCACCACGAACGCCGCCGCCCCACCCATGCAGGGCGATGCCGACGCCGGCCGCTCCGCCGATCGTGCCAAGCGCCATCCCGATGCCGGCTCCGATCTTCGCGTTGCGCCCGACACCCGGCCGGATGTCGACGGTCACGACCAGTTCGCACCGCTGCGAGTCGCCCGCCACCAACTGCAGGGCCACGCGCAGTTCCCGGACCCCCAGGGCTGAGAGGTGATAGCGGAGCGGGTTGCTCCCGAGGCTGGCCTCCAATTGCTGGAGCACCCCGACCTCGGGGCAGGAAAAGGTGAGGATCCCGCCGTCGAGGGGGTGACCGCCAATCGTGTCGCGGAACGGCAGGTTCCAGGGCGCGGCGGGAAGCGTGCGCCCCACCGATTCGAGCACGGCAGCAGGCCGGGCATCGAGGACTCGCGAGACCCGCAGCGAATGCTCGACGTCGCCGAGCATCACCCGTTCGAGCCGCGAGCCGCCGCCATGGGTCACGACTGGTGTGGCCAGTTCTTCGTCGGTGAGTTCCGCCAGTGCGAGCTGGATGAACTCCTCGGCGATCCCCGCCTCGACCCCGGCTGCCTCGACATCACCGATCCGATACCCATCGGTGGGTACCGCGGCGTGCAGCCCGGTGGCGAATTCCTCGGCCTGCGCGGTGCGCTCACGGATCCGGCGCGACGCGTCGGCCTGCAGTTGGGCGGCACGCAACCACACCCCCTTGGCGGTTTCCTCGCCGAGGACCCGCTCCGGGACGGCCTGCGGGCCGCTCTGGGCCTGCCGCAATGCGTCGTCGAGCGCCTCGGCAAGCGCCTCCCCGGTCGGGTACCGGGCGGCGGGATCCTTGGCGAGGCACCGATCCACGACTGCCACCAGCGAGGCCGGCACACCCGGAGCCAGCCCGCCGAGCGAAGGCGCCTGGGCAGTGGCCTGCATCAACAGCACGGCCGACGCCTGGGGCGCGTCGAAGGGCAGCCGCCCCGACAGCAACTGGAAGGCGACCACGCCGAGTGAGTAGAGATCCGAGCGACCATCGGCGGCCCCGCCGCTCACCCGCTCGGGCGCCATGTAGTGGACCGAGCCGAGCACCATCCCGTCGGCGGTCATGCCACTGGCCCGCGCGTCTCGCGCGATGCCGAAGTCGGTGACCATCACCCGACCGGTGCCGCGCTCGATCATGATGTTCTCGGGCTTGATGTCGCGGTGCACCACCCCGCGGGCATGCGCGTAGGCGAGCGCCCACGCCACCTCACGGACGATCCGCACCACGTCGGCCGGTCGGCAGCGGGCCACGCGCGGCAAGCCGCTCGGCCGCGCTCTCGCCATCGATGTATCCCATCGCGAAGAAGGCGATGCCGTCGATCTCGTCGGCCCGGAAGATCGGCACGATGTTGGGATGCGACAGCTGGGCCGCCGTGCGCGCCTCGCGCACGAACCGCTCACGAATGTCGGGATCCCCGGCCAGCGCCGGGGGCAGCACCTTGATCGCCACCGGGCGGTCGAGCGTCAGCTCCCGGGCGAGGAAGACGATCCCCATGCCGCCGCGGCCGAGCTCGCGCTCGAGTGCGTACTGGGCCGCGAACCGCGGCCGCAGCGATTCCAGGGTCGGCGCGTTCAACCGAGCATCCGCTTGAGGTACGCCCCGGTCGGGCTGGCCGTGCTCCGGGCCACCGTCCTCCGGGGTTCCCTCGGCCACCACCGTCCCGCCCCGCGAGCCACCCTCGGGACCGAGGTCGATCACCCAGTCGGCGGTCTTGATCACGTCGAGGTTGTGCTCGATCACCACCACGCTGTTCCCCTTGCCGACCAGGCGGTGCAGCACCTCGAGCAGCAGCCGCACATCCTCGAAGTGGAGCCCGGTGGTGGGTTCGTCGAGGATGTAGAGGGTGCGCCCGGTGTCGCGCTTGGCGAGCTCGGTGGCGAGCTTGACCCGCTGCGCCTCGCCGCCCGAGAGCGTGGTCGCCGGCTGCCCCAGGTGGAGATAGCCGAGCCCCACGTCGTTGAGCAGCTCGAGTCGGTCGGCGATCCGCGACTGCGCCGAGAAGAAGTCGAGCGCCTCGGCCACGGTCAGGTCGAGCACGTCGGCGATGCTCTTCCCCTTGTAGCGCACCTCGAGCGTCTCGCGGTTGTAGCGCCGTCCCTTGCACACCTCGCACGGCACATAGACGTCGGGCAGGAAGTGCATCTCGATCTTGACGAGGCCGTCGCCCTGGCACGCCTCGCAGCGACCGCCCTTCACGTTGAACGAGAAGCGTCCCGGCCCGTAGCCGCGCATCTTCGCCTCGGGGAGCTGGGTGAACAGCTCGCGGATCGGGGTGAAGAGGCCGGTGTAGGTGGCCGGATTCGAGCGCGGCGTGCGGCCGATCGGCGACTGGTCGATCTCGATCACCTTGTCGAGGTGATCGAGTCCCGCGATCCGGTCGTGCTCGCCGGGGACGACCTTGGCGCGGTAGAAGTGGCGCGCCAGCGACTGGTAGAGGATGTCGGTCACCAGGGTCGACTTCCCCGAGCCCGACACGCCGGTCACGGCGACGAAGAGGCCCAGCGGCACGTCGACCGTGATGTTGCGCAGGTTGTTGGCCCGCGCCCCGACCACCGTGAGCATCCGCTTGCGATCGACCGGTCGGCGCGCCTCGGGAATCGGCACCCGCAGCTCGCCGCGCAGGTAGCGGGCGGTGAGCGAGTCGGGGTGGTCGAGGATCTCGTCGACCGTCCCCTCGGCCACCACCTTGCCGCCGAAGCGGCCGGCCCGCGGCCCGAGGTCGATCACGTGATCGGCGCTGCGGATCGTGTCCTCGTCGTGCTCGACCACCAGCACCGTGTTGCCGAGGTCGCGCAACTCGCGGAGCGTCTCGAGCAGCCGCGCGTTGTCGCGCTGGTGAAGCCCGATGCTCGGCTCGTCGAGAATGTAGAGCACTCCCACCAGTCGGGAGCCGATCTGGGTGGCCAGTCGGATCCGCTGCGACTCGCCACCGGAGAGGGTGCCCGCCGAGCGGCCGAGGGTGAGGTAGTCGAGTCCCACGTCGCGAAGGAACGAGAGCCGCTCGACCACCTCCTTGAGGATCGGGCCGGCGATCTCCGGATCGACCGCCCCGGCGGTGGCCCGCCCGGTCGGGACCGACTCGAAGAAGCAGCACCGCCTCGTCGACCGGCAGCTCGACCACCTCGCCAATGCTCTTGCCGTGGATCAGCACCGAGAGCGACTCGGGACGCAGCCGGCGACCGCCGCAGGTCGGGCACGGTTGCTCGACCATGTAGGCCTCGAGGTCGCCCCGCACCGCATCGCTCGACGACTCGCGCCAGCGGGTCGCCACGTTCTGGAGGATCCCCTCCCATTCCCCCTCGACCTCGCGACCGCGGCCGCCCTCGGCGGTCCAGGTGATCTTCTTCCCCGGCGCACCACCCAGCAGGACGTCGCGCGCCCTGGCCGGGATCGTCGCCCACGGCGCGTTGAGGTCGAACTTGAGGGTGCGCGCCAGCGTGGGGAGCACCACCCGCTTGAGGTAGCCGGTCGGCTCGCCCCACGGCAGCACCACGCCCTCGAGGATCGAGATCTGCGGATCGCCGAGCACCAGGTCCACGTTGGGAATCCGCGAGGTGCCCACGCCGTGGCAATCGGGACAGGCGCCGAACGGCGAGTTGAACGAGAACTGCCGCGGCTCGAGCTCGGGCAACGACAGGCCGCACTTGGGGCAGGCGAAGCGCTCGGAGAAGAGTCGATGCTCGATCGTCGATGGTCGCTTGCCCTTGCCGTGCATGGCGACCTCCACCACGCCGTCGGCCACCCGGAGCGCGGTCTCCAACGAATCGACCAGCCGACTGCGGTCGCTCTCGCGCACCACCAGCCGATCGACCACCACCGCGATGTCGTGGTTCTGGCGCCGGTTGAGCTTGGGCACCTTGCCGAGGTCGTGGGTGGTGCCGTCGACCCGGACCCGCGCGTAGCCCTGGCGCTGCAGGTCCTCGAAGAGGTCGCGGAACTCGCCCTTGCGACCGCGCACCATCGGGCCGAGCAATTCGATCCGGGTTCCCTCGGGCCAGGCGAGGATCGTGTCGGCGATCTGGCCGGCGCTCGAGCGGGTGATCGGGGTGCCATCGTTGGGACAGTGCGGCACGCCGGCGCGGGCCCAGAGGAGCCGCATGTAGTCGTAGATCTCGGTGACCGTGCCGACGGTGGAGCGCGGATTGTGGCCGGTGCTCTTCTGCTCGATCGAGATCGCCGGCGACAGCCCCTCGATCGCATCCACGTCGGGCTTCTCCATCAGCCCCAGGAACTGCCGGGCATAGGCCGACAACGATTCGACGTAGCGCCGCTGCCCCTCGGCGTAGATCGTGTCGAAGGCCAGCGACGACTTCCCCGATCCCGAGAGCCCGGTGATCACCGTGAGGCGATTGCGGGGAATCCGGACCGAGATGTTCTGGAGGTTGTGCTCGCGGGCACCACGAACGACGAGGAACTCTTCGGCCATAAGCCCTGAATGGTAAGGGCATGGCCAAATCGAGAGCAACGCTGCCCCGACGATCCGACACCAAGGCCCGAGGCTTGCTGGGAGTCAGTTCATGGCGATGAGCAAACGGAGTTGGCTGGCGCTGCTGGTGATCTGTGCCTGGGGGGCCTCGCTGGGCTGGCTGGGACTGCGCCGCCTCAGGGTGACCGACAGCGCCCGGATCACCAGCCAGGCGGCGCTGCGCCTCGCCCCGGGCGACGCCTGGTACCGGGTCATGGCCGGCTCGACCCAGCTGGGCTACGGGGGCATCACCCTCGACACCCTGGCCGACGGCAGCTACCGGATCCGGGAGCAGCTCAACCTCGAGTTCCCCGGCGACACCGGGATCTACCGGGCGATCCGCGCGACCGATTACTTCCTCACCTACGGCCTGACCGTCGATTCGCTGGTCAGTCGTTACACAACGGCACGTCGCAATGAGCGGCTCACCAGTGTGTCGCGCGATGGCGGCTGGGATGTGACCCTGGAACGGGACGGTGTGTTGTCCGCCAGCGGGCGGCTCCGCCTGGAGCAGCCCTCCGGCGCCCCACTGGCCCCGATTCCCCTGCCGGCGGTGTCGCTCCGCCTCGGCATGGTGGGCGCGATCGCCTCCGGCGACTCCCGCACGGTGACGGTCGCCGATGGCTGGCCGCCCACCGCGCTCCTCGGCCGGGCCGAGTTCGGCGCCGACACCACCATCGTCTTCGCCGATTCCTCCGAGATCGACCCGATCACCGAGCGCTGGGTACCGGTCGCCTTCGACACGGTCAATGCCAGGGTGTTGCTGCTCGAGACCCCCGCCGGTCCGCGCCGCCTGCTGGTCGATCGCCGCGGCTCCGTCGTGGCGCTCGAGGAGCCATTCGGCATCCGCTGGGAACGCGAGGAGTTCTCGGTCGCCCGGTTCAACTTCCGCCAGACGATGGACAGCACCGGCGCCGGCGCTGCGGGCGGCGCTCCCGGTGGTGCGGCCATTGCTGGGGTCGCCCTGGGCAGCCGATACCAGCAATCGTGGCCGTACGTGGCGCGTCACCCACCGGGACGGCACCCAGGGCGATCTCGAGTTCCTGAGCCGGATGAGCGGGTTCCGCCAGACGATGGAGCGTCGAGACACCCTGATCGTGCGCCAGCTGCCCTCCGGCGACGTGGAGCGCTTCGACGCCGCCGATCCGTTCATCCAGTCGGAGGACAGCGCCGTGGTGGCGCTGGCCGCCACCCTCAAGCCGCTCTTCGACCGGCGCGACTACGCCGCTGCCATGGCGATCGTGCGGGAGCGGGTGCGGCCGGTGACCGCCGTCGACGCACCGATCGATGCCCGCGGCGCACTCGACGCGGGCCGCGCCCGGCCCGACGGGCTCGCGCGCCTCGTGACGGCGTTGCTCCGGCACGATGGGATCGCCGCCCGGTTCGTGGTGGGTGTCATGCCGGTCGGTGACACGATGTACACCCATGCCTGGGTGGAGCTGGATCGTGGCCGGGGCGAGCGCGCCACGCTCGACCCGCTGACCGGCCGCCAGGCCTCGACACGCTTGATCCGGCTGGCTTTCGCGGGCTCGAGCTACCCCGAGGATCTGGTCCTGCAGGTGGCCGATGTACGTTTCACCCCGGTGGAAACGCCGGTTCACGAAAGCGAGGGGCAGTGATCCGACTGCAGGCGGTGACCAAGCGCTACGGCAAGTTCGAGGCGGTCAAGCGGCTCGATCTCGAGATCCCCCGCGGCGAGCTCTTCGGCTTCCTGGGCCCCAACGGGGCGGGGAAGACGACCACGCTCCGGATGATTGCCGGGATCCTGCCGCCCACCAGCGGCCGGATCACGATTGGTGGCACTGACATCCTCCATGATCCGATCGGTGCCAAGGCGAAACTCGGCTACATCCCCGATCGACCCTTCGTGTACGACAAGCTCACCGGGGCGGAGTTCCTCCGCTTCACGGCTGCCCTCTACGGACAGGATGGCCCGGAGGTCGAGGCGCGGATCGACGAGCTGCTCGATCTCTTCGAGCTGCTGCGCTGGAAGGACGAGCTCACCGAGAGCTACTCCCACGGGATGCGGCAGAAGCTGATCATCTCGAGCGCGTTCGTGCACCGTCCCGAGGTGATCGTGGTCGACGAGCCGATGGTGGGCCTCGATCCCCGGAGCGCCCGGATCCTCAAGTCGCTCTTCCGCCGCTTCGCCGACAAGGGCGGCACCATCCTGATGAGCACCCACACCCTCGAGATCGTCGAGGGGATGTGCGACCGGATCGGGATCATCCGCCATGGCGAGCTGGCCGCCTGCGGCACGATGGCCGAGCTCCGCGCCGAGGCGGCGGCGGAGGGGGCGCGGCTGGAGGATCTCTTCCTGCGGCTCACCGGTGAACACATCGAACCGGATCTCGATGCCATCCTCGGCTGAGGCGGCGCGACCGCGGCAGCCGTCGTTCCTCGCGCTCACCGCCCCCAAGTGGCGCAGCGTGCTGGCACGGCTCCGTCGCGGCCCCGACGAGCACCGCGGCGGCCGCACCATCCTGCTCGGCGGTGGCGGCGGCGCTCTTCCTCTTCGGCGGCTTCTGGATCGCCTTCCGGATGGTCTCCTACTTCAAGGCGGTTCCCGAGATCGGTCCGCTGCTGGCGGGCCAAGCTGCTCGGCATGGCGTTCCTCGCCTTCATGTCGATCCTGCTGCTGTCCAACCTGGTCACCGCGCTCAGCACCTTCTTCCTCGCCCGCGACCTCGACATGCTGGTCGGCGCGCCGCTCGACTGGGGCCGCCTCTACCTCGTCAAGCTGGGCGAGACGATCATCCACTCGAGCTGGATGGTGATCCTGCTGGCGGTGCCGCTGCTCGCGGCCTACGCCGCGGCGTGGGACGGCGGCATCCTCTTCCCGCTGGTGGCGCTCGGCGCCCTGATCCCGCTCTGCGTGATCCCGGGGGTGATCGGGTCGGCGATCACGCTGGTGCTGGTCAACGTGTTCCCGGCCCGCCGCACCCGCGACCTGCTCGGCCTGGTCACGATCCTGGCCGCGGGCGGCCTGGTGCTGCTGCTGCGGCTGCTGCGCCCCGAGCAGCTGGCGGGCCCCGAGGGATTCCAGTCGCTGGTCGACTTCATCGCGGTGCTCCGCACCCCGAGCAACCCGCTGCTGCCCAGCGAGTGGGCGTCGTCGATGGTGATGAACTGGCTCACCCGGACGGCCGACCCGCTGCCGATCGCACTGCTCTGGAGCACCGCCGGCGCGTTCGTGGTGATCGGCGCCGTCTTCCAGCGTCGGCTCTATGCCAGTGGGTTCGCGCGAGCCCAGGAGGGCGCCGAGTCGACCACTCGCGGCAGTTCGTGGTCGCGCATCGGGCGGCGGCTGATGCCCGGCGTCCCGGCGATGCGCCGCGAGTTCATCCTCAAGGACCTCCGGATCTTCTTCCGCGACTCGCACCCAGTGGAGCCAGCTGATCCTGCTCGGCGTGCTGGTGGCGGTCTACCTCTTCAACATCCGGGCGCTGCCGCTCTTCACCGGCGAGCGGGTGCCGATCTTCCTGGTCACCCTGATCGTCTTCCTCAACCAGGGACTGGCCGGCTTCGTGATCGCCGCGGTGGCGGCGCGCTTCATCTTCCCGAGCGTGTCGCTGGAGGGGCGCCAGCTCTGGCTGCTCCGCTCCTCGCCGCTCGACCCCCGCGCGATGCTCCGCAGCAAGTACCTGGTGGGCGTGGTGCCGCTGCTGGTGCTGGCGCTGGCGCTCACCGTCACCACGAACACCATCCTCCGTGCCTCGCCCTTCATGATGGCGGTGAGCATCGCCACCGTGATCGGCTTCACCCTGGCGGTCGGTGGGCTGGCGCTGGGGATCGGCACGCTCTACCCGCAGTACGACAGCGAGAACGCCGCCCAGATCCCGACCTCGTTCGGCGGACTGGTGTTCATGCTGCTGGCGATCGCGCTGCTGACGGGAATCATCGTGCTGGAGTCGGTGCCGGTGATCGAGCACCTGCGCTCGCTGCGCGAGGGCGAGGCGATCCGGCTCTCCCCCCGGGCGATCCTGTCGTTCACCGGCGCGACGGTGCTGACGATCATGGCGGGGTGGGTGCCGATGCGTCGGGCGGTGGGACAGCTGGAGCGCCTGGAGGCATAGCCGAGATACGAGCCACGAGATACGAGATACGAGGTACGAGGTACGAGATTCGAGATGCAGTACAAGCGGCCGGTTCCCCTGCGCGGAGCCGGCCTTGCCCTTGGACTCTCGTATCTCGTATCTCGCTGATCTCGTATCTCGCCTAGTACTCCGGCAGCTCCAGTTCGTCCCTGAGGTCGCCCGCGGCCAGGTTCGCGACCATCGGGATCTTCATCAGCCTGGTCACCTGGTTGCGGAACCAGACGCCGAACGCGGTGCGCGGCGCGAAGGCGCCGGCGAACTTGGCCGCCGAGGCCTGCTTGGCTTCGATGAAGGGGCGGAGCCGCTCCTCGTGGGCGGCGAATGCCGCCTGGTGATCGCCATCGGCGCGCGCCAGCTCACCGGCCAGCACGTACGCCTCCGTCATCCCGAGCCCGGTTCCCTCCCCCGCCAGCAGTGACACGCAGCTCGCGGCGTCACCGAGGAGCATCACCCGGCCGTCGGACCAGCGGGGCATCCGGATCTGGCTCACTCGGTCGAAGTAGATCTCACCGGCGTCGTCCATCGCGTCGAGGATGCGGGGGACCTCCCACCCCATCCCGCCGAGCACTCGGCGGAGCGTGGACTGGCGCGAAGCGCGGTCGTGGGGCTCGGGGCCGCCGAGCTGGTCGCTGGTGAAGACGATCAGGAACATCGTGACGTCGCCGCGGAGCGCGAAGCGGGCGACCTGGCGGCCGGGGTCGGCGTGGGCGATGTAGGCGAGACCGTCGCGGGGGCGGTAGCCCTCCACCTCGAACGCCGCGACGTGATAGCCGAGCTGGTGCTCGAACCGTTCCTGGGGACCGAACGCCAGCTCGCGCACCCGCGAGTGGAGACCGTCGGCACCGATCACCAGCTCGAACTCCCGCTCGCCGCCGTGCTCCAGCGAGACCCGCACGCCGGCGTCATGCTGCTCCAGTGCCGCGATCGAGTCGCCGAAGATCGTCTCGGCCTTCTTTTCGATGCTGTGGTAGATGATCTCGGCGAGGTCGCCGCGGGGGAGCGAGGTGAAGCGGCCGTCGGTCATCCGGCGGAAGACGTCGGCCCGGAAGCCGCCCACCACCGAGCCGCGATGGTTGACCAGCTTCACCGCCTCGAGCTGGTAGCCGGCCTCCAGTACCGAGGGAAGGATTCCCATCCGCTCGGCGATGGTGTAGCCGTGGCCCCAGAAGTCGATCACGTAGCCGCCGGTGCGAAGTGCCGGGGCGATCTCGATAAGGGTCACCTCGTGACCGCCCTTGAGCAGCCAGTGTGCCAGCGTCGGGCCGGCGACACCGGCGCCGGAGATGGCGATGCGCACGGGGACCTGCTTCCCGTTGAGGGTGCGATGGAAGATACCCGGCCAAGGCCGCCTGGCCGCGGTGATGCCGGCCCTGACCATGGGATGCGGAACCACGGGCCGGCACCCGCCATGTGGCGTCCCAGCCGCGGCCGTAAGGCCGCGGGGATGCCGTCACTCCTTCGGGAAGAGACTACCGATGACGGCTCCGGGAACGGCAAAGACCACACCGACAATCGCCGTCGCTGCCACCCGCTTGACGAGATAGGCCAGGAAGGGGTCATCGCCGCGTTTCACCACAAGCTGGAAGGCAATCATCGCAGGCACGGCCGTCGCAACTGCGCCGATCACCCAGTACGACTTGCTCTCGATTCGCGCCGTCAGGACCCTGGCTGAATCGGCGCGCACCGCTGGCGCCGAGATGCCGACACGGAGGTTGGCGCGGTATTGGGCGTGGAGCGCCATCGGGGCGGCGGACACCACGGCAAGCGCGAGCGCGACGCTAATACAGGGTCGTCGAGTCATGCTTCTCGCCCTTGGGGAACAGGCCGCCGATCAATGCCCCGGGGATCGCCCCGAGCAAACCGAAGACCGGCGACAGGCCAACGGCCCAGACCACGCAGTCGGAATCGCTTCCCGAACCGCCACACCCCTGGGACAGATTGATCGCAATCCAGGCACTCGCCCCGATGACTGCCCCGATCAGCGCGCCGCGCTTCCAGTGGGTCGGCTTCACGGCACTGGACAGGGCATTCGACACTGCGACAGTCGGGGCGACGGGCGCCGAGATGCCGACGCGGAGGCTGACGCGGTACTGCGCGGCGAGCGCCATCGGGACGGCGGACACCACGGACAAGCGCGAACGCGACGCTAGTGAACGGTCGTCGAGTCATGCCTCTCGCCCTTGGGAGAGAGGCCGCCGATCAGGGCGCCGGGCATCATGACCACGGCGGCACCGGCGAGCCCCAACACCAGACGGCGTCCGATGGGGGCGCCGTCGGAGTCGTAGCTGGCCATCGCCGCGCCGAGCAGGAAGCCGAGCGACGCGCCGATGATCGCGCCCTCGCGCCAGTGGGACTTGCTCTCGACCCTGATCGGCAGGAGGCGGCTCGCGTCGTGGGAGGCCGCGGGCGCCGAGATGCCGACGCGGAGGTCGGCGCGGTATTGGGCGGCGAGGGGACGACTGAAGCCAGTCAACAGGAGGATGAGCGAGGAGACGAAGGGCGGTCCGCATGGCGGCTCCGGTCGGGGGAGACGGAGTCTCGTCCCTGGGAAGACAGCCAGACAATCGGGAGTTCGCCTGACCAGGTGGCACAGCTTTCCCTTTTTCTCGCTCTCTCGCTTTCTCGCTTCCGCCCGCGATTCCCCGTACCTCGGCATCGCCCCTTCCGGATGAATGCTGCCCGTGCGCGACGGCTCCCCGCCGCGTGCCACTGGCCATTCACTTCCGGAGGTCCCGATGTCCCGTTGTGCACTCCTGCTGCCGCTCGCGGCGGCACTGGCGTTCGCCGCCTGCGGCGAGCGCGATGCCGTGACGCTGTCGCCACCCGGCGACGCCGCCACCGCCACCACCGCTCCCGCCAACGCCCGCGAGCGCCTCGCCGCGCGGCTCGCCGTGGCGCTCGATGATCCCGCACTCCGCGCCGAACTCGCCCAGCGCTTCAGCGATTCGCGCGCGCCCGAAGGCAAGCTCCAGTTCCAGACGCTGGCGAAGGCCGACAACAACCGGCTGCTGGCGCGGCTCGCCGCCACCGGCAGCAGCTCGGTGCGCGACCTGCTCGCCGATCTCGACGCCGCTCGCGACCTGGAGCTCTACCTGCCGGTGCCGTCGCAACGCGCGGCGTGGCATGGCGACGCGAGGTTCCTGGTCGCGACGCTCGAGGACGACGGGGAGCGTCCGGTCGCCTTCGACGCCGCCGGCCACCGCACCCTTCTCTCCGCCACTCGGCCACCCGACGTGCCGGTGATCGCGCTGGTGCCGCAGGAGACCGACTTCACCCAGCCGTCGTTTGCGATGTGCGGCTCGGCGGAATGCGCCGACGGCAGCGGCGGGGGTGGCGGCACCATCTCGCAGCCGACCGGCCTCTATCTCGTGGCCACCGACTTCAACGAGGACCACGAGAGCTGGCTCAAGGGTGCCCCCGAGTTCGAGATCCATGTCTACGGGGAGGTGAGTGGCAAGGCCAAGCTGCTCGCCTGTACCGGTGAGCACTCCGGCGGTCCCTACTACTGGAACGCCGACGCGCTCAGCTGGCGCGGGTCAGCGGCGATGCTGACCCAGCAGGATCTCGACGGCTACCTGCGGCAGAACAGCAAGGGGGTGGTGCGGATCGTGGCGTGGGAAGACGACGACGAGCCGTGCGTGACCCATACCGACAGCAACATCCTGGGCGCGGTCCTCAAGGCGCTGGATGCCGCCTACAAGTCGCTCACCGGCGCCAAGGCCGGCCCGACCTTCGTCAAGGGCGCTCATCAGGCCTACGCCGCCTTCGGCCTCGCCGAGGCGACCCGCAACTTCATCAAGGGCGCGGACGACTTCATCGGCGAGGCGATCGAGAAGTCGGTGGTGGGGTGGGCCCCCGGCACGGCCAACTTCGTGCTCAAGGGCGACGGGGCGATCACCGCGGGGAGCCTGGAGACGCTCTGGGTGCCGTGAGCCGTGAGCCGTAGAGTCCTGAGACGTGGGGGGAAACAGCAAAGCCGGCACGCTGATGCGATGCCGGCCCGACGCTCCCTCACCTCTCAGGACTCAGGACTCACTTCCCTATCGTCTCGTCCCACACTTCGTGCAGAACTTGTCGGTGTCCGACAGTGGGGCGCCGCACTTGGCGCAGCCTTCCATCGTGGCGATGGCGGCGCGTTCGTAGCGGTCGCGGAGCATCTCGTAGTCCTCGTCGGAGAGCTTCGCGGTGGCGCGGTCGAACTCGATCTCCTTGAGCGCCAGCAGTGCCCGTCCCCGGGCGGTCTCCTCCGGCTCCGGCGGATCGATGATCGGGACGGTCGGCGGGGCCGGGGCAATCATCGGCTGGAGCACCATCCAGAGGATGGCGACGGCCACGAGGCCCGAGGCGATCGCTTCGAGCAGCATCAGTCCTCGACGTCGTCGAGCGCGCGGCGGAGCTTCTCGCGCTGCTCGGCGTCGGGCGCGGGCATCGCGTCGAGCGGCGCCGTCGCCGCCGCTCCGCCCTCGGCGAGTGCCACCGCCTGGCGCCGCCGCGTGAGCCACGCCGCCAGTCCCAGCGCGCCGGTGAGCATCACCAGCCCCGGCACCACGTAGCCGGCGATGTTGAATCCCTCGGCCGGCGGCGCCATCAGGATCTGTTCGCCCTCCCGCGCCACGAAGACCTGGATGATCTCCTCCGGCGTCTTGCCGCCCTGGTAGAGCGCCACCACTTCCTTGTGCATCGCCGGCGAATAGGTGCAGGTGAAGTCGGTGGTCCGGCAGGTGTAGACGTCGAGGGTGCAGCCGCAGGTGCAGCGGAGTCGCCGCTCGGTCGCGATGATCACCGGGTCATTGTCGAGCGCGGTGAGGGTGTCGCGCGGCCGGCCGATGGTCCACGGCTCGCGGAGCGGATCGGCCGCGTTGGCGGTGTCGGCCGTCGCGGGATCCTGGGCCAGCAGGCGCGCGGCGGGCAGCGCGCCCACCGCGCCGATCGCCCTGAAGAGGAAGGCTCGTCGTGAAGTCATGATGCGGTCCCTGCGCCAGTGAGCGGCACGCTGTAGCCTGCCTGCTCCTGCGGCAGCCGGCGCTTGGTACGGATCTGGGGTCCGCCCGGCCACATCGCCAGGAGGCCACCCAGCACCAGCACCGCGCCACCGATCCAGAACCAGTTCACCAGCGGGTTGATGATGATCGAGAACTGGGCCCGCTCGGTGCCGTCGGGCGACCCGCTGTAGACCACGTAGAGGTCTTCCTGCAGGTTGCTCTTGAGGCCCACCTCGGTGCTCGGCTCGAAGGTCTTGTTGCCGAACGAGTCGACGTACTGCCGCTTCTCGGTGACCACCGTGCCGATCGACTTGCCATTGCGGGTCACCTGCAGCGTCGCGGCCGAGACCAGCCGGTTGAGCTGTTGCAGCTGCGACGTGCCGAGATAGGTGAAGCCCACCTCGTGCCCGAAGGGCGAGCGCATCGTCACGGTCTGGCCCGGCACCATCTGGACGCTGGTCTTCTCCTGGAAGGCCAGCCCCGTGAACGCCACGAAATAGAGCACGATCGCCACGTGCACGATGTAGCCGCCGTAGCGACGGCGATTGCGGGACATCAGCCGGCCCAGCGCCGTGACGGGATTCTCCTCGTGCATCCGCATCCGGGCCCGCACGCCGCGGCCGAACTCCTGCACGATGGTGGCGAGCACGAAGCCGGCGAGGGCGATCGTCATCAGCGGGAAGCCCCGCAGCCCCATCGCCAGCATCGTCGCGAGCGTCACCACGAACGCGACCGCCGGCGCGATGAACTGCCGCTGCAGGTTGCGCGCCGACGCCTTGCGCCAGGCGATCAGCGGGCCCACGCCGGTGAGGAAGAGGAGGAAGAGGCCCAGCGGCACGTTGACCCGATTGAAGAACGGCGGGCCGACGGTGATCTTGGTGCCCCGCACCGCCTCGGAGAGGATCGGGAAGAGGGTGCCCCACAGCACGCTGAAGGCGATGCCCACCAGCGCCAGGTTGTTGAACAGGAACGCCGACTCGCGCGAGACCATCGACTCGAGCTTCGCCTCGGGTTCCAGGTCGGGCCAGCGGGTATAGAGCAGCGTGAACGAGACGATTGCCGTGACCAGCAGGAAGGCGAGGAAGAAGTAGCCCACGCTCGACTGGGTGAACGAGTGCACCGACGCGATCACCCCGCTCCGGGTGATGAACGTGCCGAAGATGCTCAGCAGGTACGTGCCGATGATCAGCCCCATGTTCCAGCGCTTGAGCATCCCCCGTTTTTCCTGGATCATCACCGAGTGGAGGAACGCGGTGAGGGTGAGCCAGGGATGGAACGAGGCGTTCTCGACCGGGTCCCAGCCCCACACGCCGCCCCAGCCGAGCTCGAGGTAGGCCCACCACATTCCGATGGTGATCCCCACCGAGAGGAAGAGCCAGCTGGTGAGCGCCCACTTCCGCATCGCGATGATCCACCCGGTATCGAGCTTGCGGGCCAGCAGCGCGGCGATGCCGAACGCGAACGGCACGGTGAGCGAGATGTAGCCGAGGTAGAGCATCGGCGGGTGGATCACCATCCCCGGGTTCTGCAGCTGGGGATTGAGCCCCCGCCCGTCGGCCGGCGTGAAGCCGAGCCGCTCGAAGGGGTTGGCATGCTCGCCGAAGAGCATCACCGAGATGAAGAAGACCGCCACCAGGTTGGTGATCCCGGCCACGTAGGGCAGCAGGTCCTTGTGCTTCTCGGAGGTCAGCAGCTGGGCCAGCGCGCCGAAGATGCCGAGCACCACGGCCCAGAAGAGCAGCGACCCCTTCTGCCCTGCCCAGAACGCCGAGACCAGGTAGTACTCGGGAAGGTTCCGGGAGGTGTAGGAGGCGACGTACTCGATGTTGAAGTCGTGGGCGAAGATCCCCTTCCACAGGGCGATCGCCGCCACGAGCAGGGCGATGCAGACGCCGTAGGCGCCGCGCCGCACCGTGAGGGCCACGTCGGGCCGATCCTGCCAGCGGGCGAAGAACGCCAGACCGGCGGTCCACAACCCGATGAGGAACGCCGTCCAGAGGGCAAACTGGCCAAGCAGGGTCATGGTAGGCTCAGGCCTTCTTGCCCTGGTCGTCCCACTCCGCCTCGTAACGTGAGCCGCACTTGGCGATCACGTCGGTGGCGTGGAAGACCTCGTCGCGACCGAGCTTCCCCTCGACCACCACCTCGATGTCGTTGGCGTCGGTGAAGGTGTCGGGCACCAGGCCGACGTAGGTGACCGGGATCGTCTGGCTGCCGTCGGTGATCGAGAAATCGATCCGCTGCTCGGCCGGCTCCCGCTTGATCGACCCCTTGACCACCTTGGCGCTCACCTTGAGGCCCACGTCGTGGAACGACGGGTCCTGCTCGGTGCGCTGGACCAGCTGGGTCGGGGTCAGGAAGTAGGTCCCGGTCTGCTTGATCCCCTGAGCGATCAGGAGCGAGACGCTGCCGACAATGACGATCGCCCCGAGGGCGAATTTGGCGCTGGGCTTCATGAAGGACTCCCTTTGACCCGCAAATATAGTGGCGACAAGGGGTGAATGCTGAACGAGGATCGGGGGATTCCGCATCGGCGCCCGGGGGCGGCCAGAGCGTCACCAGCAGCCCCATTCACCATGCACGATTCACCCGGCCGCCCAGGTCTCGGCAGCGGCCACCGTCCGCTGCCAGGCGGCCCGCTGCTCGGCCCGCCAGTCGTCACTCCGCCCCGGCTCGAAGACCGTCATCTCGCCCAGATCGGGGGCCGGCGGCAACTGGGCCCCGACCCCCACCGCCGCCAGCCGAGCGGCGCCATAGGCGGTGAGCTCGACCCCGGCCGGCCGGATCACCGGCACCCCGAGGAGATCGGCCTGCTGCTGCATCATCCAGTCGTTGGCGCTGGCCCCGCCATCGACTCGCAGCTCGGTCACTCCGCCCATCGCCTCGACCAGGTCGGCGGTCCCCTGGGTGATCGCCTCCAGCGTGGCCCGCACCAGATGGGCGCTGGTGGTTCCCCGGGTGAGCCCGGTGATCGTCCCCCGTGCCTCGGCGTTCCAGTACGGAGCGCCCAGGCCGGTGAATGCCGGCACGAAGACCACACCGCCAGTGTCGTCGACCGTGGCGGCCAGCGCCGCCGTCTCTGCGGCCGAGGCGATCAGCCCGAGGCCATCGCGGAGCCACTGGACCGCCGCGCCGGCGATGAAGGCGCTCCCCTCGAGCGCCCAACCGAGACCACCCCCCTTGCCGGCGGCGATCGTGGCGAGGATGCCCTCTTCAGGGATCGGCGGTTGCTCCTGTCCAGTGAAGCGCAGCAGGAACGAGCCGGTGCCATAGGTGATCTTCGCTTCGCCCGCCTCGTCGCAGCCCTGGCCGTAGAGCGCCGCTTGCTGGTCGCCCACCAGACCCGCGATCGGAAGCTCGCGACCGAACCACTCGGGCCCGGCGACCGCCAGCTCGCCCGACGAGGCGACCACCTCGGGAAGGATCGACCGGGGCACACCGAACAGATCAAGCATCGCATCGTCCCAGTCGCCGGTGGCGATGTTGGCGAGCATGGTGCGGCAGGAATTGGTGCGATCGGAGATGTGCCGACCACCGGAGAATTTTGCCACCAGCCAGCTCTCCACCGTGCCGGCGGCGAGACTCCCCTGCTCTGCCCGCTCGCGGATCGCCGGGTCGCGGAGCAGCCATTCGAGCTTGGTCGCCGAGAAATAGGGATCGATCAGCAGTCCGGTCCGCTCGCGGATGGTCGCCGCATGACCCTCCCCACGGAGCGCCTGGCAGCGCGCGGCGGTGCGGCGATCCTGCCAGACGATCGCCGGGCCGATCGGCTCCAGCGTCTCACGATCCCAGAGCACCACCGTCTCGCGCTGGTTGGTGATCCCGATGGCGTCGGGTGAGGCGCCCGACTCCTCGATCGCCTCGCGGGCCGCGGCGACCACCGAGTCGACCAGCGCCGCCGGCTCGTGCTCCACCCGGCCCGGTTCCGGGAAATGCTGGGGGATCTCGCGGTACCCACGCCCGATCACCCGCCCGTCGCCGTCGAAGAGGAGGGCGGTGGAGCCGGTGGTGCCTTGGTCGAGGGCCAGAATGGTGGGCATCAGAAGGTCCAGGTGAATGGTGAAGGGTGAATGGTAAATGGGGGGCTCGGGAGCCTCCGCTCCACCGATGTGCGAGGCCCGTCCCTGCGCTCCGGGGCCCGCTGAGGGACCCGCTCCCATTCACCGTTCACCGTTCACCATTCACGCCTCTTCCGGAGGCAATTCCGTTATCTTTTGGTGATGTCCTACACCACCCTCCTCTTCGAGACTGACGCCGACGGAATCGCCGTCGCGACCATCAATCGTCCCGACAAGCTCAACGCCCTCAACGGCGACGTGATCGCCGATCTTGGCCGCCTGGCCGACGCCGTTGCGACCGACACCTCGGTTCGCGCGCTGGTGCTGACCGGCGCCGGCGAGAAGGCGTTCGTGGCGGGTGCCGACATCGGCGAGCTCGCCGCGGTCGACGGCGGCGAGGGACG
Organism: uncultured Gemmatimonadales bacterium; assembly: GCA_963817715.1. Taxonomy (GTDB): domain Bacteria; phylum Gemmatimonadota; class Gemmatimonadetes; order Gemmatimonadales; family GWC2-71-9; genus Palsa-1233. The sequence continues at coordinate 198,182 of CAWFPG010000009.1, forward strand.
CCAGCTGGCACAGCGAGGCCAGGGCGTCTTCCGCGCCATCGAGCGGCTCCGCAAGCCGGTGATCGCCGCGGTCAACGGCTTCGCGCTGGGCGGCGGCTGTGAGCTGGCGATGGCCTGCCACATCCGGCTCGCGGCGCCGAACGCGAAGTTCGGCCAGCCCGAGGTCAAGCTGGGGCTGATCCCCGGCTATGGCGGCACCGTGCGACTGCCGCGACTGGTCGGTCGCGGTCGCGCGCTGGAGATCCTGCTCACGGCCCGGATGGTCGGCGCCGAGGAGGCCGAACGGATCGGCTTGGTGAATCGGGTTGTCGAGGGTGGCGCGCTGCTCGACGAGGCACGGGCGATGGCGAAGGCGATCCTGGCCATGGGACCACTGGCGGTGGGGCTCTGCCTCGACCAGGTCGATCGGGCACTCGACGCCACGATCGACGAAGCGATGGAGCTCGAGGCGGAGGCCTTCGGTGCCGCCTGTGCCAGCGAGGACAAGGCCGAGGGGACGACCGCGTTCCTGGAGAAGCGGGCGCCGAACTTCCGCGGCCGCTGAGTCGATGCGGGCCGCGTCGCTGGTGGTGCGGGGCTTCCGCAACCTCGCCGACGCGACCCTGGAGCTGCCGCCGGGCGGCGTCGCGCTGCTGGGGCCCAACGGCCACGGCAAGACCAACCTGCTCGAGGCGCTCGCCTATCCGGTGCTCTTCCGCTCGCTGCGCGGCTCGCGCGATCGCGACGTGGCGGCGTTCGGCGGCCCGGGCTTCCACGTGGCGGTCCGACGCGATGATGGCGTCGAGGTCGCGACCACCTGGCAATCGGCCGATGGTCGCAAGCGGGTGACGGTCGATGGGGTCGATCACTCGCGCATCACCGACGCGCTGGGTGCGTGGCTGGCGGTGACGTTCCTGCCGACCGATCTCGCGCTGGTGCAGGGCGCTGCCGCCGGGCGGCGACGCTGGCTCGACCGGATGCTGTCGCTGGGCACGATGGCCTATCTTCAGGCCTTGCTGCGCTACCGCGCCGCCATCGCCCAGCGCAACGCCGCGCTCCGGCAGGGCGACGAACGGACCGCCCGGGCGTTCGATGCCGCGCTGGGCGGCGCCGGGGCGGTGGTGGTCCGCGAGCGACTCGCGTGGGTGGCGGCCGCCGAGGCGGCATGGCGCCGGGAGCTCGAGCGACTCGGCGAGCCGCTCGAGGTGACGCTCCGCTATCACGGCGACGCGTCGCTGGCCGAGGCCGAACGCTGGCCTGAACGACTGGAGGCGGTCTGGTCGCGCGATCGCCATCGCGGCCAGACCACGGTGGGACCGCACCGCGATGATCTGGTGCTGGGCCTGGCGGGACGGCCATTGCGCGAATTCGGTTCGACCGGCCAGCAGCGGACGGCGGCCATCGGGCTCCGGCTGCTGGAGCACGAGACGCTCGCCGCCGAGCGGGGCACCAGACCGGCGCTGCTGGTCGACGACATCTTCGCCGAGCTCGATGCGGCACGACAGGCCCGGCTCGCCGGGCGGCTGCACGAGGCGGCGGTGCAACTGGTGGTCACCGCGCCCAGGCGTGAGGACCTCCCCGAGGCACTGGAGGCACCGAGGTGGCACGTCAACGCCGGCGCGATCCGGTCGGAGTGAGCACCACCGAGCGGCCGGTGCCGCTGGGCGAGGTGCTCGACGGCTGGATCGCGCGGCAGGGGCTTCGCAAGCGACTCGACCTGGCCGAGGTGGTCGGGTCGTGGCCCGAGTTGGTGGGGCCCCAGATCGCCGCGGTCACCCGGGCGCTGGCGGTCACCCCCGACGGCACCCTGCTGGTGCGGGTGGCGACCAACGGCTGGGCCACCGAGCTGGGGCTGATGACGCCCCGGATCCTGACCCGGGTCAACGGCTCGCGGGCGGGCCGGGTGAAGCATGTACGTTGGCTGGTCGGTCCACTGGACCGGCCCTGAATTCATCGAACGCGAGGACGCATGGCGAAGGAACAGAAGCCCGGCGAGTATGGCGCCCAGTCGATCACGGTCCTCAAGGGTCTCGAGGCGGTGCGCAAGCGGCCCGGCATGTACATCGGCTCGACCAGCGAGAACGGCCTGCACCACCTGGTCTACGAGGTGGTCGACAACTCGATCGACGAGGCCCTGGCCGGTCACTGCGACCGGATCGAGGTCACGATCCATCGCGACGGCTCGCTCACCGTGACCGACAACGGCCGCGGCATCCCGGTCGACATCCATCCCACCGAGGGGGTGCCGGGCGTCGAGCTGGCGCTCACCGTGCTGCACGCCGGCGGCAAGTTCGACAAGAACTCCTACAAGGTGTCCGGCGGCCTCCACGGCGTCGGCGTCTCGGTGGTCAACGCCCTCTCGGAACGGCTCACCGTCACCGTCGACCGCGATGGGGCCCGTCACCAGATGGCGTTCGTCCGCGGCCACACCACCCAGAAGCTCACGGTCATCGGGATGGCGGCGGGGACCGGCACCACGGTCACCTTCAAGCCCGACCCGCAGATCTTCACGGTGCTCGAGTTCAACTGGGCGACGCTGGCCGACCGGCTCCGACAGCTGGCGTTCCTCAACGGCGGCATCACGCATCGTGCTCACCGACGAGCGCGGCGAGCAACCCAAGGTCGAGACCTTCCTCTACCAGGGCGGCCTGGTCGAGTTCGTCCAGTGGCTCAACCGCAATCGCAAGCCGCTGCACCCCAAGCCGGTGCACTTCACGGCCAGTCGCGATGACGTCGACGTCGATGTGGCGCTGCAGTACGAGGACGGCTACAACGAGAACACGTTCACCTACGTGAACAACATCAACACCCACGAGGGCGGCACCCACCTCACCGGCTTCCGTGCCGCGCTGACCCGCACGATCAACGACTTCGCCAAGAAGGGCAACGCGCTCAAGAAGGCCGACTTCAGCCTCAGCGGCGACGACATCCGCGAGGGCCTCACCTGCGTGCTGCACGTCAAGGTCCGCGAGCCGCAGTTCGAGGGCCAGACCAAGACCAAGCTCGGCAACAGCGAGGTCGAGGGGATCGTTCGTGCCATCGTGAGCGAGAACCTGTCGACCTACCTCGAGGAGCACCCGGCCGTCGGCCGGGTGGTGATCGAGAAGGCCGTGGGCGCCGCCCGCGCACGCGAGGCCGCTCGCAAGGCCCGCGAACTGGTCCGCAAGAAGTCAGGGCTCGAGAACGCGGTGCTCCCCGGCAAGCTGGCCGACTGCTCGCTCAGCGACCCCGCCCTGTCGGAGCTCTACCTCGTCGAGGGCGACTCCGCCGGCGGCTCCGCCAAGCAGGGACGCAACAGGGCGTTCCAGGCGATCCTGCCGCTGCGCGGCAAGATCCTCAACGTGGAACGCGCCCGGATCGACCGGATCCTCGGCAACGAGGAGATCCGGGCGATCATCACCGCGATCGGCACCGGGGTGCGTGATGACTTCAAGCTCGAGGACGCGCGCTACCACAAGATCATCCTGATGACCGACGCCGACGTCGACGGCGCCCACATCCGGACACTGCTGCTGACCTTCTTCTTCCGGCAGATGCCCGAGCTGATCGAGGCAGGGTACATCTACATCGCCCAGCCGCCGCTCTACCGGGTCGCCAAGGGCAAGGAGGAGTACTACGCCTACGACGAGGAGGAGCGGGCCGCCTTCACCAAGCGCCTCAGCGAGGCGAGCGGCCGCGGCTCGGTCAACCTCCAGCGCTACAAGGGCCTCGGCGAGATGAACCCCGAACAGCTCTGGCGCACCACGATGGATCCCGAGACCCGCACCATCCTGCGGGTGACCCTCGAGGACGCCGTCGAGGCGTCGAAGCTCTTCGATGAATTGATGGGCGACAACGTGGAACCGCGACGCCAGTTCATCGAGGCGAACGCCAAGTACGTGAGCGTGCTGGACGTGTAGGCGACGAGCGACAGGCGACAAGCGACAGGCGGGAAGGCAACGGCCCCGGGGCGACCATCATCGTTCCCGGGGCTGTCCGCCTGTCGCGCTGTCGCCTGTCGCCCGTCGCCTGTCGCCTGTCGCCCTACATGATCCCCGGCAGCGCCCCGCCGCCGGTCCCCGGCCCCCAGTCGTCGTCCTCCAGCGCCTCGTCGATCGAGCGCGCGCCGGGATCCTCCGCCAGCTCGGCCTCGGCCTCGGCCAGCTCGTCGCGGTCGAGCGGCGTGTCGATGTCGTCCTCGGGCGCCGGCACGGGCCCGCGCTTCCCGGCGCCCACGAACCAGAGCAGGATGGCGATCAGCGCAACGACTCCCAGCAGCGATCCGGTCACGACGTCTCCCAGGGTGTGGAACCAGTGATGGTGATCCGCTCGGCGACGAGCGGCAACGGTGGCGCGGCGTCGCGCCAGGCGCGGGCCACCGCCCGGTCGAGGGCGGCGACCGCCTCGGCGGCGGAGCCGGCGTCGCGGGCATGGATCCGTGCGATCGGCGCACCGGCCTCGACCGACTCGCCCACCCCGGCCAGCAGCTCGATGCCCACCGCGGGATCAATGGTATCGGCGGCGGTGCGCCGGCCACCACCCATCGCCACGATCGCCTCGCCGATCGGCCGTGGTGGCAGCGGTGGCAGCGGACCGGCCGCCGGCGCCCTGACCTCGGCCGTGACCGGGGCAAGCGGCAGCCGGGAGGGGTCGTCGAGCACGGCGGTGTCCCCGCCCTGTGCCGCGATGATCTCGGCCAGCTTCGCGAGCGCCGAGCCGTCGGCGATCAGCCCTTGGAGACGCGCCGTGGCGGCGGCACGATCCTGCTCGAGGTTGGCCAGCAGCAGCATCTCGCTGCCGAGCGCCAGGGTCACCGCCATCAGGTCGTCGGGCCCCTCGCCCCGCAGCCCGGCGATCGCCTCGCGCACCTCGATGGCATTGCCGAGGGCGCGGCCGAGCGGCCGATCCATCGCGGTCAGGAGCGCCACGGTGCGGCACCCCGCGGCCTCCCCCACGCCGACCATGGTGCGGGCCAGGGTGCGCGCCTCGTCGGGGTTCGGCAGGAACGCGCCGCTGCCGATCTTCACGTCGAGGACCAGGCCATCGAGCCCCTCGGCCAGCTTCTTCGACATGATGCTCGCGGTGATCAGGGGGACCGACTCGACGGTGCCCGTCACGTCGCGGAGCGCGTACAGCTTCCGGTCGGCCGGGACGATCTCGGCCGTCTGCCCGAACATCACCGCGCCGATCGTGTCGAGCTGATGCTCGGCGTCGGCAAGGGTGCGCATCGGCGAGAAGCCGGGGATCGCCTCGAGCTTGTCGAGAGTGCCACCGGTGTGCCCGAGGCCGCGGCCCGACATCATCGGCACGGCGACCCCGGCAGCGGCGAGCAGCGGGGCGAGCAACAGCGACGTCTTGTCGCCCACCCCGCCGGTCGAGTGCTTGTCGACCCGAGGCGAGCCGCCCGGTCGCCTGGTCAGGCGAGCCCCCGAGGCGAGCATCGCCTCGGTGAGGGCGGTGAGTTCCTCGCCGCTGAGGCCGCGGAACATCACCGCCATCAGCAATGCCGCCATCTGGTAGTCGGGCAGCGTGCCGGCCGTGTAGTCGGCCACGAGGGCGCGCCACTCGTCGCCGCGGAGTGCTTCCCCGGCTCGCTTGCGTTCGATCAGGCGCGGAACGACCATTCGTCCTCGGAAGTGTTGAGCTCGACCAGAAGGGGACCGTGATGCCGAAGTGTTCGTCGATGCCGCTCGTTGTGGCCACCGCGCTCATCCTCGCCCTGCCCTGCCCGGCGGTGGCGCAGGGCGCGGCGCTCGATCGTGGCCGGGCGGCGATGGAGCGCTACGACCTCACGTCCGCACGGCGGCTGCTCGAGGAGGCGGTCCGCACCGACTCGACCAGCTACGAGGCGAACTGGCGACTCGCCGGCGTGCTGATGGATCTCGGCAAGGAGACGCCCGACTCGATCCAGTCCCCGGCACGTGACTCCCTCTACGCGCTCTCGGAATTCTATGCCCGCCGGGCGGTGGCCGCGAATCCCGACGGCGCCGACGGGCACTTCGTCCTCGCCGCCGCGATCGGGCGGGCGGGCCTCTCCAGGAGCAAGCGCGAGCAGATCGAGGGGGCCGGTGGAGATCCGCAACGAGGCCTGAAGGCCCTCGGGATCGACCCGCACCACGCCGGGGCGCTGCACGTGATGGGGCGCTGGCACGCCGAGATCAAGCGACTCTCGGCACTGCAGACCTTCTTCGCGAAGACCTTCCTCGGCGCCGCCATCTTCGACGAGGCGTCGTGGGACGAGGCCGAGCGCTACCTGCGCCTTGCCGTGGACTACGAGCCCGAGCGGATCTTCCACCGGCTCGACCTGGCCCGGGTGCTGATCGACCGCGAGGAGTGGTCGGCGGCCGCCGAGCAGCTCGCGGCGATCCGTCGCCTGCCCGCGATCGACCCGATGGACCCGACCTATCGTCGCGAGGCGGCCCGGCTGGAGGATGAGGTGGCTGCCCACCTCGGCCGACCGTGAGCGACCGGGCGCTGGCGACCGAGGCAGCCTCGCTGCGGCAGCAGCTCGAGCGCGCCAACCGGGCCTACTACGAGCTCGACGCGCCCGAGATCTCCGACGAGGAATACGACCGCCTCTTCCGGCGCCTGCAGGAGATCGAGCGCGACCATCCCGACCTGGCCACGCCCGACTCTCCCACCCGGCGAGTCGGCGGTGCGCCGGCGGAGTATCTCCCCAAGGTGCGGCACGGCGTGCCGATGCTCTCGCTCGACAACGCCTTCACGGCCGAGGAGCTGCGCGCCTGGCACGAGCGGATGGCCAGGGCCGATGGACGGGCCACGACCGCGCGACTCGCGCTCGAGGTCAAGATCGACGGCGCGGCCCTGTCGATCACCTACCACAATGGCATCCTGGTCCGCGGCGTCACGCGCGGCAACGGCGTCGAGGGCGAGGAGATCACCGGCAACGTGCGCGCGATCCAGGACATCCCGCTCGCGATCGACGGCGACGCGCTGCCGGCGCGGTTCGAGGTGCGCGGCGAGGTCTACATCCCGCGCCGCGCCTTCGCCCGCGTCAACAGCGACCGCGAGCGCGACGGACTGGAGCCGCTCCAGAACCCGCGCAACGCGGCGGCCGGCGCGCTCCGCGCCCTCGATCCCGCCGAGGCGCGACGCCGCCGACTGCGGTTCTTCGGCTATCAGCTGGTGGTGCTCGAGGGCGAGCATGCCGGTTGCCACCCATGAGGACGAACTGGCGCTGCTCGAGCAGCTGGGGCTTCCCCGTCGAGTCGCACCATCACACCTGCGCCTCGCTCGACGAGGTGATCCGCGAGACCGACGCGTGGGCCGACCGGATTCGGGAACTCCCCTTCGATGCCGACGGCCTGGTGGTCAAGGTCGACGACCTGCGACTGCAGGAGGAACTCGGCGTGGTGGGAGGACGGGTGCCGCGCTGGGCCATCGCCAGGAAGTTCCCCCCCGAGTCGGCCTTCACCCGGTTGCTCGACATCGAGGTCAACATCGGCCGCACCGGCGCGCTGGCGCCGACCGCGATCCTCGAGCCGGTACGGATCGGTGGCGTCACCGTGACCCGGGCCACGCTGCACAACGAGGACATCATCGCCGAGCGCGATGTCCGCATCGGCGATGTGGTCGAGGTGATCCGCAGCGGCGAGGTGATCCCCAAGGTGCTGGGCCCCGATCGAAGCAAGCGCACCGGCAATGAGAAGCCGCGTGGCAGCCGCCGACCCACTGTCCCTACTGCAAGACCGAGCTGGTCCGCTCCGAAGGGAGAGGTCAACCGCTACTGCCCCAACCCGGCCTGCCCGGGCCGCGTCCTACGAGACGCTGGTGCATTTCGTCTCCAAGGCCGGACTCGACATCGTCGGGCTCGGCCCGGAACGGGTGCGGCAGCTGCTCGAGGCCGGGGTGATCCACGATGCGGCAGGACTCTACGGCCTCACCGCCGAGCAGTTGCTCCCGCTCGAGGGCTTCGCCGAGCAATCGGCCACCGCCCTCATCGAGGCGATCGACGCCTCCAGGTCGCGGCCGCTCCGGATGCTCCTCACGGCGCTCGGGATTCGGCACGTGGGCGCCACGGCGGCGAAGCTGCTGGCCCGGCGCTACGGCAGCCTCACCGCCCTCCGCCAGGCGACGGACGAGGAGCTCGAGGCGCTGGAGGGTATCGGCCCGGTGATCTCGGCGTCGGTGCTCGCCTTCCTGGCCGACGAGACCAACGCGGCGCTGCTCGACCGGCTCACCGAGCGCGGGGTCGCCCTCAAGGAGACAGGCGTCTCGGCCGACGGCCCGCGCCCGCTCGCGGGCCGGATCTTCGTCCTCACTGGCTCCCTGCCGACCCTCAAGCGCGCCGAGGCCGCCGAACTGATCGAGGCGGCCGGCGGCACCGTCAAGTCGTCGGTGTCGAAGAAGACCGACACCGTGGTGGCCGGCGACGAGGCGGGCGACAAGCTCGCCAAGGCCGAGGCGCTGGGGATCGAGGTGATCGACGAAGCCGAGCTCTTGCGGCGCACCGGACGCGGGGCGTAGCTTCGCGCCTCCGATGACTCTCTTCATGATCGCCCCTGCCTCGCTCCACCGACTGCGCCGTGAGCTCGACGCCGCCGGGACGGCGACCACCGCCCGGATCCTGCACGAGGCGGGCTTCGCCACCGGGCAGGCGCTGGGCAGCACCTGGCGCAACCGGATCGCCGAACAGACCGGCCTCGACGAGGCCGGCGAGCTCGACGCGCGCTGGTTCGGGCCGCTGCTCGATGAGATGTGCGTCGATCTTGGCTGGGGATCGATCACCCTGAGCGAGCTGGGCGACCAGGCCGTGCTGCTCGAGGCGGGCGAGTGGGCCGAGGCGCTGCCCGACTCCGCCGAAGTGCCGTCGTGTCACTTCACGGCAGGGGCGCTGGCGGCGTTCCTCACTGGGCTGGCCGGGGCGCCCGTCGCGGCCCTCGAGGTCGAGTGCCGCTCCAGCGGCGCCGGGGCGTGTCGCTTCCTGGCCGGGTCGCAGGAGACGCTGGCGGTGGCGTGGGACCTGATGGTGGCCGGTGGCGACTGGCGCGAGGCCTTCGCGCCGGTCGCCATCCGACTGACTCAGCTGCCGACCCAGCCCTCGCAAGTCGGGCCGGGTCACCAGTTCGCCGCCCTCCACCACCTCCCGGTCCCACGGCAGCACGATCGCCTTCTCGGTCTCGAAGGCGTGAAAATCCGGCTGCCAGCGCCCGGTCTTGAACGAGACCGCCGTGCGCATGTCGGCGGGCCGGGTCGCCTGCACCTCGTGGAGGGCCAGCTTGAGGGTGTCGCCGGTGTCGCAGGTCTCATCGACCAGGAGCACCCGCTTCCCCTTGAGCGAGGCCGGCGGGCCGGCCACCAGCTCGGGATCGGCATCGTCCGACGAGCGGGTGATCGCGATGGCGACGAACTCACGTTGCAGGATGGTGGCGATGATGGCGGCCGGGATCACGCCGGCCTTGGCGATCCCGACGATCACCTCGGGATCGAAGCCGCGGGCCACGTGGACGGCCAGGGCCCGGCAGAGCTCGCCGAAGAAGGCCCAGTCCACCTCGAGGACGTCGCGGGTTGGGGTCGGACGCGGCCTGGGCACGAGACCTCCGGATGGGCGGGTGGCGGGACGATCCTCTTGGGGCAACCTACACCCGGCCCCCGGGGGCGCCAGCGGCCCGATCGAACGCGTTGCCCGCGACTCAAGCGACACCTAACTTGCTATGAATGGCCCATTTCGCGACCGGTCCCTCGGCATGAGCTGGTGGAAGCGGATCCTCACCGGCGACGACGACGCGCTCTCGCCCAAGCGACTCGACTACCTCAACGAGGGGTTGGCGCTGGAGCGGCAGGGCGATTTCGATGGCGCCGTGACCTCCTACCAACTCGCGCTCCGCGACCAGCCGCACAGCGTCAGGATCCTGCAGTACATCGCCATCGCCCTCTCCAAGACCGGCCGAATCGAGGAGGCGATCCGACACTACCGCCGGGCCCTCGAGCTGGAGCCGGATGCCGCCGGGGCCCACTACGGGCTCGCCTTCCTGTTGCTCCGCCGCGGCGACCGCGACCGAGCCGCCGAGCATCTGCGGACCTTCCTCGCCAAGCCCCCGCGCGACAGCGAGATGGAACGCTGGGTGGGGCATGCCCGCGAGGTGCTGTCCCAGCTGGAGTCGGCCGCCGTCAACGAAGGCGGTGCCTCGTGAGGTCGATCGGTCGGTCCATGCTGCTGGCGGGCCTGCTGGCAGGGTGCGGTCAGTTGCCGGTGACCGGCGACGGCGTGGTGGCCCTCGAGGTGACCCAGCCCGCGTCGCTCACCCTCGCCGCCGGCGCCACGGTCCAGCTCGAGGCCCGGGCGCTCGACCAGAACGGCGACGAGGTGGCCACCAGCATCCTCTGGGGCACCCCCGACACCACGATCACGGTCGATTCGGCGACCGGCCTGGTCACCGGGGTCACCGAGTCGGGGACCGGTCGGGTGCAGGCCGCCGTCGGGACGCTCCACTCCAACCTGATCACCTTCACGCTCACGGCACCAGCCGCGGGACCATGACCCCGCCCGCCACGCTCAACGAGCTCTTTTTCGGCGCCATCGCGCGTCATCGCACCGAGTCGGCGGCGTTGATGAGCAAGCAGGGCGGCGACTGGATCCCGATGCGGCACGACGAGCTCCTCGCCCGGGTCCGGGCGGTCCATGCCGCGCTCCGCACCGCCGGCATCGCCCCGGGCGACCGGGTGGCGATCCTCTCGGAGAACCGCCCCGAGTGGGCGATCACCGACTTCGCCTGCCTCACCGCCCGCGCCACCGACGTCCCGGTCTACCCCACCCTGCCCCCGCACCAGATCGCCTACATCCTCCGCGATGCCGGATGCCGGATGGCGTTCTGCTCGACCCGGGAACAGCTCGACAAGCTGCTCGAGATCCGCGACGACGCTGCCGGCACTGGAACGGATCGTCACCTTCGACGAGGGGACTGAGCGAGCCGGGCGTGGCGTCGTTCAGCGTCCTTCGAGGCGGAGGGGCAGGCCGTGGAGGCCAGCTGGCCCGACTGGGAGAGCCGAAGCCTGCCAGGTGGGGCCCGACGACCTCGCCACCCTGATCTACACCTCGGGCACCACCGGTGACCCCAAGGGCGTGATGCTCAGCCACGGCAACATCACCAGCAACGTGGTCGGGCGCGCTCGAGGTGCTGAAGAACCGCACCGGCGATCGCTGCCTCTCCTTCCTGCCGCTGTCGCACATCTTCGAGCGGATGGTGGGTCACTACACGATGCTGCAGGCCGGCACCACGATCTGCTACGCCTCGAGCATGGACGCCGTGGCAGCCGAGATGCGCGAGATCCAGCCCACGGTGATGGCCAGCGTGCCACGCCTCTACGAGAAGATCTATGCCCGGACGGTCGAGGCGGCCATGAGCGGCGGCAGCTTCACGCGGTCGATCTTCGAGTGGGCCCGCGCCACTCGACGAGAAGATCCTCGACTACGAGCTCGAAGGAACGGACCCCACCGCCGGCGCTGCGCCTGGGCGGCGCGATCGCGGACCGGCTGGTCTTCACCAAGCTGCGGGCCCGGACCGGCGGGCAAGCTGCGCTTCTTCGTCTCGGGGGGTGCCCCGCTCAACCCCGACATCTGTCGCTTCTTCCTCGCCGCGGGGCTCAAGATCCTCGAGGGCTACGGCCTCACCGAGACCTCACCGGTGATCACCGTGAATCCCGAGGACCGGATCAAGCCCGGTACCGTCGGCCTGCCGATCCCGGGGGTGGAGGTCCGAATCGCCGACGATGGCGAGATCCTCTGCCGCGGCCCCAACGTGATGCTGGGCTACTACCACAAGCCGGAGGCGACCGCCGAGGCGATCGACGCCGACGGCTGGTTCCACACCGGTGACATCGGCGAGATCGACGCCGACGGCTACCTGCGGATCACCGATCGCAAGAAGGACCTGATCGTCACGGCGGGCGGCAAGAACATCGCCCCGCAGCCGATCGAGGCGCTGCTGAAGACCAACGAGTTCGTGAGCAACGCGGTGATGATCGGCGACAAGCGGCGCTTCCCCAGCATGCTGCTGGTGCCCAACTTCGACCGGCTGCGGGCCTGGGCCACCCACAAGGGCATCCCGGAGATGCCCACCGAGGCGCTGGTGGCCCGCGACGATGTGCGCGAGAAGATCGAGCGCGAGGCGCGCAAGTCGCTGCGCGACCTGGCCCACTACGAGGCGCCCAAGAAGTTCCTCATCCTGCCCCGCGACTTCACCATCGATGGCGGCGAGCTCACGCCCAAGCTGTCGGTGCGCCGCAAGGTGGTGAACGAGAAGTACCACGACCAGATCGAGGCGATGTACGCCGAACACGGAGAACGGAACGAGGACAGGCGGACGGAGGAAGCGGCGAGCGCCTAGTCGCTCTCCGTCGTCCCCCTGCCCTCCGTCATCCCTTCTTCACCACCCACACCCCGCCGGCCTCGGCGATCACCTCGTCACCGACTCCCAGCGCCGGCACCGCCCCTTCTCCGACGATTCTGAGTCCCGGCAGCGCGCTGGGCAGCGCGGTGGCCGGATCGACCGCGTCCTCGCCAAGCACCACCCCGCGCATCGCGTGGCGCTTGATCGGCCAGCGGCCTGAACGGATCACGCTGACCACATCGTCCGGCACGACCCCCTCGGGGGGATTCACCGCGACCAGCGACACATCGGGCAAGAGCGCCGCCAGGGTCACCGGCGAGGGCCCCCGCTCGCCCCCCCAGCGCCAGCCAGCCACCCGGCCCCTCGATGCCCAGCATTGCCAGCGCCGACCCGGCATCGAACGGTGGGGCGGTCGTTGCGGCTGCGGGAGGAACACCGAACACCGGCACGCCGTCGCTCCAGTCGGTGCTCCAGCCACAGACCGGGCAACCGAGATGACCGGCGACCACGCGACGGCCGTCCATCCGGTCCGGGATCAGGACGAGGAAGGCCTCGTCGTGATCCTCGGGGCAGCGCAGGTGGTCGGTGAGTTCGATATGCATGGCGCCTAGGGCCGGAACTCGACCCAGGTCATCATCCCGGGCGCGACGGTCACGGTGCGCTCCACCCACCGGCCGTCGATCTTCGCGCGCAGGGTGTGTTGCCCCGCCGGCACGTCGCTGATCGCGAAGTGCTCACCGTACATCGGGCTCGGGTGGTTGCGCGGGCCGTACGTCTCAGCAAAGGCGAACGGCGTCTCGCGTGGCTCCGGCTTGCGGATCCCGTAGATCCGCGCCTGCGGCACCGGCGTTGCCCTCGGCGTCGAACACCTGCCCGGCAATGATCCCCGTCTCCGGCAACGGCTCGATCCAGAGCTCGGGATTGGTGGTGTAGGGCGGATAGCGCTCGTCGGGGTTCACGATGTACCCCACCGAATCGGTTGGCGCGGCGTGCACCTCGAGGTGCAGGTGATCGTTGGTGGCGCGGCCGGTGTTGCCGACCCGCGAGATCACCTGGCCGCGACGCGACCCGGTCGCCCACGTGCACCAGCAGCGCCGAGTTGTGGTAGTAGACCGAGAAGACGAAGCGCGATGAGCCGTCGGGGAGGCGGAGCAGCGAGTCGTGCCGGATGGCGACCGTGAGCGCTCCCGCCTCGGCCGGGCCGCTCCAGGCCACGGTGCCGTCGCCGATCGCGTGCACCGGCGTGCCGTCGGCGTTGTTGAACTCCACGCCCTGATGCGGCTGGAAGTTGCCGCCCATCGTCGAGCCGTAGCGGTAGGTCTGGTCGATGTACTGATTGCCGTCGCCACCGATCGGACGGCCAAAGGGAGGATCCCAGGCGGGACCGTGGGGGTCGTACTTCTCGATCAGCTGCTGGTGTTCCGCGTCCATGATCTCACGCCAGTTCGGCACCGGGTCGACCGGAGCGTGATTGAGGCGCATCGAGCCCGGATGCCGGGCAACCAGGTCGGAGAGCGTCAGTTCCTGCCATTGGAACGACGGAGAGGGCCAGGGTGGTCGGCATACCACAATCCTGCCCGCAAGCCACTCTGGTACCGGACGGCCTGCGTCTCGAATCGTCACTGCGATGTCGTTCTCGCCAAGGCAGGTTATGTACTCGTTGGCCAGCGCCGCGATCGCGGTGTCAGCTGGACCCTTGGCCGGTGGACCGGTCGTATCGACGACGGCCAACCAGTGACGGCCATCATCGGTAGTGATCTGCAACCCGTCCGCAGTGGCGATCACCGTGGTGTCGCCGACCGTGAGGATCCCGCCCGGCGCCACGTACTGCCACTCGGGGCCGAGCTGGTCGTAGGTCCAGTTCTTCCAGGTCCGGCCGTCGTCGGTCGAGAGCCCCCAGCCGTTGCCGATGGTGCCGTACCAGACCTCGCCGCGCGGCCCGAAGGCGATCGCGTGCACGAAGTCCCAGGAGAGCGAGTTCGCCGAGGTGTCGTGCTGGATCCGGCGCCATGTGCCCTGCCCGGCCGGGTGGACCAGGATGCCGTGGCCGTAGGTGCCGACCCAGACGGAGCTGTCGGGCGCGATGGACCGGGTGAGCTGGATCACCGGCCAGCCGTCGAGCTCGGCGGGGAGCTGCTGCGCGGCAAGGGGGGCGGTGAGCGCCAACCCGGCCACGAGGAGGAGGAGGGGTCGGCCGCGCCGCACTCGTCCTGAGCGCAGCCGAAGGAAGCGACGCTGCATCGGGTCGAACCTCGTATCTCGCATCTCGTATCTCGTATCTCGTATCTCGATCACCCCGGCCCCAGCCGGACGCTTTCCACGTGGCTCCGTGCCGGCCGGGTCGCCGCCCAGACGATCGCGTCGGCCACGTCGTCGGGGCGGAGCATCGCTTCGCGACCGGGGAACCCATCACGGGCGTCGGGATCGAACGGATCCCACACCGTGGTGTCGGTCGGGCCGGGCGAGACCAGGCAGCACTGCACCCCGCTGCCGCGGTACTCCTCGAGCAGGACCTCGTGCATCCCCCGGGCGCCGAATTTCGACGCCGAGTAGGCGGCATTCTCCGGGAAGGCACGACTGTCGGCCACCGAGCCGACCAGGATGTGCCGTCCCGACCCGCGCTTGCGCATCCGGGGCAGGAAGAACCTGGCAATGGCGAACGGCGCCTCGAGATTGATCGCCAGCTGCTCGCGGAGCAGCGCGTCGCTGGTGTCCTCGAGCGGTGCCAGCAGGAAGGTGCCAGCATTGTTGATCACCACGTGCGGCACGCCATGCTCGCCGAGCACCTGCTCCAGGAACGCCTCGCGATCGCGGGGATCGGCCAGGTCGGCACGGTAGTCGATCGCCCGGTCGATCGGCGGCATCGCCGAGCGAGCGACGCGCAGGACCGTGGCGCCCAGGGCGGCGAGGCGCATCGCGGTCGCCGCGCCGATACCCCGCGACGCCCCGGTCACGAGCACCAGGCGGTCGCGCAGCGCCCCGGCCGCCTCACTCACCGACGTACTCCACGTAGTTGCGCGGCGTCTCCCAGAGCCGGACCCTGGCGAGCCGGCCGGCGGGAATCCGATCCACCAGCTGTTCCCAGATGAAGATCGCGATGTTCTCCGCCGACGGCAGTCGGTCGGCGAACCATGACACGTCGAGATTCAGGTTGCGGTGGTCGAGTACCGCGTGGACGTGCGCGTCGAAGAGCGACTTCAGGATCGCCACATCGAGCACGTAGCCTGTCTCCGCGTCGATCTCGCCCTCGACGTGCAACTCGGCCTCGTAGTTGTGGCCGTGGTAGTTGGGGTGGTTGCACGGCCCGAAGGTGCGGCGGTTCCACTCGTCGTCGCGGGCGGGGTTGTGCAGGCGATGGGCCGCGTTGAAGTGCACGCGGCGGACGACGATGGCGCGCGGCATCAGGGTACCTCCGGGAACGGATGCGCGAACGGCGTCGCTTGCACTCTGGCGAGCGGCGCCGCATGACCGTGTCGATGGCGAGGAGGTGTTCTTGAAGCCCGGGGAGAAATGCTCGGCGCCCTCACCCCATCGTTCGTCGTCCCCACGGTGGGGGCATGACGTTCGGATGAAGCATGCGGGCCCATCCTCGGACATGTTGGCTCAAGTACGTATGGCTCCTCGCCACCGCACGGTCTGGGGAATAATACCGGCCTGAACGGGGGCAGTCAAACGGGAACGTGAATGGTGGCGGGTGCATGGGGCACCCGGACCGACGGCTCGCACCCCCGACCCCATTCCCGACTTACCAATTACCATTCACCATTCACCATTCACCACTCACGAACGGTCGAGGTCCGCGTGCGCGAACTTGTCGTCGGCTTGCTGCTGCTGGTCGCCTGGGGCGTGCTGCAGTTCGGGGTCCAGCCGTCGACCGGCTGGTTCCACCTGCTGCTGATTGCCGGGGTCGTCCTGGTGATCCGCGGCATCGTGGTGCGCGACAGCGGCCGCTAGCGCACCGTCGCGGTGGCCCAGGGCGCGGCCACCCGGCGGCAGGCGTCGCGGAGCACATCGGGCGGTGCCACCATCGAGATGCGGATGTAGGGCGCCCCGCCCGGTCCGAAGCCGCTTCCCGGCGTGAGCACGATTCGCTCCTCCGCCATCAGCAACTCGGTCACACCCCAGTCGGTCATCCCCCGGGGAACCGGAATCCAGAGATACATGCCGGCCGCGGGCGGGGTCACCGTCACGCCGGCATCAGCGAAACCGGCCACCGCGGCGGCGAAACGGGCGCGATACCCCTCCCGAAGCACCCGCGACAGCTCTTCGCTGTGACCGAAGGCGTAGGTGCCGGCGCGCTGGACCACCGTCGGCACGCCATAGCCCACCAGCGTGCGATAATCGTTGAGCGCCGCGATCACGTCGCGTCGTCCGCAGACCACACCGAGACGCAGTCCCGCCATCGAGAAGTTCTTCGAACCCGAATGGATCTCGACCGCCACTTCCCTGGCGCCCTCGACCTCGAAGACACTCGGCGCCGCCGGTCCCTCGAGCACCAGCTCGCTGTAGGCGATGTCACTGATCAGGATGATGTCGTGCCGGCGACAGAAGGCGACCGCCTCGGCCCAGCGCTCGCGCGTGGTGACCGCTCCGGTCGGGTTGTTGGGAAAGTTGAGCAGCAGGAACTTGGCGCGACGGGCATGATCGACGCTCACCGCATCGAGATCGGGCCAGTAGCCGTCGGCCTCGCGAACCGGCAGTCGCACCAGGTCAGCGCCGCTCGCCGCCACCGCGCGTTCGTAGACCGGATAGGCCACGTCGGCGATCAGCATCGCGTCGCCCGGTGCGCAGTAGGCCGAGACCAGGTGCGCCAGGCCCTCCTTGGCCCCGGCGGTCGGGGTCACCTCGGCCGGCACCTCGAGCGTGACGCCGAAGCGTCGCTGCATGTAGGCCGCGAATGTCTCGTGGAAAGCCGGCTCACCGAACATCATCGGGTAGCCGTGCGCCGTGGTGTCGCGGGCCGCCTCGGCGATCGACTCGATCAGTGCCGGCGGCATCGGCTGGTCGGGCGAGCCGAGCGAGAGGTCGAGCACCCGATGCCCCTGCGCCTCGATCACCCGCTTCTTGCGGATCAGCGTGGTGAAGACGTACGGCTGGATCGACTGCAGGATCTTGGTCGGACTGGGCACCACGAACTCCGATGTCGGGACACCGCAATATGCCCCGGGAGCCCGGAGGACGGAACGACGGAGGGCGGAGGACGGAGCCGGTGCCCCTCCCTCCGTCCTCAGGATTCCGTCAGGTCCGGCCGCAGCACCGATGCCTCGCGCAGGTAGACGTGCCGCGGTGGGCTGCCGTTCCAGTGTCGTTCGACGTGGAGCATCACCCGGAGGCAGCGCGGCAAGCCGTCGGGGACCGGAATCTCGGTGGTGCAGAGCAGCGGCACTCGGTGCCAGCCCGCGGCGCGTGCCGCTTCGGCAGGAAAGGCACTCACGAGATCGGGGGTGACGGTGAAGATCGCCGAGATCACGTCCGACGGGTCGAGGTCATTGGCGCGTCGCAGCTCGGCGAGGAGTTCGTCGACCGCCATGGCAATCCCGCCGGGGGAGTCGTCGGCCACGGCAGTCGCGCCACGGATGGCGCGCACCGAGGGAAGCCGCAGCGCCCGTGCCAGCCATCGCGCCAGCCTCATGCCGCCACCTCGCGGCTCGCCGCGCGGCGCGCCACCACGGCGAAGGTGGTCCGGTTGTCGGTGGCATCGGCGATATCGCGAGCCAGGATCGCGAGTCCGTAGCGCGCTGCGGCGTCGGCGGGGGCGATCGCCGCCCGGGTCCAGTCGCGGTCGGCCGCGATCGCCCGGGCGGCCCCGGCCGTGTCCGGAGCGACCCGGGGCGCCAGCCGATGACCCGAGAGCCAGCGGGCGCACTGGGCCAGCGCCACCGGATGCGACTCGGCCCAACGCAGCGACCCCAGGTCGGCGCCATCCAGCGCCAGCAGGCAGTGCTCGATGTCGCGGTCGAAGCGGTCGACGATCTCGAGCGCCGGGCACTCCCCCAGCACCGCGACGGCCTGGCGCACGTCGCCGACGATCGAGTTCCAGATCGGCAGCAGTCCCAGCTCGGTCCGCCCGGCGGCCACCGAGGACGCGACCGCGGCAAAGTCACCGAGGCCCACCGGACGGGCGTCGGGGATCCGTGCCAGGGCGGCAAGGTGGCTGTGGGCGCCCGGGGCACCCTGGTAGGCGATCCGCATCGTCATGCTCCAGCAGGGGTCAACAGAAACGGCCCTCTCGGGATCGAGAGGGCCGTGGGGTGGTCGGTGCGCTGTCGTTCAGCTAACGCGTACGCCGACTCCCGGCCCTCTCCAGGGGAAAGGCCGCAAAGGCGAACGGAAAGCGATAGGCGCGTGACATGGTCCAGCAGGGTACCGGGTGGCCCCAGTGGCCGTCAAGTGCTCGGCGCGAGCTCCGCGAACGAGTAGATTCGAGCTTTCCCCGTGGCCGCCTCCCGCAACCGACCCAGGATGCCTCGCCGGATGACCCTCGATCGTAGCCACCTCGATGCCGCCTTCGTGGCGGCCTACGACGAGCTCCGCCGGCTGGCCGGCCACCTCAAGCGCCGTGAGCCGGGGATCACCCTCGATCCCACCGGGCTGGTGAACGAGGCGTGGATCAAGCTGTCGCGTTCCCCCGAGCTGGCCGACACCTCGCCGCTCCATTTCAAGCGGATCGCGGCGCGGGCGATGCGCCAGGTCCTGGTCGAATCGGCCCGGCGACGCCATGCCGAGAAGCGCGGCGGTCCCGACCGGGTGGCGATCACGCTCGACGACAACCTGTCAGACCCCGCCGCGATGGCCACCGACGTGCTGATGCTCGACGGTGCCCTGGACGAGCTCGAGCGGCGCCACCCCCGCCCTGCTGCCGTGGTCGAGGCGCGCTTCTTCGGTGGACTCACGACATCCGAGATCGCTGAGTCACTGGCGATCTCCGAGGCGACGGTGCTGCGCGACTGGCGCACCGCGCGAGCCTGGCTCGCGACCGAACTCGAGACAACCCACTGACCGATGGTGCAAACCGACGACTGGGACCGACTCGCCGAACTCTTCGAGCGCGCCCGGGCGCTCTCGACCGACGAACGGGACGCCCTGATCGCATCGGTTCGGCGCGACGACGCCGCGCTCGCCACGCGCCTGCTGGCGATGCTGGCCACCGATCCAGGTGCCGCTTCCGTGCTCGACCGACGGGACGCCGTGGTGGAGACCCTGGCACCACCTGGGGGGACGGTATTGCCGCCCTCGCATGTCGGCCCCTACCGGATTCTCCGACTGCTGGGCGAGGGGGGCATGGGGCGGGTCTACCTGGTCGAGCGCGAGGCCCTGGGGGGCTTCGCGGCGCTCAAGATCCTCCGCGACGCCTGGATCTCAGAGGAGCGACGCCAGCGATTCATGGCCGAGCAACGCTCCCTGGCGCAGCTCAGTCATCCAGGCATCGCGCAGCTCTACGAGGCCGGGACCCTGCAGGACGGCACGCCGTGGTTCGCGATGGAGTACGTCGAGGGCGAAACGATCACCGAACATGCCCGTGCCAGGCAACTCACCGTCGCCGAGCGCCTGACGCTCCTGCGCGCGGTGTGCCGAGCAGTGCAGCACGCCCACGCTCACGCGATCATCCATCGTGACCTCAAGCCGTCGAACGTGCTGGTGACGCCGACCAGCGAGGTGAAGCTGCTCGACTTCGGCATCGCCAAGCAGCTCGATGTCGAGGGCGAGGATGCCGAGCGGACCCGCACCGGCTACCGGATGCTCACGCCGTCGTATGCGGCGCCCGAGCAGTTCACCGGTGGTCCGATCGGGGTGCGCACCGACGTCCACGCGATCGGCGTGCTGCTCTACGAACTGCTCACCAACCAACTGCCGTGGCCCTCGGTTGACGAGACCAGCCAGAGCCCGCTCGCTGGTCGGAGCCGCGAGGTGACCCGGCCGTCGGTGATGGCGACCCGCGGCGAGGTCGCCCCCGGCCGGGCGGGCTGGCGGGAGCTCGACGTGATCGTCCGGACCGCGATCCATCAGGACCTCGACCGCCGCTATGCAAGCGTCGAGGCGCTCTCGCGCGATCTGGGCCATTACCTCGCCAGCGAGCGCCTCGAGGCCCGGGCCGACACCCTCGGGTATCGACTCGGCCGGCTGGTGCATCGTCGCTGGCGCGAGCTCGCGGCGGGAACGGCCCTCCTGATGCTGGTGGTCGCCCTCACGGCGGCCTACGCCGTCAACCTCACCCAGGCCCGCGACACCGCACAGGCCGAGGCCGAGCGCAGTTCGAGGATCCAGTCGTTCATGCTCGGTCTCTTCCGCGGCGACGAGGCCGACGCCGGTCCGGCCGAGTCGCTCCGGGTGGTGACCCTGATCGATCGTGGTGTGCAGGAGGCCGACGCCCTCGACGCCGAGCCCGATGTGCAGGCCGAGCTACGCGAGACCCTCGGCGACCTGCGCCGCCAGCTCGGCGACCTCGACTCCAGTGACTCGCTCCTGGCCCAGTCGCTCGCCGAGCGGAGGCGACTGCACGGCAATCGGTCGGTAGGTGTGGTTCGCTCGCTGCTGGCCATCGGCCGGCTGCGTCTCGACCAGGCCCGCTTCCCCGAGGCCGACTCGATCATCCGCGAGGCCCTGGCGATGGCCCGACCGGGCCTGGCACCGGACCACCCAGTGGTACTCGATGGGTTGGCCTTGCTGGGCCGCGTCGCCGAGGAGGAGGGACAATTCGCCGAGGCGATCGTGGCAGAGGACTCGGTGCTGGCCCACCTGCGCCCCGACACCACCTCGCTCGAGTACGGGAATGCCCTGGTTGCCTTGGCCAACACCCACTTCTATGCCGGGCACCTCGACACGAGCGACTCACTCAACCACATGGCGCTGGGGATCTTCCGGGCCCGCCGCGGCGATCGCCATCCCCTCGTCGCCGACGTGCTGATCAACCTGGGCGCCACCCAGTTCGAGCGCGGCAACTACGCCGAAGCCGAGCGATTCGATCGCGAGGCGCTCGACCGCACCATTGCCTGGTACGGCCACGACCACCCGGTGACCGCCTCGGCCATGACCATGCTGGGCCGGGCCCTGGTGCGCGATGGCAAGAATGTCGCTGCCGACAGCATCCTCAACGAGGCCGTGGCGATTCTCGAGCGGGTCCACGGCCCGGTGCACCCGGCGGTCGCCTCGGCGCTCAACGAGCTCGGCACCATGGCGCTGCTGCAGGATCGCTATGCCGACGCCGAGCGCTACTTCGCCCGCAACCTCGCGATCTACGACTCACTCTACCAGGGTCACCACTGGCTGGTAGGGATCGCCCAGGCCAACATCGCCTCGGTGTGGCTGGCGGAGAAACGCTACCACGACGCCGAACTGCTCTACCGCAAGGCGCTCAAGCAGTTCATCGACAGCCAGGGACCGGCGCACGTCAACACGGCGATCGGTTACATCAAGCTGGGTCGCTCGCTGCTGCGACAGCACCGCTACCGCGAGGCGGCCGACGCCTCGCGCCAGGGCTATGACATCCTGATGGCGATGCCTGAGGCGCCGGAGGGATTCGTCAAGGCGGCCCGCACCGACCTCGCCGCCGAGTACGAGCACCTCGGCGACACGCAGGAGGCACGGCGGTTCGCCGAGCCCTGACGGCCGGCCCTAGCGGTATTCCGGGTTCTGGTGATCGAAGTGACAGCCGGCGTCCCAGAGCGAGCGCTGGTTGCCGTGCGCCGGGATGCCGCCCTGGTCCTTCAGCATCCTGGCGAGGTGGAGCATGTTCCACGCGGCGAAGGTGGTGTTGCGCTTGGTGAAGTCGTTGTCGAATCCCACCCTCCCACCGCCGGTCACCTCGTCACCATAGCTCGCGCCGGGGCCCGCCTCGCCGATCCAGCCGGCATCGGCCTGCGGTGGGATGGTGTAGCCGATGTGCTGCAGGCTGTACAGCACTCCCATCCCCACGTGCTTGATTCCGTCCTCGTTGCCGGTCACGATGCAGCCACCCACCTTGCCGTAATAGGCATACTGCCCGCGGTCGTTGAGTTGCCCCGACATGCCGTAGAGTCGCTCGATCAACCGCTGGCAGACGCTCGACTTCTCGCCGAGCCAGATCGGGGTGCCCACCACCAGGATGTCGGCTGCCTCCACTTGGCGATAGAGCGCTGGCCAGGCGTCCTCGCTGGCGCCGTGATGGGTCATGTCGGCCTGGACCCCTTCGGCGACCGGCAGGTCCACGAGTCGCACCTCCTCGACGCCGACGCCCTGTTTCCGGAAGATCTGGCCCACCACATCGAGCAGCAGGGCCGTGTGCGAACGTTCCGGCGATCGCTTGAGGGTGCAATTGACCAGCAGGGCCCGCAGGTCATCGTACCGCGCTGGTGGTGTGGTGGCTTCGGTCACGGAAGACTCCTGATGTGTGGCGGGCCGGGCCCAGGGTGGGACGGCCTCTGGCACGGTGCGACGTCGGGCCGCGGCGGCGAGGCCGGCAGCCCTGTCCGTCAGGGTACCCCGGCGACCGGCCGGAGACGGCTACCGTGCGACCCGGCCATCCGTCGGGCGAGCACTCCGAGCGCCGCCCCGAATGCCACGTGGGCCAGCAGCACCGTCGCCGGGAAGCCGATCGAGAAGTCGAGCCCGAACCGGCCAACACCCATCGCCATCACGACCGGACTGACCAGGAAGCCGAGGCCGACCAGGATCGCGAAACCGACCGCCAGGGCCGGCCGGCGCGTGCCGACCAGCAGTACGTACATCAGCCCAAAGCTGGCACCGTTCCACAGGTGTGCCAACCAGCCGACGACATCGGAGGTGATCGACGGACCGAGCGCGAAGCGGTCGAGCAGCAGCACACCCATCAATCTCGGCATGTTGCCCGGCATGTAGCCGAGCTTGTACCCGAGGAGGCGAACCACCTCGAGCGCGAGGGTGGCCAGTATCCCGGCCGCCGCACCACCCAACAGGTCGCGCGAGAACCAGGACCAGCGGCGGCGGGACAGCACCGTGAGCACGAGGAGTCCCGCCACGGCCGGCAGTTCGAGGTGGCTGCCCAGCCAGGCCATGCTGCCGTGGCCCGATTCGGCGAGCGGGAACACGAGTGGACCGACGCCGGCCAGCAGCAGTGCCAGGCCGACCAGGATCAATTGAATCATCAGGATGCTCCCCGCCGCGAGACGCGCATCGTTGCGCGCCTCGCGGCCTGGCATGGATCGGGACGTGATTACTTGGTCACCATCGCGACGAGATTGCCGACCTTGGCATCAAGCATCCCGGCCGTCTTGTCGATCGCCGGATCATGGAACTGGCCCAGCACGGCCGACGGACGGTCATAGCTGACGAAGGTCGTGCCGTCCTTGTCCTGGTAGACGTAGACGCGCAGCGGCAGGTAGAGCCCCGCGCCGGGATCGCTGCCGAACACCTGCTTGCCCACCGCCGGATTGCCGACGAGGAAGAGGTGCCCCTGCATCTTCAGGCCGGTCATCGACATGATGTTCCCCTGGTCGACCTCGGCCATCACCATCATGCCGCCCTTGCCGACGGCACCCTTGAGTCCGGCGACGGTTTCGGTGAACGAATGATGGCTGGCCACCGTCTCGCGGGGACCCTGGGCGGCCACCGGCGCGGCGGATGCGGCGACCAGCACAGGGATCATGAGGAAGGCGGCAATGCGGAATCGCGTGAACATGCGCAACATGGCACTCTCCGTAACGGCCCGAAGGCCGGGGTAAAGGAACAGCGGGCCGATGCTCGGTCGAGCACCGCCACGGAGAGTGTTGCGGGAGCGCGGGGAATCCTTACACGGACACGGAGCAGGACACGCCGATGCCGGGAGGGTTGCGACTCGAGGGGCCACTGGACGCCGGGAGCGAGTGCCCCGGGGGCCGGTGGGTCAGATCTCCCAGTTGCTCAGCAGGACGCCGCGCGGTTCCGGATCGGGAAAGCCATCGAGTGTCATCCGGAGGTCGGTCCACTGGACCCGCCAGCCCAGCTCGATCAGCGCAGCGTAGAGGGCCTGCTGGGCGCCCTGACAGCGCACCGTGACGTGCGGCCGGCGTCGGCGTACCGCCTCGCCGGCGACCGCATCGAGCAATCGTCGGGCGACGGCCAGATCGGTGGCCACCAGCTTGAGCACGCGCAGCTCCTCGCTGCGGCGTCCCTCCGCCAGTGCGGCGTCGTGCCAGAGGGCAAAGCCGACCAGCTCCCCACCCCGATCGCGGGCAAACTCGACATCGCCCAGTCCCAGCTTGAGCGTCAGGGCGCATTCGCGATCATAGGATGCCCCTGGGTTCACCCGCTCGGTGAGCGCCGCACACGCCGCCAGGAGTTCCTCCCGATCGGGTGCCGTGCCTTCGCCGATCCGGCCGGTGCCCGGCACCGTGCCTCGCGTGGCGGGCCCCTGCAGGGTGACCGTCAGTGGGCCGGGTCGAAAGCCGAGCCGTGAGTAGAAGCCGATGTTGTCGATGGTGCGCGGCATCGTCTCGAGGCCGATGGTCCGGACACCGGCATCGCGGAGCCAGGTGATCGCGGTCTCGACAATCCGCCGCCCCAGACCACTGCCCTGATGGTCGAGGCGCACCGCGAGCGGCCCCATCCAACCCTCGCCGCGGCACTCGTGGGCCAGGTTGAACGCGGCCAGGTCACCGCGCGCGTCGCGCCACACGAAGGCCCCCGCACCGGCATTGGCGATCGCATACTCCCAGACCGCGGGGTTGAGGTAAGGCACCCGGACCCCCTGCATTCCGTCGCGACGGTAGCGATCGGTGAACGCGTCGCTGAACAGCCGGTTCAGTCCCGCAATATCGCGAGGCGCGGCCCGCTCGGCATCGCCGACGGTGCGGTCAGTCCGCCACACCGGCCAGCTCCGGGACGTCGTCGCGCAAGGTGGTGACGCCCTTTTCCACGTCGTAGCTCACTCGCACGACCCGGTCGAAGGCATCGCGCATCCCCTCCACGTGCGAGATCAGGATCACCTGGGGGAAGCGATCGGCCACGGCACGCAGCAGGTCGATCACCGCCTGACGGCGTTCCTCGTCGAGGCCACCGAAGATCTCGTCGAGGACCAGCAGTGACAGCGGCTGCCCGGCACGATCCGCGATCATCTGCGAGATCGCGAGTCGCAGCGCCAGGTTGACCACGTCCTCCTCGCCACCAGAGATCACCGGTTTCGCCTCGCCGTCCTCGACGATGGTCGGGACATAGTCCTCACTCAACTCGAGGTCATCGTACCGACCGCGCGTCAGTTCCTGGAGGAAGAGCGTGGCCCGTTCGCGCAGGTCGGGACGCAGCTGCTGGTTGAGCTCGGTTCGCAACTCGCCGAGGGCGCGGTCGAGCTCGTTCCAGCGCTCGATCTCCGACGCCAGGCGGCGGGCCGTCTCCGCCTTGGCGACCCGATCCTCCTGGCGCGCCAGCGCCGCGGCACGGAGCTGGGTGGCACCGTCGATTGCCGCGACGGCCCGAGCCAGCGCGACCTCCGCCTGCTGGGCCGTCTCACGGCTCGCGGCGATGCGGGCCTCGAGCGCCCCGAACGCCTCGGCGTCCCACCCCAACGCCTCGATGCGCCGGTCGAGTTCGGTGAGGGCCACCTCCGCCTCGGTGGCGCCCTGCTCGGCCAGGGCCGCCTCGGCGACCAGCGCCTCGGCGCGCCCCGCAAGACCGCTCAGCTGGTCGTGCTCGCGCCGCACCGGCTCCAGTTCGGCCAACCGGGTCCGCACCGTCCGGTGCCGCTCGGGATCGTAGTCGACCGCCGTTCCCGCCAGCTCCCCGGCGAGCCGATCCAGTTCGGCAGCCAGGCGTTCGCGCTCCTCCCCGAGCCTGGTCCGCCTTGTGCGCACCCCTTCCGCGGTGGCCAGCACCTCCGTGGCTCGGCGGAGCTCGGCCTCCAGCTCGGTGCGCTCGGCCTCCATCGTCGCCAGTTCTTCCGGTGCGGCCTTGAGTTGCTCGACCCGCTGCCGGAAGTAATTGCCACTCGCCTCGACCTCCTCCATCTGGGCGCCGAGCAGTGCGACCGTCTTCGGAAAGTCGTCGCCCAGCGGTCGCTTGCAGAAGGGGCAGATCCCCTCGGGGCCCTCGGCCTCGAGCGTGCTGCGCTGCTCGCGCAATTCCTTGTAGCGATCGCGGTAGAAATCGAGCTTGGTCTTCGCCTCCTGCTCATCCTGCTTCCAACGCGTGCGTCGCTCGGCGATCCGCTCGTCGAGCGCGTTGCGTGCGGTGACCGCGGCGGTGCGGCGGGCCTCCAGCCCGTCGAGTGCGGCCGCGTCCGGCAACTCGCCGAGCTCGGCGTCGATCGCCTGCTGGCGGGCCAACGCAGCCTCGCGGCTCGCGACGGCACGGCTCCGGGCGGTGACCTCGGCCGCGGCCTTGTCGAGCGCGTCCCGTTCGGCCACCAATGCCGGCCACTCGGCCAGCGAGGTGGCGAGCGGAGCGAGACGATTGCGCGCGTCGAGCGCCCCGGCCAGGTCACGATCGAGCGCAGCAAACGCGGTCCGCGCCGCGAGCACCCGGCCCTCCGCCACCCGCCGCTCACCGTCGAGGCCCTGCCACGCGACGCGACGCTCGGTGGCCGCCTTCCACTCGGGTTCCAGCGCCTGGACCGCCTCGCGCGCCGCCGCGCTCGCCGCCTCGGTGCGCTCCCGTTCGGCCCGGGCATTCTCCAGCGCCTCGGTGGCCTGCGCCAGGACCCCGGCGAGTTCTTCGGGGTCGGCGAGGCCCTGCTCGAGGCCGGCGAGTTCGGCCCGCCGCGCGCTCCGTCGCTCACGGAGCCGTTCCTGGGCCGTGCGAAGCTTCTCGTACCCGAGCACGCGCGACAGGAAGCGGGCGCGTTCCGCCGGCGTCATCGAGGCCATCACCGCCAGGTCCTTCTGGCCAGTGAAGTAGGTGTTGAAGAACTCGTCGCGCGACATCCCGAGCAGCGCCGTCACCCGTTCGGTGACGGTGCCGGTGCTGTTGGCGATGACCTGACCGTCCTGGGCCAGCTCGGCATTGGTGAGGGTGCGGGTGACCCGATAGGTGTGGAGACCGAGCGTGAACTCGAGATCGACGGCGACGCGGGCGCGAGGCGGAGCGCCGCGCCGCTTGATGGTGTCGCGAGTGCCGCGGGCCGCCGCGGTGCCGTAGAGGGCCCACGCGATCGCCTCGAGCAGGGTGGTCTTGCCCGAGCCGTTCGGACCGACGACGGCCAGCAGTCCGGGCCCGAGCGCGAGCTCGGTGCGCTCGTGCTGGCGGAAGTTGGTCAGTGCCAGGCGGAGGAGCTGCATCTCAGCTGTCGACCGTCTCGTGCTCGACCTCGTCGAGCAGCGCCACCCCATCGGCGATGAAGCGGTCCCGATCCATGCCGGCCGGCAACCGCCGCGCGGCCAGGAAGCTCTCGAGCTCCTCGGCCAGGGTGCGGCGGGCACCGGGAGCCCCCACCCCGACGGTTCGGCGGGCCGTGTCGGGACGGCGCAGGTCGAGCTGGAAGTGCAGTGCCCGCGCCTTCCATTCACGGAGCACCGCGTGATCGAGTTCGCGTGCCACCGCCCGCGGCACGTCGCGCACCACCTGGCGCACCACAGCACCCTCGATCCCGCCGGCAACACCGTCGACGGCGCCGGCCAGGAGGCGGTCGAGCTCTGCCGCCGCCAGGTCGCGCCCCTCGAGCCACGGCAGGTCGATCACCCGGCGGGGCGCCTCGATCGGCCGGCGCATGACGGTGTCCTGATCGAGATCGGCCAGCAGCCACCCCTTGCCGACGATCCGATCGGTGCGCTCCTCGCGCAACTCACCCCAGGGATTGGAGGAGACGTAGTCGAGTGCCCCGGCATACCAGACCCGCGGCGACACCTGGTGCTGGACGTGATAGTGCCCCAACGCCACGTAGCTCCAGTCGCCACCCTGGAGATCCGCCTCGGTGAGCAGTGCCCCGCCCGGTTCCGCGGTGGTGCGGTCCGGCCCGAAGAGGCCCGGCGTCTCGCCGTGCAGCACGAGCACCTGATGGCCGAACGCGCCGGCCGGCTCCAGGGCGGGGCGCGGCTGGGCGAAGAGTGCCTGGTGCGGCACCGCGAGAATGGCGAGGTCAAGCTCGGGGAATTCGAGCCGGCGCGGTTCCGTCAGCGCCACGTGCACGCCCAGGTCGTGGAACAGCCCGAAGATCGACACGGTGTCGGAGGAGCGCGGGGTGTCGTGGTTGCCGGCGATCAGCACCAGCGGCGCATCGGGCAGCGCCTGCCGCAGCCGGGTGAACTGGCGGAAGGCCTGCAGGATCGCGGAGTTGGTCGGGCGCACCGAATGGAAGAGATCGCCAGCGATGATCACCACATCGGGGGCCGCCTCGATCACCCCATCGACGGCACGTGCCAGCGCCAGCGCCACGTCGGCCTCACGCTGGTTGTGTCCCCGCGCGGTCAGCCGGTGATACTGGCGGAAGCCGAGGTGCGGGTCGGCAAGATGGGCGATGCGCATCGATCAATATGGGGCGAAGGGATCATCATCGTCGCGGGTGAGCGGCGGCAGGCCGGGCGGCAGGACACCCTGATCCACCGGGATCACCCGCCTGAGACAGGCCTGGAAGTAGGCCAGCACGTCGTCGGGCCGCTGGCGCGCCACCAGCCCCAGCGCCCGACGCACCTCCTCCTCAGGCCGCCCCTCGATCGCCAGCTTCACCGGGTCGCCCTTGATCGCCGGATCGAGCCGCCGGAGCCGGGCCACCACCGCGTCGGCGAACGGCAGGTCGGGCTCGGGGGGAAAGGCCTCCACCCCCTCGCGGCCCGACAGCACGGCGGGTCGCGGGAACCGCACGAAGACCGGTTGGGTGAAGTGCGGGTGACGCACCAGCAGCTCGCCCTTGGGGAGCGCCGCCAGCTTCGCCTTCACCGCTGCGGAGAAGGTGGCGTAGCCGGGCAGCGCCAGTTCATCGCCATCCATCCGACCATAGACCGCCGTGCCGGCGTTGCCCACCACCCGACGCAACACCTGGGAACGGAATTGCTGGGCCGAGAAGAGCACCAGCCCGAGGTAGCGACCCCGCTCGGAGAGATCGAGCAGCATCCGCTTGACGTAGGTGTCGTGCCCCTCCGCCGACGCGTACTTGTTGAGCTCGTCGACGAACACGACCACGTGATCCACTCCGAGGTCGCGGCGCTCGAGATGCTCGCGCAGGCTGGAGATCACCCGGGCGAAGACGAGGTCCTGGGCCAGCGGGTCGACGGCCGCGACATCGATCACCGTCACCGAGCGGTCGCGAAACTCGCCCCATGGCAGGTCGTTCGCCACGGCATCGTCGGTCACCAGCCCCTTCGAGCGCGTGGCAATGTTGCCGAGCCGGTTGCGCACCTTGCGGATCGTCGCCACGTGATGGGTGCGCCACACCTCCGCCCCGCGGGTGCTCGTCTCGAGATGATCGAAGACCGCGCGGAAGAGCTCGTCGAGATCGGCAAACGACTCGACCGCGAACTCGGCATCGCGCAGCTCCGGCGCATGGAACCGCTTGCCGACCACGCGATCGGTGAGGAAGTCGATCAACGCCCCGGCCTTGGCGTCGATGTCGTCGCGATTGAGGACCACCTCGGCATAGTCGAGGATCTCGCGCAGTCCCCACACCAGCGGCTCCACCTGGTCGCGCAACGCGGGATGGGTGCGCAGGGTGTTGAGATTGACCCCGTCGGCCTTGTGGGGCGCATAGATCGTGACGTCGGTGAACGGTGTCGCGGTCAGGCCGAGTCGCTGCCAGAGGGCCAGGTCGTCGGCCCCGAGCGGGGCCGCCTGGTCGAGGAAGCAGAGATCGGGACCCTTCACGTTGAAGCAGACGGCCGCCACCGTCCCCTTCTCCCCGGGGAAGCGCTGGAAGATCGACGACAACAGGAAGGTGACCGCGCTGGTCTTGGTCGCCAGCCCCGACATGCCGGTGATGTTGAGATGCGCCGCCTCGGGCCCCAGCAGGAAGTCGGCGTCGAGGTAGACCGGCGCACTGGTGCCACCGGCGGCGTAGAGGCCGACCGGGATACCCGCCGCCTCGCGCGTAGCCATCCATCCGGAGCGCCACCTGCACGTCGGCGTCGTCGGCCATCGTCACGGCGCCGAACGGCACCGGTTGCATCGGTTCGTCGGGGAGCTGCCGCAACACGGCGGCCCGCCAGAGCCGGATCTCGGCGCGGCGGGTCGGCTCGTCCTCGATCCGGGCGGGATCGCCGTCGGCACCGATCACCGCGTCGAGCGGCCTGGCCAGGTCGGCGTAGGCGAAGCCCTCGGTCACCACGCCGAACACGACACGGTTCTCGGCCTCGACCCGCACGATGCTGCCGATGCCGATCGCCACCTGGGCCGCGGTCCAGAAGTGGAAGTCGTGCGGCGTGCTGGGACGCAACTCGGTGGCGACGACGCGACCGATGTGGGCTGGTGTCATGCCGACCTCAGGCGGAGCCAACGCTCCACGTCGTGAATGCCATAGAGCAGCCGATCCTGGCGCGGATCACCCGCCAGCGGGGCGCGCTCGGCCAGGAGCCAACGCGCGAGCGCGTCGGCGGTGGCGCCCGGGACCGGCGTCGGGGCGAACTCGACGCGCACCAGGCCGTGCAGCAGGTCGCGCCCCTCCCAGGGCCAGAGCCGCAGCGCCATCGCGTGGACCGGGGCCACCCGGCGGGTCGCCGGCGCGAACACCGAGGTGCGCTGGCCCGCTGGCAGGGTGAGGTAGCACTCGAGATCGTCGCCCTCGAACGGCAGCGTCGCGTGACTCTTGATCACCCCCACCATCCGGCGGTCACTGGTCCAGTCGGGCGACACCGTGAGGGCACCATCGACCACCAGCCAGCCCTCGGGCTCCTGGCTCCGGAATCGGCGGGCCGCGGCGATCTCGAGCGCGGTGCGCGCCTCATCGACCCTGGCGCGGGCACGATCGACGTCGCCGACCGGGTGGGGCGGCTCGTCGTCGTCGACCACCATCGCTTCGGTCCCTGGCGGGAGCGCTCCCAGTGCGTCGAGCGCTGCGGCGCGCCCCACGAGCAACACCCGCTCGAGCGCCACGGCTCCGATCGAGCGCCGGTCGCATCGCCGCCGGACGCCCGCCGCGATCCGGGCGGCGAGGACCGGGGTGGTGCCGACATAGCCGAGCAGCTCGGTGCGTTGGACTCCGTCGAGGAATGCCAGCGGCTCGCCGAGTGCCTCGGCCGCACCCGGATCGCGATGACAGAGTGGCGGCTCGACCAGCTCGGCGAGGCGGATGGCGGGTTCGTCGAGTCGGCGCCCGGCCGCCTCCGCCGGGGTGCTGGCCGGACGGCCGCCAGCCCGGGCGAGCTGGCGGCGAAGCCCCTGGAAAGCAAGCACTCGCATCGGGCCTCAGGCCGTTTCCGGCTGGGGTGGCACAGCCTCGAGCCAGAACCCGGCGAGCCGGCGCGCGGCGTCGACCTCGGCCAGCAGGCGCGAGGCGACCCGGATCGGCTCGACTGCCCGACGGGTCCCGATGCGCAGGTGGAAGGTCCGCTCCGCCGGATCGGCGGTGACCGAGAGCGCGGTGTCGAACTCGAGCGCTGCGGTGCCCCGCTGCGCCGTGCGCGACGGCACCACCACGAGTCCTGCCGGCGCGTCGGACGGCGGGGCCAGTCCCTCGAGCACCACGATCTCCGGCCAGACCACAACATCGAGGCCGCAGAGGACGCCACCCACGACCTCGAGCACGGCGATCGAGCCCTCCTCGTCGTTGAGCTCGACCGTGCCGGTGTAGCCGGCCTGACCGGTCTCGGGGGCGAAGGCGCCGGAGAGGATGTCGGTCTCGCGATCCCAGCGCCACGACAGCCCCGGCGGAGATCCCGCCACCGGCAGGACGTGCACATCCACCGCCATCAGGCGGCGCCGTCGAGGCCATCGATGAACCGCACCAGCCGGTCCACCGCGCTCTCGAGCTCGAGATCGGAGACGCTGTAGGAGAGTCGCACCCAGCGGTCGTCGCCAAACGCCGCGCCCGGCACCAGGGCGACGCCCTCGTCGGCCATCAACCGCTCGCAGAACGGCACCCCGCGCATCGGCTCGCCCTGCCGGAGCCCATCGACCCGGAAGAGGAGATAGAACGCGCCGTGCGGCTCGACAAACTCGATCCCCGGCACCTGATCCTGGAACCGCGCCACGAGGTAATCGCGCCGTCGACGGAACGCGGCGACCATCCGGTCGACGTCGGCATCGACGGCCGGATCGCTGAACGCCGTGGCGGCCGCCCACATCGCGGGATGGTTGGCGCCGGTGGTGGTGTGGCTCTGCAGCGCGGCCATCGCCTTGTGCACCGCGGGCGGGACGTGGGCCGCCCCGATTCGCCAGCCGGTCATCGCATACGCCTTCGACACGCCGAAGATCACCACCGCGCGCTCGAGGGCATCGTCGTCGAGGTCGAACAGCGACGGCGCCGGACCCGGGCCGTAGTGGATTCGCCGGTAGATCTCGTCGCTGATCAGCCAGAGCCCGTGCTGGCGGGTCCACTCGCTGATCGCCCCGACCTCGGCCGCAGTGTAGACCGCGCCGGTCGGGTTGCAGGGCGAGCAGAGAATCACCCCGCGGGTCGCCTCGTCGCGATGCCGCTCGAGGTCGTCGACGCTCACCTTGAGGCCCCATTCCGGGTCGCCGGGCACCGGCACCGGCTCGGCACGAGCGAGATGCACGATCTGGGGATACGACACCCATGCGGGAGACGGGATCAGCACCTTGTCGCCGGGGCCGAAGAGCGTGAAGCAGGCATTGAACAGCGCCTGCTTGGAGCCATTGCTCACCAGCAGCCGGGCTGGGTCGACGGGGCGTCCAGCACTCATCCGCGAGAGCGAGCCGGCCATCGCCTCGCGCAACTCGGGAATGCCGATGTTGGGCGGATAGCGGGTCTTGCCGGCGCGGATCGCCGCGATCCCCGCCTCGCGGATCGGCTCGGGGGTGTCGAAGTCGGGCTCGCCGACACCGAGGTCGAGCACATCCTCGCCTGCCGCCTTGCGTCGCTTGGCTTCGTTGCTGATGGCCACCGTCTCGGAGGCCTTGAGATATGCGAGGTTGGCGGACGGCTGAAATGGCATCGGCAGTTCCGGTGCGGAGCGATCGGGTGGATGGGGATGCGGAAAGGTCCGCCCCTCCCGGCCGGGTGTCAACGTCGCCGATGCTCTTGGCCGTCGGCGATTCGGCGGCTACGATTCCCGCGCGCCATCCAGGCGCGGCACGACTTGACAATCGAGGGCGGCGTGACGCACGAGGACTGGTGGGGGCTGGCACCCGAAGTGGTGGCCACCCTGCAGCAACGGGGATGGACCGAACAGGACGACGCGATCCGGCAGGTGCTGCCGGCGGTCGCGCGACACGGCAACGCGGTGGTGGCAGTGCCGCCGTCGCCGGCACGCGCGGCACCTGCCCTCGCGGGGATGACCGCCGCTGTGGCGACCAGCCGCGGCCGCGGGCTGATCCTCGCTGCCCCGGCAATGGTCGAGGCGCTGGGCAGGGAAATCGGCGCCCTTGCCGCCGCCACCGAACTGCGGGTGGTGACCGCGACCGGACCGGCTCGCGCCGCCCGGCATCTGGCCGCCGACACCGTCGACCTGCTGATCACCTCGCCGGCCACCGCCCTGGCGCTGCACACCAAGTCGGCCCTGGCCATCGACCGGATCACCGCGGTCGCCATGGCCTGGCCCGAGGACTGGAGCGCCGAGGAGGCGCTCACCGTGCTGCTGGCCGAGTTGCCCAAGACGGCCCAGCGACTGGTCCTCACCGGCGAGCCCCGAAAGGTGGTCGAGCTGGTCGAGCGCCACGTCCGCCGCTCCCTCACCGTCGGCTTCGGCGACGCGACCACCGCCGAAGCCGAGGCGCCACGCTCGCTGCGCACCTTCAGCGTCAGCTGGCCCGGCAGGGCCGCGGCGATCGGGACGCTCCTCGAGTTGCTCGATCCGGCGGCTCTGGCGATCTGGACCGCCGACGGGGGCTCGGTGGCCGAGTTGCGACTGGCGGCAGCCGAGCTGCCCGAGACCGAGGTGCTGGTGCGGGAGGCACCGTCCGCCAGCCTGGTCATCTGCCACGACCTGCCAACCCCGGCCGAGCTCGCCGATCTGGGCGCGGGCCGTGACGTGGTCCTCCTGGTCCCGCCGGGCACCGAGGGCTACCTGGCGCGGATCGCCCCCGCCGCCCAGGCCATCCGGGTGGAGGGATCGATCGACCGGCTCCGCGACCAGGATGCCGTGATCCGGAGCGCGATCGCCGATCGGATCGAGCACCACGACCTGCGACCCGCCGCCTACGTGATCGCCCCGCTGCTCGACCGCCACGATCCGCAGGCGATCGCGGCGGCGTGCTACGGCCTCTGGCGTGAGGCCCTGGCGGCGGGCCCGGCACCCGGGCGCCCGGGCGAGGCGGCCACCGATCCGGTGGCAACCCCGGTGGGGGGCGTGGCGAATTCCCGGCTCTGGGTCGGGGTCGGCCGCCGCGACGATGCGACGCCCGGTGACCTGGTGGCGGTGCTGATCAAGGAGGTCGGCATGGCCCGAGAGGCGATCGGACGGATCGAACTGCGGGAGACCTTCTCACTGGTCGAAGTCCCTGCGGCCGAGGCCGATCGGGTCGCCGAGCGGCTGACCGGCCTCACCATCCGCCGCCGAAAGCTGGTGGCGAGGGTCGACCGGGGCGCCCCGGGGCGGGGGGCTCCGCGGGGGGGCGGGCGGCCCCCGAGCCGCCGCTGAGGCACCCCCGGGAACGCTGACGGGCCGCCCAGCGGGGCGGCCCGTAGTCATGCGAGGAGAGGGATGACCGGTCAAACAGGGCCCTACTTGGCCTTGTTCACCACATCCTTGAGACCCTTGCCGGGCCGGAAGGCAGGCACCTTGGAGGCCTTGATCTTGATCGTGGCGCCGGTCTGGGGGTTGCGGCCCTCACGCGCGGCCCGCTTGCGGACCTCGAAGCTGCCGAAACCGGTGAGGTTGATGCTGCCGCCCTTCTTCAGCTCCTTGGCGAGCAGGCCATCGGCCGAGAAGAACAGGTCCACGATCTCGCCTGCATGTGCCTTCGAGGTGTCGAGGGTCTTCGCAACCGCCTCGATGAGCTCCATCTTGTTCACGGGACGCTCCTGGGTAGAAATGGGTGGGGCTGGTACCCGGGCCCGAACGGCCGGGGACGCGCGAGAATATGGGGACCGTGCGCGAAACTCCGCAAGATCCCTGACGATTCCGGCCATCTGGCCTCGGACCCCTTGCGGGACAAGGCCTGCCGACCGATACCACTAGACGGAAGCCGATTCATGACCCACCACCGCCAGGGCCGGATCGAGATTGTGGCCGGCGTGATGTTCAGCGGCAAGAGCGAGGAACTCATCCGCCGGGTGCGCCGCGCGCTCATCGCGCGGCGCCGCGTTCGCGTCTTCAAGTCGCACCTCGATGCGCGCTACGAGGGACTCCATCGGGTGTCGAGCCACACCGGCATCACCATCGAGGCCGTGCCGATCGATCGCGCCGAGGAGGTGCTCCGGTTGGTCGAGGATCCCGACACCGTCGACGTGGTCGCGATCGACGAGACGCAGTTTCTCGATGTCGGCGTGGTGGAGGTCGCCACCCATCTCGCCGAGCGCGGCGTGCGCGTGATCTGCGCCGGCACCGACACCGATTTCCGTGGCGAACCGTTCGGCATGATGGGACACCTGATGGCGATCGCCGAGGAGGTCACCAAGTTGCAGGCGATCTGTGTCGTGTGCGGCGACCTGGCCTGTCGCAACCAGCGCCTGGTCGACGGCCGGCCGGCGCCGTGGGACTCGCCTGTGGTGCAGGTGGGGGGCAGCGAAAGCTACGAAGCCCGCTGCCGGCGCTGCTTCCAGCTGCCGCGCCACGACGAGGATCAGGTGGCGCTGCTGTGACGCGCGTCATCGCGCTCACCGGCAATGTCGCGGCGGGCAAGTCGCACGTGGCGCAGTTGCTGCGCGCCCGGGGCGCCACCATCATCGACGCCGACCGCATCGTGCGCGAACTGCAGGTGCCCGGTCAACCGATCTTCGAACAGATCGTGGCGCACTTCGGTCGCAATGTGCTCACCGCCGATGGTACCCTCGATCGCGCGGCCCTGCGCCATCGCATCCTCACCGACAAGGACGCCCGACGCGAGCTTGAGCGCATCGTGCATCCGGCCGTCTCGGTGCGGCGCCAGGCACTCACCGACGAGGCGCGACGCCGAGGCGACCGCGTGGTGGTCGTCGACATTCCGCTGCTCTTCGAGGCCGACGACCCGAGTCGCTACGATGCCATCCTGCTGGTCGACGCCCCGGCACCGGTGCGCCGCGAACGGCTGATCACCGAGCGGGGCCTCGCGCCCGACGAGGCGGATCGACTGCTCGCCGCCCAACTCCCCAGCGGACCCAAGCGAAGTGCCTCCCACTTCGTGATCGACAACGACGGCGACCTGGCGTCGCTCGAGGCACGAGTCGGCCAGGCGTGGGCCGCCCTGGTCGGGTGACCGAGCACGTCTGGCTCGACCGGGAGCCGCGCGAGGCCTCGGAGCAGATGGCGATCGACCTGGCCATGCTCGATGTGGCCCTCGAACGAGGCCTGGTGCTGCTGCGCCTCTACCGCTGGCGCGAGGACACCCTGTCGCTGGGGGCCAATGAATCGGCCCGGCGCACCTGGGACCGGACCGCGCTGGAGCAGGACGGCGTGCCGTGCGTCCGCCGCCCGACCGGCGGGCGAGGCGTCTGGCACGCCGCCCGGGACCTCACCTACGCCTGGGCCGGGCCGAGCGGGGGGCCAGCGGGGGTGCGCCAGCGCTACCGCGATCTGCATCGCCGGCTGGCAGGGACGGTCACCGCCCTCGGGGTGGCCGCCGATCTTGCCGCTGCACCACTGCGTGGCCCCGGACTGGTCGGCGCCTGCTTCGACAGCGCCGTGGGTGGCGAGGTGCTCATCGGTGGACGCAAGACGATCGGCTCGGCCCAGAAGGTGGTCGGGACGATGCTGCTCCAGCACGGGGCGATTGCCCTGGCCGATGCCCCGACGCCCGACCGCTACCGGAGATCCGCCCCGCCAGCGACGGCACGATCATCGCAGGAATCGACGCTGCCCGATGCCGATCGGCTGGCCGAACGGCTCCGCGCCGACTGGCTCGCCTCCGGCGCCGTGCAGGCCGGCCCCGAGTTGACGTCCCGGATCCTGCAGGCCAGCGTGCAGCACGGGGACCGGTTCCGGGATCCCGGTTGGACCTGGCGCCGCTGACCTCCGCTCCCCAGACCGCAGGGACCCCGATGCGTCGATTCCTCGCTCCGCTGCTGGTCCTGTTCGCCCCGCTCGGCGGGGCCGCGCTGGCGGCCCAGGCCGCAGCCCCCGCCGGCACCCTGGTGATGGCGGTGCCGGCCGATCCCCGCCCGATCCCCTATGTCACCTTCCGCGGCACCCACGATGCCGACGTCGCCGACCAACTTTTCCTGCGGCTCGCAGGCCTCGGCCCCTCCCTGCGCACCACCGGTGACGCGGCGATGCAACCCGAACTCGCCTCGAGCTGGCGACGACTCGACTCGGTGACGGTCGAGTTCACCATCGACCCGCGGGCCCGCTGGCACGATGGCGCACCCGTGACCAGCCGCGACGTGACCTTCACCTGGCGGTTGATCCGCGACCCGGCTCTCGGCGTGGACCAGGCGCCGTTCGCCCTGCTCGACAGCGTCACGGCCGCCGATCCGCGGCACGTCACCTTCCATTTCAACCGGCCCAGCAGCGAGCAGGTCTATGTGGCGGGGTTCCAGTTCCAGCCCCTGCCGGCACACCTGCTCGCGGCGCTGCCAACCGACTCGATCGCCACCTCGAGTTTCGCCGCGAGTCCGGTCGGCAACGGCCCGTATCGGTTCGTGCGCCGGGTGCCCGGCCAGCTCTACGAGCTCCGTGCAGCCGCCAGCTTCTTCCGCGGCACGCCCGGGCTCGCCCGGCTGGTCTTCCGGGTGATCCCCGATGCCACCGCACGATTCACCGCCCTGTTGAGCGGCGAGACCGACGTGATGGACAACCTCACGCCGTCGCAGGCGACGACCGTGCGAGACCGGAACGGTCTGCACACGGTTGCGATCCCGAACAACCTGGTGGTCTACCTGCTGTTCAACGCGCGGACGCCGGGTGACCCCACGACCGCGCACCCGATCCTCACCGACTCGCGGGTGCGCCGCGCCCTGGCCCTCGCGCTCGACCGGCGCACCATCGCCCGCACCACCTTCGGCCGCTCGACGCTGGCACCAGAGGCAGTTCGCTCGCAGGCGTGGAACTGGCTCGGCACCATCCCGCCACCGGCGACGGCCGATCGCAGCGCGGCGCAGCGACTGCTTGCGGCGGCCGGGTGGCGCGACAGCGACGGCGATGGCACCCTCGATCGCGACGGCCAGCCGCTCGCGTTGCACATCATCTACCCAGCGCCGTCGGCCGCGCGCAGCGCGATCGCGGTGCAGGTCGAGCGAATGCTGCAGGCGGTGGGGGTGCACGCGATCCTCGAACCGCTCGATGGTCCGGTCTGGTACGGGCGCCGCCGTGCCGGCGCGTTCGACATCGACATCTCGGCGGTGAACCAGGATCCGACGCCGCTGTCGCTGGTGCAGAGCTGGTCGTGCGGTTCGGCCTCGCAGGCGACATCGAGCAACGTCGGACACTGGTGTGACCCGGAATTCGATCGACTGCTTGCGGCCGCCGGCCGGGCGCGCGACCCCGAAGCCGGCTATCGCCTCGCCCTGGCGCGGATGGCCGAGTGGCGACCAGCGGTGACGGTGGCGGCGCCGATCAATCTCATCGCAGTTCACGCCCGCTACACGAACGTGATCGCCCATCCGATCAAGACCTGGACCGATCTCTGGCGGTGGCGAGTGCGGCCCGGGGCCGAGCTGCCGCGCGATCGCTGACGTGACCGCCTGGGCGATCCGCCGCACCATCGAGGCAATCCTGCTCACCCTGGCGGGGACGATCATCCTCGTGGCACTGGTGCACCTCCTCCCCGGCGATCCCGTCGGCGCGATCATCGGCGACCGGGCACTCGAGCCGGGCGTCGCGGCAGCGTTCCGGGAACGATGGGGACTCGATCGCCCGCTCCTCGCCCAGGTCGGGGGATTCCTCGCCGGCATGCTGCATGGTGACCTCGGACGCTCGCTGATCCAGGAGCGACCGGTCACCACGATTCTCGCCGAGCGGCTCGGGCCGACCCTGCTGCTGGGCGGCCTCACCCTGCTGATCGACTTCACGATCGGCCTGGCGATCGGTCTCTGGACGGCGCTTCGTCCGCGCACGCCCGCGGCGCGTGCGGTCGGCGTGCTGACGCTCGCCACCTACACGATTCCGTCGTTCGTGATCGGACTGGTGCTGGTCTGGCTCTTCGCCGTGGTGTGGCACCTCCTCCCCGCCGGCGGGGCCGCCGATCCGCTGCTCGCCGGCGATGCGACGACCCTGGCCATGCTGACCGACCGGCTCCGTCACCTCGTCCTGCCGGTGGCCACGCTGGTGCTCGCGACCATTGCGGTCCCGATCCGTCAGCAGATGAGCGCCGCGAATGGTACCCGGCAGGCGGCATGGGTGACCGCGGCGCGCGCCCGCGGCGTGTCCCCATGGCGAGTGGCGTGGCGGCACATCTGGCAGCCGGCGCTCTCGCCGATCATCACCCTGCTGGGGCTCTGGCTGCCGCTGCTGGTCTCGGGCGCCGTGTTCGTCGAGGCGGTCTTCGCCTGGCCCGGGCTCGGTGCGCTGATCGCCGAGGCGACGGCGAGCCGCGACCTGCCGCTGGTGATCGGCGCGGGGGTCCTGCTGGTGGCGGCGGTGCAATTCGGTTCGCTGGTGGCCGATCTCCTCTATCGGGTCGTCGACCCGGCGCAGCGCGACGGATGACGGCCGCCACCCGCCTGGGACTCGGCTGTGCCACCGTCGTGGCGCTGCTGGCGATCGCTGGCCCGCTGCTCACCGGTGATCCGCTCGCCCAACCGGACCTGCTCAACGGCGCCCTGCTGGCACCATCGATGACCCATTGGCTGGGGACCGACCAGTTCTCACGCGACGTGCTGGCCCGACTGGCCCACGGCGCGCGACTCTCGCTGCTCATCGCCCTGCTGGCGATCACCATCGCCGGTAGCATCGGCACCGGACTCGGCCTGATCGCCGGCGGCGGCCGCGGTGCCATCGCGGCCACCGCCACGCGGCTGATCGATCTGGCGCTCGCCCTCCCTCGGGTGGTGGTGCTGCTGGTCCTGGCCACCGCGATCGGCACCCTGCCCCCAGCACTCCTTGGGGCAGTCCTCGGGCTCACCGGCTGGCCCGGGATCGCGCGCCTGGTGCGCGGCGAGGCACTGCGGCTCCGCGGTGCCGATTACGTGACGGCAGCCGTCGCCCTCGGGGCGACCCCGAGCCGTGTGCTGGTGCATGAGGTCCTCGCCGGCACCCTGCCCCCGGCACTGGTCGCGGCCACCCTCGGGCTCGCCGACGTCCTGCTGCTGGAGGCCGGACTCTCGTTCCTGGGCATCGGCGTGCGGCCGCCGGAGCCGACGTGGGGCAACATGATCCTCGAGGCCCGACCCCACCTGGCGGCGGCACCGTGGCTGCTCCTCGCCCCGGGCGCGGCCTTGGTTGTCGCCACGGCCGCGGCCACATTGCTCGGCGACGCCCTCCGATCCCGGCTCCAGGCGCATACCCGATGACTGCACTCCTCGACGTCAGCCAGTTGCGAGTCTCGTTTCCCGGTCAGGGAACGGGGCGAACCGTCGCAGTCGACGGGATCTCATTCGAGATCGGGCGCGGCGAGCTGGTGGCCCTGGTTGGCGAATCGGGCTGCGGCAAGAGCCTGACTGGCCTGGCGCTCCTCGGCCTGCTCCCCGCTGGGGCCCGGCTCGAACCGGGGAGCGCGGTGCGATTCGAGGGCACCGACCTCACGACCCTCCCCGCGGCCAAGCTCAGGGCCTACCGCGGGGCCCGCATCGCGATGGTCTTCCAGGATCCGATGTCCTCCCTCAATCCGGTGATGCGAATCGGTGACCAGGTCGCCGAGGCGATCCGGGCCCACCGCTCCGCCAGTCGCGCCGAGGCCCGAGCCAGGGCAATCGAGCTGCTCGGCGAGGTGGGGATCGCCGACCCGGTCTCGCGGGTCGATGCCTGGCCGCACCAGTTGAGCGGCGGCATGCGGCAGCGGGTGATGATCGCCATCGCGCTGGCGGCCGAGCCCGACCTGCTGATCGCCGATGAACCGACCACGGCGCTCGACGTCACCGTCCAGGCCCAGATCCTCGAGTTGCTCGACCAGATCCGCGCCACACGCGGGATGGCGGTACTGCTGATCACCCACGACCTCGGCATCGTGGCTGGCCGGGCAGAGCGCGTGCTGGTGATGTACGCTGGGCGAATCGTCGAGTGGGCGGACACCCGCGATCTTTTTGCCGACCCGATGCACCCCTACACTCGCGGTCTCTTCGGGTCGCTGCCGCGCATGGACAGCGACGACGAGCGACTGCAGCCGATTCCGGGGACGGTGCCACCACCCGATCGCTGGCCGGCAGGTTGCCGTTTCCATCCCCGCTGCCCGCTGGCGATCGCCCGTTGTGCCGAGGAGGTGCCGCCGCTCGAGGTCCTGGCCGACTCGCACGCGACGGCGTGCTGGGTCGCGATGGCCGACACGGCGGCGGCTCGATGACCACGCCGCTCGTCGAAGTGCGCGACCTGGTCAAGCACTATCGCCAGGGCGGCTGGCTCACCGGCGCCAAGCCGGTGGTCCGCGCGGTCGACGGCGTCTCCTTCGACGTGGCGCCCGGAGAGACCCTGGGACTGGTCGGCGAATCGGGGAGCGGCAAGTCGACGGTGGGACGCGCGGTGCTGCGACTCGAACCGCCCACGGCCGGCACTGTCCGCTTCGACGGCACCGACCTCGCGTCGCTCGATCCTGCGGCGCTGCGCGCCCTGCGACGGCGGATGCAGGTCGTCTTCCAGGATCCGCACGGGGCGCTCAACCCGCGGCGCACCATCGGTGCTTCGATCGCCGAGGGGATCATCATCCACCGGATGGCGCCTCGCGCTGAGCTCGCCGGGCGCGTCGCGGCCCTGCTCGAGGAAGTCGGCCTCGACCCGAGCTACGCCGACCGCTATCCGCACGAATTCTCCGGTGGACAGCGCCAGCGCATCGGCATCGCCCGGGCGCTCGCCGTGGAACCGTCGTTCATCGTCTGCGACGAACCGGTCTCGGCGCTCGACGTCTCGATCCAGGCCCAGGTCCTCAACCTGCTGGTCGACCTGCGCGAGCGACGTGACCTGGCGTACCTGTTCATCGCCCACGATCTCGCGGTCGTGCGCCAGATTGCCCAGCGGGTGGCGGTCATGTACCTCGGCACCATCGTCGAGCTCGGACCCGCGCGCACGGTGATCGGCATGCCGCGACATCCGTACACCAAGGCGCTGGTGTCGGCGGTGCCACATCCCGATCCGGATCACGCCACGTCGCGCATCGTGCTCGAGGGCGAGCCACCATCGCCGTCTGCGCCCCCACCGGGCTGCCCATTCGAGCCGCGCTGCTTCCATCCCGCGAAGGATGCCCGCTGCCGAGCCGAACGCCCGGCGTTGCTGCCGATCGACGACCGGATGGTGGCGTGTCATCATGAGGTCGGGAGTTGATCGCCGATGTCCTCGACACTCCACCTGATCGACGCCTTCACCGACCGGCCCTTCGCCGGCAACCCCGCGGGTGTGGTGTTGCTCGACGCGGCGCGCTCCGACGGCTGGATGCAACGCCTGGCCATGGAGATGAACCAGGCCGAGACCGCCTTCCTGCTGCCGGAAGATGAAGGCTGGTCGTTGCGCTGGTTCACGCCACGAGCCGAGGTTGATCTCTGCGGCCACGCGACACTGGCGTCGGCCCACGCCCTGTGGACCCACCATGGGGCGACCGCGGCCCGGTTGCGCTTCCAGACCCGGAGCGGCGAACTGCTGGCCGAACGCGACGGCGATGGAGCGATCACGATCGACCTCCCCGCCCTCGACTCCGAGCCGGTCGCGCCGCCACCCGATCACGAGGTCGCGCTGGGCCTGGTGCCGCGAGAGAGTTGGCGCGGGCCGTACGACCTGATGTTCCTGCTGGATGATCCCGAGGCCGTGGCCGCACTCGACCCCGACCTGGGTGCACTGGCGCGCTGGGACGCGCGCGGGGTGATCGTCACCGCCGCCGGCGGCCCCGACGGGGTGGACTTCGTCTCTCGGTTCTTCGCACCGGCCCTCGGCGTGCCCGAGGATCCCGTGACCGGGAGCGCGCACTGTGCCCTGGCACCGTGGTGGCAGGCGCGGTTGGGACGGGGAACGTTGCGGGCGGCGCAGCTCTCGCCGCGCGGTGGCCGGATCACCTGCCGGGTTCGCGACGATCGGGTCGAACTCACCGGTCACGCCTGCACCACACTCGAGGCGGTGGTGCTGGCCTGATCCCGTGACCTGCCAGGGAAGCGGCCTAGTTGCTGACCGGGCCGGCGTCGATCGGGGCAAGTGGCGGCCGTGACCCGGAGCCGGTGGAGCTGGGCAGCGGATCGACCGGTGCCAGTTCCACCCGGATCACTGCCGGACCGCGAATGACCAGCAGGTGCTCGCCATCGGGCTTCACCGCAGTCCGCCGGATCACCGCGCGCGCCTCGGGATCGACCCAGTAGTGCAGCACGTGTCCGCCGAGCTTGGCCTGAATCACCCAGACCGGCTCGAACACGATCCCGCCGCGGATCATTCGCGGCTGGCTGACCTGCTCGACGATCTCGAACTGGAGCCAGTCCATTCGATCGCCGATCCCGGTCACCACCGGTAGCGCCCCACCGGTTCCCGCACGCATCGGCATCGCCCCGAGCACCACGTCGATCCCCGCCA
Source organism: uncultured Gemmatimonadales bacterium (assembly GCA_963817715.1). Taxonomy (GTDB): domain Bacteria; phylum Gemmatimonadota; class Gemmatimonadetes; order Gemmatimonadales; family GWC2-71-9; genus Palsa-1233. The sequence goes on from CAWFPG010000009.1 coordinate 242,223, forward strand.
GGCCGTATGGTTCGGCGGTGTGCAGCCCGCGCCATTGCCGGCGATGCCCGTCGGGAGTGATCTGCTCCCCGCGCACGCTGCGCCGGTCGAACTGCAGGCGGGTGACGCCATCGGAGTCGTGACGCACACTGCGAATGGTCCTCAGGGAATACCGATCCATCCAGATGCTATCGAGCACTGGTTGGCCAAGGGCGTCCACGCTGTTGCGAGTCACCAACCAGATCCGCTCGCCCTTGATCCGGACGGTATCGAGACGAAACTCGCCCTCGAGCACATCCACCGTGTCGCCATCGATCGGTCGGCGGACCCGCTCCACCACGTTGACCGGCTTGAGCCTGCCGCCGTTGGGGGTCGGGTTCGCGCCGAAGAAGCCGTAGTTCTGGAGTTCCAGACCAACCGCGGAACAACCGGCAACCAGGATGACCAGGATCGGCAGTGATCGGAGGGAGAGACGCAGCGTCGGCTCCGCGGCAGGTGACGTGGGCAAGCGCCCGGCGAGAACCGGGAGGTGACCGTGGTACGACAAGCTAGGCGGGCTGGTTGAACAGTGGTAGCGACCGCCGTCCCGCACCGGCACGCCTTGCGACCGGCCGAACGCCGCGACCAGGCACAGGGTTGGCAAGCACGGCCCGAAGGAGGACCCCCCGAGCCTCGGCATTGGTCACAACGGCCGTGGTCGCCAGGAGCCGGGCGGTGGCGGGTCATCTCGAAGGCCGACCTACGGATGCCCGCATTACCAACCCAAAACGGCAGAAACGGGAACCCAATCTCATCTTTGTTGGGCCCCGGAGCATCGCGCCGAGTCGGTCGGGATGTGGCGAGATGTGCCGACCAGGACCTCTCCAGCCGTTCCATGTGACCTCGATCCGAGGACGAGGGTCTCTCGTACTGGCTACCGCCCCCAGTCGGCAGTACACCCTGCTACCCTTCTCCGTCCTCCCTTCGCGGGAGGGATCCCGATCCTGCCCAGACTTGCATCACGACCCTGACGCTCGAGCCCCCAATGAAGCCAGCGTGGTCGCATTTCCTCGTTAGCCTGATGGTGCTCACCGCCTGCAGCCACAGCGATCCGTTCCCGACGGGCCCCCAGCTTGGCGATGGCTCCTACGACCAGATCGAGCCGATCCGCCTCACGTTCAGCCCTGGCGACGACGGGTGGCCGACGGTGAGTGCCGACGGCCAGTGGATCTCGTATCGCTATGCCCGGGGGACAGCGGATCGTGACTTCTGCGCCGGGCTCCTGCCGATCGCCGGCGGGCAACGCCTCGCCAGTCTCTGCGCCTGGGAGACCAACGACGCCAGCCGCTCGGACGACTTCCGTTCGGCGGTGCTCCTCGACGACCAGACGGTCGCGTATACCCGCTACTCGTCTGGCACCGGGAACCAGTCGCCCCAGGTGGCGGGACTCTATGTCGCCAAGCTCGACGCCCTGCGCGACGCCCGCGAGGTGCTGCCCCTGCTCGGCCGACCCGCCGGAGGGAGCGACAACTATCTCTATCTGCTGGGTCCGGTGCGCGAGGACGACCACACGATCCTGGTGCTGGCGACCAAGGCCTACATCGGCCCCAAGTACGCCAATGGGCCGGTCGACACCACCTACCGGGGCGTCGAGATCTCGCGGATCGATGTCGCCACCACCCCGGCCAGCGTGACCCCGATCGCCCCGGCCACCGATGCGGTGGGGTGGGCCTTCGACCCTTCAACCCGAATGGCCTACTTCCACCGGCCGACCTATTCCGCCCCGCCGGGGAGCGGCTCCTTCAGCGTGGTGGCCGACACGATCTTCCGGGTGTCGCTCGCTGGCGGCACCCCGGAAGCGGTGTACGGTCGTGCTCCCGTCGCGGGTGAGTATGAAGGGGCACTCGACGGCTTCACGGTGGTGGAGGGCCGCCTCTTGGTGAGCCAGCACTCCACGCGGATCCTGCCGTCGCCCCCGGGCGGATTCGAGACCAGGAGCGAAATCGGCGAGGTACAGCCCGACGGATCGCTCGACCCGCTCAACATCCGGCTCACCCTGAATGGCGCACTCTGGACGAGGCTCGCGGCGAGTCCGGACGGTCATTCGCTCGTGGCCGCGAGTGTCCTTCTCGGCCAGCGCGACCTCTACCGGTTCGACCTCCAGTGACGGCCTCCACCATGCTGGCCGCTGCGACTTCCGACTGTCCCCCTGCTCGAGGACGTCCGATGCCCTTCCTCCGCTCTCGCGTCGCGCTGCTGCTCCTCGCCGTGGCCCTGCCTGGTGCCGCCCTTGTCGCGCAGGCCTCCGGCGGCCTGGTGGGCATGGTGGCCGATGCCTCCACCAACGCTCCCATCTCCGGGGTCGAGGTGCGACTCGACGGCGGGCGCTACCGCGCCACCACCGACCCCCGCGGCGAGTTCCGCTTCCGTGGCATCCCGGCCGGCCTCCACACCCTGGCGGTGACGTGGCCCGGCTACCGGCCGGCCAGCCGCGACAGTGTGTTCGTGCGTGCCGGCGAGATCGTGCGGGTCGATGTGCGCCTCGCCCCGACCGCGGTGCAATTGCAGGATCTCGTCGCCGTCGGAGTGCAGGACCCGGTGCTCGACCCGCTGGCGACCCAGACCGTGCAACGGATCAGCGAGGAGGATCTTCGCCGCCTTCCCGTGTCGTCGCTCGAGGACGCGATCGCGCTGCAGGCCGGCGTGGTGGGGGGATCGTACCGCGGCGGACGGGTGGGCCAATCGGCCTTCGTGCTCGATGGGCTCGGCCTCAAGAACCAGCTCAGCGCCTCGACCAACGGTCCGGCGATCCGGATTCCGCCCGACCTGATCACCGAGGCCCAGCTGGTCACCAACGGTTTCAGTGCCAAGTACGGCCAGGCGCTGTCGGGCCTCGTCAATGTCACCACCCGCGATGGTGGCGACACCTGGCGTGGACGGCTCGCCTACGAGACCGATCGACCGATGTCCGGCATCGCCGACCTCGGCCTCGACCGGATCGTGGCCGAAGCCGACGGTCCCCTGATCGGACGGGCAACGGTGGTCGGGGTGATCGACCTCTCGGCGCGACTCGACTACGACGCGGTCAACGCGCCTGCGGCCAGCGACCCCCGTGATCCGCGCTTCGACACCCCGCGACCGCTGCCGCACAACAGTGGCGAAAGCTGGACCGCCGGCGGCAAGCTGACCGTGCCCGCCGGCGACCGCGTGATCGGCCGCGTGTTCGGCCTGTTGAGCACCGAGCAGCAGTATCTCTACGACCAGCGCTTCAAGTACGACCCCAACTTCGGGCCGGGTCGCCGGGTCGATGGCAAGCTCTTCTCGGGGCACCTCCAATTGCTCCCCGGCTCGAGCGCACACCCGGTGCTCGGTGACCTGCGAATCGGCTACTTCGACCGCGAGTTCATCCGCGGTGCCGTGGCACCACCCGACTATACCTTCGGGGCGTTCACGGGGTCGCGCTTCGACATCCGTGGCGAGGCGCTCGCCAAGGCGCAGGACACTCTCAGCACCCGCAGTGCGATTGCCGGCTTCACGCCGCCGGAGTTTTCCGACCGCACCCCGTGGGGGGTGCCGGGGTTCTTTCTCGGTTCCGCCTCGAGCGGCGAGATCTCGTGGAACACCTTCACCGAGATGCGCGGCCAGCTCGACCTCAGCGTCGGCCTGGGGCAGAACGGTGACCTCTCCTTCGGCGGACTCTATGCGTCACAGGACGTGCAGACCTTCCAGCGGGTGCTCGCGGCGGAACCGGTGGGCGGCGACGTCCCGCCACCCACCGCCTCATCGTTCTCGCCACTGATCACCGGCGCCTATGTCGAGGCCCAGGCCCGGGCCAGCGATCTCGGCTTCACGATCGGTGTGCGCTACGACGGCTTCGACCCCGGCGCCGATCTCAACAACGCCACCCTTGGCACCCGGACCTCGATCAATCCGCGCGCCGCGGTCTCGACGGTCCTCAACGGGGCCACCGTCGTCGGCAGCATCGGCCGCTTCTCCCAGCCGCCGGACCTGCAATACCTGGTCGACGCGGCATTCGACGACACGACGCGCACCGGCCGCTTCCGGCAGGGGAATCCCGATCTCGGCTTCGAACAGGGCACGCAGTTCGAGCTCTCGGGCCGGATCCGGGTCCGGGAGAAGACCTCGCTCAAGCTCAATGTCTACACCAAGAACCTCGAGGGACTGGTGGCCACCGCGCCGCTGGGGGTGAACCCCGACTCGAGCCAATTCGTCAACGCCGATGTCGGCAACGTGATCGGTGCCGAGATCATCTTCGAGCGCGAGCGAGTCGACGGCTGGGGCAGCCGCCTGGCGATGGTGGTTCAGCGCGCGGAGGGCACGGTCACCGACGCGTTTCAGCTCAACCGCCTGGTCCGGATCGACCCCAACACCGGCGACACGCTGGCCGCCCCGGCGCGGGCCCAGTTCCCGCTCGACTTCGACCGGCGCCTGGCGCTGATCGCGACCTTCGATGGTGAACTCCACGAACGGGCCGGCCCCACCATCCTGGGTGGCCACCCGTTCGGCTCGGTGCTCGCCTCGGCGGTGTTGCGCTACGGCACCGGCCTGCCGTTCTCCCGCACCGACATCTCCGGCGACTCGCTGGCAGCGGAACCGAACGGCTCCCGGCTGCCGTCGCAATGGACCCTCGACATGCTGCTCCGCAAGCCGATCCGGCTGGGCCGGTTCCGTGGCGGCCTCTACCTCGACGTGCGCAACGTCGCGAACGTCCGCAATGTCCTGTCGGTGCGTCGCGACACCGGCAATCCCAACGCCTCGGAGACCTATCTCAACACCATCGCCGAGCAGGCCTATCAGGCCAATCCGCAAACGATCCCGTTCGAGTCACCCCGCTACCGGCGTTTCGGCGACCTCAACGGTGACGGCCGGATCGCGGGCCACGACGAACTCTTCCCGCTCTACCTCGCCGCGGCACGGGATTACAGCCAGCCCTTGTTCGTCTATGGTCCCCCACGCCAGATTCGTTTCGGCATGGAGCTCCTCTTCTGAACGCGATTCTCGCTGCGATCGGTCTCGGTGCCGGTGTGCTCTCGGGCCTCTTCGGCATCGGGGGCGGCGTGGTGATCGTGGCGGCGCTGGTGGGACTCGCCAAATTCCCGATCCACAAGGCGACCGGCACCTCGCTGGTCGCCCTGCTGCTGCCGGTCGGGCTGCTTGGTGTGGCGGAGTACTGGCGTGCCGGGCACGTCGACCTCAGGGCGGGTGGGATCATCGCCGTGGGGCTCTTCCTCGGCGCGTGGTTCGGCGCCAAGCTCGCCCAGCACGTCAACAGCACCACGATGCAGCGCGGCTTCGCGATCTTCCTGGTCGTGATCGCCGTGCGGATGTGGATCGAAGCCGGCCGCTGACGCACATCAGCCCGTTCTCGGGCCCTCCTGCAGGTCTGCACAGCCCCCGCTGAGTCGTCACCCCACCGAGGCCTCGATGGCACGCACGATCACCCCACGACGGCTCTTCCCGATCGTCGCCCTCGCGGTGGCTGCCTGCAGTGCGCCGCAGGCTCCGGTCGCTGAGGCCGCCACCGACAGCATCCCGGCCTACACGCTGGCGCCGATTCCCGACGGACCGATCGGCGTCAGCATTCGTCGGGGCGAGGCGATCCTCCGCTACACCGCCGACTCATTGCCCGACCATGTCGGCAACGACCTGACCTGCTTTTCCTGTCACCTCGACAAGGGCATGCGTCCCGATGGCAATCCGTTGGTCGGCACCTATGGCCGCTTCCCGCAGTACAACGGCCGAGCCGCCCGGGTCTTCACCATCGAGGACCGGATCAATGGCTGCCTGCAGCGATCGATGAACGGCACGCCGATGGCACCCGACGACCCCAGGATGCGCGACATGGTGGCCTGGCTGGCGCACGCCAGCCACGGGATCCCCGGCGGCTCCAAGGTGCCCGGGCAAGGCGTGCCCAGGCCAACCGCGCTCCAGGGTGACACGGTGGCCGGAGCCCAGGTCTGGGCCACCGTCTGTGCGCGATGCCACGGTCCCGATGGACAGGGCAGCCCACTCGCCCCACCGGTGTGGGGACCGCGCTCGTTCAACATCGGCGCCGGGATGGCGCGGATTCGGACGGCGGCGGGCTTCATTCGCCACAACATGCCGTTCGACCTGCCCGGCACGCTCACCGACACCCAGGCGCTCGACGTGGCCGCCTACGTCACCTCGCGCCCCCGCCCCGACCTCCCAGGCAAGGAGCACGACTGGCCCAATGGTGGCGCGCCCGAGGACGCCGCCTATCCGGTGCTGTCGATGAAACCCTGAAGGCGAAACGCCTGACGCTCAAGGCTGAACGCTTGACGCGGAAGGCTGGACGGAGGGCCCGACCCTTGGCGTTCAGCGCTAAAGATCAACCGTTGAGCGTTAAGCGTTGGACGTTGAGCCTCTCGTCCGTTCCGCCACCTCCGCATTCGTCATCGCCCCCAGCGGCAGCGCCAGCAGCGCGCCAATCCGCAGGTCAAGTTCCGCCGCCGTGGCCGTGAACGCCGCCATGCACTCCGCGCGGTCGCCCTGCACCGCCGCGGGGTCGGGCAGTCCCCAATGCACCATCAACCGACCGGGCACCACCGGGCACGCCTCCTGGGCGTCGTCGCAGACCGTGATCACCAGGTCCCAGTCGCCGCCGACCTCGTCCAGCGACTTGCTGCGATGGCCAGCCCAGTCGATGCCGAGGCCAGCCAGTGCGTCCACCGCGAGCGGGTGGGGACCAGGGCCGGGAGCAGTTCCGGCGCTGGCGGCCCGGATCAAGTCACCACCTCGGTGTCGCAACAGCGCCTCCGCAATCTGGCTGCGGGCACTGTTCGCGGTGCAGATCACCAGGATGCCGAGCGGAGCCACGCGACGGACCATCACGGTGGCAGTGGCCGGGCAGGCCTCGCTGAATTCATGGCTGGTGCGGATCGCCTCAGGCACCTGATCGCGGGAGACCGGGCGAAAGCCGAAGTGCTCGAAGAACCCCTCGGCGCCCTCGGTGAGCAACCAGAGCGACGTCACTCCGCCTTCGCGCGCCTGATCGAGCAGCCGGGCCACGAGGCGTTGCCCAAGCCCCGCACCGCGCCCTGCCCGGGCGACGGCGAGCGAGCGGAGCAAGGCCACATCGCCGCGCCGCTCGAGCCCGCCGACCCCGACCACCTCCCCTGACCGGTCGGCGACCACGAGGCCGTCGAGGGCCGCCTCAACGCCGCCCAGCGGCAGCGCCTCGCCCCGCAGGAGCAGCTTGATGGCGGGAAGGTCGGTGGACTGGGCGCGGCGCAGGGTGATCATCGGGATCCCGGAGGCTGAGGTCGGCGAATTATATCAAGAAATATTGATATGCCAACTCCACCGTCACCCCCTGATGCGCCAACCCGAGCCGAACGAGCCGGGACCCGGCGCTGGAAACAGCCCCGCAGATCCCGGCTCTCCGTCCTCCGTTCTCCGGTCTCCGGTCTGGGTCCTACTGCTGCGACGTCTCCCGCATCATCCGGCGGATCGGCACGATCATCAGCGCCAGGATCAGTGCCGAGCCGAAGAGGAAGCCCGCCGTCATGGTGAACAGCTGGGGCATCTGCTCGAGCTTCTCGGGGTCGACCCGTCCGCCGACCAGTCCCGCGATCAGGTTGCCGACCGCGGCGGCCAGGAACCAGATCCCCATCATCTGACCCAGGTACTTCCGGGGCGACAGCTTGGTCATCGACGAGAGCCCGACCGGCGACAGCGACAGCTCACCGATGGTCTGGAAGAAGTAGCTCCCGACCAGCCACCATGGCGCCACGAGCAGCGCTCCGTTGGCGGCGACGACCTTGTTGGCGGCGAAGACCATCAGCGCGAAGCCGACACCGGCGAACGCCAGGCCCATGCTGAACTTGGCGGGACTCGACAGGTCGCCCGGCCCCTTCGAGAGGGCGATCCACACCGCCCCGGCCACCGGTGCCAGCACGATGATGAAGAAGGAGTTGATCGACTGGAACCAGAGGGCCGGCATCTGCCAGCCGAAGATCGTCCGGTCGGTGAAGTCGCGGGCGAAGAGGTTGAGCGAGGTCGGCGCCTGCTCGAAGGCCGCCCAGAAGATCGACGCGAACACGAAGAGCACCAGGATGACGAACACCCGCTTCATGTCGTCGCGGTCGAGCCCGCCGAAGAGGAAGACGTAGCCGAAGAAGGCCACCGCGATCGCGAGGAGCACGACGACGTAGCTCTCGCCGACCGCCTGGGGATCGATGGTGAACAGTCCCGCCGCGCCGGCAAGGAAGACCGCGACGAGGATCGCCACCATCGCGACCACTCCCGTCTTGACCCGGCGCTCCCGGGTGGCCTGCACCGCGGGGTCGGGGTCGCGCACGATGTCCAGCCCGAGATCGCCCAGGGTGCGCGGCGCGAAGTACCGGAACGACACCAGGCCAAGGAACATGCCGAAGCCGGCGATGCCGAAGCCCCAGTGCCAGCCGATCTTCTCACCCAGCAGGCCGGTGGCGAGCTGGCCCAGCATCGCGCCGGTATTGATTCCCATGTAGAAGATCGAGAACCCGGCGTCGCGCCGGGCACCGCTCTCGGGATAGAGGTCACCGACGATCGCCGAGATGTTCGGCTTCAAGAGGCCGGTGCCGATCACGATCAGCACCAGGCCGAGGAAGAAGACGCTCCTGCCGGCCCGGCCGTCGCCGGCGAAGCCCGAGAGGCCGATCGACAGGTGGCCCAACGTGATCAGCAGGGCGCCGGTGGAGATCGCCCGTCGCAAGCCGAGCCAATGGTCGGCGATCCAGCCACCCGGCAGCGACGAGAGGTAGACCGACGCGGAGTAGATCCCGACGATTGCCGCCGCCTGGGTCCGTTCGAAGCCGAACCCGCCGTCGAGCAGCGCGGCCGACATGAAGAGGATCAGCAGCGGCCGGATCCCGTAGAAGGAGAACCGCTCCCACATCTCCGTCAGGAAGAGGGTGCGGAGTCCGACCGGGTGGCCGAAGAATCCCGTCCTGGGTGCCTGGTTCACGCTCACTCCCGTCCGAGTTTTTTCTTGAGCATCTCGAGTTGGGCATCGACCGCGGCCTCGCGGGCCTGGCGGTCGAGCCGCGGGTCGTCGGGGGTCGTGCCGCTGCCGTCGTCATCCGCGAGGCGCTCGCGCACCGGCTCGCTCGGCAACCCGTGGGTCGCCCGGCGAAAGCGCTCGTGGGTGTCCTCCATCTCGCGCTCGGCGATCACCAACTCGTCGCGCAGGACGATCACCTTGCGTTCCAGCAGGTCGACCCGTTGCCGGGTCCTCGTCACGAACTCCTCGGCCACCCGCACCGTCTCGGCATCCTCGATCTCGGCCGCCAGTCGGCCCCGGCGCTCGTAGTCGACCAGCTCGCGGCGGGTCCGGTCCAGGTCGGTCTCGGTTCGGGCCAGCCCCTCGCGCAGCTGGTCGACCGCGACCCGGAACTCGATCAGCGCTTCGCGCAGGGCACCGGCCTGCTCCCTGGTGGAGCCGGACGGACGCTGGGCAAAGAGCCGGTCGAGGTGGGCCTTGATGTCGTCGAAGCTCATCCGTAGGAGGGCATGCGGGTGTGGTGGGACCGACAATGGTAGGTCGCCGTGGCCCAAGCGGTCAAGCAAGCCGCTGGCGGGGGTAGATTTCGGTCCCAGTCCCCGACGGAGGCTTCGATGGGAAGGATTCAGCTACCCGCCGTCGCCCTGGCCCTGGCGGTAGCCGCCTGCGGCGGGGGTGACCGACCCTCGCCGGCATGTGGCATCGCGGCGCTCACCGGCCCGCTGGTGGCACTCGAGGGGTTCGCGCGCGGCGACGGCCTCGCCGTGGCTCCGATGGTCCCGGACACCCTGCCGGGCCGATTCGTCGCCGGCCCGGTGACCAGGGTGCTGATGAGCCGAAACGACTCGGCCCGACTGGTGGCCTCGGTCGAGGGGACCGCGCCGGAGCAGGCCCGGCCTGGCTACGGGGTGCTGCTCGTCGATCAGGCGGATGGCCCGAAGGGGATCCTGGTCTTCGATGGCCAGCCGGTCCGCGGCGCGATCACCCTGGGCACCATCGATGTCGGTGACACGATCCTGCCGCTCTATGGCCTCCGGGTCACCGCGGCGACGATCGAGGATCCCCGCTGTCCGCTCTTCGGCCCCGAGTGACTCGGGGCCTCACGCCGCATCGCGTCGCAGGTCACGCAGCATCCGGTCGGGCGTGACAACCTGCGGGAAGAACACCAGGTCACTCAGTCGGTTGAGGGTCGACCGGAGCGCCGGGAATCGCTCGGCCGCTGTCGCCAGCAGGCCGTCGAGTCCCGCCGCGTTGGCCATGGCATGACTGCTGGCCACGGCGAATCCCCGTCGGCCGAGTTGGTCGTAGTAGCTGACATCGGGTCCGCCGCGACGCGCGTGGCGGGCGGCGATCCGGTCGGGAAAGAGCCCGGCCAGCCAGAGGGCGTAGTTGCCGAGGTGCACCGTCACGAGGAACCGGTCGGGACCGTCGCTCGCCTCGATCGTGGCGAGCAGGCCGGTGAGGTAGTCGTGCGCCACACCGTCGCCCACGGTCACGTGGCGGGCACGGTCACCCTGGCCGAAGTCGAGCAGCAGGGCGGCGAGGTAGTCGGCCAGCTCGATGTCGGCCAGGCCGCTGTCGAGGAGATGGCGACGCACCAGCACGTAGATGAACAGCGCCGGCGACGGCGCGATGATCGTCCGAGCCGCGAGCAGACGCTCGAGGAGCCCGGGATGGTCGAGAAGCGCATCGGGCCCCTCGCGCTCGAGACGGCATTCGAGGTCGGCACGGCGAGTGGCATTGCCGGCGGCAAGGACGATCAGGACGAGCTGCAGATCGGCCTCGCGCAGTCGGCTGCGAGCATTGGCACGAATCATGGCTGGTTCCCGAAAGGACGTTCAGGCTGGTGAATCAAGTCTCGACAACCACGGGTCAGGAATCAACCCGGCTGCAGGTCATCCACGTCGCCAGCGGGCGCGAGTGGCGCGGTGGGCAGCGGCAGGTGCTGCTGCTGGCGCGCGGCCTCGCCGCGCGACCCGACGTGGCAACGTCGGTCGTGACCGGCAGCGGGACCACGCTCGCTGAGCGACTGGTCGCGGCCGGCGTGACCGCCAACCTGGTGCGTTGGTCGATGGGCCTCGACCCACGAGTGGTCGCGGCGCTCCTCGCCGCCATCACGCCGGACACCATCGTGCACGCCCACGACAGTCACGCTCACACCCTGGCCGACGCGGCGATCCGCATCAGGCCGGCGCGACTGGTGGTCACCCGGCGGGTCGACTTCCCGATCCGGCATGCCCGTCGCTGGCAGCGGGTCGATCATGGGATCGCCCTCTCCCAACCGGTGCGCGACCGGATCCTCGCCGTCGGGCTGCCGGCCGATCGGGTCACGGTGATTCCCCCGGCGGTCGATCAAGATGGGCTCGATCCGCTGCCTCCCTGGCCTGCGGCGGTGCTGCCGCGGCGCGACCCCGCGCCGTTCGTGGTCTGCGTCGCGGCCCTCACCCCCGAGAAGGGTGTCGACGTGCTGCTCGACGCCGCAGCCCGACTCCATGCCACGCATCCTGCGGTGGAGTGGGTCGTCCTCGGCGACGGCCCCCAGCGCAATGCGCTCCTCGAGCGCCGGAAGACGCTGGGACTCGACGAGGTGGTGCAGTTTCCCGGACACGTCGAGCACCCCGAGGCCGTCGTCGCACGGGCCCGGGTCAAGGTCCAGCCATCGCGAAGCGAGGGCTTCGGCTCGTCGGTCCTCGACGCCCTCGCCCTCGGCGTGCCGGTCGTCGCCAGTGCCACCGGCGGCCTGCCGGAGTCGCTGGCCGCCGGCGGCGGCCTGCTGGTGCCCCCGGGCGATCCCGGCGCACTGGCCGGCGCCGTCGCCACCCTGCTCGACGACCCCGCGCAACACGAGCGGCTCTCGGGCGACGGGCGGGCCGCCGCCGAGGGATTCGACGTGGCCCGATTGGTCCGGCGGACGCTCGACGTGTATCGTTCGCTCGCCATGACCAGCCCCACACCATGATCTACTTCTGCATTCCGGCCCGCGACGAGGCCGCCACCATCGGCCTGGTGCTCTGGAAGATCCGCCAGGTCCTCCAGGCCTCGCGGCGCGAGTACCAGCTGCTGGTGGGCGACGACGCCTCGAGCGATGCCACCGCGGAGGTGCTGGAGCCCTACACCGAGGCGCTGCAACTCACCGTGCTGCGCAGCGACGAGCCGATCGGCTACGCCGCCACCGTGGAGCGGCTGCTGCGCCACGCGCTCGACCAGTCCGACCGGCACAAGCGCGACGCGGCGATCCTCTGGCCTGCCGACTACACCGTGGACCCGGCCGAGCTCGAGGACTTCCTCAAGCGGCTCGACTCGGGAGCCGACCTGGTCGTCGGCGAAGGCACCCTGGTCGGGGAGGAGCGCCGCGGCCGACGCCTGATCCGGCGCTGGGCCTCGCGGCTGCTGGGCCGCCGGGTCCGTGTGCCGGGGGTGCACGATGTCGTCTCCGGGGTGGCGGCCTTCCGGCTCGTCGCCCTGCGCCATGCCTTTCGCGACCGTCCCGACCGGTGGCTCACCACCGAGGGGTGGGCGGCGAACGCGGAGCTGGTGGCCTGGGCGGCGGCAGGAGCGCGGCGCACCGAGAGCGTGCCGATCACGGTGCACGCCGACCGGCGCCAGCGTCCCAGCCGGATCGAGCCGTGGCCGCTCGCCCGCGCACTCTGGCATGCACGTGGGCGCCTGACTGCCCCCCCAGCCGGCGCGATGCCGACCCGGGAGCGCCAGTCCCGGGGGTCGTCGCGAAACAAGGAAGTCGTCTCATGATGCTCAGCGCCGTGATGCTCGCCCTGCAGGCCGTCGCCTCACCACCGGTCGCCGCCCACCCGGCCGCGCCCTTTGGCGTGGGCGAGAAGCTGGAGTACGGCGGCAAGTGGACGCTCTTCAACGTGGGCCAGGCCACGCTCACCGTCGAGAAGATCGACACGGTGCGCGGCGTCCCGTCATGGCAGTTCGACTTCCAGACCGACGTGACGATCAACGCCGGCGTCGCCAAGTACGCCAGCAGCAGCAAGATCCGGTCGTGGACCGGGATCGACGACTGGATCTCGCGTCGCTTCAGCAAGGACATCACCGAGAACGGCAAGGCCCGGCACGAGATCTTCCGGATCTACCCCGACTCGGGCTTCTTCCGCCGCAACGACAACGCCGAGGTCAAGCCGACCCCGGCACGTCCGCTCGACGACATCGCCTTCATGTACTGGGTGCGCACGATCCCGTTGGAGCTCAAGAAGACGTATCGCTTCAACAACTACTTCCGCGCCGAGCTCAACCCGGTGATCATCAAGGTCGAGAAGCGCGACACCAAGGAACTGCCCGACGGCACCAAGGTGCCGGCGCTGCTGTTGCGCCCCATCGTGAACGAGGATGGCGGCATGTTCAGCAAGGCGTCGAAGGCGAAACTCTGGATCACCGATGATGCCCGTCGCATCCCGCTGGAGATCGAGTCGACCTACTACTTCGGCACGGTGAAGCTCTCGCTCAAGAAGTTCACCCCGGCCCCCGGCGGCGGATGACGCCGCACGAGGCCGATCCGACCCGGCTGCGCACGGTCCCCTTCGCAGGTCGGCGCAACAAGGTCGACGCCTCGCTGCTTGCCGCGACGCCGGGGGCCGATCGGTCCCTGACGGCGTTCCTCGCCTCGCTCCCCGACATCCTTGCCGCCCGCGACCTGCGCCGGGTGATCGCCCACCTGGTGGCCGCGACGGAACACGGCCGCGGCGTGGTGGTCCTCCTCGGTGGCCACGTGATCAAGGTCGGACTCGGCCCGCTGCTCGCCGACCTGATCGCTCGCGGCGTGGTGACCCATGTGGCGATGAACGGCGCGGCGGCGATCCACGACTACGAGCTGGCGGCCTTCGGTGGCACCAGTGAGGATGTCGAGGCCGGCCTCGCCGACGGCACCTTCGGGATGGTCGAGGAGACCGGGGCGGAGATGAACGCCGCCATCACCGGGGCAGCCCGACGCGACGAGGGTCTCGGCGAGGGATTCGCCAACGCGCTGGCGGCGCGCGACGATCTTCCGGGCACCGACACCTCGCTGCTGCTGGCCTGTCGCACCCACGGCATCGGCCTCACCGTCCATCCCGCGATCGGCGCCGACATCATTCATCAACACCCATCATTCGACGGCGCCGCCCTCGGCGACACCGCAGCGCGCGACTTCCGACGACTGGCCGGGGTGCTCCCGACGATCGACGACGGCGGTGCGGTGCTCAACATCGGCAGCGCGGTGATGATGCCCGAGGTGTTCCTCAAGGCACTCACCGTGGCGCGCAACCTCGGCGAGGGACGGCCGCGCGACTTCCTCGCGGCCGACTTCGACATGATCCGCCACTATCGCCCCCGCATGAATGTGGTGCAGCGACCGACCCGGACCGGCGGCACCGGGATCCAGATCACCGGACACCACGAAATCCTCATCCCACTGCTGGCCTGGGGGGTGATCGATGCCCTGGAGCATCCGATCAATCCGGCCGACGCCTGAACGCACGGTGCTGGTGCTGCTCGCCCTGACGGCCTGCGGTGGTGGCAGTCCGCCACCCCAGGTGATGCCGACGACGGCGCCGCAGGTCACCACCACCATGGCCGCACTCGAGGCCGACTCGGTCGCCAACACCTTCATCAGCCGACTGGTCCAGAGCGAGAACGACCTGACGGAACCCGACTCGCTGTTCGCCGACGATGCCCTGGTGATCGCCGACGGGGAGCCTCGCGGCTCGGTACCTCGACTCGCCGGCGTCGGCCTCGGCGGCATCCTGCAACTGGTGACCACTCGGGTCGCGAGCCGGGGGGCGTTCGTCTGGGGAGTGATGGAGTACCGCTGGCTGCCGAGCTTCGCGTCGGATGTCCTCCGGGTCGGCGTGGCGACGCTGATCATCGCCAAGCTGCCCGACGGGACCTGGCGGATCGTGCACCTGCACTCCTCCTCACCACGGCCGGCGAGCCCAGCCGCCGAACCGAATGACACCACCAGCGACCCGGGAGGCGCCCCAGGCATCACTGGCCCAGGAGGTCCGTGATGGTTTCCCTTTCCGCTGTGCTGGTCGCCATGGCCGCCTTGTCGGCCCCGGCACCCGATTCGCTCGAGCCATTGCCGACCCTCAGGCACCTCGACCTGCAGGCCACGGTCGACGTGGCCGAGGCGAGCCTCACGGGCACCGCGACCCTCACCCTGATCAACCGCGGGTCCCGACCGATCGCGACGATTCCCCTCCTGCTGAACCGGCTGCTCCGCGTGGAGCAGGTCGACAACGGCACCGGGATGCCGCTCGCCTGGCACCAGCGGCTGGCCGAGTTCGAGGATTTCGCCGCCTGGCAGGTCCGGGCCGTCATGGTGAGGCCCCAGGTCCCGCTCCAACCGGGCGGCTCGACGCGCGTCCGGGTCCACTATGCGGGCGCGATCGCCCCGTACACCGAGACCGGGATGCAATACGTCCGGGATCATGTCGATCCGGACTTCACCATCCTTCGTGCCGACGCCCTCGCCTTCCCGGTCGTCGGATCGCTCTCGCTCGCCAGGAACCGGCGTGCCACCCGCGCCGACTTCACCTTTGCCACCGAGGTGACGGTGCCTCGGGGACTGACGGTCGCCAATGCGGGCGCACCCGGAACGCGCACCGAGCAGGGCAACGCCGTGACCTGGCGCTACCGCTCGACGGCCCCGGTGCCGTTCCTGCTGATTGCGATCGCGCCGTATCAGCGGCTGACGGACGGCGGGGTGACCACCTTTGCCTTTCCGGCCGACACCGGCGGCGCCAGACAGTTGCTCGCGGCGGCCAATGAGGCGATGGATCGGTTCGCGACGTGGTTCGGTCCGCTGCCTTCGGCGGCGCGGGTCACCGTGATCGAGATTCCTTCCGGCTGGGGCTCACAGGCCAGCGCCACCGGCGGGATCATCCAGACCGCCGAGGCCTTCGGCGACCCGGACCAGCTGCCGCAGCTCTACCACGAACTGAGTCACCTCTGGAATGCCCACGATGTCGACCTGCCGTCGGCCCGCTGGAACGAGGGGCTGGCCATGTGGCTGCAGTACCGGATGGCGCGAGAGATCTCGGCCGGCTACAACGCCGACAGTGCGCTCTCGGTCCGTCTCGACCGGTTGCGCCGGGCCGTGGCGAGCGACACCTCCTGGTCGACCACGCCGATGCTCCGCTTTGGCGACGCCGGCCTCACCGACCGATCCTACACGCTCGGGGCGATCGGCTTCGCGCTCATGAATGCGACGCTGGGAGACGAGGAGTTCTTTCGCCGGTACCGGAACTACCTTCAGGCGCATTGGCAGTCTGGCGCGACCTTCGGGGGGATGCTCGACGCCCTCGGCCGGGGAGCCCCGACCGCTGTCACGCAGGTGGCGGATGATTGGTTCCGGTCGACCGACTGGGTCCGCCTGGTGCGAGGCGGCGACGACCTCGCTGCGCTTCGGGCCCGATACGCGCCCGAACATGCACCACAGCCGGGGCCGCCCGATACACAGGGCGACCCCGGCCGGGGGGGAGGAATCCTCTAGGTCAGGCGGTCGAGCTGCGCTCGCCGCGGATCGTGTCCCGGATCTTGGTCGCGGTCCCCGGCGAGAAGATCTTGATGATCGTGTAGATCACGAACCCGACGAAGGCCCACCAGAGAATGTTGAGGACCAGGGCAAGCAGGCCCCCGAACACCGCGGCGAGCATCTTCCAGGCGATCAACGCCACGAAGGCGAAGGCCGCGAAACCGCCGATGTTGCGAATCATGGTGTGCTCCCTTGCATCAACTGGCGGCGCCCCGTGCGCCCCCTCGGGTATCGTTACGCTGGAGGCCCCGTGAAGGTTTCAAGTCGAATCGTATGAGCAACTCAAGCGATGTCCTCGTGGTTGGCGGTGGCGCCGTTGGCGCGGCCTGTGCCCGAGCCCTGGCGGGCTCCGGCGCCTCGGTGACCGTGATCCGGCGTCCCGAGGTCGCCGGCGAGGCCTGGCGGGCCGCGGCAGGGATGCTGGCGGCCCAGATCGAGGCCGTCCCCGAGGAGCCGATGTTCAACCTCGCGGTGGCCGGGCGGGCCTTCTACCTGCGCGAGGCCGGGCTACTTCGAGAGGCCACCGGAATCGATATCGGCCTGGAACAGACCGGCATCCTCCAGGTGGCCACCGACGAGACCCAGGTCGCCGCCTTCAAGGCCAAGGTCGCCTGGCAGCGCCAGCAGGCCGAGCACGCCGACTGGCTCGACCCCGCAGAGGTGGAGGAGGGGTGGCCGTGGCTCCGTCCCGGGCTGGGGGCCTTCTGGTCGCCCGAGGACGCTGTCCTGGCCCCCGATCGACTGGTCGCCGCGCTGCTGGCCGATGCCGAGGCCCATGGGGCCCGAATCATCGACGATCGGGTCACCGCCCTCTGGCGAGACGGTGGCGAGCTGCAGGGGGTCGTCGGTGCCGACACCCGATACGCCGGCGATGTGGTTGTCCTCGCGGCCGGCGCCTGGTCCGGGCGAATCGAGGAGCTGCCCCGACCGCTTTCGATCGAGCCGGTGCGGGGCCAGATGCTCGCGTTTGACTGGCCGGCCGACGCCAAGCCGATCACCGTCTTCGGGGACCACTGTTACCTGCTCCGCCGCGGCGACGAGATGCTCGCCGGCTCGACCATGGAACACGCCGGCTTCGAGCTGGGGAGTTCCCCGAGGCCGACGCGGCGATGCTGGCCCGGCTCACCGGGATCTATCCAGCGATCGCCGCGCTGACGCCGCGGCGACGCTGGTCGGGGTTCCGGCCGGGCACCCCCGACGGTCGCCCGATCATCGGGCCTGAGCCACGGCTCGAGGGGCTCTGGTACGCCACCGGTCACGGTCGCAACGGCATCCTGCTGGCCGGCATCACCGGCGAACTGGTGGCCCAGGCCATCGGCGGCGAAGCACTCCCCGAGGAACTCCACATCGTGCGACCCGAACGATTCTGGAACTGGTAGGCCACGGGAAGGCCCAGCCGTGATCGTGCTCCCGTCACTCCCCCCGCGGAGACTGAGCCTACCCTCCCGATCCACGCTCCTCCCCCCGCTGGGCGAATAGCGCCCATCTTCAAGGCAGGGCTATCTTTCCGGGCTCATTCCGACCCGCCCAGGGGGAGATTCGGTGGCCGTACCGCTCGTCCAGCTCAGTCGTCAGGCCCCGGTCGGGGCCGCCCCGCCGCCGACGGTGGTGCCGATCAGCCAGGCGCGCAAGCCGTCGTGGCTCAAGGTCAAGGCACCGGGCGGCGGCGAGTACCTGCGACTCCGCCGACTGATGCGGGAGCTCGACCTCCACACCGTCTGTGAGGAGGCGCGCTGCCCCAACATCGGTGAGTGCTGGGAGCACAAGGCCGCCACCTTCATGATCCTCGGCGACGTCTGTACCAGGAACTGTGCCTACTGCGCGGTCTCGCACGGCACCCCCAAGGCGTTCGACCCCGCAGAGCCGGTGCGCCTGGCCGAGGCGGTCGAGGCGATGGGGTTGCAGCACGTGGTGATCACCTCGGTCGACCGCGACGACCTCCCCAACGGCGGGGCCGAAGCGTTCGCCGGCTGCATCACCGAGATCAAGCGACGGCTCCCCGGCACCTCGGTCGAGGTGCTGATCCCCGACTTCAAGGGATCGGAGCGCGCCCTGCGGATCGTGATGGATGCCAAGCCCGACATCCTCAACCACAATCTCGAGACCGCCGAGCGGCTCTACCGACTGGCGCGGCCGGGTGGCCGCTATGATCGGGCGCTGCGGGTGCTCGCCAACGCCCGCGCGATGGACGCCGATGCGCTCACCAAGTCGGGGATCATCCTCGGCATGGGCGAGGAGTGGGACGAGATCGTGACCTGCATGCGCGACTTGCGGCGCAGCGACGTGAACATCATCACGATGGGGCAGTACCTGCGTCCCTCCGACGGCCATCTTCCGGTGGTGCGCTACTACGCTCCCGACGAATTCGCCGAATTGCGCGATATCGGGCTCGACCTGGGCTTCGCCCACGTGCAGAGCTCGCCACTCACGCGATCCTCCTACCATGCCTGGGAGCAGAGCGACCAGGCGAAGGCTGCAAGGACCAGCTGATGGGCTCTTCGACCCAACGCAGCACCCGCACCGCGGGCGAGGCCCGCCACAGCGATTCCTACCGCGAATGGCTCCGGAAGATGCTGTTGATCCGGCGCTTC
This sequence comes from uncultured Gemmatimonadales bacterium, assembly GCA_963817715.1. Lineage (GTDB taxonomy): Bacteria > Gemmatimonadota > Gemmatimonadetes > Gemmatimonadales > GWC2-71-9 > Palsa-1233. The sequence continues at coordinate 261,331 of CAWFPG010000009.1, forward strand.
GAGGAGCGCGCCGGCGAGGCGTATGCCGTCGGCCAGATCGGTGGCTTCTGTCACCTGTACATCGGCCAGGAAGCGGTCGCCGTCGGCTGCATCTCGGCGCTGGGAGCCGACGACTACGTGATCAGCGCCTATCGTGAACATGGTCAGGCGCTGGCTCGTGGCCTGTCGGCGCGGAGCGTGATGGCCGAGCTCTACGGCAAGGCCACCGGTTGCTCGGGTGGCAAGGGCGGCTCGATGCACCTCTTCGACACCTCGCTCGGCTTCATGGGCGGCCACGGCATCGTGGGCGGCCAGATCGCGCTCGGCGCCGGGCTGGCCTTCTCGGCCAGGTATCGCGGCACCGACCAGGTGGCGCTGACCTTCTTCGGCGAGGCGGCCGCCAACATCGGCACCTTCCACGAGGCCCTCAACATGGCGGGGCTCTGGAAGCTCCCCGGGATCTTCGTGATCGAGAACAACGGCTACGGCATGGGCACCGCTGTCCGGCGCGCCGCGGCGATCACCGACCTGGCCGAGCGGGCCGAGTCGTACGGCATGCCCGGTGTGACCGTCGACGGCCAGGACGTGGTCGCGGTGCGCGACGCGATGGACGAGGCCGTCGCCCGGGCCCGCGCCGGCGACGGCCCGACCCTGCTCGACATCGAGACCTATCGCTACGTGGGGCACTCGATGTCCGATGCACCGCACGGCACCTACCGCACCAAGGACGAGGTCGAGGAACACCGGCATCGCGACCCGATCACCCTGCTCGCCGACCGGATGCGCGAGCTGGGGCTGCTCGACGACGACCGGATGGCCGAGCTCGAGGCCGACGTCGCGGCCGAGGTGGCCGACGCGGTGCAGTTCGCCGAGGAGTCGCCGGAGCCCGACCCTGGCCAATTGTGGGCCGACGTGTACGCGCCCGAACAGGAGAACTCGTAAGGTGGCGACGCTCACGTACCGGGACGCACTCAACGCGGCACTCCGTGAGGAGATGACACGCGACGGCGACGTCTTCCTGATGGGCGAGGAGGTCGCGGAATACAATGGCGCCTACAAGGTGTCGCGCGGCCTGCTCGACGAATTCGGCCCGATGCGGGTGGTCGACACCCCGATCGCCGAGCTCGGCTTCACCGGCATCGGGGTCGGGGCCGCGATGACCGGCCTGCGCCCGGTGGTCGAGATGATGACCTGGAACTTCGCCCTGTTGGCGATCGACCAGATCGTCAACTCGGCGGCGAAACTGCGCTACATGAGCGGCGGGCAGGTCCCCTGCTCGATCGTCTTCCGCGGGCCGGGGGGCGCGGCGCTGCAGCTGGGTGCCCAGCACTCGCAGGCCTTCGAGAGCTGGTATGCCCACATCCCCGGGCTCAAGGTGCTGGCGCCCGCCACACCAGCCGATGCGAAGGGACTCCTCAAGAGTGCCATCCGCGACGACAACCCGGTGGTGTTCATCGAGGGCGAGATGCTCTACAACATGAAGGGTGAGGTACCCGACGAGGAGTACCTCACCCCGATCGGCGTGGCGGAGATCAAGCGCCCCGGCGCCGACGCGACGCTGGTCTGCCACTCCAAGACGTTGGCGCCGGCGCTCAACGCGGCGAAGACGCTCGAGGGAGAGGGGATCGACTGCGAGGTGATCGACCTCCGCACCATCCGCCCCCTCGACACCGCCACGATCCTCGCTTCGGTGGCCAAGACCAACCGCCTGGTGATCGCCGAGGAAGGTTGGGAGTTCGCCGGGGTCGGGGCCCAGGTGGCCGACGTGGTGCAGCGCGAGGCGTTCGACGACCTCGATGCGCCGATTCGCCGGGTGCATCAGGCCGATACGCCGATGCCCTACAACAAGCACCTCGAGAGGGCGGCCAAGGTCGACGCGACGAAGATCATCGCGGCGATCCATGCCGTCTGCTACCGGGACTGACCGATGGCAACCAAGGTGGTCATGGAGGCGCTCTCCCCCACGATGGAAGAGGGACGCCTCGTCGAATGGAAGAAGGCCGAGGGCGACGCGGTCGCCACCGGCGACGTCATCGCCGAGGTCGAGACCGACAAGGCGGTGATGGAGCTGGTCGCCCGCGCCGACGGCGTGCTGCTCAGGCAGGTCGCCGCCGCGGGGGACACGGTGCCGGTTGCCGAAGTGGTCGGCTGGATCGGCGCCGAGGGCGAGGCGATTCCGGGGGGTGAGGCGAAACCGGCCGCACCCGCTGGCGCGCCGCCCGCGGCGCGGGATGCCGCCACCACGCCGGGGCCATCCGCGCCCGTACCCGCCGACGTGCCACCCGCGGCGCACGATGCTGCCAGCTCGCCGGAGCCGTCCGCGCCGCAAGCGGCGCGGCAGCAGGGCGATCGCATCAAGGCCTCGCCGGTGGCCCGCCGGATCGCCCAGGAGCGCGGCCTCGACCTGGCGATGATCGCCGGCAGCGGACCCGAGGGACGGATCATCAAGCGCGACGTGGAGGGCACCGGGCCGGCCGTCGGCGCCGCGATGCCGGCCGGCTTCGATGTGTCCGGCTTCACCGACGTGCCGCTGTCGCAGATGCGCAAGGCCATCGCGCGTCGGCTGGTCCAGTCGATCGGGCCGATCCCGACCTTCTACCTCACGGCCGAGGCCGACATGGAACGCGCCGCCGAGGCGCGCGACGCACTGCTCGCCCGCGAACCGGAGGGGAAGTTCTCGTTCAACGACATCATCATTCGCGCCTGTGCCAGTGCACTCCGGCAACACCCGTGGGTCAACGCCTGGTGGATGGACGACCGGATCCGGCAGTGGCAGGACGTGCACGTGGGCGTGGCGGTCGCGATCGACGAGGGACTCATCACCCCGGTGATCCGCCACGCCGACCGCAAGTCGCTGCGCCAGATCGGTGCCGAGGTGAAGGAGCTCGCCGGCCGGGCCCGGGCCAAGCGGCTCCAGCCCGAGGAGTACACCGGGGCCACCTTCTCGGTGTCCAACCTCGGGATGTTCGGCATCGATGAGTTCACCGCGATCATCAACCCGCCCGAGGCCGCAATCCTCGCGGTCGGCCGCCTCGAGCCGAAGCCGGTGGTGGTCGACGGTGCGGTGGTGGTGCGGCGCCGGATGCGGATGACCCTGTCGTGCGACCATCGGGTGATCGATGGCGCCACCGGGGCGCAGTTCCTCAAGACGCTGGTGGGGATGCTGGAGAATCCGCTGGCACTGGTGTGGTAGAAGTCGATGGTCGATGGCTGATGGTCGATCGCCGGCCCGACGAGCCGGCGGCGGTCCATGTCCATCGACGATTGACCATCGACCTCGCGAAGCGACTGACCTGAACCGGAGTTCCCTGCAGTGGCCAATCATTCCTTTGACGTCATCATCATCGGCGGCGGTCCCGCCGGCTACCCCTCGGCCATCCGGGCCACGCAGCTCGGCCTCAGCGCCGCCGTGGTCGAGCGGGGCAAGCTGGGCGGGGTCTGCGTCAACATCGGCTGCATTCCCACCAAGGCGCTGCTCCATTCAGCTGCCCTGCTGCGGAGCCTCCAGCACGATGCCAAGGCGAACGGCATCACCACCGGCGAGGTGAGCGGCGACTACGGCGTGGCGATGAAACGCTCGCGCAAGGTCGCCGACCAGAACTCGAGAGGTGCCGAGTTCCTGATGAAGAAGAACAAGGTGACCGTCTTCAAGGGCACCGGCGTGCTGACCTCGGCCAACACCGTGACGGTCGGCGACGACACGCTCACGGCGAAGAAGGCGGTGGTGCTCGCCACCGGGTCGCGCACCAAGGGGATTCCGCAGGTCGGCCTCGCCGTCGATGGCAAGGTCGTCATCACCTCCGACGAGGCGCTCTTCCTCGAGCAGGCACCGAAGCGACTCGCGATCGTCGGCGCCGGCGCCGTGGGCACCGAGTTCGCCGACATCTTCCGCACCTTCGGCAGCGAGGTCACCCTGATCGAGGCGCTGCCGCGCATCCTGCCGATCGAGGATGCCGAGTGCTCCGACGTGATCGCGAAGGCCTACAAGAAGCGCGGCATCAGCGTGATGGCCGGCGTGAAGGTCGTCAAGGCCGACGTCGGCGCCAACGAGGCGACGCTCACCCTCGAGGTGGGCGGCAAGAGCGAGACGGTCACCGCCGACCAGGTGCTGATGGCTGCGGGGCGGGCGGTCAACACCGAGGGCCTCGGCCTCGAGGAGGTCGGCGTGACGCTGACCGATCGCGGCTTCATCCAGGTCGATCCCGCCACGATGCAGACCAGCGTCAAGGGCGTCTACGCGATCGGCGACGTCGCCGGCCCGCCGATGCTGGCCCACAAGGGGACCCGCGAGGGCGTGCACGTCGCCGAGGTGATCGCCGGTCACCAGCCGGGCGCGATCAACTACTCCAACGTGCCGAGTGTCACCTACTGCCACCCCGAAGTGGCCAGCATCGGGATGACCGAGGAGGCCGCCAAGGCTGCCGGCCACGACTATCAGGTCGGCCGCTTCCCGTTCTCGGCCAACGGCCGTGCTCGCGCCACCGACGAGACCGACGGCTTCGTGAAGATCATCCGCGACAAGAAGTACGGCGAGATCCTCGGGGCCCACATCGTGAGCGGCCATGCCTCGGAGATGATCCACGAACTGGTGCTGGCCCGCACCAGCGAGTACACGGTCGAGGAAGTCGACCTCGCCATCCACGCCCACCCGACCCTCTCCGAGGCGATCGCCGAGGCGGCGCTCGACTCGATGGGCCGGGCGCTGCACATTTGAGGCGACAGGCGACAGGCGAGGAGCGAAGGGTGGCACCGTGCCGCGACTCCACTCGCCCCTCGCCCATCGCGGCGTGGCCCCTCGGATGACCACCCCACCCGTCTCGCCGAACCCGCTGGGCGACGCCGCGGCCACCGTCGACCAGGTGCCACTGGCGGTCCGCGCGATCGGCGCCGAGGCGGCGGTCGCGATCTGCTGTCTGGCGCTGGTCACGTGGGGGACGCTGCAACTCGCCGGGCCCGACGTCGCGGCCACCCGCCAGCAGATCGATCCCAGCGCCGCCTACGTCAACCTGCTGCTCTTCGGCACCGTCTCGACCATGCCGATCACCGCACTGGTCGGCTGGCGGCTGATGCGGAGCATCGCCAACACCTGGCGCCGCACCGGGCTGGTGGCAACCGGCGTGCTGGCGGGAATGGTGGCCGGGATGCTGGCGACGATCGCTGCCCGCCAGATCGGCGGGCCGGCGGGATTGCTGGTGCTGGCGCTGCTGGCCCTGCTCCTGGCGCGCCTGCTCGCCATCGCGGCCGGCCGGGCGGCCGCGACCGCCTCAGCCCAATGACCGCCCCGCTCGGGGTGATCGACCTCGGGCGCCGCGACTACCTCGAGACGCTCGAGCTCCAGCGCGCCCTCCGCCTGGCGCGACTCGACGGCAGTGAGCCGGATGACTTGCTGCTCCTGGTCGAGCATGAACCGGTCTATACCCTGGGCCGCGGGACCCGCGCCTCCTCGCTCCCGATCGCACCCGACGCGCTGCGGGCGCGCGGGGCCACCGTGGTCGAGATCGAGCGCGGCGGCGACGTGACCTGGCACGGCCCGGGTCAGCTGGTCGGGTACCCGATCCTCGACCTGCGCGGCCATCGTCAGGACCTCCACTGGTACCTCCGCCAACTGGAGCGAGCCCTGATCGACGCCCTCGGCACCCTGGGCCTGCCCGCCAGCCCCGATCCGGGTCGCACCGGGGTGTGGACCGGGGGGCGCAAGATCGCCAGCATCGGAATCCACGTGAAGCAGTGGGTTACGCTCCACGGCTTCGCCCTCAATGTCCATCCCGACCTCGCCTGGTTCGAGGCGATCGTCCCCTGCGGTCTGCATGGCGTGACGATGACCTCGGTTGCCAGGGAGCTCGGGGGTGACCCGCCCTCTCGCTGGTGGGCACCCGCGCGCACCGCGGTGATCGCCGCGATGGCCGCCGCCTTCGACCGGGTGGCCGAACCCCGCACGGTGCCCCGGTGAGACCACCCATCGCTCTTGCGATTCCCCCCCGGACGCGCCACCCTTCCTGCCATGCCTGATGCGCTTGACAGCGAGCAGATTTCGGCCGCAGCCGCTGAGACGATCACCAAGATCCTGCTCGCCGCCGCCTCGTGGGCGGCGGAGGCTCCGCCTGCGCTGACGCCAGCCATTCGGGCGGTCTGTGTCCGGCTCGCGGAGATGGTGGCGGATCAGCGCCACTATCTCGCCCCGCTGCCGGAGCCGCAGGAGTCGACCCGACGCGCAGTGCTGATCCTGGTCGCCGAGCGCCTCCGCAGCGGTCCCGTCGCCCAGGAACTCAAGCCGCACCTCGACGCCCTCGCCGCCCTCGAGCTGCGCGCCACCGGCTCCTGGTCACTGGTCGCCTCGCCCGTTGCCGAGTGGCAGCAGACCGCGATCGACTACCTCGATCGCCAGGCGACCGCGCTCCCCGACGATGGCCGGACCGACGAATACTGGGCCGACGACGTCGTGGCCGGGATCATCGCCTCGGTAAAGGGATTGATCGGGGCCGACGATCTCCACACCAGGATCGAGACGCAGTACGCCAATGGAGGACGGCCGCGGCGGGAGGATTGAGGTGGGAGTCACGACTCAGGACTCACACCTTCATCCCTCCGCCATCAGCTCGAAGAACCGCCCGAAGACCCTGATCCCGTCCCACAGCTGTTCCACGTCGACCTTCTCGTTGGGCGAGTGCAGTCCGTCGTCGGGGAGGCCGATTCCGGTGAGCAACACCGGGGCCCCGCTGCGGGCCAGTTCGGGGACGATCGGGATCGACCCCCCGGCCCGCACCGCGACGGTGCTGCGCCCCACCACCTCCTCGAAGGCGCGATCGAGCTTGCCGAAGGCCGGCGCATCGACCGCGATCTGCACCGGGTCGCCACCGTGGAGGAACCGCAGCTCCCAGTCGGCGTACTCGGGCGCCACCCGCTCCACCGCGCGGCGGAGCTGCTTCTGCACGAACGCCAGCGGCAGCCCCGGCACCAGGCGCAGCGAGATCTTGGCAGTGGCGGCAGCGGGAATCACCGTCTTGGCGCCCTCGCCGGTGAAGCCGCCGCGGATGCCGTGGATCTCGAAGGTCGGCAGGGCCCAGGTCCGCTCGAAGACGCTGAACCCCTCGAGCCCGGTGAGCGCCCGCGCCGTGACCTCGTCGCGCAGGTAGGCCTCCTCGTCGAACGGCAGCGTCGCCCAGCCGCGCCGTTCGGCCTTGCTCGGCGGAATGATGCTCTTGTAGAGCTTCGGCACCCGGATCCGGCCGCTGCGCCGCTTGATGTCCATCAACATCCGGCAGATCGTCTCGATCGCGTTGGGGGCGACGCCGCCATAGGAACCGGAATGGAGGTCGCGCTGCAGGGTGCGCACCTGCAGCTCGGCGTAGCACATGCCGCGGAGGGCGGTGTAGACCGCCGGCCACCCCGGTGCGTAGTACCCCATGTCGGCAACCAGCACGGCGTCGACCGCAGTGCGTTCGGGCTCGGCCGAGAGGAGGTCGAAGATCACCTGACCGCCGCATTCCTCCTCGCCCTCGAAGATGAAGCGCACGTTGACCGGGGGTCGACCCTCGCTGTCGCGAGCCGCCTCGTAGGCCTTGAGCAGGCAGAAGACCTGCCCCTTGTCGTCGATCGCCCCGCGGGCGTAGAGCTTGCCGTCGCGAATCGATGCCTCGAACGGTGGCGTGTGCCACTCCTCGAGCGGATCGGCGGGCTGCACGTCGTAGTGGCCGTAGATCAGGATCGTGGGTGCCCCGGGCACCTCGGGGCTCTCGCCCCACACGACCGGGTGCCCGTTGCCCTCGATCAGCTGGACGGTGGGACAGCCGAGGGCGAAGAGCTGATCCACCAGCCACTTGGCGGCACGGCGGCAGTCATCGGCGTGCTCGGGCAGGGTGCTGACGCTGGGAATGGCGAGGAAGTCGGCGAGTTCCGCCAGGAGGCGGGGCTGCTCGCGCTGGACGAAGGCCTGGTCCATCGGTGGTCCATCCGGTCGAAGTGAGGTGCGAAAGCTACTCGGGTGGCGGTGGAGGATGGACCGTGGCGCGGAAGAGCTTCCAGGCCAGGTCGCCCTCGGTGTCGCGCAACAACTCGCGCAGGGTGTAGACGGCCACGGCGAGATCCTCGCCGTTGCGCCAGTACCAGCTCTCGAAGAGATCGAGTCCGGTGCGGTAGAGCCGGACGCCGATCAGCGCGGCATTGTTGATCGGCCGTGCCCCGAGGCGGGCCGGGTCGATCGTCCTGAGCGCCCTGCCGAACGGCGAGGCAAGCGTGTCGCGACTCCATGCCTCGATCGCGGTCCGGCCGGCCTCGAGCGCCGCCCCGGTGGGGCGGTTGGCATAGAGGGAATCGAGCCGCGCCAGCAATCGGTCGTAGTAGCGACCCAGCAGCTGCTCGTCGTGCCAGCGATCGAGCGCCCGCACCGCCAGGGCGGTGTCACGCCGGGCGAGGAAGAACTGCGCGGCCGCCCGGTAGCCGACCCACTGGGCGAAGCTCTCGTTGAAGTCGGTGGCGTTCTTCACCCAGAGCGTGTTGTGGGCGATCTCGTGGAAGACCAGCGCGGCGAGTTCCACCGAGTCGCGCGAGATGGCGGTCGACAGGAGCGGATCGTTGAACCAGCCGAGGGTGCTGAATGCGGCCGACGGACGCAGGTAGACGTCGTCGCCACGATCGGCGTAGCGCGCCGCGGCGTCGCGGGCGCTCCCGGGGTCGAAGTAACCGCGATACGGCACCCGACCGACGAACGGGTAGCGCCAGGTCACCGGGCAGAGGCAGTTGCGGGGCGAGGCGGTGAGCACCAGCAACAGCGTGTCGCGACCGACATCGCTGAAGGTGGTGTAGGTCTCGCCAGCCTCGAGACCGAGGCGGCCGGCGTAGGCGCGCACCGCGACCACCAGCCCGGCGGCGGCACGGACGTCGGGCGGCTCACTCGAGTCGACGGCCACCCGGGTGATCGGCTCCCGCGCGGTGAGGATCCTGGTCTCCTCGAAACCGGCTCGGGTCAGGTAGCGAACGTCGTCGCTCGCCACGTAGGCGGTGCCGAAGCCGAACAGCAACGCACCCGCGGCGATCAACAGTCCCATGCGCCATCTCCTCCGCCTGGCCATCACGGCGTCCAGTGAATCCCGAACAGGTGCACGCTCCGCCCGATCACGCTGCGGGGCTGATAGGCATAGTCGAGACGAGCCCGGCCGAGCACGACCGACCCGCCGTAGGTGGTCTCGCTCACGTCGGAGCCGCGAGGCTGCCCGCCGTGACCGATCCGGGCCACCAGCCCGATCCCTCCGAACACCGCCCCGCCCTCGAGCCCCACGACCGAGCGCCGCGGCCGCCCCTCCGACCATGTCGTCTCGAAGGTGGCGAGCAACCGGCCGTGCGAGTAGGTGTCGATGAGGTTGAGCGAGAAGCCGAGATGCGTGGCCGAGGGAAGCTCGAGTCGCGGGCCGGTGAGGGGGTCCGTCCCAGGTTCTCGAACGACAACGCGACGGCGGCGATGTCGAAGAACGCCACGGTCACGCCGGCGTCCTCGGTCAGGGTGCGGAAGATCGTGCCCGCCGAGTCCTCCAACGAGACGTAATTGGCCGCCGCGCCGAAATGGACGCCGCGCAACCGGGCCGTGAGCGCCCCGACCCACTGGAGGTTGTCGGTCACCGGGCCGCCGCCGGCATAGCGCAGGTAGCGATAGCCGCCGCCCATCCCGAACGCCCCGACCCGGAGCGCCGCCGCCCCGGTGGTGTACCAGCGGTCGTCGGGAAGCCGCGAATAGGAGGCCTCGATCGCCAGGCGGCGAATCGGCCCGATCGCCGAGGGGTTGCTGAAGACCACCGCCGCGTCGCCCGGCAACGCCACCGAGATGCCCGCGAGGCCGGCCGAGCGCACCGAGGCCGGCAACTCGGGGAGCGCCGGCACCGGCGGCGCGGCGTCCTGGGCAGGCAGCCGGCCGGCCAGCAGCGCCAGGAGCAGCGCCACCCGTCCGGTCACCGGGTCCGGACCACCGCGACCCGTGGGGTGAGGCTGGCGTCGATCCGGACGGTCCCCGACTGCCCGGTGAGGCTCACCTGCACCCGGTCGATTCCCGCCGGCACCACGACCCGCAGGTAATGCCCGGAGCCGGCGCGCAGGGTGCCGTTGAAGACCGAGTGGCCGTCGGTCGAGTCGGGGACCAGCGGATAGGGTCGCGCGAAGAGGCCCGGATAGTTGGCGGCATAGGTCGCCCGCAGGTTCCAGCTCCGGTAGTACGACAGTCCGGTCTGCGGGAAGCCGGGGAGATTCTCGAGCCAGTTGGCCAGCAACCACTCACCGACCAGCGTGGCGAAGGGCTGACCGGTCACCGCCGCGACACTGGTGGCACCGGTGGTGGTGCTGCCAAGCAGGCCGCGGGTCACCTGGGTGCCGCGCAGCGTGTCACTGGCGAAATGGTCAGCCAGCCAGCGCACGAACAGCCACCCGGCACCGCGCTCCGCCAGGGTGGGCCCCGCCTTGCTCGGCGCGATCAGCCAGCTCGCATCGGGATCCGCCAGGAACTCGTAGGCGTTGGCGACATTGCCGGTGGAGAACTGGCTGAAGCAGCTGCTGGAATTGGGGCAGCGGTCATCGGGAACAAACCGGCCGCCCAGGCCCTCGGCGAAGTGCGATAGCGCCTCGTTGAGCCACACCGATTCGTCGGACCCGCCACGCCGCAGCACATGCTGGTTGAACGAGATCATGTGCTGCAGCTCGTGGATCAGCACCGGTGGCAGCGAGCGGAGCGCGCTGGCCCGTGTCACCGCCGGGCAGGTCGGGGTCGACGGCTTCGGCGCGAACGCGAAGAAGACCTCCCGCTTGTTGCTGCCGGGGTACGAGGGCAGCAGGTCGCCACCGAAGAAGTAGCCCACCACCCGCCCGTTGGTGCAGTCGGGCGTCAGGTCGTTGACCTGGTCGGTGATGACGATCTCCATCCGGTGGTCGGCATTGATGTCGGAGATCGTGCCGAACGCCGTGGTGTCGATCGGGAAGAGATAGTCATCGAAGAGCGTGCCGAGGTGGGTGATGTCGTCGGCCGTGAGCGGCTGGGCACCGGTCGGCATGTCGTCGTCGACATAGATCACCCCCTCCGAGCCCACGTAGCGGACCGTCGCGGTGATCTGGGTGACGCTGCCGCACGCGAGCGCCTTGCAGACGTTGAACTGCTCCTGCTCGCCGAGGGTCGGCGGCTGCCGGAGCGCCGGTGGTGGTGCCGCCGCGAGCATCGCGCGCGACGCCGCCGCCACTGGCCCCGTCGCCAGGGCGTGCTCGGCCAGCCGGAGCGACTGGTGAAAGGCCACCGGAGAGGAGACGCTGGCGGCGGCGGCCGGAGCGGACACCACCGCGGTCTGGCTGGTCCCGGTCCGGTCGCTCCGCAGCTGGAACGCCCCCTGGACTCCCGCCGAGGCCTCCTGGCCGGTCCCGGCATAGGGAATCACCAGGTACTCGCGGTCATCGGGGCCACCGAGGAGGTCGAGACAGTTGGTCTGGGCGATCGGGTCGACGACCTGGATCCCGGCGAACGAGAGGTTGATCTCGGTCGCGGCACCACACGATGGCTGGATCGTCGGACCGGTTCCAGTGCCGCCGCAGGCGGCCACCGAGGCCGCAAGGGCCAGCGCGATGGCGGGAACCACGGGATGCAAGCGGGTCATCGATTTCCTCGGAAAGCGCCGGGTGGCGAATGCCCTAACCTTAAGCGGGACAAGGACTTTTGACAATCTGGCCGGACCGGGATACGATTCGCCCGACCATGGGGTTCGTCCACCTTCACACCCACAGCGAATACTCGCTCCTCGACGGCGCCAACCGGCTCCCCGACCTGGTCAGCCATGTCCGGGAACTGGGCATGGATTCGCTCGCGGTCACCGACCACGGCAACCTCCACGCCGCCTGGTCCTTCTACGACGAGGCACGTCGGCAGAAGATCCGGCCGATCCTCGGCTTCGAGGCCTACCTCGCGTTCGGCCCCCGGCAGGCGCAGTCACGACCCAATTGGGCCCCGGCCAACTACTCCCACCTCGTCCTCCTGGCCCAGAACCGTACCGGATACCGCAACCTCGTCAAGCTGAGTTCGATCGGCTACCTGGAGGGGTTCTATCGTCGGCCCAGGATCGACCGTGAGGTCCTCGAGGCCCATGCCGAGGGGATCGTCTGCCTCGCGGCCTGCCTGAGTGGCGAGGTGGCGCTCTGGCTCCGCCAGCAGCAGTACGAACGGGCCCGGGAGACCGCCGAATGGTTCGCCGGGCTGTTCGGTCCGGAGCGGTTCTTCCTCGAGATCCAGGATCACGGCATCGGCGACGAGCTGCTGGTCAAGGAGGGGATGCTCCGCCTCGGGGAGGAACTGGGCCTCGGGGTGGTGGCCACCAACGACGCCCACTACCTGCGGCGCGAGGACGCCGAGGCGCACGACGTGCTGCTGGCGATCGGCACCGGGGCCGACCTCGATGATCCCAAGCGATTCCGGTTCACCGGCACCGAGTCGTACGTCAAGAGCGAGGCGGAGATGCGCCAGCTCTTCGCCGACTGTCCCGACACGCTCGAGTTGACCCAGGCGGTCGCCGATCGCTGCGAGTTCGACTTCGAGAGCCGCTACTTCGTCCCCAGCTTCCCGCGGCCGGACGGCGTCGCGACCGACGACGACCTGTTGCTCGAGCTCACCAGCCGCGGGTTGGAGAAGCGCTACGGCGCGCCGCTGCCGGAGGCGGTGGTGACTCGACGCGACTACGAGCTGTCGGTGATCCGCGAAGCCGGCTATGCCGGCTACTTCCTGATCGTCCAGGACTTCATCCAGGCGGCCCGCGACCGTGGCATCCCGGTGGGGCCGGGTCGCGGCTCGGCGGCCGGCTCGATCGTCGCCTACGGCCTGGGAATCACCAACGTCGACCCGCTCCGCTTCGACCTGCTCTTCGAGCGGTTCCTCAACCCCGAGCGGGTGTCGATGCCGGACATCGACGTCGACTTCTGCTTCGAGCGCCGCGGCGAGGTGATCGAGTACGTCCGCGAGCGCTACGGCCGCGACTCGGTCGGCCAGATCATCACCTTCGGCACCATGAAGGCGCGCGCCGCGGTCAAGGACGTGGCCCGCACCCTCGGCGTGCCACCCGGCGAGGCCGACAAGCTCACCAAGCTGATCCCCTCGGGTCCCGCCTTCGCGATGACGGTGGCCCAGGCGGCGCGAGAGGTCGACGAGTTGCGCGGTGTTGCTCCGCGACAACGAGCTCTACCGCCGGGTGTTCGACTATGCCGCCCGGATCGAGGGGCTGTCGCGCCACGCCTCGGTGCACGCCGCGGGCGTGGTGATCGCCCCGGGGCCGCTGTCCGACTACGTGCCGGTGTGCACCCAGCCGAGCAAGGGCGGCGGCGCCTTCGGCGAGGACGCCATCATCTGCCAGTTCGAGATGGGGCCGCTCGAGAAGGTCGGCATGCTGAAGATGGATCTCCTCGGGCTGAAGACGCTCACGGTGATCCACGACGCAGTGGCGATGATCGCCAAGCGCGGCGGCGAGCCGATCGACATCGATGCGGTGCCGCTCGACGACCCGGCGGTCTACGAGCTGCTGCGACGGGGTCGCACCGCCGGCGTCTTCCAGTTCGAGTCGGCGCTCGCCACCGAGACGCTCCGGGCGATGAAGTGCGATCGCTTCGACGACCTGGTCGCCAGCAATGCCCTGCTTCGCCCCGGGCCGCTCGATCGCGGGATGCACACGGTGTTCATCAAGCGGAAGCTCGGGCTCGAAGAGGTCACCTATCCGCACGAGTCGCTGCGCGAGATCCTCGAGCCGACCTACGGTGTCATCACCTACCAGGAACAGGTGATGCGGATCGCCAACGTGCTGGCCGGCTTCTCGCTCGCCGAGGCGGATGTGCTCCGAAAGGCGGTCGGCAAGAAGGACGCGAAACTGATCAAGAAGGAGCTCGGCAAGTTTGTCGAGCGGGCGGTGGCCCAGGGCCACCCCAAGCCGCTGGCCAGGGAGCTCGCCGGCGCAGATCGAGACCTTCGGCCGCTACGGCTTCAACAAGTCGCACTCGGTCGCCTACTCGCTGCTCTCGTACCAGACCGCGTGGCTCAAGGCGCACCACCCGGCCGAGTTCATGGCAGCGCTGCTCTCCTCGGAGATCGGCAGCACCGACAAGGTGGTGCAGTACATCAACGAGGCGCGCGAGCTCGGTATCGAGGTGCTGCCACCCGACGTCCACGAGTCGGGATTCAAGTTCACGGTCACCGGCGAGAAGCGGATCCGCTTCGGCCTCGGTGCCGTGCGCAATGTCGGGGCCGGGGCAATCGACTCGATCATCGCCGCGCGTGGCGACGGGCCGTTCGCCGACCTCTTCGATTTCGTCAAGCGGATCGACCTGCGGCTCTGCAACAAGCGGGTGGTCGAGTCGCTGGTCGCGGCCGGGGCGTGCGACTCGCTCGGCGGCCACCGCGCCCAGCAGATCGCCGCGCTGGAGCACGCCCTGGGCGAGGCCCAACTGGCCCAGGAGGACCTTGCGGCAGGCCAGTCCTCGCTCTTCGGCGATGCGGCCGAGGCGCTGCCGGTGCGTCAGGTGCTGCCCGACCTCGAGCCCTGGACCGAGGGCGAGCGACTCGCCCGCGAGAAGGAGATCCTCGGCTTCTTCATCTCCGGACATCCGCTGGAGCGCTTCCGGGCCCTGGTCGAACTCTTCGGCTCACGGACCACCGCCACCCTCGGCGACTGGAGCGAGCATCCGGTGGCCGTGGCAGCGGTGGTCACGGCGGTGAAGCGGCAGATCTCGCGGAAGACCGGGAAGGAGTACGCCCGGCTGACGCTCGAGGACTTCCACGGCACCGCCGAGGCGATCGTCTTCCCCGACGCCTGGGCCCGACTCAACCAGGTGATCGCCGTCGACGCCGCGCTGCTCCTCTCGGGCGGGCACTCGGCCCGCGACCGGGGCGAGGATGCGGCCCCGTTCATCGTCGAGAGCGCCCGGCCATTGGAGGAGCTGGAGGCCTCCGGGCTGCTCGGCGTGGCGATCCGCTGGGCGGCACCGAGCGCCCCGGCAGCCGACGCCGCCCGCGCCGCAGCCCGGGTGGCCGCCACCCACCCCGGCCCCGCCCCGCTCTATATTGACTGGTCAGACGGCAACGGCACCACGGTGCGGCTGATCTCCCGCCGCCTCCGCGTGGAGCCCCGCGACGACACGCTGCGTGCCCTGCGCGAGCTGTTCGGCAGCGACGCCGTCTCCTACGTCCGCTCGGAGTGACCCCATGGCGATGACCCATGCCCTCGAGTTCGAGAAGCCGCTGGCGGACCTGGAGCGGCAGATCGACGAGCTGAACCGGGTCGGCACCGGCGGCGACATCGACGTCGCCGCCGAACTCGACACCCTCGAGGCCAAGCTGCAGGCCAAGCGCGAGGAGATCTATCGCGGCCTGTCGCCGATGCAGCGGGTGATGGTGGCCCGCCACCCGCGCCGGCCCTACACCCTCGACTACCTGTCCTCGATCTTCACCGACTTCATCGAGCTGCACGGCGACCGGCTCTTTCGCGACGACCCGGCGATCGTCGGCGGGTGGGCCCGGATCGGCGGCAAGTCGGTGATGGTCATCGGCCACCAGAAGGGTCGCGACACCAAGGACAACCTCAAGCGCAACTTCGGGATGCCCCACCCCGAGGGGTACCGCAAGGCCCTCCGCCTGATGCAGCTCGCCTCGCGGTTCGAGGCACCGATCATCACCCTGATCGACACGCCGGGAGCCTACCCCGGTCTCGGCGCCGAGGAACGGGGCCAGTCGGAGGCGCTGGCGCGCAACATCCTCGAGATGTCGGCGCTCCCCACCCCGATCATCTCGGTGGTCATCGGCGAGGGCGGGCTCGGGCGGGGCCCTGGCGCTCGGCGTCGCCGACCGGATCCTGATGTTCGAGAACTCCGTCTACTCGGTGATCTCCCCCGAGGGCTGCGCCGCGATCCTGTGGAAGGACGCCACCCAGCGGGAGCGGGCCGCCGAGGCCCTCAAGCTCACCGCCGACGACCTGGTGCGCCTCGGCCTGGTCGACGAGGTGATCGCCGAGCCGATCGGTGGCGCCCACTACGATCCCGAGGCGGCCGGCGAGGCACTGCGCACCGCCCTCCTGAAGCATCTGCGCGAGGTCGCCAAGCTCAAGGGTGAGCGCCTGATCAAGCGGCGGCACGACAAGTTCGCCGCCATGGGCGCCTTCACCGAGGCCTGATGCCCCAGACGGTCGAGGTCCGGTTCAAGGGGAACCGGCGGGGCTTCCATGCCTGGGAGGACGTCGCCTCGCCACTCGCGGTCGACGAGCCCGTGCTCGTCGAGGTCGAGCGCGGCACCGACTTCGGTTTCGTCCACTCCGCCGGCGCCACGGCCGAGCTGAAGTGCGGCGGCTGTGATGGCTGCGGCCCCCTCACCGGTGGCGAGGCAACTCCCTACCCCCCGGTCACCCGCCGCGCCTCGCCCGACGACCTGTCGCGCCACGAGGCGCTCCGTCGCGAGGAGGACTCGGTCCGCCTCGAAGTGAGCCGCCGCGCCGAGTCGCATGGCCTGCTGATGCGCATCTCCGACGCCGAATGGCAGTGGGATCGTCACCGCCTCACGGTGTACTTCACCGCCGAGAAGCGGGTCGACTTCCGGGCCCTGGTCCGGGAACTCGCCGGGCACTTCCGCACCCGCATCGAGCTGCGCCAGATCGGCGTCCGCGACGAGGCGGCCCGGATCGGCGGGATCGGCCGCTGCGGCCGCGAGTTCTGTTGCAGCACCTGGCTCACCCAGCCCGGGCCGGTCAACCTCGGCCTCGCGAAGGACCAGCGGCTGTCGCTCAACCCGACCCAGATCTCGGGCGGCTGCGGCCGACTGCTCTGCTGCCTGCAGCTACGAGCACGAGTACTACCTCACCGCGCGGAAGCGCTTCCCCAAGGAAGGGCGGAGCGTGGCCACCCTGCTCGGCGCCGAGAAGGTGGTGGCGGTCGACATCTTCCGCGAGCGGGTCTCCCTTCGCAGCGAGGAGCATGGCCCCCGCACCATGCCGCTGGTGGTGCTGCGCGACGAGATGGCCGAGGCCGCAGCCGGCGGCGAGACACCCACGGCCCAGCCCGGCAGCGGCGAGCGCCAGTCCCGGAAAGGGAAGCGTCGATGACCCGCGCGTACTACCTCACCACCGCGATCGACTACACCAACGGCGACCCCCACATCGGCCACGCACTGGAGAAGATCGGTGCCGACGTGATCGCCCGCTGGCACCGCCTCGACGGCGAGCCGGTCCATTTCATGATGGGGATGGACGAGCACGGCCAGAAGGTGTTCCAGGCCGCCGAGCGCCGGCGACGGCCCGATGGCGTGGGTCGACGAGATCTCCGATCGCTTCGAGGCGACCTGGCAGCGGCTCGTGCACGCCCGACGACTGGATCCGCACCACCCAGCCCCGCCATCGCAAGGGGGTCACCGCCCTGCTGGAGCGCATCCGCGAGCGGCACCCGGACCACCTCTTTCCGAGCGAGTACGAGGGGCTCTACTGCGTCGGCTGCGAGGAATTCAAGTCGGACAGCCAGATCGTCGATGGACGCTGCATGGAGCATCCGTCGCGCGAGCTCGTGCCGACCAGGGAGAAGAACACCTTCTTCCGCCTCTCCGCCTGGCGCGACCAGGTCCTCGAGTTGATCACCAGCGACGCGTTCCTGGTCGGGCCGATGATGCGCCGCAACGAGATGCTGCCCGTGCTCGGGGATGGCCTGAGGACATCTCGGTGTCGCGCTCGCGGCTACCGTGGGGGATTCCCTTCCCCGGCACCTCCGATGAGACAGTCTACGTCTGGTTCGATGCGCTGATGAACTATCTCACCGCAACGGGCTACCCCGATGCTGGATGGGAGGCATCCTGGCCAGCCGACATGCACATCGTCGGCAAGGGGATCACGCGCTTCCACTGCGTCATCTGGCCAGCGACGCTGATGGCGGCCGAGCTGCCGCTGCCACGGAGGTCTGGGCCCACGGCTACGTCCAGTGGGGCGGCGCCAAGGTGAGCAAGTCGGAGGGACACCACGGCCTCCCCGAGATGATCGACCGTCACGGTGCCGACGCGCTGCGCTGGTTCCTGATGCGCGAGGTGGGCTACGCGACCGACGGCGATTTCACCTTCGAGCGCTTCGACGCGCTCTACACCAGTGACCTCGCCGACGGCATCGGCAATCTCGCCTCACGAGTGACCGCGATGCTGGTCAAGTATCGCGAGGGTGCCGTGTCGGCTGGCGCGGCGGAGACCACCCTCGACCAGGCGGCAGCGGCCCTCACCGCCGAGTACGTGGCGGCGATGAGCCGGCACGACCTGCGCGGAGGCGCCGCGGTGATCGAGCGGCTGGTGCGCGAGGGCGACGGCTTCGTGTCGTCGAGCGCCCCGTGGGCGCTCGCCAAGGCCGGCAGCGACGCCGAGCTCGACCGGGTCCTCGCGGCACTGGCGCGCACCCTGCTCCGCCTCGCGCTGATGAGCGAGCCGTTCATGCCGGTCAAGGCCCGTGCCCTCTGGGCCGCACTGGGTCAGGATGGGCCGATCGATGGCCAGTGGCACCGCGCCGAGCAGCCCGAGATGGGCGGTGCGGTGGTGCGGAAGCCGGAGAATCTGTTTCCGAAGTAGGTCGATCGTCGGTGGTCGATGGTCAATGGGTGCCCGAGGTAAAGGCCGGCGTCCCTCGGGGATACCGGCCTTTCACGGGGACTCTACCATCGACCATCGACCTCTAGAACTTCACCTCCGGCGGCGTCTCGCCCCCTCCGCCGCCTGGAAGTATTCCCGCGGCGATCCCAGCCCGAACATCTTGGCCGTCAGGTTGGTCGGGAAGCGCCGGATCATCGCGTTGAACTGCTCGACCGCCGTGTTGTAGTCCTGCCGGGCCACGCTGATCCGGTTCTCGGTCCCCTCGAGCTGGTCCTGCAACTGGGTGAAGTTCTGGTTGCTCTTGAGCTCGGGATACGCCTCGGAGATCGCCAGCAGTCGACCGAGCGCGCCGGTGAGCTGGTCGTTCGCCTTGGCCATCGCCTGGAGGTCGCCCCCCTGCACCGCGCCGCCGAGCTTGGCGCGCGCCTCGGCCACGCCGAGGAAGACCGTGGTCTCCTGTGCCGCAACACCCTTGACCGTCTCGATCAGGTTGGGGATCAGGTCGTTGCGGCGCTGCAACTGGGTCTGGATCTGGGCCTGGGCCTTGTTGACCGTCTCGTCGAGCTCCTGGAGCTGGTTGTAGCCGCACGCGGTGGAAGGAGCGGCAGCAGGGCGGCGAGGCCGAGGAGTCGGGTTCTGGTGCGCATCACTTGGCTCCCGGGGAGAAGGTGTCGACGACGGTGACGATCCTGCGGACCGCATCGAGGTAGGTGGCGAAGAGTTCGGCGCCGCAGGACCATTCGGCCTCGCGGCGGTGGCCCGCCACCTCGCGGACCGCCGCGGCGGCTGGCCCGAGCTCGTGGTCGAGGGCGGTGATCGTCGTCTCGGCCGTCGGCCCCGGCTCGCGACCCAGCAGCACGGCGGTCGCGCGGAGCAGCACCAGCACTTCCGAGATCGAGGCGGAGGCGAAGCCCCCGAGCACCGGCATCGCTCCACTGAAGCGGGTGTAGGCCTGGCGCAGGTGGACCAGCTTGCCACGCAGTGCCGTCTCGAGCGCGCGGCGGAGGTCGGCCGGATCGATCGCCAGGGGCGCGACCGGATCGGGGCCGGTGAGCACCCGGTACGCGAGCCGCATGTCGGTGATCTCCACCGGGAAGGTGTCGGTGGCCCGCGGCCATTCGTCGCGCGCGATCAGCAGCGGCGGTGTCCAGCCGTGGCCGTGCCACGCCTCGACCACCGGGGTGAGTCGCCGGAGCGCCACCGGGGTGGCATCGTCGAGCACCAGCAACAGGTTGACGTCGGAGCGCCGTGCGTCCCAGTCGCCGCGGGCCGCCGAGCCGTAGAGCACCGCCGAGCAGCCCGGCGCCGCCCCATCCTCGAGTGCGGCCACCAGCCGATCGAGGCCCTGTTCGAGTGTCGCTGCGTCCATTGCCTAGAATCCCCTTCCTGCGCCGCCGCCACTGAAGCCACCACCACCACCGAAACCACCGAATCCGCCGCCGCCACCGAAGCCGCCGCCACCCCGAAGCCGCCACCGAAGCCGCCACCGCCGCGGAAGCCACCAAGGGCTCCCCAGATCAGCGGACCCAGCAGGTCGGCCTGCCGGCGGCGCCGGCCTCCGCTGCCCCCACCGGGTCCGCCCCGTCCACCGCGACCACCGGCGGCGGCGATCATCACGGCGATCAGGATGATCCCGAAGAGCACGAAGAGCAGCGCCAGCCCGCCGATACCGGGTCCCGGATCCTCCGGGCGGACGAGGGTCGAGTCGGTGGAGCCGAGTGCGGTCGCGATCCATCGGTGACAAGGTGGTGCCGAGGTCCACGGCGTCGCCGTAATCACCATCACGCAGCGCCGGCACCATCTGGTCCGAGATCTCGCCGGCCCGGGCGTCGGTGACGATGCCCTCGACGCCCTGGCCGGTGCTGATGTAGAGCGCGCCACGATGGTCGGCGGTGCTCGGCACCAGCAGCATCACCACCCCTGCGTTGCGGCGTCGGTCGCCGATCGGGTAGTCGCCCCCCACCTGCCAGCGACGCCCGATCGCCAGCGCCACGTTGCCGGGATCCTGGTCGTCGATCGTCGGCAACGTCACCACCGCGATCTCGCCGCCCGTAACCTCGTGCAACCGGGTGAGCCGGGCGTCGACCAGCTGCTCCACGCTGTCGGGAATGATCTCGGCGACGTCGGTCACCCGCCCCGACGGAACGGCAGGGAACAACGAATCGACGCTCCCCTGGGGCCCAGGGGAGCGTCGATTCGTTGTTCCCTGCCGTTCCGTCGGGGCGGGTGACCGACGTCGCCGAGATCATTCCCGACAGTGTGGAGCAGCTGGTCGACGCCCGACTCAGCCGGTTGCACGAGGTCACGGGCGGCGAGATCGCCGTCGTGACGCTGCCCACGATCGACGATCACGATCCCGGCGAGGTGGCGCTGGCGATCGGCCGCCGCTGGCAGGTGGGGGGCGACTATCCGATCGGCGACCGGCGCCGCAACGCCGGGGTGGTGATGCTGCTGGTGCCGAGCACTGCCGACCATCGTGGTGCACTGTACATCAGCACCGGTCAGGGCGTCGAGGGCTTCGTCACCGACGCCCGGGCCGGCGAGATCTCGGACCAGATGATACCGGCGCTCCGCGATGGCGATTACGGCGACGCGGTGAACCTCGGCACCACGTTGCTCACCGATGACATCGCGACCGCGCTTGGCTCCACCGACTCGACCCTGGTGCAACCGCACGACCCGGGTCCCGGCATCGGCGGGCTGGCGCTGCTCTTCGTGTTGTTCGGGATCATCCTGATCGCGGTGATGATCGCCGCCGCCGGTGGTCGCGGTGGACGGGGTGGCCCCCGTGGGGGTAGCGGAGGCCGGCGCCGCCGCCAGGTCGACCTGCTGGGTCCCCTCATCTGGGGAGCCCTCGGGGGCTTCCGTGGAGGTGGCGGCTTCGGTGGCGGCTTCGGTGGTGGTGGCGGGTTCGGTGGTGGCGGCGGCTTCGGCGGTTTCGGCGGCGGTGGTGGCTTCAGTGGCGGCGGTGCGGGAAGGGGATTCTAGGCAATGGACGCAGCGACACTCGAACAGGGCCTCGATCGGCTGGTGGCCGCACTCGAGGATGGGGCGGCGCCGGGCTGCTCGGCGGTGCTCTACGGCTCGGCGGCCCGCGGCGACTGGGACGCGCGGCGGTCCGACGTGAACCTGTTGCTGGTGCTCGAGGACGTCACCCCGGTGGCGCTCCGGCGACTCACCCCGGTGGTCGAGGCGTGGCACAATCACGGCTGGACACCGCCGCTGCTGATCGCCCGTGACGAGTGGCAACGGGCCACCGACACCTTCCCGGTGGAGATCACCGACATGCGGCTGGCGTACCGGGTGCTCACCGGCCCCGATCCGGTCGCGCCCCTGGCGATCGATCCGGCCGACCTCCGCCGCGCGCTCGAGACGGCACTGCGTGGCAAGCTGGTGCACCTGCGCCAGGCCTACACCCGCTTCAGTGGAGCGATGCCGGTGCTCGGGGGCTTCGCCTCCGCCTCGATCTCGGAAGTGCTGGTGCTGCTCCGCGCGACCACCGTGCTGCTGGGTCGCGAGCCGGGGCCGACGGCCGAGACGACGATCACCGCCCTCGACCACGAGCTCGGGCCAGCCGCCTCGGCGGTCCGCGAGGTGGCGGGGCACCGCCGCGAGGCCGAGTGGTCCTGCGGCGCCGAACTCTTCGCCACCTACCTCGATGCGGTCCGCAGGATCGTGACCGTCGTCGACACCTTCTCCCCGGGAGCCAAGTGATGCGCACCAGAACCCGAATCCTCGGCCTCGCCGCCCTGCTGCCGCTCCTTACCACCGCGTGCGGCTACAACCGGCTCCAGGAACTCGATGAGACGGTCAACAAGGCCCATGCCCAGATCCAGACCCAGTTGCAGCGCCGCAACGACCTGATCCCCAACCTGATCGAGACGGTCAAGGGTGTTGCGGCACAGGAGACCACGGTCTTCCTCGGCGTGGCCGAGGCGCGCGCCAAGCTCGGCGGCGCGGTGCAGGGGGGTGACCTCCAGGCGATGGCCAAGGCGAACGACCAGCTCACCGGCGCGCTCGGTCGACTGCTGGCGATCTCCGAGGCGTATCCCGAGCTCAAGAGCAACCAGAACTTCACCCAGTTGCAGGACCAGCTCGAGGGGACCGAGAATCGGATCAGTGTGGCCCGGCAGGACTACAACACCGCGGTCGAACAGTTCAACGCGATGATCCGGCGCTTCCCGACCAACCTGACGGCCAAGATGTTCGGGCTGGGATCGCCGCGGGACTACTTCCAGGCGGCGGAGGGGGCGGAGACGCCGCCGGAGGTGAAGTTCTAGGTAGGTCGATGGTCGATGGTCGATCGACGTGGAAGGCCGGTTTCCCCGAGGGGATGCCGGCCTTTACCTCGGGGCACCCATTGACCATCGACCACCGACGATCGACCTACTTCGGAAACAGGTTCTCCGGCTTCCGCACCACCGCACCGCCCATCTCGGGCTGCTCGGCGCGGTGCCACTGGCCATCGATCGGCCCATCCTGACCCAGTGCGGCCCAGAGGGCACGGGCCTTGACCGGCATGAACGGCTCGCTCATCAGCGCGAGGCGGAGCAGGGTGCGCGCCAGTGCCGCGAGGACCCGGTCGAGCTCGGCGTCGCTGCCGGCCTTGGCGAGCGCCCACGGGGCGCTCGACGACACGAAGCCGTCGCCCTCGCGCACCAGGCGCTCGATCACCGCGGCGCCTCCGCGCAGGTCGTGCCGGCTCATCGCCGCCACGTACTCGGCGGTGAGGGCCGCTGCCGCCTGGTCGAGGGTGGTCTCCGCCGCGCCAGCCGACACGGCACCCTCGCGATACTTGACCAGCATCGCGGTCACTCGTGAGGCGAGATTGCCGAGGCCGTCGGCGAGGTCAGCGGCGTAGCGCGCGTCGAGGCGCTCGACCGTGAAGTCGCCGTCGCTCTCGAAGCCCACCTCGCGCATCAGGAACCAGCGCAAGGCGTCGGCACCGTGCCGGTCGATCATCTCGGGGAGGCCGATGGCGTCACCCTCCGACTTGCTCACCTTGGCACCACCCCATTGCACGTAGCCGTGGGCCCAGACCATCCGCGGCAGCTCGAGTCCGGCGGCGAGCAGCATCGCCGGCCAGATGACGCAGTGGAAGCGGGTGATGCCCTTGCCGATCACGTGGAGATCGGCGGGCCAGCGATCCTGCCATGCACCATCGGGGTAGCCGGTGGCACTGAGGTAGTTGATCAGCGCATCGAACCAGACGTAGACCGTCTCATCGTCGGTGCCGGGGAAGGGGATCCCCCACGGCAACCGGGCCCGCGAGATCGAGATGTCCTCGAGTCCCGCGCGGAGCACGGCCAGCACCTCGTTGCGGCGGATCGCCGGCTCGACCCGGAACGCACCGCTGGTGATCGCCTCGAGCACCGCGTCGCGCCAGGCCGAGAGCCGGAAGAAGGTGTTGCGCTCCCGGGTCGGCACCAGGTCGCGGGAGGGATGCTCCACGCAGCGGCCATCGACGATCTGGCTCTCCTGCTTGAACTCCTCACAGCCGACGCAGTAGAGCCCCTCGTACTCGCTGGGGAAGAGGTGGTCCGGGTGTCGCTCGCGGATCCGTTCCAGCAGCGCGGTCACCGCCAGGCGATGGCGGGGCTGGGTGGTGCGGATCCAGTCGTCCGGCGTGCACTCGAGCCGCTGCCAGGTCATCTCGAAGCGATCGGAGATCGCGTCGATCCACGCCATCGGGTCGCCGTCGCCGGCGGTCGCGGCCTGGTAGACCTTCTGGCCGTGCTCATCCATGCCCATCACGAAATGGACCGGTTCGCCGGCGAGGCGGTGCCAGCGGGCGATCACGTCGGCACCGATCTTCTCCAGTGCGTGGCCGAGGTGGGGGTCGCCGTTGGCGTAGTCGATCGCGGTGGTGAGGTAGTACGCGCGGATCATCGACGCTTCCCTTTCCGGGACTGGCGCTCGCCGCTGCCGGGCTGGGCCGTGGGTGTCTCGCCGCCGGCTGCGGCCTCGGCCATCTCGTCGCGCAGCACCACCAGCGGCACGGTGCGGGGGCCATGCTCCTCGCTGCGAAGGGAAACTCGCTCCCGGAAGATGTCGACGGCCACCACCTTCTCGGCGCCGAGCAGGGTGGTCACGTTGCGCCCTTCCTTGGGGAAGCGCTTCCGCGCGGTGAGGTAGTACTCGTGTTCGTACTTGAGGCAGCAGAGCAGTCGGCCGCAGCCGCCCGAGATCTGGGTCGGGTTGAGCGACAGCCGCTGGTCCTTCGCGAGGCCGAGGTTGACCGGCCCGGGCTGGGTGAGCCAGGTGCTGCAACAGAACTCGCGGCCGCAGCGGCCGATCCCGCCGATCCGGGCGGCCTCGTCGCGGACGCCGATCTGGCGCAGCTCGATGCGGGTGCGGAAGTGCCCGGCGAGTTCCCGGACCAGGGCCCGGAAGTCGACCCGCTTCTCGGCGGTGAAGTAGACCGTGAGGCGGTGACGATCCCACTGCCATTCGGCGTCGGAGATGCGCATCAGCAGGCCATGCGACTCGGCGCGGCGGCTCACTTCGAGGCGGACCGAGTCCTCCTCGCGACGGAGCGCCTCGTGGCGCGACAGGTCGTCGGG
The DNA here is from genome assembly GCA_963817715.1 of uncultured Gemmatimonadales bacterium. GTDB lineage: Bacteria > Gemmatimonadota > Gemmatimonadetes > Gemmatimonadales > GWC2-71-9 > Palsa-1233. The sequence goes on from CAWFPG010000009.1 coordinate 286,465, forward strand.
CGAGGCGCGGCGGGTGACCGGGGGGTAGGGAGTTGCCTCGCCACCGGTGAGGGGGCCGCAGCCATCACAGCCGCCGCACTTCAGCTCGGCCGTGGCGCCGGCGGAGTGGACGAAACCGAAGTCGGTGCCGCGCTCGACCTCGACGAGCACGGGCTCGTCGACCGCGAGTGGCGAGGCGACGTCCTCCCAGGCATGGAAGCCCCGCCGGTTCCCCTTGAACCGGACCTCGACCGTCTGGGGCATCAGGCCTCGGTGAAGGCGCCCATGGCGGCGAACTTGTCGTGCCGCCGCTTGATCAGGCGCTCACCCTTGAGCTTGGCGACCTCGCGCAGATGCTTCAGGAGGGCGGTGCGCAGCGCCTCGCCGGCCGCCTCGGGATCGTAGTGGGCGCCACCGACCGGCTCGGCGATCACCTCGTCGACCAGGCCGAGGCGCACCAGGTCGTCGGCGGTGAGCTTGAGGGCCTCGGCGGCCCGCTCCCGCTGGGTGGCGTCCTTCCACAGGATCGCGGCGCAGCCCTCGGGGGAGATCACCGAGTAGACGGAGTTCTCGAACATCAGGATCCGGTCGGCGACGCCCAGCGCCAGGGCCCCGCCCGAGCCCGCCCTCGCCGATGACCACCGAGATGATCGGGGTGGGGAGCGCCGACATCTCGAGGATGTTGCGCGCCAGCGCCTCCGACTGGCCCCGTTCCTCGGCGCCGAGACCGGGGTAGGCTCCCGGCGTGTCGATCAGGGTGATGATCGGTGCCTCGAACCGCGAGGCGAGCTGCATCAGGCGGAGCGCCTTGCGGTAGCCCTCGGGGTGGGGCATCCCGAAGTTGCGCTTGAGGTTGTCCTTGGTGTCGCGCCCCTTCTGGTGGCCGATGACCATCACCGACTTGCCGCCGATCCGGGCCCAGCCGCCGACGATCGCCGGGTCGTCGCGAAAGAGCCGGTCACCGTGCAGCTCGATGAAGTCAGTGAAGATCGATGGACAGGTAGTCGAGGGTGTAGGGCCGGCGCGGGTGGCGGGCCACCATCACCCGCTGCATCGGCGACAGGCCGCGGTAGATCTCCTCGCGCTTGGCCTGCAGCTTGGCCTCGAGGGTGTCGAGTTCGGCGGCGACATCGATGTCGCCGCTCGGTGCCGACCCGGTTGAGCTCGTCGATCTGCCGCTCCAGCTCCGCCAGCGGCTTCTCGAACTCGAGGGCATGGGTCATCGCCATGGGGTCACTCCGAGCGGACGTAGGAGACGGCGTCGCTGCCGAACAGCTCGCGCAGGGCACGCAGCGTGTCGTCGCGGGGCTCGACGCGGAGGCGGCGGGAGATCAGCCGCACCGTGGTGCCGTTGCCGTCGGACCAGTCAATATAGAGCGGGGCGGGACCGGGGTGGGTGGCGGCCACCCGGGCTGCGGCGCGGGCGGCGTCGGCTGCCGGGGCGCTCGGTGCCGCCCAGCGGATCGCCACGCCGAGCAGCCCGGAGGCCTCCAGCTCCTCCAATGGCCGGGCGCTCTCGACGATGAACGGGGCCGCATCCTCGCCCCGGTCGCGGGCCGAGTGCCCGCCCGAGAGGAGCAGCGCGGCGTCGACCGCGATCACCTGGTTGAGTCGGGCCCAGGCGTCGGGGAAGACGATTGCCTCGGCGGTGCCGTGGAAGTCCTCGAGCGTGAGCCGGGCGTACTCCTTGCCGGTCTTCCGCGAGATCTGCCGCTTCACCGCCGTGACCACCGCTGCCACGGCCACCGGATGCTCGCTCCAGTCGCCGAGGGTGGCGGTGGTCCGTGAGCCGAAGAGCTCGACCAGGGCCCGGAAGCGCTCCAGCGGATGTCCGGAGATGAAGAAGCCGAGGATCTCCTTCTCGCGGGCGAGTCGTTCGCCCTCGGTCCAGGGATCGAGGTCGGGCAGCACCTGACGCACCGGCAGCGCCTCGGCCGCATCGCCGAAGAGCGAGGACTGGCCTGCTGCAAGGTCCTCCTGGGCCAGCTGGGCCTCGCCCAGGGCGTGCTCCAGCGCGGCGATCTGCTGGGCGCGGTGGCCGCCGAGCGAGTCGCACGCCCCGGCCGCGACCAGCGACTCGACCACCCGCTTGTTGCAGAGCCGCAGGTCGATCCGCTTGACGAAATCGAAGAGGTCGGCGAACGGGCCGTCGCCACGCGCGGCGATGATCGAGTCGATTGCCCCGGCCCCGACATTGCGCACCGCGCCGAGGCCGAAGCGGATCCGCTTCTCGCCGGTGACGGTGAACTTGAATCCCGATTCGTGGACGTCGGGTGGCAGCACCTCGATACCGAGCTCGCGCGCCTCGTTGATGTACTGCACCACCTTGTCGGTGCTGCCGATCTCCGAGGAGAGCAGCGCTGCCATGAACTCGGCCGGGTGGTGCGCCTTGAGCCAGGCGGTCTGGTACGAGAGCAGCGAGTAGGCGACCGAGTGCGACTTGTTGAAGCCGTAGCGGCCGAAGGTCTCGATCTGCGCCGGCGAGCTCCCTGGCCAGCGGCTTGGGGTGGCCCTGGGCCACCGCCCGCTCGACAAAACTTGCCGAGCTCCTTCTTGATCAGTGCCGCGTCCTTCTTGCCGACCGCCTTGCGGAGGACGTCGGCCTCGGCGAGCGAGAAGCCGGCCAGCACGTTGGCGATCCGCATCACCTGTTCCTGGTAGGTGATCACCCCGTAGGTCGGCTCGAGGATCTCGCGCAGCGACTCATGCGGATAGGTGACCTCTTCCAGCCCGAGCTTGCGCCTGATGAAGACCGTGTGCATCCCGCGATCGAGCGGCCCGGGGCGAAGCAGGGCATTGCTGGCGACCAGGTCGTCGAAGCGGTCGCACTTCATCGCCCGCAGCGTCTCGGTGGCGAGCGCCGACTCGAACTGGAAGACGCCGGCGGTGCGGCCGCGTCGCAGCAACTCGTAGACCGCCGGATCGTCGAGCGGCACCGCATCGATGTCGATCGGCTCGCCGCCGCGCTTGCGCGATCATCGCCACGGCGTCGTGGATCACCGTGAGCGTCTTCAGCCCGAGGAGGTCCATCTTGAGCATGCCGACCTTCTCGAGCGGCCCCATCTCGAACTGGCAGATGATGGCGTCCTCACCGAAGGCGCCGCCGCCCTTGCTCGGTGGGTGCACACCGGCACGTAGTCGGACAGCGGCCCGGGGCGATCACCACGCCCGGCGGCGTGCACCGAGGCGTGGCGCGACAGGCCCTCGATCCGGGCGGCATAGTCGAAGACCCGGCGGTAGAGCTCGTTCTCGCGGAGCAGCACGCGCAACTCGTCGACCTCTCGCGCCGCCTGGGCCACCGTCATCGCGAAGGCGGGACCCGAGGGGATCAGCTTGGTGAGCTTGTCGGCCTCGCCCGGTGGCACGCCGAGGGTGCGGGCCACGTCCTTGACCGCGGCGCGCGCCTTCATGGTGCCGAAGGTGATGATCTGGCCGACCGAGTCGCGGCCGTAGCGCTCGCGGACGTACTCGATCACCTCGCCGCGGCGCTCGAAGCAGAAGTCGACGTCGATGTCCGGCATCGACACCCGCTCCGGGTTGAGGAACCGCTCGAAGAGCAGGTCGAAGCGGAGCGGGTCGACGTTGGTGATGCCCAGGCCGTAGGCGACGATCGAGCCGGCCGCCGAGCCGCGGCCCGGTCCCACCGGGATGCCGCGATCGCGGGCCGCCTGGATGAAGTCCGGACGATCAGGAAGTAGCCGGCATAGCCGGCGTCGCGGATCACCGAGAGCTCGTAGTCGCGTCGGGTCGCCACCGCCTCCGGCAGCGGGGCGCCGTAGCGTTCGCCAACCCCGGCTGGTGAGCTCGAGCAGCAGGTCGTCGTCGGTGGCGAAGCCGTCGGGCCGCGGGAAGCTGGGGACGAAGTAGCGGCTCTCGAAGTCGAACTCGCAGCGATCGGCCACTGCCTGGGTCAGCTTGAGCGTGTCGGGGCAGTCGGCGAAGAGCTGGCGCATCTCCGCCTCGCTCTTGACGTACGACTCGGTGCCGGTGAACCGGAATCGCTTGGGGTCGTCGAGGTCGGCGCCGGTGCCGATCGCCAGCAGCACGTCGTGGGCCTCGGCATCCTCGCGCCGCAGGTAGTGGGCGTCGTTGGTGGCC
>CAWFPG010000010.1:0-130379 GCA_963817715.1 uncultured Gemmatimonadales bacterium
TCAGAGCGCACTCGATGCGACACTACACATCTCTGCCGAACTTTCTCGATGCGTTCCCCGTGAGCAACCCCGCCCAAACCAGTCCTGCGGCGAGAATCGTGAGGATCGCGCTGACTTCTGAGTTCGATGCAAAGACGAGATTGCTGGCGCCCAACACGAAAAAACCAAGTCCCATCAGCGCTCGGCCCTTCCAGGGCTTGAGGGCGCCACATTCCTTGGCAGCCTGTCGCGCCATGCCAAGCGAGCTCACAATCAGCATCGCACCAGCGACCAGACGTAGGGAATGAGTAGTCATCGCACGTCCCTCATCTGCGGGTGTCGCGCTAACGCGTAGTGAATCTGCAGCAGCGAGCTGCAGCACAGAATAGGACCACGCCGAGCCTTCTTGGCTGCAATGTTGGCCGCGGCTGCTCACCGCGACAGTGGCCAGATGGCCGTGTTGTTCAGGATGCCACACCGGCAACGTGATCTATCCTCCGGCTCCACATCCCGCAACCCGAACGAGCTCAGCCCTGGGAGGGGTGCCAGGTATGCGCTCCCGACCTGACCCGCTTCAGATCCCCCGGTAGTTCGGGAGAAACCAGTAGGCATAGACTGTGGCGGCCGCGGCGATCGTGCCGCCGATCACGAGGGCTCCCCGATCCGCCGAGTGCAGATCGACCCACAAGCCGAACGCCCAGATCGCCGCAGCGACGCCCGCGACAAGCCCTACCGTCCTGCGGCCCACTTGTCCCGCATACCGGCCTCGCATCCAACGCAGCACTTCCAGTGTCACGCCAGCCGCGACCGCCACGGAGAACAACCCGGCAATCGGTGCAGCCGGACGCACATGGGCAACACGGAGGAGGTCCAGGCCGGCTCCGAAGAGAAGCGTCCACAACAGGCTGCGTGCGACGAAGGCCATCACTGCCGGCATGTGAACCTCCAACCTGCTCGTAGCCGAGCCGCGCGGGAACCCTCGCACTGCGGAGGTTCCGGGCGTCGCAGCGTATCTCGACGAACTCGACCCAGGGGAGCCGCAACGCCGCGTCGGTCAGCGCGGCCGCCGCCTCGGTGGCGTAGCCCCGGCCCGTCATCCCGGTCCGGACCCAGTAGCCGACCTCCAGCCCACCCGGACCCACTTGGGGGGTGCAGGCCACAGCCACCCAGCGCTTCCGACTCGGTCCGATCGAGAATGCCGAAGATCCAGTCGGTGCCCGCGGCAAAGACGTCGCCGAAGGTCCGGACCCTGACCGCCAGGGTCTCGAGGCTCGATGGCTCATCCCAAGTGGAGGAGCGTGCCAGTCACGATGTCGGCCCGCCATCGTGATCTGTCCTTCGGCCCCGTGCTCCGCAATCCCGGCCAGCGCTACGCCACAAACTATTGGTGCGACCCACACACCCGACCGTTGACTCCACGCGACCTGATCAGCTTGCGGAGGAAGCCGAACGTCTCAGCCTCCGGCGCACCCTTCCATCCCTCCTCCTTGGTGACCGTGATCGGCCAGACGCCCCTCCAGCACTCCATGAAGGCGATGGGTGGATCGCCATGCAGCACCAAGAGGTCGAGCGGGTTCCACCGCCCACCATAGAGGGAAGAATAGGTCCCGCTCATCTGCCAGACCCCGGCGGCAAGCACACCTTCGCGATAGGGGCCCTCTCCGCGCAGGTCCCTTGGTGCCTTGAGCGTCACGATCAGGGAGTCACTGGCCTTGGTGCGAAACCGGGTGGTCGAGGCGAAGCCGAAATAGGTGCCCCGATCGGGACGGGAGCCATCGATCACTTCCCAGCCATCCTGGATCTTGCCATCCCGGAACACGACGAGGGTCTGGTCGCGGTCCTTGTTGATGATCCGGAGAGTGAGTTCGCCCGAAAGGAACGCCTCGGGGTCCAGGAATACCCAGTGGTAGCGGACCCCCTCGATGGGCAGCTTGAAGTACAGCGTCCTGTCCGCCGACGTGGCGAAGGAAGGCCAGACCGGGAACAGTTGAAGGCCAAGGAAGGCCAGGAATACCCAGGGAAGAACTCGTCGGAGAGCTCCTCGTAGCCAGGAGCGCCTCGTGGCTGATACCTGCGCTGACTCGCCCATTCTGGCTCCTGAACTAGGCAGTACCACCGAAGTGCGAATGCTTCATCTCACCTCCCGCAGTCGGTGGGCAAACCACAGCGATGCGGCCCGCCACAGGTCAATCCCGATGCGGTGATCTATCCTCCGGCTCCCCATCCCGCAATCCCGGGAGCGGTCGACTAGGAGAAAACCTAGGGCCTCCTGGGGTGCCCTTCCTGAAGCCCTCTCCCCCCGGACCTTGCCTCACCGACTCGGCGGCTCCCTCGACACGCTGTCTGCGTCCTCAACCACTCCCTCACAGATGAATCTCCCCGCCACCTCACGGGGCACGTCCTCGCCGACCCGCACCGTGCACGAGGCGGACGGCTCACCGGGGACTGCGATCCGGCTCGTACCCATGTAGCTGTCCTCGGCAGCAGCGATCTCGAGGGAGACCTCCGGGATCGGAAGCAGCGCAGTCGAATCGATTTCCTCGAGCGATCCATACCTGCCGCGTTCGTGGTAGAACGCCTCCTCGGCAACCATCAGGCGCATCAGGCGCTGGCGCAGCGCAATCCGGAGGGAGTCGGTGCGCGCCGCCGCCACCAATGCGGCCTGAGCAGCCCGCGCTTGCCGCGAGGGACGAAGGCCCCACCAGGCCATGAACGCCACCGCAGCCACCGCGAGCATGACCGCCGCCATCCGCAGTGTGAGCAACCTGAACACGACGGTGTTGCGCACCCCCAGCAGCAGCGACCCAAGTGACGTGGCCTCGGCACCGAAACGCACGCCGGGACGCAGCGCGCCGCAATCGGGACACCGGCGTGACCGCGAATCCTGCAACCCTCCGCATTCTCGGCAATTGACCAGGAGCACGGCGCAAATCCCCCGGTGGAATCCAACGGCACAAGGTGGTGGATCGGTCCGGCGAAGCCATGAGGCGACGGTCGGCGGGCAACGCTGGCGGCTCAAGCCTCCCTTGACCAGGCTCCAGCTCTCTTCTCTATCCACGATCCGCACAAGTACAGGACGCCGACGACAAGAACACCGAAACACAGCAGCAGTCGAACCATCACCATGGCCATCCGGCCAGCATGGGGGTGCCGGCAAGGTGAACTGAAGGCATTCCTCGTGTGACCACTGCATTCCCTGCACTCCCCGCCCCATCACACCTTCGCCAACCCCAGCCGCAGGAACGGCCAGTCAGGGGCCCGCTGCCTGCCCTGACTCGACTCGTCGACCGCGGCGCTCCCGACCGCATCCGGCCCTCCACTTGCCCCATCGCCGGTGCGCGCCCGCCGCCGCATCAGCAGCGCGCCCATGGCCATGCCGAACGATGCGGCGAGCATCAGCAGGAATGCGGTGGAGCCGAAGAAGCCACGCTGCGCCGACGCCCCCGAAAGTTGTGTCACGAGGTCGACGATGACCGCCACCATCACCATGCCGAGCCCCCACATGGTGAGCCGGGCACTGAGGCGCCGCGCCAGCAGCACCCCGGCGGCGATGCAGAGAATCAGCGCCAGTGTGTCGACCGGGCCGGAATGGAAGAGGCCGATCGTCCTCGCGAACACAAGGATCACCAGCGTCGGCACCCAGAACGCCGCGAAGGCGAGCAGGTTGGTCGCCAGCCCCTCGAGCACGGCGCGCAGGGTGAGGAAGTCGGGCTCCGATTCGATATCCTCCGGGAGCGTCCGTCCCATCAGGCGCCGACCCAGCCTCGCCAGGTATCCCGTCCGCCGCCGCCGAACCGCCGCGACCGGTCGCGCACCCTGGAGCGTCTCGGCGAGCGCCTGCTCGAGGATCGCATTGGAGATGCCGATCTCGTTGGCGATCTCCCGCAACCGCTCCAACGGCACCCGCGAGGAAGACGCGCTGTCCAGCGCGATCGCCCTGGCGATCACCCGCTCGGCGAGTGGTTCGGGGAGACCGGGATCCTCGGGGTCACGTGGGGTCGCTGCCATCGATTCCTCCTGGGGAGAGTGCCGGCGAACCGGCGACTGCGAGCCTACTCCACCACCACCGTCGACGTCACCGCTGCCTGGTCGCCGGTGTGATGGAACGTCACCACCGTGGTGCCCGGTCGCTCGGCCCGGAACCGGAACAGCTGCCGCGGGCCCGCCGGCACGTTGGGCGCCACGAACGCCGCATCGAGGAAGGTGATCGCCGACGACGAGAGCGCCGGCAGCGAGTCGTACTGCCCCGCCCCGACCGTGCCGAGCTTGAAGTCGATCTCCTGACCGACCGCAATGGTGTGGGTCTCGCTCGCGGCACCGGCCCACTCCACCAGCACGGGGTCGGGCCCGGTGGGGGTGGTGCCGCACGCGCCAAGCGCGACCACGCCCAGGAGCACGGCGAGGCGACGAGCAGATGGCTTGTTCATGGGATCCTTCCCGTCTGGGGGAGACGGCCCGGCAGGGCGCCGGGTCTTGAGATCAATATATGGTCTCGACGGGAAGCGTCACCCTGAGGGCACGCAGTGCCCGAGGGGGCGGAGGGGCGGAGGCTGACACCCAGCGCTGTCATCCTGAGCGAAGGCCGCGAAGCGGCCGTAGTCGAAGGATCTGCTTGTCGCATCACTCAGCAAAACAGATCCCTCGACTCCGCGCCCCTTCGGGGCGCTCCGCTCGGGATGACAGTGCGACCGAAGGGGCGGAGCTGGATCATGGCACGGCCGGCCGAGGCCGTGGCCACTGGACCGGCTCAGACCTCACCCTTTGGCGAGGTGGTCTCGGTACCACGTCACTGTGCGTTCGACGGCGACCGGGATGGGCGTGGCAGACAGGCCGAACTCGCCCTCCAGTCGCGACGACTCGACCACGAACGGTGCCGTGAACTGGTACATCATCTCCACGCTGGCCCGCGCGGCCGGATTGAACAGCCCGACCACACGCATCATCAGCGGTGACACGGCCCTGACTCCCGGTTCGACACCGAGGACGCGACCAGCCTCCTCGATCATCTGGCCCTGCGTCCTGGCAGCGGCATGCGGGGCGATCCAGGCGTGGCCGAGGGCGTTGTCGTGGGTGCCCAGCGCCGCCGCGGCGACGCCGACGTCCTCGATGTACGCGAAGGAATGCGGCAGCGTCGTCGAACCACTGACCTGGGCCGGCTTCCCGGCGACCAGATGGCCGAACACCCGCTCACCAAGTGCCGAATCGCGCACGCCAGGTCCGTAGTAGTCGCTGGAGCGAAGGGCGGTCGTGCGCACCTCGCCGCGCAGGTGAGCCGCCATCACTTCCTCCGCCATCTTCTGGCGCAGCTCCCCCTTCCTCGACACCGGTGCGAACGGCGAGGCATCGGTGATCGGCTTCGAGGCGTCGTACATGTAGAGGTTCTCGATCGACACGTACCTGGCATTCGCGGTCTGTCGCGGCAGCAAGTGCCGCGGCCTGCAGCCCCGGGAAGAGCTCGTGCCAGCGATGATACGGCGGATTGAGTGCCTGGTAGACGACACTGGCCCCGACGGCCGCCGTAGCCGCCTGGCTCGGGTCTGCGATGTCCGCTTTGACCATCTCGACGTCGGCCGGCATCAGGCCCGGACGCACCCCGCTGCGATTCACTGCGCGCACGGCGCGTCCCTGGCTGCGCAGTGCCCGCGCCGTCCAACACCCCACCGGGCCGGTTCCGAAGATCACGTGCAACTCGTCAGGCATTCGTCGTGTCGCTCCAGTCTGGGTGGCTCGGGGTGACAACTCATGGCGCCAGCACCGGACGGGTCCGGGTGAGCGCTGCTCAGCAATCGTCGGTGGCGCGCTCGGCCAGCCCTCGTGCCAGACGGTCCAGCGAGCGCATGTACAGCTCTTGAAAGGCCGCTCGGGACACCGCGATCCGCCCGGACAGATACAGGGTGATCAGCCCGTGTGCGTGCGCCCAGATGCTGAGCGCCGTTTCCGCGACATCATCCGATCGCAGGACCCGACGTTCCATGAGTTCGGCGACGTTCTCCAGCAGCATGTTGAAGGTCGGCGACTTGCCTTCTGTGAGGTCGTGCGGGAACACCAACGCGTCAGCACGATGGCGTGAATACATGTACCGGAAGATCTGTGGGTGATCGAGCGCGTAATCCAGGTATCCAAGCATCCCGCGCATCCCCGGAACCTCGGTCCGGGCATTTGCACGGGCGAAGTAGCTTGCGATCCGCGGATACTCGGCGGCTGTCGCGGCATGCAGGAGTGCGTCCCGATTGTCAAAGTGCTTGTAGGTCGCCATCGTCGTGACGCCAGCCGCGGCGGCGACAGCGCGCATGGTGACCCCGTCAACGCCGTCAGGGCCTTCCATGAGCTCAAGCGCGACGGCGAGGAGTCTCTCACGGGTCGACGGACGCTTCTGTCGGGGCATGCGCAGCATTCTACACCCTTGCATCGCAGGGAATGGAGGTGTACACTGTACACCCATGAATCGCAACCTGAAGCGGATCGTGCGCGGGGCGTGTATCTCGTTGGTTGTTGGTGGCGCGATCGTCGGGGGGCTGATTGCCTTTGGCACCGCAAAGCCACCGACGATGAATCCCGCCATCACGAAGCCGTTTGCCGACATTGACACCGAGGCGTTGCCCGATCTGCTCCGGTACAAGGCGCGTGACGGAGCGCTCCTGTCGTTCCGCGAGTACCGGGCATCCGGCAAGGACGTCGCCGTACTCGTGCACGGTTCGGCAGGGAGTAGCGTCGATATGCATCCCCTGGCCCTGGCCCTGCAGCGTGCAGGGATCACGGCGCTGGTACCCGACCTGCGGGGTCATGGCGCAAACCGCCCACACGGTGACGTCGCTTATGTCGGTCAACTCGAGGATGACCTGGCCGATTTCGTCAACCGCGAGAAGCCGGCGTTCGTGAATGCGAAGTGGACGATCCTCGGGTTTTCATCGGGAGCCGCGTTTGCATTGCGCTTCGCGGCCGCGACTTCCGTCGGTACGCTGGTCGACCGGTACGTCCTGGTGTCACCCTATCTGCGCTACAACGCTCCATCGGTCCGACACGCGACGCCCGGCTCCGCACCGCCGCAGAGTTGGGCCGCGGCGTCCGTGGGTCGCATGATCGGACTCACGATCCTCAACCGACTGGGTGTGACGCTCTGGAATGGCCTGCCCGTGCTTGCCTTTCCGGTACCTGCCGATATCGATGAGACGACCAGGACCTACTCGTGGCGCATGTACAAGAACTTCGGAGCCGACGACAATTACCTTGCCGACATTCGTCGAGTCGTTCGCCCCATGCAGGTCTTCGTGGGCGGCTCGGACGAACTCCTTGATGCCCAGAAGTTGGCGCACGAATTTCAATCACAGCGATCCGATGTGCCGGTGTCGATCCTTCCTGGTATGCGTCACTCGGACATGGTGACGAACCCGGCTGCGATCCGCACCATCGTGGCGACGTTCAACTAGAGCGCATAGAGCCGAACGGGCGCCGTGCACGGCCGAGCAAGACCAAGCCTGGTGACGTCGCCCGAGGAATCGGGCCGCTGTCAGCCGCGCTTCGTGCGCCTCGCCGAGGAGACCGCGCACAGTCGTCAGCCTGCAATTCGGACTGGCGCCGCTATGCTGCTCGCCGTGAGCCCACCAGCCACGAGGCGCTCAAGAAGAGCACAAGCCATACGGTCGTCCGCAGCGTCATGGCTCGGAGGCTGTCCACGGCGACACCCCCGCCACGGCGGTAGACCACGACGATGGCCACCAGCACGAGGAGGTTGAGCAGGAAGATCGCTCCGGCAGCGTAGTGGCCGGCATGTGCGCTGCGCCAAAGCGTCACGCCGGCAGCCACGTACGCGACCCCCATCACGGTGTTGTAGATGAGGAGAGGCCGAAACACCTGGTACCCCGGGTCGAAGCCCCGGAGCACGCGACCGCCTGCGAAGATCGTGGCGATCCCGAACAAGACACCGACGACAGCCGTGAGGCCCTGGACGATCTGGGCGGTCCGAGGCGCGATCATGTGGGCACCTCCCTGTCACCCGCGGGCAGAGACGGACAACGACGAGTCACTCCGTCGTCTTTCCATCGAAATGCTCGTGCGCGGCCTGGGCCTCGGTGCAGGTCCTGTGCACGGTGCCGTCGAGGTGCTCTGGCGGGCCATAGATCGTGTAGAGCTTGAGCGTCTCCGTCCCGCTGGCGACGACGTTGTGCCGTGCGCCCTGCGGCACGATGATCCCGTCGTCGGCCTTGACGGGATGCTCGACCCCGTCGATGGAGATGGTGCCGTTGCCGGCCTCGATGCGGAAGAACTGGTCCCGGTCATCATGCACTTCCTCGCCGATCTCCTCGCCCGGCTTGATGGCCATCAGGACCAACTGGAGGTTGTGGCCGGTGTAGAGCACCTCCCGGAAGTGGGCGTTCTCCTCGGTCAGCCTTTCGATGTTGCCGATGAAACCTTTCATCTGACACTCCCTTCCACGTGATTGGTTCGGAGTCTCGCAAGCTCAGGGCCGTCCGGGGCGAAGGCGAGATTGCCGCAGTCCTGCTGCAGGGCTGCGGCCTGGCCGCTCGCCCGATTCCCGCGCGTTACTTCAGCTCGATCCGATACGTGGCGTGGCACGCCACACGGGTGGTGGGGAGTCGTGCCAGGCGCGCAATCGCCGCCGCAGGCCCCGCCGAGGCGTCTGCCGCGAGGGAATCGAAGGCCTGATGGGTGGCCATGCCAAGGGTGCGTTGAAGTTGGTCGCCGAGGGTCATGGGTGGTTGAATCTACATGCCGGGGAGCTCGTCGCTGAGAGCGGGGAATCTCAGCCGCTGGCGCGTCCCGAAGGGGTGAATCGCAGTTAACTGGCTACTGACCCGTAGTTAACCGACCTGCTCCAATCTGTTGCCATGGTTCCGGAGCGGGATAGCCGACCACGCCCCAGCCCCCGCACCCGGCTCCGCCCCGCGCTTCACCAACAACACTGGAGGTCCCCATGCGGACACTCATCCTGGCCTTTGCTCTCCTCGCGCTCACCTCGTGCGGTAGCGAGGGGTCGACGACCCCTGCCGCGCCTGATCCGTCAATTCTCGAATCCGGGCCGTCACCATCCTCCGCCCTGCGGGGCGGACCGGGACAGCGGCTCACGCGAGGCGACGCCGAAGCAGTCCTCAACGCCTTCGGCACCGCCGGCTACATGATCACGGCCAGGAAGGGATTCGTGCCGGTGCGAGCAGCCCCTGGCGACTTCTACGGTGACAAGGGTGCCATTCGGCCCCTGCCCTATCTCGACGGGCATCACTACTGCACGCTTGATTGGCTCGTGCCTGTCGCCGCCATCTTCGATTTCGACGATCCCGGGACCCCGCCGCGCACTGCCGCCGAGATCCGGGCGGAGCTGGGTCTCAGCTCGGTCGTGTTCACGATCGACGGTCAACCGTTCCCGACCCGGCGCACCCCGGTGAAGCCCTTCAACGCCCAGCGCCTCTTCGGGTACACGAACGCCTTCGGCTATCAGGCCGGGAAGCCGGTCCCTCCCGGAACCTTCGCGATCGGCGCCCACACGTTCCACCTCGACGCCTTCTTCGATGGCGCAGTGGATTTCACCACGGAAACCACGTTCTTCATCGATGGGGCAGCGTCAGCCGCCTGCACGGGATAACGGGACCTCCAGCATCAGGGGTTCACGTGTTGCCTGATCGACCTGGTGAACATTTCGGAGGCTGATCACCCGTCGCGGGACGCGTCCAGCCCATGGCCCTGTCACCCCGAGTCCCCGCACAGCGGGGGCGAGGGGGCGGAGTTGGGCCACGGCTCACCCCGCTCGATCACGCCAGGCAGGCACCCACCGGCCCACCCGCCTGGCGTAGTCATCATACGAACGGCCGAAACGTCGACGAAGTGCTGGCTCTTCATATCCGAGCACGAAGAGATTCGCCGCGAGGAACCACACGGCCCAGTACAGCACGAGCGCCCCGGACCGGGCGAGCAGTGCCTCCCCAAGCACGACCATCGTGACGCTGAGGTACATCGGGTTCCGTACGTAGCGGTAGAGGCCCCGAACCACGAGCTGCCGCGGCGGATCGATCGGGGCCAGGGTGCCTCGACCCGAGTGGGCAAACTCCCAGATGCACGCAGCGAGGAGCACGGCGCCAAGGCCGATGATCACGAGGCCCAACGCCTGGACCGGGTCGCCCAGGTCCGGCTTGATCTCGCGCAGATTGAAGTATCGCCAGGGGACATAGCCCGCCAGGAAGCCGGGCAGGAACACCGTGGCAAGGAGGCTGCGAACACCCAGCAGCAACGAGGCTGGCAACGACCGACCATCCGCCATCTGCGCCCTCCGAGGTCGAGGCATCGGCCCCTACCCCTTCAGCAGCCTGCCGCCCAGCAGATACACCATTGCGTGATGCACCACCGACACCACACCGAGCGCAGCTCCCCACCGATGCGCCCCGACCACCCAGAGCCCCATCGCGGCGAGCCCGGAGATCACCAGTTCCTGCACCAGCCGAAGTGGTTCGGCGAGCGGGCCTGCCTGCCGGAAGTCGACCGCCCCCCAGAATCCGAACCCCAGCACCGGCGCCGCCACGGCGAGCAGCAGCTTGATGGGGGTCGAGCCTCCCGTGCACCATCCCCAGTAGCCGAGCCCACACACCACGCCGAGCTCCATGAAGCCACGCAGGGTCAGGTTGAAGCGTTCCAGCCCGGTCATCCGGCCCATCCCTTCCAGTGCGACGCGAGTCCGGCACCGTAGACACTCAGCAGCAGCAGGGCCACGGCGAGCGCCCAGACCGCTCGAAAGGTTGCCCGCTGTCGGTCGCTGATGGGGGTCGACAGCGCCACGAGTGAAGCGTCACCAGCAATCGCGAAGAGCAGCATGTTGGTGACATCGGTCGTGAAGTGGAGGACGACGGGGACCCAGATCGAACCGCTGAGGAGGTAGGTGCCCTCGAGGATCAAACCCGCCAGGAGCCAACTCGCCACCTGAGCCCGGGTGATCCGATTGGTGAGAAAGTGGATGGCAGTGAAGGTGAGAGTCGTGACCCCGAGCGTCACGCCCGGGCCGAAGGCCAGCAGGTTGACGGTGAGGTAGCCGCGGTAGAGCGTCTCCTCCTGGAGTGCCACGACCAGCAGGACCGCGACTCCGGCCAGGAGTCGGGTCGCGGCGGCCCTGTCCAGCTGCCGCCGCATCCGCACGTCCGTGCGACCTGAGCGATCGAGCCACACAAGGAAGACGGCTGCCCCGCCCACCGTGACCGCTGCGGCCCCGAGCGTGAACAGGAAATCCCGGGGGCCAAGATCGAGGCCGAGCACCGACAGCGGTCGGTGGTCGATCCCGGCCAGGAACGCGAGCGTCGCCACGAGGACCAACAGATTTGCCAGCGCGCCGACACCGAGGACGAGCCGTGAACTTCGCCCAGCCATCTGCTTCAGGTCGCCGCCCGCCTTGCGCACGACCAACGAGGCCAGCACCGCAGTGGCCAGGTAGATCCCCACCACGGCGGCGACGCGTAGCCAGGGAAGCAGCTCCGCCATCGCTGTCTCCTTCCATGCTCCGGGGTCCGGGCACAGGCGGCGCGCCCCCTCGAGACCCCCTCGATCGTGTTCGGTACTGCACATCGGAGTGTAGCAATGGACACCCGACTCGATGAACCCCTCCGGTCGCGACACGGTGGCGACCTATCGTGGTGCCTGCACCGGCGACAGGCGTCGGTCAGCCACCAGCTCCGTCCGATAGCTGCTTTCGATACGCATGCTGCGTCTTCGCCCGGACATACCCCATGCGTTCATAGAATGGGTGCGATTCTGCCCGGGTGACGGCACTCCGAACGGCGACCTGCCCCAGCCCCCGGGTCGCGGCCCACGACTCGACGGCCTTCACGAGCTCGCGACCGAACCCCCGGGCGCGATGCCCAGCATCGACAACCAGGCCCAGGATCTCGCACCGAACGCCGGACTCCAGCAGTTCCTGCTCGGAGCCGTGTATCCAACCAATCACCTCTCCCGAGGGGGAAGTGGCAACGAGCACCACGTCCTCGGATCGCGCCAGCAGATGCTCCAGCCGCTCGGCCATGACATCGGGGGCAACCGGATAGCCAAGCACTCCACTGAGTTCGGCGATCCTGGTGGCGTCGGGGAGTGTCGCAGGACGAATTCCGGCACGCTGCTGCATCGAGAGAGCTCCATGTTGTCGCCGAAGGGGTCGCGAGCCGACATCCTGAGGAATCTGCACTCCCTGTCACCCTGAGTCCCCGCGCAGCGGCAGCGAAGGGGCGGAGCTGGCCGGAGGCAACCTTCTCCTCCCCACCTACCGTCATCCCGAGCGGAGCGCCCCGAAGGGGCGCGAAGTCGAGGGACCTCTTGCACGTACCAGGGATCAACTGCTCCCGCTCAGCGGCAAGGGATCCTTCGACTCCGGGCCCGCTGCGCGGGCCCTCCGCTCAGGATGAGGATGTAATGGCCCCGCCCTTCGGGCTGCTCCGCTCAGGATGACAAGCACCCCCGACCGCTGGTGGGACGCCCAATCCCGAAACCGGACACTCCGCAAGATCCCCGTCGGCGGCTGAACTCGCAAGTCGTTGCCCAGCAACACCTTGGCGAAACGCCGCCCGGCCGACTTCCCGGCACGGATCTTCCCAATTGCCTACGGGTCGGCCCGAGGTGGGCCGGCTCGGGACTCTCTTGCCAAGGACCATTCGTGGACATCGCCCGCCCCAAGCAGCCCAGGACGACGCGTCGCTTCCTCTACGCAGCTGGCGGCCTCGCCCTCCTGGTGCTGGTGGTGTTGGTGGCCCGCATGAAGCCGGCGGCGCCATCGGTCGAGCGGTCCACGCTGTCGATCGACTCGGTCGTCTCCGGGCCAATGGTGCGCGAGGTGCGCTCCCCCGGCTCGCTGGTCCCCGAACAGATCCGCTGGATCTCGGCGGTGGCCCCGGGCCGGGTCGAGAAGAAGCTGGTGCAGCCCGGCGAGAAGGTGACCCCGTCGACCATCCTGATGGAACTGAGCAATCCCGACGTGGAGATCCAGTTGCTGCAGGCCGAGCGGCAGCTGACCGACGCCCAGGCCCAGCTGGTCTCCCTGCAGGTGAGCCTGGAGAACCAGCGGCTCACGCAGGAGGGCGTCGTGGCCCAGACCCGTTCCGCGTGGCTCGAGGCCGTCCGCAACGATTCGGCGGCGGCCGCCATGGTCGACCAGCAGTTGATCTCCCGCTTCGACGCGAGTCGCGCGGCGGACCAGCGCAAGGAACTCACCGAGCGGCTCGCCCTGGAGCAGAAGCGGCTCAAGATCTTCACCGACAACATCCCCGCCCAGCTCGCCGTGCAGCAGGAGCAGGTGTCGCGGCTCAAGGCGGTGGTGGAGTTCCAGAAGTCGCTGGCCGGGGCGATGACGGTGCGGGCCGGGGCCAATGGCGTCCTCCAGGAACTCCCGCTCGAGGTCGGCCAGTTCGCCACCAGCGGCACCACGATCGCCAAGGTGGTCCAGCCCGACAAGCTCAAGGCGGTGCTCCGGGTGCAGGAGAACCAGGCCCGCGACGTGGCGCTCGGCCAGAACGCCGTGATCGACACACGCAACGGTCTGGTCCGCGGCCGCGTCTCACGGATTGACCCGTCGTCGACCGGCGGGATGGTCACGGTCGACGTGGCGCTGCTCGACTCGCTCCCCAAGGGCGCCCGGCCGGACCTGGCGGTCGACGGCACCATCGAGATCGAGCGCCTCGGCCAGGTGCTGCACGTGGGGCGCCCGACCTACGGTCAGGCCAACTCCACCATCGGACTCTTCAAGCTCTCGCCCGATGGCGACGAGGCCTCGCGAGTCCAGGTGGGGCTGGGTCGGACCTCGGCCAACGCGGTGGAGATCGTCTCCGGGCTCCAGGCCGGCGACCGCATCATCCTGTCCGACATGTCCCGCTTCGACGCCGTCGATCGGGTCCGCATCAAGTGAGCGATACCGTGATTCCTGTTGCCCTGTCCTCCCAGCGTCCACCCATGGAGATGTCATGACGTCACCCACGCCACCCCTGATCCGGCTCGAGGGCCTGCAGAAGGTGTTCTACACCGACGAGGTGGAGACCCACGCGCTCTCCGAGGTGCATCTCGAGGTCCAGCGCGGCGAATACGTCGCCATCTCGGGCCCCTCGGGCTGCGGCAAGACCACCCTGCTCTCGCTGCTCGGGCTGCTCGACACCCCCACGGGGGGCGAGTACTGGCTCGACGAGAAGCCGGTCGCCCAGCTCTCGCCGGCCGACCGCGCCCGGATCCGCAACCGCGAGATCGGCTTCATCTTCCAGGCGTTCAACCTGATCGGCGACCTGACGGTCTACGAGAATGTGGAGCTGCCGCTCACCTACCGCGGGATGGCGCCCGCCGAGCGGAAGCAACGGGTGATGTCGGCACTGGAACGGGTCGGCATGAGCCACCGCGTCAAGCACTACCCGGCCCAGCTCTCCGGCGGCCAGCAGCAGCGCGTCGCCGTGGCGCGCGCGGTGGCGGGCGAACCGCTGATCCTCCTCGCCGACGAGCCGACCGGCAACCTCGACTCCACCAACGGTGAGGCGGTGATGCAGCTGCTGCAGGAGCTGCACCGCGGCGGGGCCACGATCATCATGGTCACCCACGACGCCCGCTACGAGAAGCACGCCGACCGCGCGGTCCATCTCTTCGACGGTCGCGTGGTCGGCGACCAGGCCCGCGAACTCGCCCCGGCCTGACCGGCCCAACGGAGCGCACCATGAGCCAGCTGATCACCAACCTTCGCTTCGCGCTGCGCACGCTGCGCCGGAGTCCCGGCTTTGCGCTGGTCGCGATCGTCACCCTCGGCCTGGGGATCGGCGCCAACACGGCGATCTTCTCGGTGCTGAACGCGGTGGTGCTCCGTCCGCTCCCGTATGCCCAGCCCGATCGGCTGGTCACCATCGCGCACCGCTACCCCTCGATCAACCTCAACGCCAGCGTCTCGGTCCCGGGGTTCGTCGAATACGAGAAGCAGACGCAGACCTTCAGTGCCGTCTCCGCCGCGACTCGTTGGGCCCCGACCCTGACCGGCAGCGGCGACGCCACCCGGCTGCAGGGACTCCGCGTCGCGGGAGAGTACTTCACCACCTTCGGAGTGCAGCCGGAGCTCGGCCGGGCGCTGCGGGCCAACGAATCGACCGCCGGGCAGGACCATGTGGTCGTGCTCAGCGATCGCTTCTGGCGCACGGCGCGCGGGGCCGATCCCGACATCGTCGGCAAGCAGCTGCTGCTCAACGGCGAGAGCTACGAGGTCGTCGGCGTGATGCCGGCCTCCTTCACGTCGATGCTCGACCGGGCCACCGACTTCTGGACGCCATTCGTCCTGACACCGGAGCTGCTCAACGGCCCCTACGGCCGCGAGTTCCTGGTGGTCACGGCCCGACTCAAGTCCGGCGTCTCGCTGTCGCAGGCCCAGGCCGACATGCACACCCTTGCCGCACGCATCAAGGCCGACCGGCCCGGCGACCGGCCCGACGACTGGACGCTGACCGTGGCCCCGCTCAGCGACCAGGTCACCTCCGCGGGAATGCGGCGGGCGATGCTGGTGCTACTGGGCGCGGTCTTCCTGGTGCTGATGATCGCCTGCGCCAACGTGGCCAACCTGCAGCTGGCGCGTGCCGCGTCGCGGTCCCGCGAGATCGCGGTCCGGGTGGCGCTCGGCGCCTCGCCCAGGGATCTCGTGCGGCAGCTGCTGACCGAGAGCATGGTGCTGGCCCTCGCCGGCGGCGTGCTGGGAATCCTGTTCGCGCTCTGGGGCGTGCCGGCCCTGATGTCGCTCAACGAGAGCAACCTCCCTCCCGCGACCGCCATCGGCCTCGACGCCAGGGTGCTGCTCTTCACCCTCGCCCTGTCGCTCCTCACCGGCGTCATCTTCGGCCTGACCCCGGCGCTGCGGCTGTCGCGGACGGAACTCCACGACTCGCTCAAGGAGGGTGGGCGCGGGGCGGCGGGCGACCGGAGCGGCCTCGCCTTGCGACGCGGCCTGGTGGTCGGCACCGTGGCGCTGGCGCTCACGCTGCTGGTCGGCGCCGGTCTCCTCACCCGATCTTTCCGCCAGCTCCTGCAGGTTGATCCGGGCTTCACGCCGGACCACCTGCTCACCTTCAGTGTGGCGCTCCCGGCGGCGCAGTATCCCACCGATTCGCTTCAGGTCGGCTACTTCGACCGGACCACGGCGGCGATCGCCGCGCTGCCCGGCGTCAGGAGCGTGGGGGCAACCTCGGTCCTGCCGTTCACCAACAACGGCAGCACCTCGTCGTTCGACGTCGAGGGCTACGTGGTGCCGCCGGGCGGTAGTGGACCGTGGGGCGACTACCGCGTCATCACACCGAACTACCTCACGGCGCTCGGTGCCCCGCTGCTCGAGGGGCGGTTCTTCACCGACCAGGACCGGGCCGGCACCCAGGGTGTCGCCATCGTGGATGCCGACCTGGCCCACACCTTCTGGCCCGACGAGAGCGCGCTCGGCAAGCGGATCTCCTACAGCGACGATCCCCGCGTCTGGCTCACGATCGTCGGGGTGGTGGGACACACCATGCACGAGGGCCTCGACGCCGAGAAGCGGGTGCAGGTCTATCGCCCGATGGCACAGGCGGGCCGCCCGGCGATGACGTATGCTGTGCGCACCACGGGTGATCCGATGGCGGCGCTCGGCGGCGTGCGCAGCGCGATGAAGGAGATCGATCCTGACGTGGCGCTGGCGAACATCAACACCATGGACGACCTGGTCTCACTCAGCACCGGGCCACGCCGATTCACCATGGTCCTCCTGGCGGTGTTCTCCCTGCTGGCCGCGGGCCTCGCCGCACTGGGGCTCTATGGCGTGATGGCCTACACGGTGGCCCAGCGCGCCAAGGAACTCGGCGTCCGCCTCGCCCTCGGGGCCACACCGGGTTCGGTGCAGCACATGGTCATGCAGCAGGGAATGCGTCTCGCGCTGGTCGGCGTGTCGTTCGGCCTGGTCGCGGCCTTCGTGCTCACCAGCCTGCTCAAGGCCCTCGACGCGAACTCGGCGCTCGACACCGCCGACCAGCTGCTCTTCAAGGTCTCCCCCCACGATCCGCTCACCTTCATCGTGATCCCGGTGCTGCTCGTCGCGGTGGCGTCGTTCGCCTCGTGGCTTCCGGCCCGCCGAGCCACGATGCTGGATCCGGTCGAGGCACTCCGCGGTGAATAGGCTCTGGTCCGGGATCCGGCTTGCCGTCCGCGGACTCGCGCGGACGCCGGGGTTCACCCTCGTCGCGCTGGCCACGCTGGCGCTCGGCATCGGTGCCAGCACCGCGATGTTCACCGTGGTGCGGGCGGTCCTGATGCGCGACCTCCCCTTCGAGCACCCCGAGGAGCTCGTCCAGCTGGGGCACACGCGCGCGGAACGCGGCGCGGTCTTCGGGGGCTTTTCTCCCCAGGACTTCAACGACGTGCGGGCGGACGCGGACAAGTTCGCCTCGATGTCCTCGTACTTCTATTTCCCGGGACTCGGCACCAAGAATCTCTCCGGGCTCGGGGAGCCACGGAACGTGTCGGCAGTCATGGCCGACGGACAGCTGTTCCGGACGCTCGGTGTGTCGGCCGTGCGGGGCCGCACCTTCGACGCCAGCGACGATGTCCCGGGCGCGAACCGGGTCGTGGTGGTCAGCGACCAGTTCTGGCGGAACGCGCTCGGCGCTGACCCCGATGTCGTTGGCCGCGTGGTGCAGCTCGACGGGCAACCGTTCCGGGTCATCGGTGTCATGGCGCCCGCGTTCGCGTTTCCATCGGCCGAGGCCCAGATCTGGCTCCCGCTCTCCCTGATCACCGACCGCGAAGTCCCCCACCTGCGCCAGATCCGCTGGCTGAACGCCGTTGGACGCCTGGCCCCCGGCGTGACCGAGTCTGCCGCGCAGGCGCAGCTCGGCGATGTGATGGGGAGGCTGGCGCGCGAGTACCCGGAGAGCAACGCCGACTGGGACAAGCCGGCGATGCGCTCGATCCGCGAGTACCTCCTCGGGGGAGTCCGCGCCCCGCTGGTCGCCCTGATGGCTGCCGTGGGGCTCCTGATGCTCATCGCGGCCGTCAATGTGGCCCACCTCGTGCTCGCTCGCGGGATCGGTCGGTCCCGCGAACTGTCGATTCGCGCGGCGCTCGGCGCCACGCGGGCTCGTCTCGTGGGACAGCTGCTCCTCGAGAGCGCCATCCTCGCCGCGGCGGGCGCGGCCGCAGGACTGCTGCTCGCCTGGCTCGCGACGCCGGTGCTCACCTCGATTGCCGCCGGCACGCTCCCCCGTGCCACCGAGATCGCCGTGGACCCGGTGGTCGCCGGGTACGCCATCCTGGCCGGAATCGTCACGTTCCTCGTTGTCGGCATCATGCCGGCAATCCGCAGCGCCGAGCCTGCGGCGGGAACCGAGCTCCGCGAGGGGAGAGGACAGACCGCAGGCGGCGGGCATCGCCTCGCCGCCGGGCTCCTCGCGGCCGAGAGCGGGTTTGCGGTGCTCCTGCTCTGCGGCATGGTGCTGACCATGTCGAGCCTCTGGCGGCTCACCCATGTCGACCCCGGCTTCTCGGCGGATCACGTCGTGGCGCTGCGTCTCGTGTTGCAGGGCGGTCGCTACGACGCCGACGGGTATCCCGAGACATTCCGGCGCACCCTGCTCGATCGGCTCTCCCGGATCCCCGGCGTGCGTGCGGTGGGCGGTGGCAAGCGAATGCCGCTGACCGGCGGCGGGGAACCCTACGAGCTTCGCGTGGTGCGGCAGGGGGGTGTCGTCGACACGATCGCGCCGGCGGCGGGGACGTACATCGTGACCCCGGGGTACTTCGATGCGCTGTCGATTCCGATCCTGGCAGGACGCGGGTTCACGGCGGCGGACACCACAACCGCACCGCTCCCGGTGGTGGTCAGCGCCGGCCTGGCGCAACGGGCGTGGCCCGGGCGCCCGGCCGTCGGCGAACAGTTCTCGATGGGCGGCGGCAATGCGGTGGTGGTCGGGGTCGTGTCCGACGTGCATCACGAGAGCCTCGACCGTCCCGCCGAATCGGCGGCGTACGTGCCGATGGCAATCTTCTCCCGCTCCGCGTTCAGCGGTTTCGTCCGGGTGACAGGCTCTCCCCTTGGCTATGTGGGCGCGGTGCGTGCCGCCGTGCGGGAACTCGACCCCGACCTGCCGATCAGCGATCTCGGTCCCCTGACCTCGCAACTCGAGTCGTCGGTGGCGCAACCGAGACTCTTCACCTCGCTGGTGACGATGTTCGGGATCGCCGCGCTGCTGCTCGCCTCGCTGGGCATCTACGGTGTCGTGGCGCAGGGCGTGGCGCGCCGCCGCAAGGAGATCGGCATCCGGATGGTCCTCGGCGCGCGGGCGGCCAGCGTCACGCGGATGGTCGTCGGTGGTGCGCTCCGCGCCACCGCGATCGGCTCGGTGATCGGGTTGGCGGCCTTCCTGGTCGTGTCGCGGTTCCTCCAGAGCCAGCTCTACGAGGTGCGCGCCACCGACCCGGTGTTGCTCGCCCTCGCGGCGGGGGTGCTCCTCGGCACCGCCTGGCTCGCCGCCTGGTTCCCGGCGCGGCGGGCGGCATCGATCGACCCGAGCATCGCCCTCAGGAGCGAGTGATGGCGCCGATGCGGCGATCGCCCCGATTCCTCACTGCCACGGCGAGGCACTCGTGATCCGGCTCGTCAATCTCGAGAAGTCGGTCCCCACCCGGCCCTCGCCGACCTACCTGCTGCGGCAGGTGACCTTGTCGATTGCCCCCGGCGAGTTCGTCACGATCATGGGGCCGTCGGGAGCCGGCAAGTCGACGCTGCTGGCCATCCTCGGCATGCTCGACGGCGATCACACCGGCGAGTACTGGTTCAACGACCAGGCGGTCCATGCCATGTCGGCCCGGGACCGGAACGCGCTCGGCCGCGCCTCGATCGGGTTCGTGTTCCAGCAGTACCATCTCCTCGACGACCTCACCGTGGCCGAGAACCTCGATGTGCCACTCAGCTATCGCAACGTCCCGGCCAGGGAACGGCAGGCGATCGTGGCCGACACGCTCGACCGCTTCCGGATGGTCGGCAAGAAGGACCTCTTCCCGTCGCAACTTTCGGGGGGACAGCAGCAGCTGGTGGGCGTCGCCCGCGCGATCATCGCCAAGCCGGCGCTGCTGCTGGCCGACGAGCCGACGGGCAACCTGCATTCCGAGCAGGGGCAGGAGATCATGGAGCTCTTCCAGTCGCTCAATCGCGACGGCACCACGATCGTCCAGGTGACCCACTCGGCCGACAACGCCAGCTACGGCGACCGGATCATTCGGCTCAAGGATGGTTGGCTGGCGGCGGAGTAGATTTCCTCTCTCATGGCCTCCTCCGCGCCCCGCATCCTGATCGCCGACGATCAGGTCGACATCATCCAGGCTCTCCGGCTGCTGCTCCGACAGGAGGGCTTCTCGGTCGAGACCGCCACCTCGCCCGGCGGCGTGTTGTCGGCGCTGGAGCAGGGCGAGTTCGACGCGCTGCTGATGGACCTCAACTACACCCGCGACACGACCTCCGGCCGCGAGGGGCTCGACGTGCTGAGCCGTATCCGGCAGCTCGACAGTACCCTGCCGGTGGTGGTGATGACCGCGTTCGGGAGCGTGGAGGGTGCCGTCGAGGCGATGCGCCACGGCGCCCGCGACTACCTGGAGAAGCCCTGGGACAATGCCCGGTTGATCGCCCTGCTCCGCACCCAGGTGGAACTGGGCAAGGCGATCCGGCTGGGTCAGCGCCTCGAGGGCGAGAACCAGCTGCTGCGCGGCGACGGCGTGCCCGACCTGATCACCGAGTCGCCGGCGATGCGCGCGGTCGCCAAGCTGATGGCCAGGGTGGCGCCCTCCGATGCCAATGCCCTGCTCCTCGGCGAGCACGGGGTCGGCAAGGAGATCGCGGCGCGCTGGCTCCACCTCGCCAGCCAGCGCGCCCATCGCCCGATGATCACGGTCAATGTCGGCGGCCTCTCCGAGGGCGTCTTCGAGAGCGAACTGTTCGGTCACCTGAAGGGCGCCTTCACCGACGCCAAGAGCGACCGGATCGGCCGCTTCGAGCTCGCCGACCAGGGGACCCTCTTCCTCGACGAGATCGCCAACATCACGCCGGGCCAGCAGGCCAAGCTGCTCCGGGTGCTCAACACCGGCGAGTTCGAACGGGTCGGGTCGTCGCGCACCCGGATGGTCTCGACCCGCGTGTTCAGCGCGACCAACGCCGATCTCCGGGCCGAGGTGAGCAGCGGACGCTTCCGGGAGGACCTGCTCTATCGGCTCAACACCGTGGAGATCCACATCCCGGCGCTGCGCGATCGTCGCGAGGACATCCCGCACCTCACGGCCCACTTTCTCGCCCGGCACGCCACCCACTATCGCAAGCCGATCGAGGGGCTGCACCCCGATGCGATGGCGGCGGTGCTGGCGTACGGCTGGCCCGGCAACATCCGGGAGCTCGATCATGCCATCGAGCGCGCGGTGCTGCTGGCCGACGGCCCGACGATCCGGGTCGCGGATCTCGGCCTGACCCCGTCGCACGGCGGTAGTGACCAGCTCGACCAGATGACACTGGAACAGGTGGAACGGATCCTCATCCAGAAGGCCCTGGCGCGCACCGGCAACAATGTCTCCGAAGCCGCCAAGGCCCTCGGCCTCAGCCGCAGCGCGATGTATCGACGGCTGGAGCGGTACGGGCTCTAGCAGCGGATGGTCTCTCAACCCTGGCGCCTCGTGGCGATCGCGGCCCTGGCGGCCCTCCCGGCCACGGTCATCGCGCTGGCGCTGCTCTGGCTCGGTCCCTACCCCTCCCGCCTGCAATGGACCGCCACCCTGCTCATCGTCGGGGTGCTCGCGCTCGGTCTCTCCGCGGTGCATCTCCGGGTGGTGCGGCCGCTCCAGACGATCGCCAACCTGCTCGCCGCCATGCGCGAGGGCGATTTCTCCCACCGGGCACGGAGTCTCGATCCCGACGACGATCTCGGTCTCCTCTACGTCGAGACCAACGCCCTCGCCGACATGCTGCGGGGCCAGCGTCTCGGCGTGATCGAGGCGACCGCGCTGCTGCACACGGTGATGGCGGAGATCGATGCCGCGGTCTTCACCTTCGACGACGACACCGGCAAGCTGGTCTTCGCCAATCCCGGCGGCGCCCGGCTGCTCGATGAGCCGGTCGAGCGACTGATCGGCCGGCACGCCGCCGACCTCGGGCTGGCCGATTGCCTCGATGGCGAGACCCCCCGGGTGCTCGAGCAGCGCGGGGCCTATGCCAACCGCTGGGAACTGCGTCGCAGCAGCTTCCGCCAGGACGGACGCGCCCACACCCTCGTGTTCCTGACCGATGTTCGCCGCGCGCTGCAGGCCGAGGAGCGCGAGGCGTGGCAGCGGCTGATTCGGGTCCTCTCGCACGAGATCAACAACTCGCTGACTCCGATCCGCAGTTTCGCCGGCTCGCTCCGCGCCCTGATCGATCGCTCACCGCGGGGAGACGCCACCGACGACGACCTGCGCGACGGACTGCAGGTGATCGAGCAGCGGGCCGAGTCGCTGGGGCACTTCATCGCCGCCTATGCCCGGCTGGCCCGGCTGCCGCGGCCGGAGCTGCGGCCGATGGCGATCGGCGAGTGGGTGCACCGGGTGGTGGCGCTGGAACCGCGGCGGGAGATCGCCGTCGTGACCGGGCCCGATGGCGACATCATGGCGGACCGCGACCAACTCGACCAGCTGCTCATCAACCTGGTGCGGAATGCCGTCGATGCCTGCGAGGGGACCGACGGAGGGGTCCAGGTGCGCTGGGACCTGACCCCGGTCGAGCTCACCGTGGTCGTCGAGGATGAGGGAAGCGGCCTGGCGGCCGGCGCGGTGAACCTCTTCGTGCCGTTCTACACCACCAAGCCCGGCGGGTCGGGGATCGGCCTCGCGCTGTCGCGCCGCATCGCCGAGGCCCACGGTGGCACCCTCGTGCTCGAGAACCGGACCGATCGGAGCGGCTGCCGGGCGATCGTCCGGATGCCGCGATCCACCCAGTCGCGCGAGTCCACCGCTTCATTCCAATCGGGCAGCTACCACAGTGTCGCCCGGCCGCACCAGTGAGGCCCACGTGACGGATGCGTCGTCATCGCCCGAGCGCGCCGCGCTGCAGCAGACCCTCGGCGAGGCCTTCCTGCTCGAGGAGGAGCTCGGTGGCGGCGGGATGTCGACCGTGTTCCGGGCGCGCGACACGGAACTCAACCGTGCCGTGGTGATCAAGCTGCTCCCGGCGGAGCTGGCCGCCGCCGTCTCGGTCGAGCGCTTCAAGCGCGAGATCCTCGTCTCGGCCGCGCTGCAGCATCCGCACATCGTGCCGGTGCTGCGCGCCGGCGACGTCGGCGGCCTGCCCTACTTCGTGATGCCGTTCATCGACGGCGAGTCGCTCCGGACGCGCCTGGCGCGCGGCCCGCTCTCGGTGCGCGAGGCGGTGGGGATCCTCAAGGACGTGGCGCGGGCCCTCTCCTATGCCCACACCAACGACGTCGTGCATCGCGACATCAAGCCCGACAACATCATGCTCACCGGCGGCTCGGCCGTGGTGACCGACTTCGGCGTCGCCAAGGCGCTGACCGCCTCCCGTTCGTCGCGCCGCACCGGGCCGATCAGCGGGGCGCACGCCGCCGCCGGTGACCGCCTCGGGCATCGCCATCGGCACCCCCGCCTACATGGCACCGGAACAGGCCGCCGGCGACCCGAACACCGACCATCGGGCCGATCTCTACGCCCTCGGTGTGGTGGCCTGGGAGATGCTGACGGGCACCGCACCGTTCCACGGCCTCTCGCCGCAACAGGTGATGGCCTCCCATGTGGTCCACGACCCCGCCACCGATCGCCTCGCGCCGCTACGATGTGCCGCAGGCCTTCGCCGCGGTGATCGACCAGCTGCTGCAGAAGGAGCCGCGCGATCGTCCCGCGCTTCGCGGCGGACCTGATCCGGGCGCTCGACGACCCGGCCGTGATCAGCGGCGAGATCGCCTCCCGCCCCAAGGCGGGATGGCGCCGCTGGCGGTGGCCGATCGTGGCGGCGGCGGCGCTCGCCGCATCGCCGCGGCGTACCTGCTGCTGCGCTAGCCCGGCCCCGCCACGCCATCGGCGGGCCGCAGCCGCCATCTCTCCAGGAATCCGAGGGCCCGTCGCGCGGTGTCGGCGTCCAGGGCGAGGCACAGCCCGACCGCGGTTGCAACCCTGCGGCCGATCGCTGCGTCTACACCCCTTAGTCACTTAGGTATCAGACCCTCAGGCATCGGCGGACCCCAGCCCCGGAAGGCTCCTCCCGATGACCCAGCCCCAGATGACCCTCCTCAAGGGCACCCTCGACGTGCTGATCCTCAAGACCCTGAGCTGGGGGCCGAGCCATGGCTACGCGATCTCGCGCTGGATCCGCCAGGCGACAGCCGACGAGCTGACGATCGAGGAGGGGGCGCTCTATCCGGCCCTCCGCCGCCTCGACGAGAAGGGGCTGGTGGAGTCGACCTGGCAGACGACGGCCACCGGTCGGGAGGCCAAGGTCTACGAGCTGACGGCGGCGGGCCGGACCCAGCTCCGGACCGAGGTCTCGTCGTGGAGGCGCTACGTCGCCGCGATGTCGCGGGCCCTCGAGGCGCGGCCCAGCGGAGCGATCGGATGAGCCGCCGCGACCTCAACGACCCGCTGCCGCTCTCCAACCAGAAGCCGGTCAACGAGGATGTCGATCGCGAGATCGCCCAGCACATCGATCTGCGGACCGAGGAACTCGTCGAGCAGGGTTGGACTCCCGAGGCCGCGCGGGCCGAGGCGATCCGTGCCTTCGGCGACGTTACCGGCGTGGCCAGGGAGTGTCGCGAGATCACGGTGCGGACTCGCCGGAGCCGGAGGCGGGAAGAGTGGCTCGGCGCCCTCCGGCACGACCTCCACTTTGCCCTGCGCATCCTCCGGCGCTCGCCGGCCTTCACCATCGGTGCGGTGTTGACGCTTGCCCTCGGCATCGGAGCCAACACCGCGATCTTCTCGGTCGTCAACGGGCTGCTGCTCCGGCCGCTGCCCTACGAGCAGCCCGGTCAGCTCGTCGATGTCCTCGAGGCCCATGCCAACGGCGGGTCGTCGGACGTGCCCTGGGCCAACTTCGAGGACTGGCGCGCGCAAT
Source organism: uncultured Gemmatimonadales bacterium (assembly GCA_963817715.1). Classification (GTDB taxonomy): domain Bacteria; phylum Gemmatimonadota; class Gemmatimonadetes; order Gemmatimonadales; family GWC2-71-9; genus Palsa-1233. Next base: position 25,061 of record CAWFPG010000010.1, read on the forward strand.
CGCGGTCGTTCGATGGCATGGCTGCCTACTTCAGCGATGTCGTCACGCTCGCGGGTTCGGAGATTCCTGCCCGGGTGCATGTGGCCGCCGTCTCCCAGGACTTCTTTCGCGTGATGCGGGTGCAGCCGGTGCTCGGTCGGATGACCTCCGTCGACGATCACCGGATCGGGGCGACGCCGGTCGCCCTGGTCTCCTACCGATTCTGGCAGGACAAGATGGGGGGCGATCGCGATCTCGCGGGGCACCGGATCCGTGCCGCGTTCGATTTCCAGGTCATCGGTGTGCTGCCCCTGGGATTCGCCTTCCCCGACGGTGCCGATCTCTGGTATCCCCTCGAGCTGTACCCCGAGAACCTGAGCCGAACCGCCCACAACAATTCGGTGATCGGCCGACTCCGCGACGGACTGCATCCCGCCGACGCGGATCGCGAGCTCGACGTGATCACCGCACCGATGATGACACGGTACGCCCCCAACTTCGACGCGGTTGGGGCGAAGGTGACCTCCCTGCAGAGCGTCCTCACCGGAGCACGCGGCTGCCGCTGCTGCTGCTACTGGGCGCCTCGGCACTGCTCCTGCTGGCGGCCTGCACCAACCTGGCGAGCAGCATGCTGGTGCGCGGTGCCAGTCGCGCACAGGAGCTCGCGATCCGCGCTGCGATCGGTGCGGGACGCGGGCGACTGGTGCGGCAGGTGCTGGTGGAGAGCCTGCTGATCGGCGCGCTCGGCTGTGCCGCCGGCCTCGCCGTGGCGGTGATCCTCCGACGCGGGCTCCTGGCTCGTCGCACCGGGCGGGCATGGTCCCACCGGGTGGCGCGCCATTCGACTGGCGGGTTGTGGGCTTCTCTGTGGTCCTGACATTGCTCACCGCGCTGCTCTTCGGACTCTTCCCGGCCATGCGCCTGTCGGCCGTGCGCCCGTCGGAGGCCATGCGGGAGGGAACCCGGCACAGTGGCTCCCGCCAGAGTCGTCGACTCTGGTCGGGGATGGTGGTGGTGGAGGTTGCCCTCGCCGTGGTGCTGCTCTCCGGGTCGGCGATCATGCTGCGCTCCTTCGCGGCGATCACGAGCATCGACCCGGGCTTTCAACCCGATGGCGTCCTCACCACGGCGCTGGATCTCCCGGAAGCCACCTACCCGACGGTGGAACAGGCGGTCGCCTTCCACCAGCGCCTGCTGGCATCGCTCCGCGACCTTCCCGGGGTCACGGCAGTGGGCATCACCAATCACCTGCCGCTCGAGGGCAACGGCCCGAGCGGTGCGATCGAGGTCGCCGGAAAGCCCCGACTTCCCGGTGGTCCCTTCACGGGGCACGCGATCTACCGCACGGCCAGCCCCGGCTACTTCAAGGCGATGGGCATGCGCCTGCTGGCAGGACGCGCCCTCACCCTGACGGACCGGGCCGACGCCGCCCCGGTGGTCGTGATCACGAGGTCGCTCGCCGATCGGGAGTGGCCCGGCGAGGATCCGCTCGGCAAGCAGCTCCGCGTCTTCGGCATGGATTCGGGAGACATCCTGCCGTACGCCACGGTCGTCGGCGTGGTCGCCGACATCCCCCACGGCGCCATCGAGGGACACGCCGGGCGGCCTACTGGTACCCCTACTCCCAGATGCCGGCCCGGACCCGTCACATGATGCTCGCGGTCCGAGCGCGGGGGACCCCACCGTGCTCGCGCCCGCCATCGCGGAGCGGATCCAGCGATCGACCCGCAGGTGCCGCTCGGAGTTCATGACGATGAAGTCCGACTCGCGGCGAGCATCTGCCGATCGCCGCTTCGTGATGGTGGTCCTGGTGGCATTCGCCGCGGTGGCGCTCTTCCTGGCGGGCTCGGCATCTATGGCGTCGTCTCCTACACCGTGGCACAGCGAACCCGCGAAATCGGGATCCGGATCGCCCTCGGGGCTGCTCCGGGCGAAGGTGCAGTGGCTGGTCCAGGGAGGCGCCATGGCGGTGATCGGGCTCGGGGTCAGCTCGGGGGCCTCGGGGCCCTCCTCGGCACCCGGCTGATGCGGGCGATCCTGTACAGGTCCAGCCGGGGGACCCGGTCACCTTCGTCCTCGCCATCGGCTCCTGGGCGGCGTCGGCCTGCTGGCCAGCTGGCTCCCGGCGAGGCGGAGCGCCCGAATCGACCCCGTCCGGGCGATCCGGGCCGAATGAAACCGGGTGCGACGATTCCCCGTATTCCCTCATCATTGATGGTATCACCACTTGAGGGAATACGATGCCCGACGAACTTGAACTCCTGCAGGGGACGCTCGACGTCCTGGTCCTCCGTGCCATCAGCCACGGTCCGATGCACGGCTACGCGGTTGCCCGCTGGGTCGAGAAGGGCTCCGAGGGCAGTTTCCGGATCCTCGATGGCGCCCTCTACACCTCGCTCCACCGCCTGGAAGAGAAGGGGTGGGTCGACGCCGAGTGGGGGATCTCGGAGCGCGGCAAGCGAGCCCGGTTCTACCGCCTGACCCCTGAGGGGCGGACCGAGCTCCGGCGGCGGACCGAGCACTGGGACCGCTATGTGGTGGCGGTGGCCAAGGTGCTGGCTGCCCCGGCGAGGGCCTGAGCGATGCCGACGCCTCCTCCCGCCTGGCGGCGCTACCTCCGGCTTCGCGGTCCGGACATCGCCGCCGATGTCGACGACGAGCTGGATTTCCATGTGGAGCAGCGGATCCACGACCTGATCGCCAGTGGCCTCGACGAGGAGACCGCGCGAGCGCGCGCCGTCGCCGAGTTCGGCGACGTGCAGGCCACCCGCGCGCAGCTCCGGGCCATCGACCAGCGCATCCACGACCGACGCACCGCGGGCGAGCGCTTCGCGGTGATGCGCGACGAGGTGCGCCTCGCCCTCCGCCGCCTCCGCCGTCAACCGTCGTTCACGATCCCGGCCACGCTGACCCTCGCGCTCGGGCTGGCCTGCACGGCCGTGGCGTTCACGCTCCTCCAGTCGGTGCTCCTCCGTCCGCTTCCCTTCGACGAGGCCGACCAACTCGTCTCGCTCGCCTCGCCGATGCCGAAGTTGAACAGCGTCTGGGGAATCGCGCGGCACCAGCTGCCCTACTACAAGAAGAACGTCCGGGCCTTCGAGGACATGGCGCTCTATCGCGGGATGGAGGTGACCATCCCCGGCGAGGGCACGGTTCGCGCCGAGCGCGTGCCCGCCGCCAGCGTGAGCGCGAGCATCTTCTCCACCCTGCGGATCGCCCCCGAGCTCGGACGCCTGCTCCGCGACGAGGACAACATCCCGCAAGAGGCGAAGGTGGTGGTCCTCGGCCACGACTACTGGATGCGGCGATTCGGCGGTGACCCCGGCGTGATCGGCCGACAGTTCAACGTGGACGGCACGATGCGGGAGATCGTCGGCGTCACGCCGGCCGGGGCCTCGCTGCCCGACCGACGCGTCGATCTCTGGATGCCGGACTACATCGACCCGGCCGCACCGCCGATCAACAACCACGTCCGGGGCGCCGTGGCGCGGCTCAAGCCCGGCTTCACCGCCAGCGACGCCGCGTCGCAGATCGCTCCCCTCGTCGCACGGATGGACGAGATCTTCCCATCGGCGTATCCCAACCACTGGATCGCGAACTCCGGCTTCCACACCTCCGTCACCCCGCTTCGCGACATGGTGGTCGGTCCGGCGGTGACCCGGGCGCTCTGGATCCTCTTCGCGGCGGTCTGGCTTGTGCTGATCGTGGCGGTGGCCAACGTGGCCAACCTGGTCATCGTGCGGGCGGAGTCGCAGCGGCGCGAGATCGCGATGCGAAGCGCCCTGGGTGCGTCGCGCCCGGTCCTCGCCCTGCACTTCCTGACCGAGGGCCTGGTGATCACCCTCCTCGCCGCGCTGCTGGCGAGCGGCATGGCCCTGCTCACCCTGGGTCTCATCCCGACGCTGGCTGCGGACACGCTGCCGCGCCTGTCGGAGTTGCACTTCGGCTGGGGCACGGTGGGCATCATCGCCGGTCTCGCGGTGCTTGTGGCCGTGGTGATCGGCCTGATCCCGATGACGCACGCGACCACCGATCCGCGGGCGCTGCGCGAGGGATCCCGTGCGGTGATGGGGTCGCGGACGCGGACCGCCTTGCGGAAGGCCCTGGTGCTGGGCCAGGTGGCGCTCACGGTCATGCTCCTCGTCGGCGCCGGGTTGCTGGTCCGGAGCGGGCTCAAGTTGCGCGCCGTGGACGCCGGCTTCGACCCCCGCGGGGTCTTCACCACCGACCTCTCGCTCTCCCCGGCCTCCTACCGTGAGCTACGATCAGGCGGCCACGCTCTACCGGCAACTCGCCGAGCGCATCTCGGCGCTGCCCGACGTGGAGTCGGTGGGATTCGCCGGAGGCACTGCCCCTGTCGGGTGACATCGGGTGCACCTCCGTGATGGCCGCCCCGTCGGGGCAACTGCCGCTGCGGGATCGCTGCGTCGCCACGATGCACGCGTCGCCCGGATACTTCGCGACGATGGGGATCCCGGTCCGGGGCCGGACCCCGGACTGGAGTGATGCCGCGCAACACGCCGGGGGCGTCATCATCTCCCCCGCGCTGGCGCGTCGGCTCTGGCCCGATCGAGGATCCGATCGGGCAGTCGGTTCGATGCTGCCGAGACGGCGACAACTGGGATCGCGTGGTCGGGGTGACCGGCGAGGTGCACGGCAATTCGCTCGACACGCCACCGGACGAGATCGCCTACTTCGCCATCGTTCCCCCCGACAGCGCGCCGACCAACAACCTGCCCCTCGATGTCCACATGGTCATCAAGGCCCCCAACGCCGAGCGCAGCGACAATGCAACGCCTCGTGCGCGACGCCATGGCGGAACTCGACCCGAATGTTCCCGTCTCCGCGGTGCGGCTCGATGAGCGACGTGGTCGCCGAATCGATGGCCCAGCGCACCTTCACCCTGTTGCTGATGGGCGGGGCGGCGATCCTGGCCCTGATCCTGAGCGCCATCGGCCTCTACGGCGTGATCGCCTATGTCGTCGGGCAACGCCAACGCGAGATCGGGGTCCGGATCGCCGTCGGCGCCAGCGTGCAGCAGATCGGCACCCTGGTGCTGGGACAGTCGATGCGGCTCGTCGCCGTGGGGATCGTCATCGGACTCGCGGGTGCGATCGCCGGCACGCGACTCCTGGCATCGATGCTCTTCGAGGTGAGTCCCACCGACCCGGCGGTGCTGGTGGCGGTGACCGTGCTCGTGGCACTGCTCGGGTTCGCGGCGAGCGGGGTGCCCACCCTTCGCGCAATCCGGACCGACCCGATGACGGCGCTGCGCGCCGACTGACCGCTCGATGTTGCAGCGGTGAAACGGACGGATCGCGATGATCCGTCCGTCTCGTGTTGCAACCCTGTCGGACTCCCCGTGCGTCTATCCATGACGACCCTTCGTGGAGTTCACCGTGGTCAACATCCGTCTCGCCTTCCGTCACCTCCGGAAGAGCCCCTTCGTGACCGGCGTGGCGATCGCTTCGCTGGCACTCGGCATCGGTGCCAATGCGGCGATCTTCTCGGTCATCGACCAGATGTTGCTGCGGCCGCTCCCGGTGGTGGAGCCCTCCCGACTGGTCAACTTCAAGGCGCCCGGCCCCAATCCCGGGTCACAGAGTTGCAGCAGCATCGGCGGCTGTGACGAGGTCTTCTCCTACCCGATGTTCAAGGACCTGCAGCGTGAGCAGCAGGCCTTCACCGACATCGCGGCACATGTCGGGTTCGGGGCCAACATCTCGGCCCAGGGCCGGACGCTCAGCGCCGAGGGTTCGATGGTGTCCGGTTCGTACTTCCCGGTGCTCGGGCTCGTGCCGGCGCTGGGACGGCTCATCGGCCCCGACGATGCCCGGCACCCCGGCGACGGGGCGGTCGCCGTGCTCAGCTACGACTACTGGCGCGGCCCCCTGGGCGGTGACCCGTCGGTGCTCTCCAGGACGCTGATCGTGAATGGTCAGTCGCTCGAGATCATCGGCGTCGCGCCACGCGGATTCCACGGCACGAGCCTGGGGACCGATCCGCGCATCTGGGTGCCGATCACGCTGCGGGGCACCATGGTGCCCGGCTGGGACCGATTCGAGAACCGGCGGACCTACTTCCTCTACCTCTTCGGTCGACTCAAGCCCGGCGTCTCGATCGAGCAGGCGGCTGCCTCGATCAATCGACCCTACAGCACGATTCTCCAGACGATCGAGGCGCCGCTCCAGCAGGGCATGAGCGACAAGACGATGGCGGAGTTCCGCAGCAAGCAGGTGGAACTGGTTCCCGGCGCGCTGGGACAGAGCTCCATCCGCGGCGAGACGTCGACCCCGCTGATCATGCTCTTCGGCATCACGCTGCTGGTGCTGCTGATCGCCTGCGCCAACATCTCCAACCTGCTCCTCGCGCGCGGCGCGGCGCGCAGCGGAGAGATGGCGGTCCGCCTGGCGATCGGGGGCAGCCGGATGCAGCTCCTGGCGCAGCTGCTGACCGAGTCGCTCCTGCTGGGCATTCTCGGCGGCGCGGCCGGGGTCGGCGTTGCCGCCCTGACGCTGCGCGGGCTCAGCGCCATGATGCCCGAGCACGCCGCCGGGACGTTCGCCCCACACCTGGACCCGACGGTCGTCGGCTTCGCGGCGCTGCTGGCGCTGGTCACCACCCTGCTCTTCGGTCTCTTCCCGGCACTGCACGGTACGCGGTCCGCGCTGATCAACACGATCCGGGAACAGGGCGGGCAACCATCGGGAGGCCGCGCCGCCACACGGTGGCGGGTCGGGCTGGCCACCGGACAGATCGCCCTGGCGATGGCGCTCCTCGCGTCGGCCGGTCTCTTTGCCAGGAGTCTCGCCAACATCAGCCATCTCGACCTCGGCGTGAAGGTCGATCGCGTGGTCACCTTCGGCGTCTCCCCGGAACTGAATGGCTATGCCCCGGAGCGCTCGCGGCAGTTCTTCCGGCGCCTGGAGGACGACCTCCGGGCGACGCCCGGCGTGGCCAGCGTGGCCGCCTCGATGGTGCCGCTCATCGCCGGGAGCAACTGGGGCAACGACGTGGGCGTGGAGGGGTATCCCAAGGGCCCGGATGTCGACAACAACTCGCGCTTCAATGAGGTGGGTCCAGACTACTTCGCGACGGTGGGCATCCCGATTCTCGCCGGTCGGGAGTTCACGCGCAGCGACGTGCTTGGCGCGCCGCGGGTTGCTGTGGTGAACCAGGCGTTCGCCCGCAAGTTCAACCTCGGCGCCAACCCGGTCGGCCGACGGATGGATCGCGGCAACGACTCCCTCGACATCGAGATCGTCGGCCTGGCGCAGGATGCCAAGTACAGCGACGTCAAGGACGACGTGCCGCCGCTCTTCTTCACCCCCTACACCCAGGACGACGGCGTCGGAGCACTCTCGTTCTATGTGAAGACCACCGGCGACCCCCGTGCGATGCTCCCGGTCATGTCGCGGGTGGTCAAGCGACTCGACGAGAACCTGCCGATCGAGGCGCTCCGGACCATGCCGGAGCAGATTCGCGACAACGTCTTCCTCGATCGACTCATCTCGCTCTTCTCGACGACCTTCGCACTCCTGGCGACGTTCCTCGCCGCGATCGGGCTCTACGGGGTGCTCGCGTTCACGGTCACCCAGCGGACGCGCGAGTTCGGCGTGCGGATGGCACTTGGCGCCGATCCCGCCAGGGTCCGGATGATGGTGCTGCGACAAGTGGGTGTCATGACGCTGGTCGGCGGCGGCTTCGGGCTGCTGGCGGCGTTCGGCATGGGTCGGGTTGCCCAGTCACTCCTCTTCCGGATGCAGGGGAGCGATCCGCTGGTCCTGATCTCGGCCGCTGGAGTCCTCGCCCTGGTCGCCCTCGGCGCCGGGCTGGTACCAGCCTTCCGGGCGTCGCGCCTGGAGCCGGTGAGCGCCCTGCGCCACGAGTAGGCCGGGCAGGAGGCCGCCGGCCCCGAGCAGCGACAAATGGCGCAACCTTGAACCTGGCGGTAAGCTCGAAGGTCCCGGCGGCACTCCCGTTCGACCCAACCGGCGTGACCACAGCTCAGGCGCGAGCTGTCCGGCCCCACTTCGCGCTCGACCCACAGACACTCACACCCCCCTCGGAGGGCAAGTGACCACAACCTCTTCGCACACCCGTGCGGTGCAGGTCATCGCGCTCATGCTGACCTGCAGCACCCTGGGGGCTGGGGCGTTGCTGGCACAGCAGCCCGCCACCCCAACGACGGTGCACTTCGGGACGTGGGGCGTCGACCTGTCGACTCGCGACCTGTCGGTGCGTCCCGGCGACGACTTTCAGCGCTACGCCAACGGCAGCTGGATGGACACCACCACGATCCCGGCCGACAAGTCGGGAAGCAGCATCGGCTCCGAACTCGCCGACCGGATCCAGGCGCAGCTGCAGGCGATCGTGATGGGCGCCCCGCCGAGCAGCCAGCTCGGGGCGTTCTACGCCAGCTACATGGATGAACCGCTGCTCGAACGTCTCGACATGGCGCCGCTCAAGCCGGACCTCGCACGGGTCGAGGCGATCCGGTCCAAGGCCGAATTCACGCGCCACATGGCCGGCACCCTCGGCGGGTTCGGCACGCCGATCTTCTCGATCGGCAAGCTGCCGGACCCCAAGAACCCGACCACCAACATTGCTGCCGTCATCGTCGCGACCGGTCCCCTGGGCCTGCCCGATCGCGACTACTACCTCCTCGACACGTACACCCCGCAGCGCGACGCCTACCGTGCCTACGTGGAGCGCACCTTCGAGATGATCGGTGAGCCGAACCCCTCTGCGGCGGCCGACACGGTGCTCGCCTTCGAGACGGCGATCGCGAAGCTCACGTGGTCTCGGACCGAATTGCGCAACGTCCAGAAGCTCCTCGGCAACCCGATGACGCTGGCCGAACTCCAGGCCTATGCCCCGCAGTTCGACTGGGCAGCGTATCTCGGCGAGGCGAAGGTGATGTCACCGCACATGATCATCGCCGACAACACCGCGATCCAGGCAGTGGCGAAACTCTACGCCGACACGCCGCTCGAGACCCTCAAGACGTGGCAGAAGTTCAAGGTCACCAACTCGGCCGCGAACTACCTCTCGAAGCGCTTCGTGGACAGCAGGTTTGCCTACATCAGCACCCTGTCCGGCGCCAAGGAACAGCGCCCGCGGTGGCGCCGAGCCATCGCCGAGGTGAACGGTCGCCTGGGGGAATTGGTCGGCCAGGAGTACGTCGCAACCTACTTCCCGCCCCGGTCGCGGGCCCTGATGCTCGATCTGGTCGCGAACCTGAAGCAGGCGGCCGCACAACGCATCGAAGGCAACAGCTGGATGAGCACGGAGACCAAGCAGGCCGCGCTGCTGAAGCTCGAGCGCATGGACGTGATGGTCGGCTACCCGGACACGTTCCGCGACTATTCGCCGCTCGTGCTGAAGGCGAACGACCTGTACGGCAACGCCGCGCGAAGCGCCACGTTCGAGTGGGCGTATGCGCTCGAGGATCTCAACAAGCCGGTCGATCGCAAGAAGTGGAACATGAGCCCGGCCACGGTCAATGCCTACAACGGTGGCCTGGAGAACAAGATCGTCTTCCCGGCCGGCATCCTGCAGCCGCCGTACTTCGATCCGTCGGCAGACCCGGCGGTCAACTACGGCGCGACGGGTGCGGTGATCGGCCACGAGATCATGCACGGCTTCGACGATCAGGGTCGCAAGATCGACGAGACCGGTGCCCTGCGCGACTGGTGGACGCCCGACGATGCCGCGCGGTTCAAGACGCTGACCGACGCCCTCGGCGCGCAGTATTCGTCCTACGAAGCGGCACCCGGTGTCTTCATCAACGGCGACCTGACGATGGGGGAGAACATCGGCGACATGTCGGGGCTCGAGGTCGCCTACACGGCCTACCACATGTCACTGCAGGGCAAGCCGGCGCCGGTCCTCGACGGCCTGACCGGCGATCAGCGCTTCTTTCTGGCCTTTGCGCAGGCGTGGCGCGGCAAGCAGCGCGACGAGGCGGTCAAGACCCAGGTCGCCACCGACCCGCACAGCCCGCGACGCTTTCGGGTGATCGGGCCGCTCAGGAACCTCGACGCGTGGTACGCGGCGTTCGACATCGGGCCCGACGCGAAGTTCTACCTGCCACCGGCGCAGCGGGTCCGCATCTGGTGAGGCGCTGAGCCTCGGCACCCGCTCGGGGCATCCCGAGCGGGGCATGCATCAGTGATCGCTCCTTCAGTGCGTGTCGTGGCGTGCTTCCACATGTCGGGCGAAGTTGTCCAGGATCGCCTGCCAGCCGGCGCGCTGCTGCTCCTCGCTATGCGTGTCCTCGGCGTCGAAGGTCACCGTGACGGCAACGCCGCTCGGGCCTTCGGCGAATTCGACCACGCCAACGCGCTCGCCGAACGTGTATGCCAATCGTTGCTGAGGAACGACTTCGGTGTACTCCCCGGCGAAGTCGAAACCGAATGAGCCATCCTTCGCCTCCATGCGGGAGGAAAACCGGCCTCCCACTCGGAGATCGACCGTGGACGCCGTCGTGTGCCAGTCGGCAGACGCGGTGTTCCAGACCATGATGTCGGCCGGGGTGTTGTACGCGCGCCAGACCTGGGCAATCGGCGCCTTCACGACCGTGTGCACGGTGATCTTCATCGGAGCTCCATCGGGTGATGTGTGACGGCGATGGGTTCCAATCTATCCTCCGGCCGGAGGAGTCCTGGTACCCACAAGCCACGGCGTGCATATGTCCAGCCTCAGGGTCTTCGTCACATACCACGGATTGCCCGGGACCCGTTGTGATGCAAGGCAGGCCGGGAATCCTGCCGCGATGGTAATGCGGATCTCAGTGGGGAAGCTCGAGTGGCTTCAGCAGGGCCTGCAACCGCGGCTCGTCGGGCAACACCTTGTAGATCAGCAAGCAACGGGCGCCGGTCAAGAACCGGCTCTGCGCCTGGATCCTGGACTTGACCAGTTCGACGGCACGTGTCGTGTCGCCCAAGGCGACGTAGGTGGCAGCCCATGTTGAGGAGGAGTCGCCGAGCGACTTCAGTCGTGCAAGCACCGAGCGTGCCTCTACCCTGTGGCCGCCCATCGCCAGCGCGAACGCGAGCGTGCGACCCGACGTGAGGGTGTCGGTCATCTCGACCAGTTGCTCTGCCGTCCGGATGGCCTCGGCGTGCCGGCCGGCCAGCGAGTATTCCTGCGAGGTGAGGTCGAGGAACCAGGCCGAGTCTCCGCGCACGCCGGACTCGCCGAGGGCGGCGACGCGCTCGTGGAGCCGTCTGGCCTCGGTGATCGCCTCGTCGTGCCGGCCGGCGCAGGAATAGACGTCCACGATCTGCGACTTCAGCAGGTCGGAGAGCGGATCACGCGCCTCGGCCTTGCGATATTCCGCAATCGACTCGTCGAACCGTCCGGCGGCCCTCAGGTAGAGGGCATAGATCCAGTGATGCGAGTTGGGATCGAGGTCCATCGCCCGTCGGATCGAGCGTTCCGCGTCCGCCCAGTCCCAGTCCTGGATGAACTGCACGAAACCCAGCGACGCCCACGCCTGCGATTCCGTGCTGTCCAGGGCAAGCGCACGCAGCGCGGCTGCCTTCGACTTCGCGAAATACTCCCACTCCCCCGGGTAGGAGCTCGCCACCCAATGATCGGCGAGTGCCAGCTTGGCCCACGCCCTGGCCCAGGTCGAATCCAGCGCGACCGCCTCCTCCAGCTTCACGATCGCCAGCCGGTGTCGGCGCAGCCGCTCCGAGACCGGGAGAATCTGGCCGTATGACCCGCGTTCCAGGTGGTAGAGCCCCGCGAGGTAGGCCTCCTGAGCAGCGGGATCGACGGTCGCGCCGCTCGTCAGTCGGGCCTGCACGGCAGGGTGTCACGCGCGCCCGCATGGCGTCGGCGACGGCCCGTGCCACTTGGCCCTGTAGCGCCAGGGCGCGATCCAGCGGACCGGTGAATGTCCTGGAGACAAGCTGCTGCTCTGGCTTCGCGCGCACGAGCTGCACGCTGATCCGAACGCTGTCGCCGCTCTTGAAGACGGCGCCTTCCACCACCGCCTGGACGCCCAGTTCCTTGGCGATCTCTGGCAAGGATTCGTCGCTGTCCTGGTAGCGAAGCACCGACTGGCGGGAATAGACCGTCAGCGCCTTGATCTGGGCCAGCTCCGTGATCAGGGCGTCGTGCATTCCCGCGACGAAGTAGGCGTCCTGCGGATCGCCCGTGAGGTTGGCGAGTGGGAGTACGGCGACGCTGGTGATTTCGGCCGGTTGACCAGAAGCTTTGTGCGCCGACACCCAGGCCAGGGAACCGAGCATGACGAGCAGGGCGGCGACACCCGTCGCGCGCAGCCACGACCGTGACCCAAAACGTGGGACCTTGGTAGCGGCCACCACCTGATCGGGAACGACCACCGACGACGGCGACGGCGAGTGCTCTCCCGACCCATCGATCGCAGGCGGGTCAAGCGCCGCCGCCTGCTCGCGTCCGGAGCCACCGGCGCGAATCCGCTCGAGCACTGCTCGGACTGCAGGGTCCGGCTCGGCACCGAATTCCGTCTCCAGCAGGACTCCGTGCCGGCGCGCCAGGCGGATCGCGCTGGCGCGATCGCCCATCGACTCCAGCGTCTCCATCAGCCCGATGGTTGCCGGGGCATCGTGCGGGTCGTCCGCAAGCAGGCGCTGCCAGCAGTCCCGGGATCCGGCCAGGTCCCCCGAAGCGCCCTTGTGCGCGGCCAACCCTGCGAGCGCCCGGCGCCACTCCCGGTGGAGCTGCTCCCGTTCCTGGTCGACCCAGCGCTCGAATTCGGGCGCATCGCTCAGGAAGAAGCCATCCAGCAGCGGCCCAGTGTACAGCGCTGTCGCACGTTCCAGGTCGCCGCGCGCCAGGGCCTCCTTGAAGGCAAGGACATCGCAGCCCAGTCGCGACGATTCGAGGTGCACGTCGTCGCCGGCGGAGAGGATCACCTCCTCACCAAGGGCCTTCCGCACCACGTGAATCGCCTGGTTCAAGAGCTTGCGGGCGTGCTCGGCGTCGCGCTCGGGCCAGAGATAGCCGAGCAGCTTGTCGCGACTGAGGGGCCGAGGATGGGAAACACACAGGAGCGACAACAGGGCCAGCCGGTGGCGCTGGGCCACCGGGCCACTGAGTATCGCGCCGTCGCGCTCGAGCGAGGCCCCGCCGAGGAGCTTGATGGCAATCATGACCGGGGCGCCATTGGGGGACGGTGCCGGCGGACCCGCATGGGCCCGAGACACCAGGAACGGATGGCCAGCCGAAGAGTTGATCGCAGTTAACTGGCTGCTGACCAGCAGTTAACCGACCTGCTCCAATCTATTTCCAGAGTTCCGGAGGGGGCAAGCCAGCCACCCCCCAGCCCGCCCCAACCCGACTTCGCCGTCGCCGCGGAGGCGGGATAGGGTGTTCCCTCTTCCTCGCCTCAGCCCATCCCCGGCAGCCCGACTCCCGGCACCCGGCTGTCGTGAACAACCTCACAGAGGGCCAACGCCATGAAGCGCCTCGTCATCTCGATGTTCACCTCTGCCGTGTTCGTCGCCTGCGGCGGCACCCAAACGACTGGTTCGACTCCTCCGCCGCCACCAACTCCTGTTGCCTCGGTCACGGTCACCATCTCGCCTTCCTCGGCGATGCCCGGCGGCTCGGCACAGGCCACGGCAACGCCCACCTCGTCAAGCGGCACGCCCCTCACTGGCCGGTCGGTGAGCTGGACGTCGAGCAACAGCGCGGTCGCCTCGGTCTCTTCCGGCGGCGGCGTTGCTGCTATAGCGGAAGGGACCGCGACCATCACCGCCACCGCCGAAGGCGTGAGCGGCGGAACGTCGTTCACCGTGACCCCCAGGGTGGCCGCCAGCGTGACCGTGGCTCTCGGTTTGGCGGCCCTTGATCCGGGCGCCACCACGACGGCGACCGCCACCGTCAGGGACAATGCCGGCACACCGCTTCCGGGACGCACCGTGATATGGTCGTCGAGCGATCCGGCCATTGGGACCGTCGCCGCCAGCGGCCAGGTGACCGCCGTGGCACCCGGCACCACCAATATCACCGCCACCAGTGAGGGAATCTCCGGATTCGCCACGCTGACGGTCACCGCGCCACCAGCACAACAATGGGTGATGTACCCAGGCAGCCCGGTCCTTGCTCCATCAGCGGGACAATGGAACAGCGGCATGGTTGCAGGCCCAGAGGTCGTGATGTTCCGGGACACACTCAGGATGTGGTTCGAAGGCAGTTCCGCCCCTCAACTGGATGGTGTCATCCATCTCGGCTATGCATGGTCGACGGATGGGATCGTCTGGCATGAACACTCGGCGCCGGTACTCTCCGCCACCTATCTGGCATGGGATTACCCGCATCTCGTCTCCCCCAACGTGCTCGTTGATGGGGACACGCTCCGCATGTGGTATGGCGGGGGGGACGTCACCGGCGTTGGCATGCGTATCGGCTATGCGGTGTCCGTCGATGGCATCAATTGGACTCGGAATCCCGACCCGGTCATGTCGGGTGATCAATCGTGGAACAGCAGTGGCGTCGTCCCCGGCGGAGTGATCAAGGAGCGTGGGGGAGGCTTCAAGATGTGGTTTTCTGGCGGAGTCGGCCCTGCGGGTTATCCAACGCTCGCCTCGAAATGGAGCATTGGACTGGCGACCTCGCCGGATGGCATACACTGGACGGCTGCGGCCAACCCCGTGCTCGCGCATGGCGCGGCTGGCGAGTATGACCAGAACCTGGCACTCGCCGGCACGGTACGAGAGACGACTTCCGGCTATGAACTCTGGTACACAGGATCCCGCAAGGAGGGAAACTATTCGGTTGCCGGCGTTGTCTATGCCACCTCGCAAGATGGCATGACATGGATCAAGCAAGGTCTTGTGCTGTCCGGTGAATCGGGCATCCAGGGTTTTGGCACTGCGTACTATGCTCCGCATGTCGTCTTCGACGCCGGCAAGTTCCACATGTGGTTTGCTGCCTGGCACCCAGGCCCGACGATCGGATACGCCACGTACCAGCCGTGACGGTGGGCGACATCAACTCCGCTAGGACAAGGCGCATGGAGTGGGCGGGGGTCCCGGACCAGATGCCCACGGAGCCTGGCGTCTTGACGCGGTGAGGGACCCCCGGTGGCGCTGCGCGCCACGATCATCCGGGTGACGGCACGTTGAGAACCTGTTCTCACCCACCGGTGGCTTGACCGCCCCACTATTCTTGTGGCCATGCCCTACCGTGTCTCCCTCGAGGAGCCCCTGATCCAGGTGTGGTTCTCCGGTCTCGTGACCGGTGCCGACCTGCACGGGGTGGCCGACCAACTCCAGGTCCACGAGAGCGAGCTCGGCAGAGTGCCGGACCGCCTGGTGGACATGTCCGAGATGGTGGCGACGGAGGCAACCTTCGAGCTCGCCATCCTGGCCGCCCGCGTGCGAGGGGCCCAGCGCTTCCCCAATGCGTTCCGCTCGGCCCTGATCGCCCCGAAGGTCGATGTGGCAGGCTTCGCGCGGATCTTCCGGACACTCAACCGCAATCCCCAGATCGAGCTTCAGGTCTTCGAGGAGCGGGAGGCCGCCGAGGCCTGGCTGAGGCTGCCGCGGCCTGGCTGAGGCTGCCGCTCCCTACCGCCCCGTCAACTTCTCCAGCGCCGGGGAGTAGCGCGCCCCCGCCACCGTGATCTTTGCCGACTCGGCGTCGATCTCCGCCAGCTCTTCCGGGGTGAGTTCCACGTCGATCGCTGTCAGGTTCTCCTCCAGCCGGTGCAGCTTGGTGGTTCCCGGGATTGGCACGATCCACGGCTTCCGCGCCAGCAGCCACGCCAGCGCCACCTGCGCCGGGGTCACGCCCTTTGCCTGGGCGACCCGCGCCACGAGTTCCACCACCACCTGATTGGCCCGACGATTCTCCGTGGTGAAGCGCGGCAGGCTGGCCCGGAAGTCGGTGCTGGCGAACTCGTTCGTCGCGTCCATCGTCCCGGTGAGGAAGCCGCGACCAAGCGGTGAGAACGGCACCAGCGCGATCCCCAGCTCCTCGAGCGCCGGGATCACCTCGCGCTCGGGTTCCCGCCACCAGATCGAGTACTCGCTCTGCAGCGCGGTCACTGGGGTGACCGCATGCGCCCGGCGGATGGTCGCCACCGCCGCCTCCGAGAGCCCGAAGTGCCGCACCTTCCCCTCGGCGATCAGCTCACCCACCGTGCCGGCCACCTCCTCGATCGGCACGTCGGGATCCACACGGTGCTGATAGAAGAGATCGATCCGGTCGGTGCGGAGCCGCGTGAGCGACGCCTCGCACACCTCGCGAATGTGCGCCGGACGGCTGTCGACCCCCTGCGGCCGCCCGACCGGCCCGAACTTGAAGCCGAACTTGGTGGCGAGCACCACCCGGTCGCGCACCGGCGCCAGTCCCTCGCCCACCAGCTCCTCGTTGGTGAACGGGCCGTACGACTCGGCGGTGTCGAAGAGGGTGACGCCGAGGTCGACGGCCTGGCGGAGCAGGGCGATCATCTCGCCCCGGTCTTGCGGCGGACCGTAGCCGTAGCTCATCCCCATGCAGCCGAGCCCGAGGGCCGAGACGGTGAGTTGGCTGTTGCCGAGGGTGCGGCTGTTCATGGATGTGCTCACATTTATGGAAACGTTGCCCCTCATCCCGAGCGGAGCGCCCCACAGGGGCGCGAAGTCGAGGGACCCCTTGCACGGGAGCGGAGCCAGGGGTCCCTCCACTTCGCGACCGCTTCGCGGTCGCTCCGGTCGGGATGACGCCCTGCCCACATTATCCTTACCCCTCGTCCCCCGCCACTGGTCCCCCGTCACCGTACAGGAATCCCGTCATGTCCACCATGAACGCCACCACCCTCGGCTGCTCACTCACCTGCAAGGACCTCGAGGCCTCCGTGGCCTTCTACCGCGACGCCGTCGGCTTCACCGTGGCGATGCCCTTCGAGCGGGACGGCAAGCTTGTCGCCGCCGTGATCGCCGACGGCGACATCCGCATCGTGCTCAACCAGGACGACGGCAAGCTCGGTTGGGATCGGGTCAAGGGTCAGGGGTGCTACATCCAGATCAACGTCAAGACGCCGGCCGACGTCGATGCGGCCGCCGAGCGGATCAAGGCCGCCGGCCACCCGATCCACGGCGAGCCGGCCGACCAGCCATGGGGCGCCAGGATGTTCACCTTCAACGACCTCGACGGCTTCAAGCTGGGCTTCTCGACGGCGATCTGACCCGGCCGCCTCGCGGCCGGGTCATCCCGAGCGCAGTCGAGGGATCTCCGGGTTCCAGGTGGACGCATGGGCCGCCTCGCGGCCGGGTCATCCCGAGCGCAGTCGAGGGATCTCCGGGTTCCAGGTGGACGCATGGGCCGCCTCGCGGCCTGGTCATCCCGAGCGGAGGCGGCGCTTCGCGGCGCCGAAGTCGAGGGATCTGCTCCTCACCCTGGCGAAGCAGACCTCTCGACCTCGCCCGGGATGACTACTCAGCCGCCAACCTCACCGTGAACACACTGCCCTTCCCCACCTCGCTCTCCACCGTGATCTCGCCCCCCATCGCCTCGATCAGGCGGCGGGCCACCGGAAGGCCGAGCCCCATCCCGCCGGTGGCCCGTGAGCGCGAGGCGTCGGCGCGGTAGAAGCGGTCCCAGATGCGGGGCAAGTCTTCGGGGGCGATGCCGGGGCCGGCGTCGGAGACGATGATCGCGACATGCACGTCATCCCGACCGAGCGCCGAAGGCGCGAGTCGAGGGACCCCTTGCCCCTCAATCGGGCCAGAGGTCCCACGACTTCGCGCCCCCTCGGGGCGCTCCGCTCGGGATGACGTGCGCACCGCGACCACAACACTTGCACGCCCCGGCGAGTGCGTCACCGCATTCTGGATCAGGTTGCGGAGCACCTGCCCCAGGCGTCGCTCATTGGCGAGGGCTGTCACTGGACCATCCGGCACGTCAACCCTGATCTCGTGGCGTGCGTCGAACGACGCCGCGCGCGCGAGTCGCCGCGGCAGCAATGTCGATCGGCTCGATCGCAACCTTCAGCTCGCCGGCATCGGCCAGCGCGAGATCCTGCAGGTCGTTCACCAACTGACCCAGCAGCCCCGCCTCCTCGTGCAGCGCCGCGAGCGTGTCGGCGTCGGCCTGACGGAGACCGTCCTGCACCGCCTCGAGCATTCCGGTCAGGTTGGTGAGCGGGGTCCGGAGCTCGTGCGCGACATCGACGATCATCTGCCGCCGCTGCGCCTCGCTCCGCTCCAGGTCCTCGGCCATCGCGTTGAACGAGCGACCGAGATCGGCCAGCTCATCCTTGCCCTTCACGGTCACCCGCGCGGCGAGATCGCCCTCGCGGAGTCGGGTCGTGGCACTGGTGAGCGCGCCCACCCGCCCGAGGAGCGGGCCGCTCACCGCGAGGGTCACCAGTCCGGCCACGATCGCTCCCACCAGCAGCGCCATCCGAACCCGGCCCATCAGCACGCTGCCGTCGTTCCAGGTGGCGCCTTCCACCCGCACGTGCGGTTGTACCGACGGGAGCACGATCAGCCAGCGCGGTCGTGCGGCGTCACTCGGGTCGATCAGCTGGCCGTTCCCCTTCATCCGGATGACCGCCTGGTGTCCGTTGGTCTCGCGCTCGCTCTGGAAGACAAACCCTCCCTGCGGCAGCACCTGGAGCTCACCGGGCTCGAGGGGCGGCAGCGCGCTCGCCACGATCCGACCGTCGGGGTCACTGATCAGCGCACCATCGATCATCGTGTCAGCGGCCACACCCCTGGCCAGCACCACCGAGAGCGCGGCGGAGTCGGCAGATGGCGCGGTGAGGATCGCCGTGTTGAGCACCCGATTCGACTGGCCCAGTTCCCGGTCGACCCGCGCCTCGGCGGTGACCCGATTGATCTCGACCGTGCTCCAGCGACCCAGCAGCGTGCCGAGTCCGACCAGGCCGGCCACCAGCAGCAGCCAGACCACCACGAAGAAGCGCCAGCGCAGCGAGCGGATCATGCCGGCTCCACCCGGAGTCGGTAGCCGACCCCGATCACCGTCTCGATGGCGACGGGCGATGCGTCACCAAGCTTGCGGCGCAGGTTGCGCACGTGCACGTCGATGGTGCGCTCCAGCGGCTCGCCCTCGCCGGGCAATCGGTCGAGCAGCGCCATCCGCGACAGCACTCGCCCCGGCCGCTCGGCGAGTGCCTCGAGAATCGCGAACTCCGACGGCGTGGTGTCGAGCTCGACATCGCGCACGGTGATCCTGTGCGCAGCACGATCGATCCCCAGCGCGCCGGCGCGGAGCAGGTCGTGCTGGCCCGGCGGCACGCGGCGCAGCAGTGCCGTGATCCGCGCCACCAGCTCGCGAGGCGAGAAGGGCTTGGTGAGGTAGTCGTCGGCGCCGCCGTCGAAGCCCGCCAGGCGATCCTCCTCCAGGGTGCGCGCGGTCACCATGATCACCGCGATCGGGCCCTGGGCGCGGAGCGCGCGGCACACGTCGAGCCCCTCGGCGCCGGGGAGCATCCGGTCGAGCACCGCAAGGTCGAAGCGCTCGCGGGCACCCCGGGCGATCGCCGCGGCGCCGTCGTGCTCCACCGCCACCTTGTGGCCGGCATGCCGGAGGTAGAGGGCGATCGTGTCGGCGGTTCGCCGATCGTCCTCCACCACCAGGATTCGGGCAGGGGTCGTCTGGGACACGAGGCTCCGGTTCCGCGGGTCGATGGTCAATGGTCGATGGAACATATCGATTCGGGGCACGCAGCACGCTCGCCAGCCACCAGCAATCGACCATCGACTATCGACTCACATCGGCAGGTCGTACCGCTCGAGATACTGCAGGTCGCTGTCATCGAAACGAGCCAGGTACACCGTCTGCCTGCCCATCCCCACCACGCGACGGTTGCCCGACACGGTGACCGTGGCCGCTCGCGCGCCGTCGGGAGTGAAGATATCGTAGCGAAC
Source organism: uncultured Gemmatimonadales bacterium (assembly GCA_963817715.1). Classification (GTDB taxonomy): domain Bacteria; phylum Gemmatimonadota; class Gemmatimonadetes; order Gemmatimonadales; family GWC2-71-9; genus Palsa-1233. The sequence goes on from CAWFPG010000010.1 coordinate 44,917, forward strand.
CGGGGCGCCGGCGGGCTCCTCGCGGCGAACCCAGAGCCGCTCCAGGCTGTCGACCCAGAGGTCGCCGGCATCGAACGGCGGCTTCACGTCGGGCCACGGCAGGTTGTCGAAGTCGTTCGCGCGCGGGGCCGCACGGCCCATCTGGAACGAGACCTGGCCATTCTCGTTGGAGACCCCGATGCTCAGGCCACCCTGCCGCTGCGATTCCGCCACGAACTCCTGCTTCTCGGCGTCGGTGATCTTCACCGGCGTGTAGGCGACCGGTGCGCCGTGGATCACCCGACCGGTCGGGGTGACCACGTCCACGTGGTAGTCGCCCGCCCGGACCACGTAGACCAGCCCCGACGGTGACACCGCCCAGCCATCAGTGGGCGAGAGGGGCACCTGCCGGGTGCTCTGGCTGCGGTTGTTGGCTCCGCCACTGGTGGTGGTCCTGGTGTCGGGCCCCTTGAGTCGGGCGACCACCTGCACGTCGCTTCCGTCGGTGCGGGCCCGGTTCACGGGCAGCGAATCGTTCCCACCACCGGGCGTCGGCATGCCGCGGAAGTAGAGCCGTCCACCAGCATCGACGCCGCCGACCATCATCATCTGGAAGTTGCCGGGCCCCGACTGCGCCATGATCGGGGAGTAGGTGCCGAAACCCAGGTCGGGGCCGACTCGCACCAGCCGGTTGTTGCCGAGATCGACCAGCAGCGTCGAGTCGCCGGGAAGCGGCCAGACGGCGTCCGGCTGGCGGTACTCGCCGGGACCACTGCCGATGGTGCCGACCATGGTGGCCGTCTTGAGCGCGGGATCGAGCTCGCGGAGCTTGGCGTCGGTCGGGTCGGCCACCAGCACCGAGCCGTCGCGCAACTCCCGGAGGCCGTTGATCAGCGAGAACTCGCCAGGAAAGGTCGCCGTCGGGCGCCCCAGTTGGAGCTCGCGAGGTTGCTGGGCGACGAGAACGGAGAACGGGGAACAGAGAACAGCCATCAGGCCAACGGCGATCCGGCGCATGCGGGGCCTCCATCGGGGACAGGTGATGGAGGAGAGTACGGGGCCCTCGTGAAGGGGGTGTGAAGAGGGTTACCCCTCGCTCGCCAGCGCCTTGATCCGGAGCCGCGCCTCGGCCACGGTCGGCTGCAGCTCCGGGTCGGCCTTTGCCCAGAGATCGACCAGCGCCGCGTAGCGCTCCGCCGCGAGCTTGTCTCTCCCTTCGCCTCGTAGGCCTCACCGAGCTTGCGATAGGCGATCGGCACCTCGATCGAGCGCCAATAGTCCCAGTCGCTGCCGTAGGCCGGTGGGCGGAGCACGCTCTCGCGCGCGGCGATGGCGGAGTCGGGCATCCCCATCGCCTCGAAGATGTCGGCGATCTGGTTGCCATTGCAGGTGTTGCAGCCCGAGATGAGCGCTGCGTGCCGTGCCAGGGGAAGCGCCTCGGCTGGACGGCCCTCGGCCAACGCCAGCGCCGCAAGGCCTCGGTTGCCGCGGGCGTCGCCGTGCTGCATCCCCTCGGGCACCGCCGCGAAGTACTCGTCGCGTACCTCCCGCGCGGCCTTCAGGTCGCCGCTCTCGGCATAGAACCGGATCAGGTTGCCGTAGGGGCGGCTCATCACCTCGAGCGACGAAAGCGGCGTCTGGGCGAGCAGCGCCTGCACCGTCTTCGCGGCACCGACGGTGTCGCCCAGGAGTTGGAGGGTCGCCTGCGCATTGGCGATCGCCGAGGTGAGCGCATTGCCTGGTGAACCCTGCTCGCGATGGTCGGCCGACTCCGCCCGCGAGGCCGCCTCGGCCGCCCGCAACTGCCCCATCGTGCGATGCGCCTCGCTGAGGTAGAGGTGGGCCCAGGAGCGGTAATTGGGTCCCCCCGAGAGGAGCGAGTCGGCCTGGATCAGCACGCCGTCGTAGTCGTTGCGGGCGAAATCGAGGTACGACTGGACCTGCCAGCGCATCGGCGAGTCGGGCATCCGCTCGGCGAGGAGGTCAATGTAGTGCTGCGCCTCATCGAGCTTGCCCTGCGGAATCAGGGTGGTGACGAGGTTGTAGTAGGTGCTCGCGGGAGCGATCCCACTGTCGACCGCTGGGCGCATGATCGTCTCGGCATCGTCGTAGCGACCGACCACCCGGAGAAAGAGACCGAGGTTGTTGCGGGCGCTCTTCTCGTCGGGGCGCTCGGCCAGGATCCGCTGGTAAGTCTCGATCACCTTGTCGAACTGACCCTGCCCCTCCAGGTAGTCGGCGACGGTGTAGAGCGCCTCGATGCGGGGGAGTCGATCGCGCAGGGCATAGGCCCGCGATCTCGCCGCCCAGATCGTGGCGGGATCGCCGTTGGCGTTGATCAGGTCGCCCGCGAGGCGTCGCCACGCCATCGCAAAGTTGCTGTCGAGGGCAATCGCCTGCCGCAAGAGCGCGATCTCGTCGACCGACTGGCCCTCGCTCCAGTTGCGGTCGGCCTTGGTGTAGAGCTGCAGCGCCGGGAGCGACGCGGTGGTCACCTGCTCCAGCGGTGGCGAGGCGCGCACGCTCCGGAACGACTCGCCGATCCCCTCGCGGAGCTTGTGCGACAAGGTCTCCAGGGCATCCAGCACATCGCCGGCACCATCCGCCGTCGCACGAGTGGCATAAAGGGTGGAGCCGTCGCTGCTGGCGATCACCTTCCCCGTCAGCAGGTAGCCCTGACCGAGGCTCGACAGCTCACCGACCACGATTGCCTTGACGCCGAGCCGGGTAGCGAGGTCGAGCGACACGTCCTGGGTGAGCGCGGTGGTGTCGCCGCGCTGCATCAGGGCGAGTCCGTCGGTGATGTCGCGTGGCGACACCAGCCGCAGCACGTCGGACTGGGAGAGGTCGACCTTGAGTGCCTCGGTGAGCGTGGCGCCGAGCACCGAGTCGCCGGTGGAGTTGGCGAAGTCGGCCACCAACAGCTGGTCGCGCTCGCCGAGCTTGCCGGCGCTCACCAGGGTGGCGAACGGCCCCACGCCCATGGCACGGAGCGCCATGAAGCCCCCGGTGCCGAGTGCCAGCACGCCGAAGGCCAGCCCGCCGCCCAGCAGCGCGCCGCGGGTGGTGCCGAGCCAGCCGAGCGGACCACTGGTGGCTCGGTTGCGCCGGGTCGCCCAGGTCACGATCGGCAGTCCCGCCGCCAGCAGCACCAGCGCCACGATCTCGACCCAGTCGGGGAGGCCGAGCAGCTCCACCAGGCCGACCGTGAGGGCGAGGGTGACGATGGCCCCGATCACGAAGGTGAGGATCACCCTGCCGGCCGACGGCGGCGCGGCCAGTCGCTGCGGCCCGGAAGTGGAGTGGATCCCCGTGAGGCCGCTCGACTCGAGCACCGGCAGCAGCTCGGTGGCCTGCTGGGGACGGTCGGCAGGCCGCTTGGCGAGGCAGCGGAGCACCAGTACCTCGAGCAGCTCGGGCACCGCCGGCCGCAGGCGGCGGAGCGGCTCGGGATCCTGGGTCACGTGGGCGGCCAGCAGTGCCTGGGGCGTGGTCGCCGCGAACGGCGGCCTGCCGGCGAGCATCTCGTGGCCCATGACGCCGAGGGCATAGATGTCGACCCGGTGATCCACATGCGGATCGCCGGCGGCCTGCTCCGGCGCCATGTAGGTGGGGGTGCCGAGCGCCATCCCCAGCGAGGTGAGGGTGGCGTCGTCGCGCTCGCTCTCCGCCCCGCCGATCCCCAGCGACTTGGCGATCCCGAAGTCGGTCACCAGCGCGTGCCCGCTCGAGATCATTACGTTGTCGGGCTTGATGTCGCGGTGCACCACGCCGCGCGCGTGGGCGTAGGCCAAGGCGTCGGCCACCTCGCGGAGCAGCCGCGAGGCCTCCGAGACTGGCAGCTCGCCCTCGCGGGCCAGCCGCGCCCGGAGCGACTCCCCCTCGATGAACGGCATGATGAAGTAGAGGAACTCGTCCTGGATCTCGGCGGAGAGAACCGGGACGATGTTGGGGTGCTGCAGCGAACTGGAGAGCGAGACCTCGCGCCGGAAGCGGTCCTGGTTGATGGTCGAGGCCATCTCGGCCGGCAGGACCTTGATCGCCACCCGGCGGCCGAGGGCGACCTCCTCGGCCACGAACACCCGCGACATCCCGCCGCCGCCGAGCTCGCGCTCGATGCGGTAGCGGGTTCCAAGTGCCTGCTCGAGCTGCGCGCGCAGGTCAGCCAGCGGGTACTCCGTTTGAGGGATACTGCTAGTATCGCGTCCCTCGGGAGGGCGGGCAAGAGGAGAGCGAACCGGAGCGTACATTCGTTCATGCCCCTCGACATCGCCTTTGCCACCAAGGTCTTCGCCGCGCTGTTCGCGATCATGAACCCGATCGCCAACATCCCCGTCTTCCTGGGCCTCACCGAGGGCGTCCTCCGACGCCCTGCGGCGCAAGGTGGCGATTACCGCCTCGATCGGGGTCACGATCGGCACCATCGTCTCGGCGCTGGCAGGCGGGCCGATCCTCCATGCCTTCGGGCTCACGGTTGAACACTTCCGGCTCGCCGGCGGGCTCCTGGTCCTGCTGATCGCCATCTCGATGCTGCACGGTACCCCGAGCAGCCAGCACTCGCCGTCGGCCGCCGGAGCGGGCCGGGCCGGCCAGCGCCGAGAGCGTGGCGATCTATCCGCTCACGATTCCGCTGCTGGTGGGTCCTGGCACCATCGCCACGATGATCGTCTTCGGACAGCACGCCGTCGATTCCGGCAGCTGGCTCTCGCTCGGTCTCGGCCTGGCGGCATTCCTGGTGCTGATGACCGGGGCGCTGATGTCGGCGTCGATGATCGGCCGTCACCTGTCGCCCAAGGTCACGGCGATCGCCAGCCGCCTGATGGGGATGATCCTCGCCGCGATCGCGATGCAGATGATCGTCGACGAGCCTGCAGGCGTTCTTTCCCGGGTGGGGGAAGGCGGGATGAGCGACCAAGGACGAGCGAGGTCTCCCTCCTCGGCGCCATCGCCATCGGCGTGGGCGGCATGGTGGGAGGTGGGATCTTCGCGGTGCTCGGCCTCGCCACCGTCATGGCCGGTGGCGCCACCCCGCTGGCGTTCGTGATCGCCGGTGCCGTGGCGCTGCTCACTGCCTACTCCTATGCCCGGCTCTCGGTGGCGTATCCCGACGACGGCGGCACGATCATCTTCATCGACAAAGCGTTCCGCGTCGACTGGTGGACCGGATCGGTCAACAACCTGCTCTGGATCGGCTACATCGTCACGCTGTCGCTCTACGCGGTCGCCTTCGGCAACTACGCCGTCACCTTCCTCCCCGATCACTTGCACACCGCGCTGGCGACCAGGCTGCTGATCGCGACCGGCATCATCGTGCCGACGCTGATCAACCTGCTCAGTGCCGCCTTCGTGAGCCGGGCCGAGAGCTGGATCGTCGGCATCAAGCTGGTGATCCTGGTGCTGGTGATCGTCTTCGGACTCGGCAGTGTCGATGGTGCGCGTCTCGAGCCGGCCACCTGGGAACCGCTCGTCCAGGTGGCCGGCGCCGGCATGATCATCTTCGTCGCGTATGAAGGATTCGAGCTGATCGCCAACGCCGCCGGCAACGTGCGCGACCCCGGCACCACCCTGCCCCGCGCCTACTACCTGTCGGTGGGCCTGGTGATCGCGCTCTATGCCCTGATCGCCGTGGTGGTGGTCGGCTCGCTCACGCCCGACCAGATCAAGTCGGCAGAGGACTTCGCCCTGGCGGCGGCGGCTCGACCGTCGCTGGGCCAGGTCGGCTTCACCCTGGTGGGGATCGCCGCCGTGCTCGCCACCCTGTCGGCGATCAACTCCACCCTCTACGGCGCCGCGAGACTCAGCTACTCGATTGCGACCGAGGGCGAATTGCCGCGAGAATTCGAGCGGAAGGTATGGAACCAGCCGGTGGGATTGCTGATCACCGCCGGGTCCGCCCTGCTACTGGCCATCCTCGCCAACCTGTCGAGCATCTCGACCATGGCCAGCGCCTGCTTCCTGATCATCTTCGCCGCGGTGAACCTCGCCAACTGGCGGACGGCAAGGGAGATCGGCAGCAATCGGGCGATCGCCCTCGCCGGCTTCCTGGCCTGCTGCGCGGCGCTCGCGGCGCTGCTGATCCACACGGTGCAACAGCAGCCGAGCCGGATCTGGGCGCTGGTGGCCATGGTCGGCCTGGCCTTCGCCATCGAAGGGGCCTACGTGACCTTTCTCAGCGATGCCGATCGGAAGGTGCGAGTGAAAGCAAGAGCGAACAACTGAGAGCGGAGCGACTGTCATCCCGAGCGGAGGCCGCGTAGCGGTCGAAGTCGAGGGACCCCTTGCACCGCTACGGTGACGAGGGGTCCCTCCACTTCGCGACCGCGACGCGGTCGCTGCGGTCGGGATGACCGTCCTAGGCGGTCACCCTTGCCTCCTCACTCACTCACCAGCCCCGTCGCCCCAGCCGGCACGCCGGGAATGTCACCCAGGTGGGTGAGCGAGCCGTCGGACCCGATCCGGAACGCACTGATCGCGTGGCCGCCGGCGTCGAGGGTGTAGAGAAAGCGACCGTTGCGCGAGATTCCCGCATCGAGTGGCGTCGCTGCGGTGGTGCCGGTCACTCCGTCGGCATCGAGGAGCCGGAGCGCGCCGGTGCGACCCACGGCGAATCCGCTGACGCTTGCCGAGCCGGCGTTGGTCACGTAGGCGAAGCGACCATTGGGGGTCACCGCCACCCAGCATGCTGCGGTCTCGGTGGTCGCGGTGCTCGGGCTCACACCGATCAGCCCTGTCCTGCCAAACCGATAGCTCGACAACACGCTGGCATCGACCGCGCCGCCCACGGCCTCGGAGACCAGCGCGGCACCGCGCGTGTTGAACGCGAAACCGAACGGCGTCGGGCTCGCCGACGGGGTGAGCCGCCGGTTGTACAGCCGACCGCTGCGGGCGATCGCCCAGCTCACCAGCAGGTTGGTGGCCTTCTCGGTGACCAACAGGTGGCGGCCGTCGGGCGAGATGCCGACCTGTGCGGCGTCGGGCGCATCGGTGCTCAGGCCGCGACGGCTTCCGGCGATTGGACGGGGCATTCCGTGCTGGTCGAGAAGGAAGCCGGTCACGTTGGCGGTGCCGCCATCGTTGAGCACGTAGAGCAGGTTGCCGTTGAGTGCCACCGAGATCGGCTGCTCGCCGCCCGACGGCACGCTGCCGAGCAGCGAGAGCCCCCGCCCAGTGATCCGGAACGCCGACACCGTGTTGGAGCCTGCGTTGATGGCGTAGAGGAAGCGACCGTTGTTCGACAGCGCCAGCGCGGCCTGGTTGCCGAGCCCGCCGCCGGTGCCCAGCCCGCCGGTCGGCACGGCATCCGGCGCACCGAGCGAGCCATCGGCGCGGCGGGGATAGACCAGGATCGTGTTGGCGCTGGCATCGTTCGACACGATGTAGACCGAGCCGGCCACGCCGGCATCGGCCACCTTGAAGTTCGCGCCATCGAGATTGCTGACGGTGGGTGCGTCCTCGCCGGCGCAGGCGCCGAGCATCAGGATCATCGAGAGACCGGCCAGGGAACGTCGCATCGGTGCTTCCTCCGTTGTGGGATTCGGAGGAGGAAGCGATGGGATGAGGGGATTGGATCTCGGGAAGAACGATTGCATCTCCTCATCCTGAGCGAAGGCGGCGTAGCCGCCGTAGTCGAAGGACCTGCTTCTCCAGTCGCGTGAGAAGCAGGTCCTTCGACTGCGGGCCCCTGCGGGGCCCTTCGCTCAGGATGAGGATTCTTGTTGCCCGTCGCCGTGTCGCTTACAACATCAGGTGCGCCAGCTCCTTGCCTCTCGGCTGGTCCTGATCGCCGCTCATCGGTTCGACCGTGAGCGCGGCACCGCGGATCACCGGCTCGCCCTTGGGCATGCCGAGGGTGGCGATCCAGGGCTTGTCGCCGTCCATGTGGAGCTGGGCGCCGCGCACCATCCCGTCGCCGGTGATGAACCAGAAGGTGTACTGCTCACCGCTCGGTGCGCTCGGCAACCCGTGCACCACCACGTTCCAGCGGTGGGTGGTCTCATCGGCGAAGATGGTGATGCCGCCCTGCTTGCCGTCCATGGTGATCGATGCCTGCAGCACCCGGTTGGCCTGCTGCAGCACCGAGAGGGTGTCCTGCACCGCCATCATCGTGTCGCGATAGGAGGCGAGCATCGAGTCCTGCGAGGCGGTGAGCGCCTCGATCCGGCGACCGCGCGAGGCGTTGGACACGCCAAGGAGCACCGCGGCGAGGGTGGCGGCGAGGGCCACGGGCCAGCCCCAACTCCGCCACGCCGGCGTCCTGGGGCCGGTCACCTCGGTGACCACCCGGCGCGCGAACCCGGGCCGCGGCGCCACCGGGGCGGCGCCCATCGCCAGCCACTGCAGTTCGCGCTCGGCCGCGGCGACCGCGGCGCGGCATTCCTCGCAGCGACCCAGGTGGTCGCGGAAGAGCGCCTCGTCGTCGGGCTCCAGTGCCCGGGCCACGTAATCGAGCTGGTGCTCGACAAACCAGTCGTGTGCCTTCATGCGACCCAATCCTTGATCGAGGCGAGCCGCTCACGCAACTGCCCCAGCCCCAGCCGCAACCGGGTCTTGACGGTTCCCAGCGGGATCTCGAGCCGTGCCGCGATCTCGCTGTGGGTCTGTCCCTCGAAGTACGCCAGCTGTACCGCCTGACGCCGGTCCCCCGGCAACTCGGCCAGGGCGGCGTGCACCTCGGCGTGGACATGCCACCCCGGATGGGCCGCTTCGTTGGGCTCCACCGGCGGGGTGGCCGATGGCGCAGCAGCCACCGTCGACAACCGCTCACCGAGCCGACGGCGGCGCTTGCGCGACCGGAGCCGGTCGATCGCCCGGTTGCGGGCGATCCCCATCAGCCACGGCACCAGCGGCCGCTCCCCCTCGGGGGCTGGCGTCGATCCGCTCCCATGCCACCCGGAACGCCTCGATCACCACCTCCTCGGCCTCGTCCTGGTCGTGGAGCATCCCCTGCACCAGGCCGAGCAGCCACGGCGAGGCCAGGTCGACCAGCTCCGACAGTGCCCGCTCGTCGCGAGCCACCAGCCGGGAGCGGAACGAATCCTCGCGCGCCTGCGACATCAGGCGCGGACGCATGGAGGGCCGCGGCTCGGGGGTCGGGGTCATTGCTGAAGGTACGTCCGGAAGTGGCGGATGGATCCGGGAGGGAGCGACGGGCGACAGGCGACAGGCGCGTCATCCCGGCCGAGCGCCGGGACGTGAGGGGAGGGATTTCCTGCCTGTCGCCTGTCGCCCGTCGCTACCAGCGGAACAGATACGCCAGCTTCATGAAGAACGCGTCGTCGGTCCGCTCGAGCTCGCGGAAGGTGAGCGGCCGGTTGCCACGCATCGTCGAGCCGTAGCCGAGGTAGGCCACGGTGCCGGGGGTCGGCTCGAACGAGCCGAGCAGGTCGAGTCGCAGTCGGTCGGTCCGGTCCGAGGTGCTGGCGGTGCCGCCCCGGTAGATCGGGTCGCCGGTCGCGGCATCGACCAGGGAGGCCTGCCGCTGGCTGCGGTACTCGCCGACCACCCGGAAGAAGAGCGCCCGGTTGGGTTGCAGTTCGACCTTGAGCCGCGGCAGGATGGTGCGGGCAAACTCGCTGCCGTCGCGTTCTCGGGTGAGGCGCTGGAAGGTGAGCGAGCCGCTCACCCGCAGGGCGTTGGACGGCCGCAGGCTGAGCGAGCCGCGCACCGACACGTAGTTGCCGGTGGCTGCCTCGGGGAAGATGGCGGTCCGGCCGCCCTCCCAGCTGAGCGACGCGTTCCACGACTGCCAGCTCGGAGTGCTCACCGACGCGCTGGCCGACGGGGCGTCGAACACCCCGCCCGAGGCATGGAACGGCTCGAGCGTGGTGCCGCCGCCGGGAGCGACCTGATAGGCGGCGTAGTCGGCCGGGTCGAACCGCACGAAGCCGAGCGAACCCTTCCCTGAGAGCCTCCAGCCGCCGCGCAGCTGGGCGCTCCAGTTGGCCTCGTTGCTCCCCTCGAGTCCATCGGCACCGAAGGTGTGGCCGTAGTCCCAGATCCGGTTGAGCCCGACGAACACGGTGAACTGCTCGAGGAGGTTGCCCCGGTTGCCGTAGATGGTATAGCGGTTGAACGCGCGACCCGTGACGATGCCGGTGCGGTTGACGAAACCGCTCCAGGTGGCAAAATCGTCGCCGATGCCGGTGAGTTTGTAGTTGAAGCCGTAGGCACGGCCGGTGCGGTCGAGCTCGAGTTCCCAGATCGGGGCGCTACGGGTGTCGACCACATCGTCGTGCTTGGTGTGAGTCGCGGCCACGCCAGCCTGGGCCCCGAAGTAGTAGAGGGTGCCGAAGACCAGCCGGGTGTCGGCAGCGACCACCCGGTTCCAGTAGCCGCCCTCGTCACGGTTGGTGACCGTGAGGCCAGCCACCGAATTCTGGCCCACGTCGCGGCGCACCCGAGTGATGTTGGCCAGTGCGTTGGTGCCCGGCGTGACCACACCCGATTCGGAGAACTCGTCGATGGCACTCAGGTGAGCCAGCGACCAGCGACCGAACTTGCCGGTCACCTTGGCGCCCGCCAGCGGATTCGCGACGGTGCGGGTGTAGACCAGGTTGTTGGGCGAGGAGAAGAGGTCGACGCCCTCGAGGAAGAACGGCCGCCGCTCGGGGAAGAAGAGCGCGAAGCGCTCATTGATCGTGACCAGCCCCACGTCCGACTCGACCTGCGAGAAGTCGGGGTTGTAGGTGGCGTCGAGCGTCAGGTTGGTGAAGCCCAGCCGCAGGTTGGCGCCGATCTCGGCGCTGGGGTCGTCGCGGCGGAAGACGCCGTCGCTGCCCCGCACGCCGGGGGCGTCGGCCACCAGGGTCGGCTGCAGCTCGGTCACCACGCCGCGATGGATGTCGTGGATCCCGGTGAGCGAGCCGGCCTGGGCCAGGAACGATGCGTTGGCGCGGCGCACGTCGGTCCAGGTGTCCTCGTAGCCGGTCCGCTGGGTGATCCGCTGGACGTTGAAACCCCAGGTCAGGTCGTCGCCGGCGGTCCAGCGCAGCGACTTGAACGGGATCCGGATCTCGACCTCGTAGCCGAACGACGTCTTGTGGCCGTCGCTTTGCCAGATGAAGTCGGGATTGCGGTCGATGGTGCCCTGGCCATGACTCGAGGTGGAGAAGCCGCCCTCGGCCCGGACGCCGTCGTCCTGCACCCCGTAGGGATTCACCCCGAAGAAGTAGGCTCGACGACGGTCGTTGAAGGTGTCGAGGAAGATGGTGACCTGGTCATCGCTGCTGATGTTGTCACGGTCGGCGGTCGTGGCCCGGACCCCGGCGGGATCGCGATCGTAGGCCAGGATCCCGATGTTGATCGCGTCGCTCGCGTACCACACCAGCACCACCGTCGAGTCCTCGGCCGGCCGCGAGTCGACCGGGCGGTACTGGTGGAAGCCGTCGAGCCGCGCCGCGCGCTGCCAGACCGGCTCGTCGAGCATTCCGTCGACGGTGGTCGTGGTGTCGATCCGGGGGATCGCCACCGACGGCGCCTGCGCGGCGAGCGGCGCGGCGAGGAGGAGCGAGAGGAGAAGCGGTGATTTCATCGGGGCCAATCTAATCGCGACAGGCGACGAGCGACGGGCGGGGCGTGAGCGACGAGACCCATCCGATTCTCCACCTGTCGCCCGTCGCCTGTCGCCCGTCGCTATTCGTACCTGAGTGCCTGGATCGGATCGAGGCTCGCCGCCCGGCGGGCCGGCCAGAGGCCGAAGAAGAGCCCGACCACGGCCGAGAAGCCGAACGCCACGCCGACGGCGACCGGCGAGATCTGGGTGTTCCAGCCGAGCTTGACGGCCACGAACTCCGAGGTCCCCGCACCGAGCATGATGCCGATGATGCCGCCGGTGAGGCAGAGCACCAGCGCCTCGATCAGGAACTGGCTCATGATCGTGAACTTGGTGGCGCCGAGTGCCTTGCGGATGCCGATCTCCTTGGTCCGCTCGGTGACCGACACCAGCATGATGTTCATGATCCCGATGCCACCGACCAGCAGCGACACCGCCGCGATCGAGAGCAGCAGCGCACCGAAGGTCTTGGTCGTCTCCTCGGCGGTCGCGAGGAAGTCGCTCGGGCTCCGCAGCGAGAAGTCGTTGTTGCCGCCGGGACGGATCCGGTGCTCGCGGCGCATGACCCGCTCCAGCTCGACCAGCGCCTGCTCCTGGGGCACCCCGTCGGCGACGGTCACCGAGATCGTGCGCAGCCGGTCGGTGCCCATGACCCGGTACTGGGCGGTGCTGAGCGGGATGAGGATCTGCTCGTCGGGGTTCTGCCATCCCGAGGCGCCCTTCTCGCTCAGCACGCCGATCACCTCGAAGGGGATGTTCCGGATGGTGATGGTCTGACCGAGCATCGCCACCGGATTCTGTCCCAGCATGTCGGGCACGGCCGAGCCGACGACCGCGTAGCGCTGGCGCGAGGCCTCGTCACCCTCGGTGAACATCCGCCCGTTGGTGATCGAGTAGTTGCGGGCCTTGAGGTACTGCGGTGTGGTGCCCACGACACTCACATTGATGTTGGAGCCGCCGAGCTCGACCTGCTGGCGCCGCTCCATCTCCGGGGCGATGGCACCAACCACGTCGCCGGCGTCGCGCTGGATCGCCTTGGCGTCGTCGGTGGTGAGCGCCGCACCGGAGGAGCGGGCCACCCCCGCGAAGCGATCCTGACCGGCGTTGATCTGGATCAGGTTGGCCCCGAGCGCGTTGATCCGGTCCTCGACCGACTTCTGGGCGCCGGTGCCCATGGCGACCACGGTGATGACCGCGGCGACGCCGATGATCACGCCGAGCATCGTGAGCACCGCGCGCAGCTTGTTGGCGCGAATGCTCCCGAAGGCGACGCGGATGGTTTCTCCGATCAGCATGGGGTGTTCCCTTCCCGGCCGGTCACCGGTTGCTCTGGCCAGGCAGGCCGGACATCCGACCCATCCGTTCCTGGAGGCCCTGCTGGGCCTGGATCAACGAGGCGCTCGGCAGCAGCAGCACCGAGTCCTCTGTCGTGAGTCCGCTCTTGACCTCGCTGTAGTCGAGGTCGGTGATCCCGGTCGTCACGTAGACCGGCGTCGGCTTGCCACCCCGCATCGCGAACACGATGTACTTGCCGCCGAACAGCGCGTCGGTGCCGCTGCTGGCCTGGCCGCCGCGGCCGCCGCGACCACCGCCCTGGCTCCGCATCTTCGCCACCATCGCCTGTTCCTCGGCGGTGAGCTGGGCGCCGGAGCGCATCTTGGTGAAGACGGCCTGCATCTGCTCACGACTCGGCGCCGCCGCCGCCTTGGCGCTGTCGGGGAGCGCCGCACCGGCCGTGGTATCGCCGGTCGGCTTGGGCTGCGAGGCAGTCTTGGCATCCGCCAGCATCTGCTGCAGGTCCTGGTCGTTGATGCCCAGCACCATCGCCGCCGAGCCCACGTCACGATCGGTGCGGAGGGCGGCATTCGGCACCGCCAGCACGCCCTGGGCGCTGCCGACGTTGATGTTGACCTCGGTGTTCATCCCCGGCTTGAGCATGCCGTCGGCGTTGTTGATCCGCACCAGCACCGGGAACATCGTCACGTTCTGGATCGTGTCGGCCTGCGGCTCGATCTTGAGCACCGTGCCGCGGAACGGCCGGTTGGGAAACGCCTCGACCGTCACGTCGGTCTGCCATGCCGGGCTTCAACTTGCCGATGTCGGTCTCGTCGACGAAGGTCTTGACCTGCACCAGTGAGAGGTCGGCCATCCTGAGCAGCACCGTGCCACCGCCCACATCGCTGGTCGGCGAGGAGATCACCGCGCCGCGCTCGACATTCTTGTAGATGATCGTCCCGGTGATCGGGGCGCGCACCTCGGTGTCGTCGAGCTGGATCTTGGCGGTCTCCACGTCGGACTTGGCCGAGAGCTGGGCGGCCTTGGCGTTGGCCACGTCGAGCGTCGCGCTCTCCAGTTCCTGCTCGGTGACCGCCTTGGCGTCGTAGAGCTCCTGGGTCCGCTTGAACTGCGTCTCGGAGTTCTTGAGCCGGGCGTTGGCCACGTCGAGCTGGGCCAATGCCTGCTCGTAGCGGTTCTGGGGAATCCGGCGATCGATGCGGGCCAGCAAGGTGCCCCGCTGGACCAGGTCGCCGGTCTGCACCGGGAACTCGAGGATCTCGCCCGAGGCCTTCGACTTGACCTCCACGACGGTGTCGGGGAGGACAGCGCCGGCGGCCTGGACGGTGACCGAGATGTCGCGGGTGGTCACCGGCACGGCCTGGTACACCGGCAGCGGCTCGTCCTTGGCGCAGGCCGCGGCGAGTGCGACGAGCACGGCGAGTCGGGAGTGGCGAAGTACGGCGTTCACGCGTGTGCCTCCGAGGGACTGAATGTGCCGTCGCTTGCGACCTTGCCGTCCCGGAGGATGATCTGGCGCTTGGCGTGTTCGGCGATGTCGGGTTCGTGGGTGACCAGGATGATGGTCTGGCCCTGGCCGTGCAGCGTCTGGAACAGGTCCATGATCTCGACCGACGTGGCCGAGTCGAGGTTGCCGGTCGGCTCGTCGGCGAGCAGGATCGAGGGCCGATTGACCAGCGCCCGAGCCACCGCGACGCGCTGCCGCTGGCCGCCCGAGAGTTCGTTGGGCTTGTGGTGCATCCGGTCGCCGAGGCCCACCTGCTGGAGGGCCTCTTCGGCCCGGCTGCGGCGCTCCTTCCCGCTGGCGCCGGCGTAGACCATCGGCAGCTCGACGTTGGCCAGGGCCGTGGCCCGCGGCAGCAGGTTGAAGGTCTGGAACACGAAGCCGATTTCCTTGTTGCGGATCCGCGCCAGGGCGTCGTCGCTGAGCTCGCTCACCCGGTAGCCGTTGAGCCAGTACTCGCCCGACGTCGGGGTGTCGAGGCAGCCGATCATGTTCATCAGCGTCGACTTGCCCGACCCCGAGGGTCCCATGATCGCCACGAACTCGTTGCGGCGAATGGTGATGTCCACCCCGTCGAGGGCGTGGACGATCTCGCCGCCCATCCGGTACTCGCGATGGAGGTCACGGGTGACGATCACGGCGTCGCGCGGGACGTCGGTTGGCAGCAGGGCCATCCGCTCCGCGGTGTCGAGCATGTCGCGACTCATTGCAGCGTCCTTCCGATCAGTGATTCGATCTGGGCCTTGGCCCGCAGGTACGAGAACCGGGCCTGCACCTCCTGCACCTGCGCCGAGGTGAGCTGTTCCTGCACCTGGGTCAGCTCGAGCACGGTGGCCACGCCGAGCCGGTAGCGCGCCTCGGTGACCCGGAGATTCTCCTCCGACGCCTGGACCGAGATATGTGCTACGTCGATCGCCTCCCTGGCGTTGGCGAGCGAGGCGTAGTTCTGGGTCAGCGACGCCGCGATCTGCCGCCGCTGGTCGGCCAGCTGTGCCTCGGCGTTGTCGACCTGGATCGAGGCATTCTCGATCTGGGTCTCGCGCTGCAGCGAGGTCCACGGATTGATGCTGAACGACAGCCGCAACTGGCGGCGCGGCTCGAGGGAGTAGCCGTTCGACTTCTGCGCGGTCCAGGTGTTGAAGGCGCTGGCGGACACCGTGGGCCAATAGCTCGACTTCTGCTGCTTGAGCGACTGCTTGGCCGCGTCCAGCGACGCGGTGCTGGCCTGGATCGCCGGCGAGGAGAGCTCGGCCTCGTTGCGGAGGCCGGCGGTGTCGAGCAGCACCGGCTGGTTGTAGAACGCCGAGTCGTCGATCGCGGTGACCCGGCCGTCCGCCCCGACCAACCGGGCCAGCGACGCCTCGCTGGTGGCCAGCGCCGCCTGGGCCTGCAGCAACTGCTGCCGGGCCTGGCCGAGCTGCACCAGCGCGGTGAGCGAGTCGGTCCGCTGGCCTGCACCGCTCTGCATCCGGGCCGAGGCGATCGCCAGCTGCTGCTGGGCCCGTCCGACCGCGGCCTGACTGACCTTGAGCAGCTCCTGGTTGGCCAGCGCGTCGAAAAACGCGTTGGTCACGTTGAGCCGGTTGCTGAACCGGGCACTCACCAGGTTGGCGCCGGCGGCCGTCTCCCGCGCGTTGGCCGCGCTCAGGTTGTGGGCCCGGCCGAAGCCGTCGAAGATCGTGAAGTTGGCCTGCGCACCGATCGAGTAGCTGGGCTGGGTCGTGTTGCCGCTGATCACGTCGCCGGTCACCGGGTCGAGGCGCGAGCGACCCGACGACATCAGCAGGTCGGCGCTCACCGGGAAGCTGATCGTCGGGATGTACTGCCACTTGGCAGAGCGCACACTCAGTTCCGAGTTGCGCACCTGGCCCATCGCCTGCACGACCGATGGCGCGACTTCCTCGGAGCGGCGGATCGCCTCGGCGAGGGTGATCGCGGTCGGGCCCTGCTGGGCCGGGAGCGGGGCGACGGTGCCGATCGCCAGAGCCATGGCCACCAGGAAGGGGGTCTTAGTGGTCACGCGGTGATCCTCCATTGCCGCGCTGTGCCCAGCTGCGGCGCCGTTGTTCATCCGAAGCACGAACCATCGAGTCATACCTTTCCAGTTGCGGCGCGGTGAGGAGCTTGCGCACCTCGTCGCGGGTCAGCGCCCGCCGGGCATCGAGCTCGGGCCGGATCGTCGCGAAGAGCGAATCGGTCTGGGGCCGGATCCGCCGGACGATCGAGTCCATTCCCGTGTAGCCCTGGCGGTAGAGCGCATCGACGCTGTCCCGCTGGGTGTCGCTCAGCTGCAGCTCCCGCATCCACCCCGCACCGCGGCCGCCGTTGCCGCGTCGGTCGATCTCCACCGTGCCCGATCGGGTGGCCATGGCCATCCCGGCCCCGCCGGCCGCCAGGCCGAGGGCGAACGCGGCGCCGAGAAGCACCACGGCCCGGGTCCGTGAGGTGATCATTGGCCGGCCGTCCACGACGCGAGCAGCACGTCGGATGCTGGACGCTGGCCATCGAGAAGCTGCACCGCGAGGGATTCCTCAGTCACCCCCGTCGTTGCAGTCGGCCTGATCGCCATCCAGCCAACGGCCGCGGCGAGCAGGACCGCCAGCGACGTGGCCAGCACCCCGCGCCAGAACCAACCGGCGAGCACCTCGTCCCAGGTCCGCTCCCGACGTTGGCGAACCAGCGCACGCAGTCGCGTGACGAACGCCCCGTCGTGGGGCATCGCCAGCGCCTCCCGCAGCGCTGTCCCCAGCTGGGGATCCGGCATCACATCGAACGACCTCGGCTGATGGTCACTCATCCCATTCCTCCTTCACGCTGCCCAGCGCCTTGCGAAGCGCCCGGCGTCCATGGAACACGTCCGACTTCACCGTCCCCTCCGGGATCCCCAGCATCCTGGCGATCTCCGCCTGCGGATACCCTTCGGCATCGAAGAGCACCACGGCCAGGCGCTGCCGCTCGGGCAGGGTGGCCAACGCCTCGCGCAACCGGTCTCCCAGGTCGAGCGCTCCGGCCTCCTTGGCCGGGTCGTCGCGCGATGCCGCCGCCACATGGTCGAGCGGCTCCGCACGGCGGACCCGGCGCCGGCGCCGGAGATCACGCGCGGCATTGACGACGATCTGCATCAGCCAGGGCCGAAACGCCCGCCTCGGGTCGTAGCGACCGATGGCCTGCCACGCGGAGAGAAACCCCTCCTGGGCCGCATCGTCGGCGTCCTCCTGGTCCTCCAGGACGGCGTAGGCCACCCGTCGCGCCATCGGCGCATGCCGGGCGACCAGCTCGCCGAAGGCCTCGGGATCACCCTTGGCCGCACGGCCGGCGAGCTCAACGTCGTCCACGCCCGTCATACGCGGGGTTTCGGGAACAGGTTGAGGTCAGCCACCGCGTCGCCTCGCCACCATCCCTGCCAACAGGACCGACCCGACGAACACCGAGAGCGCCGCAGCCGAGTAGGCCGCTGCACGGGGGAAAAGCACCAACAAGAGAGCGAAGACCAACAGCGCCACCGCCGCCGACCCTGCCAGCGCGGCATGCGCCGCACGGGTGAGCGAGGCCAGCCGCAAGTAGGCCCGCCGACGCCGCTCCAGCATCGCCGGTCGGTGGTGGCCAACCGCATCGTCGACCGCGGGCTCGGTCGCCACCAACGCCGTCGGCTTGCCCAGGACCGGCAGGCGCGGCAGCCGCCGCGGCCGGGTCACCACTTCACTCGATCGGGCCAGGTCCTCGACGAACTTGCGGTCCATCCCCCGGGCCAGTTCCTCGCTCTCGATGAAGAGATCCACCTCCCAGTTGGCAATCAACGAGGAGGGGTTGAGGTTGCTCGAGCCGACCCGGACCCAGCGGGAATCGATCGCCATCGTCTTGGCGTGGAGCATCGGGCCACCCCACTCCCAGAGCCGGACTCCTGAGCGTAGTAGCCGCTTGTACCCCGCCCTGCTGAGGTTCCTCACCATCGGGATGTCGCTGGCCCCCGGCACCAGGAGCCGGACATCGACACCATCGGCCGCGGCATCCTGGAAGATCTGGAAGAGCCGGGTCGGGCCGGCGAGGTAGGCCTCGGTGACCCAGATCCGTTCGGCCCCGATCCCGAGCAGCATCTCCATCACCCGCCCGACCCGCTCCTCACCGGGGCGGGTCGCCACCACCCGGACCGTCTCTTCACCGGCCGGCGCGACATCGGACTCGACCTCGACAACGTCGTCGGGGGCAGGGTGACCCGCGGCCTGCCAGACCTTGGCGAAGGCCCCGTCGAGCGCCCTGGCTGCCGGCCCCGCCAGCTCCACGGCGGTGTCGCGCCACGGCTGCCGGCCCCGCGACGGGTCGCCGGCCCACTCGTTGCCGATGCAGTGGCCTCCGGTCACCGCCACGCGACCATCGACGACCATCGTCTTGCGGTGGTCGCGCGAGATCAGACCGAGCGGCGAGGCGAGGCGCGGCGGATTGAAGCCGACGACCTCGATGCCGACCTGGCGCATCCGCTCCCAGAATCGGCGGGAGGTGCCCATCGAGCCGAGCCAGTCGTGGACGACGCGCACCAGCACTCCCTCGCGGGCACGTGCGATCAGTGCCTCGGCGAAGCCGGTGCCGCACTCGTCGTCGCGGAAGAGGTAGTTCTCGAAATGGATCCGGCGGGTGGCTCCGGCGATCAGTCGGTGCATCGCGGCGAAGATGTCGGGACCGTCGTAGAGCAACCGAACGGCGTTGCCGGGGATCGCCACCGCCCCGGAGGCCCGCTCCATTGCCCGATCCAGGATGGCGGCCGGGGCGTGGAGGGGGGCCGGTACGACCGTCACACCGTGCCCAGCCCCAGCTCGTGCTCAGCCGGGCGTAGCGCGGCGATCACCTCGGCGATGACCTCGTCGAGTGGCAGGCCGAGCTCCTCGGCACCGGTCCGCACGTCATCGCGACTCACCCCGCGAGCGAACCCCTTGTCCTTGAGCTTCTTCTTGACCGACTTCACCTCCAGGTCGCCCAGGGAACGCGAGGGGCGCACCAGGGCGCACGCCACCACGAAGCCGGCGAGCTCGTCGACCGCAAAGAGGACCTTCGCCATGTCGCTGGTCCGCGGCGTGTGGGTGAATTCGGCGTGACCGAGGATCGCCTCGCAGCCGTCGTCGGGGAAGCCGAGCGACCGGAGGTGGCTGACCCCCTCGGTGGGATGCTCGCGATCGGCGGCACGCTCGTCGTTGGGGAAGCGCTCGTAGTCGAAGTCGTGCAGCAGGCCGACGGTACCCCACCACTCGGGATCGCCGCCATAGCGGGGAGCAAAGTGGCGCATCGCCAGCTCGACCGCGCGCATGTGGGCCCGGAGCGCCGGTGAGGCGGTCCATTCGGTCATCAGCGCCCAGGCGGCGTCGCGGGAAAGGGCAGGCATGGGGGAAACCTAGCGAGAAGGCGGGAAGGCGAGAAAGCGGGAAGGCGAGAAGGCTGGAAAAGGTCCCGGATTGCTGCCGCGTCGCTTGCGGCGCGGTCGCTGATCTCGATGACTCCGACACCGGCCGGCTCGCAAGCGAGCCGGCTACTAGTGGACCTTCCCGCCGGGCCGGATCTGGGCGGAGGCGGTGAACTCCACCCGCGCCTCCTCGGCGCCGTCGATCGCAACCACGATCGCATGGCGCCCGGGGCGCTGGATCGGCAGGTCGAGCACGATGATCCCCGGTGCCTCGACCTCGGTGATCCCCGCCGGCGGCTCGGCCATCTGCAGCGCGCCGTTGTGCTCCATGGTGAGCTCACCATCGGGGTCGCGCAGCGAGAGGCTCACCCGGTGCTCGCCGACCTCGTCGCGCCGGCCGGTGAGGAGCAGCACCAGGTGCGCCCGCTGGTGCACCCCGGGAAACTCCGACAG
Organism: uncultured Gemmatimonadales bacterium; assembly: GCA_963817715.1. Classification (GTDB taxonomy): domain Bacteria; phylum Gemmatimonadota; class Gemmatimonadetes; order Gemmatimonadales; family GWC2-71-9; genus Palsa-1233. Next base: position 65,089 of record CAWFPG010000010.1, read on the forward strand.
CGTGACGTGGCGCCAGATGCCGATCGCCGAGAGCTTGCCCTGCTGGTCGACCAGGGCATGGTCGGCCAGGACCGCCATGTCGATCCGGATGCTCAGCTCACCCGGATCGAGTTGACCACATCGCCCTGCTTGATCGCCATGACCACGTCGAGCCCCTCGGTGACCTGGCCGAACACGGTGTGCACCCCGTCGAGGTGCGGCTGCGGCGAGTGGGCGATGAAGAACTGGCTGCCGCCGGTGTCCTTGCCGGCGTGCGCCATCGAGAGCGCCCCGGCCTGATGCTTGTGCGGGTTGCCCTTGGTCTCGCACTTGATCGTCCAGCCGGGACCACCGGTGCCGACGCGCGGGTTCGACGGATCCTTCGACAGCGGATCGCCGCCCTGGATCACGAAGTTCTTGATGACCCGGTGGAAGCGGGTGCCATCGTAGAACTCGCTGTTGGCGAGCTTCTCGAAGTTGGCGACGGTGCCGGGTGCCGCGTCGTCGTAGAGTTCGGCGGTGATGGCACCACGGGAGGTATCGAACACGGCGGTCTTCATGCAGGCATGAATGCGTCCGAGAAGATTCGGGGCGACAGGCGACAGGCGACGAGGCGACAGGCGAACCGCCCCGCCGCCACAGCAGATCTAGTCACCCTTCACTGTATCCGTACCGCGTGTCGCGTATCGCGTGTCGCCTGTCGCCATCATGGCGTGCAGCTCGGACAGTCCCCGGCACACCACGCACTCGTCGCACATCCGGCCGGTTGGCGATGCAGACTCGCCGGCCGTGCCAGATCAGCAGGTGACTGAGCAGCGCCCAGTCGTCGCGGGGAAGAGCAGTCATCAGGTCGCGCTCGACCTTGACGGGGTCGGTCTCGCGGGTGAGCCGCATCAGGCCCGGCGAGCCGCTTGACGTGGGTGTCGACGGTGATGCCCTCGTTGATCCCGAAGGCGTTGCCGAGGATCACGTTGGCGGTCTTGCGGCCGACGCCGGGAAGCGGGCGGAGTTCCTCCATGGTGCGAGGGATCTCGCCGCCGTGGTCGGCCACCACCGCCCGCGCCATGCCGATCAGCGACTTCGCCTTGTTGCGAAAGAAGCCGGTCGAGCGGATCAGCTCCTCCACGTCGGCCTGCTTCGCGGCGGCGAGCGACTCCGGGTCGGGATAGCGCGTGAAGAGCGCCGGGGTGACCATGTTGACCCGCGCGTCGGTGCACTGCGCCGACAGGATGGTGGCGACCAGCAGCTGGTAGGCGCTGGTGTGGTCGAGCTCGCAGTGGGCGTCGGGATACTCCGCCTTGAGCGCGGCCAGGATCCGGAGCGCCCGGGCCTGCCGCGCCGCCTTGCTCTCGCGCGGCATCAGTCGCCGCGAGCGGCCACGAACGCCAGGAAATCGTCGGCGGTGCGGCAGTTGAGGATGTCGTCGGGACCCAGGCCACCCTTGCGAGCGATGCCGACGCCGTAGTCGACGTTGGCGAGTCCGGCGGCGTTGTGCGCATCGGAACCGATCGAGATCATCACCCCCGCCTCGCGGGCGCGGCGCAGCACCCGCCAGTCGAGGTCGAGGCGATGCGGGTCGGCGTTGATCTCGATTGCGACCCCGGCCCGACCCGCGGCCTCGAAGATGGCGTCGAGATCGACCTGATAGGCCTCGCGCGACAGCAGCAGTCGCCCGGTCGGATGGCCGATGATGTTGACCCACGGCGACTCGATCGCCCGCAGGAACCGACCGGTCATTTCCTGCTCGCTCAGGGTGAAGCGCGAGTGCACGCTGGCGATCACGAAGTCGAACTCCGCCATCACGTCGTCGGGATAGTCGAGGCGCGCCGTCGACGAGGATGTCGCTCTCGATTCCCTTGAGCACCCGGATCGCGGTGCTGCCCGCGTTGTACGGCGTCGATCTCGGCCCACTGCCGACGGAGGTCGTCGGGCTGCATCCCCCCGGCGTAGGTCGCAGAGCGCGGAATGGTCGGTGATCCCCACCCACGCGTAGCCCGCCTCGCTGGCAGGCGTCGGCGATCTGCTTCACGGTGTTGGTGCCGTCGGAGTACTGGGTGTGGCAGTGCAGGAGCCCCTTGAGGTCGCCCCGCTCGAGCAGCCGCGGCACGGGACGGCCCAGTTCGTCGCCGCTCTCGCGCAGCTCCGGCGGAATCCACGGCAGGGCCAGCGTGTGGTAGAGCGTCTCCTCGTCGGGGGTGGGGATGAACTGGCTCCCTTTCCAGAGCGCCGCACCGGCGAGGGTGTAGCCCTGCTCGGCGGCGAGCCGGGTGAGCCGGTCGAGGTGGGCCTCGCTGCCGGTGGCCTGGACCAGCACCGCGCCGAGATTCTGCGGCGGCGTCACGATCACCTGGACCGGCGGCCCGCCGGCGAAGCGGAGCACCGCGCGACGCTCGTCCTCACCGCCGACCTCGCTCACCCCGGCGACCCCGCCGAGCGCCCGGAAGACATCGCTGGGCGGCACGTCGGCCACCGCGACCACCACCAGATCGCGGACCACCTCCGAGCGCCGGCGCACCTCGCCGGCGGGGTGCGCCGCGAGCACGTGGGGCACGGCGACCAACGCGTCGGCGATCTCGCGCGCCTCCTGGCGAGCGTGATGGGCGAGCCGCAGCTGGCTCGAGCGCCGCAGGAAGGCGATCCCCTTGAGGATGCCCTCGGCGGTGCGGGCACCGAAGCGGGGCAGGGCAGCGAGGCGGCCATCGTGCGCCGCCTCCTCCAGCTCGGTCAGCGTCTCGATCCCGAGCGATGCGTGGATCTGCCGGATCTTGGCGACACCCAGCCCGGAGATCGCCAGCATCTCGACCAGCCCCGGGGGGACCTCCTCGCGGAGCGTCTCGAACATCTCCGAGCGGCCGCGCTCGACCAGTTCGGTGATCACCTGCAGGATTGCCGGGCCGATGCCCTTGGCCTGCGCCAGCGATCCGTCGGCGATCGACGGTGCCAGGTCGCCGGGAAAGCCCTCGACCGTCTTCGCCGCCGAACGGAAGGCGCGCACCCGGAAGGGGTTCTCGCCCTGCAGCTCGAGATAGGCGGCGATCTGCTCCAGCGTCGCGGCGACGGTCTTCTTGTCCATGGGACGCCTCTCGTGCGTTCAGTCGTCGATCGCCCGCCAACCCAGGGCCAGCAACTCGGCCACCGTGGCCACGCTGGCGAGCCCCGCCAGGTCGCCACCCGACATCGTTGGCGCGAACGGTGCCGAGCCGTCGGTGCGCGGTGTCAGCACGGGGCGCCCACCTTCGGCCGTGAGCACCGACAGGCCGGGTCGCGTCGGGTGCAGGCCGAGGCAGGCCACGACGCGGAGACCACTGTGGGTCGGCACCGCGAACCAGCCATCGAGCGGTTCGTGTGCCTCGGCGTCCTCGAGTCGGGCCCAGATCAGTCGCGGAGCGACCTGAATGTACTGCACCGGTCCGCGCGCCTCGGCGGCAGCGGACGGTGCGGCGGCGAGCAGCGTGCCGGTCTGTGCCGCGTCGTACCGGCGCACCGGCGCGTCGTCGACCCAGTGACGATACGCCGCATGGACCAGGGCCACGAAGTCGTCGACCGCCGATCCGAGTCCCTCGTCGGGACGCAGGTCGTGCAGCAGCTCAACCACGGGACCCGCCATCAGGAAGCTGTCGAGCACCGGCGTGGGGCCGACCGCCTCGCGCACCGCGGGGAACCGCTCGGCGGCGAGGTCGGCGAAGACCAGGGAGAATGGCGTCGGGCGTTCGCTCATCGGTGAGGCAGGAAGCCGTCGAGGGTGGCCGTGAACTGGTCGGCCGCCTCGACGTAGGGCACATGACCACAGTCGGGAAGCACCACAAGCGGGGCGTCGAGCGCCTCGGCGGTGGCGCGTGCACTGGCCATCGGGATCGGATCGTCGTCGCCATGGAGCACGATCGCGGGCAGGTGCAGCTTCCTGAGGGCGGGTCGCAGGTCGTAGTCGGGGCCCAGTGACTGCCACACCGCCTGCTGGGTGCGCCCGGTGACCCGGAACGGGGTGAGGTCGGTCACCCGCGAGGGATCGTGGAAGTAACCGGCCACCGCCAGTTCAAAGAGGCGCTGGGCGTGGGCCTCCGGGTCGCGGTGCTTCAGGCCGCTCGCTTGCAGCTCGCCGCGGGCTGCCCGGAGTTCCGGGGTGCTGCTGCGCGCCGCCAGCGCCGCCTCGAACTCGTCGCGTTCAGGGCGGGCCGCCGGGGCAGGGGAGACCAGGGCCAGCGACCGGACCCGGTCCGGGTGCGCGATCGCGTAGAGCATCGCCAGCAGGGCGCCCCACGAGTAGCCGCAGAGGTCGAGGCGCTCGAGCCCCCAGATCTGGCGCAGTGCCTCGAGGTCGGCCACCTGCTCGTCGGCGCCAACCGGCACCTCGCGCGCCACGGCCGAGCGCCCGCCGCCGCGCTGGTCGTAGTAGACCAGGGTCCGGCCGGTCGCCAGGCGATCGAAGCCCGGCAGCAGGTAGTCGTGGTGCGCCCCGGGACCGCCGTGCAGCACGATCACCTCGGGGCCGTCGCCCACACGCCGTTCGAAGAGGGTCACGCCGCGCACCTGGCGCGTGGTGGTCCGAACCCCGTCGCCGGTCACAGCAGGACCGCGAGCGCCTCCGCCACCTGACGGACTGCGCCCTCCTCGTCGGGGGTGAACGGGTCGACCACATCGGAGTCGATGTCGATCTGTCCCAGGATCTGGTCGCCTCGACGGATCAGCACCACCAACTCCGAGCGGGTGAAGAGATTGCAGGCGATGTAGTTCTCCTGTCCCTGCACGTCGCCGACGTTCTGGTCGAGGCCGGTGGCCACTGCCGTGCCACAGACTCCCTTGCCGACCGGAATCCGGTCGTGCTCGGTGGCGCGGCCGCTCCATGCCTCGAGCACCAGCTCGTCGCCCTGCAGCATGTAGAGATAGACCGACGTGTAGGGCTCACCGACCTCGCGGACCAGGTCGGCGGCGAGCTGGAGCAGGGCGGGGCGGTCGGCGCCATGGTTGAAGGCGCTCCGGAGCCGGGTGACGACCCGGTCGGCATCGAGAAGCGCCACGATCAGCCCGGCGGCCTGAGGCCCAGGGTGACCTTCACCTTCTCGCTGGCACCCTTGCGGATGAACACCACCTCGATCGTCTCGCCCGGTGCGTGGCTGCGGAGGACCTTCACCATCTCGCGCAGGTCGCGGACCGAATCGCCGGCCATCATCGTGATCCGATCGCCGCGCAGCAAGCCGGCGTCGTAGGCCGGCGATCCGATGGTCACCCCGTCGAGCAGGATGCCGTGATTGGCGTCGCTCATGTCGGGAATGGAGCCGAACCACGCACCGTAGCCCTGCTGGGTCGGGTCCGACGGCGGCTTGGCAGTGGAGTCGCGACCCGACTGGCCGGCAAGTGGGCCGGTCACGCAGAGCGCGAGGAAGAGTGTCGCAGGAATTCGCATCAGCAACCCGGGGTTGGCGTCACCGGATTCTACCCCGGCCGGTGGCCGGGGACCATCGGGGTCTGTCCAACCCTCGCTCCTCGACCGTAAGTTGTTGAGCATGCCCACCACGCTCTGCGCCCTCTTCGCCACTGCAATCCACGAGGCCCCGGTCGCCGATACCGATCCGACCGGGCTCAATCGGGCTGCGGCTCTGTTGGTAACCGCTGCCGGGGCGAGGCGGGTCGAGTGGCGACAGTCGGGTGGTCATCTCGAGGTCAACGGCATTCCGCTGGCCGACGACTCGCCGGGGGCCCGGCTCATCGCCGATGCGCTCACCATGCACGGCACCGCGGTCCTGGGACTGCCAGCCGGCCTCAACGTGAGCCAATGGTCGGAGGTCGCCGGGATCCTCGCTGCGGCCCGGGGGCTCTATCCGAGCACCGACCATGTCCGGGCCGCCATGGTCGGCGTGGTCCCTGGCGCCACGGTGCAGGCCTCCGATGCCGGCATCCCCGACGACCCCGAGCTGGCGGCCACGCTCCGCGAGATCCCCGACATGTCGAGATTCGCCGAATCGGGCCGGCCGGAAGAGCGAACGGTCTCCGCCCGGGACACCGAGCGCTCGGAGTTCTCCGGCCAGCTCGATCCGCTCCTCGATGAGGGCCGGGCCGCTGCCGCACGGTACGACTGGGGCCGGACCGCCGAGGTGTTGCTCGGGCTGGCCGAACTGGCGGCACGCGGCGACGGGGGCACCCGGGCGATCATCCTGCGTGAGCGGCGGCGCATCTTCCCGGAATCGGTGCTGCAGCACCTGGCGCGCGAGGCCGCCGCGGCGGGACCGGGCTCGGTCATCGCTCGGTCCCTCGACACCCTCGGCACCGACGGCACCGACGCGATACTCGAGCTGCTCGCGGCCCGCCCGAGCAGGGCACAACATCGCCAGTACCTCGACCTGCTCACCGGGATGCCCGGTGCCGAGCCGTCGCTGGTGCAGGCCCTCAGCTCGCACCGCGACCAGCTGGTCCGCGATGCCGCCGAGGTGATCGGCAGGCGGCGCGTCGAGCAGGCCGTTCCGGTGCTCGGTTCCCTGCTGCGCCATGGCAACGAGGAGATCCGCACGGCGGCATGGCGCGCGCTGGAGAACATCGGGACCGCCGAAGCGATGGCAATGATTCGCTAGAGGTCGATGGTCGATGGCCTCGGCATCACATAGCACGAAGCACAGGGCCGGCTTTCCATCACGGAGGCCGGCCTGTCTCTGTCATGTCCATCGACCATCGACCATCGACCCTCTACCTCGGCACAAAATCCTCGTCGGCCTTCACGCTCCGTGCGAACGCCGCCAGCAGCTTCGCCGCGTCGGTGATGTCGCCGAGCGCCGCCATCTCGTTGGGCGAGTGCATGTAGCGCAACGGCACCGAAACCAGCCCGGTGGCGATCCCGCGGTGGGCGGTGAAGATCGAGTCGGCGTCGGTGCCGGTGTAGCGTGGCGCGGCCTGGAGCTGGAACGGGATGCCCTCGCGCGTCGGCCACCGCTTCGAGCCGCTCGAAGACAACCGGATTCACCGCCGCCCCGCGCGAGAGCACCGGGCCACCGCCGAGCCTCGACGTCGCCGTGCCGCTTCTTCTCGATGCTGGGCGAGTCGGTGGCGTGGGTCACGTCGACGACCACGGCGGCCAGCGCCTCGAGCGCCGTGGCCGAGGTGCGGGCGCCGCCGCCGGTGCGGGCGATCTCCTCCTGGGTGGTGGCGACCGCGGTCACCGCCACCGAGGGACGCTCGTCGGCCAGCAGCCGGAGCGCCTCGAGGACCACGTAGGCCCCGATCCGGTTGTCGAGCGAACGCGAGACGATCCGGTCGTTGGGAAAGCGCTGCATGGTGCCGCCGATCACCCCGGCACTGCCGACGGCGAGCTGCTCCATCGCCTGGCTCTTGCTGGTCGCGCCGATGTCGATCCAGAGGTCGTGGACCTTGCTCAACTTGTCGCGGGCCGCCTGGTCCATCAGGTGGATCGCCTGCTTGCCGATCACCCCGGGCACCGGACCGTCCTTGCCGAGCAGGGTGACCCGCTGGCCCACGAAGACCTGCGTGTCCCAGCCGCCGATCACGTCGAACCAGCAGTAGCCCTCATCGTCGATGTGGACCACCATCACGCCGATCTCGTCGATGTGGCCGGCGAACATCACTCGCGGTCCGCTCCGTGCCTCGGGGCCGGGGAAGATCGTCGCGTGGGAATTGCCGCTGACATCGCTGACCAGGTCATCGGCGAAGGCGGCCGCTTCGCGCCAGGCCGCGGCGGGGGCGCGTTCGAAGCCCGAGGGTCCCGGTGCGTCGAGCAGCCGGGTCAGGAGGGCGAAAGGGTCGTGGCTCATCCCCCAAAGGTAGGGTGGGTACGGCGAGTGGTGAAGCGTGGCCCTTCACCCGGCCGGGAGTCGCCGGTATGTTCGCCGGCATGGCGACCCGCCTCGTGAACACCCTCGCCTCCCTCTGGACCTGGACGATCCTCGCCCTCGGCACGGCGATCGTCTTCCCGCTCACGCTCGTCTGGCGATTCCTCGGCTGGCCGGTTGACCGCTGGAACTACGCTGGCGGGCTGCTCTTCCGCCGCATCGCCCGGATGATGGTGGCGGTGACCCCGCGCTGGCGTTTCGAGGTCCGGGGGACACCGCCCGCCGACCCCCGCCATCCCTATGTGGTGGTCGCCAATCACGAGTCGTTCGCCGACATCGTGCTGCTGTCGCTGCTGCCCTGGGAGATGAAGTGGCTCAGCAAGGCCAGCATCATGCGAATCCCGGTCTTCGGCTGGATCATGTGGGTCGTCCGCGACGTGCCGGTGCACCGGGGCCTGACCACCAGCGCCCGCGACGCCATGGCCGCGTGCCGGTCCCGGTTGGCCGGCAGGGTGTCGGTGATGATCTTTCCCGAGGGAACGCGCTCGCCGCGCACCGAGATGCTGCCGTTCAAGGACGGAGCCTTCCGGCTGGCCCTCGATGCCGGGGTGCCGATCCTGCCGCTGGCGCTCTTCGGCACCCGGCAGGCGGTCGCCAGGCACGACTGGCGCATCGGCCCGTCGCATGCCGTGGTCGAGATCCTCGAGCCCGAGCCGACGGCGGGACTCACCGTGGCCGACCTGCCGGCGCTCAAGCAGCGAGTGCGGGAGCGGATCGGGGCGGCGCGGGATCGGTTGCGGGAGGAACTGAAGGATGCGCAGTAAGGGCTGATGGCTGACGGTCAATGGCAGTCACATGGAGAGGCCGGCTCCTCAATGGGATGCCGGCCTCTTCGTTCCATCGACCATCGACCATCGACCATCGACTATCGACCAGTCTACCGCACCGCGTACGGCGTCGCCTTCCCCTGGGCATCGAAGGTGTACACGGTGTAGCGCTCCTTTACCGGTCCCTCCATCCCGGGAGAACCCTGCGGCATCCCCGGCGCGCTCACGCCCTTGACCCCCTTGGGCCGATTGCGCAGCAGCCGCTTGACGATGTCGGCCGGGACGTGCCCCTCGACCACCAGCCCGTCGACGAACGCGGTGTGGCACGCCTCGAGTTGCGGGGTGACGCCATTGGCCCGCTTGAGCTTGATGAGCGACGCCATGTCGGTGCGATCATCGACCTCGACCGTGAAGCCCTGGGATTCCATGTACTTGGCCCAGGCGGTGCAGCAACCGCAGGTCGGCGACTTGACCACGTGAAGCACCGGCGCGGGCGGTGGCGGGGTGGCGCGCCAGGCGAGCAGCACCGCGGCCAGCGGCAGGATGGCGAAGAGTGAGGAGCGGAGCTTCATGAAAACCTTCCCGGTGGTGTCGACATTGGTACGGTAAATGGTGAATGGTGAATGGTGAATGGGAAGGCCCCAATGCGGCGGCGCGTCCCATTCACCATTCACCGTTCACCATTCACCACGTAGAACCCACGAGCAGCCTAATCCCGCACGAGGATCAGGAACTTCCCGCCGTCCCAGAAGTGCGGCGAGCTGATGTGCAGGTCGCCCTTGATCTTGCCCTTGCTGGTCACCGTGGAGCCGACATACTGCGGGTCCTGGCGGGTGATGATCTTGTATTCCTGGGTCGGCTCGGGCACCGGCAGGATCGTGTCGGTGCGCCGGTCGAGCCGCTGGAACATCTCCGGCTTGAGCTGGCGCGCGGGCTCCAGCTTCTTGCTGCCGAAGACCAGGAACTTGCTTCCCTCCTTCACCAGCACGCCGCGCTCGATCAACTCGTCCTCGGTCCCTACGGCGTAGTAGACCGAGTTGGCCTCGTCGACCACCTGGGTGAGCGTATCGCTCAGCGCCGCCCGCTCGGTGGCGAGCTGGTTGGTCTGTTCGTTGAGGGTGTCGACCCGCGAGCTCAACGTCCGGATCTCCTCGCGCTGCTCGGAAATCAGCGATTCCTGCTGGATCGCGGTGGCCTTCAACTCCTCGATGGTCTTGCCGAAGGCATCGAGCTGCTGCTGGAGTCGGCGCCGCTGGACAGTCAGTGAGCCGACCCGCTTCTTCTGGGCGTCGACCTCCTGCTCGGCGGCCTCGAGCCGCGAGATCACCTCGCGGATCTTGCCGAGCAGCACCGCGCGGTCCTCGGCGCTGCCGGAGGCCGGCCGTTCGCCGGCCGAGGCCGGTGCGACACCGAGTCCCTTGACCCGTGCGAGATCGGCGTTGATCTCCGTCACCATCTGGGTCGCGGTCAGCACGTCGGCGACCAGGGAGTCCTTCTGTTCATCGATCCGCTGCCGCTCGGACACCAGTTCGTCGTACTTCTTCTTGCTCACGCAGCCGGTGAGCGCACCGATGACGACCAAAGACATCATGGCAATACGCATTGCGAATATCCTTCTCGGGTGGACGTTCGAATGGACGTTGCAACCCTGAAACAGTACACAGTGGCCCCATGGGGGGCAGCCGGGGAACCCCGACCGCCTCTGGAGACTCCAAAGATGGCATTTCGGCTCACATTTCGCCTGTTCGGCCCCCTTTGTCTGGCGGCCGCCTGCGCCCCGGCACCCCGCCAGATGATCCCGGCTGGGGCGGTTCCCTCGCCGGTACCCCAGCAGATTCGGGCCCCAGAGGTCCCCGCGCTGGAGGGGGTCCCCCAGGCGGTCCGGGTCGGACTCACGGTCTGGTTGTCGGGCATGGTCCCGGTCGACTCGGCCGGCAGGATCGTTGGGACGACGGTGGGCGCCCAGGCGACCCAGGCGGCGGCCAACCTCGCGGCCGTGGTCCGCGCCGCGCGCGGCGTCCCCGGCGACGTGGTCCACGTCACGATCTACCTGCGCGACGCCTCACCCGAGGCGGTCAACGCCGCCCGGGCCGCAGTGCTGGCGACCCTTGACCCCGACTCCCCCCCAGCGGTCACCGTGGTCGGGGTGCATCAGCTCCCGGAAGCCGCGATGGAGGTGATGCTCGATGGCGTGGCCCAGCTGAGAAGCGAGTTTCCCGATCGGACCAGGATGAGGCACAGGAATGGGTCCTGAGTCCTGAGACGTGGGGGGATCCGACCATCGCCCCCCCACGTCTCAGGACTCAGGACTCAGGACTCACGCCTTTGAAAGAGCTCGATCCGGTTTCCCTCCGGATCGTCGAGCCAGGCAAAGTCGCCGTCGCCGGTCTCCTGGCGCTCCTCAACGGTGAGCCCCGCCTCGCCGAGGAACTCCACCATCGCATCGAGGTCGTTGACCAGCCAGGTGATCTCGCAGTGGCGGCGGTCATGCCCCAGTTGATGCTTGGCCTGATGGATCGCGAAGGCCGGGCCACCCGGCAACTCGCACCACCACTCGTGGGAATCAGGCTCCCGCGTGAAGAACAGCCCCAGGTGGCGCTCGTACCAGTGCACCAGCGTGTCGGCGTGGTCGGCGAACAACACCACGCCACCCAGGCCTGCGACCGTCGGACGATCCATCGTCTGCTCCATGGTGGAAGAAGCCGTTACAAGGAAATCGGGCCCGCGATTCACCAGCCTTCGCGGGCCCGCAACCGGGTGATATGCGCCACGTGGTGGCGGCAGTGCCAGTCGTACAGCGCGACCACCGACCAGATCGACAGCGGGGCACCAAACTCGGGGTGCAGCAGCTCGCGGTCCCAGTCGGCCTCGTCGAGCGACTCCAGCAGTGCCACCCATCGCTGGTGCAGCCCCTCGAGGATCCGGAGCGACGGGGCCACCGGCATGGTGGCCGCATCGGCCAGCTCGGCCCAGCGCTTCTCGTCGTAGGGCCGGATCGTGGGCCGCTCCTCGGTGAGCGCCAGCCGGACCCGGATCACGGCATTGAGGTGCGAGTCGGCGACGTGATGCACCACCTGGCGCACCGTCCAGCCGCCGGCCCGATACGGAGTGTCGAGTTGGGTGTCGTCGAGGCCGGCGACCGCGGCTCCGATCCGCTCCGGCAGCTCCGCCAGCACGACGAGGGCGGCACGCCGCCCGGTCGCATCGAGACCGGCCGGCGCCGTGAAGCGCCCGATCGGGTAGCGGGGATCGTCGCTCACGGCAGCGAGACCGGGGCGAGGAGATCGAACCAGTCGGACAGGAGCGCACCACGTGCCATCGACAGCTCCGGATCGGGAATCGAGTGGAGGCTATCCGGGAACCGGTCGGCCGACAACCTCTGCCCAGTGATCGGGGTCGGTCGCCCCCTCGGTCGACCAGACGAGGACCCGCGTCGTCGGGTCGAGGCCGAGGTGCTCACGCACCGGTCGCAGGTGGTCGTCGTCGCCCAGCGCCAGCAGCCCGGCGATGCTCGCCGCACCCGACTCCCCGGCCACCACAACGGGATCCTGCCCGCTCGGTGTGGCCAGTCGGCGCATCGCCTCGAGGCTCCAACCGTCGTCGATCGTGAAAAAGGCGTCGACACTCTGTCCGAGTGTGGCGACCGCGCTGGTACTCGCCAGGGCACAATCGAGTCCGGCCATCACGGTGTGCCCGTGGGTCGGCACCGGTACTGCCCGACCGGCCACGACGGCCCCGAGGACGCACGGTGCGCGGGTCGGCTCGACGATCGCGATGCGGGGGCGCCGGGTGCCGTAGCGGTGCCAGTAGTACGCCGTGATCGCCGCGGCCCAGGTGCCGACCCCCGCGTGCAGCAGCACCAGGTCCACTGCCGGCGCCTCGGGCGCGTGCGGCTCGGGCTCCAGCTCGCGGGCGTGGGTCCAGTAGCCGGCCGCGATCCACTCGGGGATCTCCTCGTAGCCCGGCGTGGCGGTGTCCTGGATCACCACCCACCCCTCCGCGGCCGCCGCCTGATGCGCCCGGCTGACCGCCGCGTCGTAGCCCTCATCGACCAGCACGACCTCGGCGCCCTCGGCACGGATCGCTGCGACACGCGACGGCCGGGCATGGGCCGGGATGAAGATCACCGCGCTGGCGCCGGCCTGCCGTGCGCTCCACGCCACCGCCCGGCCATGGTTGCCGTCGGTGGCGGTGGTGAAGGTCACCTCCCGCCGATCGGGGTGCCGGTCGAGCCACCGACGCACCGCGAACGACGCGCCAAGCCCCTTGAACGCGTTGAGACCGAAGCGGGACGACTCGTCCTTGAGCAGCAGCGCGCCGACACCGGCGCTCCGGGCCAGGCCGTCGAGTCGGTGGAGCGGCGTCGGGGCATAGCCCGGGATGGTCCGATGGATGGCGAGCGCCTCGTCGGCGAGCGCAGCCAGCCGATCGAGTCCGGGCGGCGGCGCCGCCTGGCCGACGAGGTGATGCCTCACAGCGAGATCTGGATCCCCGAGGTGAACAGTCGATCGGTGGTCTGGAACCCCGACTCCGGCAATCCGTCGTAGCGGATCAGGTAGGCGAGCTTGACGGCGACCTTGCTGGTGATCGGGGCCACAATCGCGCTCTCGGTGTTGACACGCAAGTCGTTGGTCTGGTGGAAGTTGGGCAGCACCTCGACCGACTGTGAGATCGACGCCTTGGGGCCGAAGAGGTGGACGTAGGTGGTCGCCGCCCGGCCGCCGAGGAAGTCGGCGTCGCGCCCCTTGGGGCCGGTGCCCCGCTGACGGGTGAGCGTGAAGCCGCTTTCCAGGGTCAGCTTGTTGTGGGGGTCATGCACCAGGTGTGCCGAGAGTCCCGCCGCCGCCGAGATTCGCGAGGCGAGACCTGCGAATCGGTTCCGCTCGTAATTGAAGAGGGTATAGGCCGAGAAGTTGGCCGTCTTGAGCCCCTTGTCGAACCGGACCGAACCGCGAGTCTGCGAGGTGACCGGCTGCCCCTTGCTCTCGCCGTAGACGAGGGCAAAGGTCTGGGTCAGCGTGACGTCGCCGGCCTTGACCGAGAACTTGTTGCCGAGATTGAGGGTCGATACCGACGTGTTGCCGGCCGTGGACACGTAGCCGATGTCGCCAGTGAACCTGAGCTCCGCCGGCTTCCGCGCGGTGGTGTCGGCATGAACGGCAAGGATGAGGAGCGGCAGGGCGGCAACGATCACGACATCAATCCGGACGAGGGAGCGAGCGGCGGGCCGACCCTCATGGTCGGCCCGGACCCCGCAAGCTAATCGCCGCCTGCCGGTTCAGAAGGTGACCTGGATGCCAGTGGTCAGGATCCGGTCGGTCTTCTTGAAGCCGGGCTCCGGCAGGCCGTCGTGGCGGATCACGTAACTGGCCTTCATCGCGATTCCCGCGGTGATCGGCGCGGTCATGGCGGTCTCGCTGTTGAGTCGGAGGTCACCCGACACCTTCAGGTTCGGCAGCACCTCGACCATCTGGGAGAACTGGGCCTTCTCGCCGAGCGACCGCCGATAGCGCGCCGCCGCGCGGCCCGCGGCGAACTCGCTCGAGGCCCCCGGCGCCACCGCGTTCTGCCACACATAGCCGACGCCGACCTCGAGGTCGAGCTTGTCGGCCTTGGTGTCGATCGCCTTGAGTGCCAGGCCGGCCGACGGCGCATAGCGCGACGAGAGGCCGGCGAAGGTGTTCCGCTCGAACTCCCCCAGCACGAAGACCGCCAGCCGCGAGGCCAGCGACCGGTCGCCGCGCACCGAGCCGCGCCAGAGCGACGTCGAGGTCGCGCCGTCGGTGCGACCGTAGATCACGCTGGACTTCTGCACCACCCCCCAACCATGCGATGCGAATTCCAGGGTGTTGCCGACGTTGACCGTCGTCACGTCGGTGTTGCCGCTGGTGTTGACGAAACCGGCGTCGGCGGTGAAGGCCACCGTGGTGGTGTCGAGCGGGAAGCCTGGAGCGCGAGGAGGGCGAGAATGAGCATGGCACCAGTGAGTGAATGGTGAATGGTGAATGGGGATCGGCGCGTGCGTGTGACGGGGAACCCACTTCGCGCCTGACGCTTAAGGCTTATGGCTCATGGCTCATGGCTCATGACATCGACGGCTCGAAGGTAGACGATCAAGTCGGTGGCCAGCGGCTCGCCACCGAGGCGGCGCACCTCGAGTGCCACCTGGCCACGGTGATACATGCCGTGCATCGCGACGTGGTGGAGGATCTCGCTCACCGTGTTGGTGAACTCCTCGCCGCGGCTGTTGCGGTAGGTGACGCCACGGTCGAGCGCACCGGCACCGGCATCGAGCAGTTCACCCAGGGCATCGTGATTGCGCGCCATCAGCTCCCGGCATCCGGTCCGATCGAGCTCGGGCCACACCGCCACCACTGGGTCGCGACCGATGATCCGCGCCAGCCAGGTCTCCTCCGCCCCGAGGACGTGGGCCCAGATGCGGACCAGCTCCGCCGGCGGCTCCAGCGTGTCGAGAGCGTCGGCGGTGCGGCGGTCGGCCCAGCGGAGGTGGTTCATGAGGGTGGTGAGCATCGCCGAAGTCCAGGGGTGAATGGTGAAGGGTGAATGGGAGGGCGCCCATGGACAATCCCATGCACCCTTCACCATTCACCCTTCACCATTCACCATTCACCATTCACGTCTCACTGCATCGGCAGCGGGATCCCCATCGGCCGGGCGAAGGTCCAGCCACAGACGATCCCGTCACCAGCGACGGTGACGCACCAGTAGGGGCTGTTCCTGGTCACGAATGACTCGGCCGACGCGAGCCCGGCCACCTCGCCGTTGTCGGCGCGCAGCTCGAGATCGGCGACCTGGCTCCCGCCACCATAGCCGAACTGGTGGATCCGGCCACCGGAGATGAAGTAGCCGGCCTCCTCCTCGCCATCGAGGGCGGTGGCGTCGGTCGGATAGCCGGTGAGACCGGAGGGCGTGAGGTTGCCCTCGGGAGGAGCGCCGACCGGGCGATCGACGATGAGCAGCCCCCCCAGCAGAGAAGCTCGTCACCGCCATGGAGCGTGATTCCACAGAATCCCTGCGCCGCCCGCCGGATCGTCCGGAGCCGGATGTCGGCGTCGATCGCCGTCGGCACGGTGATCATCGAGGCGTTGGTGGAGATGCCGAGCCGTCCGTTCCCGGCCGGGGCACCCCAACACCACGGGCGACCCGACAGGTCGAGACCGCAGACACTCCGTTCACCCGCGGCGAGTTCGAGGAAGGGGACATCCCCCAGGGTGCGCTGCCAGTCGGCGTGATCGGTGGCACTGCCGTCGCCGAGCTGTCCGTGATCACCTCGGCCCCGGCACCAGGCAAAGTGCGAAGTGTCAAGCGCGCACATGAACTGGTCGGTGCCCCATCCGCCGATCACCAGGTCGGTGAAGCCGACCGGCGTGTCGACCTCTTGGAGCACCGGCAGCTTGCCGCCGCTCGCCGTGAAGTCGGCCTCCGATGCGCACCACACCTGACCTGCCGAAGTGAGGGCACAGAGTCCTTCCTGGGTGACCAGCGATGTGTTGAACAGGTGCAGCCGTTCGTTGCCGCGCAGCACGGTGAAGCGGAGGTCGGTGGCGACCGACTCGGGACGCTGTGCCGCGGGCACCGCCACGTTCGTCGTGGGATCCCCGAACGGTTCGTGTGGAGCCCGGTATCGCTCCCAGCACCACATCCGGCCATCGGGATCGATGCCGCAGAGATGGTTGAAGAGCATCGCGACCTGGGTCAGCTCCATCGTCGCCACCGGAACGTCGATCGTGGTCGTTGTCCCACCGGCCGAAGCCCGCACCTGCTGGGTGCCGACCATCCACCCCGGACTGAACGCCACGTGCGCGTAGCCATCTGCGCCAGTTCGGCTGGTGTCGCTCAAGAGCACCGCGCCATCGGCGGTCGTGGACCAGGTAACGAGCACATTCGGCACCGGGGTGCCGCCATTCGTCAGGCGGACCTCGAGCGAGTCGTCGAGCATCCAGCCCGGCGTGCCGGTCGACGTGACCGCGGTGGCAACAAGCGCTGCATCACCGGGCAGGGTGCCCGCATCGGAGCAGGCGGCGAGGCAGCCGGCGGTCGCGAGAAGCACCGTGGCGCGGAGATTCGGTTGCATCACTTCATCCTCCCGGCACCCCGTGAATCAGCACCACTGGTGCGGTGGTGCCCGCGCCGAGGGCGCGGGCCAGGGCGACCCGGTCGACGCAGCGGGTGCCGCCGGGATAGGCATGGAGACAGATCGCGCCCTCGCCGCCGCCGGGGAGCACGTCGTTGAACACGTAGCCCGGCAGCACGTTGGCCGGTTGTTCGGTGAATGAGGTTCCGGAGAGCCCGCCCCAGACCACGAGATCACGGTCGACCGTGACCGCGAGGAATCCCCCGACCGTGGCGCCGACGGAGATGTAGAGGTCGGTACCCGTGATCTTGGCCGGCACGGAACCGCTGCCGACCCCGGCGCGCCCCCGACCGCCGTCGCGCCCCGAACCCCAGCACCAGATCGTGTAGGCCCCGTCGATCGCGCAGAGCGAACCGGTTCCGTTGGCGGCGAGGGCGGCAAAGAGGTGCCCGCCCGGTACCACGACCGGCACCGCCGAGTCGCTGTCACCATCGACCACCCCATCGACGATCGACCCCCAGCACCACGCCTTGCCGGCGAGGTCGACCGCACAGCTCGCCGCTTCGGTGACACCGAGCGAGAGTCCCCGGAGCCCTCCCGCCACCGCCACCGGTGTGTCGCGCTGGCCGCCGATCGTGCCGTCGCCGACCTGGCCATGATCGTTGCGTCCCCAGCACCAGACTCGGAGCTCGGGCGACGTGGCGCACCAGGTGGTCCCCAATTCGGGGTCGCCAGCACCGGTCACCCGGGAGAGGACCGGCACCCCGGTCGCCACCACCCGGATCGAGGCGGCGTCGGGCCGGAAGACGCCACCGGGGGTCAGGTCGGCATCGTCGAAGCAGGCGATGGCCCCGTTCCGGGTTCCGCCGCACCAGGTGCCACTGGCGAAGCCGAGCGAGGCGAAGCGGATGTCGGTGTCGAGAGCGATCGCGCGGGCCGGGCCGCCGGCTGGAGGAAGCCAGCACCGCACCACGTCGTCGGAGAAGCGACCGCATTGGTGGGCCAGCGTCCCGGCCACCTCGAACACCTCGCCGGAGACCGCTTCGGCCTCGAAGCGCGCCGCCTGGAGCCCCCCGAGCGTCGCCTTGGCATGCTGGACCCCATCGTCGCGGCCGAGCCGCCATGCGGCCCGCGCGACGCCGTCGGCGCCGGTCGTCGAGATCTCCGGCATCACCACCGCCTCGCGGTCCTCGGGAGCCCAGTGGATCACCGCTCCCGCCACCGGGTGTCCCCCCGCGTCGATCACCCGGACCGCGATCGACTCGGCCAGCACGTAGGCCGGTGACCCGACCTGAGCGTCGCCGGCGTCGACCTCGACCCGGCTCACCGGGTCGGGAGCCGTGGTGGCGCCAGTGCACGCCACGAGCAGTGACAGGGTGAGGAGTGGTGTGGTGCGACGCATCATGGTAGCGGCATCCCGAAGCCGGCGAAGGCCGGTGAAGGTTGATGGGTGGGATAGCCGGTGAGGGAGGCCATCCGGCCGCAAACCCACTCGTCGTCGGTGCCGCTCGCCGCCCCGCAGACCAACCCGTGGCTCTCCGAGAGCACCAGTGACCGGAAACCGAGATCCCGGACGAATCGACGCGGCGCATCGGCGTGGACCAGGTCGACCACTCCGGAGAGATCGCCCCACCAGGCACCCAGGCCGCCAGGTCCGACCACCACCACCGCGTCGTCGACCCGACCGAGGGCAGTCGGGGTGTCGATCCCGTCGACCGGGAACGGAGTCGGCGTGGCGATGACCGTATCGAGCAGGCTGAGCACCTGGCTCCCGGCGCCGAGAGCGGTCTTGTCGCCCCAGCACCAGGCGTTCCCCTCGGCGACCGCACAGGTGGCCCCGGTGGTGACGGGTACGATGGCATCGTATTGCAGCGTGCCGCCCCGATGCACCGGCATCACCGCGGGGACGGCGCTCGACGGGAGCCCGATCTGGGCACGGTCGTTTCGTCCCCAGCACCAACCCTGGGTGGTGAGGTCGACGCCACAGGCATGGTACGACCCCACGGCAAGCTGCACGAACCGCGTCGTGGTCGAGACCGGTACCGGAGCGGCGCGATCGGTCATGCTCTGGTCACCGAGCACGCCGTCGGCATTGCTCCCCCAGCACCACGCCGCGCCGTCGGTGGTGAGACCGCAGAACGGCGGATCGCTGTCGAGATCGTTGCTCCCCGTGAAGAGGCGCACCAGCGGCGGGTAGCCGCCAGCCAGTTCGTGCAGGCCGCCGATCGTCGCGTGCTCGTCGACGGCGAAGCACCAGACGCGACCGGCGTCGGTGCTGGCGCAACCATCGGCGCCAGCCGTGCGGTGCGAGTAGATCGCGACCGACTGGAACCGTTCGTTCCCGGGTACCGCCGTGAACGTCGGTGGGAAGTCGGGGTGCGCCAGCGGATCCCAGCAGCCGAGCTGACCCTGCAGGTCGACGGCACAGAGGCCACGGTCACCACCACCGAGCGACCGGAGATGGTTGCCGGTTGCCGTGGCCGTGATCGCCAGCGGCTCGACCCGCTCGGCGGTGCTGGTGACGGTCAGCTGCTGCGGACCGAAGGCGAGCCCGAGTCGCCAGGCAAACCGTGCGGTGCCGTCGGCACGGGTGCGGGCGTCGATCGAGGTCACGCTGCGCGAAGGGGGCGGCGAGCGAGGCATCGACCGACGCATCGATTGCGGCGTAGGCGATCGGCGCACCGTCGCTATCGGTGAGCCGCACGGTGATCGTGTCGGGGAGGAAGTAGCCCGCGACCTGCGACTGGCTGCCGCCGGCCAGGACGGAGAGGGTGGCGGTGGGCAAGTCGGGCCGTCGCTCGGTCGGCGAGCCGCTGCAGCCACCAAGCACGACAATCGCTGTGGCTGTCGCCGGCGATGCCCAGCCTCATTCGCGCCTCTCGCACGGGTGAATGGTCAATGGTGAATCGTGAATGGGAACAGACGTCCAGGTGAGGTCGGGCGGGCGCTCACGGAAGACTTTCCGTACACCCCCATTCACCATTCACCATTCACCATTCACGATTTCGGCACGATCGCACCGACCACCGCATCGAGCGCCGCGGCATCGGGCACGCTCCCCTGCGCCATCCGCGGCGACCCGCCGCCGCGACCGCCGACCGCCTGCAGTGCCGCCTTGAGCGTGGCACCCGCGTCGACACCGGTCCCCTCCGCGGCAGCAAGGATCACCGTGGTGGGGTCGGTGCTGGTGGCGAGGAAGACCGTCCCGGGCTCACCCGACGCGGCCTCTGCCATGGTCCGGAGTGCGGCGACCGGTTGGTCCGCAGGGTGGAGCACCACCCACCGCACTCCGCCGGGTCCTGCCGGAGCCGAGGCGATCAGCTCGCGGACCCGGTATCCTGCCAGCTCCCGTTCGAGAGCCTCGATTCGCTTGGTCGCGTCCCGCAGCTCGGCCAGACGCCTGGGGATCAGGTCGGGGAGTTCGGCCGGGGCGGCCCCGACCTCACGGGCCATTCCCTCGAGCAGGTCCGCGCCGTGGCGGGCCTCGTCCAGCACCCGGGATCCCGCCAGGAACCCCACCCGGACCCGGCCACGGATCCGTTCCACTCCCTTCACCATGACCGACCCGAGCCGGGCCGTGCTGGTCACGTGGGTCCCCCCGCAGGCGCTCCGGTCGACGCCTTCGATGGTGACCACGCGGATGGTGCCGATCCGGTCGGTCGGCTTCCGGAGCCCCACGGCGACCGCGGCGTCCTCGTAGCCGACGGTGACGGGGATCGCCTCGGCAACGAGGTCGTTGGCCCAGTGCTCCAGCTCCAGCAGCTGCGCTTCAGCTCGCCTCGGCGGTGTCGAACTCGATGGTGGAGTGCCGCTCGCCGAAGTGGACGCTCTTCGGTGCTCCACCCGAGGCGATCGCCAGCCAGTGCCGAGAGGAGGTGCTGCGCGGTGTGCTGCACGGTGAAGTCGTGGCGACGTGGAGCATCGATCTCACCGTGCACCGGACCGAGCGCCACCGGCGCATCGGTCACGTGGATGATCCGGTCGCCGTCGTCGATCACGTCGACGACCCTGGCGTCAGCCAGTCGTCCCGTGTCGTGCGGTTGCCCGCCGCTGGTGGGATAGAAGTGCGTGCGATCGAGGACGACGCGTGTCGGCACACCGTCGTGGGCGATCGCTTCAGCGTCGAAGGCGAGCTCGGCGGAGTCGTGGTAGAGGCGGATGGTGGTCATGGTCCCGAATTCTACGCCCGACGCCCCGCGTGCGTGGCATCAATCGCGGCCGACCGCCTCCACCCCGTCCCCCACGGCGATCCGCCCCGATTGGCGTGGCACCGCGTTCTGGCCGAAGATCGCGCCGAATTCGGGGAGCGTCCGCAAGCGGGCCAGGGTACGAAGTGGTTCCTGATTCGGGTCGCGCACGCCGGTCGCCTGATCCACGGTCGGCACGGTGCAGCGTGCGCACGGCTTGACCACATCGAGCGTCATCTCGCCGATCCGGAGCTCGCGCCAGTTGTCCTCGCTCCAGGCGTCGGCGCCGGTCACCACCACGTTGGGACGGAAGCGGCTCATCGGCACCGGCTCGGGCAACCGGCCGTTGAGGTCGGCCAGCGATTCCTCCAGCATCACCAGGACCGGATAGCCATCGGCAAACGCGGTCTCCGCATCGTTGCGCGGGGTGAACCGTGGATCGAGCAACCGCTCGGACACCGCCGTGAACTGCACCAGTCGCACCGGCGCGCCGAGGATGGCGCCGAACCACCCCGCCGCCTCGTCGCCCTGGTCGGTGACCCGGATGGTGTCCTTCCAGAGCACCACGTCGCGCGTCGCCCCCGCCGGATCGAGCTCCAGCGACAGCGGTGCCACCCCCTCGTGCCGCACGGTGAGCATCGGCCCGTCGATCTCGGGCTCGATCGTCGCCAGCACCGGCACCTCGCGCTGGGTGAGGAAGCGATCGTGCTGGTCGACCAGCATCAGCCGGCGGTCGCCCACCACGCCCAGCCGATCGAACTCGGCATGGCCGAGGACCCGGCCGCGACAGCCCTTGATCGGGTAGAGGTGGAGGGAGGTGACGTGCATGGATTGAAGATACGGGATGTCATCCCGAGCGAGCATCGAAGGGGCGAGTGGAGGGACCCCATGCACGGGCGGAGGGGTCCCTCGACTTCGCGGCCCGGCCGGGCCGCTCCGCTCGGGAGGACATCTCGTATCTTCAAGTCATGACAAGACTCCCCGCCATCCTCGCCCTGCTGGCCGCTCCGCTCGTGGCACGGGGTCAGGACCCCGCGCTGTTGCCCGTGCCGAGCTCGGTCGAGATGACCGCCAGCCGGCTCCCGATCGACTCCTCGTTCACGGTGGCCATCGTGGCCTACCGCGACGGTCGCCTCGAGCGCGCCGTCGGTCGCGCGCTGCGACGACTCGAGGGCAGGGTGGGATTCGCGCTCCCCCGGGAGTACGGCCACGATCGGGGGGCCACCCTGGTGATCGACGTCCAGGGCCAGGGGTTCGCCGTGCCCGACCTCGACGAGGACGAGTCGTACCGGCTCGACGTCGACGCCCGCCAGGCCGTGCTGCGAGCCAACACCGTGGTCGGCGCGATCCGGGGGCTCGAGACGCTGCTCCAGCTCCAGTCGGCCGACATCGACGGCTTCTACCTCGCCGGCACCGCAATCGCCGACTCGCCGCGTTTCCGCTGGCGTGGGTTGCTGGTCGACGTGGCGCGTCACTGGGAGCCACCCGCCGTGATCAGGCGCACCCTCGACGGGATGGCGGCGGTCAAGCTCAACGTGCTCCACTGGCACCTGACCGAGGACCAGGGCTTCCGGGTCGAGTCGAAGCGCCATCCCGAGTTGCAGCAGATGGGCTCCGACGGCAACTACTACACCCAGGACGAGATCCGCGACATCGTCGCCTACGCCGCCGACCGCGGTATCCGGGTGGTGCCCGAGTTCGACATGCCGGGACACTCCGCGTCGTGGTTCGTGGGTCACCCCGAACTCGCAAGCAATCCCGGCCCGTACCAGATCCTGCGCCGCTGGGGGGTGATCCGCGCCAGCATGGACCCGACCCGTGAGGAGGTCTTCGCCTTCCTCGACGACTTCATCGGCGAGATGACGGCGCTCTTCCCCGATCGCTACTGGCACGTGGGTGGCGATGAGGTCGATCCCCGGGGATGGAACGACTCGCCGCGGATCCAGGCATGGATGAAGCAGCACGACATCGCCGACGCGCACGCGCTGCAGACCTACTTCAACGGCCGACTCTTCACGCTGCTGGCCAAGCACCACCGCCAGCCGGTCGGCTGGGACGAGATCCTGCAGCCGGGGCTGCCGCAGGCCGCGGTGATCCAGTCGTGGCGCGGGATGCAGGGCCTCACCCAGGCCACCGCCCAGGGGCGCCACGCCATCCTCTCCGCACCCTACTACCTCGACCACATCAAGACCGCGGCCGAGATGTACCTCGCCGACCCGCTGCCCGAGGGACTCTCGCCGGCGCAGCAGGCGCTGGTGCTCGGCGGCGAGGCGTGCATGTGGGCTGAGTACATCACCAGCGAGACGATCGACTCGCGGATCTGGCCCCGGATGGGGGCGGTCGCCGAGCGATTCTGGTCGCCGGCCTATGTGCGCGACGTGCCTGACCTCTATCGCCGTCTCGAGGTGACCTCGCGGCGGCTGGCCGAGCTGGGGCTGCAGCACTACACCCAATCGGAGCGGATGCTGGCGCGGATCGCCCCGGATCGCGACCAGCCGTTGCTGCGCGAGTTCCTGCACTACATCCGGCCCCGCGGCTTCGGCGGTCGGGGCACCAACCAGTTCTCGCCGCTCACCCGGCTGATCGATGCGGCGCATCCCGATCCGTTCACCGAATGGCAGATGCTGGCACTCGCCCGCTCGACCGACGACTACCCCCGTCTCGCCGAGCACTTCGCGCGGATGCGTGCCTTCGACGGCGAACTGCGTGGCGTCGTGACCCGGGCGCCGCTGGTGGCCGACGGGTTGCCGGTGGCGGTGGCCCTCGCCGACCTGGGGCGGATCGGCGGCGACGCCATCGGCTTCCTCCGCCGCGGCGAGCATCCGGGCGCCACGTGGTTCGCCGACGCCGACTCGGTGATCGCCCGGACCGACGGGAAGACGTTCGGGCTGCTGCGGCCGGTTGGCGCGGCGAGCGTGAAGGCGCTGGTGGCGCGACTGCGATGAGGACGGAACGACGGCGGACGGAGAGGCCGCAAATCACCCCTCGGTTCTCCGTTCTCCGTTCTCCGTTCTCCGCCCTCCCGCTTCAGGGCTATTTCGTCCCGCCGGACTGATCACCGGCGTGCTCGCGCGTAGTTTTGTCGGGATGACCGAGGACACCACTCCCCGGATCGCCTGGCCGATCGCGCTTGCGGCTGGCTCGCGCTGCCGCGTTCGACGCTTGCCGAGGCGGCGGTGATGACGGTCAAGGGGGAGCCGGAGACGCTGCTCGCTTCGTTCTGGTGGAGCGGGACGAATGGCTGATCGACGGTGCCCTGGCCCCGGTGATCTTCGCGCTGGTGCGTGTCGGCCGCTCACGAGGGCCCACCTGACTCGCCGCCTCGGCCTCCTGCTCGGCGCGTGGCTGGTGTTTCACCTGGTGAGCCAGCTGGTCTACGTCTCTCTCGATGTCATCCTCCAGATCGACGCCGACCCGGCAAATACGCCACAATTCGCCCACGTGCTACCGATCTACCTGTCGAAGAAGGCGGCGTTCACGCTGATCGTCTTCGCGGGGATCGTGACCGTGGCGCACCTGACCAGGCTGCTGGGCGAGGTGCGCGAGCGAGAGCGCGAGGCGGCCCGGCTCGAGGCGGCCCTGGCCGGGCCCGCCTCGATGCCCTGCGCGGCCAGCTACAGCCGCACTTCCTCTTCAACGCCCTCAACACGGTGTCGTCGCTGATGGGCGACGACCCCGAGCGCGCCGAGCTGGTGCTCTCGCGACTCGGCGACCTGCTGCGCCTCACGTTGCAGGAAGGCGATCGCGGCGAGGTCCCGCTGGAACGCGAATTGGAGTTTCTCGAGCGCTACACCGAGATCCAGCGCGTGCGCTTCGCCGACCGGCTGAGTGTCGTGATCGATGTGCCGGCGGAGTGTCGCGCGGGACTGGTGCCGACCCTGCTGCTGCAACCGCTGGTCGAGAACGCGATCCGTCATGGGATCGAACCGCGCGCGTCGCGCGGCACGGTGACGGTCGGCGCCCGTCGCGAAGGCGACACGCTGCGAGTATGGATCCACGACGACGGGATCGGCATCGGTCCCGACGGGCGAAACGGGCTCGCCACCGATGGCCACGGCGTCGGGCTCGCCAACACCCGGCAGCGACTCGAGCAGCTTCACGGCGCGAGTCACGTCTTCACCGTGGGACAGCGCACGGGTGGCGGCACGGCGGTAGAGATCACCCTGCCGTGGCGCGAGGAGGGCGAGCGCAATGCCTGAGTTGCGCACCGTGATCGTCGACGACGAGCCACCGGCTCGCAAGCGGATTCGCGATCTGGTGGCGAGGCAACCCGACGTGACCGTGGTGGGCGAGGCGTCGAGCGGTGACGAGGCGGTGCGCAAGCTCGAGGAACTCGCCCCCGACCTGGTCTTCCTCGACGTCCAGATGCCGGAGCGCGACGGCTTCGCGGTCCTCGCGGCGCTCGACACCCCGCCGGCGGCGGTGATCTTCGTCACCGCCTACGACGAGTACGCCCTCAGGGCCTTCGAGGTGCACGCCCTCGATTACCTCCTCAAGCCGTTCGATCGCGACCGCTTCGTGGCAGCCCTCGATCGTGCCCGGGCGGCGGTGCGACGCCATCCCGCCGCCGATGATCCCCGTCTCCTCGCGCTGCTGGCGGACCTTACCGCCCGTGACAATCGCCTCACCCGGGTCGCCGTGAAGCATCGCGGCCGGATCCGGCTGGTCCCGCTCGAGGAGGTCGAGTGGATCGAGGCCTCCGGCAACTACCTCAGGCTCCACGTGCCGGGTGGGCAGTATCTGGTCCGCGAGACGATGCAGCGGTTCGCCGAGCGCCTCGATCCCTGCCGTTTCGCCCGCATTCACCGGTCGGCGATCGTCAACATCGAGCGGGTGCGGGAGCTGACGCCACTCTCCCATGGCGATTGCTCGGTGCTCCTCGCCTCGGGCCGCGAGGTGACACTCTCCCGTACCTACCGGGAACAGCTCAAGGCACGGCTCGGCCCCGAGTTCTGAGCCGCAGCCCCTCGCCGTACCGGTTCATCCCGCCATCGTCCGGCTCGTCCCACCACCCGACTCTCCAGTGCGGCCCGGGGCGTCTCGTCCTCCGTGACCCACACGGAGCGCGTCGATGCACCCCGCCGTATTGCTCGCCCTGGCCCTGACCAACCCGGACACGATGCCCGTCTCCCGCGACGCGCGGCAGGCAATGGTCGCGGTGCGGACCGATGCCCCACCAACAATCGACGGCCGCCTCGACGACGCCGCCTGGGCCGGCGCCATGATGAGCGACCGATTCGTCCAGCGGCTCCCGGACTGGGGGCGCCCCGGAACCGAGCGGACCACCGTTCGAGTGCTCTACGATGCCGACGCGATGTACGTCGGGGTCCGGGCCGAGCTGACCGACCCGAGCATCCTCGTCGCTCCGCTCACCCGGCGTGATGACTCCGGCGGTGGCGATCGTGTGTCGGTGTTCATCGATTCGTGGCACGACCGGCGCACCGGCTTCGGCTTCACGGTGAGCGCCGCCGGCGTCCAGAGCGACTCCTACATGTTCGACGACTCGCAGTTCGACTCCGTCGTGGGACGGGACCTGGGAGGCCGCGACCAGCCGCGACGCCAGCGGCTGGTCGGCGGAGTTCCGGATCCCGTTCTCGCAACTGCGCTTCGCCGGCGGGCGCGACACGCTCACGTTCGGGTTCAACGTGGCCCGCACCGTGGCCGCACGGAACGAGGTGGTGCTCTGGCAGCTCGTTCCCCAGGACGGCGCCGAGTTCGTGTCGCGCTTCGGTGAGCTCACCGGGATCACCGATGTGCGGCGTGCCAGGGGAGTCGAGCTCCGCCCCGATGTGACCGCTCGACAGCGCGGCATCGGGCTCCCCGCCGCGACCCCGGGACCGACCGGCGCCGCCGGACTCGACCTGCGACTCCCCGTGGCGGGATCGCTCACCCTCAACGCCGCGGTGAATCCCGACTTCGGCCAACTCGACGGCGACCCGGCCACCCTGAACCTGACGCCCAGCGAGACCTTCTTCGAGGAACGGCGACCGTTCTTCACCGAGGCGAGCGACGCGTTCAACCTGCCGCTCTCCGCCGGTGGCCCCGAGGCCCTGGTGTATTCGCGCCGCATCGGCCGGGCGCCGCAGCTCGCCGCCGACGATCATGGCGGGACCGTCGCCGCGCCTGGCGAGACGACGATTCTCGGTGCCGCCAAGCTCACCGGAAAGACCCGCAGCGGCTGGAACGTGGGTGTGCTCGCCTCGCGGACCGCCGAGGAGGTGGCCACCGGGACCGGCGCGGACGGCCGCGGCTTCGCCAACATCGTCGAGCCGGCGACCAGCTACGGCGCGCTCCGTCTCGGTCGCGACCTTCGCGAGGGACGCACGGTCGTGAGTGGGATCGCCACCTATGTCCGGCGCGACCTCACCCCTGCGAGCGAAGGACTGCTTCGCCGCGAGGCGGTCGTGATCGGTGGCGATCTTCTCCATCGCTGGGGACGGAACGGCGCCTACCGGTTGCGCGCCTCCCTCACCGACTCGCGGGTGGCGGGTTCGGCGGAGCCTTGCACTGACGCCGCGGCCGTCAGGCCGCGGGGATGCCGGACGCGCCGATATCTCCGCGGCCGACGGCCGCGGCTGGGTGGCCACGCCCCTTCCGTGTCGCCCCGGCTGGCCGTACCCTTCTCTGGCTTCCCCCGCTCCCTCCGTCCTGTTCCCGAGGTTCCTGCCATGCCCCGACGCGTCCCTCGCGTCGCCGTGCTGTTCGCCCTGGCCGTCGTGGCGGCCTGTGGGCGATCGGCCCCCGAGCCTGCACCGGTTCCCGTCGGTCCCAACCAGCTGACCACCCGTGAGATCCGCGAGGGTTGGCAGCTGCTCTTCGATGGACGCACCACCTCCGGATGGCACAACTACGGCCAGAGCGGCCCGGCCAAGGGCTGGGAGGCGATCGACGGCGCCCTGGTCCGCACCGGCCCGGGCGGCACCCTGGTGACCGACCGGCAGTTCGGGTCGTTCGAGCTGGAGCTCGACTGGAAGGTGAAGCCGGGGGGCAACAGCGGCATCCTCTACTGGGGCCACGAGGCCTCGGAGGTGATGTACCAGAACGCGCCGGAGTATCAGGTGCTCGACAACGCCGTGCTTGGCGCCAACCCGTCGCCGCTCCAGGCAGCGGGCGCGCTCTACGCCCTCTATCCCGCGCCGTTCGATGCCGCCAGGCCGGTGGGCGAGTGGAATCACGCCCGGATCGTGACCAAGGGCAGCCACGTCGAGCAGTGGCTCAACGGCGTCAAGACGGTCGATGTCGATTTCGACAGCAAGGAGATGAAGGAGAAGATCGCCGCCAGCAAGTTTGCGCAGTGGCCGACCTTCGCCAAGCAGCGGCGCGGGCATCTGGGGCTGCAGGATCACAGTGACTCGGTCTGGTATCGCAACATCATGATCCGGGAGCGTCCATGAGCGTCCGACTGCGGCTGCAGGTGATGATGTTCCTGCAGTATTTCATCTGGGGTGTCTGGTTCGTCACGATGGGCACCTATCTGTCGCAGACGCTCGGCTTCTCGGGCGGCGAGGTCGGCCTCGCGTATGGCGCCACCGCCATCGCAGCGTTGGTCTCGCCGTTCTTCATCGGGATGGTGGCCGACCGGTTCTTCGCCTCGGAGAAGCTGCTCGCCGGGCTGCACCTGATCGGCGCGGTGCTGATCTGGATCGCCAGCACCCGGACCACCTTCGCCACCTTCTATCCCGCGCTGATCCTCTACGCGCTGGCCTACATGCCCACCCTGTCGGTCAGCAACACGATCGCCTTCCACCACATCGACAACCCGGGCCGCGACTTCCCGATCATCCGGGTGCTCGGCACCATCGGCTGGATTGCCGCGGGCATCCTGGTCGGCAAGATCCTCCACGCCGACGCCCAGGTGGTGCCGATGCAGGTCGCCGCCGGCGTGTCGGTGCTGCTGGGCCTCTTCGCCCTGTCGCTGCCGCCGACACCGCCCAAGAGCGCCGGGGCGCCGTTCTCGGTCCGCGACGCCCTGGGGCTCGACGCCCTGTCGCTGCTCAAGGACCGTTCGTTCCTGGTCTTCGCGCTCGGCTCGTTCCTCCTCTGCATCCCGCTCCAGTTCTACTACACCTTCGCCAACCCCTTCCTCAACGAGATCGGGGTCAAGGACGCCGCCTTCATCCAGACCTTCGGGCAGATGTCGGAGATGCTCTTCATCCTGGCGCTGCCGCTGCTGCTGTCGAAATTCGGAATCAAGTGGGTGCTGCTGGTCGGCATGGCGGCCTGGGCGGCGCGCTACGTGGCGTTCGGCTACGGCGATGCCGGTGCGGGGATGTGGCTGATCCTGGTCGGGATCATCCTCCACGGCGTCTGCTACGATTTCTTCTTCGTGGCCGGCCAGATCTACACCGACCAGCAGGCGGGACCGAGGATCCGGGGTGCGGCCCAGGGCTTCCTCAACTTCCTGACCAACGGCGTCGGCTACTTCATCGGCGCGTCGGTCTCGGGTCGGGTGGTCGACATGTTCGCCAGCTCACCCACGCAGCACGACTGGCGTTCCATCTGGATGGTGCCGGCCGCCGGCGCGGCAGTGATCGCGGTGCTGTTCGCAGTGTTCTTCAAGTCCAAGGGTGGCGGTCCGGCGCCAACGGCTGCCGTGGCGTCATCCCGAGCGGAGGCGGCGTAGCCGCCGCAGTCGAGGGATCCCTTGCCCGGGCGAGGGATCCCTCGACTTCGCGCCCTCCGGGCGCTCCGCTCAGGATGACGGCTCCACCACCATTCCTGTCATTCACCGTTCATCTCCGGAGCCGTCATGTCCAACCGCCGCACCTTCGTGAAGTCGCTGGCCGCCACTGGCGCCGCCTTCCACATCGTCCCCCGTCACGTGCTGGGCCGAGGATTCACCGCGCCGAGCGACATGGTCCGCTATGCCGCGATCGGGGCTGGTGGCAAGGGCGACAGCGACGTGCAGGGCATCGCCAAGGCTGGCGCCTCGGTGGCGGCCATCTGCGACGTCGACTGGCGCGCGGCCCGGCGGTCGTTCGGCCGCTTCCCCGATGCCCGCCGCTTCAAGGACTACCGCGAGATGTTCGACGTGATGGGTGACCAGATCGACGCGGTGTCGGTTTCGATCCCCGACCACTCGCACACCCCCGCCACGCTGATGGCGCTCCGGCATGGCAAGGCGGTCTTCTGCCAGAAGCCGCTCACCCGGACCCTCGCCGAGGTGCGCACCGTGATGGCCGAGGCGAAGGCAAGCGGGTTGCCGACCCAGATGGGGAACCAGGGGCACGCTGGTGAGGGGACCCGGCGGATCCGTGAGTGGTACGAGGCCGGGGCGATTGGCGAGATCCGCGAGATCCACTACTGGACCAACCGGCCGATCTGGCCCCAGGGCATGGACCGTCCCACCGAGGCGCACAATCCGCCACCGACCTTCGATTGGCACCTCTGGCAGGGCCCAGCGCCGGAGCGGCCCTACAACCCCGCCTACGCGCCGTTTCGCTGGCGCGGCTGGTGGGACTACGGCACCGGGGCACTGGGCGACATTGCCTGTCACGCGATGGATGCCGCCTTCTGGACCTTCGATCTGCGCAACCCGTCGCGGATCGAGCCCGAGACCACCGAGCGCTTCGAGGAGACCGCGCCCAAGATGTCGCGGATCGAGTACGCCTTCCCATCGCGCGGCTCGCGCCCGGCGGTGAAGGTGGTCTGGCGCGACGGGTCGCTCTGGCCGGCCAAGCCGGCCGAGCTGGGTGAGTACGACGACTGGCCGATCGGCGGCGTCGGCGGCCAGATGTGGGTCGGCACCGAGGGGTCGCTGATCGCCGATGCCTACGGCGACGAGGTGCGGATCCTCGACGCCAAGCGCAACGAGCAGTTCACCAAGAACCCGCCGAAGATCACCTATGAGCGTTCACCTGGCGTCTACGCCGAGTGGATCAACGCGATCACCGGCAAGGGACCGATGCCCAACAGCAACTTCCCGGGGCACGCGGGACCGCTCACCGAGATGGTGCTGTTCGGCTGCCTCGCGGTGCGCGCTGGCCGGGCGATCACCCTCACGCCCAACGGCGAGATCCAGAACGACCTCCCGGCCGAGTGGGTCACGCCCGATTACCGGGCCGGGTGGACGATGTAGGCGACGCGCGACAAGCGACGGGCGACATGCGAATCGCTGCGTCTGTCGCTTGTCGCCTGTCGCCTGTCGCATCATGATGATCCTCGAAGCTTGCATCGACGACATCCAGTCGGCCCGCAACGCCGTGGAAGGCGGGGCCGACCGACTGGAGTTGTGCGACAACCTCGCCGACGGCGGGACCACGCCGTCGCATGCCCTGATCGAGTGGATGGTCGCTCACGCCGGCGTGCCGGTGTTCCCGATCATCCGGGTGCGGGGTGGTGGCTTTGTCTACTCCCCCGACGAGCTCGACGTGATGTGTCGCGACGCCGCCCATGCCCGCGCCCTCGGTGCCCCCGGGATGGTCATCGGGGTGCTCACCGCCGGGGGCGATGTTGACCGCGATGCCACCCGGCGACTGATCGACGCCGCCGACGGTGCCGCGATCACCTTCCACCGTGCCTTCGACCGCTGCCGCGATCCCTATCAGGCGCTCGAGACCCTCATCGAGCTGGGGGTGGACCGCATCCTCACCTCGGGCCAGCGCGCCCGGGCCTGGGAGGGACGCGAGCTGATCGCCGAGCTGGTGCGCCGCGCCGATGGCCGGCTCGCGGTCATGGCCGGCGGCGGGGTCAACGAGAACGACGCCGCCGCCCTGATCCGCGAGACCGGCGTGCGCGAGCTGCATGTCCGCGCCACGATGATCATCCGCGACGCCGAGCAGCGTGAGAACTGGTCGGTGGTGCCGTTTCGCAAGGCACTCCCCGGCGACGAGGCGGCGCGGCTGGTGACCGACCCACAGCGGGTCAGGGTGATCCGGACGGCGGTGGAGCAGGGCACACGATAGACTTCCGGTATCTCCATGGGAGGCACCGGATGCACCGTCGTGAATTTGTCAGGGTGGCCAGCGCCGCACCGATCGTGTTCCTGCCCCGGATCACGACCCGGTCCCTTGGGCGTCCGGAACGCTCGCCGCTGATCCGTCCGGTCGAACTGGCTCCCACTGGTCAGCGACTGATCGCCCGTGCCGCGCCCGCCGCGATTGCCCCCGGCCGCGCGGCGGCAGTCTGGACCGTTGCCACCGATCGGCACGCGGCCGTGGCCCCGACGATCCGGATCCGCACCGGTGAGGCGTTCTCGATCGAGCTGGAGAACCGACTCGCCGAGCCGACCATCCTCCACTGGCATGGCCTCCATGTGCCAGAGGCCGCCGACGGCCACCCCCGGCTGGCGATCGACCCCGGTGAGCGCTACCGCTACAGCTTTCCCATGCTCAATCGCGCCGGCACCTACTGGTATCACGCCCACCCGCACACCCGAACCGGAATCCAGGTCTACCGCGGGATGTCGGGCCTGCTGCTGGTGGGCGACGACGCCGAGGACGCCCTGGGCCTGCCGAGTGGCGAGCGCGAGATCCCGCTGCTGATCCACGATCGCCGGGTGGTGGGCGAGGAGTACGCCTTCAACCCGGCGATGCACGAGCGGATGGAGGGCTTCCTGGGCGACACCCCATTCGGCAACGGTGCGCCTGACCCAGCGGTCGAGGTCGATGCCGCCCTCCACCGACTCCGGGTGGTCAACACCACAGGGGCCCGGATCCTCCGACTGGGCCTCTCCACCGGCGCGCCGATGACGCTGATCGGCGTCGATGGCGGCCTGCTCGACGCGCCGGTGCGGCTCGACTGGCTCGACCTGGGCACCGGCGAACGGGCCGACCTGCTGGTCGACCTGTCGGCCGTGCCGGTGGGGGAACGTGTCATGCTCCGGTCGCTGCCGTTCACCGCCCCGGGCGGGATGGGCATGGGCCGGATGATGGGCGGCGGCAAGCCGCAGGGTGCCGAAATCGACCTGCTCGAGCTGAGGGTGACCCGCGCGGCGCAGGAACCGACCTGGTCACCCGGCGCCTTCCCGTCGATCGCGGCAATCGACCCGGGCAGCGCCGACCGGACCCGGGAGTTCCTTTTCCAGAGCGCGATGATGCGCCACACCATCAACGGTCGCGCCTTCGAGATGGACCGGATCGACGAGGAGGTGCCGTTCGGCAGCACCGAGATCTGGCGATTCACCAACGCGGGACCGTTCCCTCACCCGGTGCACATGCACGAGGTGCAGTTCCAGGTGCTCTCACGGGAGGGCGGACGGGGTCGACTCTTCCCCTGGGAGGCCGGCTGGAAGGACACCGTGCTGGTCTTCCCCGGCGAGACGGTGTCGGTGATCGCGACCTTCGACCACCACCGCGGCCGCTACCTCATGCACTGCCACAACCTGATGCACGAGGATATGGGGATGATGCTGAACTTCGCGGTGGTCTAGGGCGACAGGCGACAGGCGACAGGCGACCGTCCTCCCATGAACCTCAGATACCTCGGCGCCGCGATGATCTTCGCCGGTCTCGGCTGGCGAGCCTTCCGCTGGGCGTTCAGCACCTCCGTCGAGCTGGAGCGGGAGGGAGACCTCCCGCCCCTCTCGGCGATCGACGTGACCTGTCCCCACTGCGGCGCGCGGTTTCCGGTCGGCGCACTGAAGGACGGGCAGTGCCCGGGGTGCGGCAAGCCGATGGAGAAGTAGGCGGAGAGCCCGCGTGTCGCCTGTCGCCTGTCGCCTGTCGCCTCCTCACACGTACCGCGCCACCGCCATCCCGACCGACGCCACGAGCACCAGCCAGGCGATGAGCCGCACCGCGCCGAAGGTGCGCTGCTGGTGGGGCCGCATCTGGGCCAGCAGCGCCTCGCGCTGGGCCGGGTCGGTCGTGGCCTGCAGCTGCGGCCCCAGCTTCGCCAGCATGGCGCCGGCTGGGCGGGAGACGAAGAATCCCACGAACCAGGCGACGATCGCCACGCCGCCGGCCATGCTGTAGACCCGACCCGGCCAGGTGCGCGCCCACGTGCCCATGTCGCCACCGCTGGTGCGCCACATCAGCAACAGTCCCGACAGGACGGTGACCAGCGCCACCGCCGGGACGATCCTGTGGAAGCGGCGGCGGAGCATCCCGTTCATGAAGGCTCCACCGGCCGGACCGGCGTCGACCACCGACGGGATGACGAACCAGGCCGCGAACATGGCCGTCCCCCCCCACATGATCCCCGAAACGACGTGAAGGAGCCGAAGCAGCAGCAGCGAACCCATGGCGCTTCTCCCAGATGATGGGTATCCCCAAACAGAAAGGGCGGCCGACCCGGCCGCCCTGCGATAGTACCAAGAATCCGTGACGTCGGTCAGGGGTGGCTTTCCTCGTACATCTCGTTGAGTCCCGAGGCAAGGTAGGCCGCCAGGCCGACCATGATCAGGGTGCCGAGCGCCACCAGGGCGATGTCCTCGGTGCCGATCCGGAAGGCCGGACCGAACGGAGTGGCGACCTCGACCAGCCGTCCGCTGGCCAGACTGGTGTGGGTCAGTCGCTCGAGTGGGTCGCGGATCGGGAAGGTCACGTAGGCCGAGGGCACCGCGCTCGCCATGGTGATGGTGCCGAGCCACTTGGGCTGGTTGCCGAGCGGAATCCCGACGAAGTACTGCATCGCCGCAGCGAAGGTCGCACTCGCGATCCCGACCAGGGCGGCATGCACCGCCCGCTGCCGAACCGTCAAGGCCATCGGTTCCTCCTGAATGCGAAACAGGTCACCGCCCGTTGGAGCCTCCCGAGAGAGACGAGCGATGACCTGACACTATCGGTCAGCAGGGATCGTGCCTGAAGAAGTGAGTCCTGAGTCCTGAGACGTGGGGGGGAGTCACCGATACGCAGTTCCTCTCACGACTCAGGACTCACTTCTCACTCCTACCTCACTTCCACCTCATCGGCAAAGATCCACGCCTTCCCTCCCGCACCCAGATGCCAGCTCGGCAACGTCCGCCCGCCGGTGGCCACCACCCTGACGTAGCGCGCCGTGGTGCCGGCGGGAAGGTCGATCCGCACCTGCCGTCGCGACGACGCCCCCGCCACCACCGGCCAGTCGAGCTCGCGGTGTTCGGCCAGCTGCCAACGCTGGCCATCATTCGAGTAGCGCACCTCCACCGCACTGGGATAGAGGATCCACGAGTTGACCTCCTCGAGCAGCGACAGGGTGACCGAGTGGACCGGCTCCACCTCGTCGAGATCGATCGTGGCGTCGAGATCGGGACCCTGCCAGCCATTCCAGAAGCCATCGTGGAAATCGGTGCCCCGCACCCCGTCGACCAGCGTGTGCGCGCCGGTGCCGGGATAGCGTGGGTCGGTCGGCGTCGCGAGGTGGATCGACTTGCCAACCGCGAGATGGTCGACCACGGTGAGCGTCCGCGACGCGCCGACGGTCTCGCCACGGAAGCGGGCGCCCAGTTGCCAGGTGCCAGCACCGGGGATCCGTTCGCCGTCGTGCACCACGCGCGGCGGCTGCCCCGGCGACTCGAGCATCAACTGGATCCCGGTGGTCTCGCCGTCGTTGGCGATGCGCACCGCCCCGGTGGTGCTGTCGTAGCGGAAGCGGAGCGAGACCAGCGCGTGGTCCTCGGGACCCACCGCCACGCCCTCGTCGCGCATCTGCTCGGCGACCCGTTCGGCACGTCCACGGAACTCGGCGGTATCGGTGGGACCGTGCCAGGCGACCTCACTGATCGCAAGCAATCGTGGCCACCACATCAGTTCAGCGTTGGCCGGCGACGTCACATGTTCGGTCCAGAGCGGAGCCTCGATGCCGAGCAATCTCCCCTTTGTACTTGCAGCATGCGAGACTGGACTTGCCTCGTCCTTCGAGGAGGTTGTGCGCGCGGGGCCTGCCCCGCCCTCCGGCGAAGCCGGAGCGGCGGGGTCGAACATCGCCACACGATCGAGCGGCAGTGATCCGGCCGAACTGTTGAGGTAGACCCACTCGTTGGGCGACGCGATCACGTCGGCGCCCATCGCGATCGCCTCGTTGATCTTCGACTCACCGCGCCACGCCTGCACGGTGGCGCCCTCCGGCAATCCGCCCTCGATGATCTCGTCCCAGCCGATCAGCGTGCGGCCGCGCTCGCGGAGCCAGCGACTGATCCGGGCGATCATCCAGCGCTGGAGGCCGTGCTCGTCGCCGAGCTTCTCGCGCCGGATGATCGCCTGGCACGCCTCGCACGCCGCCCAGCTCTGCTTGGGGACCTCGTCGCCGCCGATGTGGATGTAGCGGCCCGGGAACAGCTCCAGCACCTCGCCGAGCACCGTCTCGAGGAAGGTGAAGGTCGATTCCTTGGCCGGGCAGAGCACGTCGGTGAACACCCCCCAACCGCTCGGCACCGGCAACGTGTCGCCGGAGCAGCCGAGGTCGGGATAGGAGGCGAGGGCGGCGCGGGAATGCCCCGGCATCTCGATCTCGGGGACAACCGTGATGCCTAGCTGGCGCGCAGTCTCCACCACGCGACGGATGTCGTCCTTGGTGTAGAAGCCGCCGTAGCGGGAGCCGCTCGCCCCGCCCTCTGGCGGGAGCTGCCCGGTGGGGCTGACGACGCTGTCGGGATCAGCCAGGGCGGCGGGGTCCCTCCGCCACGCCCCGACCTCCGTGAGCCGCGGGTAGGCGTCGATCGCCAGCCGCCACCCCTGGTCCTCGGTCAGGTGCCAGTGGAACACATTGAGCTTGTAGCGCGACATCCAGTCGAGATGGTGGAGGATGTACTCGACCGGGAACAGATGCCGCCCCACGTCGAGCATCGAGCCGCGCCAGGCGAACTTCGGCGCGTCGCGGATCTCGGCGCCGTGGACCCGCCAGCCGCCGGCGGCGGGCTCGAGGAGCTGCCGCAGGGTCTGCACCCCCCACAGCACCCCCGCCTCGGCCCGCGCCTCGACCAGCACCCCGTGCGACGTGGAGACCAGCTCGTACGACTCATCGCCCGCAGCGGGATTGTTGATCCGGAGCAGGATCGCGTCGTCCACGAACGGCCCGTCGAGCAGGCGCGTGGCGACCCCGTGCTGGGCCAGCGCCGCAGCGAGCACCCCGGCGATCTCGTGCATCCGGGGCGTAGCGGGGACCACGGCGACCGCCACGGTGTCGGGCAGCACGAAGCCGGCATCGGTCCACGTGACCGACGCCGGCTCGGGGATCAGGGCGGGAGTCTGGGCGGCGAGGGGGGACGCGAGGAAGACGACGGCAGCGAGCACCACCCTCCGTCCTCCGTCGATCCGTCCTCCGTCGTCAGTCACTCGACTCCACCGCGACCGCCGTCCCGTAGCAGAGCACCTCGGTCACGCCCTTCATGATGTCGTTGGCGTCGTAGCGGATCCCGATCACGGCGTTCGCCCCCGCCTCGTGGGCCTGGTAGAGCATCGTGTCGAAGGCCTGGGCCCGGGCCCGCTCGGCCAGCTCGGTGAACATCCCGATGTTGCCCCCGAGAATGGTCTGCAGGGCGCCACCGATGGTGCCGACCACGCTCCGCGAGCGCACGGCCACGCCGCGGACCACGCCGAGCGACTCGACAACACGGTATCCGGGCAGCTCGAAGGCGGTGGTGGTCATCTCGTGCGGCAGCTCGGCGACCTGCGAACGGACAATGTCGTGGCGCATCGGAACGATTCCCTTCAGCTATGAGGCGACAAGCGACGGGCGACGGGCGACAGGCGGATCGTTGGGGCAGGAATCGCCTTCTCGCGTTGCCGGGAGAATCCCCCCCTACGGCGGAACCACCTGTCGCGTGTCGCCCGTCGCCCGTCGCCCTTCACGGCTTCCACGTTCCCTTGGCCACCTTGGGCACGAACTTGTCGAGTCCGCGCGGCGGGAAGCTCAAGGTCTTGCCCTGCTCGGCGCTCTGGTAGGCGGTCATCAGCATCTGCATCACCTCGACGCCGTCCTGGAAGTCGAGCAGCGGCTCCTCCAGCCCCAGGAAGACCCGACAGAAGTGGCGGTTCTCGGCGGAGTAGCCATAGGTCGCGGCCTCGTCGGGCACCACCGGCATCAGGCCCATCTCGGCGTTCTGCTTCTCGACCAGGTCCTCGCCCGCCTTGCCCTGCACCTCGCGCGAGAAGAAGCAGTTGAGCTCGCTGTTGAGGGTGTTCCAGTTCATCGAGTACTCGGGACCGAGCAGTTCGCCCGAGAGGCGCAGCCCGGGACCCACGAAGCTCCAGCTGGTGGTCGCCTCGCCGATCACCTCGAGCCCCTCGGGTGTCCGGTAGCGCGCGGTGACCGAGGCGAAGTCCTCGCTGGGATGCCTGTGGTAGTTGACCGACCGTCCGTAGCGCTCCTTGAGTTGCCTGGCGTACTCGGGGCGGGTCCACTTGAGCGAGGCGATCCGACCGTTGACCGAGATCGGTGTCAGGGTGCTGCGCGGCTTGCCCGGCTCGGTGAGGAGGAAGCGAACCACCTCGATCGAGTGGCACATCATGTCGTTGAGCACCCCGCCGCCCTGCTTCTTCCCCTCCCAGAACCACGCCGCGTGCGGCCCCGAGTGCTCCTCGGCAGCGCGGGCGAGATAGGGCCGGCCGCTCGCCTTGGCGCCGCGACCCCAGATCAGCTCGCGGCCGCGGGTGATCCCGGGAGAGAAGAGCTGGTTCTCGAGGTAGCCGTGCTGGAGCCCGGCCCGCTCCACCATCTGCTTCACCTGCTTTGCCTCGGCCACGTTCCGGGCCAGCGGCTTCTCGCAGGCGATGCCGATCAGGTCGCCCTTCCCGGAACGGACTGCGTCGCAGATCTCCTCGACATTGTCGATCCGGGCGTGGTTGGGGCCGCAGAGCCAGATGGCGTCGATCGCCGGGTCGGCCACCATGTCGGTGATGCTCTTGTGGGCCTTGGCCTCGCCGGTGCCGAGCTGGCGCGAGAGCTTCGCCGCACTGGCGGCGTTCCTGGCATTCGGACTCCAGACGCCGAGCACGTCGCCCTCGCGGACCTGCTGCCAGGACTGGATGTGGAACCGGGTGTTGAAGCCGGAGCCGATGAAGCCGACGCCGAGGCGGGAGGGACGAGTCATTGGCGCTGATTCCGTGATGCCGCGTCGCTTGCGGCGCGGCCGATGGTGGTTCACACCGCCCTCGACGCCTCGCGATCGAGCGGCGGGTCATCCGGCCGACAGTCCGCAAGCGTCACGCGGCGGCGGTCGCATCGCCTTCACTGCGGTTTCGGGGGCGGCGTAGAACCCCAGCCGCTTCAGGTTCGGCTCCGGGCAGCCGTTCCATG
Organism: uncultured Gemmatimonadales bacterium; assembly: GCA_963817715.1. GTDB lineage: Bacteria > Gemmatimonadota > Gemmatimonadetes > Gemmatimonadales > GWC2-71-9 > Palsa-1233. The sequence goes on from CAWFPG010000010.1 coordinate 104,105, forward strand.
CCGGCAGCGGCGTGTTGCCCTGGTAGCCGATGTCGGTCACCCCGATCTCCGAGGTCCAGAAGCCGCTGGCGGTGAAGTCGCGGAAGTGGTTGAACCACTCCACCCCCGCCTTCATCTCGTCGCGGGCCTTGCCGGGCCAGGCGATGTCGTCGAGCATGGCGCGGCGCTGCTCGTCGGTGACCGCCACGAAGTTGGCGCCGAATCGCTCACGGCACTCGTTGTCGAGCCACGCAAGACCGCCGCGGTGGGCGGTGCGCATCCCGGGCTCGAGGTCGAGGAGGGTGTCCATGAACTCCGGCACCCCGGCATCGGTCGCCGAGCCGGAGCGCTCGTCGCTGGGGATGATGTAGTCGACCAGGGTCCGGACGGTCTCCCATTCGTGCGGCGTGTAGATCTTCGGGTCGTAGGCGCCGCCTGTGGCGCGGCGGCGCGAGATCCGCATCGCCTGCTCCGCCTGCGCCTGGGTGGGCCGCACCATGGCACCGGCGGTGATCGCCGCCATCGCGGCCACCACCTCGCGGCGGGTCAGGCCGCGGCGGGTGTCGCGCTCGTGGTCGCTCACAGGCGGCCTGCCTTTCGTTCCTCGACGATATGCCTGGAGGTGCGCATCGACAGCGCCAGGATCGTCAGCGTCGGGTTCTTGTCGGCCTGGGTCACGAACGGGCCGCCGTCGGCCACGAAGAGGTTCTTGCAGTCCCACGCCTGGCAGTGCTCGTTGAGCGCCGAGGCGTTGGGATTGCTGCCCATCCGGACCCCACCGACCTCGTGGATGATCGAGCCACCGGTCGAGATGCCGTAGCCCCGCTCCTTGCTCGGCATTTCGGAGCGCACTTCGGCACCCATGTCGTGGAGCAGGGCGCGGAAGGTCTCCTGCATGTGCTTGACCTGCAGGTATTCGTGGTCGGTCCACTCCCAGTGGAAGCGGAGCACCGGAATGCCGTGGCGATCGACCTCGGTGGGGTCGATCTCGCAGTAGGACTTCTCGTTGGGGATCATCTCGCCGCGGCCCGAGAAGCCGATCGTGGTGCCGTAGTAGTGGCGATACTCGTTCTTGAGCGAGGCGCCGTAGCCGCCGCCCTGGCCGTAGTGCTGGATGCCGCCCATGAAGCCGGCGCCGGGCATCCCCATCCCACCCCAGATCTCGATGTGGTAGCCACGGGGGAAGTCGAGCTTGGCGTTGTCGAGCCACCACGGCATGTAGAGGTGGGCCCCGCCCACGCCGTCGCAGTTGTGGCGCGGCTGGTCGGCCAGCGCGGGGATGAAGCCGCCCACGTCGGTGCCGGTGGTGTCGGTGATGTACTTGCCGACCACCCCACTGGAGTTGGCGAGCCCGTGCGGGAACGCGCTCGACTTCGAGTTGAGCAGCAGCCGGGCGCTCTCGCAGGCGCTGGCGGCCACGACCACCACCTTGGCGTCGACCCGCTGCTCCTCGCCAGTGGTGGTGTCGATGTAGACCACCCCGGTGGCGAGTCCATCGCGTCCCACCGTCACCTCGCGCACCATGGCGTGGGTGCGAAGCTCGAGGTTGCCGGTGCGGAGCGCCGGGGCGATCAGCACGTTGGTGCTCGAGAAGTTGGCGTTGACGCTGCAGCCGCGGTTGCACTGGCCGCAGTAGTGGCACGGCGGGCGACCGTTGATCGACTTGGTGATGATCGACAGTCGGGACGGGATGCAGGTCACGTTGAGGTGATCGGCCGAGCGCTTGACGATATGCTCCCAGCAGCGCGGCTCCGGCGGTGGCAGGAAGATCCCGTCGGGATGATTGCGGAGCCCCTCATTGCTGCCGAAGATGCCGACCAATCGGTCGGTGTCGTCGTAGTAGGGCCTCATCTGGTCATAGGTGATCGGCCAGTTGTCGCCCAGGCCATCGACCGACTTGTGCTGGAAGTCGTCGGGGCCGAAGCGGAGCGAGATGCGGCCCCAGTGGTTGGTGCGGCCGCCCACCATGCGGGCCCGCCACCAGCTGAAGCGCGAGCCGGGTGCGGTGGTGTACGGCTCGCCCTCGAGATTCCAGCCGCCGATGCAGGCGTCATGTTCACCGAACGGGCGCTCCCTGGTGGAACCGCCGCGCCGGTCGGTCTCCCAGGGCCACATCAGCATGTCGCTGTCGGTGGTGTTGTCCCACGGGCCGCCGGCCTCGAGGAGGCAGACCCTGGCGCCGGCCTTGGTGAGTTCGTAGGCCGCCATGCCACCGCCGGCACCGGAGCCGACGATCACGACGTCGTAGGGGTCACGCTTGGTGAAGAGGGAGAACATGGGCTGGCCGTGGTGCGAGGCTGGGGAGAGGGGAACCCAGAAATACTACGCGCGGCCGGGCCGGGAGAGAAGGCGAGGAATGTCATCCCGACCGAAGCGACCGTGGACCGGTCGCGAAGTGGAGGGATCTCTTGCTCCTCCTCGGCGGCAAGAGGTCCGCCCCCTCGGGCGCGTCGCGCCCTCGGTCGGGATGACCGGCTGGTGAGCCCGTCCTACGTGAAGTGCAGGTTGCGCTGGAAGTCGTCCGGGCTGGTCGCGGCGGCCATCGCCACCTCCTTCGTGATCAGCTCCTTGCGATGAAGGTCCATCAGGTTCTGGTCGAAGCTCTGGGTGCCGTACATCGTCCCGCCGTCCTCGATCAGCTTGACGATCTCGGCCGTCTTCTCGGGGTCGGCAATGCACTCCTCGATCGCCGAGGTGTGCCGCATCACCTCGACGGCGAGGACCTGGCCGTCGCCATCGGCACGGGGGAGAAGCCGCTGCGACACCATCGCGCGCAGCACCTCGGAGAGCCGCTTGCGGACGCCGAGCTGCTCGTTGGGCTCGAACACGCTGGCGAACCGCGTCACGCCGCGCACCGAGTCGGTGGTGTGCACCGTGGCCATGATCAGGTGCCCGGTTTCGGCGGCCTGCAGCGCCACGTCGACCGTCACCCGGTCGCGCATCTCGCCGATCAGGACGATGTCGGGATCCTGGCGCAGGGCGGCCCGCAGTGCCGGCTCGAAGCCATGGGTGTCGGTGCCGACCTCGCGCTGGATCACGATCGAGTCGATGTCGCGATGCAGGAACTCGATCGGATCCTCGATGGTGATGATCTTCTTCCGCCGGTGCCGGTTGATGTAATCCACGATCGAGGCCAGCGTCGATGACTTGCCGCTCCCGGTCGTGCCCGAGACGAGGATCAGGCCACGATCCTCCATGGCGATGTCGGCGAGCACCGGCGGAAGGCCCAGTTCCTCGAACGTGGGGATGATGTCGGGAATGCCCCGGAGTACCGCCGAGAACGAGCCGCGCTGGAGACAGAGATTGGAGCGGAAGCGCCCGAGACCCGCCACCGAATACGAACAGTCCATCTCGGTGAGGTCGCGCAGCACCGCCTTCACGTTGTCGGGGGTGGCCTTGTTGGCGTTGAGGAGGATCTCGCCGGCGATCTCGGCGGTGTCGGCGGCGCTCAGGGAAGGCGAGTCGGCGATCGGCACCACTTCGCCGTGGACCCGCAACCGCATCGGCCCGCCGGCACTGGCGTGCAGGTCCGAGGCCTTGGTGTCGTGGGCCTGCCTGAGGGCGGCCTTGAAGGCGTCGAGAATCGGCATTGCGGTCTCCAATGACAGGTTGGGGTTCCTGTGGCGGGGACTACAGGAGCAAAGTCCAGGCCATTCCCGACTCTCGGCTCACCCGGGATGTGCCGTATAGTTCAGCCGCACCAGGCAGCCCGGCTCGCCGAGCGTGATCGACTCGTTGCCGAGGTCGAGCCACTGCTTGAGGTCGGAGTTGTAGGTGTGGGCGATGCCATGCCCATCGTTGTCGAGCCGCGAATCGTTGTAGGTCTGGCCGAGGATGTTCTTGTCGAACTCGACCGCACGGAACCACACGCTGACCTGCGGGAAGACACCCGGCGCGCCGGCGTCGAGGTCGATCGTGTAGGTGTGACGGCCGATGATGGCGGTACTTCCACCAGGGCCGAGGGTGACATTACGCTTGTAGACCACATCGGTCGTCGGGTTCCCGGTGACATTGACGTCAACCTCGAACTGGAAGTCGCCGTCGCCCTCAATGCCATCGCAGTCCTCGATCACCGTGACCGCGCCGAAGTCGAGGGTCAGCGTGACAGTGGTCGGGGTCGCGTCGGTCGGGCCCTTGCCCCCTCCGCAACCGGCGACTCCTACGAGGGCGAGCAGAGCGAGGAGCAGCCGGACGGGGGTGGGAGTGGCCATGCGTGTCTCGTGGTGTGAAGACGAGGCCGTTCCTGCGTCCGAGGCGCAGGTCCGGCGGTGTCGATCGGCGTTGAGCGGATTGGGCCCGCCAGATGTCGCCGGCCAGGAGGACTTCCCATCATACCGGTCGCCGGGGGAGACGAACAACCCTGAGTCGACTGGCATCGTCACCGCTTACCGGGAGGCCTGGCCTGCCTCAGGCGGTCGTTTCGGTCTCGCCCGGGGAATCCAGTCCATTTCATCTTGACACTGTGGATCGCCAGGACGGAACGCCGCGCCTGCACCCGGGGCGGTCTCGAGGCCTGCTGCGCCGTCGGGACCCCGCTGGGGACCGGGCGCCGGGAGGTTGACCAGACGGCCAGGTGTCCGGATACGGGATACCTCGTCCCGGGAGGGGACGGAGATGGATCGATGGGAGCGGTGGACATCGCCACCCGAACCACCGTGGTCAGCTTTCCTCGGCTGTCCAGTACAACCGCACTCGGCAGCCGTCACTGCCGAGGGTGATGGATTGAGGCCCGAGATTGGACCAGTGCCCGTTCCGGTAGGTGTGGTAGACATAGGCCACTGCATGGTCGAGCCGCGTATCGCTGTACTCCTCGCCCAGGATGTTCCGGTCCAGCTCCGTGGCGCTGAATTCGACGTCCATGACGGTGCCCTCGATCGCGTCGAGTTGATACGACCGGCGCCCCAGCACTCCGCTCTTCCCGCCGGGACCGAGAACGACATCCTTGCTGTACAGGACGTCGATCGGGGACTGCAGCGAGGAGGTCGCGACACCGAAATGGAACTCGCCGTCGCCCTCGATGCCGTCGCAATCCTCAAGCACCTCGATCTGGGCGAAGTCGAGGGTCAGGGTCGTCGTGGCCGGTGTCGGATCCGGCGCGCTCGGCCCCACCGAACTGCCGCCGCACGCGGCGACCAGCACGGCAAGGCCAAGAGCGACCATCCGGTGCCTAGGTGGATTCCACACTGGCCCTCCACCGCAGCGTCACGCGGCAACCATCGGCGCCGAGCGTGATCGCATGATCGCCGAGCGTGTTCCAGGTGCCGTTGGTGTGGAAATAGGTGAGCGATCCGCTGGCGAAATTGAGCCGCTCGTCGCGATAGGTCGTGCCGAAGATGTTCTTGTCGAACTCCGAGGCGTGGAACACGACGGTGCGCCGCGCATCACCGGAGTCCGGCACGGTGTACGATCGATGGCCGATCAGGGTCGATCGCCCACCGGGTCCGAGCGTCACCGACTGATGCAGCAGGACCTCGGGTGTCTCGGTCGGTGACTCGTAGGTCTCCACTCGGAACTCGAACTCGCCGTCACCCTCGATGCCGTCGCAGTCGTCCTCGACCGTGATGTACCCGAAGTCGAGGTTGAGCGTAGTCGTGTGGGGATCGGACGGCGTCGTGACCCCGTCGCCACCGCAACCGGCGAGCAACGCACCGAGGCAGAGCACGGCAAGCAGCGAATGCGCCCGCCTCACGATGCCGACGCCGTCCAGTAGAGCACCACCCGGCAACCGGAGCTGCCGAGGGTGATCGACCGGGGACCGAGGTTGGACCAGGTGCCGGAGGCGCTGTCGTAGCTGTGGTAGGTGTAGGCGTACGCATCGTCGAGCCGCTCGTCGTTGTAGACCGCGCCGAAGATGCTCTTGTCGACCTCCGACGCCAGGAAGCTCACCTGCACCGCCGCGTCCTTGGTCGCATCGACCCGATAGGTCCGGCGACCGATCACGTCGCTCTTGCCGCCCGGTCCGAGTGTCGGGCTCTCACGGTAGACGACCTCCGACGGCCCGGTCCCCGGCGGGGAGACGGCAACCGTGAAGTGGAAGTCGCCGTTGCCCTCGATGCCATCGCAGTCCTCGATCACCTCCACGTAGCTGAAGTCGAGGGTGAGCGTGGCCTTCTGGGGTGTGGGGTCGCTGGGACCCGACGGGCCGCCGCCGCCGCACCCAGCGGCCACGAGGGCGAGGCAGAGGGCCGCCAGCGGCGACCGGATCGAAGCAGTCATGAGCGTCTCCTTGTGAGGGGGTCGGGGACCCTTGTCCCTCAAGGCGCTCTTGTCCGCTCAAACTGATCATCGGGCCCGGGTGGGCAGTGGCGGGCCGGCCCTAGGGCTGGCTGGCGCTGTCGGCGGGCGGACGGAAGGCCGCGGCCCGGCCCGGCTTCCCCCAGGCCTCGTAGAGCTCCACCAGCCGCGAACGCGCCGCGCGAGCCGTCGACGCCGTGTCGCCGAAGATCTTCGAGAGCTTCGCGTTGGACGTGAGCAGCACCCGCTCGGCCTCGGCGTACTGTCTGGTGGCGGTGAGGCACCGGCCAAGGTTGATCCGGATCGCGCTCGGCACCCAGTAGCCCTCGCCCAGCGCCTGCTCGTAGGTGTCCGCCGCCTGGCGGAAGAGCGGGATCGCCCCGGGACAGTCGCCCCGGCGGAGCTTGCTCACGGCCACCGAATTGAGCGCGGCGGCGTACTGGGGATGCGCCTCGCCGATCGATCGGCGATAGGCGTCGAGGGCCAGCACCGAGAGCGATTCGGCCGCCGCCGTGTTGCCGCTGGCGAGCATGAAGACGCCATAATTGCTGAGCGCCTGGGCGTACTGCGAATGATCCTCGCCGAGGTAGCGCCGCCGCAGGTCGATCACGTCGCGGTAGAGCGGCCCCGCCGAGTCGAATTTCTGCTCGTTCTTGAGGAGCACCGCGAGGTCGCCCTCGATGTCGGCGATCGCCAGCTCATGCGAACCGGTGTCGGCCTGCAGCTCGCCGATCGCCTCCCGAAAGTGGGTTCCCGCGCTGTCGAAGCGGCCGTCCATGTGCTCGACCGTGCCGATATCGTAGAGCGTCGCCGCGATGTCCTCCCGCGACGCGCCGGGGGCGGCGCGATATCCGCCCAGCACCTGGCGGAAGATCGACTCGGCGGGCGCGTAGGCGCCGGTCGCCTCCATGATCCCCGCCACCGCGCGCTCCGCACCGAGCACCTCCGGATGATCGGGTCCGAAGATCCGGCGACGGATCGCCAGTGCCTCGCGCAGCGTGCTATCGGCCTGCGTGTATTCGCCCTGCCATTGCCGGGCCAGGCCGAGGTCCATCAACGCCACGGCGATGGCCGAGTCCGACGGCACCCCGGCGGAACGACGTCGTGCGACCGCCCCCTCGAGCATCCGCTCACCATCGGCATACAGCCCGAGCGACACGTAGACGTTGCCGATCACGTCCATCATCTCGGCCTGGACCTCCGGCTCGCCAGCGAGGCGGGTCTCGATCCGCTTGGCGCCCTCGTCGAGCAGCGCCCGCGCCGTCACCGTCTCGCCCTTGCTCGCTGCCGGGTCGGAGACCTCGAAGATCCCGCGCAGGAAGGTCGCCACCTCGCCGGCCTTGCGCGCCTCCAGGCGGGCCCGATCCCGTTCGCCCCGGAGCTGCACCGTGTAGTAGGTCACCAGGGAAACCACGAGCACCAGCATCACCACCGCGCTGGCCACCGCCGCTCGGTGGCGGGCCAGGAACCGGCCGGTCCGGTAGCTGGCCGATTCCGACCGGGCGCGGATCGGCAGCCCGGCCCGGTGGCGCGCGATGTCGTCGGCGAGCTCCTGCACCGTGGCATAGCGCCGCTCCGGCTCCTTGCGGAGCGCCTTCATCACGATCACGTCGAGGTCGCCGGCCAGCTGGTGCCGGAGGCGCCGATTGTCAGCGTGCTCCGCGGCGTCGACGGCGAGCGACGGCCGGGTCGGCTCGGTCTCGGTCACGATCCGCACCACTTCGGCGGGGTTGCCGCCCGTCACCGTGTACGGACGCTTGCCAGTGAGCAGCTGGTAGAGCACCACGCCGAGGGAGTAGATGTCGGTGGCGGTGCCGACCGGCTCGCCGCGCACCTGCTCCGGGCTGGCGTAGGCGGGGCTCATCAGGGTGGCGCCGGGGCGCGTGAGCGTCTCCTCGTCGTCCTCACGCACCACCTTGGCGATCCCGAAGTCGAGCAGCTTCACCTGGCCATCGTGGGTGACCAGCATGTTCGACGGCTTGAGGTCGCGGTGGACCACCAGCCGGCCGTGGGCGTGGGCCACCGCCGCACAGACCTGCAGGAAGAGGGCGAGGCGATCGTCGACCGAGAGGCGGTTCGTGTCGGCGTACTCGTCGATCGGCAGGCCGTCGACGTATTCGAGCACGAAGAACGGCTGCTCCACCTCGGTGATGCCGCCATCGAGGAAGCGGGCGATGTGCGGGTGCTCGAGCCGGGCGAGGATCTGGCGTTCCGCACGGAAGCGGCTCACCAGCTGCCCGGTGGCCAGCCCCGGCCGCACCAGCTTGACGGCGGCCTGTTGCTCCACCTCGCCATCGGCGCGCTCGGCGAGGTACACCTCGCCCATCCCGCCCACACCGAGCCGGCGGATCAGGCGGTAGGCACCCACCCGCTTGCCCACCCGCGAGAGCTCGTCGGGGAGGCCCAGCGCCTGCACCGCCACGCTGTCGACGATCGGCGGCACGCTCCCCTCCTGGGCCAGGAGCGAGGCCACCTCGTCGCGGAGCGCCGGGTCGTCGGTGGCCCGGTGGAGCGCCTCCATGCGCTCGGCCGCCGGCAGGTCGGCGACGGCGTCGAACAGCGCCTCGATCTGTTGCCAGCGTTCGCGGTCCCGCTCCTGGTCGTCAGCGTTGGTCATCGGCCACACTCCCGTTGCCCCGGAAGGCGTCGTTCGAGGGAGCGGCTGATCATCACTCGGCGATCTCGTGCTTCATCTCACGAGCGAGCCAGAGCCGGGCGAGGCGCCAGTCGCGCTGGACCGTGGGGGTGGAGATCCCCAGCACCTCGGCGATCTCCTCGTGCGAGAGGCCGCCGAAGAACTTGTAGATCACCACGCTGGCCGAGCGAGGGTTGGTGGCCTCGAGCCGAGTGAGCGCCTCGTCGAGCTCGAGGAACTCCTCGGGTCGGCTCTGGTGGGGATGCTGCGCGTCGTCGAGGGTGACGATCGCTAGCCCGCCACCGCGCTTGTCGCGGGCGCGGCGCCGGGCGTAGTCGACCAGGATGCGGCGCATCGCGATCGCGGCCATCGAGAGGAAATGGGCGCGGCCCTGCCAGTCGAGTCGCTCGTTGCGGACCAGGTTGAGGTACGCCTCGTGGACCAGGGCGGTGGTGTCGAGGGTGTGATCGGGGCGCTCGCGCTGCATCTGCCGGTGGGCAATGGCGCGGAGCTCGTCGTAGACCAGCGGCAGCAGCGCGTCGACCACGGACTGGTTGCCGGTGGTCAGGTCATCGAGCAGCCGGGCGATCTCCGACGACGTGGTCACCCCGGGGTGCCCGGCGCCGACCAGGCGCTGAAGCGCCGGCTCGGCAAACACACAGGCTGAAGCCTGCGCCGGTCATCCCGAGGAACCGGCTCGCTGTACCTGGCGAAATCTGCCTGCATGGGGCCGCTCCGGTGCTATTTCCTCGTCGGCAGGGCGAAGACGAACACGGTCGGGGATCCTCCCCCGCCGAAGGTGAGCGTCCCGCCGCCCGACGTCACGGCGACGTACTGGCGCCCCGCGACCGCGTAGGTGGCGATGCCACCGTTGATCCCGCCGCCGGTGTTGAACCGATAGCGCTCCGTGCCGTCGGCCGCGTCGAGGGCGATGAAGTCGCCCGTCATCTCGCCCGTGAACACCAGCCCGCCCCCGGTCGCGGTGACGGCGGCCACCATCGGCTGCGCCGAACGATAGCGCCAGCGCACGCTGCCGTCGTGCACGTCGAGGGCGGTGAGCCAGCCCTGCCATTCGCCGACGGGTGTCACCTCCCCACCCAGGTAGTTCTGTCCCGGGACGTATCGCACCGAGTCATCGTGTGCGAGGGCGAACTTGTAGCACCAATCGACCGCGGGGACGTACAACAGGCCGGTACCGGGGTGATAGGCCGGCCCGTTCCATTCCACACCGCCGAGGATGCCGGGACACACCGCCACGCCTTCCCGGGTGAGCGGCGCGTCCACGTTGCTCCGGGTCGTCACCGCCGTGGCGTAGAGGCGCTCGCGGCTGTCACGATCGAGGGCATGCAGCAGCCCGTCCTTGCCGGCGGTGATGAGCAGGTTGCGCTCCTTGCCGCCCACCGTGGACCGCACCAGGGGACTGACCTGCGTCAGGTCCCAGTCGTGAAAGTCGGACGGGACGAGCTGATCGTACCACCGGAGCGTGCCGGTGCGCACATCCAGCGCCACGACCGAATTGGTGTAGAGGTTCGCGCCAGGTCGCAGGTGGGCGGGAAGATCCGGTGCCGGGTTGGTGACGGCCACATACAGCTCGCCTCGCTCCACGTCGAGCGACATCGGGGTCCAGATCGAGCCGCCCCCCGAGGGGATGCCCGCGACGCCACCCCAGGTCTCGGCGCCCGGTTCCCCGGGTCGTGGCACGGTGTTGAAGCGCCAGACCGGCGCCCCGTCCGACAACCGGAAGGCACCCACCCAGCCCTGGATGTTGTTCTCGCTCCCGGCCGGGCCGATGAGGACCAGGTCCTCGAAGATCATCGGCGGCATGGTGATCGTCTCGCCATCTTCGGCACTGGCGATCCGGCGGGCCCAGAGCATCGCGCCATCCGCCGCATCGTACGCGACGAGGTAGCCGTCGGCGGTGCCGCGCACGACGTAGCCATCCTTGACCGCCACCCCACGGTTGTTGGGCCACACCATCTCGGCCTTCGGCTCCCATTCCTTGCGCCACTTCTCGCGGCAGGTGGCGCCATCGATCGCCGCGGTCACGTGCGGGGTCGTGATGTACATGACACCCCGATAGACGATCGGACCGGCGTAGAAGGTCTCGAGCCGACCCACCTGGTACGCGCACGCCACCTGCAGGTTGCCGACGTTCTCGTTCGAGATCTGGGCGAGTGGCGAGTAGCGCGTCCCGGCGTAGTTGCCGGTGTGATAGATCCAGTTGGCGGAGTCGCTCGCCGCCGTCAACTCGGCCTGCGTCGGGCCGGTGCCGATCGGCAGGCTGCGCTCTCCGGGGATGAACTCCGGGGCGGCCTGCGGCGCCGGTCCGGCGGCCGCGGCGAGTGCCCTCATGTCCAGGGCATTGAGCATCTCCGACGAGCCGTCAAAGGTGCGATTGCCCGGCGGCACGCCGTTCCGCTGCAGGATGAACGCCAGCACATCGGCGTAGGCCTCCTTCGACAGCGAGCCGGTGGCCGGCTTCGGCATCGTCGTCCGGAGGATGTAGTAGAGATCGCTCGCCCCCTTGGCGGCCCAGCTGTGCAGGAACCGCGCACCGGCCAGGGTCGGGCCGACCGCCCCCTCGAGTTCGACCCCGTGGCAGTTGGCGCAGTGCGCGCCGTAGATCCGCTGGCCACGCGTGGCCTGCTCGACGGTATAGCTCATCGTCGACTGTGCCACGGCGCGAGACGGGACCACTGCCCCCGACGCTCCGATGACGATGGCAAGCGGCAGGAGGGATCTGAGGCAGTGGCGCATGTGCGACTCCCGGCGAATGGGGTCAAGCCCGGCCCGATGGAACCGACGGTGAATTGGTCGATCGACTCCTGGAGCCCACGGGCTCAGGAGGCGCGGAGGGACGCGCTCCGGGTCCGGAGTGATCACTGCGTGACTTGGAGGTGTGTGCGGTGGGGTACGGCGCGCCAGACGCGCCGCAGCCCTCTCCAAGATACCACCATCAGCCGAACCGCGATCTCCGCTCGTGCTTCGCGTTCCTCGCCGTCAGGCGGCTGCGCCGGATGGACGTGCCCTGATCACCTGGCCACTGCGAACATCGATCGAGATCACCGCTTCCGCCGCCACTGACTCAGCGTCTGGGTCGGTGTCGGGGCATCGAAGCCGGTGGGCCGCGGTTCGCCCGGCGCCGCCATCAGGAAGCAGACCTCGTCGCCGACCCACTGCATGATGCCGAGCGAGACCTGTTCCTTGTGCATGCCGCCAAGGTGGAAGTAGTCGATCGCGATCGGTGACACCGTGTCGTCGATCCGCACCCTCGCGTGCACCATCACCTGGCCGCCGAAGACCACCTTCACCTCGTTGCCGCTCGCCGAGCGCGACCCGAACGACAGCCAGTCGGCGCGCATCTCCTCGCCCTTGGCCACCAGGCGGGTCGCCGCCCACTCGCCCTCGAGGCGGGTGAGCAGCGGTGAGGTCGTGACGTCGAACGCACCGGGATCGGTCACCGCTGCGGGCGCGCTTGCGCGCCCGGCCTTCGGCGTGCCGCCGTCCACCCCCACCGGCCGCGCCGTCGACGCGCGACGGAGCTTCTCGAGTGCATGACCGCTGCCGGCGGTGGTGGTGAACGTCGTCGGCCGCGACGAGCCCACCAGCCCGAGGCAGATGGTGAGGGCGTCGCCGTCGAGCTGCCAGATGCCGTAGGCACTGTTGCCTGCCTCCGGCCCCTCGACAAAGGCAATGTCGAGTGTCATCGGCTTGGCTGCGGTGTCGATGGTGAAGTGGCCGTCGTAGTTCCCCTCGGGCGACTCCATCCGGAAACGGTCGCCATCGAAGAGCATCCTGGAGTGTCCCAGCATGGCGACCGGCATCCGTTGGCCATCGACCTCGAGCGACTCGAAGTGCCACGTGCCCTCGAGACTGCGGAGCAGTTCCACGTGGCGGCTGAGGGCCTTCCAACTGGCGAAGCCGTGCTGACGGGCCACCACCGACTGGGCGTCGGCGAGCTTGAACCCCTTGTCGTGCGCGTTGGGGAGGTGATCGGTGAAGGCCTTGGTGGCCGTGCGGTCGCCGCGCTTGAAGTCGGCGAGCAGCGACTTGGCCTGGCCGCGCAGGTGCTCGAGGGAGGGGCGGGGCGGGAGCGGATCAGACATGGGACCTCCATGCATCGCCTGCGGTCCGCAAACAGGGTGCACAGGGGTCTCGTCGATCCCGCGGACAAGCCATGCACGAAGGTGAGTTGGACTCTTCCCGCGGACCCGGTGGCTCCCTTCCAGCCGAGGAATAGTCTACGGCGCGGATCCGGGAAGGGGAAGACGGCCACCTGACGAGCGGCCGATCACCCCAAGACCGTGCGACCGACCCGCTCAAGCACCCCCGGGGGCGGCCTCGAACGTGGCGTGGAATCCTGTGTTGTCGGCCACCCGGTGCCGATCCTCGGGCACGAGCTCCAGGCTCCACCCCGTGCCGGAGAGGGTGCCACGGAGCCCGCCCGCGGTGCCCTGCTCCAGTGAGAGCGTGCCCAGTTCGACCACGGCGACACGATGCACGCGCCGGTGCGCCGGGTCGAGGTCGAGGTAGAGCGCCGTCGCACCCGGTGCACCACTCGAACCGTCGGGCTCGCCCGGTGACGTGGCCACGATCGGCAGCGAGGTCCCGGCACGTGCGTCGACTGGCAGGCTCACCAGCAGGCACTGCGTCTCCTCGCCGACCCGTCCCATCACGAGCGAGCGGCCGTTGTCCGTGACGAAGGCGTTCCCGGTCGTGGTGATCGCGACCGGCCCCGACGTCTTCAGCTCGAACGCGCCGCTCTCCCCGGCAAGTCCCCGCATGCATTCCGGGATCGCCTCGTGCACCGCACGCTGGACCAGCTCGGAGCGGCGCTCGGAGAGGCGGGCGAGGCCGGCGTAGTCGCGCACGGGTGGCGCCACGGCATCCGACACGATCGAGTCGATGGTGATGGTCCGGCTGAGATGACCGCCCACGAGAGCGTCGCGATCACCGCCGTGCCTGATGACCGTGAGGGAATCCCACACCCGCGCCCGGAGCAGGAAGCCGAGGTGGTGCAACCGCGGACCGAGCGCCAAGGCCACCCGGCTGGCCACCCCCGGCATCCATTCGGTGAGCGGCATCGCCTCGGGACTCTCCCGCGGGGTGGCGGCAATCGGCAGCCAGGAGAAGGGGAGGTCGCCGGCCAAGAACAGATCGGCATGGCCGCTCGCGCGGAACGCGACGCCCGGGCCGGCGCCCCCCTCGCTCGTCCACCAGCTCTGCACCGTCGCGACGGCATGCCGCGTGGCGTGGCCCTCGATTGTCGGGCCGGCCCCGATCTCGGCGAGGTCAAAGCGTAGCGAGTCGAGCACCGCCGTGCCGGAGTCGGCGATCGGCGACCAGATCCGGTGCCCGACGGCGCGCCGGGGCGCGGCGCGCCACGCATCGGCGAGGTAGGCCTCGCGACCCGCGATCGAGACCACCGTGGCGGGGGCACCGCCCACGGCCGCTCCGTCGAGGAGCGCTGTCGTTCCGGTCGCGCTCTGCATCACCCCCTGCGTCGGAGCGGTCACTCCCCACCAGCTCTCCCGGCCACCGCCCTGCTCCAGGTCGATGCGGTAGGCGATCGCCGTCGGTGCCGGGGCGGGACGCTGATCGTGGGCCGCCGTTTCCGCGGACACCAGGAAGGCAACGACCAGCGAGAGGCAGGGCAGCGTGGCACGACCGAACCACCTCCGCAGGTTCACGTCATCGGCCCGTGTTCATGATGAACGCCACCGGCACCACCCGGCTCTTGCCCCCGTTCTCCGGGGTCACCGCCAGATAGAGCACCGACTGGTGTCGCCAATCGACCTTGGCCCGCCCGAACACCATGCCGGTCGAGGCGATCGTCCGCGCACCGTCGAGGAACTGGTCGCCAGGCACGAACTGATCGCCCGGCACGAACTGGTCACCCGGGACGAACTGGTCGCCCGGCACGAACTGGTCACCCGGCACGTACTGGTCGCCGGGCAGCCGGTTCACCCCCGGCCGAAGCGGGAACCACTTCGACGGCCAGGCCTCGCCCACGCGCTTCCCGCGGATGACCACGGCGACCACTCGCGCCCGCACCGCCCGGTCCGCGGCGACATGGATCACCAGTCCCTTGGCCAGCGCCTCGTGCACATCGAGGCGACGCTCACCCGACGTGATGGCCCGACGGATCGCGTCGGTGAGACCGAGCCGGATGGTGGGATCGGCCAGCAGGGCCTCGCGTGTGGGCTCGACAGCGGCAGTCCAGTACGTCGGCACCGGCGCGGATGAGGTACGGTTGTTGTCAGCCGACGACGCGCCGGCGGAGCCGTTCCCCTCGAGCCGCACCAGTTCGACACGGCGGTTCTCCTGGCGACCCTCCGGGGTGCCGTTGTCGGCCACCGGGCGGCTCTCGCCGAAGCCGTGGGTCTCCAGCCGCGAGGGATCGATCTCGTCCTGCTCCGTCAGGTAGTCGCGCACCGCGCCGGCGCGGCGCGTGGAGAGCTCGGCGTTGTGGGCCGCGGTCCCCGTGCTGTCGGTGTGGCCCTCGATCAAGAGCTGCAGCTCGGGGTGCTCGCGGAGCATCGCGGCGATCGCCTCGAGGGTGCGGGTCGATTCCGGACGGATCCTGGCGCTGTTGACGGCGAACAGGATCCCGTGCGTGGCCACGTGTCCCTGTTCGGCGAGGACGTCATAGAGATCGCGCCCCCCGGCGGCCACCCGGATCGGGCCGAGGTACATCGGATGTGCGTCGTCGGCGAAGTACACGTTCTCGAAATAGAGCGAGGTGCCGCGGTGCAGCTCTGCGCTCGGCACGTTGGCCACGCGCCGCGATCCGACATAGACCTTGGCATAGCGGCCATCGACCATGATCCGGACCGGGACGATCTGCTGGCCCACCTCCTCGGTGGCGTTGAGCGACTCGACGCCGCCCTTGTCGTTGGAGAGCACTCCGGTTCCATGGGTCACGGCCACCTGGAACACGTTGCCCGCCACCTTGTTGAACCGTTCACCCGGCGCCGGGGGTGAGGGTGCCACGACCAGCCGTTCGTTGTCGTGGGTGAAGTAGGCGTCGAACTCGACCGTGAACCGCGAGGGGAGGGAGTCGCCGAGCGGGACCTCGATCGCCGACCCGCCTGGTCCGGTGTTGCGGAGCAACCGACGACCCTGCCATTCCACCAGTTCCCAGTTGCCCTTGCGGAACGTGAGTCGCCGCGGGAAGTCACCCACATTGTCCTGGCTGTAGTCGTCGTAGAAGAGCACCCGGTCGCCGGGGACAAAGTCGTAGTTGGCCCAGACACCGGTGTTGGGCGCCAGGGTCTCGACGCCGCTCGCCGCCTCGGCGGCCTGGTCCGCGTCGGTGATCGGTTCGCCATCGTCGTTGGTGAGGACATTCCCCTGATCGTCGGTGTACACGACATCCTCGCCGCGGTCCCGGGCCTGCTGGACACACACCGGATCATCGAACACACACTTGATGGCGTTGCTGATCAGGCGATCGATCTGATTCGCCGTCTCGTGCTCGAGCGCGTCCTTGGCAACCCGCTTGAGGTGCTTGACGAACTGGGCGTGGGTGGTCGTGGGGAGCGCGAGCAGAGCGAGTGCGCCGATGAGCAGCGCGCGCACGGCCTGGCGATGGCGGGTCGGGCCTCGCATGGGATCCTCCTCGAGGGGACGGCTCGGCCGAGCCCCAGGGACGGGACGAAGCTCCCGTCCGTCCGCCCGGCCGACCCCAAGAGCGGAAAAGCGAACCAGGTGCCGCCACACTGACGTGTGCCCTGCCCGTCCTGCGCATATTGCGGGTGAGACCGCTGCCACCGCTCACCACCACGGAGCACCAGCGCCATGCCCGACCCGATCGCCGCCGCCACGACGATTGCCGCTCCCGCCGAACGGATCTGGCCCGTGCTCGCCGACGTGGTACACTGGCCCGACTGGCTCACCACCATGATCTCGGTACAGCCGCTCGATGGCGACGCGCTGGCGCTCGGCGCCCGCTACCGCGTCACCCAACCCAGGCTCCCGCCCGCCACGTGGACGGTGATCCGGCTGGAGCCAGGGATCTCCTTTGCCTGGGAATCGCGCTCACCCGGGGTGCGAGCCGTGGCCGACCATCTCCTCCGGGTGATGCCCGACGGGTCGACCAGCGTGACGCTGCGCGTCGAGTTCTCCGGGCCGCTGGCCTTCCTGCCGCGGCTGCTGTTCGGCGCGATCACGCGCGAGTACGTGGCCCGCGAGGCGGCGCTGCTCAAGGAGAAGGTGGAGGGGGATCGCACCGAGGCCGGCGGCTGAGCTGTGTGACTGTGCTTGGGATGCCGGTGGCTGCCCAGATCAATCGCAGCTGGTCCGAGGTTGTTGACGGATCGTCCCGGCAGTGCTCAAGTAGAAGGAGCAAGTGCTGATCGTTGCGCAACACCCAACTTGGACCCGCCCGTGACCCGCCGACTCCCGCTCGCCCTGCTCCTTGCGGCCCTCCCGCTCGCGGCCCAGTCGCCGCCGCCCGCCTCGCGCCCCGGCGCCGCCGCGGTGGCGGCGTCGGACACCACCGCCACCGCCCGGCTGATCCGCGAGATCGCCGACCACCAGCAGGCGGTGGCATGGACCGAGTACCTGGCCGACGTGATCGGCCCGCGGCTCACCACCTCACCCGAGATCGCCCACGCCCACGCCTGGGCCGAGAGCACCATGACCGCCCTCGGCGCGACGAATGTGCACCAGGAGGGATACGAATTCGGGCCAGCGTGGACGCGCGGCCAGGCCACCGCTCGGCTGCTTACCCAGGACGGCAAGCGGCTCACCCTGGCGGCGGCGGGATGGTCCGAGCCGACCCCCGGCCCGGTGACCGGCGACCTGCTGGTGATCCACGCCACCACGCCCGACGAACTACGCGGCTATTTCGGCCGCTTCAAGGGGAAGATCGTCACCTTCGGGCAGATGCCCGATCCCGGTGCCGACACCGCCGGGTACGAGGCACTCCGCAACCGGCTCGCAGAGGCCATTCGCGACGAGGGTGCGCTCGCCTACATCGGCAATGCCGGCAAGCGCGAGGGGCTCACCATGACGGGCGGACCGGTCTGGCGGCTCGGGACCTGGGCTCCGCAGATCCCCTACGCGTGGATGCCGTGGAACGACTACCTGCAGCTGCGTCGCCTGGCCGACAACGGCGAGCGCGTCACGCTGGAGATCAACCTGCCGAGCACCAGGTCGGCGCAACCGGTGCAGCAGTTCAACACCATCGGCGAGATCCGCGGCAGCGCCTGGCCGGACCAGGTGGTGATCGTCGGCGCCCACATCGATTCATGGGACCTCGGCACCGGCGCCACCGACAACGGCACCGGCGTGGCGTCGGTGCTGGAGGTGCTTCGCGCCATCAAGGCCACCGGGCTCACCCCCAGGCGCACCATCCGCGCGGTACTCTTCTCGGGCGAGGAACAGGGGCACTGGGGATCGGAGGCCTACGTGCGTGATCACCGCGCCGAGCTCGACAGCATCCAGGCGGCGCTGGTGCTCGACCTCGGCACCGGCACGGTGCGCGGCTGGGCGCTGCAGGGGCGGGAAGACTCGCGGCCGCTGATGGCCAAGGCGATCGCACCGCTCAACGACCTCGGTGTGTACCAACTGCCGCTGGAGCGCTCGCACGACTCCGACCACGCCTCGTTCGTCGACGCGGGAGTGCCGGGGTTCTTCGCCATCCAGGACGCGCTCGACTACTTCACCATCACCCACCACAGTCAGTTCGACACCGCCGACCGGGTGCGGCCCGACCAGCTCACCGAGGCGGCGACGGCGATGGCCGTGACGGCATGGGAGCTGGCCGAGATGCCGGAGCGGCTGCCGCACTGGGAGCCGTAGGGGGACCCCCGCCCGGTGTGGGCACCGAGACTGCGCCGTGGGGAGGAGGAGTCTGCTACCCGGCCTGGGCAGACCCCGACATGTACGGAGCCGTGAAGCAGCGGCCGGCATCACCGATGAGCTGACCGCCGCGCTGGATGGCGTCGACGGTCCCGTCGAAGGCGGCCATCGCCTGCTGGCTCCGGTGATACGCTGCGCTGATCGTGGCCCAGTGGGCTGCGTCCGGGAGCCAATTGAGGATCGACTGCAGGTAGGCCTTGAAGTTTCCCGCTTCCACGTATGTGGTGGAGTTCGGGTTCCGGTTCCCTTGCGTCTGATTGAATTTCACCATCTGCGTGGCGCGGTCGTAGGAGCGTTGCAACAGATCCCTGGTATTCGTGGCGGCAACGGCATACTTGCCGTTGGTCCCATTCGCCCGCGCGTCGGCGCGGGAGGACGCCAGCGCTCTGCCGATCAGACTTCGGTAGCTGCCCAGCGTCGAGGCGTTGAGCGATGCGCACGGATCGGCCGTTGGCCGCGGCGCGGAGGACAAGGAAGGGTGACGACCGGTCCCGATCGCCTCATGCGAGGGTGCGGACGGTCGCGTCCGATGGCCGGGCGCCAACCCAATGCCGAGAAGGATCGCCAAAGGCGCAAGGCCAAACGCTCGAGTGGTTTGCATGGTCATCTCCCTTGGGGGTCATGTGCGGTGTTCTGGCGGCAGGCCGGGCACATGGAATGCCTCACTTGTCGCCGAACAACTCCGGCATCAGGAAGAGCGGCCGGGTCTTGACGTCGGCGCACTCCTTGCTCGAGCCGACGCACGCCGGAATGGCGATCAGCAGCAGGCCGCTGGCCTGGCGCATGCGTGCCCGGTCGAGGAAGGTCGCGAGAGAGCCCGAGTCGTAGGCCCGCAGGGCATCCGAGGCGATCACGCCAGACTTGTCGGCCGCCAGATACTGATCGCCGGGCAGATACTGATCGCCGGGGAGATACTGGTCCCCGGGCAGATACTGATCGCCCGGAAGCCTGACCTGGCCGGTGTGTGATCGGATCGATGAGGCGGACTTCCAGCGATTGGCGACCCGACCGTTCTTGACCGCCAACGCGTAGACCGTGATGTCGAACGTGCCTCGCCCGTTGACGGAGAGCACCAGACCTCCGCTCCGGATCTGATCCCGGGAAGCGCCTTTCCCTCCTTGCATCGCGTGTTCGGTCACGTCGGGGAACGAGAGGTTGAGGCGCGTCTGCGCTGCGATCCTGGGGACGGCAGCCAGACCACCGAGCATGGCCAGGAGGAGTGGCAGTCGGGCGCGAACGGCGGATGGGTGCATGTGGTGACCCCTCATTTCGTTGCTCCTATCGTTGATGGTGAGGCTGCTCTACTCCCGTGGTTGCAATGGCGACCGCCACGCGGGAGCGAAATCGCGAAGATGCCGCTCGAGGTCGCGCCGGATATCGAGCGCGGGATCGACACTCCCTGGCATAGACAGGCATCCGCCGAGGCATGTGCCTAAACGGATTTTCGAGCCGAATCCCGCCACGGCCGCCTCGAGGAGTCCGGACCCCGGCATCTGCACCGGCGAGGACCCGGGGGCGCGGACCGACAACATCGCGATGCTGGCGGGGATGGCCGGCAAGCCGCATCTTCGGACCCATGGTCATCCCACCCGAGGAATCGGCGGCCCAAGGCCGCCTCGCCGCCGCCCATTCGACTCGCCTCCACGACGAGGCAAGCACATGAGCATCGACGCGCTCAGGGCAAGCCTGTCCGACCGCTACCGGATCGAGCGCGAACTCGGCGCCGGCGGCATGGCCACCGTCTACCTCGCCCAGGATCTCAAGCACGACCGCAAGGTCGCCATCAAGGTCCTCAAGCCCGAACTCGCCGCAGTGCTCGGCGCCGACCGGTTCGTGGTCGAGATCAAGACCACGGCGGCGCTCCAGCATCCCCACATCCTGCCATTGTTTGATTCGGGCGAGGTGATTCTCCAGCCGAGAACAGAGAACGGAGAACGGAGAACAGAAGCCGGTTCCTCCGATCTCAGTCTCCGCTCTCCGTTCTCTTCTATGTCATGCCCTACATCGAGGGCGTGACCCTCCGCGACAAGCTCGACCGTGAGACCCAGCTGGCCGTCGATGACGCCGTCCGCATCACCACCGACGTGGCCGACGCGCTCCACTACGCCCATTCCCAGGGCGTGATCCACCGCGATATCAAGCCGGAGAACATCCTCCTCGCCAATGGCCGGCCGATGGTGGCCGACTTCGGGATCGCGTTGGCGCTCTCCGCCGCGGCCGGCGGACGGATGACCGAGACCGGCCTCTCGCTCGGCACGCCGCACTACATGAGCCCGGAGCAAGCGACGGCCGAGAAGGACATCACCGCTCGAAGCGACGTCTACTCGCTCGCCAGCGTGCTCTACGAGATGCTGGCCGGCCAGCCGCCGCATCTCGGCGGCTCGGCCCAGCAGATCATCATGAAGATCATCGCCGAGCCAGTGCCGTTGGTGACCCAGTTCCGGAAGAGCGTGCCGCCGAATGTCGCGGCTGCCGTCGCCAAGGCGCTGGAGAAGCTGCCGGCCGATCGGTTTGCCACGGCGAAGGAGTTCGCCGACGCGCTGACCAACCCGGCGTTCAGGTCGGTGACCATGGCAGGGGGCCAGATCGGCGGCCCGGGCGCGCGGCGGACGTCGCTCGCCGTCAAGGCGCTCGCCGTACTGGCGGTTCCCGCGCTCGCGCTCGCCCTCTGGGGCTGGCTCAGGCCCACAGAAACACCCCGCCGCACCGAACGGCTGCTGGTCTCCCTGAGCCCGTCACACCCTGGGGGGATGCCAAGTCCATTCTGGGCCTGGCAGGACGCGATCTCTCCAGACGGCTCGGCGATCGTCTTCGTCGATTTCGATGCTCAGGCGGGTGCCTCGCCTCCCTTGATGATCAAGGAGAGCGAATCGGCCCTCCCTCGCCCCATTCCCGGAACGGAGGGGGGGACCAGCGCATTCTTTTCACCAGAGGGCAGCTCGATCGGGTTCGCGACACGGAACGGCCTGTTCAGGATTCCTCGCGACGGTGGTGCTCCACTCCCGCTGTCAGACTCGGCTGCAGGGTTCCCTCCGACCGCCGCCGCTGGTGCATGGCTGGACGACAACTCGATCATCTTTGTATCCCGCGACAATAGCCGACTCTTCCAGGTGAGTGCCGAGGGAACTGGTCAGCGCGTCGTCCTCGACACCGGACGCATCGGCGTGGGATCCATCAATCGCGTGAGCGCGCTGCCGGATGCCCAGGGGGTCCTCATCACGGCGTGTCCATCGATACCGTGCGTCGACGGGGCGGTCTGGGCACTGGACCTGAAACGGGACAGGGTGGAACTCGTAGCGAGACGTGCGTCGGCAGCGTGGTACATGCCCACCGGCCACGTGTTGTTCGGGCGGCCCGATGGCAACCTCTTCGCGCAGCGCTTCGACCGCGACCAGTTGAGCCTGACCGGCCCGGTGACGCCCGTCCTTGGGCCGATCCAGACCGCCTACGGTACGCCGCGCATGCTCTATTCTCCCGCCGGCACGATTCTCTACTCCTCTGAGGGCGCCGACATCTCGAACACTGTCGGTGACCTGGTCTGGGTGGACCGGAAGGGAGCCGCGACCACACTTGTTTCCGGATCCCCCATCGGCAGCCCCGCGAATGCGGGCAACGCACTTTCACCCGGCGGGACTCGACTCGCGTTCGTCGAGCGGGTTGATCAGGCATCACAGATCTTCGTGAAGCCACTGCCCGACGGCCCCGCGTCACAGATCACCTTCAACGGGCCGAGCAGCCGTCCGGGGTGGACACCGGACGGGCGGGACATCGTCTACATCGGGAACCGCAACGGCCGGATGGTCGCACTGCGTCGTCGGGCCGACGGGACCGGCGACGAAACGGTCGTGGCCGAGGATGCCCGCGGCGTCTATGAAGTGCTCGTCTCACCCGACTCGCAGTGGCTCATCTACCGGACGAACGATGAGGCGAGTGACCATGGGGATATTCTCGCCCGGCGCCTGACCGGCGACACGGCCTCCCGTGCGCTTGTCGCGACGGAGGCTCGTGAGGTCACCCCAGCGCTCTCACCCGATGGCAAGTGGCTCGCCTACGCCAGCGGCGAAGGACCACGATTGGAGATCTTCGTCTGTCCGTTCCCGAACAAAGATTCCGGGCTGTGGCGGGTCTCCGACGGTGGCGGATCGGAACCGCGATGGAGTGCGGACGGCAAGGAGTTGTTCTACTGGTCGTCGGACAACTTCATGATGGCGGCACAGATCGAGACCGTGCCCACGTTTCGCGTCAGCGAGACGCGACAGCTGTTTGCGCCGAAGGAGAATTACTACCATGGGGGGAGCCATGCAGTCTACGCCGTATCGCAGGACGGCAAACGATTTCTCTTCTCCCGGCCCGCTGACTCGACCCCCCACCTGGTGCTGATCCGGAACCTGTTCACCGAGCTCGGGCCACAACTCAAGCGGCGGTAGGAGGAACCGGGTCGCGCGGCGCATCGCGCCGGAAGGTGTTCGACCGGTACCGCGGCACCGCTGCCCCCAAGCCGACGGGCTGTCCGGGTAGCTGAAGCAATCCGACAGCCTCAGCGTCGCGTCGCGTCCCAGGGAATGCCCACCGCATCGATCACAGCGGAGTTGCCCGTGGCGGCAAAGCGCACTCCGATCACCTGGGGCGAGTCTGCCCCGACATAGCGGTTGCTGTCGACCCGAACCAGCAGCGTGGTGAAGAACGGCTCCTGGTCCCCCCCCGGCGGAGTCATGGCGAGGGTGAGGGTGTCGCCCCCCGCCGGCCCGATCCGGAACCAGACCGTTCCCCCATCGTAGCTCCCCGTGAACCGCTCGGCCCCGCCGACATTGAGCGCCCTCACCGGTTCGGCAGCGAGATCCAGCACAACATCCGCGATGGCGACCTCAACGGCGTCGGGATCGAAGAGCGAGCTCGAGTTGGCGGCCACGGCGATGGTGAGGTCGCGGTCGGGATAGTGGCCCAGCGACGCCGTGAACCCGTCGACGTGGCCGGTGTGCGACCAGCGGGTGATGCCGCGGTGCGGCTGGAGGAGGAGGCCGAATCCGTAGTCACGCCTGCTGCCGTCGGCGAGCATGACGGGCCGGGTCATCTGGGCGAGTGACGCGGAGTCGACGATCCGTCCGGCAAAGAGGGCGTCGGCCCAGCGCGCCAGCTCAGTGGGCGTGCCGCGCAACCAGCAGGCGTCGTCGACCGGCTCGAGCGTGTCGCCCTCCGGTGCGTATCCCTGCGCCATGCCGGGGATGTCGGGGTGATCCGGATCGCACATGCCCAGGGTCCGGAGGCCGAGCGGCTGCATGATGTCGTGTTGCAGGTAGTCGTTGAACGGCCTGCCGCTGGCCGACTGCACTGCCTCGTCGAGGCGGTCGAAGTTGGCGTTGCTGTAGGCCCACCTGGTGCCCGGCATGAACTCCAGCGTATCGATTGTCTCCGAGCCGTCGACCTCCGGGAGCCCGGAGACCTGATTGAGCATCTGGCGAATTCGCACCGGCGATCCGGGGATCCTGATCGAGGCGATCCACTGCTCGGCCGGGTCGTCGAGCGACAACGCCCCGTGCTGGGCAAGCTGCAGCACCGCCGCGGCGGTGACCGGCTTCTTGATCGACCCAAGCTCGAAGATCGTGTTGGGTGTGACGGGTCCGGCGCGGGGTCCGGCGAGCGCGGCCACGCCGTAGCCCCGGGCGTAGATCGTCTCGCCGCCGGCGACGATCGCGATCGACATCCCGGGCACGTGGCGCCGTGCCATGACCGCGGCGACCACGCTGTCCACTCGAGTGGCCAGGGCGGCATCGAGGTGGGGAGCCGAGGCCGTCGACGTGCCGCAGGCGGCGAGGATCGTCAGCAGCGTTGCAGGGGAGGCGAGGGCCCTGTTCACTGCCCGCCGCGCACGAACTTCTGGATCCGCTTGCCGGTGATGTCGCCCACGTACACGGCACCGTCGGGTCCCACCGCGATGTCGTGGGCGATCTCGAACTGGCCGTCGTGGTTGCCCCAGCGACCGACCCGTTCAGTCACCGTGCCATCGTGCTGCGCCACCACCAGCGCCGAGCGGTCGGGTGGCGCATCGGGCTGGTCACCGCCGTCGGCGATGAACGCCGCGCCATCCGGCCCGATCGCGACGTCGTACGGGCGACCGATCTCCGCGCCACTCCACTGGCTCAGGAACTTGCCCGTGCTGTCGAAGACCTGCACCCGTGCGTTGCTGCGGTCGGACACGTAGACCCGCCCCTCGGTGTCGAGGGAGACGCTGTGGACCAGGTCGAACTCGCCCGGTCCGGTGCCCGGGGTGCCCCATTGGAACTGGAACTCGCCGCTGGGCGAGAACTTCATCACCCGCGTGTTCACGTAGCCGTCGCTCACGTAGAACGAGCCGTCGGGTGCCACGGCCACCTTGGTGGGCAGGTCAAAGTGAGCACTGTCGTTGCCGGCCACGCCGCGCTCGCCGAGCGTCATCAGCAGACGGCCGTCGTGGGAATACTTGAACACCTGCTGCAGCGCCACGTCGGTGAGCCAGACGTTGTCCTGGGCGTCGACGGTGAGCCCGTGCGGCATCGCGAAGGCGTTGGAGCCCCACTCGGCGACGATCGCCCCGGTGCGGCTGTCGAACACCGTCACCGTCGGAGCGGTGATCGGGTCGAGGGAGAGCACGTTGTCGGCGGGCCAGCTACGCTCGTTGCGGTGGAACACCAGCACGTTCCCGGCGGTGTCGACACTCACGCCCGAGACTTCTCCCAGGTCGCGCCCAGGTGGCAGCTGGGGCCAGCCGTGGACCACGTGGTAGCCGGCGGTGGCGGCGTCCTGACTGGTCGCCGGCGCGTCGGACGACCCGGGAGCGCAGGCGGTGGCGAACAGGAAGGTGGGAGCCAGGCCGATGGCGCGCAGAAGCCTCGGTCGAATCATGGGTGTGATCCTCTGACGGCGGGTTCGGCGCTCCGGAGGAAGCGCCGTGGGGTATTGGGAGAATCTACCGCGCGGGCGCGATTAGGCCGCGAACATCTCCTGCAGCCCCGTCAGCACCTTGGCAAGCGTCGGGGCGGAGAGCCTGGCAACCCGGCGCACCAGCCGGGCGCGATCGACGGTCCGAAGCTGGTCGAGGACGATGTGTCCCGACTTGCCGGCCAAGCGGCAGGGAATACGAAAGGGATAGGGATGCGAGCCGGTGGTGAGCGGCGCCACGATGAAGGTCTGCAGGTGGGCATTGAGTTCGTCGGGGAAACCACCAGACAGGGGCGGGTTTCCGGATCTCCCGGCCGAGTGTGGGGCGGGACTCACCAGATAGATTTCGCCCCGCGCCACCCGCGACGCTACCATGTCCACTCCTCGTCATCAACCGGGTCGGCGTCTCCGCGTCGAGCAGCCCCTCGCCCTCCGCGGCCAGCCTGTGGCTGCCTCGGCCCAGCCGGCCCGAGTGCCCTCCAGCGGCCGGACCACGTTGGTGCCGTCCTTCACCTGAGCTCGACCTCGTCGGTCAATCCGGCCTCCTCGATGAGCGGCTTGGGGATCCGCACCCCGCGCGAGTTCCCGATCTGCACCAGCCGAGCCGTGGTCCGCATCCATCCTCCCTGATGTAATTACATTGTA
>CAWFPG010000011.1:0-554667 GCA_963817715.1 uncultured Gemmatimonadales bacterium
GGGGCAGCGGAATGTCAGTTGAGCTGGACCCCAGGTAGCCCCCAGTCGCGTCCGGACGCGGCTGGGGGTGTGGGGTGCGCTCCTGATCACCCGCGCTGGCGGGGGCAAGCCACGGGCCGAGCACCGTTCAGGTCGATGCACCTTCGTGGTAGACAACCTCCCTCACGGCAAGTACATCTAGCAAGCTCCACCTTTCGGAAGGCGACGGCCGCGTGGGGCTTCCGGTTGCCCACCGAATCCTCGCTCCAGAGCCGCTGATGCCCCCAAGCTTCCTCGGTCGCTCCGCATCGCTGCTGATGCTCTCGGTCTGCTGGCCCCTCCCGGTTCCCTCGATGAGGCGGGTAACTGAAGGCGGCCTGGCCTTCACGAGCGCACGCGCGCTCGCGATGCTTGGTCCAATCACGCTGGACACCGTCCCCACACTGCGGATCACGATCGATCCCCTGCCCGAGCGGCCGAGTCTCGCTGTTGTCACCGCCGACCATCAGATTATCGCGATCGCATCCAATGGGCGGGTGCTGATTGGGTATGACGCCGAAGGAAAGGAGAGCTGGAGGAAGAGCATCAGCTCCAATGAGAGCGGCGGATTCAGGTTCTTCTTCAGTGTCCTGCACGGCCCGCGTGGACGCATCGACGTGTGGGACCACCTCCAGAATCGCCTGACGTCCATGAATGCGACCGGCCATGTCCGTGGCCAGCGGAGGATCAAGGCCCTGCCGATGGTGACGATCGGCGGCGGGGGCCGGTCGCCGCAGTACCTCGTGATGCTCGGCGCGCTGGCGAACGGGGACATCATCGCCCGGACGTCGTTCGATCCCGGGGCGAGTGCCGTATCAGGAGTACATGAGGACTCGACGGAGATCGTACGCGTCGATGCCGAAGGCACGCCCCACGTCCTCCGCGAGACCCTGATGGCAGCGCAGTTCAGGCGCAGTGCACCCTACCTCATCCAGGGGATCGTGCCGTTCGGAAGGGTCGGATCCGTCGGTGTCGGCGACGCCGGATGGTATTTCACCGATGGCACGGCGTTCACGATCGAGCGCCGGGCCCCCGATGGAGCGCTGCTCGACACATTCGGGACGCCTCGGAGTCGTCGGCTCGTCACCGGCGCCGACATCCGGACCTCACGGCTCAGGGCGCTCGCTGACGCGGACAGCACGCTCAAGCCATCGATGGTGAGCACCCTGGCCTGGATGCCGTATCCGGACTCCATGCCCGCCTATGCGGGCCTGCATGTCGATGCCCATGGCTGGCTGTGGGCGGAAGTCTTCACCCCGCCCTGGGAGGCCGGCCACTGGGAGCTCTTCGATCAAGCGGGAACGCCCTTGGGCACCGTCGCCCTGCCTCCCGGACTCCGCATCCTGGACATCGGAGAGGATGTGCTGCTGGCCTATCACGCCGAGCCTGGTGGGGATGCAGAACTACGGACGTATCGACTGATGCGGCCGAGGCCATGAGGCGTCGATGGCGGCAAGTAGCCGCGATCGTGACGCTCGGCTGCGTCGCCGGGTGCGACTCGCCCAAGCCCCAGGCGACTACGACCCTCGACGACGGCACGGTGGCGCTGTCGCACGCCGGGCTCATTGACGATTCACTGCATGGCATCCTCGTCGCAGCCACACCCGCGATCGGCGATCCCCGTTACATGGCGGTGGAAGGCAGCACGCTCTGGATCGCTGATCGATCAGGCGATCCGTTCCTGCACCTGATCGATGTCGGCGCGGACACCGTCCTCGAGTCGCGCGGTCGCTCGGGAGAGGGGCCTGGTGACTACGGTGAGGTCCCCCAACTCACCAGGCGACCCGGTGACACGGCGGCCATCTGGACCTACGACGCGCGACTGCGCCGGCTCACGCGAGAACCGCGCGATGCAAGCGTCGACCGCCGAGTCATTCCGATGTTCGGGGATGACATCGAGTATGCGTGGGCACTGCAGTGGCGGGATGCCGCGCATCTCGTCGGCATCGGCGACCTCGACACCAACCGGGTGATCCTGGCGGACAGCACGGGCGCCCTGATCTCGCTCGTGCCGAATGCCCTCCTCGGCCCCGATTCGGCGTCGGTCGAGGCGCGGCGGGCGATCTCATCGGGCTACGTGCTCTGCGTCCAGCCGGACGGTGGCCGGTTCGCGGTGTTGTACCTGGCCGCCGGGCAGATCGACCTCTACCAACCCGACGGCGTCCACACGGCCATGGCCGAGGTGCCGTTCGCGAGTGACGGACAATGGGTCATCAACAAGCGCGGGCAGTTGTGGTTCAAGGTCGAGTGGAACTACTACGTGGGATGTGCGGGCACCTCGAGATTCCTGTATGCGCTCTTCACGGGCCAGCGCATCGACGGGCCGGCCGGTCCGCAGGCGCGGCAGGCGTTGCACGTCCACGTCTTCGACTGGGAGGGCCGTCGCCGCGCCATCTGGGCCCTCGACGCACCGGCGAGCACGATCGCGGTGTCTGGCGACACCGTGCTGTTTGCCACGGGGCAGGATGGGGTGGGGGTCTTCCGGTATCGCTTGCCGGAGGTGAGATGAGGAGGACCACCAGGTAGCCCCCAGTCGCGTCCGGACGCGGCTGGGGGTGTGGGGTGGATTCTTCAATGCACCACGGTTCGCATGGCGACGAGTACCGGGGTGGATGATGGAGACCCCGGGTCGCCTTCGACTACAGTTGTAACTCTCCAAGTAGATCCCGCGTATGACCGCTCGAACGGTCGCCCTCGGTCCCACTTCTCCCCGATCCTGAAGGGAAGGTGACGATGTCACTTTCCGGATCTCGTCCCGAATCCGTTGCGGGCCTGGTGTGTCTGTTGCTGCTCGCCGTCGCCCCGGTCAAGGGTCAGTCGGTGAGTCCGCCGGCGAGGCCCCACGTTGGAGCCTACCGCTATCCCACCGGAGAGCTCCTGCTGGTGGGATGGGAGTCAGCAGACGGCAAGGGCATCCGGATCCGCGATTTCGCCGATGGCACTCGTGCCACGCTGGAACGCTCGGGGACCGAAGAGTATCGGGCAGACAGTGTGAACGTGACCTTCGAGGTTGAGAAGGGTGCCGTGATCACGGCGCTCGTGCACAGCGCCAGGGGAAGTCGACGGGCGCGACGCATCCCGCTGCGGCTGGTGGAGGTGTCCTGGGCGAACGATTCCGCGATGCTTGCCGGCACTCTCGTGTTGCCCTCGGGACCGGGACCGTTCCCGGTGGTGATTGCGCAGCCGGGCTCGAGCTGGCAGACGCGCTACAACGAGCACGGCATGTTCACGGCGCTGACCTTCGCCGCGTCCGGCATCGCCGGGTTCGCCTACGACAAGCGCGGCTTCGGCGAGTCGACCGGCGAGCAACTGGTGTCGTTTCGGCAAACCGCTCGTGACCTGGCTGCCGCGGCCAACACCCTGTCCGGACGATTCGACATCAATCCCCAGGCGATCTTCTATTGGGGCCTGAGTCAGGGAGGCTGGATCGTCCCGCTTGCTGCCACCATGACCAGCCCGGCGGGGGTGATCCTGGTCGGTGCCGCGGGCACCACTCCGGCGCGACAGGAGATTCTGCGGGCCCAGGCGGTCCTGCGCGCGCGCGGCTTTCCCGCGGAGCAAGTGCAGGCGATCCGCCGGTTCCAGGAGTTGGCGTTCCACTACGGCAGCACCGGGGAAGGCTGGGAGGACTATCTGGCCGCACGCCGCGCGGCGGAGGGGCAGCAATGGCTGCGCTGGGTCTGGTCGCCGACCGAGCCAGGTCCCCAATGGTGGATGTGGGGGCGGCTCAACGGCGACTACAATCCGTTGCCGGCCTTGCTTGCCCTTCGTGTCCCGCTGCTCTCGCAATGGGGCGAGTTCGACCTCAACGTCGATCCGGAAGTCAACCGGGCGATCTTCGAGGTGGCTCTTGATGCCGCCGGGAACCGCGATCACACCCTGATCATCGTGCCCAAGGCCGACCATGAACTCGAACAAGCTGCCGACGCTCGCGACGCGCTCCGCGACGCCGCCTTCGCGCCCGGTGTGTGGGATCGGATGATCGAATGGCTCGAGGCTCGGGTGGGGCGGTCGGTCGAGGTCTCACCGCAATAGGGCACCGGCAGGGGGCGATCGGGTGTCTTGCGCCCAGCCCGCCGAAACTCCGGGCCGCGCGCGACCGCGCCGGATGCCATAGGTAGCCCCCAGTCGCGTCCGGACGCGGCTGGGGGTTTGGGGGTGGGCTACCCGATCACCCTCGCGATCTGACGCGCGCTGAGACCCATCTGCAGCAGCGATCGCAGCAGCAGGTCGATCGAGACGGTGCGGTCGCCCGCTTCCATCTTCGCCACGCGCGACTGGCTCGAGCCGAGCCGCTCGGCGAGCTCCGCCTGGGTGAGGCCCTCCTTCGCTCGCGCCGTCCGAAGCCGTCGACTCAGCGAGTACTTCATCTCCAGGTACGCCGTTTCGTCCGGTGAGAGCCCCAGGAACTCGGCGGCGGTGCCGACCTTCCAGCCCGCGGCTTCCAGGCGTCGCTGCTTGGTGGGGTCCATGCGGCTATTCCTCCTTGCTGCGATCGTAGGCACGGAACCGTCGCCTGCATCGATCGATGACGAGCGGTGGGGTGCGGGCGGACTTCTTGGCGAATATGGCGCCGATCAGCACAGCATCGGAGTCCAGGCGATAGATGATCCGCCAGAAGACATTCACGTCCTGGACTCGTAGCTCATGGACCCTTGACCCGATGGCCGGCATGGGGCGGGAATGCGGCATCCCGAGCGACTCGCCTCCCTGCAAGCACCGAAGCAGCATTCCTGCCTCAGCCCTGGCCGAGTCCGAGAACGGCGGGGTCCGGATCCGGTCGTCGAGCCAGACCAACCGGCGGTCGTGTTCTTTCGTCCGGAAGGTATGTCATATCGGACATGGGGCAAGCGGTGCGGTCGAGTGCGCAACTCACCTTCGCGACGCGATGGCTCTCGCGGCTGGTGAGGGAGTCGAATGTCCCGCGGCTCCGGAACGCTCCGCCCCCTTACCCCACACTGACGCACGACTCCAGCCTGCGAGACGAGATTCTCCGGTCGTCCTCCCCTCGACCCGGAGCCGCCGATCATGCGAATCCTTCCCCGTCTGCTGGGCCTGAGCGCCCTGGCTGTCCTCCTGCCCGCACCCGCGCTCGTGGCCCAGGCAGCCAAGCCGGTGCCGTGGGTCACCCTCGATGCCCGGCGCACCCTCCCCGGTGAGCACGACGACTATCTCGCCTTCATTCGTGCCAACTGGCAGCCGGCCCGCGACGAGGTGATGCGACAGGGCCACGTGCTCGACTACGCGGTGCAGGTGATGCCCGCGGACTCCCTGGCGCCTGGCGGCTGGGACGTGCTGTTGGTGACGGTGTACCGCGACTCGACCGCGGCGGCCAACGCCGAAGCGATCTTTCGGCCGGTGATCGCGGCGCGGGAACTGGTGCGGATCAACGGCAAGGGGCCGCGCGAGATGGCGATCGGCCTCTGGCAGGCGACCACCAGACTGATCGGGTCACCTGACAACTGACCTCGGCCTTGCCGCGGTGGTTGTCGCCGAACTCCGTTCGAAGGGGCCGCTCTTCGTACCAGGATGCGCGGCTGGCCGATCCCCTACAGAGCGGGAATCGCTGGGCGACCTGCACCCACCCATGCCGCATCCTGCCGTCGCCGTTCGGCGGCGAGCACCGACGGCGTGCACCCGGCCAGCTCCACCGTTTCCCGCACCAGGTGCGCCTGGTCGGCGAAGCCGGCTTCGGCGGCAAGCTGCGCCCATGGCCGATCGCCGCGATCCGACGCGACCACCACCCGGGCGAAGCGGGCCAGGCGGGCGTAGGACTTGGGGGCTACCCCCAACCCGTCCTGTGCCAGGCGGCGCAGGTGGCGCTCGCTCCAGCCGAGTCGATCCGCCACGGTCCGCACCGGCCCCCGAACGTGGCGGAGCATCGCCAGTGCTCGCCCGAGACGTTCGCTCGGCACATCGGCGGCCCGCAGCTGTTCCTGGATGTGGTCGGTGAGGGCCCGGAGCGTGTCCCGCCACGAGCTGCCGACAGACGCCCGGTCGATCAGCCGCGCGATGCTGCCGCCGTCCGTCAGCACGGGCTGGTCGTCGGCGACGTCCCAGCTCCGCAGGCCGAGGAGGGAGACCGTCCATTCGGGACAGAGGCGCACGGCAACCAGCTCGGCGCCGGGCTCGAACGGATAGGGTCGCCAGCGGGTCACCGGACCCACAACGCACACCTGCACGTCGGTGAGCGCTCCCGATACCCGTCGACCCCTGATGGAGAGGCTGAGTCCCGGATCGGGCACGACGCGATGCGCGTCAACGCTCGGCGGCGCCTCCTCGAGCACGACATGCGCCCAGGCGCAATCCACCACGGTGGCGAGCCCGACAGGAGCCGGAACCTCGACATAGCCACCGAGTTGGTGCCGTGGAGCCAGGGTGTCCATGCCCCCAAAGATAGGAGCCGGACGATGTCACATCGGTCAGGGTCCGGTACTGATCGCGAGGCCGTCCCGTTCGGGGAACCGTCCCATGATGCCCCAGCCGCCGAAGCGGTCGGCGACCTGCACCACGAGGTCGTTGCGACCGGTGCGCAGCGGGAGGAAGATGGTTCCCTGATCGAGCCCGATCAGCCCATCGCGCCGCGGGCGGTCGAATCGGTAGCTGTCATCGCGCGAGAAGATGGGCTTGCCGTTCAGGAAGACGGTGGCGACGTCGCTCCAGCCGAGCTGGAGCGGCACCAGCCGGTCGCGGTCGGCGGTCACGGTGACGCGTGCCAGCACCGCGCTCCACGTCGTGCCCTTCAACGGTGCCACATCGCGGCTGATCACCAGGAGCCCCCGCGCGTCGCTCGGCAGGGTCGTCCAGCTGGTCACGGTGGGCACCGTGCGGGCAGGATTCGAGTCCGACGCGAACGCCTCGGAGATGGCCCACTGGGTGACGAGCCCGTCGGGCACTGGTTGAGGGTCGAGGACCGGGATCTCCGGCGGGGTGGAGGCCGGCGTGACGACGACGTTGCGCACGGTCATCGCCGCGGTGGTGGTCGGCAATTCGTCGTCGACGGCAAAGGACCGGAACCCGAGGAACCCGGCGATGGGGTCGCGCGCAAGGTTCATCAGGAGGGCCGGCGTGGACCTGTCGCCGACGTAGAGCGCCGCGTGGCTGCCGGCGAGCACCAGCCGCACGTGGATCCAGGTGCCGGGCGGCAAACCGATGGCGGCGGTGCCGCCGGGCCCGTGGTAGAGCTGCCAGTTGCTGATGCCATTCCAGACCGGCGAGTACTGGATGGCATCGGGCAGGCGCGTCTTGTGGGGTCGGAAGTAGATCTCCTCGTGCTCCTCGGCCGACTGCATCCGGAAATCGAGATAGACGAAGGTGCGAAACGACGTTACCTGCATGTCGAAGTCGATGGTGCCATCGCGGAGCCGCGTGGCCGGATAGCGGGCGGCGCCGTTCCGCATCTGCAGTCCGTCGGATGTCGCTCTCGCGTCGCCGGTGAACTCCCAGCCCGTGGCACGGGGGCCGGTGGGGATGGCCTGCGCGCCGAGCGGGGCGGTGGCGAGTGCGACGACGGCCGACAGCAAGACAGAACGGCGGGGCATGGGATCCTCGGAGGTCCGGTTGTGTCGAAGGAATCCGCGCGCGCGGCTGGTGTATTGAAGAATTCGGACATGAGGATGCCCGCCCCACCCCCCTGTCCTATCCCCAGCCGTCCCGTCCCACCAATCTCCAGTGGTGACCACTGACTGCCGACCCGCCGATGGATGAGGCCTCCCTCCGGGACGCCCTGGCGGCGCTGCACCCCGCCGCCTGGGCGTGGGCGCGGCACTGCTGCCGGGGCGACGCCGAGGAGGCTGCCGATGCGCTGCAGTCGGCGTACCTGGCGGTGCTGGAGGGACGGGCCCGCTTCGGCGGCCAGTCGAGCTTCCGCACCTGGTTCTTCGGCGTGATCCGCCGCTCGGCGATGGGCCGCCGACGGACCCGCTGGTTCCACCGGCTGCTGCTCGAACGGCGCGGCGACGAGCTGGTGCCGCCAGCCCCACGCCCGGCGGGTCAGGCGCTGGAGGAGGAGGAACGGGTGGCCCAGCTCGAGTCGGCACTCCGGTCGCTCAGCGGCCGACAACGCGAGGTGATCGAACTGGTGTTCCAGCACGAGCTCACCATCGAGGAGGCGGCCACGGTGATCGGCATCCCGCTCGGCACGGCGCGCACCCACTACGCCCGCGGCAAGGCCCGGCTCGCCACGCTGCTCCGGCCGCTTCAGGAGGAGAAGGACCATGGATGACACGGACCTGCGGCAACGCTTCGCCGAACGTCGCGCGACCGCGAGCGGCGCCGAGCCGTCGTTCGACGCGGTGCTCCGGCGACAGAAGTCACCGCGCCCAGTGCGCCGACTGGCACTGGTGACCGTGGCGACCGCATCGGTGATTCTCGCGGTGACGCTCTGGCAGCACGACCGCACCACCCAGGTCTCGGCGAGCGAGCTGATGGCGTGGCAGGCCAGCACCGATGCGCTGCTGGATTTCGAGGTGAGCACCCCAGCGGTGCCCGAGGAAGGGGAGAACCGATGAGATACAGCTACGCAATACTCCTGCTGCTCGCGGCAGTGACGCGACCCGCGACGGCGCAGCAACCGTCGGCGCCGGCCGACAGCGCCAAGCGCTTCTCGTTCAACTTCCGGATCGCGACCAACTTCAAGTTCCACTTCGCGTACGCCTTCGATCCGGATTCGCTCCTGAGCCAGCACGACTCCCTGGGGCTGACGCGGGAGCAGGCCAGGGAGGTTGCCACGGCAAGCCGCGAATCGATGGCGGCTTTCGCACCACTCAAGGAACAGCTCGCTACCCGGCAGGCGGAACTCGACCGGATCCTCGCGGCTCCCAGGGTCGACGAAGCAGCGGCGGTCGCGGCGCTCGACCGGGTGATGCAGCTGGAGAACACCATCAAGCGACTGCGACTCACCCTGCTCATTCACACCAAGAACACCCTCGCGCCGGCCCAGCAGCGCCTGCGGTGGCAATCCGGAGGGAACGAACCATGAAGCTGCTCGACGGACATGCCGGTCGGGGGCTGGTGATCGTCAACCTCGTGCTGGCCCTGGTGGCCCTCACCTCGGCGTTCGCCGCGCACGGCTCGGCGCGATTCGACGAGCTGAGCGTGGAGCGGCTCAACGTGGTCGAACCCGACGGACAGGTGCGGATGGTGCTCGCCAACCGGGAGCGCACCCCCGGCCCGATCGAGCGGGGCAAGCCGTTCGGCTACGGTCCCGGAGAGCGGACCGGGATGATCTTCTACAACGACGAGGAGACCGAGGCCGGCGGGTTGATCTTCTCGGGGAAGACCGAGGGCGACGATCCCACGGCGGTCGGCTCGCTCACCTTCGACCAGTACAACCGGGATCAGACGATTGCTCTGCAATACGTGGAGAACGATGGTCGCCGCCGGGCGGGGCTGGCGATCTCGGACTATTCGACGAACGTGACCAACGCGGAATGGAGCGCCGAGTACGAGCGGATCCGGGCGATGACGGATACGGCGGCCCGGCGGAAGGCGATGGCGCGGTGGCGCGAGAATGGCGGACGGCTGCGGGTGTTCGTCGGTCGGCGATTCAATGGTGATGCGGCGGTGATCCTCGCGGACGCCCAGGGCCGCTCGCGGCTTCGCCTGGTGGTCGATTCGGCGGGCACCGCGGCGATCGAGTTCCTGGGCGACAGCGGCAAGGTGGTCCGGCGGATCGGGGCGGAGGAGTAGGGGGTGACAGGGGCGGAGCCACTGACGCCCGGCGCCAGGCCACGCTACGATACGGTGCTCAAGGTCATTCCCGCCCTCGGTGTTGAAGCCCATGCCACGCCGATACACACGAACCAGCGATGGAGTCAGCCATGCCCCTCCTCCGCGTCGAATCATTTGCCATCTCGCTCGACGGCTACGGCGCCGGCCCCGACCAGTCACTCGAGCAGCCGCTCGGCGCTGGTGGTGAGCGGCTGCACGAGTGGTTCCTCCCGACTCGCACTTTCCAGGCGATGATGGGCAAGGACGGCACCACCGGTCTCGACGAGGAGTATGCCTCGCGCGGCTTCCGGAACGTCGGTGCCTGGATCATGGGTCGCAACATGTTCGCGCCGAGCCGCGGGCCATGGGGCGACAGCGACTGGAAGGGGTGGTGGGGCAAGAACCCGCCGTATCACTTCCCGGTCTTCGTGCTGACCCACCATCCCCGCGATCCGATCCCGATGGAGGGCGGTACCACCTTCCACTTCGTCACCGGCGGGATCCACGAGGCGTTGGAGCGGGCCCGCGAGGCGGCAGGCGACAAGGACGTCCGGATCGGCGGCGGCGTCGAGACCGTGCGGCAGTACCTGGCGGCCGGACTGATCGACGAGCTGCACATCGCGATCTCCCCGATCCTGCTGGGCTCCGGGGAACACCTCCTCCAGGGAATCGACACCTGTGCACTGGGCTACTTGGTGGTCGAGCACGCCGCGTCGGACAAGGCGACGCATGTGATCGTGCGGCGGAAGGGCGCTGCGGAGGGCTGAGTCCGCCAGTCGCTCTGGCCGGCGATTGACAAGCCCACGTTCACCAGAGGGCGAGCCCTGGCGATCACGACTGGCTTCGACGTGGGTGCGAGGTTCGGGGTGGGAGAACTCAGCACAGGTTTGCGCTTTCGTTGAGCCTCACGAACCAACTTGGATGCTCCCTCTCCCGGCGGCGGCCGCTTGACCTCGATTCCCATCCCCGACGATCTTACTGGTAAGCTTCAACCGGGAGATCCGATGGGCTCCGCTGCCACCACCACCCTCTCCTCCAAGGGGCAGGTCGTCATCCCTGAGGAGATCCGCGTCCGGCTTGGTCTCGAGCCGGGAACCCAGTTCGTGGTCATCGCCGAGGACGACGTGGTGATCTTCAAGCGCCTCGAGGCCCCGGCCCTGTCGGAGTTCGCCCCGCTCGTCCGTCGGGCCCGCCGGGTCGCCCGCGAGACCGGGATGAAGCCGGCCGACGTGACGGCTGCTGCGCAGAAGGCCCGCCGCCGACGGTGAGGGTGGTGGTCGACACCAATGTGGTGCTTTCCGGCATTTTCTTTGGAGGCACTCCGGGGCGAGTCCTCGAGGCATGGGTCGCCGGCCGCTTCGAGCTGATGCTCTCCTCCGACATCCTCGGCGAATACGAGCGTGCAGGTGCGGCGCTCGGGCGACGCTATCCAGAGCGAACAGAGGCGCTGGCACCGATCCTCTCCGTGATCGTGGTGCACGCCACGCTCGTCGTGGCGCCTCCCCTTCCGAACCAGGTAAGCGACGACTCCGACGACGACATCTTCCTGGCCGCTGCGCTCCATGGACGGGCCGCGGTCGTCGTCTCCGGTGATCGAGCGCTGCTTCGGGTATCCGGTTGGGAGGGGATCCGAGTGCTCAGCCCAAGACAGTTCGTAGACGAGCTGTGACGGTCCTCCTGTTCAGCTCGAACGGCGAGCCGTAGATTGGATGGCATGTTCCCCAACCGGTTGACCCGTTGTCGCGCGCTCGTCCCGATCCTGCTGCTCGGCGCGCTCGCGCTCCCCGGCCGCGCTGCCGGCCAGGCCGAGACCCGTCTGGTCGTCAACGTCGACCTCGGTCGTGACACGATCAGTCGCCATATCTATGGCCAATTCGCCGAGCACCTCGGTCGTGGCATCTATGACGGGGTGTGGACCCGGGCAGACAGCCAGCCGTGGCACCTTCGCGACGACGTGATCGCCGCCCTGCGTCGGATCCACGTGCCCGACATCCGGTGGCCCGGCGGCTGCTTTGCCGACTACTACCACTGGCGCGACGGCATCGGCCCGGCCGCGAACCGTCCCCGCATGGTCAACGTGCTCTGGGGCAACGTGGTGGAGGACAACTCCTTCGGCACCCACGAGTTCATGGAGCTTGCCCGGCGGATCGGCGCCGAGCCGTGGGTGGTGGGCAACGTGGGCACCGGCTCGCCTCGGGAGATGGCCGAGTGGTGGGAGTACCTCAACCACCCGGGGGGCAGTTCGCTGGCCGATCTGCGGGCGGCCAATGGCCACCCGGCACCGTACAACGTGCGGTGGTTCGGGGTGGGCAACGAGAGCTGGGGCTGCGGCGGTGCCATGCGGCCGGAGTTCTACGCCGACCAGTATCGCCGCTTCGCCGAGTTCCTGCGACGCTACAACGACTCGACCCGGCCGTTCCGGATCGCCACCGGCCCCAACGGCGACGACCGGAACTGGACCGAGGTGCTGATGAAGCAGGCCGGCTGGATGATCGACGGCCTCGACATGCACTACTACACCGTCGTCGGTCCGTGGAGCCACAAGGGCTCGGCCACCGACTTCGACGAGCGCGAGTGGTTCGTGGCGCTGCAGCGTGCCGCGCACATGGACGAGCTGATCCGGCACCACGCCACCATCATGGACCGCTACGATCCCGAGAAGCGGGTCGCGCTGATCGTGGGCGAGTGGGGCATCTGGCACGACGTGGAACCGGGCACCAACCCGGGATTCCTCTACCAGCAGAACTCGCTCCGCGACGCGCTGGTGGCCTCGACCACGCTCGACATCTTCAACAACCACGCCGACCGGGTGCGCGGCGCCAACATCGCCCAGATGGTGAACGTGCTCCAGGCGATGGTCCTGACGCGTGGTCCGGCGATGATCCTGACGCCCACCTACCACGTGTTCGAGATGTACACGGTCCACCAGGATGCGGTGATGTTGCCGATCGCGGTGACCCACGGCGCCGAGTACGGTGTCGACGACGATTCGATGGTCGCGATCAGCGCGTCGGCCTCGCGCGACAGTCTCGGCGTGATCCACATCACGATGAGCAACCGGGATCCGGACCACCCGCGCGTTGTCGTGGCCGACCTCCGTGGCACGCAGGCGCACGGCGTGACCGGGCGGGTGCTGACCGCACCGGCGATCAACAGCTACAACTCGTTCGAGCACCCCGACGTGGTGCGACCGGTGCCGTTCAGCGGCGCCCGGGTGGCCGACGGTCGGCTCACCGGTGACGATGCCGCCGAGGTCGGTGGTGGTGCTGGAGCTGCGGTAGCTGGCTGAATTGGCTTTCGGGCAGTAGATCTGGGTGGCCCACCGCGGCCCGGCCGCGCCCGCAAGCTCACCATCATCCTGAGGAAGCCATGATCATCATCCGCGACGTCCTGGTCGCCAAACCCGGTCAGGGCAGCAAGCTGGCCGCCCAGATGAAGAGCGCCGGTGAGGCCGCCGGCATGACCAACTTCCGGGTGCTCACCGACGTGACCGGCGACTTCAACCGAGTGGTGCTGGAGATCGAGGTCGACAGCATCAGCGGATTCGAGGCCGAGCTCAAGAACTACGCGACCAACGAGGCGCTGCACGCGGCACTCAAGGGCTACACTGATCTCTACCAGACCGGTTACCGCGAGTTGCTGCAGACGATCTGACGGTTGAAGGACGATGGGGAAGGGAGGATCGATGCATCACCGATTCCAGACCACCCTGGTCTCGGGCCAGAAGGCCCCCTATCGCACGTGGACCTTCCTGGTGATTCCGGACACACTGGCAAGCGAGTGGGGATCCGGCACGCACCCGATTCGCGGCACCATTGCCGGGGCCCCGTTCCGGGGCACGGCCAGCCGGGGCGAGGGAGTGCTCCGGATGCCGGTTCCGCGCGAGCTGCGCGAAGCGGCCGGGGTCGAGCGCGGCGACACCGTGGCGGTGGCCGTTGAACTCGATCCGGCACCACGCGTGGTCGAGATCCCCGATGAACTGCGGGCGGTGTTCGAGAAGGACCGGGAAGTCGCGAAGCTGTTCGAGGCGCTGCCGCCGGCGCACCGGCGCGCCTGGGCCCAGTACGTGGCCGAGGCGAAGCGAGCGGAGACGCGCGTGCGCCGCGCCAAGGCGGCGCCCAAGGGGATCAGGGCAAGGGCGTTTCCCGGGTAGGGCACCCCTTCGAGCACCAGTGGGTCAACTACTTCACTGGAGAGTGCCACGTGACTGTATCGTCGAACCGGATCGCACGACTCGCTGGGCTGGCCGCGACGATGCTTGTCGCCGCGGCCTGCCAGCCGGCGGAGCCTGCCCCACTGACGGATCTCGAGCGGGCCGCGATCGCCGACACCCTCGGTGCGATCGCCGCGAGGCAGGACACGCTCAACTCGACCGAAGAATGCCTGGGCGTGCTCGACATCTTCACCGGCGACGAACCGATGGTGGTGAGCGGTGGCAAGGTCTTCCGGTCACGAGCCGACCTGGAGGCACTCTGTCGGAGGAGCGGAAGCGGGATCACCCGCACCACAATGGAGATCACGACCTCCGATGCCCACGTGCTGTCGCGCGACGTGGCCTACCTCGTTCGGCAGGGCAACCTGGTGTACTACATGGGCGATGACCAACCGATGAAGCTGTATCACGTGTCGAGCATCGTCTTTCGGCGAACCAGCCGACGGGTGGAAGCAGATGCACTATCACGAGTCGACCCGGCCGCGCGACGCAGATTGACGATTGGACGGCGCATCAGGCTGCCGGCACGCTGCCGCAGCCTCCCGAACACGGGAGCACCAGATGACACGGAGCTGGAATGAGCTGGTCACGAGGTGTGTCGCGGTCGGTGGACTGATGCTGGCGGCCGGCTGCGCCGCGCCATCGGACGCACCGTTGAGCGCCGACGAAGCCCAGGCGATCCGCGACACGGTCACGGTCCTCGAGGACGGAATGAACCGCAGCGTGGACGCGCTCGACTGCCAGTCCGGGCTGAAGTCGATTGGCGACCGCGCCCCGATCTTCGTCTCCGGGGGCATAGTGGTGCGGACCCAGGCGATGATGACCGAGGGGTGCGGCCGAATGGTGCAGGGGCGCACGGGGGCGGCGTGGTCGGTTGATACCCTCACCGCCCACGCGCTGTCGGCCAACGCCGCCTACGTGGTGCGCGAGGGCCGCTACACGATCAACCGGCTGGACGGAACCGACACCACCAACTACATGGTCATGACCACCATCTGGGAGCGACAGGATACCAGTTGGAAGATGGTCCACCTGCACGAGTCGTGGCGACCACTCGAGTGATGGCCGCCACGAGGTGACGCCCTACGGCACCATCGCCCGGTCGTCCATCAGCTGCCTGGTGAAGTAGGTGTAGCCCAGCGCCGTGGTGTGCGCGCTCTGGATCGCGTTGGCGCCCGAGCCGTGGCCGCCCTCGATCACCTCGTAATACAGGTACGGCATGCCGTACTCGGCCATCCGCGCCGCGAACTTGCGGGCGTGCTGCGGGCCGACCCGGTCGTCCTTGGTGGTGGTCCAGATGAACGGCATCGGGTACTTCTTGCTCGGGTCGAGGTTGTTGTAGGGTGAAATCTTCGCCAGGAACGCCCGCTCGTCGGGGTTCTTGACGCTGCCATATTCCCCCACCCAGCTGGCGCCGGCGGCGATCTGCTCGTAGCGGAGCATGTCGAGCAGCGGCACGGCGATCTGCACCGCATGGAAGAGCTCGGGGTGCTGGTTCATTTCCACGCCCATCAGCAGGCCGCCGTTGCTGCCGCCGACGATGCCGAGTCGGCGGGGCGAGGTGATCTTGCGGGCGATCAGGTCCTTGGCAACCGCGGCAAAGTCGTCGTAGATGACCTGTCGCTTGGTCTTGAGCCCCGCCTCGTGCCAGGCCGGCCCGAACTCGCCGCCGCCACGGATGTTGGCCAGCACATAGGCTCCCCCGCGTTCGATCCAGAGCTTGCCAACATCGGCGCCATACGAGGGCGTCCTGGACAGCTCGAATCCGCCATAGGCCGTGAGGATCGTCGGCGTCGAACCGTCGAGCGGCATCACCTTCGGGTGCACGATGAAGTAGGGAATCTTCGTTCCATCGGTCGACGTCGCCTCGAACTGCTCCACCACACTGCCGGAGGCGTCGAATCGGGTGGGCGACGACTTGACTGTGCGGGCCGTGGCCGTCGCGGCGTCGGCGAGCCAGTAGCTGGTCGGCGTCAGGAAGCCGGTCACCGCGACGAACGCCATGTCGCTGCGCGAGTCGGTGCTGCCGACACCGGTGGTCATGTTGTCGGGGAGGGGAAGGAGCGTGCGGCTCCACGTCCCGTTGGCGGCGCGGGTGAAGCTGTAGACCCGGCCGCGCACGTTGTCGGTCATCCCGACCATCAGGTGGTGCTTCGTGGCGGAGGCACCGGACACCGATTCACGGGGACCCGGTTCCACGATCGCCACCGGCGCCAGTGCGTCGGGGGTCTGCATCGCGGTCGCCGTCGAGAAGGAGGCCAGGCCGCCACTCTTGATGGTGGTGCCGCCGGCCACCCAGTCCTCCGACAGCTTGATGATCACCTGGCCGTCGAGGATCGCGGTGGGGCCGGCCTTGGCCGGGATCGCCAGCCGCGCCACATCGTGCGGCCGCACCACGTACCACTCCTGGTGGAAGAAGTCGCGGCCACGATTGACCAGCGAGATCCGGTGGCCGGCACCGTCGTCGAGGGTGGCCGGACCGGCCCAGACGTCGTCGGGGGTGCCGCGGAAGATCTCCGTGGCGTCGGCGAGCGACTGGCCGCGTGCCAGCTTCTTGACGATGTAGGGATAGCCCGAGGCGGTCATCTCGCCCGGGTTCCATTCGCGCGCCACCAGCAGGGTGTCGCGATCCATCCACGACACGTTCTGCTTCCCCTTGGGGAGGACGAAGCCGTCGGCCACGAACGATCCGGTCGTCAGGTCGAACTCGCGGACCGTCACGGCGTCCTCGCCACCGTCGGAGAGGTTCAACAGGCAGCGATCCTCCGTCGGCTCGAGGCAATTGGCGCCGTGCCAGACCCAGTTGGCGTCTTCCGCCTTGGCCAGGGCGTCGAGGTCGAGGACGGTGGTCCACTCGGGATCGTCGGTGCGGTAGCTCTCGAGCGTGGTACTCCGCCAGATGCCGCGGATGTGCTCGGAGTCCTGCCAGAAGTTGTAGAGCCGGCCGCCGATGAACGAGACGCCGGGAATCCGATCCTCGGCCTGGGCCATCTTGAGCGCGCTCTGGTAGAAGCCCTGGAAGTGCGGGTCGTTCTCCAGCACGTCGGTGGTCTTCGCGTTCTCCGCCTTGACCCAGGTCATGGCGCGGTCGCCGGTCCAGTCCTCAAGCCAGATGTAGGGATCGGGCTTCTCGACGGGGGTCTGGGCGTTCACGGTTCTGGACCCCGCGATGAGGATGAGGAGGAACAAGGCGATGCGGCGCATGGAGGCTCCGGGACAGGGGAGGAGCTGACGGTCGGGCCGATCGTGGCTCACAAATGCTAACACCGACATGCGGCATCGGTGGGATCCTGGGCAATGCCGGTCGCATGGGTCCTGGAGCGGATTTCTGGGCGCGGTGTACACCAACTGCCGGTCCTCACGGGCCGGGCGCCCAGCGAGCAGCGAAAGGACCCGTGCGGCCGGCATCTGCTGGATCGGGGGCACTACTGCTCAAGCATTCCCCGCCGGGGCAATTCGGCCCTAGCTTTGTCCCTGTCGGTCCCCCCGACCATCCCGTCATCTGGAGCCTTTCCCATGCGTCTGTCGCACCTCACGGTGCTCGGCGTTCTCGCCGCGGCCTGCAGTCCCACGCCCGCCACGCCCGCCAGCGCCACGCCCGAGCCGCTGTCGGCCGCGGCGCTCGATTCGGTCCGGGCAGTCGATGCCGCCTTTGCCGCCGCGATGAATGCCAAGGACTCGGCCGCGGTGATGGCGATCTATGCCTCCGATGCCATGCTGATGCCGCCCGATTCCCCCGCTCTCGAGGGCGACGGTATCGGCGCCACGCTTGCCGGGCTCATCGCAGGGCGGGCGCGAGCAACATGGCGCTCAACACGACGCACACCTACGGCATCGGTGACCTGGCCTACTCCGGTCGGCACGGCGACCTTCACCATGGGCGGCAGCACGCGAGACGGTGAAGTACACCGAGGTGCTGCGGCGCGGCGACGACGGCCAGTGGCGCTACGTGGTCGACATGTTCAGCGGGATCGCCCCGCCGGCCACGCCGGAGTAATTTCGGGGAGGTCCCACCCCGCCGTCTGGAGAAGTCATGATCGCGTCTCGGACAGGAATCCTCGCCACCACCATCCTCGCGTTGCTGGCAGGCGGGGTTCCTGTCCGGGCGCTGTCGGCCCAGCAGGCCGACACCCCGGTCCGCGACGGGCCGATGCCCGATTGGGCCAACCCGGCCGTGGTGCGCCGGAACGTGGAGCCGACCCATGCGAGCTTCACCGCCTGGCCGACCGAGGCCGCGGCGCGCACCGCCCGGAACACGGCGCCGTTCTACCTGAGCGACCAGCCGACCGCCGCACCCTGGTACCAGTCGCTCAACGGGCTCTGGAAGTTCCACTGGGTCCGGCGTCCCGCCGACAAGTCGGCGGGCTTTTACCGCGACGAT
Organism: uncultured Gemmatimonadales bacterium; assembly: GCA_963817715.1. GTDB lineage: Bacteria > Gemmatimonadota > Gemmatimonadetes > Gemmatimonadales > GWC2-71-9 > Palsa-1233. Next base: position 18,324 of record CAWFPG010000011.1, read on the forward strand.
TTCGACGACTCCGCCTGGCCGACCATCCCGGTGCCAGCCAACTGGGAACGGTACGGCTACGGTGTCGCGATCTACACCAACAGCAAGTACCCCTTCCATCCCGATAGTCGCCCCACGCCGCCCGAGCTCCCGGCCAACAACAACCCGGTCGGGTCGTATCGGCACTCCTTCACGGTGCCGACCGACTGGACCGGCCGCGAGATCTACCTCCGCTTCGGCGCGGTGAGCTCGGCCTACTACCTCTGGGTCAACGGCCGGATGGTGGGCTACAACGAGGGGAGCAAGGACCCGGCAGAGTTCGACGTGACGAGCTTCGTGCACGCCGGGCAAGAACACCATCGCGCTCGAGGTCTATCGCTGGAGTTCGGCGAGCTACCTCGAGGACCAGGACTTCTGGCGACTGAGCGGCATCACCCGCGACGTGTACCTCTACGCCGGCCCGAAGACGCACATTCGCGACTTCTTCGTGCACGCGGGCTTGAGCGCCGACTACCGGGATGGACGGCTGGCGGTGGATGTGGTGCTGCAAGGCGACAGGCGACAGGCGACAGGCGACAGGCAGGGGGCGACGAGCGACAGGCGACAGGCGACAGGCGATACACGGGGCTACACGGTGGTGGTCAAGTTGTGGGACGGGGATCGGGTGGTGCTGGAACGGAGAGTCTCCGGTGACTCGGCGCTGCGGGTCGAGGCCAGTGTCCCGCGGGTGCGGGCGTGGTCGGCGGAGCAGCCGAACCTCTACACTCTCACCCTCACGCTGGTTGATGCTCAGGGGCGCACGGTCGAGTCGGTGTCCAACCGGATCGGGTTCCGCACCACCGAGGTGAAGGGCAGCCAGTACCTGGTCAACGGCAAGCCGGTGCTGATCAAGGGGACCGACTACCACGAGCACGATCCGTTCAACGGTCACGTGCTCGACGAGGCGATGATGCGTCGCGACCTGGCGCTGATGAAGCAGCACAACATCAACGCCATCCGCTTCTCGCACTATCCCGAGCCCGAGCGGATCTACGAGCTGACCGACGAATACGGCATCTACGTGGTGGGCGAGGCCAACATCGAGTCGCACGGCATGGGCTACAGCCCCCAGTACACCCTCGCCACCAAGCCGGCGTGGCTCACCATGCACATGGATCGCACCGAGCGGATGATCGAACGGGACAAGAACCACCCGTCGATCGTGATCTGGTCGCTCGGCAACGAGGCGGGCGACGGCGAGAACTTCGTGGCCACCTACGACTGGATTCACCAGCGCGACACTTCTCGCCCGGTGCAGTACGAGCGCGAGACCGACCGCTACCGGCGGCACTCCGACCTGCGGGTCCCGATGTATCCGGGGATCCAGTGGCTGATCCGCTATGCGGAGGGCGACGGCGACCGGCCGCTGATCATGTGCGAGTATGCCCACGCGATGGGCAACAGCACCGGCAACCTCCAGGACTACTGGGACGTGATCAAGAAGTACCCCAAGCTCCAGGGCGGCTTCATCTGGGACTGGGTCGACCAGGGGCTGGCCGACACGAGTTGGAGCGGGCGGCCGTTCTGGGCCTACGGCGGCGACTACGGCCCAGCGGGGGTGCCGAGCGACGGCTCGTTCAACATCAACGGGCTGGTGGGCCCCGACCGGGTGCCGCATCCGGGGCTTGAAGAGGTGAAGAAGGTCTACCAGGACGTCAACTTCGTGCCGGTCGACCTGAAGGCGGGGCGGGTCCTGGTACGGAACGAGTACTTCTTCACCACACTCGACGGCTTCGAGCTCACGTGGACGATCACCGATGACGGTGTCGCGATCGATTCCGGGGTGGTGCGACCGCGGGTGGCACCGAGCGACAGTGCGGTGGTGTCACTCGGCTACACCTTGCCGACCACGGAACCGGGGCACGAGTACTTCCTCAACCTGGCGCTGGTTCGCACCACGGCACTCGGGCTGGTGCCCGCCGGTACGGTCCAGGCGCGGGAGCAGTTCGCCTTGTCGGAGCGCGTGGCCATCATGGGATACGAAGGCAATGGCGGACCTCCGATCGACGTCGCGCGCGACAGCACCGGGATCACGGTGACGGCGGGGAGTACGGTTGCCCGCTTCGACCTGCGGCAGGGAACGCTCTCCCACCTGACCTACAAGGGTGCCGAGGTCATCCAGCGCGGCCCGCGGCCGAACCTCTGGCGTCCGGCAACCGACAACGACTGGGGCAACGGCCTGCCGCGACGGGCGATGGTCTGGCGGCATGCCGCCGAACGGATCACCACCTCGGCACCGCGGGTGACTCGGTCACCGCCCGGGGTCGTGAGGATCGCGTTCGACCAGGTGTTGCATGACGACGGTGGTGCCGACGTGGCGCATTTCTCCAGCACATACCTGGTGCTCTTCAACGGCGACATCCAGGTTCACAACACCTTCACCCGCACCGCCGAGTCGCCTGAGCTGCCGCGTGTGGGAGTGAACATGATCCTCCCCGATGGCTTCGACCGGATGACCTGGTTCGGGCGCGGACCATTCGAGAACTACTGGGATCGGAAGACGGCGGCGTTCGTCGGTCGCTACAGCGGCACGGTGGCCGACCAGTACTTCCCGTATGTGCGACCGCAGGAGAACGGCAACAAGACCGATGTTCGCTGGGTGGCGATCACCGGCGACAGCGTGGGGCTGCTCGCCGTCGGCGCACCGCTGCTCGAGGTCGAGGCGCACCACAACCTGCCGGAGGATTTCGAGACACCGGGCGCGGGGTTCGTCGATCGCGACCAGACGATCAACCGGCACATCAGCGACATCACCCCCCGACCGTTCACCTGGCTGGCGCTCGACCTGCACCAGATCGGGGTGGGCGGCGACGACTCGTGGGGATCGTGGACCCACGACCCGTACCGACTCCGCGACACGAGCTACACCTGGTCGTACCGGCTGCGGGCATTCGATCCGCGGCGCGAGGATCCGGCGGTGCTGGCGCGGCAGGGGGTGGCGGTGCCGTAGGGGTGAGAGCTCGTCCCCCTGACCGGATGTTGACCCCGGGGCACGATCCCCGGCATAGGTTGCTTCGCATGCCCAGACGAACCACCGCGACGCTCGCCGTCCTGATCCCGTTGGTGACCTGCGCACCCCGATCGCAGGCGCAGCAGCCTCACCCGACATCTGGTGCGGTCACGGGTGACCTCCGCTTCGAGCGCTTCACCAGCACGATTTTCGGCAACACGCGCACCTTGCGGGTGCTGGTGCCGGCGGGCTACGACGATCCGATCAACCGCGACCGCCGCTACCCGGTGCTCTACCTCAACGACGGACAGGAGCTCTTCGACAGCGCCACTGCACAGTTTGGCAAGCACGAGTGGCGAGTCGATGAGACGGTGACGTCGCTGATCGCGGCCGGTGCCATTCCCCCGATGATCGTGGTCGGGATCGACAACGCCGGCCGCACCGGCCGTGCACACGAGTATCTCCCGTGGGCCGACGAGTATCTGTCGCCGCCCGATCCTGCTCCCGTGGGGAAGCGCTACCCGGCATTCCTGGTCGACGAGGTGATGCCCTTCGTCAACGCGCGCTTCCGGACCCTGCAGGGGCCCGAGCACACGGGGCTCGGGGGGGCGTCGTTCGGCGGATTGATCACCACCTACACCGCAGCCGCTCGACCGCACGTCTTCGGGCGCTTGCTGGTGGAGAGTCCCTCGCTGTATGTCGACAGCAACCATGTCCTGCGCATGGCCGATTCCGCTCGCGCCTGGCCCGCGCGCGTCTACCTGGGGATCGGCACCAACGAGCTGGGCAAGCAGGACTGCGGACGCGGCGATCAGGACAATCTCGAGGCCGTCGCGAACGTGCGGCGGCTGGGGCGCACGGTGCTGGCCGGAAGTCATGGAGCCAGTGCGGTGGATGTCGTGGTGGACGATTGTGCCACCCACAACGCCAGCGCATGGGCGAAGCGGTTCCCGGAGGCGCTGCGATTCCTCTACGGCGGAGACGCGCGGCGGTAGCGTTGTCTCGATCGGCCGCGACGCCTCTCGCGCCGAGGCACGGACCGCGCTGCACACGTGCCTGACCGCCTCGATTGCGCACATTGAGTAGATTGCAGTGTCGAGTCACTCGACCACATCTCGTGGGTCAGTCGACTCGCAGCGAGGAGCGGCACGTGCTCGTTCAACTCAGCACCGATTCCAATATTCACGGTACCGAACGGCTCGCCCACCAGGTCGAGGCGACCGTCGTGGAGGGCCTTGGGCACTTGAGTGAACAGATGACCCGGGTGGAAGTCCACTTCAGCGACATCAACAGCAAGGCCAAGGATGGCGTGGCCGACAAGCGCTGCCTGATCGAGGCGCGCCCCACCGCCCACCAGCCCGTGGCGGTGAGCCATCAGGCCGGGACCATTGATCAGGCGCTCGACGGCGCGATTGACAAGTTGAAGCGTTCGCTCGAGAGCATGCTCGGCCGACTCGAGGCGCACTAGGCGCCCTGCTGCACGACGACAGTCTCGGCCACGAGCGGGTTCTGTCCCGAGGCGTATATTCTGACAGTTCGCCTCCCCGCCCGCCCTCCCGAGGTCCACGATGCCAGGCAGCCTTCGCCATGCCGTCCGTCGCGCCATGCTCGGCGCCGTCTTCATGGTCGGACTTCCCGGATCGGCACCGACACCCCCGGGAGATGTGCTCTGGGTCCGCTATCCGGCGATCTCCCCCGACGGACAGACGATTGCCTTCGAGTACCAGGGCGACATCTTCTTGGTCCCGGCCGGCGGTGGGGCCGCCATACCTCTCACGGTCGGTGCGTCACACGAGTTCGCCCCGGTCTGGAGTCACGATGGCAAGTCGATCGCCTTCGCCTCCGATCGGCACGGCAACTTCGATGTGTTCGTGATGCCATCGGCCGGTGGTGAGGCGACCCGCCTCACCTTCCACTCCACCACCGAGCTACCCAGTTCGTTCTCCGCCGACGACAAGACCGTGCTCTTCTCGGCATATCGCCAGCCGCTGCCCTCGAATGCGCAGTTTCCGTCGGGCCTGATGTCGCAGCTCTACGCCGTGCCGGTCACTGGTGGTCGCCCCACGATGGTCCTGCCGGTGCCAGCGCTCAACGCCACGGTGGACGCCTCGGGCCGTCACATCCTGTATGAGGACGTCAAGGGCTACGAGGACCAGTGGCGGAAGCACCACACATCATCGGTGACCCGAGACGTCTGGTCGTATGACGTCGCGGCCCGGCAATACACGCGACTCACCCCGTTCATCGGTGAGGATCGCAACCCGGTCTCCGACGGCAACGGTGGTTTCTACTACCTGAGCGAGCAGGACAGCACGTTCAACGTCCGTCACAGCACGCTCGCCGATCCGTCGCAGTCGACCGCCGTCACCCACTTCACCCGCAATCCGGTGCGCTTCCTCACCCGGGCCACCGGTGGCACGCTCTGCTTCGGCTACGACGGTGAGATCTACACCATGGCACCGGGTGGCCAGCCGCAGAAGGTCGCCATCAGCCTCGGTGTCGACGGCAGGGCGGCGATCGACACCGTGGTGCCCGTCAACAGCACGTTCACCGAGGCCACGCTCTCGCCCAACGGCAAGGAGTTCGCCTACGTCTTCCGCGGGGAGATCTTCGTGTCGAGCGTGAACGGCGGCACGACCAAGCGGATCACCGACACGCCATGGCAGGAACGGAGCGTGCACTTCAGTCCCGACGGCCGGTCGCTGGTCTACGCCGCCGAGCGCGACAGCACGTGGAACGTCTACATGACGACCATCGCGCGGAAGGAAGAGCCACTTTTCGCGATGTCGACGGTGCTCACCGAGACGCCGGTGGTCGCGACCGCGGCCGAGGAGTACCAGCCGGAGTTCTCGCCCGACGGCAAGGAGGTGGCCTACCTGGAAAACCGGGTGGTGCTCCGGGTCGTGAACCTCGCCACCAAGGCGTCGCGCACCATTCTCACCGCGGAGCACAACTACTCCTACGCCGACGGCGACCAGTACTACACCTGGTCGCCCGACGGGAAGTGGTTCCTGGTCCAGTTCGGGCTGCCGAACCGGATCTTCACGCCCCAGGTCGGCCTCATCTCGGCCGATGGGTCCGGAGAGCTGCACGACCTCACCCACAGCGGCTATGACAATGGCGGCCCGAAGTGGGTCCTCGATGGCCAGGCGATGATCTTCGCCTCGGATCGCGAGGGGGACCGAACCGAGGGTGGAGGGTTGGCGACCGCCGATGTCTACGGGATGTTCTTCACCCGGGCCGCCTGGGATCGCTTCCGGCTCTCGCGCGAGGAGTTTGCGCTGGTCAAGGAGCAGGAGGACAAGACCAAGAAGGATTCCACGACCAAGGCGAAGGCCGACTCGGCGGCGGTCACCCCGCTCACGATCGACTGGCCCAATCTCGATGAGCGCAAGGCGCGGCTCACCGTGCACACGTCGGACATCACCGACTGGGTACTGTCGAAGGACGGTGAGCAACTCTTCTACCTGACCAAGTTCGACAAGGGCTACGACGTGTGGAAGACGGGGCTCCGCACCCACCAGACGAGGCAGTTCGCGAAGCTCGGAGCCAACCGTGCGAGGATGGAACTGTCACCCGACGGCAAGTTCCTGTTCGTGCTTGCCGACGGCAAGGCGAAGAAGGTGAACGCGGAAACCGGCGACACCAGCTCCTTCGCCACCAAGGGGGAGATGCTGCTCAAGGCCGGTGCCGAGCGGGCCTACATCTTCGACCACGCCTGGCGCCAGTTCAAGGAGAAGTTCTACCTGCCGGAGATCACCAGCGCCGACTGGCCCTATTACTACGCGACCTATCATCGTTTCCTGCCGTACATCAACAACAACTTCGATTTTGCCGAGATGCTGGGCGAGATGCTTGGCGAAGTGAATGTGTCCCACACCGGGGGCCGGTACCGGTACACGCCGCCGGGGGGCGACCATACCGCCTCGCTGGGTGTGCTGTTCGATCCGATGTACGCGGGTGCCGGCGCGAAGGTCGCCGAGGTGCTGGTTGGCGGGCCGCTCGACAACGCGACCTCGAAGGTCCACGCCGGCCAGATCGTGGAGCAGATTGACGGCGAGGCCATCACACCGACCACCGATGTCTACCGGCTGCTCAACCGACGGGCCGGCCAGCTGACGCTGCTCTCGATGCGGGATCCGGCCACCGACGCACGCTGGGACGAAGCGGTCAAGCCGATCCCGCTCAATGCCGAGCGCCAGTTGCTCTATGAGCGCTGGGTGCGGCAGCGCCGGGCGGAGGTCGATTCGTTGTCGGGCGGGACGATCGGATACGTCCACGTGCGGGCGATGAACGATGCCAGCATGCGGACGGTGGTCGAGGAGGTGATGGGTCGCGGCTGGACCAAGCGTGCCGTCGTGATCGACACACGCTTCAACGGCGGTGGCAATCTCCACGAGCAGCTTTCCGATTTCCTGAGCGGGAAGAAGTACTTCGATGTCATCCCGCACGGGCAGCAGGTGGCCCAGGAGCCATTCGACAAGTGGACCAGGCCATCGATCGTGCTGATCAACGAGGGTGACTACTCCGACGGCCACCTCTTTCCCCTGGCCTACCGGGCCAAGGGGCTCGGCAAGACGCTGGGCATGCCGGTGCCCGGCACCGGCACGTTTGTCTGGTGGGAGACGCAGATCGATCCCACACTCGTCTACGGTATCCCGATGGGTGGCTGGCGGTCCAGCGACGGCAGCTTCGGCGAGGGGACCCAGTTCGAGCCCGACATCCGCGTGCCGATGGACCCCGCGGTGATGACCATGGGACGCGACCAGCAGATCGAGGCCGCGGTCCGGGAGCTGATGGCGGAGACGTCTGGACAGTAAGCGGGAGCGTGGACGGTGGTCCGGGGGGGCGGTGAGCGTGTCCGGGCGACAGGCCCGGCTATTCTGTCGGGCCGCTCCCCAGCCTTCGCCTGAGCATCAGGTATCCCAGCGTGCCCGACAGCAGCGAGCCGAGCAGGATCCCCAGCCGCTCGAGGCCGATCCACTGGGCGGTGCCGTCCTCGAAGGCGAGCGACGCGATGAAGAGCGACATGGTGAAGCCGATGCCACAGAGCACCGCGGCCGGTCGGAGGTGACTCCAGTCGATGTCGTCGGGCAGGGCGGCGAGGCCCAGCTTCACTGCGATGCCCGCGAGGAGCAGGATCCCCAGCGGCTTGCCGATCACCAGCCCGCCGATCACACCGAGCGGCACCGGGTGGGTGATGTCCCCGATCGTGAACCCGGCGAGTGGCACCCCGGCGTTGGCGAACGCGAAGAGCGGCAGGATCGCATAGGCGACCCACGGATGGAGGGCGTGCTCGAGATCCTCGAGGGGTGAGCCCTCGCGATCGGGCGTGCGGAACGGGATGCAGAGCGCCACCAGGACGCCGGCGAGGGTGGCGTGGACGCCCGACTTGAGCACCGCGACCCAGAGCACGGCCCCGAGAATCATGTAGGGTGTGGCGCTCATCACCTTGGCGCGGTTGAGCAACCACATGATGCCCACCACGGCGGCGGCGATGCCGAGCGCCAGCACGGAGAGGTGGGAGGTGTAGAAGAGCGCGATCACGATGATCACGCCGAGGTCATCGAAGATGGCGACGCTCAGCAGGAACGCCTTGAGCGCCGACGGCACCCGGGGGCCCAGCAGCGCCAGCACGCCGAGGGCGAAGGCGATGTCGGTGGCCGCGGGGATCGCCCAGCCACTGATCGCGGTGGGATCGCCCCAGTTGAGCAGGGCGAAGATCGCCGCCGGGGCGAGCATGCCGCCCAGTGCCGCGAAGGCCGGCAGCGCCGCCTGCCGCACGGTCGAGAGATGGCCGGCGAGCACCTCGCGCTTGAGCTCGAGACCGATCAGCAGGAAGAAGACCCCCATCAGGCCGTCGTTGATCCAGAGGATCAGCGGCTTGGTGAGGCCGGCCTCGCCGAGGCGGATGCTGAAGGGGAGGGCCAGGAATGCCTCGTAGCCCTCGCGCAGCGGCGAGTTGGCGACGATCATGGCCAGCACCGAGGCACCCATCAGCAACAGGCCACTGCTCGCCTGCAGGTTCAGGAAGTGGTTGAGCGGGCGGAGCAGCCGGTCGGTGGCGGTGGCGAGCGGGTTGGTCATGGGGGAAAGATATCGGAGAACGGAGAACGGAGAACGGAGAGCGGAGAGCGGAGAGCGGAGAGCGGAGAACGGAGAACGGCGGGGCCAGAACGGCGGAGCCCCGGCCGCGGCGATGCCCGCACCCCTCATCCCTTGCCCCAGCGCATCGCCTTGATCCACTGGCCGGCGGCGCAGTCGGCGATCAGCTGTTCCAGCCGCCGTTCACGGGTCGCCTCCCGCTTGGCGGAGACGACCCAGTGGATCACGGCGCGACGGTAGCTCGCAGGCTGCTCCCCGAGATAGCTCCAGGCCTTCCGGTGGCGGCGGAAGCGCTTCTCGAAGGGCTCCGGCAGGGCTTCGGGGCGCTTCTCGTAGGAGTAGATCGCCGTCTTGTGGTCCTTGCGGATCTCGAAGGCGGCGAGGCCGGCCAGTTCCACCAGCTCTTCCTTGATCAGCTCCTTGATCCGCTTCACGTTGACGGCGCTCCAGATGCTTCCCTTGCGACGCGGCGTGAAGCGGATGGTGTAGCGGTCATCATCGACCCGCCGGCGCTGGCCATCGATCCAGCCGAAGCAGAGGGCCTGGTCGACCGATTCGGGCCAGGTGAGCGAGGGCTTGTCGGTGTGCTTCTTGTGGAAGCCGACCCAGAGCTCGTCGGCCTTGGCGTGATTGGTCGCCAGCCACTTCCGGAACGCGGCCGGGGAGGGGAAGTAGCGGATGTGGTGGGGGGTGATGGGCATGGGGGAAGATATTGCGGAGAGCGGAGAGCGGAGAGCGGAGAACGGAGAGCGGAGAACCGAGATCGGAGGAGCCGGCTTCTGTTCTCGGTTCTCCGTTCTCCGTTCTCCGTTCTCTGTTCTCGGCTGGAGAACCACCTGGCCCGAGTCAAACAACGGCAGGATATGCGGGTGCTGGAGGGCGGCGGTGGTCTTGATCTCGACCACGAAGCGGTCGGCGCCGAGGACGGCGGCGAGCTCGGGCTTGAGGACCTTGATGGCGACCTGGCGGTCGTGCTTGAGGTCGTGGGCGAGGTAGACGGTGGCCATGCCGCCCTGGCCGAGTTCGCGCTCGATGGTGTAGCGGTCGGACAGGCTTGCCCTGAGCGAGTCCAAACTCATACGCCCGCCCCTGCGAGGAAGCGAGCCGAAGGGGCCGCGGCGAGACGGTCGGGCATGTCGCTCATTTCGGGTCCAGCTGCTTGAGTCTCTCGAAGAAGTTCGTCATCAACACGAACCGCTCACGCGAGGCCGCAGCCGCCGGACCCGAATCGACCGCTGGCTGGGCCACGAGGAGGTGCTTCCCGTCGGGATAGAGATCCCAGGCCCAGCTACGGGTCGGGGTCGTGTAGATGGTGTCGGTTCGCGTCACGGCGAGAGCGGGAGACCGTTGCAGTCGGGCCGCCAGGAGCACCCAGTCGCTCTCCTCGCTGGGTTGGCTCGAGTAGTAGACGGTTCGACCCTCCGGCGACCACTTCGGTGACCGACCCCTGCCGGTCGATATCCGGATGGGACGACCCGCCACGGGGTAGCTCCTGGCCCAGATGGCCCCCGACTCCTGGTAGACCACCAGGTCACGCTGTCGCGAGACGTTGGCAAACTGGGAACCCGACTCAGTCTGGACGTACGGGCTCGCCACCGCAGTGTCGGGTGAGAGGACCAGGTGCCAAAGAGATGCTCCCCTGGTGAACCCACCACGTTGAATCAATAGGGTGTCCTCTGTCGGCCACGCATTCGGCACTCCGAGGTCGTTGGTGGTAGTCCCCACCCCGCTGGACATGAGGATCCGATCTGGTGCATTCCCGGAAACCTCCTTGACGATCAGGCGATTCGGTTGTCCAAGCGCCACGGCCAATCGGGTTCCATCCGGCGACCACACCAGTTGCAAGGGAATGCCGTCGGTGGCAAGGAGATGGGGACTTGCCTCGAGAAGCACGTCGTAGGTGTACAGGCGCAGGTCGGGGAAAAGGCCGGTGCTGCTGCTGGTGAAGGCAACGGTCTGGTTGTCCGGTGAAATTGCTATCTGGCCGATGGAACGCGGAGAGAGCCTGAGGATGTGCGGGGTACCATCCATCGCAACCTCGACCAATTGTGCCTGTCTGGTTCCCTCCCGCATCACTCCACCGGCGCCGAAGACCAGGGTCCCTGCCGCCTGTGACACCGCCATGTGGGCATCGCCACGGTTGCGGTCAACGGTGACACCATCGAGGATGGTGAACGGATCGCCGACGATCTGCCCCTTCCCCAGGTCGAAACGCGCCCCCCACAGGGTCCCCTTTTCATCGGCGTAGAGGAGGTAACCGGGCTCCACATACCTGGCAGCGAGCGCTCCGGCTTGCACCACGCGCACCTCATGGGAGGCCACGTCCACCAGTTGGGTGGAGTGCACACCTTCGGAATCGCTGGTAAAAAGGATTCGCCCGCCCGCTGGCAGGACGGCGGGATTACGTACCTGGACATCGCGGCCGAGGATCGTGTCTGGCACGCCGCCTCCGGCGGGCACTCGGTAGAGCCCCTGTCCAGCCCGGGTGGTGAACACGATGACGTCGCCATCGCCCCAATCGAGCCCACCGAAACTACTCCCCTGCATCGTTGTCACAGGCTGTGATGCGCCGCCTGCCACGGCCACCTTCTTCAGGTTCGAGTCAAACGCCTTTCCATAGACCAGTTCCAGGCCGTCGGGCGAGAATGCCGCGACGTCGGCGTTCTCGGTTCCCGGAATGGGCCGAAACTCCGCTTCATCGGCCGGTCGCCAGTAGATCGGGCCACCCTGGCTACTGGTGACGGCGAACCGGGATCCGTCGCGCGACACCAGAAGATCGCCAGTGGGTGGCACCTCGATCGCCCCGAGATCGAACGGTACCCGGGTGACTTGGAGAGGGGTGGTGCGGTCGCGCCATCCCCAAAGTGTGGTAACGAGCAGTACGGCGGCGATGGCTGCCAGCGACAGGCTCAGGCGGTTCCACCGCGGTGCGGCGCCGCCGGCACCGCGGCCATCGGAGTGCCCCCCGCCGGTGAAGCCCGGGTTCGCGAGCGCCTCGGCGAACGCCTTGGCGCTCTCGAACCGATCCGCCGGCAACTTCTCCAGTGCCTTCCCCACGGCGGCCGCCACATTCGTCGGCACGCTCTTCCGCAGTTTCGTCACCGGCGCCGGATCTTCGGCGATGATCTTCATGATGATCTGCTGCGCCGAGTTCCCCATGTGCGGTGGCTCACCCGTCAGCATCTCGTAGAGTACGGAACCGAGTGAGTAGACGTCACTCCGCGCCGTGATCTCCTTCTCGGCCGTCGCCTGCTCGGGACTCATGTAGTGTGGCGTGCCGAGCGACATCCCGGTCTCAGTCATCCGGCCACCGGCGGCGGCGCTCAAAGCCAGCGCGATCCCGAAGTCCGCCACCATCGGTCGGCCGTCGTGCAGCAGGATGTTCTCCGGCTTGATGTCGCGATGGATCACGCCGTGGGTGTGCGCGTAGTGGAGCGCACTCGCGACGTCGGTGGCGATGCGGACCGATTCGTCGATGCCGAGCTGTGTCTCGCGATCGAGCTTGCCGCGGAGGGTCTCGCCGTCGATGAACGGCATGACGTAGTAGAGAGAAGCCATCGGCGTCACCACTGTCGTGGAGCGGCAGGATGTGCGGATGCTGGAGGGCGGCGGTGGTCTCGATCTCGTGCACGAACCGCTCGGCGCCGAGCACGGCCGCCAGCTCGGGCTTGAGGACCTTGATGGCGACCTTGCGCTTGTGCTTGAGGTCCTCGGCCAGGTACACCGTGGCCATGCCGCCCTGGCCGAGCTCGCGCTCGATGCGGTAGCGGTCGGCGAGGCTTGCCCTGAGCGAGTCCAAACTCATACGCCCGCCCCTGCGAGGAAGCGAGCCGAAGGGGCCGCGGTGAGGCGGTCGAGGGGGGTGGACATGGGCACCCGATCAGGAAAGGGAGGACATGACAATCTACTCCTCCGGTCGCGCTGTACGCCTCAGGACGCCGGAAGTCGATGCCGATCGGTGCGGCTACTGGTCGTAGCCGAGGATCGGGGAGTCGAGGGCATCCCACTCGGCCTTGGTGGCCTTGGTGGTCTGGATACTGAGCAGCGTCACCCAGCGATCACCCTTCCGGACCAGGAAACTGTCGACGGCGTCGTAGCGATCAACCGGCTTCTCCCCGGTGGCCGTCCGGCGGAAGTGGGAGATTCCCACCTCGTGTACGGTGGCGGCGTCGTGGACGCGGGTGGAGAGCCGGAACTCGATCCGCTTCCAAACGCGCCCGGCCCGAACCTCGGCCGTCCCCCGGACTGTCTGTTCGCAGGTATTTGCGATCAAGCGCGTGATCCGGGACCCGGTGGCATCGATTCCCACCCAGACCGCATCGGGGTGGTAGATCGCCCAATACCCCTCGAGGTCACCCTCGGCGACTGTCCGGGCGGATTCCCGCCAGTAGGCGTCGAGCTGGTCGGCGACCGAGTCGGCCTGGGCATGTGCTGTGCCGGCACCAACGGCGGAGAGCATGGCGACGAGCAGCAGCTGCAGGCGGCGCGGCATGGCGAGTCCTTGGCCGAATGATGGGACACGCATGGGACCGCACCCGGCCTCAAGCGGCGACGGTGCTCACTTCGGCAGGAGGTCGGTCCAACGTTCCAGCATTGTCAGCTCAGTCGGCGTGCGGAGGTCCGGCCGTCTCCGGATCATCAGGAATCGACCATCGGGCCCGAGGTCGAATACCTCCTGCAATCCTTCGGCATCAAACAATGCCTCTGGCGATCCTGCCGAAAAGGAGGCTCCGGGGCGCACGGGCAGCCTCATCATGGATCCACTGGCGAGGAAGTACAGTGCATCCCCGGTAGCCGACCAGCGGATGGAGGTCCCACGCCTCACGGATGGGGCGACCTTCCAGTCTTCCGTGCTGGCCAGGTTGGTCGAACGCACATGCAGCTCCGTGCCGTTCGACGACATCAGCTGGAACGCCAGCCACCGGCCGTCCGGTGAGACCTGGGGTTGGAAGGCACTGACGCCAGCGGGCGGGTCGACCACAACCTCGGTGGCGGTATCCGGGAGGGCTGTCCGAAGGATCTGGTGATTGCCCTTGGGGCCGGTCTTGAAGTAGTAGAGCTGCGCATCGTCAGGCGAGAGGGCAAGATCCCCGAAGTAGACAAATCCGGTCTCGATCACGCGCTCTGCGCCCGCCGTGCCACCGGGATCCATGCGAAGCACGCCATGCAACGCTCCCAATCCGACGAAGTAGAGACTGTGTCCATCGCCAGAAAAGACGGGAGAGCGAATCTGGGTTCCGGGCACCACCACAGGGCTCAGGGAGCCACTCGAAATATCACGGACCTGCAGCTCCTCATTCCGGTCGGTGGTCTCGTTTGCCGCGATCCGCAAACCATTGGGTGAGATGGCGACGCCCCCGAATGCTGCAATCCAGGTGGAGTCAAACGGGATCCGACCGCCGGCGTGCCCGACCCAGACGAGGTCCAATGTGTTGCCGTCCGCACCCCCGCCTCCCGAGACATAGACCAGGCGCCCCGTCGCCGACACGGCGGCAGTGCCGATCTGGGCAAAAGGTCCGCTCCCGCGCCCGGGGACGATCACCACGGGATCCCCGGTCAGGCGGCGGCGTTCGGGATTGAACGGCACCGCCACGATGGAGCCGTCGGTGCGGGTGACGATCAGGTGGCCCGGTGCGGCGAATGCGACCTTCTGACCATGCATCAGTCTGGTCGCGACTCCACCAGCGAGTCCGACCACGGAGATGTATGAGCTATCAAGATCCCGCATGATCGTTTGGAAGACGACGCCGTGACCGTCGGGAAGCGCCGTCGCGTCGACGTGCAGCACTTCTCCAGCTGCGGTATCGATGGTCGTCAGCTGCTGTCCTGCCCCACCGGTGACGGGAACCAGCACCAATCCTTCAAGCCCGGGATACACAATGTGCTCACGATCTGTCCAGTCGAATCCGCCCACGAGCTGGACACCTGAGACCACCTGTGTCGGCGTGCCGCCCTTCAGGGGAAGCGTCACAAGTTCCCCGACATTACCCGTCCAGCGCTGGAACAGCACGCGCTGGGCGTCGGGAGAGAGGATTGCCCCAAAGCCCCCTTCGGTCCCCGGAATGGGCACGGGTTCGGCTCCATCCGCAGCGCGCATCCAGACCCGGCCATCGCCGCTATACACCAGGATCGACCCGTCAGCGGAGAGCGACATCCTACCCTCGACCGGGGCACTGTCAGGCAGGACCATCTTCACCCGCCACGCCGGACCAAGCACGCCCGTTTGCGTGGATCGCAGCCAGCCCCAGGCGCCGAACAGGATCGCGACGATTGCGATGCCGGCGAGCACTCCCCTGCCTCGCGCAGGGGAAAGTGTCGATGAGCGTGCGGCCGGATGCATCGTCGTTCGAAACGCGGAATTCCCCAGCGCCTCCGCGAACTCCTTCGCTGTGGCGAACCGATCGGCGGGCAGCTTCTCCAGTGCCTTGGCGAGTGCCGCCGCCACGTTGGCTGGCACCGACTTCCGGTATCGGGTAACCGGCTCGACCGGCTCGGCGATGATCTTCATGATGATCTGCTGGGCACTGCCGCCGAGATGTGGCGGCTGGCCGGCGAGCATCTCGTAGAGCACGCTCGCCAGCGAGTAGACGTCGCTTCGGGCCGTGATCTCCTTCTCGGCCGTCGCCTGCTCCGGGCTCATGTAGTGGGGAGTTCCGAGCGAGAGGCCGGTCTCGGTCATCCGGCCACCGGCGGCGGCGGAGAGCGCCAGCGCGATCCCGAAGTCGGCGACCATCGGGCGACCGTTGGCGAGGAGGATGTTCTCGGGCTTGATGTCGCGATGGATGACGCCCTGGGAGTGGGCGTAGTGCAGCGCGTCGGCCACGTCGGTGGTGATCCGTACCGCCTCGTCCACGCCGAGCTGGGTCTCGCGATCGAGCTTGTCGCGGAGGGTCTCGCCGTCGATGAACGGCATGACGTAGAAGAGCCAGGAACGTCCATCGCTTCGCTCGGTCACTCAGGCTGTAACGCCTGAGTAGAGCGGCAGGATGTGGGGGTGCTGGAGGGCGGCGGTGGTGGTGATCTCCTGGACAAAGCGATCGGCCCCCAGCACGGCCGCCAGCTCGGGCTTGAGGACCTTGATGGCGACCTTGCGCTTGTGCTTGAGGTCCTCGGCGAGGTACACCGTGGCCATGCCGCCGGCGCCGAGCTCGTGCTCGATGGCGGTAGCGGTCGGCGAGGGCGGCGGTGAGGCGATCGGGCAGGTCGCTCATGGCTCCCCCGCGAGCGCGGCGAGTTCCGCCTTGACCGAGTCGCGCTGGGGGATCAGCGCTGCCTCCGGGTCACGTCGCGCCGTCAGGTAGAGCTGGTACGCTTCGACCGCCTCGTCGCGCATGCCGAGTTTCGCGGCGAGTCGCCCCCGTTCCCGGCGATAGGCCGACATGAGCACCAAATCACCACCACCCCGGCTTGCCGAACGGTACGCTTCCGCCGTCCGTCCGAGCCGGTCAAGCAAGCGGGCAACGATGAGGGTGCCCCGGTTCGATCGCGGCGGAGATCGGAGCAATATCGTGTCGAGGGCCGTCACGAGGGCTTCGGCATTCGGCGCCCCGTCGCGCACAGCGATCATCGCCTCGAGGATCTTCAGGCAGGCGGGACTCGCCTCGGGGGCTCCGTAGCGATCCGTCGTGGCGACACCGCGGCGCATCCGGTCGAGAAACTCGGCCACCGGAGCGCCGGGTTGTCGCACCAGTCGCCACTGGGCCACCAGGCACGCCGCGTCGTATTGCTGGATCCGGGAAGCAACCGAAGTCGCCGAGGGCCCGAGGGCCCGCCGCGTCAGTCGATCGACGGCCGCAGGCACGGCACCGGGGGTTGGAGACTCGAAGGCATCAAACTTGACCAGGTCCACGTCCGTCAGGGTAGTGGTCAGACGCGTGGCACGCTCGGCAGCACGCGGCCTGCCAAGGGCCAGCAGGATCGAAGCGTGCCAGTTCTCGACCCGTTGCCTCGATTTGCCGGCGGTGTTCCGGAGGGCGACAGCGAAGAGGGAGTCCATCAGCCCGAGCTGCCGACCGCTCGTGAGGGCGTCGTATGCAAAGGTGACAACCAGCTCGAAGCCCTGGATCGGGAGGCTGTCGAGCATGGCCAGCACCCCCGCGCTGTCGTCCCGGGAGTACGGCCGGTAGAGGTTCAGGAACGACGGGGTGGGGTCGACCGCCAGGTACCTGTCGAGCAGGCGATCGGCTTCGAGGGAGTCCTGGGCCACAGCCGCGAACTCGATGGTGTGGATCATCGGGCTGGAAATTCCCGGGTCGAGTTCCATCGCTTGGCCAAAGGCCCGTTTCGCCGCCTCGAGGTTGTCTTCCTCGCTGAGCGGGTCGCCGACATGCACGTACGCCTCACCAAGCCAGTTCCATGCCTCGGCCAGATCCGGAAACTCGGCAACGGCAGCCTGCCACCCCTCGAGCCAGTCCGCACCGGAAGACGGGGCGGGACCCTTCCCACCGGTATAGCCGACCAACATCGCCCGGTCGCGCGGCGCGAGCCGCGATCGAGCCTCCCATGCCAGCTCCTTGATCCTCGGCAGTCCCTCCACCGGCACACTAGTTGTCCACCCTGCCGCCTCGATGAAGCCGAGTTGCGCCAGGGTGAAGTTGGAATCGATGGCGATGGCCTGACCGAACTCACTCAGCGCCTCATCCCATGCGGATCGCCGGAGGGCGGCGCGGCCATCGACGTAGGCCCGGATCGCGTCGAGAGACCGGGGGAGGTAGCTCGCGCGGCGGCCAGTGAGGCCAGCATTCCCGGCAAGGAGCTTCCCCGCGAGTTCCTCGATCAACCCGGTGAGCGAGTCGACCGGGCCCTCGACGCTGAACGGCTCGCTCTCGGCCAGGTCCAGACGAGACACCTCGGCGCTGAGCACTAGGGTACGACCGGTCTGGACCGCGGATCCGAGGAGGTACTGCCCGGCCCCCATCTCCCGGGCGATCGCTCGCGCGGCGGCGGCGCCCTCGCCGACCCGCCGCTCCCATGCCGCGATGGCGCTGCGGGGGTCGATCGCCCGCGGGCCGCCGTCCCCTGTGTAGTGGGCTGCCAGCAGGTAGACCATGCCATCGGAGGCGGGGAGGTCCGGACCGCTCACCGCGAACGGCAGAACCGCGATCAGATTCGGATCGAGGTCGGCCTCCGGAGTTGACCCCGTCCCACGCAGGCCGAAGAAGGCCGCCGCTGCGACCGCCATGGCAGCCACCCCAGCCGCGATCCGGCGCCACCGACCGGCTGGCCGAGCGGCCGTCACACGGCGCGTGGCCGTAGGGGTCATGCCGGTGCCGGGTGTGGCCAGCGCGCCCAGCTGCGGGAGCAGCTCCTCGGCGCTCTGCCACCGATCGGCCGGGCGCTTCTCGAGGCAGCGCATCACCACCTCGGCAAACGCCTCCGGCACCGCCGGTCGGCGGGCCGTGATCGACGCTGGTGGCTGGGTCACGTGGGCGGCAAGCACCTCCTGCGCCGAGCGCCCCACGAACGGCGGCGTCCCCACCAGCAGCTCGTAGCCCATGACGCCGAGGGCGTAGATGTCGACCCTATGATCGATCGCAGGATCGGCGACCGCCTGCTCGGGGGCCATGTAGGCGGGAGTGCCAAGCGCGACGCCGATGGTGGTGAGCGGCGAGGGGTCCCTCGCGCCGGAAGTGCGCTCGGGACGATTGCCTTCGGCAATCGCCTTGGCCACGCCGAAGTCCATCACCAGGGCGTGACGCCCCGAGAGCATCACGTTGTCGGGCTTGATGTCGCGGTGGACAATCCCCTTGGCGTGGGCCGCGGCGAGGGCATCGCAGACCTCGGCGAGGATCCGTGCCGCGTCGGCGATCGGCAACTCGCCCTCACGCGTCAGGCGGTCGCGCAGCGACTCGCCCTCGACGTAGGGCATGACGTAGTAGAGCAGGTCGCCGGTCCCGCCACTGTCGAGGAGGGGCAGAATGTGGGGATGCTGCAGGGCGGCGGCGACCTTGATCTCCCGGGTAAAGCGCTCACCACCGAGGGAGGCCGCCAGGTCGGGGCGGAGCACCTTGATTGCCACCTGGCGCTCGTGCTTGAGGTCGCGGGCGAGGTACACCGTGGCCATGCCGCCCTGGCCGAGCTCGCGCTCGAGGCGGTATCGGTCGGCGAGGGCGGCAGTGAGGCGGTCGAGGGCGCCGCTCACTTCGGCACCTTCCCCGCGAGCTTCGCATGCACCTCGGCGGCCCAGTTCGTGATCTGCACGAGTTTGTCCATCGGGGGCGGACCGGCCGATGCGGTCGGTGCCACCGGACGCATGAATACGAATCGCTGGTCGTTCAGCGCCACATCGTAGGACCGCGCACTCTCCCCACCGACCGTGTGGAACTGGCTTCCCTCGAATAGGGTGGCCTGCTTGCCCCGAGTGAACGTCGCTGCTGGCACCACCGTCACAGCCACGAGGTCACCGGCGGCATTCCGGTAGAACAGCTCCTGGCCGCTGTGCGCCCAGCGCGGTTCCGTGCCGCCATTCTGCGACACCTGCACCCGAGTCCCGTTCACGTCGGGGAATGGCCGGACATACACCTCGAAGTGTCCCTTCTCGTCCGACGCGTAGGCCAGCCATCGACCGTCCGGCGACAGCGCCGGAAACACCTCGGCGAAAGCCGGATCCGCCACCAGCGGCGTCAAGGTGGCATCTCCCCGGCGCGCCAGCATGATGTTTCGCTCACCGCCTTCGGCTCCAACGCGTACGATGAACTGCATCGTGTCCAGCGTCGGCACGACCTCAAGGATGTTGGGCGATCCAAGTGCGGGAACAGCGTGTCCACGGTTCCAGTCCTGTCGGCCCGCCGGCGGAGCAGCGCCGATCCCGGGAGGTTGTTGCCCCTCGCCTCGCTGTACATGATCGAGCGCCCGTCCGCCGTCCACACAGGGCTCATACCATCACCGGTGAAGGTGAGTGGCGTGAGGGCGAACGGCACCAGGTCGAGTTGCTTGACGGCGATGTCTCCGTTCGATCCTTCGCGCCAGACACTCAGCGCCGGGAACTCCCATCCGGTGACAACGCGAGGCTGCCGTCGCAAGTACAGTTCGTCCCGTTCATGGGAACGGTCCACGCCGTGTCGATGGGCGTCCAGGCCCCCGTGCGCGTGACCCAGACGGGCTGGTAGCCAGGGGCCTCCCGCCTCGCCGTGGTGTCAGCAACGTAGATGGCGGTGCCGTTGGCCGAGACGGCCATGTCGGCTGTCCAGTCGGCGGCTCGCACGCCGTCCATCATGGGCATGGGAGCCCTCGTGAACGCGAGCCGGCTCATGTCGAATGGGGCTGCGAACACACCTCCGTCCTGTCGGACGAAGGCCACCACGCCCCCCGGCAGCGCCCAGCCTCGCACGGCCTGCTCCTGCAGGAGCGTGATCTTGCCCGATCGCAGGTCGAGGACGCGCAGACTCACGGACTCACTGCAGGGGCAAGGGTGCAGGTCGGGTAGTCCAGCGTGGCCACCTGGCAACCCGCCGATGTCATAGATCACGAGGTCCGCGGGGTCGTTTAAGTCGTGTACCTTCATGCCCTCAAGAGGTGCGCTGCCGTCCTGGTTGACGGCGCGTACGCCCTGATTCTGATCCGAGTACAGGAGGGTTCCTCCATCGAGCCAGGCGAGTCCATTGCCGTTGGCCGAATCCGCGAGGGGAATCGCCAAGCCGCCGAGCCTCGGGATCTTCTTCACCTTGTTGTCGCTCGTCACGAACGCGATCCACGCGCCATCCGGTGAAAACGTCGGTTGGGAGCGCACACCGGCCGTGCCAGTCAGGGCGACGGGCTCCACCTGATCGCGCTCCTTGGCATAGAGTTGCCCGCCGACGCTGTCCCCGAACACCACCGTCCCACCGTCCGGTGAAATCGCCAGCCCAAGGCCGACAGAACCGCGGGCAACCTGCGGACGATCCCAGAGCACGATCCGCTGGCGGCTGACCACATCCGGCGGGCCGGGTTTCAGCCAACCCAAGAGCCCAACGACCAGCAGCAGCGTGGCAACAGCCAGCGTGGCAATGAACGCTCGCTTGAAGGACGGCGCGCCGCTCGCGGTGCCGGCGCCTGCACCCCTAACGCAGCATTGGTGTACCCGGAATTGGCCAGCGCCTCCGCGAACTCCTTCGCTGTGGCGAACCGATCGGCGGGCAGCTTCTCCAGTGCCTTGGCGAGTGCCGCCGCCACGTTGGCTGGCACCGACTTCCGGTAGCGGGTAACCGGCTCGACCGGTTCGGCGATGATCTTCATGATGATCTGCTGGGCACTGCCGCCGAGATGCGGCGGCTGGCCGGCGAGCATCTCGTAGAGCACGCTCGCCAGCGAGTAGACGTCGCTTCGGGCCGTGATCTCCTTCTCGGCCGTCGCCTGTTCCGGGCTCATGTAGTGGGGAGTTCCGAGCGAGAGGCCGGTCTCCGTCATCCGGCCACCGGCGGCGGCGGAGAGCGCCAGCGCGATCCCGAAGTCGGCTACCATCGGGCGACCGTTGGCGAGGAGGATGTTCTCGGGCTTGATGTCGCGATGGATCACGCCCTGGGAGTGGGCGTAGTGCAGCGCGTCGGCCACGTCGGTGGTGATCCGTACCGCCTCGTCCACGCCGAGCTGGGTCTCGCGATCGAGCTTGTCGCGGAGGGTCTCGCCGTCGATGAACGGCATGACGTAGAAGAGGAATCCATCGGCCTCACCACTGTCGTGGAGCGGCAGGATGTGCGGGTGCTGCAGTGCGGCGGTGGTCTTGATCTCGACCACGAAGCGGTCGGCGCCGAGCACGGCCGCCAACTCCGGCTTGAGGACCTTGATGGCCACGTTGCGGTCGTGCTTGAGATCGTGGGCCAGGTAGACGGTGGCCATCCCGCCCGCACCGAGCTCGCGCTCGATGCGGTAGCGGTCGGCGAGGCTTGCCCTGAGCGAGTCCAAACTCATACGCTCGCCCCTGCGAGAAAGCGAGCCGAAGCATGCCCTGAGCGTAGCCGAAGGGGGGCCGCGGCGAGGCGGGGGAGAATTCACTCATGGATTGGCCACCTTCCGCTTCAGTTCCTCAAACCAGTTCTCGGCGTAGACCATGGTCTGCAGTGCGCCGCCATTGAGCGGCCGGATCATGAGAAACCGTTGGCCATTCGGCGCGACATCGTACCGTTGCCGGTTCTGTGCACTCCGATACGCCTTCACAGGAGAGAGCGCTCTCGGCACGCTCGGTGCGAGCGTCTGACCGTCGGGGATGTCGACTACCACCAACGAGCCCCCGCTCTTGAAGAAGAGCTCGCGCCCGCTGTCCGACCACCGCGGCTCTGACCCACCGCCCTGAGAGCAATCTGGCGCTTCTGTTCCAATCGGGGAACCACATCACCCAAATCTCCGACCGGCCCGATTCCTCCGACCTGTAGGCGAGCCAGCGACTTCGGGGTGAGAGGGCGATTTGCTGAATGCCAATGCTTCCCGGAAATCAGATCTCGCTGGTATTCGACCGGGCCGCCGCGCCCGGACATCCGATCCTTCCCCGCCCACATCAACAATCCGGTAGAGCATCCACTGACCGTCGCGACTGTCTCGACCTCCCAGATCCCTTGCTCGGCGTCGATGACTGTCGCGGCGTGCCGCTTCTTCCGTCGGCTGGCAGCTCGAAGATGTCGCGTGCCCCATATCCAGGGCTCGGCCCGTCGCGATGCCGGAATAGCGAATGGTGCGTCCGTCGGCGCTCCACGAGGGTCGCCAGTTGGACGACGAGCCGGTGGGCGTGAGCTTCTGGCGGCTGCCGTCGAATCGGCGAAGCCAGAGCTGGGTGTTCTCCTCCATCACGCTCACGGCGAGTTCACGCCCGTCCGGCGACAACGCGGGAAAATGAATCTGCGTGCCAGCTCGAATCGTACGGTTCGACCACGCCGCTACGCGACACCCAGACCAGTTCCGCCGCCTGCGATATCCCCCGCCCGTCATGTAGAGCACGTGCCCGACGCGGAAACGGTGAACTCCGATGGGCTCACATCCGGAATCACGGACGTGCGCCGAAGGTCTTCCGGAGTGCGTTCGCGTCAAATCCGACGGCATACAGGCCGCCAGCCACCGAGGTGAACAGCAGCTGGCCCGAGGGAACGTACCAGGCCCCGATCGCCTCCGGCACGCACACAATCAAGGTATCCGCGTGCAGATCGAAGACCTCTGCGGTGGATCTGCTTTCACAGTTGCCGCCACAGCTCGTGACGAGGACGCCTCGACTGCCTAGCAGGGCGACAACGTGGCGATGGTGCGTCCGCCGAGCGCCGCGACCGTTGCGATAGGCCTGCCGCGTTCGTGTCCACCTGACGATTCGACACGACTCAATCCACCCGAGCCGTCCACGTACACAATCGTGCCGTCGTCGAGCCAGGCGGACACGAACGCGGCCCGGCTGGCGTCTCGCACGATGTCCGTGGATCCACCACCACCCGCGGGCATCCTCCGGATCCGGCCGTCTTCCGTGGAGATGCGATCCACTGCCCCTCGGGTGATAGATCGGCGCGTGTCCACCCGTGGTGCCTTCCAATGCAACACTACCGTGCTCGCCGCGCCACTTGATATGGAGCTCCGTTGCATCGGCAGTCGAATCCGTGAAGACGATGGCCGAGCCATCCGGCGCAATGGCCGCGCGGTGTTCGATGGAACCAGAACTGCTGTTGGCGATGCCGTCAAACCGGGTAGTCGAGAGCAAAATATCGACCTCCAACCCGTCTGGCGTCGGCGTTGCTTGCGTCCATCCCCAGTGGCCAGCGCGGCGGCGATAAGCACAAAGCCCGCCGTTGTCATCGCGAAGGTGCGCCGCGAGATCATGCCTTCCGGGATCGTTCCCCCACGCCCATCGCATCAGGACCCAACGAGAACGCCGGATTCGCCAGCGCCTCAGCAACGCCTTCGCGCTCTCGAACCGATCGGCGGGCAGCTTCTCCAGCGCCTTGCCACCGCGGCCGCGACGTTGGCGGCACGCACTTCCGGAGTGCGTCACCGGCTGCACCGGCTCGGCGATGATCTTCATGATGATCTGCTGCGCCGAGCCGCCCGATGTGGGCGGCTCGCCGGTGAGCATCTCGTAGAGCACGCTGGCCAGCGAGTAGACGTCGCTGCGGGCCGTGATCTCCTTCTCGGCGGTGGCCTGCTCGGGGCTCATGTAGTGCGGCGTGCCGAGGCTCAGCCCGGTCTCGGTCATCCGGCCGCCCGCCGGCGGCGCTCAGCGCCAGCGCGATGCCGAAGTCGGCCACCATGGGGCGGCCGTCGGCGAGCAGGATGTTCTCGGGCTTGATGTCGCGGTGGATGACGCCTTGGCGTGTGGGCGTAGTGCAGCGCGTCGGCCACCTCGGTGGTGATCCGCACCGCCTCGTCCACGCCCAGCTGGGTCTCGCGATCGAGCTTGTCGCGCAGCGTCTCGCCGTCGATGAACGGCATGACGTAGAAGAGGAGGCCGTCGGCCTCACCGGAGTCGAAGAGCGGCAGGATGTGCGGGTGCTGGAGTGCGCGGTGGTGGGGATCTCCTGCGACGAACCGCTCGGCGCCGAGCACGGCGGCCAGCTCGGGCTTGAGGACCTTGATCGCGACCTTGCGCTTGTGCTTCAGGTCCTCGGCGAGATAGACCGTGGCCATGCCGCCCTGCGCCGAGCTCCCGCTCGATGGCGGTAGCGGTCGGCGAGGCTTGCCCTGAGGCGCTCAAGGCTCATGACGGAAGCTCCAGGGCAGGGACGTCGAAGGGGCGTCGGAGACGTGATCCATGGCCGTCATCTGGGCTTGGGAAGAAGGGTCTGCAGCCCATCGACCCGGACGAACCGGCTTGGACCGCTGGGCGAACCGATCATGACGAAGCGGCTATCGCCGCGCGCGACGTCGTATTCCTGGAAGTACTGACTCCCGTGCATGAAGGGAGCCAGCGAGAAGAGGGGCTCGCGGTCTTTCACTGCGAACGAGGGCTCGGTCGTGAACGTGGCCGAGACCAGGAATCCGTCTCCACTCACGAAGAAGAGTTCATTGCCGTTGTGTGCCCACCGCGGCTGGAGGCCTCCACGGGTCGAGACCTGCACCCGCTCGCCCTCCTGAGAGTTCGGGAATGGACGAACGTACACCTGAAACGTGCCCCCCTGGTTCGAGGCATAGGCCAGCCAGCGGCCATTGGGTGACACCGTTGGGGTCATCTCATTGTACGGGGTCGTCACGAGGGGAACGGGTGTGGAATCGCCATCTGTTCGGACAGCCAGGATGTCGGATCCCGTGACCGATGCCTCAACCGATGTCCGGTACACGATCCACTGTCCGTTGGGTGTCCATTCCGCCGAGCCGACTCCGCGAGGATCGCTGGCCAGGACCGATGTTTCGCCGACGCCGTCGGCTCGGCGCACCAATACGCTGTCGGCGCCGGACCCTGTCCAATAGTACGCGACATACTTACCGTCTGGCTGCCAGGCAGGGCGCCAGAGCAGTGTTCCAGTAGGGGCGGACGCGATCGTCTGCGCCGGCCCGTGATCGAGTAGCTTGACCTCGAGCGCCGCCCCCCGGCTAATGGCGAGGTGTGTCCCATTGGGTGAGAGCGCTGGAGTGAAGAAGGTTCCGCTGCCCCAGGACGAATCGAGGACCTGCCTCTCACCCCTGCGATTCACCCAGTACACCCAGCTGGGCAGCGACTCCTCCACGCGCATCACCATGGATGCCCCGGACACCGTGATGCCGACAGGCGTGCCGGAGTTTGGCAGGGGCATGGGTTCCGGCTCGCCCACCATCTTGAGGCGATCGAGGTCGAAGCGGACGGCCAGAACGTCATTGCCTCTCTGCAGTACGAGATGTCCGGTCTCGAGGACCGCGATGGCCGCACCAGGACCAATGGTGTCACGGGTTCGGGAGGCCAGGTCGACAGCCAGAATGGTCGCCACCCCCGGGGTACCAACGTCACGGAACAGGATCACCTGGCGTCCTGGTACGGCGATGGGGAATTCGAACCGTTCGCCGCTTTCCGGCCTGGCAAGGGTGTCGGGATCGCCTTCGACCTCCGGCACCCTGAGGATGGTGCCGTTCCGGGCGTAGTAGACGTAGCCGTCGCCACCCCATGCCGCCCCGATCGAGACCGAGTCCTCCACCAATACGCGCGGGGCTCCACCCTCGAGGGAGAGCACCTCGAGGGATCCGATGTTGAACGGCGTTCGCACGAAGAGAATCTGCCGGCCATTGGGCGAGATTTTCGGCCATTGGGCATTCTCGCTGCCCCGGAGCTCCTTCGGATCGAGTTCGCTGGCGCGCTTCACCGCCAGTCGTGTCCGGTCGGCGGTGCCGATGACGTAGACGAAATCTCTCGCATCGCTCGACAAATCGAACGTCTGTCCGGTTCCACCGTCGAAGGTCGGGGCGATCGGCTGGAGGCTGTCCGGAAAGGTCAGGTAGTCTTGCCCCAGCATGGGCGGAGCTTGCGACGGGGGGCGGCGAGAGATCACCACGAGTGCGAGGGCGGCGGCAACGGCCATCGCCGCCCAGGAGAGTGGGCTCCGCAACCAGCCATGCACCGTAGTGGGGGCGGTCGCCGCGGCAGCCGTCGTCACGGTGGTGAAGGCAGGGTTGGTCAGCGCGTCGGCGAACGCCTTGGCGCTCTCGAACCGATCGGCCGGCAGCTTCTCCAGCGACTTCGCCACCGCCGCGGCCACGTTGGGCGGCACCGACTTCCGGTAGCTTCGTCACCGGCTCCGCCTGCTCGGCGATGATCTTCATGATGATCTGCTGCGCCGAATGGCGCCGACGTGCGGCGGCTCGCCGGCGAGCATCTCGTAGAGCACGCTGCCGAGCGAATAGACGTCGCTCCGGGCCGGTGATCTCCTTCTCGGCCGTGGCCTGCTCCGGGCTACATGTAGTGCGGCGTGCCGAGCGACATCCCGGTCTCGGTCATCCGGCCGCCGGCCGCGGCACTCAGCGCCAGGGCGATGCCGAAGTCGGCCACCATCGGCCGGCCGTCGTGCAGCAGGATGTTCTCCGGCTTGATGTCGCGGTGGATCACGCCATGGCGAGTGGGCGTAGTCGAGCGCGTCGGCCACCTCGGTGGTGATCCTCACTGCCTCGTCGATGCCGAGCTGGGTCTCGCGGTCGAGCTTGTCGCGCAGGGTCTCGCCCTGGATGATAGGGCATGACATAGAAGAGGAAGCCGTCGGCGCTGCCGGAATCGAACAGCGGCAGGATGTGCGGATGCTGCAGCGCCGCGGTGGTCTTGATCTCCAGCACGAACCGCTCGGCGCCGAGCACGGCGGCGAGTTCGGGCTTGAGGACCTTGATGGCGACCTTGCGGTCGTGCTTGAGGTCCTCGGCGAGATAGACCGTGGCCATGCCGCCCTGCCCGAGCTCGCGCTCGATGCGGTAGCGGTCGGCGAGCGCCGCGGCGAGGCGCGATCGGGTGCGTCGGTCATCAGTTGGCCTCGTCGACTGCGCGCTTCATCTGTTCGACCCAGTTGGGGATCACCCTCAGGAACCTGACCGGCTGTTCGTCGGCCCCCTGAACGTAGAGCACCCTGCCATCCGGCGAGATGTTCCACGATTGACCGGCGGTGTCCCTGAAGCCCGGGAGTGTGAACCAGCGCCGGCGGCGACCGATTGGCGCGCTCCCTGAGGACGCGATGTCCACGACGTCCACCGAGACGTTGCCATCAACAACGAACCAGAATGCGAGCCGAGCATCCGAGATCCACAGGGGCTCCCCGACATTGGCGGCGACCTGGAATCGCGGGCCGTCCGGCGGGAATCGCTCCAGCCAGATGGTGTTGATTGCACCGTCGCTGTAGGCCATCCAGCGACCGTTGGGGGAGATCCTGACGAAGGTGGCATCGGAAACCAGGGTGTCGACCGTGATCGGCCGAGTCCCGATATTCACCACGCCAGCCTGGAAGTGGTCCCAGAACGCCCCGACCAGACGGTCACCGGGTTGCCAGGAATACACTTCAAGGCTCCCGAAATCGGGCGCAACTGCCTGTGGGGCGATCCCGCGAATTGGCGACCCGACATAGATCGAATCCAGGTTGGTGAAGACCAGTCGATCTCCCTCGGGGCTCCAGACCGGCTGCCGGATCTCGGCCGCCGTGGCCCAGACCGTGTGCTGGCCGGTTGCCAGGTCATAGACCCGCAACTCCTCCCCCTCGAGGGACTCCACCACAGTGGCAAGTCTCCCTCCATCGGGTGACATGGCGAATCGAAGGAACGATTCCGCACCCACCGGGAGGGTGTCCAGGCCGACATCTCCTGCCAATACCAGGTGGCCGACCGCCGCATTGGATCCCTGGGCGTAGACCAGCGTTCCATTCTCGGCAATGTCATATGTTCCCGCGCCGGTGTAGTTCCGGCGCCCGAGACCGGTGAGCATCCTGACGGCGTTCCCCACCCTTCTCGAGTCGAGGTCGATCGGGGCAGCGAGGAGATCCCCTCCGGCCGAGAGGTAGGTCAGGTACGCACCATCCACCAACCTGAAGTGGGTCCCGAAGACCTTGGCGGAGTCCTTCCCCCTCCAGAGGGCCAGCCGGGTAATCGTGTCGCCCTGGTTGGTCAGGTACCCGAGCCGATCACCACCACCTCCGCACAACATCCGGGTCGGATCGGGGAGGTCGGAGGCCATGATACAGTAGACGATCGATCGCGTGACCGAGGAACCACCACTGGGATCAATCCAGCGCCCCTCCTTGCCATCTTTCCCCAACAACCGGATCCGCCCGTCTTCAAGCCAGTCGAGGCCGGTGACCTCATTCGCCCCGGTGAGGAGTACCACCGAGGCGCGACCATCCAGGGATGTGGTCTCCAGCGCCCACTTTCCCCCGTCGATCAGTCGGATGAACGCCACCTGACTCCCATCGGGTGACACCGCCGGCATGACCGCCGCCTCGGTGCCGTCAATCCGATGCGTCGTCGCGTCGCTGAGGGAACGGTACCAGAGCTCGCTGGTCCGGTCGCTGGCCGTCTGGTAGATGACGAACCGACCGCCCCGATCCATGTCGAACCCGATGGTCCCCACCGCCGACATTCCTGCACTGTCAGGCAACCCGACATCGTACGCTGTGGGGCCACTCCCACCCTGCCGGGTGGCACCCCAGCCGAGAAGCGCCACAACGGCGATGGCGAGCGCGATCGAGCGCGGGTCACCGATCCAATTGCCTTTGCCAGCGACCCCGCGGGTGTCGCCGGCGATGCTGGTGGTGGTGAATCCAGGGTTCACGAGCGCCTGGGCGAACTCCTTCGCGGTGGCGAAGCGATCGGCGGGCAGCTTCTCGAGCGCCTTGGCGAGTGCCGCGGCCACGTTGGGCGGCACGCTCTTCCGGAGCCGGGTGACCGGCTGCGCCTCCTCGGCGACGATCTTCATGATGATCTGCTGCGCCGACGAACCAGTGTGCGGCGGGTTGCCGGTGAGCATCTCGTAGCAGACACTGGCGAGCGAGTAGATATCGCTCCGGCCGGTGATCTCCTTGTCGGCCGTCGCCTGCTCCGGGCTCATGTAGTGCGGGGTGCCAAGCGAGAGGCCGGTCTCGGTCATGCGACCACCGGCGGCGGCGCTCACGGCCAGGGCAATGCCGAAGTCGGCCACCATCGGTCGGCCGTCGTGGAGCAGGATGTTCTCGGGCTTGATGTCGCGGTGGACCACGCCGTGGCGGTGGGCGTAATCGAGTGCGTCGGCGACCTCGGTGGTGATCCGCACCGCCTCGTCCACACCGAGCTGGGTCTCGCGGTCGAGCCTGGCGCGGAGGGTCTCGCCCTGGATGTAGGGCATGACATAGAAGAGAACGGAGAGCGGAGAACCGAGATCGGAGGAGCCAGCTTCTGTTCTCGGTTCTCCGTTCTCTGTTCTCGGCTGGAGAACCACCTGGCCCGAGTCAAACAACGGCAGGATATGCGGGTGCTGGAGGGCGGCGGTGGTCTTGATCTCGACCACGAAGCGGTCGGCGCCGAGGACGGCGGCGAGCTCGGGCTTGAGGACCTTGATGGCGACCTGGCGGTCGTGCTTGAGGTCGTGGGCGAGGTAGACGGTGGCCATGCCGCCCTGGCCGAGTTCGCGCTCGATGGTGTAGCGGTCGGCCAATGCCGCGGCGAGGCGGCCGGGTATGTCGCTCATTTCGGGTCCAGCTGCTTGAGTCTCTCGAAGAAGTTCGTCATCAACACGAACCGCTCACGAGGGGCTGGGGCCGCCGGAGCCGAATCGACGACCGGCTGGGCCATGATGAAGTGCTGCCCGTCGGGAAAGAGGTCCCACCCCCTGAGGGTCGGGGTCGTGTAGATGGTGTCTCTCCCCGTCACGGCGAGCGAGGGAGACCGTCGCAGCCGGGCCGCCAGCAGCTTCCAATCGCCCTTCGCGACAGGTTGAATCCAGTAATAGACCGTGAGGCCAGTTGGCGACCACTTCGGGAACCTGCCTCTGCCGATCGAGATCGGGGTCGGAGGACTCAGCACGGGGTAGCTCCTGGCCCAGATGGCCCCCGACCCCTCGTAGACCACCATGTCGTGCTGTCGCGAGACATCGGCGTTCAGGAGACCCGACTCGGTCGGGAAGTACTCACTCGGCACTGCGGTATCAGGTGAGAGGACCAAGTGCCAGAGGGAAGCCTTCATGTCAAACCCGCCGCGTTGAATCAACAGGGTGTCTTCTGTCGGCCACGCATACGGCACACCAAGGACGTTGACGGAAGTCTTGCTGGACATGAGGGTCCGATCTGGTGAATCCCCGATCATGTCCTTGACGATCAGGCGACTCGTTTGCGATTGCGCGAAAGGACCCTGAAGCGTCATGGCCAATCGGGTCCCATTCGGCGACCAAACCAGGTGACTCGGAATTCCGTCGGTGACGTGGAGACGGGGACTGGCACGGAGCAGCACGTCGTATGTGTAGAGGCGCAGTTGACGGAAACCGTCGCTGGTGTCACTGGTGAATGCAAGGGTACGGTTGTCCGGCGAAATTGCCATTGAACCGATGAGACGCGGGGAAAGCTGGGGGTTGCTCGTGGTGCCATCGATCGCAACCTCGACCAGCTGGACTCCGCCGCGCCCCCCCCGCTTCACTCCGCCGGTGCCGAAGAGCAGGGTCCCCCCAGTCTGCGACACCGCCATATGGGCGTCGCCAATGTCCAGGTACACGTAGACACCATCGAGGATGATGAAAGGCTCCCCGACGACTTGCCCCTTCCCCAGGTCGAAACGCGCTCCCCACAGGGTCCCCGATGCATCGGCGTACAGGAGATAGCCGGGCTCCACGTACCTGGCATCGAGCGCATCGGCTCGCACCGGCCGCACGCTCTTGGTGGCCACCTCCACCAGTTTGGTGGAGTACCTTCCCGCGGAATCGGTGGTGGTAAAGAGAACGTGCCTGCCCCCGGGCAGGACCGAGGGGTTCCGCACCTCTACGTCGCGGTCGAGAATCGTGTCTGGCACGACGCCGCCCCCGGCGGGCACCCGGTATAGCCCTCGCCCGAGATAGCTGGTGTACACGATGGCGTCCCCATCGCCCCAATCGAGCCCGGCGATCGTCCTACCCACATCGGCCACGGGCGTGGGAGCGCCGCCGGCCAATGCCACCCGGCTCAGCACCCCCCCACGCCCAGCCCGGAGTCCATAGACCAGCTCCTGGCCGTTCGGCGAGAACGCCGCGTACGCGGCATTTTCGGTTCCCGGAATGGCTCGAAACTCCGCTTCCTCGGCCGGCCGCCAGTAGATCGGGCCACGCTCTTGGGCGCCGACGATGGCAAACCGGGATCCATCGCGCGAGACCAGGAGATCTCCAGTCGGTCGCACCTCGATCTCCCCGAGATCGAACGGCACCCGGGTGAAGGGGAGAGGGGGGGGAGTGCGGTCGCGCCACCCCCACAGCGTGGTAACGAGCAGTACAGCGGCGATGGCTGCCAGCGACAGGCTCAGGCGGTTCCACCGCGGTGCGGCGCCACCGGCACCCTGGGCATCGGTGCTCCCCCCGCCGGTGAAGCCCGGGTTCGCGAGCGCCTCGGCAAAGGCCTTGGCGCTCTCGAATCGATCGGCCGGCAGCTTCTCCAGCGCCTTGGCGAGCGCCGCAGCCACGTTAGGCGGTACGCTCTTCCGGAACTGCGTCACCATCGGCACCGGCTCGGCGATGATCTTCATGATGATCTGCTGTGCCGAGCCGCCGAGATGCGGCGGCTGGCCGGCGAGCATCTCGTAGAGCACACTCGCCAGCGAATAGACGTCACTCCGGGCCGTGATCTCCTTCTCGGCGGTCGCCTGCTCAGGCGACATGTAGTGCGGGGTGCCGAGCGAGAGGCCGGTTTCGGTCATCCGGCCGCCGGCGGCGGCGCTCAGTGCCAATGCTATGCCGAAGTCCGCGACCATCGGCCGGCCGTTGGCGAGGAGAATGTTCTCGGGCTTGATGTCGCGATGGATGACACCCTGGGTGTGGGCGTAGTGCAGCGCGTCGGCCACGTCGGTGGTGATCCGCACCGCCTCGTCGACGCCCAGCTGGGTCTCGCGATCGAGCTTGTCGCGGAGGGTCTCGCCCTGGATGTAGGGCATGACATAGAAGAGAACGGAGAGCGGAGAACCGAGATCGGAGGAACCGGCTTCTGTTCTCGGTTCTCCGTTCTCTGTTCTCGGCTGGAGGATCACCTGGCCTGAGTCAAACAACGGCAGGATGTGGGGGTGCTGCAGTGCGGCGGTCGTCTCGATCTCGTGCGACGAACCGCTCGGCGCCGAGCACGGCCGCCAGCTCGGGCTTGAGGACCTTGATGGCGACCTTGCGCTTGTGCTTGAGGTCCTCGGCGAGGTAGACCGTGGCCATGCCGCCCTGGCCGAGCTCGCGCTCGATCGTGTAGCGGTCGCTCAGCGCCGCGGCGAGGCGGTCGAGGGGGGTGGACATGGGCACCCGATCAGGAAAGGGAGGACATGACAATCTACTCCTCCGGTCGCGCTATACGCCTCAGGACGCCGGAAGTCGATGCCGATCGGTGCGGCTACTGGTCGTAGCCGAGGATCGGGGAGTCGAGGGCATCCCACTCGTCCTTGGTGGCCTTGGTGGTCTGGATACTGAGCAGCGTCACCCAGCGACCATCCTTTCGGACCAGGTAGCTGTCGACGGCGACGTAGCGATCGACCGGCTTCTCCCCGGTGGCCGTCGGGCGGAAGTGGGAGATTCCCACCTCGTGGGCGGTGGTCGGCGTCATGGACGCGGGTGGAGAGCCGGAACTCGATCCGCTTCCAGACGCGCCCGGCCCGCACCTCGGCCATCCCCCGGACTGTTTGTTCGTAGGTATTTGCGATCAAGCGCGTGATCCGGGACCCGGTGGCATCGATTCCCACCCAGACCCCATCGGGGTGGTAGATCGCCCAATACCCCTCGAGGTCACCCTCGGCAACTGTCCGGGCGGATTCCCGCCAGTAGGCGTCGAGCTGGTCGGCGACCGAGTCGGCCTGGGCATGTGCTGTGCCGGCACCAACGGCGGAGAGCATGACGACGAGCAGCAGCTGCAGGCGGCGCGGCATGGCGAGTCCTTGGTCGAATGGCGGCAAGTGGCGTGTGACGCGAACCCGGCCTCATGCAGCGATGGAGCTCAGTGTGGCAGGAGGTCGGTCCAGCGCTCGCGACTTGTTATTGCGCCTTTTCCAGCCGAGCCCGCACCTCGGCGATCCAATTGAATGTGACCCGGACGTCGTGCCGTTGGCCTGGCAGCAGGCGCGGCAGCAGGAACCGACCATCCTTCGCGACGTCGTAGCTCTGATCGCCATTCGGGTCCCGGGGATAATTGCCGGTGAAGAGTACCCGCGGCAGTGAATGGTCCAACCCTGCGCCGCGGGGAGTGACCGTCACCGCCATGATGTCGCCGGCGTGTCGGTAGTAAAGCTCCCGGCCACCGGGTGACCACGCAGGCTCAGTTCCGCCGTCGGCTGAGACACGAAAGCTTGCGTCCGTGAGAGGCCACGATCGGATGTACACCTCGTCGCGTCCACGCTCGCGGGACTGATATGCGACCCAACGGCCAGCAGGAGAGAATCGCGCCCCCCGCTGACTGCCCGGGAGCTCGAGGTGGCGGGTCTCACGATTCGAGAGGTTGAAGAAGAAGAGGTCTTCATCGCCGCGCGCGTTCCCCTCGGTGCCCTCTCCACCCGCGCCGGCATAGTAGGCCAGCCACTCCCCGTCCGGGCTGACGGAAGTGGGGGCGGCCAGATTGGCTCGGACTACGGTGTCCGGCGCACTGCCGCCATCGGCGGATTGCCGCAGGATGGTACCTCCAGAGCCGAAATAGATTTGCCGACTGTCGAATGACCACACTGGCTCGTATGTGGAGGCGACCTGCGCCAGTGGAGTCTCGGCCTGGCTGCGAAGATCGATGACGCGCATCCCGTTCTGTCCACTGGTCACGAGTCGCGATCCATCTGGCGAGAGCCGCGGCCACTGATAGACATCGGGCGGCAACCCAGTCGGGGTTGCGTCTCCTGTGGGAGAGACCCACGCCAGTTCAACCGGGACCCGTCCTCCGCCAGTCGAGGCGACCGAGCGCGCGGGCCTCACCTTGTCTGACAG
This sequence comes from uncultured Gemmatimonadales bacterium, assembly GCA_963817715.1. Taxonomy (GTDB): domain Bacteria; phylum Gemmatimonadota; class Gemmatimonadetes; order Gemmatimonadales; family GWC2-71-9; genus Palsa-1233. Next base: position 52,856 of record CAWFPG010000011.1, read on the forward strand.
CGCGATGGGCGTGCCGGTTGACTCGAGTCGCCTCGAGTCGAAACGGGTGGCCCACAATTGGCCGCCCTGCCGGTAGAAGAGGATGTCGTCAACGACGCCAGTCCAGGTGGTGTCGGGGGCGGTCGTTCGCCCCGTGCCGTCGGGGGCAATCACCTCGATCCGCCGACCAGCAGCAGTCCAGATCCCGACCAGGATGCGCCCATCCGGGAGCAACGAGTGCAACTGAAAACGCTTCTCCGTCGCCGTGTCGGCGGCCAGGAAGAGCCTAGCGTCTTCCCCGCCGGTTGCCGGGATGGACCACAACCCCCGCTGGCCCGAGATGAGGATCCGGCCGTCAGGATGCCAAAGTGGTCGGTCGAGAAACCACCGGCGTTCGGGAATCGCACCGACCTTGATGCGGCGTGTCCTCTCCGAGGGCGGAGGGTCCAGATCTCCGATTCTCGGAGGAAGCCAAGTGAACGGTTGTCGGGGGAGAAGAACGGGTCGGTCCCGCCGCCGGCCACGCGGGTCATCTCGAAGGTGTCGGTCGGCCGGACAAAGAGCTCGTTGCCGTTCGTGGTGTTCGCCTCAATCGCAACGTAGCGTCCATCATTCGAGACGATGGCCCTCGGTAGCGCAGTGATGGTCGAGTCGTCCGGTCCGGGAATCACGACGCGGAGCGTCTCGGGCACGACCGACTCGGGCACGGCATTGCGACGCAAGACCACCGCGAGGATGAGCAGGGTGCCGAGCACCAGGAGGACGGCGCGAGATCGCCAGTCGCCCAGCCAACGGCTCCAGGACGGCGCTGCCGCTGATCCGCTCGGGCCTATTGCCTGCGTCATGAACGCAGGGTTGGCGAGAGCCTCGGCAAACGCCTTGGCGCTCTCGAACCGGTCGGCGGGCAGCTTCTCGAGCGCCTTGGCGAGTGCCGCGGCCACGTTGGGCGGCACGCGACTTCCGGAGCTGCGTCACCGGCTGCACCGGCTCGGCGATGATCTTCATGATGATCTGCTGCGCCGCACCGCCGAGATGCGGCGGCTGGCCCGCGAGCATCTCGTAGCACACGCTCGCCAGCGAGTAGACGTCGCTCCGGGCGGTGATCTCCTTCTCGGCGGTGGCCTGTTCGGGGCTCATGTAGTGCGGCGTGCCGAGACTCAGGCCGGTCTCGGTCATCCGGCCACCGGCGGCGGCAGAGAGCGCCAGCGCGATCCCGAAGTCGGCCACCATCGGGCGACCGTTGGCGAGGAGGATGTTCTCGGGCTTGATGTCGCGATGGATGACACCCTGGGTGTGGGCGTAGTGCAGCGCGTCGGCGACGTCGGTGGTGATCCGCACCGCCTCGTCCACTCCCAGCTGGGTCTCGCGATCGAGCTTGTCGCGGAGGGTCTCGCCCTGGATGTAGGGCATGACATAGAAGAGAACGGAGAGCGAGCCCTTCGAGTTCGTGAGGCTTCGGCTTCTGCTCAGGGCACTTCGCTCAGTTCTGACTGCAGGCGCACGGCGCCGGAGTCAAACAACGGCAGGATGTGCGGGTGCTGCAGTGCGGCGGTCGTCTTGATCTCGTGCACGAACCGCTCGGCGCCGAGCACGGCAGCGAGTTCGGGCTTGAGCACCTTGATCGCGACCTTGCGCTTGTGCTTGAGGTCCTCGGCGAGGTAGACCGTGGCCATGCCGCCCGCGCCGAGCTCGCGCTCGATGCGGTAGCGGTCGGCGAGGCTTGCCCTGAGCGAGTCGAGGCTCATGAGACACCCCGACATGGATGTGAGCCGAAGGGGGCCGCGGTGAGGCGGTCGGTGATCGAGGACATGCCGATGGGCCTCCGCTCGCCGTCGAGGGTCAGGAACAGCCGCACTCGGCGCCGGGGGAGCCGGGCTTCAGGGCGCGAGAATCATCGAGACTACGGAGAGGCGTCAGGAAGAACCGATAACGATACGTCCCGGGACCGTTTGAGGCCAGCGCAGGCCCGCTAATGCGGCAAGCCGGCCAACTGCTTCTTGAGCTCCGTCAGGAAGTTGAACTTCACCATCACCCTGGCCTGCCCGGTCGGGATGGCCGTCGCCACGAAGACCGAATCACCCGGCAGCACGTCCGTGACGTACAGTTGGTACTCGTCAGAGGGGTCGATGGGCAGCACGTTCCGCTTCGTCACGATGGAGGGCGAGCCAAGGTCGAGCAGCGCCTCGGTCATGCTACCACCGCTGCGATAGAAGAGCTTCTTGCCGCTGCGGCTCCATATGGGATACAACCCTTGTTCGATCGAGATTTGGTAACTCCTGCCCTGCTCCGTGAGCGACTGCACGTACACCATCCGCGGCCCATTCTCATCCGAGTCGTAGGCGATCCAATCTCCGTCCGGCGAGATGCTCGGCCTGTCGCCGTTTCCCCTGGGAACGAGCGGCTCCCCAATCGTGTCACCAGGCAGGTAGCGAAGGAGATCCCTACGATTCCGCTGGACGATGGTGCGATCGTCCAGGGCGACGGCGAATCTGGCCTGTCCCTCCCATATCGATCCCAGGCGCCCGAATATCGGCGTCTCCCGCCCGCTGCGATCCGCGGAGACCGAGTAGATGGATGCCTGCTCTCCCTGGTTGTGAGCAAAGAATATTCTCTTCCCGTCATGCGACCACACCGGGTAGTCTCGAGCGACGTCCTCTCCTCCCCAGGCGAGCTTCTGGGCCGGTCCGTCGGGAAGCGTGTAGACCCAGATCTCTGAGTTGCTTCCGCTCACCGAGTTGGTTCTCGGTCGACCTGTGAGTGCGAGCCGGTCACCTTGGGGAGAGACCACCCCGTGGAGCCAGGACATGGTGGAGTTGAGGTTCTGGAGCTCCCGGAAGTCTCCTCCCGGCGACACGAGGCCGACCCGGTAGGGTGTGCTGGCGCTCAGGTCCACGTACGCGAAGGTGCCCTCCCGGCTCACGGCCCATCGGGTGCTCACTCCGTTCATCAGCGGCACACGCCTGCCGATCAGGGAGCCGCTCCGTGGATCGAATCGTGAGACCATGATGGTATTGCCCGCCGTCGAGCCGTCCTCATTCGGGACATCGTACATCAGGTACTCATCCCCCACGACTTGAGGATTCTCGCCGTTCCCAAGCACCCGTACCGTATCACCGGCAAGGTCGTAGGCAACCAACTCAACCAGTCCGGAAGCGAGTCCCTTGGACGCCCGGTCACCGAAGGCAAGGCGCCCACCTGCCATGATGTGCGAGATCCTCCAGATCCAGGCGGTGTCGAGCGGCATCAGCTGATCCACCGAGCCGCCGTTTCCCGGGACGCGAGCCAACCAGCGGTCACCCCTGGTGATGAACCAGACGCGATCCTCCTCGTCCCAGGCCGACGTCTGATTCACGTTCAGCGCACTGTCGCTCAGCGGGACCCCGGGGCCACCGGCGAGCGGCCAGGACATCAGCCGAAAGCCACCGCTTCTCCCGGCTATCCGCGTGCCATTGCGGGAAAACGAGACGGTGGCTCCGCCTACCCCATCGAGCGTATCCTGCACCCTGAAGTCTTCGAGCGACAAGAGCACCGGTTTGCCCCCGCGCCCCCCGAGCACGACCAGACTTCCATCGCGCGAAATCTCTTGGACAACAGGGTCAGTGACTCCGAAATCAGGGGGCACGATCTCTACGGTGCGCATCGGGGGATCGGGGAGCGGTCGTGTCGTCACCCTGGCGAGACCCGCGAGGCCAGCGACGGCAACGGCCATCGCCGCCCAGGAGAGCGGGTTCCGCAGCCAGCCGCGCACCGTGGTGGTGGCGGCGGCCGTGGCAGCAGCATTCATGGTGGTGAAGGCAGGGTTGGTCAGTGCCTCCGCAAACGCCTTGGCGCTCTCGAACCGGTCGGCGGGCAGCTTCTCCAGCGCCTTGGCGAGTGCCGCGGCCACGTTGGGTGGCACCGACTTCCGGTATCGGGTCACCGGCTCCACCGGCTCGGCGATGATCTTCATGATGATCTGCTGCGCGCTACCACCGAGATGCGGCGGCTGGCCCGCGAGCATCTCGTAGAGCACGCTCGCCAGCGAGTAGACGTCGCTCCGGGCGGTGATCTCCTTCTCGGCGGTGGCCTGCTCGGGAGACATGTAGTGTGGCGTGCCGAGACGCAGGCCGGTCTCGGTCATCCGTCCGCCGGCGGCGGCAGCAGAGCGCCAGGGCGATCCCGAAGTCGGCGACCATCGGGCGACCGTTGGCGAGGAGGATGTTCTCGGGCTTGATGTCGCGATGGATGACACCCTGGGAGTGGGCGTAGTGCAGCGCGTCGGCGACGTCGGTGGTGATTCGCACCGCCTCGTCGACGCCCAGCTGGGTCTCGCGATCGAGCTTGTCGCGGAGGGTCTCGCCCTGGATGTAGGGCATGACATAGAAGAGAACGGAGAGCGGAGAACCGAGATCGGAGGAACCGGCTTCTGTTCTCGGTTCCCCGTTCTCTGTTCTCGGCTGGAGGACCACCTGGCCCGAGTCAAACAACGGCAGGATGTGCGGGTGCTGCAGTGCGGCGGTCGTCTCGATCTCGTGCACGAACCGCTCGGCGCCGAGGACGGCGGCGAGTTCGGGCTTGAGCACCTTGATCGCGACCTTGCGCTTGTGCTTGAGGTCCTCGGCGAGGTAGACGGTGGCCATGCCGCCCTGGCCGAGCTCGCGCTCGATCGTGTAGCGGTCGGACAGGGCGGCCCGGAGCCGTTCGAGACTCACTGACGCTCCTCGGTGGCGCATGGATTGACGAGAACGGCTCTGGCGGGAACCCTTGAGGATACCGGCTCGGGCCCACCCCGGCCAGTCTCCCACGCGCGCGTCGCTATCCTTCGTTGTTCCCTGATCCCTCGCCGCAGTCCCGGAGGTCCCCATGTTGGTCCGTTTGCCCGTGGTGCTTCTCGCCTCGGCCGTGTTCTTCGCCCCGCTCCAGGCTCAGACTCTCGGCGCGCCGACCGTGGAGCGGCCGACGGCCACCACGCCACGGCCGATCCCGGGGCCGGTCTTCGAGACGCCCGGGTTCACCCGGGCGGTCGAGGCGGGAACCCGCACCAGGACGGGCGTGCCGGGGCCCCGCAACTGGGTCCAGCGCGCGCGCTACGCGATCGACGCGGCCCTCGATCCGGTGGCGGGGCGGGTGAGCGGCACCGAGCGGGTGACCTACCTGAACCATTCGCCGGACACGCTGGGCACGATCTTCGTGTACCTGCGCCAGAACGTGTTCGCGCCGGGATCGCCTCGCCGCGACCCGGCACCGATCACGGGCGGGGTGACCCTCACCCGGGTGGCCGTGAATGGGCAGGACTACTCGCCACCCGACACCAGCAGCGGGATGCGTCGTCGGCAGCTGGCCGCCGGCACCTATCTGGTGCAGGGAACGGTGATGCGCGTGCCGCTGGCGACGCCACTCCTCCCCGGCGACAGCGTGTCGATGGCGTTCGCCTGGTCCTACGCGCCTGCGCCAAAGCCAGCCGATGGCCGCGAGGGACGCGAGGGCAACGTCTTCTTCATGGGGTACTGGTATCCGCAGGTCGCCGTGTACGACGACGTGAGCGGCTGGGTGACCGACCCGTACCTGGCTGGCGCCGAGTTCTACATGGACCCGGCCGACTACGACGTGCAACTCACGGTGCCGTACGGCTGGACGGTGGGAGCGACCGGGAGCCTGGCGAATCCGGAGGAGGTGCTCACCGCGGCGGCGCGCGACTCGCTCCGCGTCGCACGCACCAGCGGGCGGGTGATCCGGATGTTCGAGCCGGGGAGCGATCCGGCGCCGGTGTTCCGGCGGACCGGCGCCACCAGCACCTGGCACTTCCGCGCCCCCGACGTGCGCGACTTCGCCTGGGGTGCCAGCAACGAGCAGGCGTGGGATGCCACCCGCGCGCTGGTCAAGCATGGCGGCACCGCGCTCGACACGGTCGACATCCACTCGTTCTTCCGGCTCACCAACCGGGCCGCGGCCTGGAACGTGGGCGGGGCGCGGTTCACCCGCGATGCGATCGAGGCGCTGTCGGCCACGCTCTGGCCGTATCCATGGCCCACCATGAGCTCGGTCGAGGGGATCCTGACCGGTGGCGGGATGGAATACCCGATGATGACGGTGATGCAGCCGTGGGCCGACACGCTGTCGCTGGCCGGTGACCTGATGCACGAGACCGGGCACATGTGGTTTCCGATGATGGTGGGATCCAACGAGACCCGGCATGTGTGGATGGACGAGGGACTCACCCAGTACGACGTGGCGCAGGGGATGAAGTTGATCTACGGTGCGCCGCGCACCGGCGGTCGGCCCAACGACTCCGAGGAGGGGCAGCGGCAGCAGTATCTGCTCTTCGCCCGCGCGGGGGCCGACAACTCGCTGATGGTCGACGGCGACCGGTATCCGCCCGACCGCTACATGCTCAACTACAACAAGACGGCGCAGGTCCTGGTGGCACTCCGGAGCATCATGGGGCCGGAGCGGTTCCACGATGCGCTGGTGGCCTACGGCCACGCGTGGACCGATCGCCACCCGGAACCGTTCGACTTCTTCAACGCCATGAACACCGCCGCCGGCAAGGACCTTTCCTGGTTCTGGCAGACGTGGTTCTACCACGGCTGGCCGCTCGATCAGGCGATCGAGAGCGTGACCACCTCGGGCGACACGACCACGATCACGGTCCTTGACCGGGGGTCGGCGCCGATGCCGGTGCGGCTGCGAATCACCCATGCCGATGGCACGGTGGAGAATCTCGAGCTGCCAGTGCGGGTGTGGCTGGGCGGCTCACGGACGCGCGGCGGCCAACGGTGGTCGCGACGTCTGCCGTCACCCGGGTCGAGATCGACGCGGCGGGCGATTTTCCCGACATGGACCGGACCAACCAGGTGTGGCCGCGGTAGTTCGCGGTGGTCAATCCTCCGGGAGAAAGTGTTCCCGGAGGACGAGGTGCATCTGCGTTTCCCCGCCCGCGGCGCGGATGCGCCGCATCAGCAGGAACCCCTTGCCGTCGGGGGTGAGGGCGTACTGGCGGGTGTCATCGTTCTGCCAGTACTCGTCGGGTGCACCCTGCCAGACGACCGACTGCCCGCTGGCCGGAAAGCCGCCATTGGCGTCCATCGTGGCGGCGATGATCTGTCCCTCCCTGGCCTTCCGATAGTAGAGCGTTCGGCCGTCGCGACTCCAGAGCGGCTCCTGGCCGCCGCCGTTCGAGACCTGCACGCGGCCGTCACCGACATCGGGGAACGGCCGCACGATGATCTCCTTGGCTCACACCGATCTTCTCGGCATACGCCACCCAGTGTCCATCCGGTGACACCGCCGGCGACGTTTCCTCGGCCTCGGTCGTGGCGATCGGGATCGTCGTGGTGTCACCGCTGGTGCGACGGGCGTAGATGTCGCCGTTGCCGGCGGCCACGTCGTCGGTGCGGTACAGCAGCCACTGTCCGTCGGGACTGAAGGTGATCTCGTAGACGCCGCGGGGCTCGTCGACGAGGATCGACGGGCTGCCGGAACCATCGGCGGCCTGCTGCCAGACCGCGGCGTGGCTGGCCGAGTCGACCGAGACCCAGGCGATCCGTCGGCCATCGGGGGACCAAACGGCCCGCGAGCTCTGCGTCCCCATCAGGTTGAACAGCGTGGCTGGGCCGTCGGGATACGGCTTGGTGTACAGGGCGTAGGAGATGCCGTCACCCTCGACCTGGGAGAGGAGCAGGCGGCGTCCATCCGGGGAGATTTCGATTCGGCTGTTGTTGGCGAAGGCGCCGGTCCAGGCGGAATCGACCACGCGGGTGCTCCCATCGAACCCTGCCGCCACGAGTTGCGTCCTGCTGGTGAAGGTCTCTCCACCACCGACGCCCGTGACCATCACCCCGTCGATGCCGATGCTCACTTCCGGGCCGAGCGCCGTCACCGCGATGCCGCGGGCGACGAGCGTGCCCTCGCCGACCGTCCCGGAGGCGGGATCGAAGTCGGCCAGGAAGAGGGTGCCATCGGGGAGGAGGTTGAGGATGCGATTGCCGCGCAGTGGCCACGCGCCAGCCGAGCCGGGGATGATCCGGCGCCTGGTGAGCGAGTCGAGCCCGACCAGGGAGATGACCGGGGTGGCACAGCCGCCGATGTCGCAGGCCGAGACGACGACGGCGTCGCTGGCCGGGCACGGGAGCGACGGAGGCGGCCCAGCCGAGCAGCTGGTCCGCCGTGGCGAGGCGGCGGGCCACTCCGCCGGTGTCCGGCACCGTGTAGAGGATGCTGCTCGAGCTGCCGAGGAAGACGATGGTGCCGTTCTCGAGCCAGGCGCTCCGGATGGAGACCGGGCCGAGCACGGCCGAATCCGAGAGGAGCCTGGAGGCACCACCGGCGAGGGGGATCCGGCGCAGCTGGTGGCCGACCGTGAAGGCGACGGAGCGTCCATCGGGCGAGATCCCCGGGCCCGACCCTCCCTGCGTGCCGGGAATCGGTCGTGCCTCGGCGTCACCGCGCTCCTTGAGCCAGAGCTGCCGCGTGCCGCCCACGGTGTCGCTGTAGACGATCAGCTTGCCGTCGGCGCTCACGGCCAGCTGGTTCGCGACGAAGCCGACGTCCGATTCCGACGGGGTGAGGTGGATCTGGTAGGCAAGGGGGTCGCCGCCGCCGGCACCTGCCAGCTCCCTGGCGGGTCCAGCCCACGATCGCGACCACCGCCAGCACGGCCGCGAGGACGCCCGAGCGCCAGCAGGGCGCGGCGGTCGGTGCGGGCCGCGCGCCGGGCACCGGTGATCCGGCGCGTCCCGGTGCCGCTTCCCTCCAGTGCCGCCGCGAACTCGGCGGCGGTGGCGAAGCGATCGGCCGGCAGCTTCGGCGAGCGCGGTGAGCACCGCGTCCTCGACCTCCTCGGGAATCGTGTCGCGCACCCGCGAGGGCGGCGCCGGCTTCTCGGTCATCACCTTGGCGACGATCGCCTGGGCCGACGAGCCGTCGAACGGCGGGTCGCCGGTGAGCATCTCGTAGCAGACGCAACCGAGGGCGTAGATGTCGGTGCGGGCGTCGAGGTTGCGCTCGCCCATCGCCTGCTCGGGGCTCATGTAGTGCGGCGTGCCGAGACTCATGCCGGTCTCGGTCATCCGGGTGCCGCCCTCCGACTTGCTCGCCGCCAGGGCGATGCCGAAGTCGGCGACCAGGGCGCGGCCGTCGTGGAGCAGGATGTTCTCGGGCTTGATGTCGCGGTGGATCACGCCGTGGCGATGGGCGTAGTCGAGCGCGCTGGCCACCTCGGTGGTGATCCGCACCGCATCGGCGATCGGCAGCTGGGTCTCGCGGTCGAGCCGGTCGCGGAGTGACTCGCCGTCGATGAAGGGCATGACGTAGAAGACGTGGGTTGATGGCTGATGGTCGATTGTCGATGGGTCCTCGCCATCAGCCATCGACCATCGACCCATGACCTTTCCCGAGTCGAACAGCGGAAGAATGTGTGGGTGCTGCAGGTTGGCGGTGGTCTTGATCTCGGACAGGAACCGGTCGGCGCCGATCACGGCGGCGAGCTCGGGGCGGAGCACCTTGATGGCGACCTGGCGGTCGTGCTTGAGGTCCTCCGCCAGGTAGACGGTGGCCATGCCGCCTGCACCGAGCTCGCGCTGGATGTCGTAACGGTCACCAAGCGCGGTGTTCAGCCGAGCCGCGGCTTCGGCCGCGGACCTCTCCGCATCGCTCATGGGGTCGCCCCCGCGCGCTCGACCTTCTTCCGCACCTCGTCGCCGAATCCGTAGACGACCTCGAGTTGGGGCGTCTCGGCGGTCTTGACCATCAGGAAGCGGTTGCCGTCTGGCGACACATCGTAGTTGGCGTGCGGGGCCTGGGCGAACATGTACTCGTCGACGAAGAGGGGGGTGCGGCCGGTGACGGTGATGCCCGTGGTGGTGGCCACGCTTGCCGCCATCAGGTTGCGTCCGTCGCGATAGAAGATCCGACGGCCGTCGTGCGACCAGACCGGCTCGGAGCCGCGACCCGTCGAGACCTGCACCCGCGCACCGGGACCGGGGAACGGCTGCACATACACCTGATCCACTCCCGAGGCGTCGCTCACAAAGGCGATCCACTTGCCGTCGGGCGAGAAGCGCGGCTGAGCCTCGATGAACTGGGATGCGGCGAACGGTCGCGCGGTCGTGTCGCCGGTGAGCGCGCGGACCTCGATGTTGGCCTGTTGCTCGCCGCCGTCATCGACCTGGTAGGCCAGCGTCGTGCCGTCGGGCGAGATGACGCCCTCGTAGTACTGGTGCCGATCATCGGCCTGGAGTGGCGTGGCGGCGCTGCTCATGTCCACCGGCTGCGACCAGATCCCGGTCCGCGACCCTCGCGTCGAACGGAACAGCACCCGCCGTCCATCGGGGCTCCACTCCGGACGGTCATTGAGCGCCTCGGTGTTGGTGAGCCGCGTCGGTGTGGCGGAGGCGATGTCGTAGAGCCAGATGTCGGAGCGGCCGCCGCCACCGATCGCCATGGCGATGCGGCGCCCGTCGGGCGAGAGCCGCGGGAAGGTGTAGTGCTGGGAATCGGGGAGAATCGGCGCGAACCGACCCTGCAGGTTGACCCAACCGAGCCAGGCGGCGGTGTTTGCCTGCTGGTAGACCAGGGTGCCGCTCGGCGACATCGCTGCCTCGCTCGCCCCGGCGACACTGGTCAGCACCTCGGCACCGAGCGGCACCGGATTGGACGTCAGCGTGCCCTTGGCGAGGTCGAGTCGCACCGCGGAGAGGGCGCCGGCCGGTGACACATACACCAGTGCGTCGTCGATCATGCCGATGGGGTCACGGATCGGGAGATCGACCCGCTTGATCTCATTGGTCTTGAGCGAGAGGATGCCGAGGGTGACCTGCGTCACGCCGCCCGTTGGCTGGATCCCAAAGAGGACGTGGTCACCATCGGGGAGTGCGCGCGGCTGCTCGAAATAGACATCGCCATGCGCCGTGTCGGGTGCCGCGAGCAGCCGCACCGGGCCACCGGCCGCTGGCAGCGCCATGATCCCCGCCGTCACGGCCAGCCAGGATGCTGCCATTGGCGGCCCAAGTGAGCCCGATCGTCTCCGGCACCGACGGTGCCGACCATGATCGGCGCGCCGCCATCGAGCGTCCACGCGCCAGGCCACATTGCCGACGAGATAGGCGATCATCCCGTCCGTCGGGCGAGAAGGCCGGCTGCTGGGCGCCATCGGTGCCGGCCAGGATCCGGGCGTCGGCGTCGCTGATCGGCCGAATCGCGAGGCGGACCGTGCCGTCACGATCGATCACCGAATACGCGATGGTCTCGCCAGTCTGGCGAGACCGCCACGTTGGTCCCGGACGCCTGCGTTGTTGACCAGGATCGAGGCGGAACGGGGCATGGCGAACCGGATCATCGGCCGAGGGATGTCGCGGTGCGCGGCGCGCCACTGCACGCCGGCGAGGCCAAGCGCGGCGATCAGGGCCAGTCCCAGCACCGCAATCGCCCGTCGACTGGTGCCGGGTGCGATCGCCCCGAAGCCCGTGGCGCTGGTCGTCGCGGTGGTGAAGCCCGGATCGACCAGCGCGTCGGCAAACTCCTTCGCGGTCGCAAACCGATCGGCCGGGAGCTTCTCGAGCCCCTTGGCGACGGCCGCAGCCACGTTGGCCGGCACGCTCTTGCGGTACTTGGTGACCGGCTGCGCCTCCTCGGCGACGATCTTCATGATGATCTGCTGGGCCGAGCTGCCGGTGTGGGGCGGATTGCCGGTGAGCATCTCGTAGCAGACACTGGCGAGCGAGTAGATGTCGCTCCGGCCGGTGATCTCCTTGTCGGCGGTGGCCTGCTCGGGGGACATGTAGTGCGGCGTGCCGAGCGAGAGGCCGGTCTCGGTCATCCGGCCGCCGGCCGCGGCGCTCACCGCCAGGGCGATCCCGAAGTCGGCCACCATCGGTCGGCCGTCGTGGAGCAGGATGTTCTCGGGCTTGATGTCGCGGTGGACCACGCCGTGGCGGTGGGCGTAGTCGAGCGCGTCGGCCACTTCGCGGGTGATCCGGACCGCCTCGTCGACGCCGAGCTGGGTCTCGCGGTTCAGCTTGTCGCGGAGCGTCTCGCCCTCGATGTAGGGCATGACGTAGTAGAGCAGGGTTGATGGTCGATGGTCGTTGGTCGATGGATCGTCTCCATCAGCCATTGACCATTGACCCACGACCTTTCCGGAATCGAAGAGCGGAAGGATATGTGGGTGTTGCAATGCGGCGGTGGTGGTGATCTCCTGCACGAACCGCTCGGCGCCGAGGACGGCGGCGAGCTCGGGCTTGAGGACCTTGATCGCGACCTTGCGCCGGTGCTTGAGGTCCTCCGCCAGGTAGACGGTGGCCATGCCGCCTGCGCCGAGTTCGCGCTCGATGCTGTAGCGATCGGCAAGCGCCGCACTGAGTGCGTCGAGAGTCACGAGTCCACCTCGCGGAGGAAGCGAGTCGATGGCATTCCCGGGGCGTGGTCGAGGGGGGCGATGCTGAGTGGGTCGAGGCTCACTCGGTGGGCTGCCTCATGGAGGGGTAACGGATTCCGGGGACCCCCCAACCTATCGCCGATCGGGCGGGACGGACAGCCACCCGAGCACAGTGGGTAGCGGTCCCACCGACCGCCGGCCCGCAATCCTTGCCGGAGCGGTGTCCTGCCTCGAGCCCCTGGTTCCTGGGGCGACACTCGCTCGAGACCACACGATCTGGCCTGGCGCGGTCAGTGGTTCAGCTCCATGAGCCAGATGTTGCTCTGGCGGTCGATCAGCGTGTGGTAGAGCTGGCCATTCGTGATCCGAAAGCCGTAGCGATCCGACCCGGCATGGGAATCACCGAGCTCGACCAGGCGCTCGGGGATGCCACCGGTTGCCGGGACGGACCAGATCGAGCCCGCCCCGCTGGCGGAGTGACTCTTGAAGTAGATCGTCTTGCCGTCGGCCGACCAGCGCGACACTTCGGCAGGTGGCGCATCGGGGCGGCTGATGTCATACAGCGCGCGCGACGGCCCACCGTCGCGAGAGATCACCCGGAGATCGCCACCGAGCAATCGGGACGAGAAGGTGAGCCAGCGCCCGTCCGGCGACCAGGCCGGCCAGTATCCTTCTGTCAACGCGGGCTGCACGGTCCACGATCCGTCGGCGTTCCTCGTGGCCAGATGCAGTGCTGGTGGCCCGGTGAGCACGAAGTACGCCAGGGCAGAACCGTCCGGTGACCAGGTCGGGAGTCCCTCCTGGTCCGGGGTGTCGGTCACCTGCTCGAGTGCGCCGCCATCGAGTGGCAGCACGTAGATGTCGCGGGAAGTGCCCCGGAAGGAATGGAACGCGACCTCACGGCCATCGGGTGAGGGTTCCGGCGCGAACTCCGGAGTCTGGTCGGTGGTGAGGCGCTCCGGGATGCCGGTCGCCATCGACATGCGGTAGAGGTCCGAGTTGCCGGCGAGGTCCGAGTCGTAGTAGAGCCACTGCCCATCGCGGGAGAACGAGAACTGCTCGATGGTCTGCTGCCCGAAGGTGACCTGGACGGGCCGGACGCCGGGCTCTGCCGATCGTCCATTCCAGGATTGCGTCCAGACGTTGGCGCTCGACGTCATGATGGCGTACGCCAGCTTGGCATCGTCTGCCGACATCGAGAACGTCGAGACATTCAGCCCCACCGTCAGGCGTTGCGGTTCGCCGTCGAGCGTTCCGTCGTCGTTCACCCGCGCCGAATAGATGTCGGGCACGCCGAGTCGATTGGAGGCGAAGAGGAGGTGGTGCCCGTCGGCCGACCACTGGGGTGACTGATTGTTGGCGGAGCGGTCGGTCGCGATCGTGGTCGCACCATCCGACACCCGGACGATGACGATCCAGCTCGGCGCAATGTTGCCGAAGCCGATGCCCGGGAGGAGATAGAGCGGATTGCCCGCGGCGCAGGCGATGAGGTCTCGCACACCCCAGGTGCAGAACGTCGGCTGGTCGGCGGTGGCGAGGACACGACTGGTTCCGTCCGACCCATGCACGAGGATGGTGTCGCCCACCACATAGGCAATCTCCGCGTTGTCGGGTGACCAGGCAACCGAGAGGACGGGGGTTCCCCGCGAGGGCACTTCCTGGCGCGAGGGCCCGCCACCCGCCGGCGCGGAGAAGACCTCGCCGTCCTTGATATAGAGCACTCGAGTGCCGTCGTGTGACCACTCCGGTTCGGTCTCCACGGCGGTACTGTCGGTCGTGAGCGGTACCGGGCGCCCATCGGTGGTCGAGCGGATGTAGATCCGGCTTGCGGTGCCGTTGCCCGATGCATAGGCGACCTGCTTGCCATCGGGCGAGAGGGCCGGGGTGATCTCGAGTCCCTGTTCCCACGTGAGCGGGGTGACCAGGCCGGGAACCGCGAACGGGGCAGGGCGCCCACGCTGCCTGATAGCGAGGACAGCCAGCAACGCGACCGCCGCCACCGCGACGATGCTGCGCCAGTCACGCACCCATGCCTGCGCCGATGGCGCTGCCGCCCCGACGCCCGGCCGAGCGATCGAGAAGTTCGGATCGGCCAGCGCCTCGGCGAACGCCTTGGCCGTGCTGAAGCGGTCGGCCGGCAGCTTCTCCAGTCCCTTGGCCAGTGCGGCCGCCACGTTGGCCGGCACGCTCTTGCGGTACCTGGTGACCGGCTGCGCCTCCTCGGCCACGATCTTCATGATGATCTGTTGCGCCGAGGAACCGGTGTGGGGCGGATTGCCGGTGAGCATCTCGTAGAGCACGCTCGCCATCGAGTAGATGTCGCTCCGGCCGGTGATCTCCTTGTCGGCGGTGGCCTGCTCGGGACTCATGTAGTGCGGCGTGCCGAGCGAGAGGCCGGTCTCGGTCATCCGGCCGCCGGCCGCGGCGCTCACCGCCAGCGCGATCCCGAAGTCGGCGACCATGGGGCGACCGTCGTGGAGCAGGATGTTCTCGGGCTTGATGTCGCGGTGGACCACGCCGTGGCGGTGGGCGTAGTCGAGCGCGTCGGCCACCTCGCGGGTGATTCGGACTGCCTCGTCGACGCCGAGCTGGGTCTCGCGGTTCAGCTTGTCGCGGAGCGTCTCGCCCTCGATGTAGGGCATGACGTAGTAGAGCAGGGTTGATGGTCGATGGTCGTTGGTCGATGGATCGTCTCCATCAGCCATTGACCATTGACTCACGACCTTTCCGGAATCGAAGAGCGGAAGGATATGTGGGTGTTGCAATGCGGCGGTGGTGGTGATCTCCTGCACGAACCGCTCGGCGCCGAGGACGGCGGCGAGCTCGGGCTTGAGGACCTTGATCGCGACCTTGCGCCGGTGCTTGAGGTCCTCCGCCAGGTAGACGGTGGCCATGCCGCCCTGACCCAGCTCGCGCTCGATGGTGTAGCGGTCGCTCAGCGCGGCCTTGAGGGTGTCAAGGTTCATGCGACTGCCTCCTCGTGGAGGCGAGTCGAAGGCTTGCCCTGAGCGAAGCGGAAGGGGGCGGTCTTGAGGGTATCGATGGTCATCGTGTCTTCATTATAGCTCTCGTCGCTCCAGCCCGGCCGTCACCTGAGTGACATCAGCCGAGCGGCGAGTTCACTCGCGGTATGCAGAGCGTCGCTCATCGCAGGCTGTCCACTGTGAAGAGCCGCGACACGTATGGGTACTCGACAAACGCGTAGCTGTGAGGGTCGTCGGCCAGGGTGAGATAGCCGACGGCCCGCACATCGGTCAGGTCGCGCGGCATGATCTCCACGAGCGAGGCGCGAGCTCCAGTCACCGGATCAACCCGATCCACGTGCAACGGTGAGATCGCGTACGGGTTGGCCCAGACCCAGACCTCATTCCCATCCGGGCTCCACCGGATCGGGAGGTCGTCGGGCCGGAATCCGAGGGCAGGCTGCGACGGGCCGCCATCGGTCGGGTAGATCCTGAAGCTGTCCGCGGCGGCCAGCACCCGGCTCCCGTCGGGCGAGAGCCAACCCTGAGTGGTTCCCAGGGGTGTGACCGGGGTGATGGAGCCGGCGGGAAGCTTTTCGACGTAGCAGCGTCCCGCCTGCTTCGGCTCCGCCCCGCAGAAGAAGACGGTGGTATCTCGCCCAGCGACCCGGATCCCACCGGAAGTCGCGAGCGACTGGTACTGTCCCGAGTCGAGACGCTGAACGGAGCCGGGGCCCGTCGGGTAGAGCATGACTCTTGGCGGGGAAGAGAACACCATTGCCAGGACGAGACCATCGTCGGCGGAAACGGCCGCCGGCCCGCCTTCGCCGAGCGGGACCGGGGGCGAGCCGTCGGTCTTGCGCCACATCACCTTGTAATTGCCCCCCCCAAACGCGCTCAGGTCCGCAAACGTCACGTACCGGCCGTCTCGACTGATGATCCCGGCACTGGACAAGTCACGGACACCGAAGGTCGCCTCTTCCGATGCGCCCGGCCCTCGCCCGACCAGTACGAAGGGCGTCTGATCTTCCGTCACCAGCAGCCGACCGGCCTGCGAGACGTCCTGGACAATCAGGTTGCCAGCACCCGAAAGCACCAGCCGGTCCTGCCCCGATCGGCTCAAGGCGCGCACCTGGTACTGACTCCTCCCCGTACCGACGCCGGAATAGAAGATGCCGCTGCCGTCCGGCTGCCAGGCGATTCCCTCGAGACCCGCGGACTCGGGGGATCGTGCTACGGCGTGACCTGAGCGATCCACGATCACGGCGGTGCCACGGTCGTCGTATTTCGTCGGGTGCTCGAAGTACGCGACCGCATCTCCCGAGGGCGAGACTCTCGGGTCCGAGAGATACCCGGTCGACCGTACCAGCGCCGTCCTCACGGGATACTCCAGCAGGTCGGTGCCGAGGCTATCGCGGATCACCACCATGGTCGTGTCGTCCGGGGCCCAATCGGCCTCCCGCACGCCGGCAACGAGCTCGCGAGGGGCCTCGCCGCCGAGGGACATCGTCGAGAGCGTCCCCAGGAACAGTCGGTGGTGCCCCAGGTATTTCGCGTGGGTGAGGATCGCCAGCTTGCCAGTCTTCGAGACGCTCAGGAGGTGGGTCGAGTCCGGCCCGACCGTCAGGGGATCGGGATGGTCGGCGCGGATCACGAAGAGCCGGGGGGTCTGACCGACTGCCGGCATGGCATCGTACACCATCGTCTGCACGTCGGGGGTGAATCGGGCCACGAAGATCGACTGCGACTCGAAGGTCCATGGCGTGAAGGTTGGCACCGGCAACGAGGATTCTCGGCGACTGGCCACCACCGCCATCGCCACGACAGCCACAAGCACCGCCGTCGCCGCCCACGACCAGGGGCTGCGCACCCAGCTGCCGAAGGCACGCAGGTTGCCGCCCTCGGTGCCGAGCCTTGCGGCGGCAGTGACGGTGGTGAAGTGCGGATTCTCGAGCGCCTCGGCGAACGCCTTGGCGCTGTCGAACCGGTCCGCCGGGAGCTTTTCCAGCGCCTTGCCCAGCGCCGCGGCCACGTTCGGTGGCACGCTCTTCCTGAACTTCGTGACCGGTTGTGCCTCCTCGGCCACAATCTTCATGATGATCTGCTGCGCCGAGCTGCCGACATGCGGCGGGTTGCCGGCGAGCATTTCATACATCACGCTCGCCAGGGAATAGATGTCGCTGCGCCCGGTGATCTCCTTGTCGGCGGTGGCCTGCTCGGGAGACATGTAGTGCGGCGTGCCGATACTGAGACCGGTCTCGGTCATCCGGCCTCCGGCGGCTGCACTCACCGCCAGTGCAATCCCGAAATCCGCCACCATTGGTCGACCGTCGTGCAGCAGGATGTTCTCGGGCTTGATGTCGCGGTGGACCACGCCGTGGCGGTGGGCGTAGTCGAGCGCGTCGGCCACCTCGCGGGTGATTCGGACTGCCTCGTCGACGCCGAGCTGGGTCTCGCGGTTCAGCTTGTCGCGGAGCGTCTCGCCGTCGATGAACGGCATGACATAGAAGAGCAGAGTCGATGGTCGATGGTCGTTGGTCGATGGATCATCTCCATCAGCCATTGACCATTGACCCACGACCTTTCCGGAATCGAAGAGCGGCAGGATGTGCGGGTGCTGCAATGCCGCGGTGGTCTTGATCTCCTGAATGAACCGCTCGGCGCCGAGCACGGCGGCGAGCTCGGGCTTGAGGACCTTGATGGCGACGTCGCGATCGTGCTTGATGTCGTGGGCCAGGTAGACGGTGGCCATGCCGCCGGCGCCGAGTTCGCGCTCGATGCGGTAGCGGTCGCTGAGTGCCGCCTTGAGGGTGTCGAGACTCATGACCCTATCCTCGGCTGTGCCGTGCTGTCGGCCCCGCTGCCGCCACCCACCACGCGCCGTGCCTCGGCGATCATCTCGCGCTCGCTGGCGGTGGGGCGATCGACGGCGTCAAGGAACCGCGTGAGTTGCAGCACCGCCGCGTCGTGGTGACCGGCCTCCTCCAGCGCCATGCCACGCTCGAACTCCACCAACGGACCGAGGCTGTACCGCAGGCCGATGGTCATGTGCGTGTTGACGAGGGCGTCGATCCACATCAGGTACCGTTCGACGTCCTGCGGGTCACCGCGTGCCCGGAGCGCCCGCGCGACCACGAAACGATTGACGACCTCGGCCGGGAGGAGATACTTCCCGTTCCGCATCATGGCGTCGCTGATGGCCCGGACGGAATCCGCGGCACCGGGGACGCCCTGCCGCACCATTTGCTGGGCACCGAGCGAGGCGGCAGCGTGATCCGCGACCGGAGTCGCCTCGCGGCGCAATGCCGCCATGGCCCGGGCGAAGGCCGCGTCATCCCCCGTCACGACGGCCAGCAGTCCCTCGAGCCACTCGACCTCGATCCGGCCACCGGTGCTGCCGGCGAGGTCGGGCATCGCCCTGGCCCGGGTGATGGCAGCAGCCGCCGTCGCGGTGTCGACAGTCCCGAGCCATGCGCCGATCGTCGCGAGCCGGGCCGACGACATCCGCTCGCTCAATGTGCCGCCGTTGTCCTCGTCCTGCCGCAGGGCGGCGAGTCCCCCGGACCAGTCGCCCCTCGCGATGCGGAGGGCGCCCTCACCCGAGCGCGACCTGGCGAGGAGCTCGCCGGTGTAGATCCGCTTCTGTCGGGCCCGTTCGAGCCACGCGAGGCGGTCCGGGATGTGCTGCTCGGAGAAGAAGAACAGTCCACTGATGTTGGTCCAGGTGTTCCCAGCCTGGAGGTCTGCGAACAACTGCAGGAATCCGGTACCGAGGGAATCCGGCAGGGCGTGTCCCGTGGTCGAGGCCTGTTCGGCACTTGCCCACAGCCGAAAGATGTCCTGCATGAAGCCGGTGGAGGCCTCCGCTCCATCCCGGTACGACCTGGCGGCCTCGGTCGTCAGTCCCATCACCCGCTCAACGGCACCCTTGTGGAGCCAGACATCGGCGTTGCCCGGCGTCAGCCTGGCCAGGCGATCGAGGATCGGGCGGGTCTCGGCCAGGTCCATCCCATAGATCGGACCGCTGTGCATGGCGTCGTCGATGCCCGACATGAGAATCGGGGGATAGTCCGGGTACTGCTGGATCAGCTCGCGCCATCTGGCCTGACGCTCGGGCAGCGGCCCGGTCTGCTCGGTCGCCTCGAGCCAGAGCCGCTCGCGCTTCGGGAGCTTGTCGGCGAGGGCCAGGAGTCGCGCATGGGCGGCGGTGTCGGGGTCCATCAGATTCCAGGCCCTGGCCGCGTCGTAGCGCAGGTAGGCCTGGACGAAGTTGGTGTCCAGCTCGAACGCGCGGCGGTAATCGGTGATGGCATTGGTGACATCAAGCCGCTGGAAGTCGCGCTCGCCGTCGAGGAAGTGCCGCAGCGCCTCGAACGACGAGGTGGTGAGGCCGGTGAGGACCGGCGAGGGCGGTGCCCCGTCCTGCCAGACCTGCCGGAGCAGCTTCCAGGTCAGGGAGTCGGTCAGTGCCGCGATGTCATCGGTCGGCGCGAGGGTGCTCGCCTTGGCAATCGCCGTATCCTCGTCGACCCGGTAGAGCGCCACCGCTGCCCGGACCTGTCCCGACTCGCGGATCAGCGTCCCGGTGAGGACGCTGCCGGCGCCGAGGTGGGTCGCGATCTCGCGGGCCTGGGCGACGGGGAGCGGCGAGGGGGCGTCGCGGGTGTTGAGCAGCAGGGTCGAGGCATCGACCGTGCGCAGCTCACCGACGCCGTCGAGGGTGGTGCTGAGGGTGACCACAAGGTCCTGCCCGAGTCGTGCCAGCGAGGTGTCGGAGA
Source organism: uncultured Gemmatimonadales bacterium (assembly GCA_963817715.1). GTDB lineage: Bacteria > Gemmatimonadota > Gemmatimonadetes > Gemmatimonadales > GWC2-71-9 > Palsa-1233. The sequence continues at coordinate 72,928 of CAWFPG010000011.1, forward strand.
TCGCCGAGAGCGGCATGACGGCGATCTGGGAGGCCTCCCCAGTGATGGAGGTCGAGGAGGTGCCGTCGCGTCCGAGGAGCCACCATCCGCCGGCTGCCAGGAGCGCGAGCGCCCGGCCGCGAGGGCCAGGACACGACCGCCGGGCCTTGGCGCGGGCGCCCCGCCGCCGCTCTCCTTGAGCCGGGCGATGAGGGCCGCGGCGTCGGGACGGTCGGCGGGGTTCTTGGCCAGACAGGCGGCCACGAGGTCGGCGAGCGGGCGCGTCGTGTCGCTTCGGACGCTGGCGATCGCCGGCGCGGGGGTGGTCACGTGGGCCGCCACCACCTGCTGCAGGTTGTCGCCCGTGAACGGCGGATGCCCGGCGAGCATCTCGAACAGCACGCAGCCCAGGGCGTAGATGTCCGCCTTGCCGTCGATCACCGCCGATGCGGTCGCCTGTTCGGGACTCATGTAGGCTGGCGTGCCCACCGCAAATCCCGCCTGCGTCATGGTGGTGCCACCGGCTGCGGTCAGGGCGCGGGCCACACCGAAATCGGCGAGGACGGCGTGCCCTTCCTGGAGCAGGATGTTCTCCGGCTTGATGTCGCGGTGCACCACACCCTCGCGATGCGAATAGGCGAGGGCATCGGCGATCTCGAGGGCCAGTGCGGTGGCACGGTCCGGGGCGAGGCGACCCTCGCGCTCGAGGAGCGCGCGCAGCGTCTCGCCGCGGACATAGGGCGCCACGTAGTAGAGGACGCCACCGGTGCTGTCGGAGTCGATCAGCGGCAGGATGTGCGGGTGCTGCAGCCTGGCGATCGTCTCGATCTCGCGGAGGAACCGCTCGGCGCCGATCGCCGCAGAGAGCTCCTCGTGCATCACCTTGATCGCCACCTGGCGGTGGTGCTTGAGGTCCTCGGCGAGGTAGACGGTGGCCATGCCGCCGGCGCCGAGCTCGCGCTCGATGGCGTAGCGGTCGGACAGGGCCGCCGAGAGGCGTTCGGTGATGGTCATGGCGTGGTTCGCCCTCCATCCGGCAACGTGAACCGGGCCACCTCGAGATGGAACGTCCGGAGCACCGACGCGAACCGTGGGTTCGACCGAATCGGATCGAACGCCTGGTTCACCATGTTCAAGGCAAGCAGCATCTGCGGCTCTCGAACCGCGGCGTCCTCGAGGGCGTTCAATGCCTCCGGCACGTCTTCCAGTCCGAGCCTGGCGAAGGTCAGGCCCGTCGCACGGCCGGGCGTCTGGGTCGGCAGGGCCTCCAACCGGCGCAGGATGGCCGTGGCTTCGGCGCGCGCGCCAGCACGCGCCAGGGACCACGCCGCGATGCCTCGCCGCAGGGGAATGAGGTTGATCGACAGGCTGGCCCGCGCCTCGGCCGCGGCTTCGTCCGATGCCCCGGCCAGGTCGAGCACCCATTGGTTGGTGAAGTGGGGCACGACGCTCTCGGGATCAAGCGCCATGGCCTGCTGCATCGTGGCGCGCGCTTCCTCAGCCCGCCCGAGGAGCGCCAGGGCCCAGCCCTGGTACGACAGCTGAATCGTGTACAACGGATCGAGGCGCGCTCCCTCCTCGAATTGCTCGACCGCATCTCGGACTCGGCCGGTTTGCAGGAGCAGGTCACCGAAGCGGTAATGTCCGTCCTCGACCTGCGGATCGAGCGCAAGGGCGCGCCGGAATTCGCGCTCGGCATCTGCCCATTCGGTCGCGCGCATCTGGGCAAAGCCGAGGGCGACGTGGCCGGATGCCATCGAGTCATCGAGGGCGACGGCCCGCATCGCGGCCGCCCGCGCAGGCTCCTGCACCTCCTCGGGGCGCACCGCGACGTAGAACGGCTGCACGAGCAGCACCGACGCGAGCAGCGCGTGGGCCGCTGCATACCCCGGGTCGCGCGCGATCGCCTCGCGCAGATATCGCTCGGCGTCGAGCACGCCCTGATTGCGCGAGCGATAGGCCTGCAGCCCCCGCAGGTACAGGTCGTAGGCCGCCAGGTTGGTGGTGCCGCCGCGCGCCCTCCCCGGTTCGTCCACGCCGCTTGCCAGCCGGACCTGCAGTGCACCGACGATCGCGCGGGTGATTTCATCCTGCACGGCGAAGACGTCCTCGAGGGCCCGTTCGTAGGTGTCGTTCCAGATCACCCGGCCGTCGGTGGTGCTCGTCAGCTCGGCGGTGACCCGGATCCGGTTGCCGGCACGCCGCACCGATCCGTCGAGCACTGCTCCCACATCGAGCGCGGCGCCGATCTCGACGGCGGCGTCTCCGCGCTCCTTGACCCGAGCCGCCGAGGCGTGCCCTGCCAGGCGGAGCCCCGGTATGCGCGTCAGCGCGCTGCTCAGCTCATCGGCGATGCCGGCAGCGAAGTAGGCGTTGGCCGTATCGTCACCGACCGAGGTGAACGGCAGCACGGCGAGCGAGCGCTCCGCCGGATTGGCGGCCGGCCCCTCCTCAGGCGACCGACCGGACTGGACCGCATAGCCGAGCGCCGCCAACAGCGTCACCACCACCCCAATGGCGGCCAGGGATCGCCCCGGGCGGGCGCCAGCGCTGGCGCCCGTGCCAGCGGCAAGCGCCTGGGCAAAGGCACCGCAGCTGGCGAACCGATCGGCCGGCGCCTTGGCCAGCGCGCGCTGGACGGCGGATTCCACCCCCGCCGGCACGGCTGGCCGCACCGCGCGAATGCTGCGCGGGACCTCCGTCATCAGCCGGGCGATGATCGCCTGGGTGCTGGCGCCGGTGTGCGGCGGCTCGCCCACGAGCATCTCGTACGCCACCGCCGCGAGCGCGAATTGATCGGAGCGGGCATCCACGAGCTCGGTGCCCGCTGCCTGCTCCGGGCTCATGTAGCTCGGCGTGCCGAGGGAGAGCCCCGTCTCGGTGATCCGCTCACCGCCCGCATGGGCCACCGCAAGCGCGATGCCGAAGTCGGCGATCACCGGCTGGCCGGCCTGGAGGAGGATGTTCTCCGGCTTCAGGTCGCGGTGGATCACGCCCCGCGCGTGGGCGAAGTCGAGTGCCCCGGCCAGCAGCCCGACCAGGCGGATCACCTCCTCCACCGGCAGCTGCCGCTCCGCCTCGAGGCGGCTCCGCAGGGTCTCGCCCTCGACGTAGGGCATCACGTAGAAGAGGAGGCCGTCGGCATCGCCCGAGTCGAAGAGCGGCAACAGGTTCGGATGCTGCAGGGTGGCCATCACCCGGATCTCCGACAGGAACCGCTCGCCCCCGATCGCCGCGGAGAGCTCCTCGTGCATCACCTTGATCGCCACCTTGCGGTGGTGCTTGAGGTCCTCGGCGAGGTAGACGGTGGCCATGCCACCGGCGCCGAGTTCGCGCTCGATGGCGTAGCGGTCGGCCAGGGCGGCCGTGAGCGCGTCGAGGGTCACTCCCGTGCCCCGCCCGGGAGACCGGCTGGCGGCCAGTTGAAGACCACGGCGATCGCGGTCGCGGTGGTGCCGCCGGAGCGGACCATCAGGAAACGCTGTCCGTCGGGAGCGATATCCCAGGTGCGGAAATAGGCGGCAGTGCTCATCTCCGGGCGGATGAAGAGCAGGGCCGGGGCGTCGTGCTCGAAGGCTGGACCGGCTCCGAGCTTCACGGAAAAGACGCCGCCGCGGATGTCGCGATAGAAGAGTTCCCGCCCGTCACGCCGCCAGAGCGGTTCGACGCCGCCGGCCGTGGAGATGGCGAACTTCGCCGAGTCGACGTTGGGAAACGGGCGGACATAGACCTCCGGCCGACCGGATTCATTGCTCACATAGGCGAGCCAGCGGCTGTCGGGCGAGAGTGCCATCGCGTAAGTGTCGTATTTCGAGACCACCAGCGGTCGTGGTGCGGTGTCGACTCCCTCCTCGCGCACCAGGAGGTGGCGCGTGCCGACCGCCGACCCCTCGGTGCGGAAGAGCGTGTACCGGCCATCGCGGCTGGTCGCTACCTCGTCGTAGGTCCGTGGACCGGGATCGATCTTGCGGGCGCTATCGCTGCCGTCGGCGCGACGAATCCAGGCGGTTCGCTGGTTCCTGGCCTTGCCGAGAAAGGTCACGTAGCGACCGTCGGCGGTCCAGGACGGCCGATCGGCATTGAGGAGATCGATGGAGAGCCGGGAGAAGGCTCCGGTGACCAGATGCTTGATCCAGACCTCGCTGCCTCCCGGCCGGGTCACGGTGAGCGCGAGTTGCCGCGCGTCCGGAGAGAGCGCCAGGTTGATGAAGCTGCCGGTGAGGGTGGAGTCGAGCGGGGTGATCGTGCCATCGCGATCGACCCATGCCAGCCCGCCGCCGGCATCGACCAGGCGGCGCTGATAGACGAGGGTGCCATTGCGTGCCACCGCGAACTCGACCGTGCCGTTGGCGTTCTCCGCCTGGACGTCGTCCTGCATCGTCACCGGCGGCGCCACCAGGCGGCGCGCGTCGGCGTCGTAGCCGGCCACCAGGATGTTGCCGTCGGCGGCCCCGATCGCAATGCGATTCGGGGCCAGGTACCGCGGAAAGGATCCGTCGGCGATCTGGGTCAGCGTGCCGGTCTCGAGGTCAACGACGCCGATGGCGTTCGAGTTGAGGGAACCCTTCCAGAGCATCACGAAGGCCTGCTTGCTGCCCGGGAGGACGTCGGGATAGTCGAGTTCGCTGATCCCCGACGCCGTGTCTGCCCGCACGACCTTGGTGACCGGACCGCCGGCGGCGGACACCCGGGAGAGGCCGCGGTCGGCGTCGGAGAAGTAGATCTGGTCGTCGTCGCCCCAACTCGCGCCGAAGGTGGAGACCGAATCGGAGACCACGGTCCGGACCGCTCCGCCGGTCGTCGGGACGGTCCGGAGTCGACCGTTGGCGAAAAACCCTATCGTCCGGCCATCGGGAGAAAAGAAGGGCGCCGACGCACCATTGGTGCCCTCGAGTTTGCGGGGCTGCACGGCATCGAGGTCGCGCACCCAGAGGATGGCATCGTCGCCGTCGGTGCCGACATAGGCGACCCGGTCCCCGTCGGGGGCGATGGCGAGCCGCAGGTCGCTGACCGGTCGGATCGCCGTGCTGTCGGTGAGCTGCAACGTGGCACGCACCAGCCGGCCGGATGGCGGGGCGGGCGCCAGCCATCGGCCGACGAGCAGTCCGCCCGCCAGCATCGCCGCCGCCGCCACCGGCCAGAGGAACCGCTCGGTTCCCCGGGGCGCAGCCCTCGCCATCATCGCCGTGGTTCGCCGGCTGGTGGTACCGGTGTCGGCCAGTGCCGCGGCGAACTCCGCCGCCGTGGCGTAGCGATCGGCTGGCAGCTTGGCGAGTGCCGTGAGCACCGCGTCCTCGACCGTCTCCGGCACCGTGTCGCGCATCCGCGACGGCGGCACCGGCCTCTCGGTCATCACCTTGGCGACGATCGCCTGCGCGGTGCTGCCGGTGAACGGCGGGTCGCCGGTGAGCATCTCGTAGAGCACGCAGCCGAGGGCATACACATCGGTGCGGGCGTCAAGCGTCCGCTCGCCCATCGCCTGCTCGGGGCTCATGTAGTGCGGGGTGCCGAGGCTCATGCCGGTCTCGGTCATCCGGGAACCGGCGCTGGAGGCGGCGAGCGCGATGCCGAAGTCGGCAACGAGGGCGCGGCCGTCGTGGAGCAGGATGTTCTCTGGCTTGATGTCGCGGTGGATCACGCCGTGGCGGTGGGCGTAGTCGAGGGCCGAGGCGACCTCGGTGATGATCCGCACCGCATCGCTGATCGGCAGCTGCTTCTCGCGCTCGAGGCGGTCCCGCAGCGACTCGCCCTCGACGAAGGGCATGACGTAGAAGAGGGACCCGCCGATGTCGCCCGAGTCGTGGAGCGCGAGAATGTGTGGGTGCTGCAGGTTGGCGGTGGTCTTGATCTCGCTCAGGAACCGTTCGGCGCCGATCACGGCGGCGAGTTCGGGGCGGAGGACCTTTATCGCGACGTCGCGGTCGTGTTTGAGATCACGCGCGAGATAGACCGTGGCCATGCCGCCCTGCCCGAGCTCGCGCTCGATGGCGTAGCGGTCTGCGAGGGCAGCGGAGAGTCGGGAGGAAAGCTCGCTCACGAGCCCCCCTTCGCTTCGAGCTTCGCGGCCCAGTTCAGGACGAGCACCGCGTCCTTCGTCGACGCGGTCTGTCTGACGATGAAGCGCTGGCCGTCGGGGCTGACGTCGTACGGGGTGCCGATATCGAAGAAGAGGGGGCGCGTCCAACCCGGGACGTGAAAGAGGAGCTTCGGGACTGAGGCCTGAAAGCCGGGACCGGGTGTCGGGCTCGCCACCAGGATGCCTCCGTCCGGCGCCTCGAAGAAGAGTTCACGGCCGTCGCTCCTCCAACGGGGTGTCCTGCCTCCCAGGCGCGACACCCGCACCGGTCGGCCCCCGGCGGGGAAGGGTTGGACGTACACCTCCGGCTTCCCGGTCTCGTCGGACGTGTAAGCGAGCCAGTGCATGTTGGGAGAGAGCGCCCCTTCGCTGGCATTCCCGGGCACGTTGAACCGGATCGTGCGTCCCGGCGCCAGATCGAGCGCGGCGACGGACGTGTGGTCCTGCCGCGCCGTCGCCGTATCCTGGCGGCTCTTCGTATCGGCCAATGGAATGTCGGTGACGATGAGGTAGCGTCCGTCGGACGACCAATCCGTCGGTCTGCGGCATTCCGGCGATTGCGGGGCGCTGCGGCGAATGGAGCCGTCCGCGACCCGCACGACGGTCAGGCGACACCACCCGAACGCCACTGCGGAATCGGAAGGCGCCCACACCGGGAAGGCGCGAAGCACGCCGGAGCCGGGATCCCGTGCAACGAGAGGGGTCGCCAGACCCTGCTCGAGGTCGTACAGCCACATCGCGTTCGCGTTGCTGAGCGCGGCCCAGGGATGATCGTGGGCGTAGCGGTGCGTGAAGGTATTGTCGACGCGCACGGTGTCGACCACGGCGCCCGTCCTGTCCACGATGGGCTTCTCGCGATCTCCGAGGCTGGGGAGGTAGAGGAGCGCATGCTCCGACGCCGCGTACGCAAACACGAGACTGGACGTGCGCACGGGTCCCGTGAGCGTCGTGGCGTCTCCCGCGGCTGCTGAGCCGTCGGGACGGACGCGCTGGGCGTACAGCGCCGAACTGCCTTCCGCATTGAAGCGTCCGTACACGACGTACCCGGGCGGTACCCAGGTGGGCGCGGCCGCACCCGGGACGAGGGCCGTCGAGTGGCCCGACGCGAGGTCGCCCACCATCACCGTTTGCCGGGACCTGTCCGCGCGCTCGAACAGGACCCGGGTGCCGCCCGGCAGGAACGAGGGGTGACGATAGGCATTCGCGCCGGAATCCAGGGGGATCGCGATCTCGCACGGGCCTCCGGCCGCATTGACGCGCTCGAGGCCTCGCCCCGTGCTGAAGACGATCACACCGGTACCGCTCCACGCGCCCGACTCCTCGGGCGTCGCCGGGCACAAGGTCCGCGGGGCTCCCCCCGCCACGTCAACACGCATCAGCGCATCGCGAGCGAAATACCCCACCGACCGGCCGTCCGGTGACCAGAACGGCGCCTCCGCCCCCGTCGTACCGGGGACCATCCGGGCGGCGAGGGTGTCCAGCCGGCGCAACCAGAGGTTTCGTTCCCCATTCGCCGCGATGGTAACGAACGCGAACGTTCGACCGTCGGGCGAAAGCGCCCCGAAGGACTCCCGCTCGCTGAAGTCCTCACCGGTTGGCGGCTGCAGGGATGAGACGACGAAAGCGCCCGTCGGCGAGGCCGGGGGGCGCACCGCGAACACCACGGCCGCGGCGGTGGCAACGACCGCCACCGCTGAAACGAGCACGAGGGCACGCCGCTGCCACTCCGGGGCGCGTCCCGGCACACCGGACGTCGCCGCGCCCGCCGCCGCCGCCCCCGAGAAGTGCGGGTCGGTCAGCGCGTCCGCAAACGCCTTCGCGCTCGCGAAGCGGTCCGCCGGCAGCTTCTCGAGCGCCTGCGCCACGGCAGCCGCGACGTTGGGGGGCACCGTCTTCCGTTGGCTGGTGAGTGGCCGCGGTTCCTCGGTCATCACCCGGGCGATGATCGCCTGCGCGGTGGGGCCGCTGAACGGCGGCTCGCCCACCAGCATCTCGTAGGTGATGCAGCCCAGGGCATAGACATCGCTCCGGGCGGTGATCTCCCGCTCGCCCATCGCCTGCTCGGGACTCATGTAGTGCGGCGTGCCGAGACTCATGCCGGTCTCGGTCATCCGGCTGCCGGCGCCGGAGCTCGCGGCGAGGGCGATCCCGAAGTCGGCCACCAGCGCGCTACCGTCGTGGAGCAGGATGTTCTCGGGCTTGATGTCGCGGTGGATCACGCCGTGGCGGTGGGCATAGTCGAGCGCGCCGGCCACCTCGGCGGCGATCCGCACCGCGTCGGCGATGGGAAGCTGCTTCTCGCGCACCAGCCGGTCGCGGAGTGATTCGCCCTCGACATACGGCATGACGTAGAACAGCAGTGTCGATGGTCGATGGTCCATCGTCGATGCCTGGTCGTCGTCAGCCATCGACCATGGACCATCGACCTTTCCCGAGTCAAGCAGCGCCAGGATGTGGGGATGCTGCAAGTTGGCAGTGGTCTTGATCTCGGCGAGGAACCGCTCGGCACCGATCACGGCGGCGAGCTCGGGCGCGAAGGACCTTTATCGCGACGTCGCGGTCGTGTTTGAGATCACGCGCGAGATAGACCGTGGCCATGCCGCCCTGCCCGAGCTCGCGCTCGATGGCGATAGCGGTCTGCGAGGCTCGCCCTGAGCGCGTCGAAGTTCATGGCTGTACCAGGTCCATCAGGAAGATGTCGCTTTCGAGCTCGCCGGCCACGAAGTAGAACCGGCCGCTGCCGATCGGGATGGACCCCAGAAAGACCGAGCGTGCCGGGTCGTCAAACCGCACAACCAGCCGCGGCGTCCCGCCGTCGAGGTCGACCTGGTAGAGCCCTTCGATCCCCTCGGCGTCGAAGGCCCGGAAGTAGATCGAGCGTCCGTCAGGCGCCCATTCCGGCCACGACGGATATTCCAGTCCGAAGGCGTCCGGCGGCATCAGCTGCCGTGCCTCACCGCCGAACCGGTAGATCCCGATGCCGCCGGGGCGCGCATGGGTGAAGTAGGCGAGCGCCGTCCCGTCGGGAGACCAGCGCGGCCCGAACCCATCGGGGATCGGGAGCGCCTCGGGAGTCCCCCACGGGGCGCCAATGGCATCACGGTGCACCACCCTCGTGGTGCTGCTATCGGCCAGGTCGCTGTAGACCACCGCGAGTCCATCGGGTGAGAAGGCCGGATGGAAGGACTCGGCCGCATCGTCCACGAGCACCACTTCTCCTGTTCCGTCGCTCCCGATGACATGGATGTCGCGGGTGGTGTTGCGGATGGTGTGGAAGACGATCTCACGCGCATCGGGGGAGAAGTCCGGGCTGAAGTCGTCGAAGCCGTCACGTGTCACTCGACGCGGCTCTCCACCGGCGGCGGGCATGATGTAGAGGTCCTGGTGCCCCTCGATATTGGAGTCGAAGACCAACTGCGTGCCATCGCCGGACAGCGAGGCCATCTCGACCGTCTGGTTCGCACTGGTGAGTGGCGCCGCCGAGCGGATCGACACGCTGCCGCGCTCGGGGATCGGGAGCGCATAGAGGTTGCGCCGGAGCAGGAGGCGATCGTACGCCAGGGTCCGGCCGTCGGCGGACGGCGAAACCGAGAAGGGCTCGAGCCCGGTGGTGAGGCGCAGGGGCGCGCCGCGGGGCGCGCCCGACTCGGTCAGGCGAACCGCATAGACGTCTCGCGCGCCGTCCCGATTGGAGATGAAGAGCAGGGTGCCGTCGGGCAGCCAGGCCGGCTTGACGTTGAGCGAGGTGCTGTCGGTGACCGGGACCGGTGTCCCGCCGACCGGCGCCACCCAGACCTGGCTCGGCGAGACGTTCCCCCAGGAGTTGTTGTAGTCCCGGTTGCCGCGCACCCAGGCCACCATCGACCCATCGCCGCGCCACGCGAAGGAGTGGAGGTCCGGGAATCCGATGTACAGCACCGTCTCGGTCCCGTCCTCCGCAACCACGAGGGTCGTGTCCCCGCGCGCCATCACCCGCCGGCCGGGTCCCGCGACGAGTGCCGCGCCGGTGTCCGCCGGCACGGCCTGCCCTCCGAGCCATGGGATCCTCCAGCCACCCTTCTCGTGGTCGGCGGTGGTGTAGAGGTTGCTGAAGACGATCTCCCGGCCGTCGGACGTCCAGCGCGGCGTGAACTGGGTGCCCTGCCAGTCGCCGGTGAGCGCGATCGGACGCCCTCCCTGCACGTCCCGGACCTCGATGTGCGTGTGGAGCGGGAACCCCGCCTCGTAGGCGATCTCGCGGCCATCGGGAGAGAGCGCCACCTTGATCTCGGCGGCCGGCTCACGCGTTACCTGGCGGATGTTGGTGACAGAGAGCGTCCACGGCCTGGGTTGGAGCAACCACCATCCGCCGGCCACCGCCGCGAGCACGACCGCCACGCCGACGATGGCGCGCCACGGCATCGGCCGCGAGGTGCCGGCAGGTGCCGCCCCCGGCGCACGGAGCGCCTCGGCGAACTGGACCACCGGGTTGAAGCGATCGGCCGGGGCCTTGGCCAACGCGCGCTGGATCGCGACCACCACGTCGGGCGGGACGGAGGGGCGCAGCTGGGAGATCGGTGCGGGTTCGGCGACCAGATGCTGCCGCACGATGCTCTCGGTGGTGGGCCCCGTGAACGGCGGTCGCCCGCCGAGCATCTCGTAGAGCATGCAGCCGAGGGCGTACACATCGCTCCGGCTGTCGATGTCGCGTTCCCCAGCCGCCTGCTCGGGACTCATGTAGGTCGGCGTGCCGATCGCCATGCCGGTTCCGGTCAACTGCTCGCCACCTGCCGCCGCCACGGCGCGGGCGATCCCGAAGTCGGCCACGACGGCATGCCCGCTCTCCAGCAGGATGTTCTCGGGCTTGATGTCGCGATGAATGACGCCGCGCGAATGCGCATAGCTCAGCGCGTCGGCCACCTCGCGAGCAATGCCCAGCGCGTCGTCGATCGGCAGCTGCTTCTCACGATCGAGTCGGTCGCGGAGCGACTCGCCCTCGATGAAGGGCATGACATAGAAGAGGACGGAGGACGGAGGACGGAGAACGGAGGGAACGTCCTCGATCGCCTGTTCTCGGTTCCCTGTTCTCGGCTGGAGGATCACCTGGCCCGAATCAAACAGCGGCAGGATGTGGGGGTGGCGGAGGTTCGCGGTGGTCTCGATCTCGCGGAGGAAGCGCTCGGATCCCATCGCGGCCGAGAGCTCGGGCCGGAGCACCTTGATCGCCACCTGGCGGTGGTGCTTGAGGTCCTCGGCGAGGTAGACGGTGGCCATGCCGCCGGCGCCGAGCTCGCGCTCGATGCGGTAGCGGTCCTGAAGTGCCGCGGCGAGTCGGTCGGGCACGCTCACGCAGGGTCCCGGGTGGCAGGAACGGCTGTGGTGGAGATTTCCGGAAGATAGCGCCGATCAGAGGATCGGGGGACCGTCGTCGCTCACGCTCCCGGCTCGATGCGCACCAGCCCGGCAATGCGGTCGAAGTCGCGGTCGTAGCTGCACACGGCATCCAGCCGTTCCTCTTGTACCACACCGGCGTGCACCGCGTCCCGCGCCATGATCGCCCCATCGGTGTCAAGCAGGTGGCGTGCCCGATCGAGTATCGCCCCGGTCACCGGGATCACCACCGGGAACAGCCGTCGGGTGAGGTCGTAGACCTCCTTGCCTTCTTCCCAACGGTTGATGGCCCGGTAGCGATGCAGGATTTCCTGAAGCACCTCGGCGTCGATGGTGGCCTCCACCACGCCGGTCGCCACCTGCTCGAGGAGTCGCACGCTGGGCGCCTTGTTGGGGTGCGGGGCGCCTGCGGCGTACATGAGGATGTTGGTGTCGATGAGGATCACGGCAGCAGGGCGTCCGGATCGGGCACCGACTCCCGCTTCATGACTCCCGGTTCATCCACAGGAAGCCCGAGCCGGGAGAGTGCCGCCACCGCAGCAAGCTGCTCGCTGCCACCCACCACCCCGTACTGGATCTCGCAGGCCTCCCGGACCAGGTCGCCCATGCTCCGGCCCCGTCGAGCTGCCAGCTTGGAGAGCCGGCGGTGCAGCTCGGGAGAGAAAAGGATGGTGGTCTTCTTGGTAAGCTCCATATACGCCTCCACATATGGAGCTTATTCGTCTGATCCTGCCGCCACAACCCCACGCGCTCCGCCAGTTCGGCTGCGCCCAGGGCGTGCCCTGAGCCCGTCGAGGGTCACGGCGCCACCCTGCTCGCCACGAATTCGCGGGTGAGCCGGAGTGCCTTGGTCGCGATGGCCTCGAAGCGAGGGGTGCCTCGGAGCGGCTCGAGGAAGGGACAGTGGGTGGCGATGAACTCCCCCGGATGGAACCCGGTGTCGACGGCTTCCTCCAGCAGGGCGAACGCTCGTTCGGTGTCGCCGGCCATGGCGAACGACTCGGCGAGGTGGAACTTGTGATGGGCATCGAGACCCTGGACATCGCCCAGTGTCGCCCGTGCCTCTGCCTGCCTCCCCGCCATCGCATGCACGAGTGCCGTGAGCTGGGCGGTGTACGGCATCGCGGGGGCATGGTCCCGGAGGACCGCCGCATCCGCGGCGGCCCCGCCGACGTCTCCCGCCAGCGCAAGGCCATAGCCGAGGCTCCAGCGGATGATCGGGTTGGTGGGGTCCAGGGCAAGTGCCCGCTCAATGCTGGGCAGGCCGGACGCGACTTGCCCGGTCCACCACGGCATCAGGCCGGCCAGGAGCCAGGCCAGCGGTGACAGCGGATCGGAGGCCATCAATCGCTCGGCCACGCGGGTGCCGGCCTCGCTATGCCCACAGGCGACCAGGCAGATGCCGAGGTAGAAGAGGGCGTCGGCATCGTTGGGCTCGCGCTCCACGGCGGCGCGCAGGTGAATGATGGCTTCGGGCATCGTGCCGCGCTCGTAGCCGATGAATCCCAGCAGCGCATGGCCGTGTGGTGCGTCGGGTGCCGTGCGCAGGAGCTCCTCGGCGACGGTGGTCGCCTCGTCGAGGCCACGCTTGTCGGCCACCAGGCCGGCCCGGACCCGGGCGACCTTGCCCCACGCCAGCAATGCCTTGAGCGGGGCCGCCTCGCCCTCGATCGTCATCGCCTGGCGGACGAGTTCCTCGCCGCGCTCGATCGACGCGAGGTCGTAGCGACGCATCTCCTGGCGGGCGCGCAAGTAGAGCTCGAACGCGCGCGGATCCTCGATCGGTCGCTGGGCCAGGTGCTGGTCCTCCTCCTGCGTCAGCGTGATTCCCAGCGCGGCGACGATCTCGCGCGCCACGCGTTCCTGCACGTCGAAGACGTCGTCCATGGTGCCGCTGAAGCGCTCGGCCCAGATCGGGGAATCGGTGGCTGCGTCGACCAATTCGGCGGTGATGCGGAGCGAATGGCCGGCGCGGCGCACGCTGCCGGAGAGGGCGTGGCGCACCCGGAGTTCGCGGCCGAGCTGCGAGATCGACTTGGTGGTCCCCTTGAGCTGCATCGACGAAGTGCGCGACAGTACCCGGAGCGCCTTGATCCGGGCGAGGTCGGTGATGATCTCCTCGGTGAGCCCGTCACTGAACTGCTCGTCCTCGGGGTTGGTGCCCTGATTGCGGAACGGGAGCACCACCAGCGAATTGGCGTCGGCTCCGGGCACCGGGGTCGCGACCGCGGGGGTGTCGCTTGCCAACGCGGCGGCGAACCCCGCGGCAGTGGCGAAGCGGAGGTCGGGATCGCTGGCGAGGGCCCTGGCGACTGCCGCCTCACAGCTGGCCGGTGCGTCACCGCGGAGTGTGGTGAGCGGCGGCGCCTCGGAGGTGAATCGCTTGATGAGGATCGCCTGCGCGTTGGGACCGGTGAATGGCGGCTCGCCGGTGAGCAGTTCGAAGAGGATCGCGCCGAGGCCGTAGACGTCCGAGGCTGCGGTCAGCTCGCGCTCGCCGGTCGCCTGCTCGGGGCTCATGTAGGCCGGCGTGCCCACCGACGAGCCGGTGCGCGTGAGCCGGTCGTCACCGGGTGTCTCCGCCGAATGGGCGATCCCGAAATCGGCCAGCATCGCGTGGCCGCGGGAGAGCATCACGTTCTCGGGCTTGAGGTCGCGGTGGAGGATCCCGGCCTCGTGGGCGTACTGGAGCGCGTCGGCGAGCTCGCGGATCAGGCGCATCGCCTCGTCGACCGGGAGCGGTCCCTCGCGCTCGAGCCGGGCGCGGAGGGTCTCGCCCTCGATGAGGGGCATGACGAAGTACAACAGGGTCGATGGCCGATGGTCGATGGTCGATGGGTCATTCGCATCAGCCATCGACGAACGACCATGAACGGCTCCCGAGTCATAGAGTGGGACGATGTTCGGATGCTGCAGGTTGGCCGTGGTACGGATCTCCCGCAGGAAGCGATCGGCGGCGAGTTCGGCGCTCACCTCGGGCTTCATCACCTTGATCGCCACCTTGCGGTGGTGCTTGAGGTCCTCGGCGAGATAGACCGTGGCCATGCCGCCGGCGCCGAGCTCGCGCTCGAGGCGGTAGCGGTCACTCAGCACGGCCTTCAGTGCGTCGAGGGTCATCGGGCCGTCTTCTCCCTCAGGGCCGTGAGCCAGTGCTCGGCGAGGACCAGCGGTTGCGCTGCCGAGCCCTGTGGACCGAAGCCGCGGTTCCGGAAGAAGTAGAATGCCCTCCCGTCGGGCGACACGGCGAACGAGGGGTGGAAGCTGTCGAACGTGAACTGGCTGGCATCGAAGAGTGGCCGTCGCGACACGACCCGGAAGGTCGGGGCGGTCTCGATGGTGGCCGCGATCAGGCGGTAGCTGGCGTCGAGATAGTAGAGGGTGCGGCCGTCCGGTGCCCAGACCGGCGAGCTGCCACCGCCATTGGAGACCTGCCAGCGTCCCCCTTCGGACGCGGGGAGGGCGCGGACGTAGACCTCGGTGGTTCCCAGCTCGTTGGAGGTGTAGGCCAGCCACGAGCCATCGGCCGACACCGCCGGCTGCAACTCCGATGATGCCGTGGCGGCGACCGGTGTGGGGGTGCCGCCTGCCGCCAGGGAAACCGTCAGGATGTCACCGGCCCCCTCGGCGGCGTTGTCGGTGCGGATCGCCAGCCACGACCCGTCGCCGGACCACGTCACCTCCTGGATCGGGCGGTCGGTGCTGATCAGGAGGGTATCGTCGCCGCTGCCGTCGGCGCGGCGGCCGTAGACCGCCCCACCATTGACGCTGTCACGGATGAAGGCCACCCAGCGACCGTCGGGCGACCATGCGGGCCGGCGGTCCTCGCCCCCGGCGCTCAGGCGACTGTACGGACCATCATCGAGGTTCTTGACGAAGATGCCGTACCCGCCCGTCGGCAGCGCCTCGCTCACGGCGAGCCGCCGGCCATCCGGGGAGAGCGCGAAGGAGTTGAAGTTGCCTGACCAACTGGTGTCAACGGGCGTGAGCACGCCCTCGGGGCTCGCCCGCACGATCTCGAAGTCGCGCGCATCGGGCTTGCCGGGGACATAGATCAGGGTGCCGCTCCCCGACACCGCCAGCCAGGGGAAGACCCCGCGCACGGTCACCCGGTCGATGACCGGAATTGCGGCCCCGGTGATCTCGAGGCGGTCGAGGTCGAACGGCGCCATGAGCACGGTGCCGTCGAGTCGCACGTAGAGCAGCTGGCCGATCGGCAGGTACCAGCCCTGGTAGACGTCGTCGACCAGCTTCCTCGGTGCCTCGCCATCGAGCCCGACCGCGTACAACGCCATCCTGACGCAGCCCGAGGTGCATCCGGCGAAGAGCACCCCATGGGACCCTGGCAATGGTGTGGGATTGAGGAGTCCGTAGCCGCCGAGTTCCGACTCCTCGAGTCCGAGACTGCTGACGGTGCCATCCGGCTGCAATCGCTGGAGTTGGTCTCCGGTGGGATTGGCGTAGATGATCGAGCCGTCGTCGAGCCAGGTGACCCCATAGTTGACCGGGCCTGCCGAATCCGAGACGACGGCGGGTGATCCGCCGTCGACGAGCATCTTCTTGACCCTGCCACCGACGGTGAAGGCGAGCCACTTGCCGTCGTGCGAGAAGGCCGGGCTGGTGCCGCCCTCTGTGCCCGGCAATGCCACCGGATCGAGCTGGTCCCATCGCTTGAGCCAGATCCGGCCATCCGGCAGTCGATCCCGAAAGGCGATGCTGCGACCATCCGGCGCGACGGCCAGGGCGAGACCCTGGGTCGTGAGGCCGAGTGAGTCGCCGAGGACGATCGTCTGGAGCGACACCCGCTCGTCGGCCCGGGGCCGCAGCCACCCCCAGGCGGCCGCGATGACGGCCACGAGGGCGATGAGTGGCCAGGCGAACCGTGACGGGCTCGGTCGTGCGGCGCGCCGTGATCCGGTGGCGCGTCGCGTCCCACCGCTCTCGCCAGTGAGTGCCGCGGCAAACTCGGCTGCGCTGGCGAAGCGATCGGCGGGGAGCTTCTCCAGCGCGGTGAAGACCGCCGCCTCCACCTCTGGCGGCACGGTCTTTCGCTGCACGGTGAGCGGCCGGGGCTCCTCGGTCATCACCCGGGCGATGATTGCCTGCGCGGTGGGGCCGCTGAACGGCGGCTCGCCCACCAGCATCTCGTAGGTGATGCAGCCGAGGGCGTAGACATCGCTCCGGGCGGTGATCTCCCGCTCGCCCATCGCCTGCTCGGGGCTCATGTAGTGCGGCGTGCCGAGGCTCATGCCGGTCTCGGTCATCCGGGTGCCGGCGCCGGAGGAGGCGGCGAGGGCGATCCCGAAGTCGGCCACCAGCGCGCTGCCGTCGTGCAGCAGGATGTTCTCGGGCTTGATGTCGCGATGGATCACGTCGTGACGGTGGGCGTAGTCGAGCGCGCTGGCCACCTCGGTGGCAATCCGCACCGCGTCGGCCACCGGCAGCTGCTTCTCGCGCACCAGCCGGTCGCGGAGTGATTCGCCCTCCACATAGGGCATCACGTACCAGAGCATGCCACCACTGTCGCCGGAGTCGATCAAGGCCAGGATGTGCGGGTGCTGCAGGTTGGCGGTGGTCTGGATCTCCGACAGGAACCGCTCGGCGCCGATCACCGCCGCGAGTTCGGGGCGGAGGACCTTGATCGCCACCTTGCGGCGGTGCTTGAGGTCCTCGGCGAGATAGACCGTGGCCATCCCACCGGCCCCGAGCTCGCGCTCGATGCGGTAGCGGTCCTGAAGCGCCGCGGCGAGGCGGGCGGGGATTTCGGTCAAGAGGAGCCCCAGTAGGGCGGGAAATGGTTGGGGTCGGCTGGAATCCCGAAAGCTAGTCCCGCTGTTGGCTCACGCCAGCGCGGCGATGGTGCCACCAGGCACCCCGGTGCCTCATCGCGGCTCCAGGTGCAACGCCCAGATGTCGCTCTCGTTGCTACCGAGCGTCAGGTAGACGTCCCGCCCATCGGGCGACCAGGCGGAACCGGCGTGACTCGCCCTCGACGAAGGGCATGACGAAGTACAACAGGGTCGATGGTCGATGGTCGATGGGTCATTCGCATCAGCCATCGACGAACGACCATGAACGGCTCCCGGGTCATAGAGTGGGACGATGTTCGGATGCGGTGGTGCCGGGGGTCCTCGGCCAAGTAGACGGTGACCATCCCGCCGGCGCCGGGCTCGCGCTCGATCCGGTAGCGGTCGGACAACGCGGCCTTCAACGCCTCGATGGTCACTGCCGCTCCGCCCGCTCCAGGTCCGCGAGGAAGTGCTCGACCCGGATCAACCGCGGCGTGCTGTCGTTCCCCAGCCCGACCATCAGGAATCGCTTGCCATCGGGGCTCACGTCATAGCGCGGGTAGTCGAGTCCGGAGGCCGCCTGCGCCTGGAAGAGGGTGCGCGGTGTCCCTGCGCGAAATGTCGGTGTCGTCTTGACCGTGACCGCCATCATCTCCTGTCGGTTGATGCCACGGTAGAAGAGTTGCCGCCCGTCGCGCGACCAGCGTGGCTCGACGCCACCCTCGCTCGAGACCTGCCTCACCCCTCCGGCCAAGTCGGGGAAGCTCTGCACGTAGACCTCGCGCCGTCCCGACGAGGTGGAAACGTACGCGAGCCACTTGCCGTCGGGCGACAATGTCGGGTTGGTCTCCGCCCCCGCCGAGGCAAGGACCGCCTGCAGCGAGTCACCGCGGCCCGTGCGCATGGCCAGGATGTCGCCCTGGCCCTCCGCCGATCCGGTCGTGCGAACGAGCAGCCAATCGCCATCGGGCGAGGGATATGCCTCGGAGATGTTGCGGTTGGTCTGGGCGATCTTCTCGGCGGTGCCGGTGCCGTCGGCCCGCCGCTGGTAGACAGCGTTCGGCGCCGTCCGTTCAGAGAGGAAGACGACCGATCGACCGTCGCCGGTCCAGGCCGGGTGGATATCGGCGGCCGGGTCGAGGGTCAGCCGGGTCAGCGGTCCGCTGGGCAGGCGCTTGATCCAGATGTCACTCCCGGTGCCGCTCCGGGCGATCTCCAGGGCCGCGCTCTGCCCGTCGGGCGACAGCGACACGCCACGAATCTCGCCGGACTCTCGCCAGGTCGAATCGACCGGCTGGACGCTGCCGTCGCGATCGACCCAGATGAGCACCGAGGCGATCTCGGGGGTGCCCTGCAGGTAGTGCAGGGTGCCGTCGTCGCTGACGGTCAGGTCCACCCCGGCGTAGGTCCCGCCGATGCGGACGTTGGTGGCCAGGGTGCGCGGGTCGCCACGAAGCTCGAGCTTGTCGAGGTCGAAGGGCGCCGCCTGGAGGGTGCCGTCCGCCGTGACGAAGAGCAGGTTGCCACCAGCGTACCGGGCGCTCACTGCCCGGACGATCGTGTGGCGCGTGCCGGTGGCGAGGTCGAGTCCGATGATCACGAAATCGGACGGGGCGTCGCTGATGTGACGGAGCCGGGCGATCAGGCCGCGGCTGCCCGGCAGGACCCGGGGCCAGGCAAAGCCGGCATCCTGTTGCAGGGAGTCCAGCCGCGTGACCGTCTCGCGGCCGGTGCCGTCGGGCCGGATCCGGGCCAGCCCGGCGAAGTCGGCGTCGAAGTAGATGTAGCCGTCACTGGCCCAATCGGCACCGCTGGTGCCGAGCGGTGCGCTGGCGACGCTGCGGGGCAGCCCCCCGGCGAGCGCGACCACCTTCAGGCTGCGACCATCGCGGTCGGTCACGAAGCCGAGTTCGCGCCCGTCGGGAGAGAAGAATGGGTTGTAGGCCCCCTCGCTCCCCGGCACCGGGGTGGCGTCGAGGGCGTCGCGTCGCTTGATCCAGATCCGCGAATCGAGCGAATCGCCGCCGACATAGGCGAGCATCGCGCCATCGCGGGTGACGGCGATGTGGGTGCCGAGCCGCGACAGCCCGAGACCCAGCTCACTGGGCAGGGCGAGGGTGAAGCGCGACACGATCGGTTCGGGCTCGGAGCGCAGCCACCCCCAGGCCGCCAGCACGAGGGCAACGACCGCGGCGAGCGGCCAGGCGAGGCGCAGCGCGGTCGGTTGTCGGCGGCGCCGGCTTCCGGCGGCCCGCCGCGGACCGGTGCTGCTTCCCTCGAGTGCCGCGGCGAACTCCGATGCAGAGGCGAAGCGGTCGGCCGGGAGCTTGGCGAGGGCGGTGAGCACCGCATCCTCGAGCGCCTCGGAGACCGTGTCACGGCTCCGCGACGGCGGCACCGGCTTCTCGGTCATCACCTTGGCGACGATCGCCTGGGCGGTGCTGCCGGTGAACGGCGGGTCGCCGGTGAGCATCTCGTAGAGCACGCAGCCCAGGGCGTAGACGTCGGTGCGGGCGTCGAGGGTCCGCTCGCCCATCGCCTGTTCGGGCGACATGTAGTGCGGGGTGCCGAGACTCATCCCGGTCTCGGTCATCCGGGAGCCGGCGCTGGAGGCGGCGAGCGCGATGCCGAAGTCGGCGACCAGCGCGCGGCCGTCGTGGAGGAGGATGTTCTCGGGCTTGATGTCGCGGTGGATCACGCCGTGCCGATGGGCGTAGTCGAGGGCCGAGGCGACCTCGGCGGTGATCCGCACCGCGTCGGCGATCGGCAGCTGCTTCTCGCGCGCGAGTCGGTCCCGGAGCGACTCGCCCTCGACGAAGGGCATGACATAGAAGAGGTGAGTCGTGAGTCCTGAGCTGTGAGAGGAGTCGCCGGCCTGCACCGTGCCGCTGTCGAAGAGTGCCAGGATGTGCGGGTGCTGCAGGTTGGCGGTGGTCTTGATCTCGCTCAGGAAGCGCTCGGCGCCGATCACGGCGGCGAGCTCCGGGCGCAGCACCTTGATCGCGACCTGGCGGTCGTGCTTGAGGTCGTGGGCCAGGTAGACGGTGGCCATGCCGCCCTGGCCGAGTTCGCGCTCGATGGTGTAGCGGTCGGCCAGTGCGGCGGCGAGGCCATTGGGGATGGTCACGGCATCCTCATTTCCCGAGCATCGGCCCGATCTCGCCGAGCCAGTGCTCGACCAGGATGATCCGGGTTCGGGTGGTGGAATCCGCTGCCGCCTGCTCCCTGCGCAGGATGAGGAAGTGCCCATTCCCCAGCACCGCATAGGTGGGATGCCGGACCTCGAACAACCACGAGGGATCACCGGCCATGAGTCCCTGGGTGTTCAGCACGCGGAAGGTGGGCGAGGTCTCGACCCGTGCCACCATCAGGTCGTCGGTGCCACCATAGAAGAGCTCGCGACCGTCCTGTGACCATTGCGGGGAAGAACCATCGCCGTCGGACACCTGCCACTTGCCGGTCGCGCTGTCCGATAGCGCGCGAACGAACACCTCCTCGATCTCGCCGTTCTGGTTGGACGCATACGCGACCCAGCGGCTATCCGGGGAGATTGCCGGACTCCGTTCGCTGAAGGGTCCGCCCGCCAGGACAATGGTCGTGGTATCACCACTGGTGCGGCGAGCGAGGATGTCACCCTTTCCCTCGGCCACGTCGTCGGTGCGCCAGACCAGCCATTGGCCGTCGGGTGACAGCAGCCCCTCGGCGACGGGGCGGGTGTCGCGGAGGATCTCTGTCGGCGTGCCGCCGCCGCCAGCCGGCACGCGCATCAGCACCTGGGTCACCCCGCTGCTGGCCACGTACAACACGTCGCGGCCGTCCGGTGACCACGATGGGCGGGCCGCCCGGCCATCGAAGGTGAGCCGGGTCATCGGTCCATCCGGAAGGGTCTTGATGTAGATGTCCGATCCGTCGCTGTTGACCTGGACGAGCGCTACACGGTTGCCATCCGGGGAGAGACTGACGCCCGCGGAGCCGATGCTCGGAGGCAGCGACAGGCCGCTGTCGATGACGGTCTCCCGGCCGCTCCGATCGAGGTCCACCAACGCTCCTCGCCTCGACAGCCCAACGGAGCCGCCTGATCCATACAGCATGGTGCCGTTCGGGGCGAGGACGAACTGCGGCAAGCCAGCGATCGATGCGACACCGTCGAGCACGGCGACCGGGGGGCCCGACAGCTCCAGGTGCTCGGCGTCGAAGCGCTGTGCCACCAGGGTGCCGTCACCGCGACCGTAGACGGCGTAGCCGGCATCGAGGTACCCGACCCAGGACACATCATCGGCCAGGATCCGGATCGAATCGTGCCGGAGGTCGAGCACGCTGAGGTGACCGGCAACGCACGGCACGGCGGCGCACTGGGTCATCAGCACACCTCGGCTGCCGGGGAGCGGCACGAGTTGCAGGGGGAACTCGGTCCCCGGCATGGAGGCGACAACCCGTAGGGTCCCGTCGGCTCGCTGCTGCATCAGGTCGGCACGCGCGCGATTGAGGAAGACCACCGAGCCGTCGTCGAGCCAGGCGGTATTGCTTACGATTCCGGCGCCAGAAGCCGGCCCCGGAATCGCTGACGAGCAGCGGGGCGCCGCCACCACGGGGGACCTTGTAGATCCCCCGGGCCGTCGCGAATCCGATCCATTTCCCATCGGGAGAGAAGAACGCCTGGGAACCGCCATCGCTGCCTCGCAGCGGGGTGAACTCGGCGCTCTCCCGCTCCTTGATCCGCAGCGGTGTGTTCGAAGTGGAGTCCCGGATGACGATGGCCGATCCGTCGGGAGCCAGGGTCGTGTTGATGGCCCAGTTCGGTGCCATCTGTTCATCGAGAGTGATCGACTGCTTCGAGACACCCGGCGCAGCGGCGGGTCGCAGCCAGCCCCAGAGGGCCGCAGCGACGGCCAGGGTCGCGATGAGGGCCATGGCGAGGAACTGCTTCCGGCCACGGGTGGTCGCGCCTGGGCCGAAGGTGGCGCCGGCCACGGTCGCGCTGGTGAAGTGCGGATCGGCCAGCGCCGCCGAGAACTCGGCGGCCGTGGCGAAGCGATCGGCCGGGAGCTTCTCCAGCGCCTTGGCGGTGGCAGCCGCGACATTCGCCGGTACGCTCTTCCGCAGCCGGGTGACCGGCTGCGCCTCCTCGGCCACGATCTTCATGATGATCTGCTGCGCCGAGCTCCCGGTATGGGGCGGGTTGCCGGTGAGCATCTCGTAGAGCACACTCGCCAGCGAGTAGATGTCGCTCCGGCCGGTGATCTCCTTGTCGGCGGTCGCCTGCTCGGGGCTCATGTAGTGCGGCGTGCCGAGCGAGAGGCCGGTCTCGGTCATCCGGCCACCCGGCCGCGGCACTCACCGCCAGGGCGATGCCGAAGTCGGCCACCATCGGCCGGCCGTTGGCGAGGAGGATGTTCTCGGGCTTGATGTCGCGGTGGACCACGCCCTTGGAATGGGCATAGTCCAAGGCGTCGGCCACCTCGCGGGTGATCCGCACCGCCTCGTCGACGCCGAGCTGGGTCTCGCGATTGAGCTTGTCTCGGAGCGTCTCGCCCTCGATGTAGGGCATGACATAAAAGAGAACGGAGAGCGGAGAACCGAGATCGGAGGAGCCGGCTTCTGTTCTCGGTTCTCCGTTCTCTGTTCTCGGCTGGAGAATCACCTGGCCCGAATCAAACAACGGCAGGATGTGCGGGTGCTGCAGGGCGGCGGTGGTCTTGATCTCGACCACGAAGCGGTCGGCGCCGAGGACGGCGGCGAGCTCGGGCTTGAGGACCTTGATGGCGACCTGGCGGTCGTGCTTGAGGTCGTGGGCGAGGTAGACGGTGGCCATGCCGCCGGCCCCAAGCTCGCGCTCGATGCGGTAGCGGTCGGACAGTGCCGCGGCGAGGCGGTCGTTCACGGTGACGTCACCGCCGAACGACCGAGGAAGCCCGATGATGTCGGGATACGGTCGGAATCGAGCAGGGCCCGGTCCTCCGGGATGGTGGGCTGGCAGGCGGGGAACTCCTGAACCTACCGCCGTCAGGCTGGGGCGGATACCCTCAACTGGACCGACGTCCGGTCGCCGCTACCTTACAGGGATTCGTGCGACCCCTCCTGCCGGAAGGCGGCACTTCGTGGCGGCGACCGACGTCTCCCATCCCGACTACTACCACAAGGTCGTGGACTGCCAGTGGGCCTGCCCGGCCCACACCAACGTTCCGGGCTACCTCCGGCTGATCGCGCTGGGGCGGTTCGACGACGCCTACATGCTCAATCGCGAGTCGAACGTCTTCCCGGGAATCCTGGGACGGACCTGCGACCGCCCCTGCGAGCCGGCCTGCCGCCGCGGCCGGATCGACGAGAAGCCGGTCGCGATCTGCCGCCTCAAGCGGGTCGCCGCCGACCGCCGGGGCGACATCACCGACCGCCTCCCCACGGGCGCCACCGTCAAGAACGGCAAGCGGATCGCCTGCATCGGCGCCGGCCCCGCCTCGCTCACGGTGGCCAACGACCTCCTCCCCCTCGGCTACGAGGTCACGATCTTCGAGCAGCACCCCAAGCCGGGCGGGTTGATGCGGATCAACATCCCCGCCTTCCGGTTGCCGCACCAGGTGCTCGACGAGGAGTGCGACTACGTGATCCGGATGGGCGCCGAGATGCGCTACGACACCCCGATCACCAGCATGAAGGCGCTGCTCGACGAGGGCTACGACGCGGTGTTCGTCGGCAGCGGGGCGCCCAAGGGGAAGGAGCTCGATCTCCCCGGTCGCTGGGATGCCCCCGATCAGGTGCACATCGGGATCGAGTGGCTCGCCAACATCCACTTCGGCCACGTGACCGCGATCGAGCCGCGGGTGCTGATCATCGGGGTGGGGAACACGGCGATGGATTGCTGTCGCAGTGCCAAGCGCCTCGGCGCCACCGACGTGAAGGTGATCGCGCGCCGCGGTCGCAAGCACTTCAAGGCGTCGCCGTGGGAGCTGGAGGACGCCGAGGAGGAGCTGGTCGAGATCATCGAGAATCGACCAGCCCTCGCGGTATGTCGTGGAAGACGGCAGGCTCACCGGGCTCGAGTTCGACGTGCTGGAGTGGACCGAGGACGAGAACGGCCGGCAGCGGAGCACCGTGCTCCGCCAGGAGATCATTCCCTGCGATGCGGTGGTGCTGGCGATTGGCCAGGACAATGCCTTCCCGTGGATCGAGCGCGACATCGGGATCGAGTTCGGCAAATGGGACATGCCGGTCGTCGATCGCACCACCTTCCAGTGCTCGCGGCCGGGGGTGTTCTTCGGCGGTGATGCCGCGTGGGGTCCCGAGAACATCATCTGGGCGGTGGCGCACGGCCACGAGGCGGCGATCTCGATCCATGCCCACTGCGAGGGACGCGACCTGACCGACCGGCCGCCGCAGGGAATGACGCTGGTGAGCGCCAAGATGGGCATGCAGAACTGGGCCTACGACAACGACTACGATCCGGTGCATCGCCAGAAGATGACGCACGAGGACCTGTCGACCCGGTTCCGCGACATCGGGATCGAGGTCGAGCACGGGTTCACTCCCGAGCAGGCCGCGCACGAGGTGCAGCGCTGCCTCAACTGCGACATCCAGACCCACTTCACGGCGCCGCTCTGCATCGAGTGCGATGCCTGCGTGGATGTGTGCCCCACCCGCTGCCTCACCATCACCCACAACGACTCGCCGGTCGACGAGCTGCGCCAGCGGCTCTCGGCCCCGGCGCTCAACCTCGATCAGGAGATCTATGTCTCCGATGCGCTGCCGCAGACCCAACGGGTGATGGTCAAGGACGAGGATGTGTGCGTGCACTGCGGCCTGTGCGCCGAGCGCTGCCCGACCGCCGCGTGGGACATGCGGACCTTCGACCTGAAGCTGCCGTACGCCGGCCGGGCACTGGTGACCCGATGAGCGGCGTCAACGACTTCGCGTTCAAGATCGGCACCGTCAACGGCACCGGGTCGGCCAGCGCCAACGGGTTGCTGATGCAGGCGATCTTCCGGATGGGGATCCCGGTCACCGGCAAGAACGTCTTCCCGAGCAACATCCAGGGGTTGCCGACCTGGTACGAGATCCGGGTGAGCGGCGACGGCTGGATCGCCCGCCCATCGGAGCTCGACCTGGTGGTGGCGCTCAACGCGGCGACCTACAAGGAGGACGTCGCTGCGGTGCGTCCCGGCGGCTACCTGCTGTACGACTCGACCTGGCCGCTCGATCCCGACCTGGTGCGCGAGGGGATCACGATCCTCGGCGTGCCGTTCGGGCGGATGTGCGTCGAGGCCTACGACCGTGACCGCGACCGGACGCTGATGCGGAACATCGTGTACGCCGGGACGCTCGCCGCGCTGCTCAACATCGACATGGATATCGTGACCGCGATGCTCGACGAGAAGTTCGGGCACAAGCACCGGCTGCTCGACGCCAACCACGGCGCGATCAGGATGGGATACGACCACGCCCGCGAGCACTTCGACTGTCCCTTGCCGTTCCACCTGGAGAAGACCGACAAGACCAGCGGCCACGTCCTGATGGATGGCAACACCGCCGCGGCGCTGGGCGCGGTCTACGCCGGCGCGACCGTGGGGGCGTGGTATCCGATCACGCCGTCGACCTCGTTGATGGAGGCGTTCACGGCCTTCTGCAAGGAGTTCCGGGCCGACACGGAGAGTGGTGAGCACCGCTACGCGATCCTGCAGGCCGAGGACGAGCTGGCGGCGGCCGGGATCGTGATCGGGGCGGGATGGGCGGGCGCCCGCGCGTTCACCAACACGTCGGGACCCGGGATCTCGCTGATGCAGGAGTTCATCGGCCTGGCCTACTACACCGAGATCCCGTCGGTCTTCTTCGACATCCAGCGCTGCGGCCCGTCGACCGGGATGCCGACCCGCACCCAGCAGGGCGACCTGCTGATGCTCGCCTACGCCTCGCACGGCGACACCAGGCACCCGGTGCTCTATCCGGCCAACCCGCACGAGTGCTTCGAGATGGCGGTCCGGGCATTCGACATCGCCGAGCGGTTCCAGACACCGGTCTTCGTGGCGAGCGACCTCGACATCGGGATGAACGACTGGATGATGCCGCGGCTCACCTGGGACGACAACTACCGCCCCGACCGCGGCAAGGTGCTCGATGCGGAGGCGCTCGACGCGCTGCCGCAGTTCTCGCGGTACCTCGACACCGATGGCGACGGGATCGCGGCCCGCACGGTGCCCGGCGTGGGCGCCAAGGGGGCCTACTTCGTGCGCGGCTCGGGGCACGACAAGCACGCCCACTACACCGAGGATGCCGACGCGTACCAGGAGGTGGTGGATCGGCTCAAGCGGAAGATCGACGGCGCGGCCGACGCGGTGCCGCCACCGATCCTCGACCTGCAGGACGGGGCGGCGATCGGGGTGATCACCATCGGCGGCTGCGACGGCGCGGTGCGCGAGGCGATCGCCACGCTCCGGGCGCAGGGACTCCGGGTGGACATGATGCGGATCCGCGGCTTCCCGTTCAACGCCGACGTGAAGGCGTTCCTCGACGGCCACGAGCAGCTCTTCGTGGTGGAGCAGAATCGCGATGCCCAGCTCCGCTCGCTGCTGACGATCGAGACCGGGTTCCCGCGCGACCGGATGACATCGGTGCTCGACTACGGCGGATTGCCGCTGCCGTCCCGGGTCGTGGTCGACGCGGTGCGCCAGGCAGCGAAGGAGGTGGCGGCATGAGCTCGATCAGCAAGCCCGTGGCCTTCCACCCCAGCGCGCGCACCAACGCGATCGGGCTCAAGCTGCGCGACTACGAGGGGGGGATGTCGACCCTCTGCGCCGGCTGCGGCCACGACTCGGTGACCGCCGCGCTGATCCAGGCCGCCTGGGAACTGGCGATCCCGCCGGAGATGGCCGCCAAGATGAGCGGCATCGGCTGCTCGGCCAAGACCACCGCGTACTTCATGAAGCAGTCGCACGGCTTCAACTCCGTGCACGGCCGGATGCCGTCGGTCACCACCGGGGCGGCGGCGGCCAACCGGCAGCTGGTCTGCATCGGCGTCTCGGGCGACGGCGACTCGCTGTCGATCGGGCTGGGACAGATGTGCCACGCGATCCGCCGCAACGTCAACATGCTCTACGTGCTCGACAACAACGGTGTCTATGGCCTCACCAAGGGGCAGTTCTCCGCCTCGGCCGATGTCGGCTCGAAATCGAAGAAGGGCGTGGCCAACACTCAATCGCCGATCGATCCGGTGCTGCTGGCGCTGTCGCTCGGTGCCACCTTCGTGGCGCGATCGTTCTCGGGCGACAAGCAGCAACTGGTGCCGATCCTCAAGGCGGGCATCACCCATCGGGGGCTGGCGCTGATCGACGTGATCTCGCCCTGCGTGACCTTCAACGACCACGAGGGCAGCACCAAGAGCTACGCCTACACCCGCACCCACGATGTCGAGGCGGTGGCCACCGACTTCGTGCCGCTGCAGCACGAGATCACCGTCGCGCCAGGCGAGGCCCGCGTGATCGACGTGCCGATGCACGATGGCAGCCGACTGCGCCTCCGTCCCACCACCGACGACTACGATCCCACCGACCGCGCCTCGGCGTACGCCCACGTCCGTGCCTGTCAGGTGCAGGGTGAGGTGGCCACCGGGCTGCTGTTCGTGGATGAAGCGAGCGGCGAGGAGATGTGCGACGGGCTGGGGCTGCCGGCAGCGCCGCTCCACGACCTGCCGTTCGAGACGCTCTGTCCTGGCAGCGCGGCGCTTGACGAGCTGATGGAGCGATATCGGTAGGGCGACAGGCGACAGGCGACAGGCGACAGGCGACAGGCGACAGGCGACAGGCGACAAGCGACAAGCGAAACGTGACGGGTGACGGGTGGCAGTGTTTCTGTTCTCCCGTCACTTGCCTTGCATCCCCTCCCAGTGAGCCACTCATGGACGTGCTTGACACCATCCGCCGGCGCCGCTCGATCAAGTCGTTCACCGACCGGGTGATCACCCGCAAGGAGATCGAGACGCTCCTCGAGGCCGCCCTCCTGGCACCCAATCACCGGATGACCCAGCCGATCCGCTTCCGGGTGCTCGGCCCGGCGGCCCGGCGGGCCTACGGCGCGGTGCTCGGTGCCCGGAAGGCGAAGAAGGTGGAGGACCCCGTCGCGGCCCAGGCGGTGATCGACAAGGTCGCCGCCGCCGAGGCGGCGATCCCGGCCACGATCGTGGTGAGCGTGGTCCTCGACGAGAACCCCGAGATCCGCGAGGAGGACTACGCCACCGCGATGATGGGGGTGGAGCACCTGATGCTGGCCGCGGTGGAGCTCGGGCTCGGCAGCCATCTCAAGAGTGGTGCGGTGATGGACGATCCGCGGTTGCGCGATGCGCTGGATGTGCCCGAGGGGGAGCGGATCGTGGCGATCCTCCACCTGGGCGAGCCGGCCAGCGTGCCGGAGGCGAAGGCGCGGAAGCCGGCGACCGAGGTGACGACCTGGCTCGACTAGCGCGGTAGTGGGTCGGCCGCCACGCCGTCGAAGGTGATCCTCACCGGCAGGATCTTCCCGTCGGCGTCGAAGTGCAGCTCGTCGATGCTCACCACCCGGTGATTGCGATCGGTCTCGCCGAGCGGGCGGCGGTGGTACACGATGTACCAGTGGGGCGAGCCTGGGGCGTGGAGCACCGAGTGGTGCCCGGCACCGGTGGCGACGCTGGGATCCTGCTCGAGGATCTTCCCCACCCGCGTGAACGGACCGAACGGCGAGTCGCCGATGGCATAGGCCACGGCGTAATCGGGGCCGGTCCAGCCGCCTTCCGACCACATGAAGTAGTACTTCCCATCACGAATCATCATGAACGCCCCCTCGACGTAGCCCTCGGGGGTGATCTCCTTGAACGTCGAGCCGTCGGCAAACGGCACGAAGCCGGTGAAGTCATCGTTGAGGCGGGCGATGTTGCAGTGCCCCCAGCCGCCGTAGACGATGTAGTAGGAGCCGTCGGTGTCGCGGAAGACCATCTGGTCGATCGGCTGGGCGCCGTTGTGGAAGCTGTCGATCAGCGGATGACCCAGCCAGTCCGAGAACGGCCCGCCCGGCGAGCGCGAGCGTGCCACGCCGATACCACCCAGTGCGCTGTCGGACTGGATGTCGTTGGCACCGAAGAAGAGGTAGTACCAGCCGTCCTTCGCGACGATCGACGGGGCCCACATCGCGCGGCGTGCCCAGGTGACCCGCCCGGTATCGACCACGTGCGAATGCCTGGTCCAGTGCACCAGGTCGGGCGACGAGAAGGCATCGAGGAAGACCTGCTCGTCGTAGGGTGCCGAGTAGGTGGGGTAGATCCAGTACTGGCCGGCGAAGACATGCGCCTCGGGGTCGGCGTACCAGCCGGGGAGGATCGGGTTGCCACTGCTGGCGCGCTCCTGGGGGTGCGCCACGGCCGGGACAAGACAGGCGAGCATGGCCACGGAGCAGACGATCGAGGGACGATTCTTCAACGAGAGACTCCTGATGTTCAGTGGAGCAGCAGCAGCTTGCGGGCTGCCTCGCGCGCGTGGGCACCGCCCACGGCCGAGACGATGTACCGCTCGCCGTCGGGATCGCGGCTCTCGGTCCGCACGGCAGCGGCGCGAGCGGTCCGGTCGCCGGAGACACGGTCGAGCATCGCAACGATCGAATCATACTGGACCCGCCGGATCAGGTCCGTGCCGGCGGTGATCATCCTGCCGCCCAGGACGAAGAACAGGGCGCCCCCGATGATCGCGCCAAGATGCCGGCCGATCGTGATGGCCAGATGCGGGTAGTCGAGGGTGCCGAGTTGCCACCAGGCCACGAGCAGGCACTGGGTCGCGACGCCGATGAGCGCGATGGTGGTGCCCAGCGCGGGAGGTTCCCGACCCACCAGTTCGGGAGCGCTCTCGATGACCTGGTCCGGTTCGTCGCCGGGCAGCGGCACCGGGACCGGCAGTTCGACCGATTCGACCCGCGGCCACGCCGGTTCGATGAGCAGCAGGGCAAGCGAGGCCCAGACCGACGCCACGAACGGGTAGAGGATGACGAACCGGAACGGGAAGGGTCCCAGGGACTCGCTCGGCGCGACGCTGGCGGCGACCAGCCAGCCGGCCGCGATCAGGAGGGCGAGCGTCGTTGTCCGGGCGAGTGTCCGGACCGCGGTGGCAAGCATGTCACGCCGCCACCCGGCGATGCGGCCGAGATCGTCCTCCAGCCAGGGCCGGATCGGCCAGGGTGGCCGAGGGAGACCCGGTGCGAACGCGGGCAGCCGGTGCTCCCGGAGCGTGGTCGCGACCTCGTCGGTGGTGAGTGGGGCCGGGGCGACGCCAGTGCGGCGGCGGAGCCAGCGAACGGCCCGGACAAGCACCCGGATGCCTGTCACCAGGATCACGACCGCGAGGATCAGGACCAGCAGCGAGCGGATCGGTGCGCTGGTGCCGCCCATCTCCCCGCGGAAGAGCCGCTCGGCCTGCGGGAGCAGGTAGTCGTAGTCGCGCAGCATCGAGATGGCGGTGGCAATGAACCAGGCGCCGGCGAGGCAGCGGGCGAACCCGATGAGGCGGAGGGGGTTGGCTGAGGGCGCGTGCATGGTCGATTGCAGGCGGATTGCCTCGACCCGGCTACTGCCGGGGCTCGAGGACGTCGGCCACCCAGACATCGCTTTCATGCGATCCCATGGTCAGCCAGAAGGCACGACCGTCCGTGCGGAACGCATAGCGGGTCGGCTGCGGGCCGCGGTCGCCGAACGCGACCACGATGCGACTGGCCCCTCCCGTTGCCGGTACGACGCGAATCTGCCAGCCGTTCGGGCCGCGAGCGAGATAGTACAGCACCGACCCGTCGGGTGACCAATCGGGGTAGAAGGCCTCGGCGCCATCCCTGGTGTTGTCCGAGAGCAGGCGGGAGGGGCCGCCCGCCGTGTCGACCACCCGGATGCCGTCCGCCGCGTGGTAGGCGATCCTGTCACCCGATGGCGCCCAGCGCGGGAAGTCCCCCTTCGCGTCGATGCCGAGCCTCCGGAACCGACCCGGATCCCCGATCCGCGTGATACCGAGGTCGACCTCACCGGTGCTCTCGGTCGGCAGGATCTCGAAGACGACCGCGTCGCCAGTGGGGGACCAGGCCGGGTCGAGGAGTTGTTCCGGGCTGTGGGTGAGCTGCATCCGGTTGGTGCCGTCCGCGTTCATCACGTGGATCTCCCGGTTGCCGTTGTTGAGTTCGTGGTAGGCGATGCGACGAGCATCGGGTGACCAGGAGGGGGAGAAGTCCGCACTCGAATCGGCGGTGAGCTGGACCGCCTCCCCACCCCGGGCCGACATGCTGTAGATGTCGAAGTTGCCGCTCCGATCGGAGTCGAAGACCAGTTCACCGCCGTCCCGGGTGACGTCGGCGCCTTCGATGATCTGGTCGCCGGTGGTCACGGCCACCGCGTCGTCCCCGGTACCGGGCATGGTCTGCGGGAGCGGCAGCGACCAGATGTTGGAGTTCGAGCGGAGGCGGGCGTAGGCGAGGTGCGTCCCGTCGGGGGAGAGGGTCACCGAGTGCGCATCGAGCCCGGTGGTGAGGCGCTGCGGCGTCCCGTCCGGCGCCCCGGCCCTGGTGAGCCGCAACTGATAGAGATCGCGACTTCCGCCGCGGTCGGAGACGAAGACGATCGAGCGGCTGTCCGGCGTCCACTGCGGAGACATGTTCAGCGAGGCGTCGGTGGTGAGGCGACGGGGTGAGCTGCCGTCCGTCGGGACCAGCCAGAGCGAGGACGCACCGGAGTTGGCGAAGTAGGCGGCGCCGAAGGCGAATTCCGCGTTGCCCGAGGCGACGGCGATGAAGCGGCCGTCGGGTGACCAACTGGGGGAGTGGACCTCGTCGGGTGCCGACAGTGCCGTCGGTTCGCCGCCCTCGGCGTCGACGACCGAGAGCGCCGCGTCACCGTAGCCGGTCACGTAGGCGATCTGCCGGCCATCTGGTGACCAGGTCAGGCCGAGGAACGGGGAGGACCAGGTCGGCAGGTACAGGGCGGTGGCTGGGAGTGGGGTCACCAGGCGGGGGGCCCCACCCAGTGCCGGCATCACGTAGATCCCGGCGTTGGTCTCGTAGGCGATGCGGCTCCCGTCGGGCGACCACCGGGGCCAGCGATAGTTCGTGAGCGAATCGTCAGTCAGCTGGATGTTGCGCCCCCCATCGACGCGCCGGACATGCAGCTGCATGTGGGGCGGCGATCCGGCCGCGTAGGCGACCGTCTGCCCGTCCGGCGAGATCGCCGGGTCGATCTCGAGTCCCGGTTGGCGGGTGACCTGGGTGGTGTGACCGATGGTCGGCAGCGGTGAGGACTTCGCGCGTCGGGTCACCAGGTACGTCACCACGATGGCGGCCGTCACCAGAAGCACCGCCGAACCAAGGACCATCCGCGAGGGCCGCTGCCGGGTCGCGCGGCCGTCATGCGACGGGCGCTCGAGCGCGTCGGCGAACTGGGCCACCGGGTTGAAGCGGTCGGCCGGGGTCTTGGCGAGCGCCCGCTCGAGCGCCCCGGCGATGTCGGCGGGGACCGCCGGACGCAGCTGGGTGATCGGTGCTGGCGTGCCCACCATGTGCTGCCGAACGATGCTCTCGGTGGTCGGCCCGGTGAACGGTGGCTGGCCGCCGAGCATCTCGTAGAGCACGCACGCGAGGGCGTAGAGGTCGGTGCGACCGTCGAGGTTCGGTTCTCCCGCCGCCTGCTCCGGGCTCATGTAGGTCGGCGTCCCGATCGCCATCCCCGTCTCGGTGAGCCGCTCGCCACCGGCCGCGCTCACCGCGTGGGCGATCCCGAAGTCGGCCACCACCGCGTGACCGCTCTCGAGCAGGATGTTCTCGGGCTTGATGTCACGATGGATGACGCCCCGCGCATGGGCATAGCTCAGGGCATCGGCCACCTCGCGCGCGATGCGCAGGGCCTCGTCGATCGGCAGCTGCCGCTCACGATCAAGGCGATCACGCAGCGACTCGCCCTCGACGAAGGGCATGACATAGTAGAGGTGGTTGCCGGCGGTCCCGGAGTCGTAGAGCGGGAGGATGTGCGGATGGCGGAGATTGGCGGTCGTCTCGATCTCGCGGAGGAACCGCTCGGGTCCCATCGTGGCCGACAGCTCCGGGCGCAGGACCTTGATCGCCACCCGGCGATGATGCTTGAGGTCCTCGGCGAGGTACACGGTGGCCATGCCGCCCGCACCGAGCTCGCGCTCGATGCGGTAGCGGTTTGACAAGGCAGCCACGAGCCCCGCGATGTGATCGTCCAGGGATGCTCCTGATGGGGAGTTGAGGAACGATACGCCGTTGCCGCAGGTCCGGCCAGCGCGTGCCGTCGGATCAGCAGGTCACGAGGTCCGGGCTACCACGCCATCACCGCCGGACGGCAAGCAGGGCGTTGCGGCGCTCGGCGATGGCGGCGCGGTGGGGCTGGAATGCCGGATCGGCATCGCGCCAGAGGTCGACCAGCCAGCCGTAGTAGCGGGTCGCGTCGTCGCGTCGGCCCTGCGCCTCGGCGATCTCACCGAGTCGTTGGTAGGCCGAGGCGCGGTGATAGCTGTCCCAGGGGCTCCAGCTCTCGTCGAAGCCGCGATAGAAGCCGATCGCGACGGCGGTGTCGCCGCGCTCCAGCTCCAGCTCGGCGCGCAGGAAGCGCGACCGCGACCCGTCGGAGAAGGCGTGATAGGTGCTGGCGTGCGGCGTCTCGTAGGTGATGGTGCGGAGCATCCGGAGTGCGCCATCGCGATCGCCCTGTGCCAGCAACAATTCCGCCTCGAGACTCCGGATCGCGTCATCGCGCAGGTTGCCGAGGTTCTCGAGCGGCGGAAGGTCGCGCAGCGCGGCGAGATCGCGGCGCGCCTCGGCAAGCCGGCCCAGCTGGATCTCGAGCAGGATCACCTGATAGTCACGTTCGAATCGATGGAAGGTGTCGGTCAGGTCCTCATAGGAGGTGACCCAGCTGTTGCGGCGCATGGCGGCAGGATCAGCAGACCGGATCCGGGGAAGCAGCGCGGCCATGCGGGCGGTGTCGGGTGCGATGGCCCCCGAGGTCCAGATGAACGCCTCATCCATGTCCCAGAGCACGGTCCGACCGCCGGGGATCCGGTCGAAGAACCGCCGGAGGGAATCGACCTGCCCGAGCACGGCGAAGTTGTTCGTCCTGATCATCAGCAACAGCGGCTCGGTGGTCTCCAGTGCGTCAAGGATCTGCTGCGCCCCGGCGGGATTGCGGTCGAAGCGCGAGGCGCCGTGCGCAGCGTAGAACCAGTAGTAGACCGGCTTGTCGCGCAGGCGGCGGATCACGTCCCGCTGCCGGGCAGTGTCGGGCGTCGCGAAGGCCGCGAGCGCCTGCAGCTCGAAGAGCCGCTCGCCGCCCTCACTGGACGCCGCCGCCGCCGCGGTGACCAACGAGTCGGCCTCGACGTGGCGAAGGTCGCCCTCGAGTCCCGGCAGGTCGCCGCTCAGCGTGTAGAGGCGGGCCAGGTGCACCCGCGCATCGAAGTTGTCGGGTTCCAGCCGGAGCGCGTGCTCGTAGACCGGGATCGCCTCCATCATCGACCGACCGCGGCGGGGGCCATCGTGAAACATGATCTCGCCGAGCTGCACCAGCGCCTCGACCTCGTCGGGCCAGCGGCGGAGGTGCTCGCGGTAGAGCCGTTCCGCCTCGCTGCTGTGGCCGTGGCGACGAAGCTGGAGGGCCACCACGAGGTCCCGGTCGCGCGGGGTCAGTGCGTCGGAGAGTTCGAGTGCACGATCGGCACTGGAGCGCACGTCGTAGGCGTCGGTCCAGTCGCCGGTGAGGCTCTTGCGATACCAGGCCAGCGCGAAACTCGAATCGAGGCGGATCGCCTCCTCGTAGGCGGCCTCCGCCTCGCGGAACCGACCGCCGGTGCGGATGAGCTGCTCGCCGTGCAGGTAGGCCTTGAGCGCATCAAGGTTGCCGGTGGTGGTCGTGGCGAGTCGCTGCAGCCGATCGGCGGTGGAGTCGTCGAGGGTACCGGCCACGAGGGTGAAGGCAAGGGAGTCGATCAACTCGAAGAGGGCATCGACCCTTCCCTCGGCGGTCGCGGTCGCAAGCGGGGCGGCGTCGGGCGCGGCATCGCCGCGCGAGGTCCGGTAGAGATGGACGGTGAAACGAACCTTGTCGGCGGCCTGGACGATGTCACCCGTGAGGTAGCGCCCGGCACCGACATGTCGCGCCACGGTGAGCGCGGCCCCCGGATCGGCAATGTCGAGGGAACGCTCCTTGACCATGGCGACCACCGATCGAGCATTGGCGGCTCGGAGCGTCCCGGCGCCGTCGAGCTTGGTGGCCATCAGGTCGACCATCCCGTCGCCGAGGTAGGCGAGGTCGGACGAGCCGTGGACGCTGAACGGCATCACCGCCAGGAGGTCGGGCGACAGGTCAGCTGCACCGACCGCCCCGCGGTGGCGAAGCTGCCAGCCGAGTGCGATCACGACGGTCAGGATCGCGGCGATGCGGAGCGGGCGCCGCCAGGCGCGCGGCGCCGAACGAGGTGCCGTCGCGGCGGCCGCCTGGGCGCCGTCGAGGGTGGCAACGAGTTCATCCGCGGTGGACGGGCGATCGGCTGGACTGGTGGCCAGCAACCGGGCGACCACCTGCTCGAGGGCCGGTGAGACCGTCTCGCGGAGCGCCGACAGTCGCGGAATCGGGCCGGCCATCCGCTTGGCGAAGATCGACTGCGCGGTCGGCCCGGTGTAGGGCGGTTCGCCGGCGAGCATCTCGAAGAGGACACAGCCGAGGGCGTAGAGATCGCTCCGGCCATCGATCGTCGCCTCACCGAACGACTGCTCGGGGCTCATGTAGGCGGGGGTGCCGATCGAGAGGCCGGTGGCGGTGAGCTTGTCACCGCCGGCGGCGCCGACCGCCCGGGCGATGCCGAAGTCGGCGAGCACCGCATGGCCACCCTCGAGGAGGATGTTGGCCGGCTTGACGTCGCGATGCACGATGCCGTGCGCGTGGGCGTGGCCCAGCGCCTCGGCGACCTCGCGGGCGAGGCGGACCGCCTCGGCGATCGGCAGCTGCTTCTCGCGCTGGAGCCGGTCGCGGAGCGACTCGCCCTCCACCACCGGCATCACGTAGTAGAGGTAGCCGTCGGCTTCCCCCGAGTCGTAGAGCGGCAGGATGTGCGGATGCCGCAGGGTGCCCATGGTGCCGATCTCGCGGAGAAAGCGCTCGACGCCAAGCGAGGCGGCGAGCTCGGGACGCAGCACCTTGAGGGCGACCGGGCGGTCGTGCTTGAGGTCCCGGGCCAGGTAGACGGTGGCCATGCCGCCGGCGCCGAGCTCGCGCTCGATCCGGTAGCGGTCGGCGAGGCTTGCCCTGAGCGAGCCTACGCTCATGCAATCCCCTCCATCGAGAGGTGAGTCGAAGCATGCCCTGAGCGCAGCCGAAGGGGGGCGACCCCGAGCCGAGCCGAGGCTCCAGCCGCGGACCGTGCTGCATTGTTCACTTCTGGAGTTCCGGATAGTCGGCCAGCCAATTGTCGATCCGGACCACCTGCGGGAGCCCACCGGTGCCGATCATGACGAATCGCTGACCGTCGGCCTCGACGTCGTAGTTCGTGTGGAAGGCCACGCTGATGTAGTACGGCGTGACCCGGAAGAGCGGCACGGGAGTGCCGACCTCGATCGTCGGGGCAGTCCGGATCCTCACCGCCATCATCATCTCCTCCGCTCCCACGTAGAAGAGTTCGCCGCTCAGGCGCGACCAACGCGGCTGCCGTCCGCCGCGCACCGAGACCTGGATGCGGCGATCCCCGACATTGGGGAATGGGATGATGTAGATCTCGAACGTCCCGCTCTCCGACGAGGCGTAGGCCAGCCACTTCCCATCGGGGGAGAACGCCGGGGTGACCTGGGAGGCGACGGAGGTCGCCACCGGCATGACCGGCTCGTTGCTGCCCACCAGCTTCGCGAAGAGGTCCGACCCGTTGACGCCCTCCACTGAGGTCCGGAACACCATCCAGCGTCCATCCGGAGACCAGATCGCGTCGGCAACGCCACGGGGGTCGTCGATCGTCGGAGTCGGCTCACCGACCCCGTCAGCCCGCACGCGCAGCACCGAGTCCTTGCTGCCGCTGCGGTAGAACAGCAGCGATTTCCCGTCGGGATGCCAGGCGGGCCGGAGGTTGTTCCGACCGGCGATCGGTCGCACCACCTGGGTCGCTGGTCCCTCGTCGAGCTGCTTCACCTCGAGGCCTTGCCCGGACGAGATGGCGAGGCGACGGCCGTCTGGGGAGATCGCGGGAGACTCCGCGACCGGCGTCCGCCACGATGGGTCGATCATCCTGGCGAGGCCGCCACGGTCGACCCAGTAGGCTCGCCGGGCGTTGCCGCCATCGCTCCAGTAGAGCATCGACCCGTCGGCCGAGAAGGCCGCATCGGCGATCACAAGTCCGTTGTTCCGCAGGTCGGAGGCGAGGGACACCGGGGTGCCGTGCACCTCGAGCCGGTCGAGGTCGAACCGCACGCCGAACACCTGCCTTCCGTCCGTCGTGTAGAGGAGCAGGCCGGAGGGGAGCACGGCGACCGGGATCCCCTCCATCAAGCGGCGCGGCTCGCGACTTCCGGGTGCAAGGGCGAGCAGCTCGAGCGCTCCGGTACCCTGCTGCCGGGAGAACAGGACGCCTCGGCCGCCGGGGACCGCCACCGGCCACCTATCGTTGACGGTGCCGTCTGCCTTCTGGCTGGTGAGGGTATCCACCTCCCCACCCGCGACCGGGATCCGGAGAAGGCTCCCCGTCCGGGAGAAATAGAGGTAGCCGTCCTCGCCCCACGAGATTCCGATGAAGACGGAGTCGGCCACGAGCGTCCGGGGCTGTCCTCCCGTGAGCGGGATGACCTGCAGCGTTCCCTGCGCGAATACGGTCCGGACGTAAGCAAGCTGTGAACCGTCGGGGGAGAACTCCGGCCATCGGGCGTCGGTCGAACCGGGGATCTTGACGGGATCGAGCTGGTTGAGGCGCTTGTGCATGAGGACGGTCAACGAACCATCACCGGCCGGACCGGTGGTGGGATACACGACATCGCGGCCGTCGGGAGAGATCGCGAAGGTCCGACCGATGATCGACACCGGCGCGAGCGAGTCCGGGAAGCTCAGATACTCCTTGTGGCTCAGCGCCTCGAGGTTCACTCGCCCGGGGCGGGCGAGCAGCGCCCACGCCCCGAGTGCAGCGATCGCCCCGAGTGCTGCGATGCTGCGCCAGTCGCGAATCCAGCGCGCCGTGGTGGCTGGCCGGTCGCGCACGATCCCGCTGGTGCGGCGCGTCGTCCCGTCGCCGGTGAGCGCCTCCGCGAACTCCCGGGCCGACGCGAACCGATCGGCCGGCAGGCGCTGGATCGCGGTGTGGACGGCATCCTCGACGGCCGGGGGCACGGTCTTCCGGTAGGTGGTGATCGGTTCCGGCGTCGCGGTCATCACCTTGGCGATGATCGACTGGGCGGTGGGCCCCGAGAACGGCGGCTCACCGGCGAGCATCTCGTAGAGCACGCAGCCCAGGGCATAGATGTCGGTGCGGGCGTCGAGGTCGCGCTCGCCCATCGCCTGCTCGGGGCTCATGTAGTGCGGCGTGCCGAGACTCATGCCGGTCTCGGTCATCCGGGTGCTGCCGTCGGACTTGCTCATCGCCAGCGCGATGCCGAAGTCGGCCACCAATGCCTGGCCATCGTGGAGCAGGATGTTCTCGGGCTTGATGTCGCGGTGGATCACCCCATGGCGATGGGCGTAGTCGAGCGCGCTCGCCACCTCACCGGCGATCCGCACGGCATCGGCGATCGGCAGCTGCTTCTCGCGGTCGAGCCGGTCGCGGAGCGACTCGCCCTCGACGAACGGCATGACGTAGAAGAGGTGAGTCGTGAGACCTGAGTCGTGAGAGGACGCGGCGACCTGCACCGTGCCGCTGTCGAAGAGCGGCAGGATGTGGGGGTGCTGCAGGTTGGCGGTGGTCTTGATCTCCGACAGGAAGCGGTCGGCGCCGATGATGGCCCCGAGCTCGGGGCGGAGAATCTTGACCGCGACCTTGCGGTCGTGTCGCACGTCCTCGGCGAGGTAGACCGTGGCCATGCCGCCCTGCCCGAGCTCGTGCTCGATGCGGTAGCGGTCGGCGAGGGCGGCGCGCAGCCGTTCGGTCGTCATGGTGCGTTCCTCATTGACCGGTCTTCGTCTTCGCGAGTCCCCGCACGGCGGCGACGCGATTGGGCGTGAGCGTGAGCGCCGCCTCGAACTCGGGTCGCGCCGCCGCCCGTCGGCCCAGGCGCAGCAGCACCTCGCCCAGTTCCTCGTGCGCGGGCTTGATCACGACCGGTGGCCCGAAGGCGTAGGCCATGTCGTCCTCGATCGCGGTCGACTGCCGGAGCAGCGCGACCGCCGAGTCGCGGCGCGCGGGGGCCTCGGCGAGCAGCAGCTCGGCCCGGAGCTGCAGGTCGAAGATCGCCAGCGCCTTGAGGTACTCCACATCCTCGGCCTCGCCCGATCCGGCGAAGCGCCGCTCGAGCCGGGCCCGGGTGGCCTGGAACTCGGCGAGGGCCGTCCGTGCCGTCGCCAGGTCGCCCCGCCGGATCGCCGCGAAGCCGCGGCCGAAGTTCCAGGTGGCACGGATCGGGTCGCCGCCGATTGCCGGACTCCACGACGCCAGCGGGTCGGACCATGCCTCGGTGTCGATCAGGTAGCGGGCCCACATTCCCAGCGCCGAGCCAAGGGCGGAGTTGTCGGGGTCGGTCGAGTTCGGGTCGCCGGCAGTCGGCGCGGCCTGGGCGATGCACCCCTTGAGCAGGGTGCGGGCGCTGTCGACACGGGCCAGTTGCAGCTGGCCGTACTCGAGCCAGAAGTTGTAGTGGCCGCAGAACGCCGCCGGGCGCCCGTTGGCGGCGCGGGCCGTGTTGACCACCCGCATCGCGTTCTCGTTGGCGCGAACCACGTCGTCCCACATCCCGAGCGCCATGAAGATGTGCGACGTCATGTGCTGGGCATGCCCGGCATCGGGGGCGATCCCCGACAGCGCCCGTGCGGCGAGGAGGGCGTCGGCGGCATGCTCGGGGTCGTCCATGCCATGGATCCAGTAGTGCGCCGCCCCGGGGTGGTTCGGGTTGCGCGCGAAGACGCTCTCGGCGACCGCGGCCGCGCGCAGGTAGGTCGGGACGTTGCGCACACCCTGGCTGAGGCTCAGCATCGCCAGCGCGTGGAATGCGCGTGCCTCGTCGTCGGCGGGGTAGGCACGGGAGAGTGCGGCCATCGCCTCGTTGTAGAGGGTGTCGCGCCGTGCCTTGGGGCCGTCGCCGTAGAGAATGTCCACCGCACGGAGGTACCCCCGCTCGCGCGGGGTCGGCGCCCTTGCCTCACGCGCGGCTGCGGTCGGGGCGTACTTGGCGAGTGCGTCGCGGGCCTCGCCGATCGCCTGCTGGTTCCAGACCCCGTGGGTGTGGGTCATCGCCTCGCCCCAGTAGGCCATTGCCATGGTGGGGTCGAGTCGCTGCGCCTGGCGGAAGGCGTCGGCCGCCTCGTCGTAGTGGAAGAGGTGCAGCAGCAGCACGCCACGGACGAAGGTGCTCTCCGCCACGGCCGAGGCGGTCGAGGTCGGGAAGGTGATGGTGCCGAGGCCGGCGATGGTGATCGGGCCGCCCTGCTGGGCTGTCGCTGGGCGGACGAGTCCCATGAGGAGGAACAAGGCGACCGCGGTGGCCGATGGGCGAACGCGAATCATCATGACGCTCCGACCGGGACGGCTGGCCCGGGTTCCCGAGTTGGATATGGAAGGATCCCTGAACGATACGGGGAAACCGCCCGGGTGACCAGCGCGGCGGCAGGATTCAGTAGCGCGGATACCCGAGCCGGACCAGGGCATCGCGCATGCGCGGATCTGCCCGGAGCGCGGGGGAGAGCAGCGAGACGAGCATCGCGCCGTTGACCTTCACCCGATCCGGGGAGCCGGGTAGCGCCTCGACCCATGCGATGGCCGCATCGTCGCCGTCGAGGATCCTGGTGATGGCCAGCCTGGCGTACGGCGAGGCCCCGACGGCGAGCTGCCGAAGGGCCGAGTCGCGACTGGTCGGCCTGGCCAGTGCAGCGACCACCGCCGCGGTGGCGGTGCTGTCGCGGTCCTCGAACCGTGCGACACGGGCCCAGGCCTCGGGCCAGCGATCGGTGGCGCCGCGGAGCAGGTCGTGCCAGAACCGGAAGCC
This sequence comes from uncultured Gemmatimonadales bacterium, assembly GCA_963817715.1. GTDB lineage: Bacteria > Gemmatimonadota > Gemmatimonadetes > Gemmatimonadales > GWC2-71-9 > Palsa-1233. The sequence goes on from CAWFPG010000011.1 coordinate 114,286, forward strand.
GATGAGCAGGGGATGGTCGGGGTCGATCGCTGCCGCCTGGTCGAACGCCGCCTCCGCATCGTCCCAGCGCTCGGCGCCGTCGTAGGTCGCGCCGAGCGAGACGACGATCACCAACGAAAGCGGGTCGAGTTCGCGGGCGCGCGACATCTCGCGGATGGCGTCGTCCCATTCATTCCACAGCATCAGGTCATAGGCGTACCACTGATGCGCGGTGGGGTAATTCGGGGCGAGTTGCACGCCCTTCTCGAATGCCTGCCGCGCCTCGGTCCACTTGTTGCGGTACTCGAGGATCTCGCCAAGCGAACTCCAGCCCTCGCCCAGCACCGGGTCGAGGGTCACGGCCCGGCGCGCCGCGGCCTGGGCGAGGTCGAGCATCGAATCGGGGTTGATGCCCGGAACGTTGTACTCCGACGGGATGAAGAGCGTGTACGAGTCGGCCAGGCCGGACCAGGCCCTGGCATAGCTGGAGTCCGCCGCGATCGCATCGTTGAAATGCCGTGCGGCGCGGACCATGTCGTCGGCAGTGCGCTTTCCCCAGAAGTGGCGGCCCAGGAGATAGGCATCGTAGGCGGCGGGGTTGGTCGTTCCCTGCCCGGCCAGCACCGTGTCGATGCGGGCGAGCACGCGACCCTGCAAGGCCACGACGACGGCGCGTGCCACCGAGTCCTGCACCGCGAAGATCTGGGCGGCATCGCCGTCGAATCGCTCGCTCCAGACCAGGACACCGTCACTGGCCTTGAGAAGCTGGGCGGTGATGCGGAGTCGTTCACCCGAGCGCTGCACACTGCCCAGGAGCACCGTCGCGACGTCGAGACGCCTGCCGATGTCGGCCAGGTCGCCGGTCTTGTCACGGAGCGAGAACGAGGAGGTCCGCCCCGACACCTGCAGCCCGGGGACGCCGGCGAGGGTGCTGATCAGCGTCTCGGCGATGCCGTCGCCGAGGTAGCCGATGGAGTGATCGGGCGAGAGGTCGTCGAAGGGCATCACGGCGACCGACGAGAGTTCGGGGGTGGCGACGATCCCGCCGTGATCGCGCAGCAGCAACCACCACGCCAGGAGCAGCACCGCGAGGACCGCGAGCACCAGCAGCGGCCAGCGCCAATTGGCGCGGTGCCCCGGGGTGACGGTCGCCATGGGCGCCGGTGGGGTGGAGTTCGCTGGTCCGGCCGCGAGCGCCGCCGCGAAGTCGCGCACCCGGGGGAAGCGGTCGCTCGGTGCCTTGGCAAGGGCGCGGTGGAGCGCCGTGACCACGTGCGCCGGCACGCCGCTCCGCACGTTGGTGATGCTTGGTGGGTCGATGGTGAGGTGCTGCCGCACGATGATCGCCGCGGTCGCCCCGGTGAAGGGAGGCTGGCCACCGAGCATCTCGTGCAGCACGCAGGCGAGGGCGTAGAGGTCGCTCCGGCCGTCGAGTTCGATCTCGCTCGAGGCCTGCTCCGGGCTCATGTAGGTCGGCGTGCCGACGGTCACGCCGCTCCGGGTGATCTTGTCGGCGTCGGCCATGCTGATGGCCCGCGCGACCCCGAAGTCGGCCACCATGGCGCGACCGTTGTCGAGCAGGATGTTCTCCGGCTTGACGTCGCGGTGGATGATCCCCTGATCATGCGCGTGGTCGAGCGCGGCGGCGACCTCCGTCGCGATCCGGATCGCCTCGTCGACATCGATCTGCTTCTCGTGATCGAGGCGTTGGCGGAGCGACTCACCAGCGATATACGGCATCACGTAGTAGAGCAGCAGCGATTCGCGCGGCCCGATCGGCCGGTCGGTCTCGATGGTGACTTGCCCGGAGTCATAGAGCGGCAGGATGTTGGGGTGGTGCAGGGCGGCGGTGGTGGTGATCTCCCGGAGGAAGCGCTCGGCGCCGAGCTCCACGCTCACGTCGCGGCGCAGCACCTTGATCGCGACGTCGCGGTCGTGGCGCAGGTCGTGCGCGAGGTAGACGCGCGCCATGCCGCCCTTGCCGATCTCGCGCTCGATCCGGTAGCGATCGGCGAGGGCCGTGGCAAGCCGGGTGATCGGGTCGTCCAGGGAAGGGCTCCGGTCGGGGATCCCCGAACCATACGCCGAAGCGCCGGGGCTGGCCAGCGCCGGCGCTTCGGAATCCGCTATTTTTCCCCCAGATGATCCGCCCTGCACCGCTCCCGCGCATCCTTGCCGACCTGGGCCCGGGCGACGGCCCGCTGTTGGTGGTGCTCGCCGGCGTTCATGGCAACGAACCGGCCGGTCTGCACGCCGTGCGTCGCGTCATTGCCCGTCTTGAGCAGGGCGGCATCACGCTCAAGGGGCGTCTCCTGGTGCTGAGCGGCAATCGCCGCGCCCTGGCGGCCGGCAAGCGCTACCTCGACGTCGACCTCAACCGGCTCTGGACACCGAATGAGGTCGCCCGATTGCGACGCGGGACGGCACGACCCCAGGCCCCGGTCGATGAGGCCGAGGCGCGCGGCCTGCTCGAGGTGTTCGACGGGATCGGTGCGCATGGATCACGAACCGTCCTCGACCTCCACACGACGTCGGGAGTGTCGCGGCCGTTCGCGGTGCTCGCCGATTCGCTGCCCAATCGACGCCTGGCCCGCTCGCTCGGCATCTCGGTCGTGCTCGGTCTCGAGGAGCAGCTCGACGGCACGCTGCTCTCGTTTCTCGAGGTGGCAGGATGGGTGGCCTCCGGGTGCGAAGGCGGCCAGCACGACGACCCGGTGGCGATCGACCATTGTGAGGCCGCGGCCTGGCTGGCGATGCACGAGGCCGGGCTCCTCCCCAGCGCCGCCGCGGCGACGGAGATCGCCACGGCACGCAACCGACTCCGGGCGACGCGACGCGGCGTCTCCCGAGTGCACGAGGTCCGCTATCGGCATCCCGTCACGGCCGAGGACCGCTTCGTGATGCGACCGGGGTGGTCGTCATTCCAGCCGGTGACCCGCGGTCAGGTGCTGGGCGATGACCGTCATGGCGAGGTCCGCTCGCCGATCGGGGGCCGGCTGTTGATGCCGCTCTACCAGGCCAAGGGCGCCGACGGGTTCTTCGTGATGCGGCCGGTGAACCGCTTCTGGCTGGTCGTGTCGTGGCTGCTGCGCCGCCTCGGCGCCTCCAGAGTGGCTCATCTGCTCCCTGGGGTGCACCGCGATCCATCGCGCCCCGGGATGCTGGTTGTCGATCAGGGAACGGCGCGCTGGTTCGCGCTCGACGTGATGCACCTGCTCGGCTTCCGCCGCGAACGCGTCGAGGGTGATCTACTCGTGGTCAGCCGCCGGGCGGATTGGGAAACGGGAGAATGATCTCTCGTGCTCCGTCTCCGCTCACTCCACCTCGTCGTTCCCCTCGTTGATCCCCTCGAAGAGGAAGGTCGAGAGGTAGCGCTCGCCGGTATCGGGCAGCATGGCGAGCAGCACGGTTCCCTCGGGTGACTGCTCCGCGACCTTGCGCGCCGCGGCGAAGGTGCCGCCGGACGAGACGCCGCAGAAGATCCCCTCCTGGGTGACCAGCTCGCGGGCCGCGTCACGCGCCTCGACGTCGCTCACCTTGATGATGTCGTCATAGACGGTGCGGTCGAGCACGCCGGGAATGAAGTCGGGGGTCCAGCCCTGGATCTTGTGCGGATTCCACGGGTCGCCGTCGAGCATCGCAGCCACCTCGGGCTCGGCCGCGACGATCCGGATGTCGGGCCGACCGGCCTTGAGCACCTGGCCGGCGCCGGTCAGTGTGCCGCCGGTGCCCCAGCCGGTCACCCACACGTCGAGCCGCTGTCCAGCGAAGTCGCGCAGGATCTCCGGGCCGGTGGTGTGCCGGTGGTACTCGGGATTGGCGGGATTCTCGAACTGGTCGGGAAGGAACCAGCCGTGCTTCTTCGCCAGTTCCTCGGCCTTGCGGACCATCCCGGTGCCCTTCTCGGCGGCTGGGGTGAGGACCACCCTGGCGCCGAGCATCCGCATCAGCTTGCGGCGTTCGACCGAGAACGACTCGGCCATCACCGCCACGAACGGGTAGCCCTTGACCGCGCAGACCATGGCCAGCGCGATCCCGGTGTTGCCCGAGGTGGCTTCGATGACTGTCTGGCCGGGCTTGAGCGTGCCACGACGCTCGGCGTCGTTGATCATCGCGAAGGCGAGCCGGTCCTTGACCGACGACATCGGGTTGAACGCCTCGCACTTGACGTACATGGTGGTGCCGGTCGGGGCCAACTTGTTGATCCGGATGACCGGGGTGTTGCCGATCGTGCCGAGAATGGTGTCGTGGATCATCGTGATGTCCTCTGGTGGAAGCTGAACACGCTGCGCAGGATCGGGGCAAGATACGACATGCCGATCATCGGCTCGCCGCGTCAACCAGGTGCTTCATGGTGGCGACCCAATCGGGGATCACCCGCAGGTAGCTGGGGTCGGGCTGCTGGGGGCTCTCCACGTAGATGACCCCGCCGGCATGATCGGGACGGTTGGACCATCCGGAAGTGTCCGAGAACCTGGGGTCGCGTCCCCAGAGGGTGGCGGCGCCCTGCGGTTCGCCGGTGGCCGGGTTCACCTGCACTCGGTACCAGCTCGCGCCGAATCGATAGAGCAGCTCCGTGTCGGAGAGCCAGATCGGCTCGACCCCGAGCGTGGCGACTTGCCAGCGTCGGCCGGCATCCGGAAACGTCGTGACGACGATGCGACTCTCGTCCACGGTCTGATAGGTGATCAGGTGGCCGGCCGGTGCGACGCTCGGGAAGCGCGCCCCGGTGAGCACGGTGTCGAAGCGTGCCGTTTCGGCGCGCGGATCGAAGCTGGCGACGACGCCCGAGCCCCAGTCGAGCGCGATCGCCACCGAGTCGAACGGGTAGCCGACCGGGTCGAAGTTGCCCTCACCCGGGCCCCACGTCGCCAGGGTGTCGACCGGCTGTCCGGAACCCGGGGAGCCACGGAGCAGGGTCCAGAGCGAATCGCGCTGGGCGGCGACGAGGAGCCGGTCACCCTCGGGATTCCACATGGCGTGCCGAATCGTCTCGGCGCGGAGCCATGTCGAGCGCTGCCCGTTCTGCAGGTCGTAGATCCGGAGCTCGTTGGCATCGCCGGCGGGGACGACGGCGGCGAGCCAGCGGCCGTCGCCGGTGAGGTCGTAGCGCTCGAAGTTGGCGGGGTCGATCGGCAGCGGTTCGATCTCCCGACCGGGGTGAAACCGGACGAGACGACCGATCGTCGCGTCGAGGCCCGGGGCGTAGACGAGCGTCCCATTCGCCGAGATGTCGTATTGCCCCTCGCCCAGCGCCTCACGCCTCACGCCGTCGAGCAGGCGGGTCGGCGGTCCCGCCAGGTGACGCGAGGGATCATAGCTGGCCGCGACCAGGTTGCCATCGGTCGCCAGCCAGACCAGATACCGTCCAGCGATCACGCGAAAGGCGCTGCCGCCGGCCGGTGCCCCAGGCGAGCCGTCGGGATTGGCGATGCGGATGGTCGTGACCGTGTTCGATTCGGGCTCGATGGTCTGGGCAATGCCGTTGAACGAGCAGAGCAACTCGCCGGACGCATCGAGCCACACCCCGAACACGCAGCGGTCGATCGTGGTCGACCGGGTGGAGCCGGTGCCCGGATCGAAGCGGTTGAAGCGATAGCCGTCGTTGTCGACGGTGACGAATTGGTTGGTGGACGTCCAGTCGATCATCGCGCCACTGTTGGCCATCATCAGCAGGCGCGGCTCCGAGCCGTCGATCGGGATGGCCATCATCCGGTCGCCGTTGAAATAGCCGACCTGGCGGCCATCGGGAGAGATCCGTGGCCCGGTGGCGCCCTCGGTTCCCGGCAACTCGCGGACCTCGGCCGTCAGAAGACTGCGGACCCAGAGCGAGGTGGAGTCGCCACGGGTCGCCGCGTAGACGACGAAGTTGCCCACAGGGTCCACCGAGAGATTGCGCACCTGCGCGCCGTACGGTCCGACGCGGGACCGGCTGCTGACGAGGTTCATCCCCGCGCTGTCGGGGAGACCGACGTCGTAGACCGAGGGACCGGACTCGGCGGGGCGGTGAAGCAGTGCCCAACCCGCGACTGCCGCGCATACCAGGGTGGTCGCACCGAGCGCCATGCTGAGGCGCCGGTACGGCCCGGGCGAGGCGGTGGCCGCGGTGCGGCGGGTGGTGGTCCGGACGCCGGTTGCCTCACCCGCGAGGGCTGCGGCGAACTCCGCAGCGGTCGTGAAGCGGTCCACCGGGAGCTTGGCGAGCGCGGTGAGCACCGCATCCTCTACCGCCTCGGGGACGGTGTCGCGGGTGGCCGATGGCGGGGTCGGTCGCTCGGTCATCACCTTGGCGACGATCGCCTGGGCCGACGGCCCGCTGAACGGCGGCTCACCGGTGAGCATCTCGTAGAGCACGCAGCCCAGCGCGTAGACGTCGGTGCGGGCGTCGAGGTCGCGCTCGCCCATCGCCTGCTCGGGGCTCATGTAGTGCGGCGTGCCGAGACTCATGCCGGTCTCGGTCATCCGGGTGCCGCCGTCCGAGCGGGCGGCGGCGAGCGCGATCCCGAAGTCGGCGACCAGCGCCTGACCGTCGTGCAGCAGGATGTTCTCGGGCTTGATGTCGCGGTGGATCACCCCGTGGCGGTGGGCGTAGTCGAGCGCGCTTGCCACTTCGCCTGCGATCCGCACCGCCTCGGCGACCGGCAGCTGCTTCTCGCGGTCGAGCCGGTCGCGGAGTGATTCGCCTTCGACGAACGGCATGACGTAGAAGACGGTGCCGTTGACTTCGCCCGAGTCGTGCAGCGGCAGGATGTGCGGGTGCTGCAGGTTGGCGGTCGTCTTGATCTCGACCAGGAAGCGCTCGGCGCCGATCACCGCGGCGAGCTCGGGGCGGAGGACCTTGATGGCGACCCGGCGGTCGTGCTTCAGGTCCTGGGCCAGGTAGACCGTGGCCATGCCGCCCGCACCGAGCTCGCGCTCGATGCGGTAGCGGTCGGCGAGGCTTGCCCTGAGCGAGTCAATGCTCATGCGTCTGCCTCCTCGTGGACGCGAGTCGAAGCATGTCCTGAGCGTAGCCGAAGGGGGCCGCCGCGAGGCGCTCGAGGCTCACGCCGCCTCCACGCCGGGTGCTCGACTCCCCATCACCGCGCCACCAGCTTGATGCTTCCCGCGTCTCGCGGGCCTTGAGCACCGCCATCACCTCGGCCATCGAGATGGGCGTGAACTCGCCGGAGAGGAAGTCGCGGACCTCGAGCGCGGTCAGTCCCTTGCCGAGGAGCAGTGAGAACTCGGCGTTGTACTCCTCCGGAAGCGACGGGCCGCCGCGACCGCGGAAGCGGCCGCCGCCGGTGCTCGGCACCACCTCGATCCGGAGGCCGGCGGCGGCCTTCTCGTCTGCCGAGAGCAGCCGGCTCCGTCGGCTTGATGCCGCGCTGCATCGCGGCGAGCTGGTAGGCGGCCTTCACCTCGTTGAGGAGGGCAGCCGCCCGCTGGTCGATCAGCGGCACGAAGGCCGCTGTCTTCCGTGCGCCGGCCGGGTGTCGGTCCACATCACTGCAGCCGAGCGGACCACGGCCTTCTCGACATCGGCCTGGTGGGTGATGGCGACCTGGGCCTCGCGGTAGGCCTGCGGCAGGCCGGCCGCCGGGGCGTCGGCAAGGTAGCCGAGTCCCTTGGTGTGCGACTCGCCCATGCGCGAGAGTCCACGACCGAGGTTGTCGGCCAGCACCCGGGCAGCCATCTCGTCGGTGCCGGTGGCGAGCACGGCGAGTCCGCCGAGGCCCACCGCGGCGGCGCGCTTGTACTGGGTCGGGTCCTGCTTGTCGGGGGTGTCCTCCGACGAGTGGTACCACATGTCGGGCCAGGTGATGAACATCACGGCCGGGATGCCGTGCTGCATGTAGGTCACGTGGTCGCTGGAGCCGTAGTGCTTGTCGATCTTGATGTAGAAGGCGTCCTTGCTGCCGCGCGGCGACTCGACCGGCTCCGACGGGGCGTAGCCCGAGCGACGGAAGCGGACCCGCTCGCGCGAGATGTCGGCCACGTACTCCATCATGCTCTGGGCGATGTCGTTGAGGTACGACGGATAGGTGTCCGGCGTGCGCTGCAGCACCCAGTAGGAGCGCGAGTCGGCGACCCGGATCGCCTCCATGTCGAAGTTGAGGGTGCCGATGATCCGCTTCGCCTTGTCGGGATAGGCGTTGAGCCAGGCATTGGTGCCCGAGATCTCCGGGACCCACTGGAAGTTGATGGTGCGCTTGGGGTGCGGCAGCTTCCCCTCGGCGATCAGCTTGAGATAGGCGCGGCCGATCTCGAGGGTGAGCGCGCAGCCGCTGTTGTCGTCGTTGGCGCCCTGCTTGATCAGCCCCTCATAGAGGTGGCCGCTGATCGCCACCTCCTGCGTGGTGCTGCCGTCGCCCGGGATCTCCGCGTGGACATACTCGGCCTGGTAGGGCACCTGCTCGCTCTTCACGATCGAGCGGATGGTGATCGCGATCGCCGCGGAGCAGCATCGCGGCGAGGTTGTGCTGCACCTCGGGGGTGACCGACCAGGCCACCGTGCCGGAGTCGGCGTTGACGCCCGAGGAGACGATCTGGTTGGGGAAGTCGATCGCGCGCTGGAAGCCGATCGCGCTCACGCCGAGGACGCCGATGGCGCCGTGCTGGCGGGCCACCCGGTAGGTGGCGCTGGTCGAGCCCGAGGAGAGCACGAACTTGCCGGTCACGTCCTTGCCGGCGAAGTCCTCCTCGCGCCCGGCGCCCACGTCGATCAGCTCACCCGGAGAAGTCGCCATTGGCGTTGAGCGAGGCGAGCGACAGGGCGATGTCGTGGATGTCGAAGAGCTTGACGCTCTTGGGCGTCGTCATCCAGAGCTCGCCCTGCACCGGCTGCCAGGTCTGGGTCACCGGGCCGAACTTCTCGATCGTCACGTTGCTGAAGCCGTAGGCCCGCGCCCGCTCGGCCATCACGATGCTCTCGCGATAATGACCCTGGTACTCCGAGGGCGGCCGGACCCGCTGGTAGGGGACCAGCTCGAGCACGGTGTGCATCGCCCGCTCGCCGGAGACCTCGTTGATGATCGCGGTCATCGTCTCCTGGGAGAGCAGGGTGCGATCCTCGCGCTCCTGGGCGACGAGGGGAGTGCTCACCGCGAGGGTGAGTGCGACGATTGCCGGGATGGAGACTCTCATGGGACGGTCCTCGGTGGGGAGCGGCGACGGGGCTCAGGGCTGCATCTTGGCTTGCAATCGGTCGAACCAGTTGATGATCACGTGCATCGGCTGGACGTTCGGGCGCGGAACGAGGGGGTGACCAGCAGGAAGCGGGAGCCGTCCGGGGTCACGTCGTAGCCGGCGGTCCGGGTGTCGAGCTGGCCGGCGTCGGGAATGCGGAAGAGATGGGTCGGCGTGCCAACGGTGCCGACCCGCGGGGTCGAAGGCGACGGCGATCATGGCATCGCCGCGGCGGTACACCAGTTCCCGTCCGCCCCTGGTCCACCGCGGCTGGCTGCCGCCGCTGGTGGAGACCTGGGTCCGAGCCCCGGACACCCACGAGCGAGCGGGCATACATCTGCGGTTGTTCCTCGTTGTTCGCCTCGTCGTAGGCGATCCAGCGACCGTCGGGGGAAAAGGCGGCGATCGCTGGGAACCTGGCTGCTCGTCGAGTGGCCTGGGCGTGCCGCCACGGCGCGGGGCAGGAGCGTCAGGCGGTCGCGGTCGACCGTCTCGGCGTAGGCCAGCGATCGCGCCGTCGGGGGTGATCGCCAGGTCGCCCGCTTGTCGAAGGCGAGTCGGCAGCAGCAGCGTGTCCGGCTGCGCTCGCATCGATCGGGAGGCGGTGCAGGTCATACACCGGATCCTCGAAAGTGTAGATGATCGACCGGCTGTCGGGCGTCCAGAGCGCGCCGAACGCCGCCGCGGGAGCGCGGGTGAGCTGGGTGAGGACCTCGCGATCGCGGTCGTAGAGCCAGATGTCCCGCTTCGGTTCGGTTTGACTGATGCGCGATCCACCTGCCGTCGGGCGAGAGTCTGGCTCGGCCCAGGCCCCTGGTCCGGCAGGGCTGGTTGGTTTGGCCGGCGCGATCGGCCCAGACCACCCGACGCTTGATCACCCACTCCGACTGCTTCAGGTAGGCCAGGGTCCCGTTCGGTCGACACCGCGAAACCGGCGAGCGCGTCCTGGGGCCTGCCAGACGACGTCCTCGATCACCGGCACCGCCGTCGCCTGGACCTCGAGCGTCGTGGCGTCGAATCGCACGGCAAACACGGCGGCGTCGCGGGCGTAGAGCAGGTAGCCATCGCGGCGTAGCGCCGAAGACGGCGCCCTCGACCAGGACCGTGCGGCTGCCGGTCCCAGATGTCCACGGCTTCGATGCGGGCCCTGGCGAACGGCGTGGCATAACTCGTGAAGATGACGGCCTTTCCGCCCGGAAGCGCCTGCGGATTCCAGTGGTCGAATTCGTGGCGCAGCGGTATCGAGCGTGGTGAGACGCTCGGGGGTGCCGCCCTCGGCCGAGACCCGCCACAAGCCGTCGCTCGAGCTGGTGTAATAGAGCCAGTGGCCATCGACACCCCACGCGCCGCCGCAATTGGCTCACCGAATCGACAAGGACCGTGGCTGGGCCACCGGCCACGGGCAGCTTCTGGAGCTGCCGTTCCGGGTCACGACCAGCCACTGGCCGTCAGGGGAGAAGTCGGGTCACGGGCTCCCTCGGTGCCGACCACGGTCCTGAGCTCCGTGGATCCGAGGTCGCGAATCACCACGTGGTTCACGCCGGTAGCAATCCTCCACGGCCATCGCCACGTGTCGGCCATCCCGACTGATCGAGAGCGAGGGGCGGTCCTTGGCGCCATCGCCGAGCCGGAAGGCGAATTCCACCGGCGCAGTGTCGGCCGGTGTGCTGCCGGTCCCGCGCAGAAACCACCCCGCGGCCAGCGCGGCCACGATCGCCACCACCACGCCGCCGAGGAGGGCAGGGGAGGGTCTGGTCGATGCCCGTGCCCTGGAGGTCCCGGTCCGGCCAGTTGCACGGACCGTGGTGGACTTCTCCCTTGAGCGCGGCGGCGAACTCCGCGGCGGTGGCAAACCGGTCGGCGGGGAGCTTCTCGAGTGCCATGAAGACGGCGGCTTCCACGCCCTCCGGGATGCTCTTGCGCTGGCCGGTGAGCGAGCGCGGTTCCTCGGTCATCACCCGGGCGATGATCGACTGCGCGGTGGGGCCGGTGAACGGCGGCTCGCCGCAGAGCATCTCGTAGGTGATCGCAGCCGAGGGCGTACACATCGCTCCGGGCGGTGATCTCCCGCTCGCCCATCGCCTGCTCGGGGCTCATGTAGTGCGGCGTGCCGAGGCTCATGCCGGTCTCGGTCATCCGGGTGCCGGCGGTGTTGGCCATGGCGAGCGCGATGCCGAAGTCGGCGACCAGCGCCTGGCCGTCGTGCAGCATCACGTTCTCGGGCTTGATGTCGCGGTGGATCACGCCCTGGCGGTGGGCGTAGTCGAGCGCGCTGGCCACCTCCGAGGCGATCCGCACCGCGTCGGCGACCGGGAGCTGATGCTCGCGGGTCGAGTCGGTCGCGGAGCGACTCGCCCGGGACATACGGCATCACATAGAAGACGGAAGGCCCTTCGACTTCGTGCTCCTCAGGGCACTCGTAGGTGACTCGCACAGCGAGAGCGGCAGGATGTGCGGGTGCTGCAGGTTGGCGGTGGTCTTGATCTCCGACAGGAAGCGCTCGGCGCCGATCACGGCGGCGAGCTCGGGGCGGAGAACCTTGATCGCCACCTGGCGGTCATGCCGGATGTCGTGAGCGAGGTAGACGGTGGCCATGCCGCCGGCGCCGAGCTCGCGCTCGATGCGGTAGCGGTCCCTCAGTGCGGCGGACAGCCGAGCCACGGGACCTGTCCCGGGTTCAGCCGAGTCGTCGGTCATCAGGCCGATCCTGACAGGCGGAAGGTGAAGGAGGAGATCCCGAAAACTACCGCCGAACGGCTGCAGGCGTCAGTTGGTCAGCCGGAGGCGTCCGCGACCGCGTGCCGCACCATGTAGTGCCGGTCGGCCGCCACGCTCCACGGAATGAGCAGCCAGCCGATCAAGGCGAACAGCGCCAGGACATGTGGATCGGGCGGTGGCGGCGACCAGGGGCCGGCGGCCCACATCACCGTGCACACCAGGATCAGCGACCAGAGCGCCACCGGGCCGATCCAGCTGGTGCGTCGACGCGGCGCCAGGTAGAGCCAGAGGCCCGCCGCCCAGATCGCCCCTTCGATCACCAGCGTGGCCGGGACCGAGTTCCAGAGGCCGAGGCCGAACCGCGGCGACGTACCGGGCCAGAGCGGCATGTCCGGGGCGTGGGTGATCCAGTCGAGCACCCAGTGGCTCACCACCAGTGCGCCGATCAGCTTCGCTGCGTCGGTGGAGATGCCTCGCCAGCGGGCGATGGCGGCGAGCAGCAATCCCCAGATCCCCGCCATCAGCAGCGAGTGCGACCAGGGGTAGCTGTCGAACACCAGCGGGTTGAAGGCCATTGCCCCCGGCACGATGCTCACCCGCTCGAAACCGAGCAGCAGGAAGATCGGCCAGAGCAGGTCGAGGGTGGTGGTGGCGGCGATGTACCAGCCGAGTGAGGCCTGGGGGCGGGCACGCTTGGCGGCGAAGGCGAGTCCGAGATGACCGACGAACATGACAACCCGGGTGAATGGTGAATGGGGTGGACCGACGCTTGAGACTAGGAACCGAACCGGTGATCCGCAATCGGGGGTCGGGTTGCCAACCGCCGGTTCGGCGCTGATCATTGCTTGGGAGGATCCTCCCGTCTCGAGCCGGATTGTCACCATGAGCGATTCGTCTTCCCCGACCCCGGGTGAGGTCACCCGGTTGATCCGGGCCGCACGGGCCGGCGACGACCTCGCGGTCGATCGCCTCTTTCCGCTGGTCTACGAGGAACTGCGCCGGATGGCGCGGCGCCAGATCGGCCGCGAGCACGGGCCGCTCACGCTCAACCCCACCGATCTGGTGCACGAGGCCTACTTCAAGCTCGCCGGTAGCGTGCCCGATGCGGGCGATCGCGCCCACTTCCTGGCGATTGCCGCCCGCGCGATGCGACAGGTCCTGGTCGACCGGGCCCGACAGCGGCGGGCCCAGAAGCGCGGCGGTGGCGCCGCCGTGGTGACCCTCTCCGAGGCGATGGGGGGACCCGGCGACCTCGACGCCGCCGAATTGCTGGCCCTCGACGCCGCACTCGATTCGCTCGAGGAACGCCAGCGCCAGGTCGTCGAGGCGCGCTTCTTCGGTGGTCTCGAGGAGCGCGAGATCGCCGAACTCCTCGGGGTGACCACCCGCACGGTCCAGCGCGACTGGGTCAAGGCGCGTGCCTGGCTCTATCGCGAGCTCTACGGCGACGATCGGCGGCCGGCGACCCCGTGAGCGAATCGGAACGAGCCGCATCGACGCCGCGCTCGACGCCGCCCTCGATCAGCCGGAGCCAGAGCGGCTCGCCTGGCTCGAGGCGACCTATCCCGACGACCCGACCCTCCGGCACGAGGTGGCTGCACTGCTCACGGCGCTGGGTCACAAGGGGATCCTCGAGCGCCCTCCGGTTGCCCCGAGTGCCCCCCGAACGGATGATTGGTCCCTACCGGGTGCTCCGCGAGCTCGGTCGCGGCGGGATGGGGGTGGTCTGCCTGGCCGAACGCGACGACGGCCAGTACCGGCGCCAGGTTGCCATCAAGATCCTGCGCGCCACGCCGGACGCCGAGGAGCTGCACCGCCGCTTCCTGGCCGAGCGTCAGATCCTCGCATCGCTCGACCACCCCAATATCGCCTTGCTGCTCGACGGCGGGGTGACCGAGGGCCGCCCCCTATCTCGTGATGGAATACGTCGAAGGGCTGCCGATCACCACGTACTGTGATCGCCATCGACTCGGGCTCCGTGCCAGGCTGCGGCTCTTTCTCGAGGTCTGCGCCGCGGTGCGTCACGCGCACCACAACCTGGTGGTGCATCGCGACCTCAAGCCGGGCAACATCCTGGTGACCACGATGGTCGGGTGAAGCTGCTCGACTTCGGGATCGCCAAGCTGCTCAACCCCGGCCTCTCGGCGGTGGCCCAGCCGGTAACCCGCACCGAGTTGCGGTTGATGACCCCGGAGTACGCCTCGCCCGAGCAGGTGCAGGGCGAGCCACTCTCCACCGCCAGCGACGTCTACTCGCTGGGCGTCATCCTCTACGAGCTGCTGGTGGGCGTGCGGCCGTACCGGATCGCGACCGGGTCACCGGCCGAGCTGGCCACCCTGATCTGTGAGCGTGAGCCGGAGCGTCCCAGCTCGCGGGCGCTGCGCCCCGCGGCCGAGCAGGCGGACACGGACGCGCCGCCGGCCCAGCACGCCGCGGCGCGCGGGGTGACGCCGGAACGACTCCGGCGCCAGTTGCGCGGCGACCTCGACGCGATCGTGATGATGGCGCTCCGCAAGGCGCCCCGGCAGCGCTACGGCTCGGCCGGCCATCTGGGGCAGGATCTCGAGCGCTTCCTCGCCGGTGAGCCGGTCGAGGCGCATCGCGGCAGCCAACTGTATCGGGCGCAGCGATTCATCCGGAGGCATCGCGCCACCGTGATGACGGCGGGGCTGGTGATCTTCTCGCTGGTGGCCGGCACCGTTGCCGCGGTCTGGCAGGCGCGCAGCGCCGGCATCGAACGCGACCGGGCCCGGTCGGCGTTGCGCGAATCCGAGGAGGTGACCGACTTCCTGATGGCGCTCTTCCAGGGCACCGATCCGGAAGAACGGCTCGGCGACACCGTGACCGCCCGGGACCTGCTCGAGCGGGGGACCGAACGGGTGGACCGGCTCGACGACCAGCCACTGGTGCAAGCCCGGTTGCTCGAGGTGCTCGCCCGGGTGCATTCGAGCATGGAGAACGTCCCCGAGGCGCGACGACTGATCACGCAATCGCTGGCCCTCCGACGCACCCAGCTCGGCGAGCGGCATCCCGACGTGGCCAACGCCCTCTTCTATCAGGCCGCCATCGAGCGCAATGGCCGTTCGTATCTGCTCGCCGACAGCCTCGCGCGCGAGGCGCTGGTGATCCGGCAGGATGCCCTCGGTCCCCGTGACACGGCGGTCGCCACGTCACTCGAGCAGCTGGCCAGCCTGGCGGTGTACCTGAACGACCTGGACGGTTCGGAGCGGTTGGCGCGCGAGGCGGTGAGCATCGTGCGCGAGCGCCTCGGCAACGACCATCCCGGGATCGCTCGGTCGCTCGAGTTGCTCGCCGCCGTGCTGCGCCGTCGCGGCAAGGTTCTCGAGGCAGAATCGCTCCTGCGCGAGTCGGTGGCGCTGCGACTGGCGCACCGGACCCGCCACGACGCCGGGGCCACCTTCGCCCTGCTCCGGCTGGCCGACCTGCTCCGCGACGATCGTGACCGTCCACAGGAAGGCGAGGAGGTCAACCGGCAGGCGGTCGAGGTGGCCCGGGCCGACCTGGGACCCGATCACCCACAGCTGGCGTATGCCATGTCCGACCTGGCCCAGCGACTCGCGGCGCGAGGTGAGTTCGGGGAGGCGCTGACGCTCTCGACCGCGGCCCACGACATGCTCATTCGCATCTACGGTCCGGCGCACAACTCCACATGCGCATGGGAGGCTCCCGGGCGGAGATCCTCATGCCGAACGGCCAGCCCGAGCAGGCCGAGTCGATCTGGCGTCGTGAAGCCGACTATTTCCAGGCCAAGGTGGGATTCGACGGGGCGCTTCCGGCGCTGCAGCGCATCGCGCTTCTCTGGGCCGATGAGGGACGCTATCGGGAGGCCGACAGTCTCGGGTCGGAACTGCTGGCCTATCAGGCCGCCACCCTGGGCGACGATCACCCGCTCACGGCGCTCGCGGCGGGCGACCTGGCGTGGGTGAAGGCGCAGGCTGGCGACTACGTCGCCGCCGAGCCGCTCTATCTTCGCGCCCTCGCCGGCATCGGCCGTGGCCGGACGGAGTCCCACTACGACGGCGGCGGCTCCACCGGCGCCTCGCGGACCTGTACGATGCCACTGGCCGCCCGGCCGAGGCGGCCCAGCACCGGGAGCTGGCCCGGGCACCCCTGACATCCCGCTCCGGCGCTGTCGCGTCGGCGACGGGTTCTCCGCAGATCCCTGGTGAAGCAGTCTGTCCACCTCTGCACGGAGAATCCGACGATGCCTCGCTGGACACCCGACCCGACCTTCTACGAGTCGCCGCGGCATGCGGCAGGCGCCGGACGAGCACTCGCCTACGTGGCCCTGCTGAGACGGTGAACAGGCTCCCACGATGCCATCGGCGTCGTGGACATCGACCCCACGTCGCCGGGCTACGGCAGCTCGTGGGGCGCATCGACATCCCCAGGGGGGCGACGAGCTGCACCACTTCGGCTGGAACGCCTGCAGCTCCCACCTCTGCCCCTGGGCGCCGCACGCGCACGTCGAGCGGCGCTACCTGATCGTGCCGGGGATCCACACGTCCAACATCTACGTGCTCGACACGAAGGCCGATCCGCGCAATCCGAGCTCGTGAAGACGATCACGGGCGAGGAGCTGCTCGAGAAGACCGGCTACTCGGCGCCGCACACGGTGCACTGCGGGCCGGACGGGATCTACCTGAACGCGCTCGGGCAACGGCGACGGCGGCGGTCCGGGCGGGATCTTCGTGCTCGACCACGAGACGTTCGACGTCCGGCCGGGCCAGTGGGAGCGGGACCGCGGCCCGCAGTACCTGGCGTACGACTTCGCCTGGCACCTCGGGCACGACACGATCGTGACGTCCGAGTGGGGCACGCCGGAGATGGTCGACCGAGGGCGTGAACCCCGAGCTGCTGCTGGCCGGCAAGTACGGCAACTCGCTGCACGTCTGGGACATGCGGCGGCGGACGCACCTGAAGAAGCTGGAGCTCGGGCCGCAGTACCAGATGACGCTCGAGCTCCGGCCGGCGCGCGACCCGCGCAAGGCGTACGGGTTCGCGGGCGTGGTGCTGTCGCTCGAGGACCTCTCGGCCTCGGTCTGGCTGTGGTACAAGGACGGGATGAACGGCAGCTCGGAGTGGAAGATCAAGAAGGTGATCGACATCCCGGCCGAGCCCGCCGATCCCGAGGACCTGCCGCCGCTGCTGAAAGGCTTCGGCGCGGTGCCGCCGCTGATCACCGACATCAACCTCAGCCTCGACGACAACCAGCTCTACGTCTCGTGCTGGGGCACCGGCGAGCTGCGGCAGTACGACGTCTCCGATCCGTTCAATCCCGAGCTCACCGGCTCGGTGCGGATCGGCGGGATCGTGCGGCGCGACGGCGCATCCGGCGCGGCCGGGCGAGCCGCTCAACGGTGGCCCGCAGATGGTCGAGGTCAGCCGTGACGGGCGCCGCGTCTACGTGACCAACAGCCTCTACTCGCCGTGGGACGAGCAGTTCTACCCCGACGGGATCAGCGGCTGGATGGCGCGGTTCGACGACGAGCCCGAGGGCGGCATGACGCCTCGACGGAGAGATGTTCGTCAGCTGGAGGCGGGGCTGCGTCCGCACCAGGTGCGGCTGCAGGGCGGCGACGCGTCGTCCGACTCCTTCTGCTACTCGTGAGCGGCGTGAGCGGCGGACGCGGTCTGGCCCTGGGCGGCGCTCGCGCTGCTCGGGGCCGTCCACGGCCTCAACCCGGGATGGGCTGGCTGTTCGCGGTCGCGCTCGGGCTGCAGGAGCGGGATGGACGCGCCGTATGGCGGGCGCTGGGCCCGCTGGCGGCGGGCCACGGCCTGGCGATCGTCGCGGCGGTCGCGGTGGCGGCGCTGCTGGGCGGATGCTGCCGGTCGGCCTGTTGAAGTGGCTGGTGGGGCGACCCTGGTCGGCTACGGCGGTCGCAAGCTGATCCGCGAGCGGCATCCGCGGTTCGGCGGCATGACGGTCGACTCCGGGATCTGACCACCTGGTCCATCCTGATGGCCACGGCGCACGGCGCGGGGCTGATGGTCGTGCCGTTTCTGCTCCACGACTCCCCATCGTCGGTGCAGGGGCCGCACCTGCTGCACGCCGCCATGGGGATGGGTGCGTCACCGTCGCAGCTGGTCGGCCTGCTGGCCGCGGGGGTGCACACCGCTGGCTACCTGCTCGTGACCGGCTTGATCGCCGGGGTCGTCTACGAGCGGTTGGGGCTCCGGATGCTGCGGCGCGCGTGGGTCAATCTCGATCTCGTCTGGGCGGCAACGCTGGTCGGCACTGGGGTACTCACCGTGGCGTTGTGACTCGCGACGACCACGTCGGGCGCGTTCAGAATGCCTGACTGCTGTACCAGATGCCGAAGGCGAGGCTGGCGACGCCGAGGACCGGGACCACCCGTTCGAAGCGACGACCAAGCGCCCCGGTGGCCAGGCCGTGGCCGACGAGCCACGACATCATCGCCATCGAGACCGCCGTGCCGCCGGCGAAGAGCACCAGGGAGATGATCCTGAGGCCGACGGTCGGGGCGGCCATCACCAGCAGCACCCCGGCGCCGGCCGAGCCGCCGATGCCGTGGACGAGGCCGATCATGAACGCCTCGCGAGGCGAGCGCCCCAGCGACTCGGCGTGATCGTGGCCGTGACGGATCGGATGCCCGCTCGCGGCAACCCGCTCGTGCATGTGCGGGTGGGCGTGGCGGGTGCCATCGTGTTCGTGCACGTGGAGATGCAGGTAGCCGCGATGCCAGCGAAGCAGCAGCCGGACGGCGAGCGCCACGATCACCAGGCCGATGGTGAACTCGGCGATCCGGCCCACCGTGTCGGGCAGCCAGGGCCCGATCAGGACCACCGGCAGACCGAGGAGGAGGAGGGTGCTGGCATGGCCGAGCCCCCAGGCGAGGCCGAGTCGACCGGCTTGGCGGCGGACGTCCTCGCGGCCGGAGAAGACCAGCGTGGAGACCGCGGTCGCATGGTCAGGGTCGGTGGCGTGGCGCAGCCCGAGCAACATGGCCGCGCCGAGGCTCAGCAACACACTGCCGTTGCCCAGCGAGGCAATCCACGCGTCGAGGCCCTCGGTCATCCGCTGCCCTCCATGCGCCGCGGCGTGGTTGCCGCGCCGGCTCGGCAAATATGCCCCTCCCGGTGGGCCCCCGCGCGACCGGGGAATCCCCTACCCAGTCCGACTCTCCGCTCGATCGGCGATTCCCCGGATCATTCCGCTGAAGATCAGCTTGTGGAACGGATAGATGGCGTACCAGTAGACGAGGCCGAGCAGCCCCTTGGGGGCATAGAAGGCGGTCTGCCGCAGCAGCGCGCCCTCCTGGTGGGGGGCCACGGTGAAGCGCAACCAGGCCTGCCCCGGCAGCCTCATCTCGGCGCGCAGCAGCAGCGAGGCGCCGGGTTCGACCGCCTCGACCCGCCAGAAGTCGAGCGCATCGCCCACCCGAAGGTGATCGGGATCGCGCCGGCCACGGCGCAGCCCCACGCCGCCGATCAGCCGGTCGAGGAAGCCGCGCACCTGCCAGGCCCAGGTGAAGTAGAACCAACCCCGGGCGCCGCCGATCCCGGTGAAGGTCCGGAACACCGCGTCGGGAGTCGCCGCCACCACGCACTGACGCCGCTCGACGATCATCCCCTCGTCCTCCGCGAGCACTACCGGCTGGGCATCACGCAGGGACGTGCTCAGCGCGTCGCTCCAGGCCGTCTCGACAGCGCTGGCATCGAGTGTCGCGAGGGCACGCTCGACGGCGGTTCGATAGTCCGACGGGACGATCCCGGGAAAGAGCTGTCGCGCAGACGGATCGTGCACCACGCTGGCGTTGCGAAGCCCCTCGATCAGTGGGCGCGCGATCGCCCCGGGAATCGGGGTCACCAGATTGACCCAGAGCGAGGAGAGCCGCGGCGTGAGCACCGGCACCGACACGAGGATGCGGTTGAGACCGCGGACCGCCGCGTAGGTGGTCATCATCTCGCCGTAGGTCACCTGGTCGGCGCCACCGATCTCCAGCACGCGCCCGACGGATTCCGGTTGGTCGAGGGCACCCACCAGGTACTGGAGCACCTCCCGGATTCCGATCGGCTGGGTGGGGGTGTACACCCAGCGCGGACAGACCATCACGGGCACCCGTTCGGTGAGGTAGCGGATCATCTCGAACGACACGCTGCCGGAGCCGACGATCACGCTGGCACGAAATTCGGTGACCGGCACGCCGGCCTCGCGCAGCGCATTGCCGGTGAGTTGACGCGAGCGCAGGTGCTCCGAGAGTCCGGTCGAGGCGTCGGCGAGTCCACCGAGATAGATGACGCGGGATACCCCGGCACCCGCGGCCGCGGTGGCGAAGGTCCGCGCGGCGCGGAGGTCACGCTCGTGGAAGGCCTCGCCACCCCCGAGCGAGTGGACCAGGTAGTAGGTGGCGTCGACCCCACGCAGTGCGGGAGCGAGCGTCCCGGCCTCGAGCACGTCGCCCCGCACCACGTCGACCGCGTCTCGCCAGGGCCGTCCCTCGAGTCGTGCCGGATCGCGCACCAGGCATCGCACCCGCCAACCGGCCTGGAGGAGCCGGGGCACCAGTCGGCCGCCGATGTAGCCGGTTGCACCGGTGACCAGCACGGTGCCGCGCGGGGTGGGCTGCATGGACATCGGCACTCCGGCGCGAGGGCGGTGGACACTGGGGAACGCCCACCGAAGCTACCCGGATTGCACGGTGTCAGCGGGATCGGCTGCGAATCCCTGATCGGGTCCTAGGGCCGGTCCGGCGCCAGTCGCTCCGGCGGCAGCATCGTCCGCAGTTCGTCGAGCGGGATGATCCCCTCGCGCACCAGCTCCAGGGCGTGCTCCCGCAGCGGCAGCAGGCCGGCGTCGAGGGCACAACCGCGCAACTCATCGACCGCGGCACGGCGCGAAATCGCCAGCCGCAGCGCTGGCGACGCCGGCAGGAACTCGATCGCGGCGATCCGGCCATAGCAGCCGATCCCCCGGCAGTGCTCGCAGCCGGTGCCCGCGAAGAATTGCATGTCGTCGGGGATGCCATCGGGAAAGACCTCGGCGGCCAGCACCGGATCGGGCTCGGCGGGGGCACGGCAGCCGTCGCAGATCCGCCGCGCGAGCCGTTGCGAGAAGACGGCCAGCAGCTCGCTGGCGATCGAGTTGGGGTGCATGCCCAGGTCGACCAGCCGCTGCACGGCATCGACGGTGTCGTTGCAGTGCAGGGTGGAGAGGACCAGGTGGCCGGTCTGCGAGGCGCGCAGTGCCTCGAGCGCCGTCTCGCCGTCGCGAATCTCGCCCACCAGGATCACGTCGGGATCCTCGCGCACGAACGCGCGCATCGCGCTGGCGAACTCGAAGCCGATCTCGGGACGGACCTGCGTCTGCTGGATGCCATCGAGGGCGTACTCGATCGGGTCCTCGACGGTGATGACCTTGCGCGACGTGTCGGCACTGAGCACCTGCAGCCCGGCATAGAGCGTGGTCGACTTGCCCGATCCGGTGGGGCCGACCACCAGGATCAGGCCACCTGGCGAGTCGAGCAGCCGGCGATAGACCTTGGCGATGTGCTCGGGAAAACCGAGTTCGTTGATGCTGACCATCTTGTTGTCCTGCGGCAGCAACCGCATCACCACGTGCTCGCCGTGCAGGCACGGTTGGGTCTGGGTGCGAATATCGAACACCTGCTTGCCCGACCGGGTGACGAAGCGGCCGCCCTGCGGCAACCGGTGCTCTGCGATGTCGAGCGCGGCGCGGACCTTGATCACGTTGACCAACCCGAGCTGCTGCAATTCGGTGAGATTGTAGTGCGATAGGTCGCGCAGGTCGCCATCGACCCGGATCCGGATCCGGGTGCGACCGCGATAGGTCTCGATGTGGATGTCGCTGGCGCGCTCGGCGACCGCATCGAGCAGCAACTCGTCGAGCAGTCGCTGCGCCGATTCGCCCTGGATCGATTCGGTGGCCAGCAGGTCGGCCGCCTGGCGCCAGGGCACCAGCGATTCCTCCACCTTCCCGGCTTGCTCGAGGTCGAGTGCCAGCCGGAGCCGTCGCAGGTCGGTCGGCGTCACCACCACCCGATCGACTCCCTTGGCGTCGAGCGCCGCACCAAGCTCGGGAACCTCCATCAGCGGATCGCTGGTGGCCACCACCAGCCGGTCGCCGCGACGGGCGATCGGCATCACGTGGTGATACTCCTGGAAGCGCTGCGACACTGCCCGGGCCAGTGTCGGGTCGATCTCGCCCAGCAGGTCCTCGCTGTTCCGGAATGGCAATCCCCGAATCGCCGCGAGGATCCGGTAGACGTCGCGCTCCTCGAGCACCCCATGCTCGATCAGCACCTCGCCGAGCCGGTGCTGGGTGCGCCGGGCCTCGGTGATGGCCGCGGCGATCTCCTCGTACGATGCCAGACCGGCCCGCACCAACTCCTCTCCGAGTCGGCTCGGGAGCGTCGGCGTGGACTCCGTGAATTCCGTGGAGAGGGCGGGTTCGGTCGGCGTGGTCGTCATGATCAGAAACTACCGCAATCCGTGGGCCGCTCGCATCGGGGAGTGCTCATGTCGGATTGCGATACGCAGGGGCGCCGCGGGGCGGGCGTCGCTCCAGGCTCAGGGCTTCGGCGTGGTGGCCAGGAACTGCTCGAGCAGGCTGCGGTGCGCCACGTATTCCGGTCGTGTGGTGGCGACCTCGGCGTCGTAGTCGGCCCGGAAGGCGGCTCGGGCAGCGCGTGCCGCCGCCACATCGCCCTTGAAGTCGGCAATCAGTGCGCGAAGGTAGTGGGCCAGGAGGTGGTTCGGGTCGGCGGCCTCAATCGTGTCGGCCTGCGCCTCGGCACCCTCGAAGTGTCCCACCTCGGCCTGCAGCAGCGAGAGATGGAAGCGGCTGTCGAGGTCGCGCTCCTCCGTGGAGAGGCCATCGTAGGCGGCCTCCATCATCGGGAAGAAGCGGACCACGGTGGTGGTGTCGCCTTGCTGGACCGCCGACTGGATCCGGTCGGCCAGTCGCAGGAAGCGTTGCTGGGGCGACAGGTTGGAGATGTCGGGCGGGGTGCCGTCGGCAGCGGGTGTCGTGGCCGACGGTGAGGAGGCCGGGGTGTCGCCCCGCGACGCCACGGCGGCCCAGATGATCGTGACCACGGCGGCGAGGCCGAGCCCCAGGCTGACCCGATGGGTGGTGATCCAATGCCGACCATTTTGTTCGGGCTTTGTGCGCGCCACGCCGGATGGTACGTTCCCCGGTAGACGTGTGCCGCAGTTGGCACAGTAGCCCGCGCCCGGGTTGGCGCTGGCACCGCAGGAACCACAGCGTCGCTCCTCCAGTGGCGCCCCGCAGGACGCGCAGTATTCCCCATCTCCGGGGGTGCCGCAGCGGGAACAGGTCCTCGGTGTCATCGCATCCTCACCTTCGGGTGAAGCCCGCATCGGGGCGACTCACGCAGCCCGCCACGCGTCCGATACTGCCACAAATATCGCCTGTCATCCGTTCCACTGGTGTTCCCCGGCCATTCCGGCCGTGGGACCTGCCCGTGGCGAGCCGTTTGTATCGAGGATCCGATGACCGCACCAGCCGGGAAGTTCACCGAGGTCGCCGCCCCGACGGGCCCGATTGCCGTCCCGGCGACGCCAGTATCGGTTCCGCCCGAGCCGGCTGTGGAGTCGGCCCGGCCCGTGGCCCGCCGGGAGGTGGCCAGGCGCCGGAAGAACTGGAAGGTCTGGGGCTGGGTGCTTGGCATCGCCCTCCCCCTGACCGTGGTCAACCTCATCGGTGCACCCTACTACCTCGCCCCGATGGCCACCCGGGTCCGCCATCCCTGGCATCCCTGGCTGCGCCCCTCGGGTACCGTCGGCCTCACCGCCGGCATCATCGCCGTCGGGATCTTCATCTTCCTCTGGCTCTATCCGTTGCGCAAGAAGTATCGCCGCCTCGCCTTCCTCGGGTCACTGGGAAAGTGGATGGACGTGCACGTCGCCACGGCGCTGGCCCTGCCGCTCCTGCTGGCGATCCACTCGGCGTGGCGGGCGGACGGCCTGATCGGGCTGGGCCTGGTGGCCATGCTGGTGGTGATCGCCAGTGGGGTGGTGGGCCGCTACCTCTATGTCCGCATCCCTCGCGCCCGCAGCGGCGTCGAGCTGAGCCGTGAGGACGTCGCGGCGCGTCGGCGCGAGCTGATCGGCGAACTGGCGGACCGGACCGGGCTCGGGGTCGACGTGGTCGAGCGGATGCTCGATGTGGGCGGAGGCCGCGACGACGAGCGCAACCTGCTCCGGATCCTGGTGCACCTGGTGTCGGATGACCTGCTGCGGCGCCGCCGGGTGGCCGAGCTGCAGCGGCGCTGGTCGACGACCACGCGCGGGGGGCGGCCGCTCTCCCGGAGCGAGTTGCATGAAGTGGTGCGGCTCGCCTCCCAGGAGATGTCGCTCCAGCAGCAGACCCGAATGCTCGACGCCACCCACCGCGTGTTCCGCTTCTGGCACGTGGCGCACCGGCCGTTCGCCATCACCGCGCTGGTGGCGGTGGTGATCCACATCGCCGTGGTCGTGGCGATGGGCGTGATCCGGATCTAGGGAAGCGACGACCCGGCCATGTGGTGGACTGCCCTCGGTTTCCTCGCCGTCACCGGCGCCTCGGTCTGGTGGCACATGCGCACCTCCGCGCGTGGCGGCACCACGTCGCACGCCACCTGCCCACGGTGCGGAGCGGCGGTGCCACCGGGTGCGCTCTTCTGCCGGAGTTGCAGGGCACCGATGCAGGTGTTCGAGCTGGTCTCGGCGCCAACCGCCGAAGGCGAGGCGGCGGGGACATCGGGGGATCCGAAGGCGTTGGTGCGGGGCGACCTCTGTGTCGGCTGTGGCACGTGCGTCGCCGCGTGTCCCGAGCCGGGTGCACTGTCGCTTCACGGCAAGCTGGCGGTGGTCGACGACGCCCGCTGCAAGGGCCACGGCGAGTGCGTCGCGGCCTGCCCGATCGGCGCCATCCTGGTGACGACCGGTGCCGCGGTGAACCGCGTCACGGTGCCGCAGGTCGACGCCAACTTCGAGACCAACCTTCCCGGCCTCCACATCGTCGGCGAACTCGGCGGTCGCGGCCTGATCAAGAACGCCATCAACGAGGGGCGGATGGCGATGGAGCACATCATCCGTCAGCTCCCTGCCGACACGGCTCGCCACGATGGCCTCCTCGCCGCGGTCGACGTGGCGGTGGTCGGCTCGGGTCCGGCGGGACTGAGTGCGGGGATCGAGGCCCATCGTGCCGGCCTCTCCTACGTGATCCTCGAGCAGGGCTCGCTCTCCGACAGCGTCCGCAAGTATCCCCGTCACAAGCTGCTGCTCGCCGAGCCGGTCCAGATGCCGCTCTACGGCAACCTGTGGGTCGCCGACACCTCCAAGGAGTCGTTGCTGCGCGCCTGGGAGAGCATCGTGGCCAACACCGGGTTGCGCGTCCACACCGGCGAGCGGGTCGAGGCGATCCGCCGCGAGGAGCGATGCTACGTGCTGGAAACGGGCAGCGGCCTCTATCGGGCCCGGCGGGTCGTGCTCGCGATGGGTCGTCGCGGGTCGCCTCGCAAGTTGGGGGTGCCCGGCGAGGAGCTCGGCAAGGTCTTCTACGAGATCGTCGAGATGGAGCAGTTCGCCGGTCGGCGGGTGCTGGTGGTGGGCGGCGGCGACAGCGCCATCGAATCGGCGGTCGGCCTCGCCAACCAGGATGGCACGACCGTGCACCTCTCCTACCGCAAGGAGGCATTCTCCCGAATCAAGCCGCGCAACCAGGAGAAGCTCGACGCCGTGGTGGCCCGGGGCCGGGTCGAGCTGCTGCTCGAGACCACGGTGCGCGAGATCCATGACGATGTGGTGGTACTCGACGGACCCGGCGGCAGCCGGATTGTCCCCAACGACGACGTGGTGGTGAGGATCGGTGGCGATGCGCCGTATCCATTCCTCGAGAAGATCGGTGTGCGGCTGGTGCAGAAGGACGTGCCGCTGCCCGGTAGTCAGGCGAAGGTGAGTTGATTGCGCGCCCTGCTCCTCGCGGCCGCTGTGGCCCTGCTGCTGCCGGCTCGATCCGTGGCCCAGATCTCGCCCGGGCCGCTGTCGCGCGCGCACCAGTCGCTGGAGGGGACCCTCAAGTGCACCCAGTGCCACGGTCCCCGGAGCGATGCCATGCCGCGGCTCTGCCTCGAGTGCCACGCCGAGGTTGCCGCGCTGCAGGACCAGCAGCGGGGACTCCACTCCCGCCGGACCCTGATGCTGGGGAAGAGCTGCGCCAACTGTCATCCCGAGCATGCCGGTCGCGACTTCGACCTGGTCGCCTGGCCGGGCGGGACCCGCGACGGGTTCGATCACCGGCAGGCCGGTTGGACGCTGGAGGGGAAGCACGCCCCGCTGGCGTGCGATCGCTGCCACGCGAGCGAGTATCGCCACGATCCCGTGGCGAAGCTCTCGCCGCGAACGACGACGGCCGGGTGGATGGGGCTGGAGACCGACTGTGCCTCCTGTCATGCGGACGACGATCCGCACGACGAGGCGTTGGGGAGCCGCTGCGCCGAGTGCCACGACGCCGAGGGCTGGACGCCGGCGCGGCGGTTCGACCACGACTCGACCAGCTACCCCCTGACCGGGGCGCACGCCAAGGTGGACTGCGCCGCCTGCCACACCACCCCGGAGCCGGATGCGAGGCCCAGGGCCGATGGGAGCCGGCTGGCTCGCTTCACTCCCCAGCCCCACCAACAGTGTTCGGCCTGTCATGCCGATCCTCATCAGGGACGACTCTCGGCCCGGTGCAGCGAGTGTCACGTGACCCGGGGGTTCGACGTGCTTGACCGCCGCGAGTTCAACCACAGCCTCACGCGGTACCCGCTCCTGGGCAAGCATCGCTCGGTGGGGTGCGATGCATGCCATGGCCGGGAGATGGCCCGTCCGCGGCCGGCCTCCGGGAGCTGTGCGACCTGTCACGAGGACCGCCATGCCGGCCAGGCGACCCTGGCCGGCACGGTGGTCGATTGTGCCGCCTGTCACACCGTGACCGGCTTCACTCCGGCGCGCTTCACGGTGGAACAGCATCAGCAGAGCCGGTTCCCCCTCGGTGGCAAGCACCGGGCGGTGGCCTGCGCCAAGTGTCACACCACCAGTGCCACGGCCGGGAACGCCGCCGGCACGGTGGAGATCCGGGTCCGCTTCGACGGCTGCGCCAGCTGCCATGCCGATCCGCACGGTGGCCAGGCGAGTGACCGCCGCTGCGAACAGTGTCACCGTGACGCCGGTTGGGACCTCTCGGCGTTCAGCCCGGCCGACCACGGCACCACCGGGTTGCCGCTGGAGGGGCGTCACGCCGTCATCGGCTGTGACGCCTGTCACGGCACTTCGCGGCGCGGATTGCCGGCGATCGCGGCCACGTCGGCCCTCGGCACCGCTGGGATACTCTTCCGCATCCCCGAGGTGCGCTGCGCGGCGTGCCACCGCGATCCGCACGGCGCCACACCCGGCGACACGGTCGGCACCACCGATTGTGCCGCGTGTCACAGCGCCACGGCCTTTCGCCCGGCAACGATCGGGATCGAGGCCCACGCGCGGTTCCGGTTTGTGCTCGACGGCGCCCATCGCGCGGTGCCATGTGCCGAGTGCCATACCGGACTCGCTCGCGCTGCCGACTCGATGGCTCCCGGGGCGACACTGATCGCGGCGACCAGCTCGCTCGGCAGGATCGCGCTGGCCGCTGTTCGCGACTCGACCTGTGCCGGATGCCACGCCTCCCCGCATGGCAGCCAGTTCGCCGCGGACCCGGGCGGCGCCGGCTGCGAGCGTTGCCACGGCAGCGACACCTTCGCGCCGGCGGCCCGATTCGACCACGACCGCGATGCAGCCTTCGCCCTCAAGGGCGCCCACGTCACGGTGCCGTGTGCCAGCTGCCATCCGACCGAGACGGTCGATGGGGTGGCACGGGTCCGGTATCACGGTGTCCCGACGCGATGCGAGTCGTGTCACGGCGATACCCGAAAGGGGTCGGCCGGATGATGCGACGTCTGTTGGTGCTGCTCGCCGTGTTCACGGCGCCGCTCATCGCCCAGTCGAGCGACAATCCGCACGGCAAGTCGGTCGGCGCCTGTGCCACGTGCCACTTGCCGAGCGGGTGGACGCCGGTGAAGATCGCCGACACGTTCCGGCATGCACCGGGATCGTTCCCGCTCGACGGTGCCCACCAGACTGCGGCGTGCACCAGCTGCCACACCACACTCGACTTCAGCAAGGCCTCGACGGGATGTGCCTCCTGTCACGAGGATGTTCACGCCGGCGAACTCGGCGTGGATTGCGCGCGCTGCCACACGACCCGGAGCTTCATCGACCAGGCCGGGCTCACGCGGATGCACGAGACCACCCGGTTCCCGCTGCGCGGTGCCCACCTGACCGCGCCGTGCGCCTCCTGTCACAACGCCACGGGTTCGGGGGAGCCCCAGTACACCAATCGGTCGACCGCCTGTGTGAGTTGTCACCAGCCCGACTACGATCGGGCCGCGACGCCGCCCCACGCCAGTGCCGGCTTCCCGACCCAGTGTGAAGCGTGTCACACGGAGACCGGGTGGCAGGGCGCCCCGTTCGACCACGACGCGACGCAGTTCCCGCTCACGGGGGCCCACGCCACGACCACCTGCACGGGCTGCCACGCCGACGGGGTCTTCGCCGGCAAGGCGACCAGCTGCGGTTCCTGTCACCAGGACGACTTCGCACACACCACGGCGCCGCCGCACGCCGCCTCGGGCTTCACCGCCGAGTGCAGCAGCTGTCACACGACCACCAACTGGACCGGCGCACCATTCGATCATGACGCCACCCAGTTCCCGCTCACCGGTGGCCACCAGGCGGTGACCTGCGCCCAGTGCCACGGCGACGGGGTGTACGCCGGCACGTCGACCGCCTGTGCGGCCTGCCACCAGGCCGACTTCGATGCCACCACCGAACCGCCGCATGCCGCAGCGGGGTATGGCAGCGACTGCACCACCTGTCACACCACCAGCGACTGGCACGGGGCGACCTTCGACCACAACACCACCCAGTTCCCGCTCACGGGGGGGCACCAGGCGGTGAGCTGTGCGCAGTGCCACGGTGACGGGGTGTACACCGGCAAGCCGACCGCCTGCGAGACCTGCCACCAGGCCGACTACGACGCGACGACATCGCCGGCGCACGCCGCAGCGGGCTTCCCGACTGCCTGCAGCACCTGCCACACCACCACGGACTGGCACGGCGCGCCGTTCGACCACAATGCCACCCAGTTCCCGCTGACCGGGGCACACATCCCGACGCCCTGTGCCTCGTGCCACAGCGACGGGGTCTACACCGGCAAGCCGACCGCCTGCGCCTCGTGCCACCAGGCCGACTACGACGGCACCACCAACCCCGCACACGCGGCCGCCGGCTACTCGACCACGTGCACCGACTGTCACACGACCGCTGCGTGGCAGGGCGCCAACTTCGATCACGATGCGACCCAGTTCCCGCTGACCGGGGCGCACCTGGCCACCGCCTGTGCCTCGTGCCACGGCGATGGAGTGTACGCCGGCAAGCCGACGGCCTGTGCGGCGTGCCACCAGACCGACTACGACGGGACCACCACGCCGAATCACGCCGCGGCCGGCTTCCCGACCGACTGCGCCGCGTGCCACACCACCAACCAGTGGCCCGGCGCGGTGTTCGACCACAACGCCACCGCCTTCCCGCTCACCGGGGCGCACATCCCGACGCCGTGCAGCTCCTGTCACGCCGATGGGGTCTACGCCGGCAAGCCGACCGCGTGCGCCTCGTGCCATCAGGTCGCCTACGACGGGACCACCAATCCCGCGCATGCGGCCGCCGGCTACTCGACCGACTGCACCACCTGCCACACGACGTCGCAGTGGCAGGGCGCCACCTTCGATCACGATGCCACCCAGTTCCCGCTGACCGGGGCGCACCTGGCCACCGCCTGTGCCTCGTGCCACGGCGATGGAGTGTACGCCGGCAAGCCGACGGCCTGTGCGGCGTGCCACCAGACCGACTACGACGGGACCACCACGCCGAATCACGCCGCGGCCGGCTTCCCGACCGACTGCGCCGCGTGCCACACCACCAGCCAGTGGCCCGGCGCGGTGTTCGACCACAACGCCACCGCGTTCCCGCTCACCGGGGCGCACATCCCGACGCCGTGCAGCTCCTGTCACGGCGACGGGGTCTACGCCGGCAAGCCGACCGCGTGCGCCTCGTGCCATCAGGTCGACTACGACGGGACCACCAATCCCGCGCATGCGGCCGCCGGCTACTCGACCGACTGCACCACCTGCCACACGACGTCGCAGTGGCTGGGGGCGACCTTCGATCACAACACCACCGCCTTCCCGCTCACCGGGGCCCACCTGGCCACGGCGTGCAATGCGTGCCACGGCGACGGGGTCTACGCCGGCAAGCCGACGGCCTGCGCGGCGTGCCACCAGACCGACTATGACGGCACCACCAACCCGTCGCACTCGGCG
The DNA here is from genome assembly GCA_963817715.1 of uncultured Gemmatimonadales bacterium. Lineage (GTDB taxonomy): Bacteria > Gemmatimonadota > Gemmatimonadetes > Gemmatimonadales > GWC2-71-9 > Palsa-1233. Next base: position 144,618 of record CAWFPG010000011.1, read on the forward strand.
GCTGGCTTCCCGACCGACTGCGTCGCGTGCCACACCACCACGCAGTGGCCCGGCGCGACCTTTGACCACAACGGCACCACCTTCCCACTCACGGGTGCCCACGTGGCGACTCCCTGTGCCTCGTGCCACGGCGACGGGGTCTATGCCGGCAAGCCGACCGCCTGTGTGGCGTGCCACCAGACCGACTACAACGGCACCACCAATCCGTCGCACTCGGCGGCTGGCTTCCCGACCGACTGCGCCAGCTGCCACACGACCACCCAGTGGACCGGGGCAACCTTCAATCACGACGGGATGTATTTCCCGATCTACTCGGGTTCCCATCGTGGTCGGTGGTCGAGCTGCGCCGATTGTCACACCTCGTCGAGCGACTACGCGGTGTTCACCTGCACCACCTGCCACACCGCGTCGAACACCAACGGCCATCACCGTGGTGTCTCCGGCTATGTGTACCAGTCGCAGGCGTGCTACAGCTGCCATCCCCGGGGACGGGCCGACTGATGCGATTCGCGCGCGTGGCCGCGGCGCTGCTGGTCGGCGGGCTCTGGGGCGGGGTCGACGACCTGATCGCCCAGCAAGACTCGACTGCCACCCCGGCGGCCGTGACCTGGACCACGATCACCTATCTGAGTGGCGCAACGGTCTACCTGGAAGTCGGTCGCACCCAGGGCGTCCGCGAGGGCACCACCTTCACCGTGGTCCGGCACGACAGCGTGATCGCGGAGCTCTCGGCGAACTATGTCTCGTCGAGCCGCACTGCCTGTCGCGTGGTGCGTGGCGACGGGCCGCTGGTGGTGGGTGATTCGGTGCGCTTCGTGCCGGTGCCGGAGGCCGCACCCACGGTGGCGGCAGCGGCGCCGGGCTCCACGGCTCGACCCGCCGCCCGCCGGTCGCCGCCGCCGGTTCGCGGCCGGATCGGGGTGCGCTACCTGGTGATCGATCAGGGCGCGGGACGGATGCTGCGACAGCCGTCGCTCGACCTGCGGCTCGATGGCGCACAGATCGGCGGCTCGCCGATCGGCCTGGCGGTCGATGTCCGGATGCAGCGCACCAGGGTGGCGACCGGTACGGGCGGCGAGGTGGTTCCCGCCGGCCAGACCCGGGTCTATCAGGCGGCGCTGCTGCACCAGCGCCGCAAGGGCGGCAGCCGGATCGCATTGGGGCGCCAGTTCGCCACGGCGCTCTCGCCGCTGGGGATCTTCGATGGCCTGGCGATCGACCTGCACGGCCGACACTGGAGCGGCGGCATGCTCGCCGGTACCCAGCCCGACCTGGTGACCTTCGCACCATCGGGGGAACGGACCGAATACGGGGCATGGCTGCAACGGCACAGTGCCACCGGCACGTCGGCGCCCTGGGCCCTCACCGTCGGGGCAGTGGGGTCGTACGATCGCGGCGAGATCAACCGCGAGTTCCTCTACCTGCGCGGCACCTACTCGTCGCGTCGCGTCTCGCTCTATGCCGCCCAGGAGATCGACGCCAATCGCGGCTGGAAGCGCGACATGGCACCGAGCTTCGCCACCTTCACGTCGAGCTTCGTGACGGCGCGGCTGGCGGTGAGCGACGCGCTCCAGTTTTCAGGCGGACTCGACTCGCGCCGCACAATCCCGCTCTACCGCGACTTCGTCAATCCGGAAATCGCCTTCGACGACGCCCTCCGCCAGGGCCAGTGGGGCGACCTGACGGTGCGGCCCAATCGCCACCTGCGGATGTCCGCCGGCATCCGTCGCAGCGATGGTGGCACGGGCGACGGCAGCGCCCAGTCGGTCACGGCCTCGCTCGTGGCCACGCGCCTCACCGCCCTGGGGCTCGGCGTGCGCGCCCGCAGCACGCAGTTCACCGGGCCGCGCAGCGAGGGACGGCTGTCGTCGGTGGCGATCGAGGCGGCACCCGGCAACCGGTGGCGGTTCTCGCTCAATGCCGGCATTCGCACCAGCGCCGTGCCGGGTGCGACGAGTGCCACCCGGCTCACCTGGATCGGGGGCGACCTCGATCTCTCGATCAGCCGCTCGGTCTACCTGCTGCTCTCCACCTATCGTGAATCGGGGGCGCCGACGGCGTCGATCCAGAGTTACGGATCGTTGACCTGGCGGTTCTGAGGCGCGCCGCCGCAGCGGCGAGACGGTCACCGATCCCTTGGGTCGTGAGGAACATCGCAACCGAGCAGGGACCCACACTCCACCGGCGCCTCCCCAGTGGCCCTCGCCGTGATCCGCCGAATCAGTTGTTGGCGCGAGCCTGGATCCAGAGCACCCATCCCGAGAGGGTGAGCAGCAGGAAGGCCGCCGCGGTGAAGTCGTAGAAGGTCGGTGATGGCGTGGCCACCAGACGGGCGAGTGCGGTGCCGAGGGCCAGCAAGGCCATCGCGGTGGCGAGGCGCCGACCCTCGTACTGTTCACGGTGGAGGCGGACGGCGATCAGGCCGATCCAGATGGCGAGGCCGAGGGGCAGGCCGAAGTGGAGAAAATCCATGCCGGGGCTCCCTGGTGACCGGGATGGGCAATTCTACCCCCCGATCGCCAGATCGGCCAATTCCGGCGCCTCAGGATGCGGCGGCGGCGTGCCTCTGGTCGCCCTCGGGGCGTTCGCATCCCGGCACCAGCCGTGGCTCGTAGCCGAGCCAGTAGAGCCCGTTGGCCATGATGCAGAAGCCGGTGGCAGCGAACCAGACCATCGCCACGCCGACGAAGCCGGGAAACACCAGCCACCACGGCGAATGCACCAGCGAGAGCACCGTCGCGATGGTGAGATTGATCCCCACCACCAGGTAGATGCGTCGCTCGAGATACCAGCTGTCGGTCTGCATGAAGTAGCGGTCGCCGGGCTGCCAGCCAGGACGGCCCAGTGCCGGTTCGAAGCCGAACTTGACCAGAATGTTGCCCACGACGCAGAAGCCGGTGAGCGAGACCGCGATCGAGGCGAGGCCGGTCGCGGTGACCAGCAGGATGAACCAGGGATTCACCCAGTGGGCGAGCGAGGTGCCAACCAGCAACACGGCGCCCGCGACCAGCCAGACGGTGCGCTCGATATACCAGCGGTCGGTGGGAACGATGTAGACGCCGGGACGTGAGGCCATGAAAGGATCACTCCATTGGGGGAACCCGAGACGGCACCCGGCCCGACCGGATGCCGCGAGGACGCCGGCGCGGTGCCGGCCCGGCGCCCTCCACAGGGAGAGTACCGGGCCGGCTGGTGAGGACAAATAGGGGTTTCCCTGATGGGGATTCGGGCGACCGCCGCCCGGGAGGCTACCCCCCGAAGCCGCTGAACTCGAAGCGCCAGGCCTGCGCCGTGGAGTCGAAGGTGGCCCGGAACGCCGTCGGTGTCCGGACGCCGGCCGGGATCGCCGTGGGGGTGGAAATCGGCAGGGTGAAGTCCTGCTTCGCCTCCAGGAACGTCCTGGCGAGCATCGGCTCCATGAAGATCATCGAGCCATGGTAGTAGCCGACGATGATCGATCCGTTGAACGGCGTGGTTGCTGTCATGTCGCCTTCGGGCACGGCGTGCATTCCCATCTGCGGCACACAGACACCCGCATTCATGGTGCCGTCGGGCATCGGCATGTCGGGGAGGACGTAGCCAGCCGGCGCGGCCGCCGGCTTGGTCGTGTCGCTGCAGTCGATTGCCATCCGGTCGTCGTTCGAGACCGCGTAGAAATGAAAGTCGAAGTGCGGCGTCAGGAAGGTGGCCGGCGGATGGCCGTGGGCCTCCCAGTTGACTGTCATGTGGGTGAAACCGGTCGCCTGCGTCGCCTGGGCGGGGAGGGCGAGGACTGCGGCAGCCACCGGCGGCGCCTCCTCGCTCATCGTCGAGTCGGCTGGCGGCGTCGGTGCTGCCGTAATCGACGCGAGCGGGATCGTCGCCCCGAACGCGGTCACGGAATCGCCCTGCGTGTCGGCCCAGGTGCAGGCTTGGGACCCGAACAGGTCACCGCACTGACCGGCGACCTCGGTGGCTGCGGGCGCGGCGGGTGTGCACCCCGCGGCGATGACCAGCAGTGGGAGCAGGGCGGAACGGACGACAGACATCTGGCACTCCTGTGAGGCGGGAGCGGGGGAGGGAACAAGGTGGAACGTGTCAGAGTGTGGTTTTGTGGCGAATCGCGCAAGCCGGGCCGGGGCTACCCGGCGTAGCGGAGCACCGCCACGTAGTGGCAAGCGGTTCCCGCGAGCACGAAGAGATGCCAGATGAAGTGGCCGTAGGGGATCCGGCGGTTGGCGTAGAAGACCACGCCGACGGTGTAGGCGAGCCCACCTGCGACCAGCCAGAAGACCCCCCAGCCCGGCACCAGCAGCCAAAGCGGCTTGGCCACCACCAGGATCAGCCAGCCCATCGCCAGGTAGAGGGCGACCGACAGTCTGGGGTTCCGGAAGCCGCGCACCGTCTTGAAGACCACCCCCGCGGTGGCCAGGGTCCAGACGAGACCGAACATCGTCCAGCCGAGCGCTCCGCTGAGGACGCCGAGGGTGAACGGCGTGTAGGTCCCCGCGATCAGCAGGTAGATCGCCGAGTGGTCGAGCATCCGGAAGACCCGCTTGGGGCCGGGCCGGCGGGCGGCGTGATAGAGGGTGGAGCTGAGGTAGAGGAGGGCGGCGGTGATCCCGAACACCGCCGCCCCGACGACCGCCTCGGTTCCCCGGTCGGCGGCGCTGGCGAGCAACCACGGCAGGCCGATGAGCGCGGCCAGCAGCCCCACGGCGTGGCTCGCTGCGTTGGCGATCTCTTCGCCCGCCGCGTGGGGTCGTTGTTCCAGCTCGAGTCCCACCGCCATCACCGCATCCTCCGGTCTCCCGAAAACTATCGCCTCCCCCGGGGCCGCCGGTGTCGTGGCATCCCTGACCCGGCGGCCCGCAGTGGACGCTACCGTCCCCGGCCGGTTCCCCGCCGCTGGCCGCGACCGACCCCGGACTTGGACCGTCCCTTGGCCGTTGGGGTCTGGCCGGCGCCCTGGCCACCCCCCGTCGATCCCTTGCGGGCAGTCTTGGCGGCCGCCCGGGCCCGATCCTCGGCCTTGCGGGCCCGGATCGCGGCGATCCGCTCCTTGAGCGGGACCTCGAGCGGCGGCTCGGTCCGGGCCGAGTAGTCGAAGTTCTCGAGGGTCACCCGGGGGATCTTCTTGCCGACCGCCCGCTCGATCCGGGCGAGGTCGCCCTCATCCTCCGGTGCCACCAGGGTGAACGCGTCGCCGGTCTCCGCCGCACGGGCAGTGCGGCCGACCCGGTGGATGTAGTCGTCCGGCACCGCCGGCACGTCGAAGTTGACCACATGCCCGAGCGACTCGACATCGATGCCGCGCGCGGCGATGTCGGTGGCCACCAGCACCCGGAAGTCGCCGCGCTTGAAGCCGTCGAGGGCCTTGGTGCGCTGCGGTTGCGAACGGTTGCCGTGGATCCGTTCCGTGGCGATCCCCTCGCGGTTGAGGAGCTTGGCGAGCCGATCGGCCCGGTGCTTGGTGCGGGTGAAGACCAGGGCGTCATCCATGTGGTTGCGCTGGAGCAGCTCGACCAGCAGGGCGCTCTTGCGCGCCGTCGGCACCGGATAGACCGCCTGGGTCACCCCGGTGGCCGGGGCGGACTTGCGCTGCAGCGCGATCCTCACCGGGTCGCGGAGGAGCTCGCGGGTGAGCTTCTCGATCTCCGGGGGCATCGTGGCGCTGAAGAAGAGGGTCTGTCTCGGTGCGGGGATATGCCGCAGCACCCGCTTGATGTCGGGGAGGAAGCCCATGTCGAGCATCCGGTCGGCCTCGTCGAGCACCAGGAACTCCAGGCCGGGGAGCTTGGCGTAGCCAGCCGCCTGGCCGAAGTGGTCGAGCAGCCGACCCGGCGTGGCGATCAGCACGTCGACGCCCTTGCGGAATGCCTTCTCCTGGGGACCCATGCCGACGCCGCCATGCACTGCGGCACCAGTGATCTTGGTGAAGCGGGCGAGGCCCTTCAGGTCGTCGAGGATCTGCAGGGCGAGCTCCCGGGTCGGGGCGAGCACCAGGGCACGGGTGGTGCCCCGCGGTTGGTCGACCAACTGATGGAGGATCGGCAGCAGGAAGGCCGCCGTCTTGCCGCTGCCGGTGGCGGCGCAGGCCAGCAGGTCACGACCCTCGAGCGCATGAGGAATCGCCTCGGCCTGGATCGGGGTCGGGGTGCTGAATCCGAGGTCGGCGATGCCGCGGAGGAGGGTCGGGTGAAGCTTGAGTGCAGCAAATGGCACAGGTCGTCCGGTCGATAGGGCACACAGCGGGCCGGCCGGGCGATCCGGCGCGATGAGCTGGCGCAAGTTGTTCAGGCGAGTGTTGCCCCAGGAACCAAGGGCTCGAGGTGGGAATCCCGCAGCACGGAAGATAGCTGGTGGTACCGGTCGGGGGCAGGGCAGGGGTGGCAAGCGACCGTCGCTTGCCACCCCCGGGGGCCCTCAACGCGTCAGGGGCAGGTCGCATGCTCCCCGATGCGGTCGATCGACGTGATGACGTTGTCATGCGCGAACGCGATCACCTTGAGCGCATCATCGGCCCGCTGTGCGAAGCCGTTGATGCCGGTTCCGGTGAAGTCCTGTCCACCGAACACCAGGTCCATCAGCGTTCCCGAGAAGGGCGTCGTGCTCGTCCCGACGACCAGGAGTCCCGTGGCGCAGCCGGGGAAGGTGGCCGAGCGCGAGTAGCTGTAGCCGCCGTAGCTCGCGTACGTCTCACCCGGAACGCCGAGGAGCACGCCGCCGACCCGCTGGCTCACAAGCACGCTCAGCACGTTGGTGAGATCGGGGATACCCATGATCCGGTTGCTATAGGCGACCAGGTCGACGTTGATGGAGCCGGTCTTGTCGGCCGCCGCTGCCAGCCCGGTTGCCGCATGGTCCAGGAACGCGTGCTGGCTTCCTGGCTGCGCCGGGAGGGGAACGACGCCGTGCGGCCCGGTCAGCACGCCGTAGCTCTCCAGCTGGACGTGGATCGCGTAGTTCTCCGCCGGCGCGTCGACGGCGACGCCATCGGGTTCCAGCCGTCCGGCCGGATCGAGCATCACCACGTTGGCAGCTTCGAGATTGCGGAGCAGTTCGGCGAACGCCCGATCGAGCACCTTCGAAGGCGCCCGGCCGAGGTTCAGGCGGCCAAGCTCGACTTCCTTGACGTAGGTGGTGAAGGCGGGATCGACGTCGCAGGCCGTTTCCGGCTCGGGTGTGACGGTGCCGTCGCCGACCAGCGGGACGCGCCAGACGTCCTTGCCGTTCACAGGGTTGTTGACGGAGGTGACGCCCGGAATCGCGCTGTACGAGACCGGCTGCAGGCACGCCGTGGTACCGAACTCCTTCATGATTGGGCGCCCGTCGACCGCCCGGTAGAGGAGGACGAGGTCGGCGTAGACGTCGCCCTTCTTGTTGGCACCGCCGCCACCGCCGCCACCGCCCTTGCCATTGCCGTTGCCACCGCCACCCGGTTGCCCGTAGCGGAACGATGGGGTGATCAGGTCGTCCTGGCCCTGGGCGCAGGCGATCATGCCAAGCGCGGCTGTCAGGGCGAGTACACGTCGCATCGTGGACATCGTGGTCCTCCTCGTTTGGCCGACGACGTGGCGTCGCCGGTCTGTGCTGCCCGGGGATCGGTCGCTGCCGGTCACCGTCATCGCGATCGCGTCCCCAGCAATGGCACCGACCAGCTCAGGCCCACGAGAAAGTCGGGTGCCGTTTCACTCAGCCCCGCGCCGAGGGAGATCCCCCATGTCATGGCGGGGGTGAGGCGACTGAGGGCGATCGAGACGGTGACCGGTGGATCGAATCCGGCCAGAGTCGTGGTGCTGGCCGCGACGCCGAGGAGGGCACCCCAGTGTTCCCCGAGGAGGGTGCCCAGCGAGAACGAGCCGAGCCATGGGTCGCGGATGTCGAGGGAGTCGAGGTCGCCCAGGTGCCACCGGGAGACGTCGACTCCCATCGACCAGCGTCTCCCGAGGAGGGCCGACAGCGAGAGCGATCCACCGAGATCCCAGTGGCCGCTACCCACGCTGCCGGTACTCGCCAGCGGCACCTTGACGGTGCCACCAGCGGTGAGTCGCACCGGGCCGGCATCGATCAACCGCGCGGCGAGTCCCACGATCGGGTCGCCGAGCGAGAGTTCGTAGCCAGTCAGCGCCGCCTCGGGTGCCGGGATCGCGGCCTCCGTCAGTTCGTTCATCATCCGGACATCCGGTGATGCAACGAGACCATGGCCTCCCGACTGGTGGTTGCCACCCTGCGTGCCACCGTTGCCGTTGCCCGAGCCACCGGTGCCAACGGTCGTGCCGCTGGTGCCGCCCTGGCCCCGCTGCTGGCGGGCCTGGCCGCTGTCGCGGACGGTTTCCTGTCCCTCGGGTCCACCGGTCGGCAATGCGCCGGCGCCGGAGGCGGTGAGCAGGGTGGTGTTCTGGAGCCAGACCGGCACCCCGAGGCGCAGCGAGACTCGGCCGCGCTCAAGGCGCAGGCCGCTGCTGAAGGCCACGGAGTTGGTCCGCTCGGTGAAGAGGTACGTCCCCGTGCTCGCGCTCAACCCGCCCTCATAGCTGAGCCGTTGGGCTGACAGCGGCAGGACACCCAGCAGGGCCGCCAGCGCGAGCACCGGGACGCGAGACGTCACGGCTTGTGGATCATCAGGCGCAGGGCGTCGTGCGCCTGGTCGAGGTCGCGGGTCATGTCCCGGAGCCGGTCCTGCAGCTTGTCCATGTCGCGCAGCCGATCACGGTCGGGTACGAGGGCCGGGTCCTGATGGAGCCGGTCCATCTGGCGCAGCATGTCCCGGACCTGGTCGCCGGCCTGCTGCATGATCTTGCCCATCTGGCGGAACGGCTGGTCCACCTGCTGCTGGGCCATCCAGCGGTTGGTCTCCCGCATCTGGAGCAGCAGCCGCTCGTGCACCTGCTGCATCTCGTGCAGCCGCTGCATCTGCTGCTGTTGCATCTGCTGCATCTGCTGTTGCTGCTGCATCGGCTGCTGTTGCGGTGGCATCGTGGGGCGGTTCTGCGCCGCCAGCGGCAGCGCGAGGCCGATCATCGCGGCCAGCAGCGTGCGTGGCGTGGTCATCTGGTCCTCCTGGTGTGGTCCTGCATTGCGTGCGCGGCGGCCGATCCGCCTGCGCCGTCGAACAGTTCAGTAGCTGAGCGCCCCCTGCGGAATCACCAGCGAGCCGTGTCCTCGCCCCGTGAGACCGGAGATCGTCAGGCGGCCCTCGAGGGCAGCCTGACCGAGCGCCGCCGCGAATCGGCCGCTGCTGACGGGCTCCTCGTGCTCCTCGCCCTCCTCGCCACCGTGGCCGGCGCTGCCGCTGCCGCCACCCTCGCAGCTCTCGCCGAACTCCTCGGTGGCGCGGAAGGCCACGGTGCCGCCGTCGCCACCCGATGCGGGCGTGAACGACGCGCTGATCGGGACGTAGCGGCCGGCGAGCGCGTCGCCATTGGCCGCGGTGAAGAGGAGGCGGCCGCGGGCCATCAGCGCTGCCTGCCCGTTGCCGTCGACATGCCCGGCCTGGAACGGCCCGCTGAGGTTCATCCGGCCACTCACCACGGCGCGGCCGAGGTGCGTGATTTGGCAGCTCCCGGCGACGTCGAAGTGACGCGGGATCGGCGGGCCACCGCCCTCGTCGCCCTCGTGATCCTCACCGCCGCTGCAGCCGCCCTCCTCCTCGTCGTGCACCCGCGCGGTGACGGTCAGGGTGCACCAGCCGGTGAAGGGCCGATCGGTTCCCTTGGCGGCGGCAAGAATGCCGTCCGGCAGGGTCGGCCCGTCGGTGGCGCCGCAGGCGACCAGCAGGAGTGCGGTGGCTGATCCGGCCAGCAAGGCGATGGAATGCCGCATGATCGACTCCCGATGTGGGTCAGGCCGCGACCGGGACCAACAGCTCCCGGAGGTGCATGGCGAACCGGGTGACCGCCGCCCAATCGGTGAACTCGTATTCCCGATGGGTATCGGTCGGGCCGCCATGCGAGCGGCTGATCCGCCGCATGATGAGGCGGGTGAACCAGTTGTAGCGGGGGTAGCGGAGCGCACCAGCGAAGGTCGCGGTGACGGTCGGTCGCCAGCCGGTCGACTCGAGAAAGTCGGCCACGTGGGCTTCCGCCTCGGCGCGCCACGCCGGATCGGATTCCGGTCGGGTGCCGCTCACCGAGATGAAGGCGGTGGGTCGCTCGTTGAGGCTGTCGCGATGGTCGACGACGAAATCCCGGATGTAGTGCTGGTAATGGCCCAGGATCACCGAGGCGGCGATCACGACGGCGTCGAAGCTGCCCGGGTCAAGCACGCCGGCGGCGCGATCACCGGCCTCGACGACGACGTCGAGATCGCCGCCGCCAAGCAGCGCGACGACCTTGCGAAGCACCGCTTCTGCCTGGCCATGGGTCGAGCCGTAGATCGCCAGCACGCGCACCGCATCCTCCGATGGTGATGCTGACGGATGCTACCGAGCCGGCGCGGTCCGCACAGTCGGGCGAAGCCTGTCGGGCGAAGCCTGTCGGGGTGCCGAGGGGGTGCCGACCTGCCATCGGTCTTGCACACCCACATGGTGGCGGACATACTCCGATGCTCCCCGATCGGCACGGTCGGGTATTCCTCCTCCAGGAGTGTCCATGCGTCGCTTGCCCGTTGTCGTGGCCCTGCTCGCCCTCGCCGCGCCGCTCGCCGCCCAGGATCCGGGCATGGTGGTGCGACCCTTCGACCAGAAGCACGGCGGCTCGCCCAACGTGCACATGGTGGCCCATGTGGTGACCCATCCGGGCAACTGGAAGGCGTCCGACATCGAGATGGAGGAGGAGCCGGGCCGGCCGTATGTGTACGTGTCGGGGTTCACCAACAACGACGTGCAGATCTACGACATCGCCAATCCGGCGAAGCCGAAGCTGCTGCTCGACTGGTCGATCGAGAATCCCGAACTGCATCGTGGCATCGGGGCGATGGACGGCAAGTACTTCAAGGTCGGTGACCGCACCTACTACGCGCAGTCGTTCCAGTTCTTCCAGGGCAGTCCCGACGAGGACCTCGGCGCGGTGATCCTCGACGTGACCGGGCTGCCCGATCCGTCGACGGTCAAGGTGGTGGCGCGCATTCGCTACCCGCAGTCGCCCGGCGGCTTCCACAACACCTTCGCCTACAAGCATTCCGACGGTCGGGTGCTCTACTTCGCCACCATCGGCGGCCAGGCCAAGGCGCTGGTCTATGACCTCGGCAAGGTCGTCTCGGGCGCCGATCCGTCGACCTGGCTGATCGGTGATGTGCCCAACCCGACGCCGTTCCGGCAGACCGCCTCGGGCGGCTACCACGACTTCTACGTGGGCTACGATGTGGGCCGCGGCCGCGATGTGTTCTATGGCGCCGGTCTCGGCGGCTATTCGGCCTGGGACGTGACCCACCCCGAGCAGCCGGTGCAGTTGTTCACCATCACCGGCCTGGGGATGGACATCGCCCACACCTTCACCCCGTCGCCCGACGGCAACTATGCCGTGACCGAGACCGAGTACCAGTACACTCCGCTCCGGATCTGGGACCTGCGCGAGGGTCAGGACGGCACCCGCAAGAATCTCGACATCCCGGTCGGGGCATGGACCGCCGATTGGCGCGACCTGTCGCACAACCACGAGGTCCGCTGGCCCTACGTGTTCGTGTCGGCCTACGAGGACGGCTTCTTCGCCTTCGACATGAAGGACCCGAAGCATCCGAAGACCGTGGGCTGGTACTACACCTGCGAGTGCACCCACGAGCACGGCTTCGGTGGCGGTCCGCAGGTCGACTGGGAGAGCACCACGTCCGTGGAACAGGGTGGCTTCGGGGTGGACGTCCGCAATCGCGACGGACTGATCGTGCTGAGCGACATGCGCACCGGACTGTGGATCTTCCGGATGGACGGCTTCAACGGCTGGAAGGGCAGCGACGTGGGCATGCCCAACATCTCGAGTGTGCAGGACTGGGCCCACGGTCCGAAGGGCCAGTAGCCGGGTGCCCCGGCTCCGCCGTTGGCGCGCCGGGGCGCTCGCCTCGGTCGCGGCGCTCGGCCTCTGGACCGGGCGCGCCGACCCCTGGGCGATCTACCTGCTGCCGGGACCGCGGGTTCCGGCGGCGGTCGGCTCGGCGCGACTGCAGTTCGCCGCCGTCACCGTTCGGCGCAGCGGTGACCCGTGATGGCCGGCTGCGCTACGACATCAGGATCACCGCCGGGGGACTCCCCGACCCGGCCACGCTGGGCGACTACCATGCCTACGTGGCGTGGGAGGTCACCACCAACCTTGCTGAGTGGCATCGGCTCGGGGTGGTGGGCAATGGCACCACCGTCGTTGGCGAGGCCAACTGGAACAAGTTCCTGCTGGTGATCACCGCCGAGGCCGACTCGATGCCGGCCGAGCACCGGGGACCCACCGTGCTCCACGGCCACTCGCCGAGTGCCTTGCTGCAGCAGTTCCTCACCCATCCGCTCTTCCGCGGCATCTCGCAGTGACCGGCACCCGGCTCGCCATGCTCGCGCTGCTCTCGGGAGCGCTGCCCGGCATGCTCGCCGGCCAGGATCCCGGGGCGATGCACATGTACGGCGACAGCGGTGGCATGGCGATGCCGATCCCGATGCCCAAGGGGATGCCGATGCTGCCGGGCTTCGTGGGGCTGGTGCCGCCCGTGGCCCCGTTCCTCCCGGGCGAAGGCATCGACCCCGCCACCGTGCCGATGGCGCGACCGACGGAGATCACCCCGCTGGCCGACGGCGACACCCTCGAGCTCACCGCCGCCCTGCTGCGGCGCACCATCCGGGGTCGCACCTTCGTGATGTACGGCTTCAACGGCATGGTGCCCGGGCCGCTGATCCGGGTGCCGCAGCAGGCGACGATCACGGTGCGCTTCCACAACCGGATCGACCTGCCCAGCACGGTGCACTGGCACGGGGTACGGCTCGACAACGCCTCCGACGGCGTGCCGGGGGTGACCCAGGATCCGGTCGCACCGGGCGACGACTTCACCTACACGGTGCACTTTCCCGATGCGGGGATCTACTGGTATCACCCGCATGTGCGCGAGGACATCGAGCAGTCGATGGGCCTCTACGGCAACATGCTGGTCGACTCGCCCGATCCGGACCACTACTCGCCGGCCAACGCCGAGCAGGCGCTGGTGCTGAGCGACCTGCTGATCCACGCCGACACCTTGATCCCGTTCGGCAAGGAGGCCTCCGACTTCGTGCTGATGGGGCGGGTCGGCAACGTGCTGCTGGTCAACGGTGAGCCCGAGTACCACTACGCGACCCATCGGGGCGCGGTGGTGCGGTTCTACCTCACCAATGTCGCCAACTCGCGGACCTGGAACGTCTCGATCCCCGGGGCGCCGATGAAGGTGCTTGCCACCGACGTGAGCCGGTTCGAGCACGAGGAGCGGGTCGCCAGCGCGGTGCTCGCCCCGGCGGAGCGCTACGTGGTCGAGGCGCGCTTCGACAGCGCGGGGCGCTATCCGCTGATCAACGCCGTCCAGGGCATCGACCACTACAAGGGCGAGTTCGAGGCCCAGGTCGACACCCTCGGCTGGATCACCGTCGACGACACCCCCGCGGTGCCCGACCATCGCCTCGCCTTCGACTCGTTGCGCACCAACCCGGCCGTCACCGCCGACATCGAGCGCTACCGGCCGTACTTCGACAAGGCGCCCGACAAGCGGATCACCCTCACCGTGGCGACCACCGCGCTGCCGCTCCTCACGGTGCAGTTCATGAGCATCGACACCGCCTACTACCATCCGGTGGAGTGGGTCGACGGGATGCCGATGATGAACTGGCTCTCGACGGCCAAGCAGGTGCGCTGGATCCTGCGCGACCAGGAGACCGGGCTGGAGAACGAGGCGATCGACTGGCACGTGAAGCAGGGGTCGGTGGTCAAGCTGCGGATCTTCAACGACCCGAAGTCATTTCACCCGATGCAGCACCCGATCCATCTGCATGGCCAGCGCATGCTGGTGGTCTCGCGCGACGGCGTGCCGACGCCGAACCTGGCCTGGAAGGACACCGTGATCATCCCGGTCGGCTCCACCGTGGACCTGCTGATCGACGCCTCGAATCCCGGTGCCTGGATGCTCCACTGCCACATCGCCGAGCATCTCGGCGCCGGGATGATGATGACGATGCATGTGGATCCGGGCTGAGCGTCAGAAGATCCACCCCATCCGGGTCTTGAGCACCGTCTGGTCGCCGACATCGGTGGCCGCGACACCCACGCCGACGTTCCACACCACCGCATCGCTCAGGTTCACGTCGCCACCGAAGAAGACCAGGTGGACCTGCTGGTCCTGCGGCCGCCAGTCGAAGACCTGTCCGAGCGAGGCGTAGTACTCGACGCTCAGGTCGAGCGTGGGCGACACGGTGAAGCCGACCCGACTGCCCGGCTCGAAGTCCCATCCCTCGCTGGTGCCGGGTCCCTTCAGTGCCCGGCCGACCACCGGGTTGAGGTCGATCTGCACCCGCCCGAAGGTCTTCTCGATCACCGGCCGCACCTCGAGGGTCATGTCGTTCTCCTCGTAGGCCGCCTGCGGGAAGCCGACCTCGAGCGAGAGCGAGAGCCCCACCGGCAGGTGCCATCGCTCGGGGGCCTTGATGCGCGGCCGCAGTCGCCAGCCGGCGAAATCGGGACCGTCACCCGGCACGCTGGCGAGCACCAGGTAGCCGGCCATCTCGAAGTCGCGGGTAATCCCGCGCGTGAGCTCGAAGGTGAGATGGGTCTGGTGGTTGGTGGGTGCCACCTCGCCTTCGGCCACCGTGGTGCCCTTGGCGGCGTAGTTGAGATGGGTCTCGAGATCCCACTTGCCGGCCGGCACCGTGGCGTACTCGTAGACCTGGATCTCGAAGGAGTCCTGGGCCACCAGCGGCAGCGGGACGAGCAGGACGGCGAGGGTGGCGACTCGCACTACGGACGGGAGAACAGGCATCACGATTCCTTGGTGGGGAGTGGGTGACGGCGTCCGCTCACGTGGTGGGCTGCCCCGCCAGCGCGGTGAGCACGGTGTGCCAGAACTCCAGGGCGTCGAAGAACGACCGCACCGACGCCCGCTCGTTGAGGCCGTGGGCGAACTGGTCGCTGTCCTTCATGAAGAGACCCATGAGGCCGTAGGTCGGGATTCCCGCCGCCCGGATCCACTTGCCATCGGTCGCGTAGGGTGCCATCAGCGGCACCACCGGCGTGCCCGGTCGGATCGCCGCCACGCCTTGCGCGGCGGCGGCCATCACGTCCTCGCGGATCGGTGAGGCCGGGGAAGCGTTGATGTCACCAACCGGGGAGATGTGCACCCCGGTGTCGGCCACCACCCGCCGCAGAGTGGCCTGCACCTGCTCGGGCATGGTGCCGGGAAAGATCCGGCAGTTGACCGTCGCGGTGGCCGACTGCGGCAGCGCATTCTCGGCGTGGCCCGCCTTGAGCATCGTCGCGATGCAGGTGGTCCGCGTGATCCCCACCACCTCGGGAGCGTGCCAGAGGACCTCGGCCGCCGCCGAGTCGTGCGGATTCTTCACGAAGGCGGCCATCGCGCTGCCCACCGGATCCGGCGTGAGCGGAGCCATGGCCGTGAAGAAGCGGCGGGTGGCGTCGTTGATCTCGACCGGGAACCGGTACTGCTGCAGCCGACCCAGCGCGGCGGCAAGCTGATAGATGGCGTTGTCGACCCGCGGGGTGGAGGAGTGCCCACCGGGATTGGTCACGGTGAGCTCGAAGGTGGCGTAGGTCTTCTCCGCGGTCTCGACCAGGTACGCCAGCGGCGTGCCGTCCTCCTTGAGCACCCCACCGCCTGCGTCGGCGTTGAGCGCGAACTCGGCCGCGATCAGGTCGCGATGCGCGAATGCCAGGTCCTGGGTGGTGAGCATGTCGGTCTCCTCGTCACCGCTGAAGGCGATGATGAGGTCGCGGGTCGGCACGAAACCTTCGGCCTTGAGCCGCAGGAAGGTGCCGGTGAGCATCGCGACGCCGAACTTGTCGTCCTCGGTGCCGCGGGCGTAGAAGTAGCCGTTCTCCTCGGTGAGGGTGAACGGGTCCCGCTCCCAGTCGGCCCGCATCGCGTCGACCACGTCCATGTGGGCCATCAGGAGGATCGGCGGCTTGCCCGACGACCCGTCGCCCCGATAGCGGACCACCAGCGACGCCAGTTGCTCGCCGTCGGGACGGGCCAGCGGGAGGACGTGGATGTCCTCGGCCGGGAAGCCGCCTGCCCGGAAGCGGGCCGCGAGCAGCTCCGCCACCTCGGGGACCCGTCCCTGGCCGAGGGCGCTCCGGATCCCGACGATCGAGCGATAGATGTCGAGCGTCGTCCGCTGGTAGGGCTTCGTGTACGCCGCAGTGGTGTCCTGGGCTGCGAGCACCACGGGGAGGAGCAGGGTGGGGAGAAGCAGCCGGAGGCGCATCGTCAATCCTTGGTGGCGGAAGCGCCGCGCTCGGCGCGGCGTCGGGAGAGGGCTGCGCGGGTGAACCAGGCCCCGGCCAGGGCCGCGGCGACCAGCAACAGCAGGTCGGCCCGCGACAGGTGGATCCCCAGCTCCGGCCGCTCGAGCCACGGCCGGCCCAGGGTCGGGCGGTTGTGGCCCGCAAGATAGATGTCGGTCACCGCAACCGTGACCGCGACGACCACCATGGCACCCAGTGCCCCGGCGAGGCCGAATAGCAGGGCTATTCCCCAGTCGGCAGGGCGCCGGCCCCGGTCACCCACGGTGTCGCTCTGGCCACCGGATCAGCCGGGCCACCGGGTCCATCGCCCCGCGGTGGCACGGCTCGATCCCGGTTCCCTGCAGTGTGGCCATCGTCGTCTCCCGGCTTGTGCCAACTCCGGCGGCGGCACCGCCGTAGTTACAATGTTGGGGAGTATCGGCCCGGCGACAATCGCGGGCCGCGTTTTCGTACCGGAGATCTGCCTTGCTGTCACGCCTTGCCGCCGTCGGTTGCACCTTCCTCGCCCTCGGCCTCGGTGGCGCCGCCCCGGTGTCGCCCACCCCGCCTCCGTCCGCCCGGATCTTCAGCTACAGCCACGACGGGATCCTGGGGACGTCACTCGACCTGCAGTTCGTCGCGGCGACCCCTGCCGAGGCGGCACGGGCCGAGCGGGTGGCGCTCGACGAGATCGAGCGGTTGCGGCAGATCCTCAGCAGTTGGGACAGCACCTCGGAGCTGTCGCGCCTGGTCCGGGAGGGCCGTCTCGACCAGCCGTCGCCGGAACTGGTGACGGTGTTGCGCGACTACGAGCACTGGCACGTGGCGAGCGGTGGGGCCTACACCGCTCGCGTCGCACCGCTCACGGCGCTCTGGCGCGAAGCGGCGCGGCAGGGAGCCTCGCCCAGCCGGGCCAGCCTCGACGCTGCCGTGGCGAGGATCCAGGCTCCGGCCTGGCGGATCGATGATCGGACCGGGGCCATCACCGTCCCGGATCACGAGGCGATCGACGTCAACTCCCTCGGCAAGGGCTTCATCATCGACCGGACGGTCGAGGCGATCCGTCGCGAGGTCCCGGGCGTCCGCGGCGGACTGGTCAACATCGGTGGCGACATCCGGGTGTGGGGCGCGCCACCGACCGAGGGCGCAACCTGGCAGATCGGGGTCGCTGACCCGGCGGACCCCTTCGACAACGGGACGCCGATGCTTCGGTTGGCCCTCGGCGACCAGGCGATCTCGAGCAGTGGCAGTTACGCCCGGGGCTTCGACATCGGCGGCACGCACCACTCGCACATCATCGATCCTCGCACCGGCCAGCCGGCCGACGCCATCACCGGGGTGACGGTGCTCGCTGCCGACAACGCCACCGCCAACGCGCTCGCCACCACCTTGTCGGTGCTGGGTCCCGGTGCGGGGATGGCGCTGCTCCGCACCGTGCCTGGCGCCGAGGCGCTCTGGGTCACCGCCGATCACCGGGTGATCCGCTCACCCGGCTTCGCCACGCATGAGCTGCCCGGCAGCCCGGCCGCGTCGGTGCCGGCCGGGGTGAATGCCACGATCGAGGTCGATCTCAGCACCAACCGCATCTACCGGCATCGTCCCTACGTGGCGATGTGGATCACCGACACCGCCGGCAACCATGTGCGTACCCTGGCATTCTGGGGCGACCGCTGGAAGTACCAGCGAGAACTGCGCACCTGGTGGGGCGCCTACGGCGGCGATCGCGACCTGGTCGATGCAGTGACGCGGGCCACCCGGCGGGCGGGGCAGTACACCTTCGAGTGGGACGGCACCGACCAGGCCGGCGATGTGGTGAAGCCGGGGCCGTATGAATTCTGGCTCGAGGCCGCCTACGAGGACGGTCCCCACAGCGTGCAGCATGTGACGGTCACCTGTGGCAAGGGCAACGCGACCGGCGACCTCGGCGAGGCCAGCGCCTTCACCGGCGGCCAGGTGCACTGCGGCTCCACCAGCACGGGCAAGTAGCCCGATGCGGCACCCGCTCTGGCGGTCCACGGTGGCGTGGACCAGGACGCTGCACATCTACCTCACGATGTTCGCGTTCCTGATGATGATGTTCTTTGCCCTCACCGGGATCCTCCTCAACCATGAGGATCTCCTCCCCGGCGAGTCGGTCACCGACGTGACCGGCACCCTCCCCGACTCGCTGCTCACCGGACCCGACAAACTGATGGTGGTCGAGGCGTTGCGGCACGACTTTGGCGCTGTCGGTGCGGTGGGCACCTTCGACGTGAACGACGACCAGCTCTATGTGGAGCTCAAGGGACCGGGGCGCACCAGCGAGGCGGAGATCGATCGTGCCACGGGTGCGCTCACGCTCACGATCCGTCGTCGCGGCGCGCTGGTGCTGCTCGACGACCTGCACCGCGGCAAGGACAGCGGGCCGGCCTGGCGCTGGGTGATCGACATCTCCGGGGTGCTGCTCTTCCTGGCATCGCTATCGGGGATCGTGATGTGGATCGCCCTGCCGCGGCGGCGCAAGTGGGGAGTGGTGTCGCTGCTGCTGGGGACGGTGCTGGCGGTGGCGATCTGGCTGTGGATGGTGCCGTAGATCAGCGACAGGCGACAGGCGACGGGCGACAGGTGATGGTCACGTGCACCATCCTGGGTGGAACTCAGCCGCCCTCGCCGGCCAGCGTCTTGACCCGTGCCTGGACTGCGGCCACCTGCGGCTCGAGCACCGGGTCGGCGTCCTTCCAGAGATCCAGGAAGCTGCTGTAGTAGTCGAGCGCCTTGGCGGTGTCACCGCGCTGCTCGTGGAGCTCCCCCAGTCGCCGGAGCACCTCCGGATACCAGGCGGTCTCGTAGAAGGCCCCGTTCGAGATCGACGGGTGCGCCAGTGCTTCCTGATAGAGGACCATCGCCGAGTCGCGCTGGCCGGCGCGATCGAGCGCCATCCCCGCCTCGACCAGGCCGCGGTTGTACCAGTGGTTGGCGGTGAGGTCGCCCGACTGGTTCCAGGCGAGGAACGCCGTTGCGGCGCTGTCGTACTTTCCCTCCGCCATCGCGATCGCGCCTGCCACATACGGATACTCGATCCGGTTGCGCGGGTCGTCGGGGCCGACCGCGCGGCGCCACGACGCCAGGTGGTCCCGGGCGCGACGGATATCGCCGATCTCTGCCCAGGCTGCGATCAACGACGGCGCGTTGAAGGTGTAGATCGAGTCGACACCGAGCGAGTCGATCCGTGCGAGCTGTCGGCGGGCACGGGCGGTGTCGCCCGTCATCCGCAACTCGGCCAGCACGAGGTGAGGATACAGGGTGGGGTCCTGCACGGCCCAGCTCTCGGGCATCGCGCACTGCTGCCAGGCGGCGAGCTGGCCGGTGGTCAACTCACCGAGGCACTGCTCCGCCTTCGCGAAGCCGGGCATCGAGTCGCGCAGTCCCACCGCGACCTCCGTCGCCGCGGTGAATTGGCGCCGCGCCATCAGCGTTCGCACCGCCAGCACGTCGGCCCATGGGTTTCCCGGGAGGGAGTCCCGCATGGTCGCGATCGTCGAGTCCGCGGCGGCGAACTTCTGCTGGGCAAGCTGGGCCTCGACGAGGTTCCACCAGGAGACCGGCTCCGTCGGCATTTCCTCGATGCCGCGCCGGGCGGCGTGCTCGGCCTCCGCGAGCCGGCCGAGGCCCAGCAGCACGTCGGCATAGCTGGTCCAGCCGCGGTTGTTGAGCTCGGTCTGCTGCTGGAGGATGGCGGCGGCCTTCTCGGTCTCGCCCATGAAGGAGTAGTAGTTGTACTCGATCGAGGCCCGCCGGCCCTCGGGCAGCTCGCTCCGCCGGCGGAACGCCTGGGTCATCGCGTCGCGTGCGGCGGCCCAGCGGTTGCTGTTGCCCTGAGCCACGCCCAGCGCGCCCCAGGCGCTGGCGAAGGTCGAATCGAGTGCCACCGCCTGGGTGAAGTACGCAACAGCATCGCTTCGCCGGCCGCCCACCTCGGCGCGGAGGCCGGCGGAGAAGGCCTTGAGGGCCGGTAGCGAGCCGGTGGTCGCCAAGGCGAGTTCGGGTGTGCTGGCCACCGAACGAATCGACTCGCCGATGCCGCGACGGAGCTTGCGGCCGAGGTCGCCCACCGCACCGATCAGGCCGGCCGCGTCACTCGCGGTGGTCCGGACCACCAGCGCCTCGCTGCCGTCGGCGGTCGCGATGGTCCGCGCGGTGAGCTGGTACCCGACCCCGAGTGGGGCCACCTCGCCAACCACGAACGCCTTGACGTTGAGCCGCAGCGCCAGCTCGCGCAGGCTGCTGTCGGGGAGTTCCGCGCCCGGCGCGAGCTTCATCATCTCCATCCCGTCCCACATCTCGCGCTGGCTCAACACCTTCACCACCGGTGACTCCTGCAGCTCGATCCGGATCGCGTCGGTCACCGTGGCCGCCAGGGTGCTGTCGGTGGTCCGATTGGTGAACTCGGCAACCATCACCTGGTCATCGGCGGCGAGGACGTCGCTGCCGATCAGGGTGCCAGCCCGCCCGGAGGCGGTGTACCAGGTGATGCCGATGGCGACCAGCAGCAGCGCGACCACCGCGGCGTAGATCGGCCAGCGCCGGCGCGTCGGTGCCGTGTTCGCGTGACTGCCGGTGTCGAGTGACTCGATCGCCGTCGAGAGCTCGTCGGCCGATTGCCAACGAGCGGACGGCTCCTTTTCGAGACACCGCATCACGATCGCCTCGAGTTCGGCCGGGACCTCGGCGCGATGGTCACGGATGGGGGCCGGCTGCTGCGCGAGGTGCGCCGCGAGGATCTGCTGCGCCGACTGACCGGCGAACGGCGGGGCACCGGCCAGCGCCTCGTAGGCCATCACGCCGAGAGCGTAGATGTCGACCCGATGGTCGGCGTCGGGGTCTCCCGCCACCTGCTCGGGGGCCATGTAGGCCGGGGTGCCCAGTGAGGTGCCGGCCATCGTCAGCGCGGTGGCCGGGAGGTCGCTCGCACCAGGGTGCTCGGGACGATCAGCACCGCCCACGGCGGTGCTGATCGCCTTCGCGATACCGAAATCGGTCACCAGCACATGCTGGCCCGAGCAGAGGATGTTCTCGGGCTTGATGTCGCGGTGGACCACTCCCTTGGCGTGGGCGTGCGCCAGCGCGTCGGCCACCTCGTGCATCATCCGGGCGGCGGCGGCATTCTCCAGTCGGCCCTCGCGCTTGAGTCGGGCTCGAAGGGTCTCGCCCTCCTCGAACGGCATGACGTAGTAGAGCAGGCCGGCAGCGTTGCCGGAGTCGAACAGCGGCATGATATGGGGGTGGTGCAGCCCGGCGGCGATCTCGATCTCGCGCCGGAACCGGGCCGGTCCCATCGCGGCCGACAATTCCGGCCGCAGCACCTTCACCGCCACCTGGCGGTGGTGCTTGAGGTCCTCGGCGAGCCAGACCGTGGCCATGCCGCCCGCGCCGATCTCGCGCTCGAGTCGGTAGCGGTCGGCGAGGGTTTCCTTGAGGTCCTCGAGACTCACGAGGTCTCCAGTGATGGTCGGCTGGGGGCTGTCTTGTCGGGAATGATCCTGAAGATAGCCAGCGAGTGGTGGCTCCGCAGGATCCCGGGGCCGCGCCACCGCCGGTCTGGCCGGTCGAGCGACCGGGAGATTCGCCCTGTCGGGATTCCACCGATCCCGGCGCAATGGGGGAAGAGGTAGAATCCTGCCTGACCGCAGAGCGACGAGCGCTCCCGCATCCACCAGGAGGACACAATGCGCATCGGCGACACCGTACCGAATTTCACGGCGGAGACCACCGCCGGCACGATCCAGTTCCACGACTGGATCGGCGACAGCTGGGCTATCCTCTTCTCGCATCCCAAGGACTTCACGCCGGTCTGCACCACTGAACTCGGGATGATGGCCAGGCTGGAACCCGAATTTGCCAAGCGGGGGTGCAAGATCATCGGCCTGAGTGTCGACTCCGTCGAGGATCACCAGCGCTGGAAGGCCGACATCGCCGAGACCCAGGGCACGGCCGTCACCTACCCGATGATCGCCGACGAGGACCTGGTGGTGGCCAAGCTGTTCGGGATGCTGCCGGCGGAGGCCAAGCCCGGTGTGCGCACCCCGGCCGACAACCAGACGGTGCGGACGGTGATGATCATCGCGCCCGACAAGACGATCAAGGCGATGCTGATCTATCCGATGGTGGCCGGCCGCAACTTCCACGAGGTGCTGCGGCTGCTCGATGCCCTGCAGCTCAATGCGAGCGAGAAGGTGTCGACACCGGTGAACTGGCAGCCGGGCGATGAGGTGATCATCCCCACCAACCTCTCCGACGAGGACGCCAAGGCCAGGTATCCGCAGGGGTTCACCACGCTCAAGCCGTACCTGCGGCTGGTGACGCTCAAGAAGTAGCGGTGCCTCGCCTGTGCGGGGGTCGCATTCAGGCCCCCGTGTCGGCGAGCCGGGCTTCCGCCGCCGCGGCCGCCTCGATCGCGCGCCGCGCCACCTGCGAGATCCACATCATCAGCACGCCGGCCACGACCAGCCCGCCGAAGATCAGCAGGTCGTTCGCGAGACTCAGTCGGCCGGTGCTCCGCAGGTGGATCAGGTGCCGGCCGGCATGGCCGGCCCACACTTCGAGCAGGATCGACGGCGCGTGCGCCAGGCAGGCCAGCAGGTAGCCGCCGAATCGCACCCCGCTCGAGGCGAGCACGTAGCTCACCAGCGCCCGGTTGACCGGCGTGAGCCGGATCAGCGCCTGGAGCCAGCGGCGGTGATGCGCCACGCCGAGGCGGATCGCCCGGAGCGTCGGTCGTCCCGCCACGAATCGCTCGACCGGGCGGCGGAGGAGGTGGCGGGCGAGGGGGAACTGGAACGCGGCACCGAGCACGGTGCCGGCGAGGATCGCGGCGAAGCCGAGCGGGATTCCGAACACCACGCCCGCGATCACGCCGAAGATCGAGTCGGGAATCAGCACGATCGAGAGCGCGACATAGATCGCGACGAAGACCACCACCGACCATGACCCGAGTGCGGTGATGTCGCGCTCGATCGCGGCAAGGTGCCGCGCCAGTTCATGACCGGTGACCACGATCGCCACCGTGGCCACCACCGTCAGCGCGAGTCGGACCCAGCGCCACCGATGGGTGGCGTTCCAGATTGGCGAGGTCATCGCGGCGCGGCGCGCCTCACTCGGCGGCGAGCCGCTCGCGCCACATCGTCTCGAGTTCAGCCAGGTCCTCGGCGGGGCTGTAGCCCGGATCGTCCTTCGGTTCGAGGGTGTCCAGCACCTCGAAGGTGAACGCCTCCTCGCCATGGGCGTCCCAGTCGCGCTGCAGGTCGGCCTGGCGATGCGCGCGCAGCCGGAGCTGGGCCCGCTGGCGGTTGAGCATCGCCGGGAGGTCGGTGCTGGTGCCGAGCAGCGACTGCCCAGTGGCGGTGCAGCGCACCTGCCAGATCCCCATCGGCCGGACGGTCTCCTTGTACTGCCGGATCGCTTCCTTGCGGTCCATCGCTCGCCTCATCCTCCAAGGGACGTGATGCGGGAAGGGATCGCCTCCCCCTCCACGAAGTCGGTCGCCACGGTCCGTTGGAGGATCTTTGCCCCACCGGCGCCGTTCATGAACTCCAGTTCGAGGTGCTGCCAGCGACAGCCCTCGTAGTTGAACTGCTCGTTCTTCCAGTGCTCGCATGTCTTGCCGAGGATCGTCTTCTCTCCCAGCCGGGTGTAGCCGGCCCGCTCGAGACTCGCTGCCGGGGTGGTCGCGAACGCCGACGGTTCCGCCGGCTTGGTCCGGACCGGCGACGTGGCGACCTCGCCGTCGGGCAGGTTCTGCATGTACGAGCGGGTGCCGTCCCAATAGTAGCGCCACCACTTGGCCTGGCCATAGCTGGTCAGCGAGTCCTCGAGGCCGACGCGAGCACCGTGATCCTCGACCCAGATGGTACGGGTCCCGGTCTCCTGGCCCTCGAGGGCGTACACCACCTTGAACGTCTTCACCCCGAACTGATCGGCCGCCGGAACGAAAGCCGCCACGATCTCGGCGGCCTGCTGTGCCGCGGCGTTGCCTTCGCCGGACGGCGCGGGTTTGTCCTGTGCCCCACCACAGGCCGGGAGCAGCAGCAGGAGCGACCAGCGCGCGGCCTGCAGGGTGCGGGTGATGGGCATCATGACGCGCCTCCCTTTCGCTGAGGTTCTCGGAAACCGGCTGGCGGCGCGCCTCGGCTCCGCCATGGGGTCCGTCGAGGGTACTGCCAGGTCCCGGAGGACGCGAATCCGGGGAGCCGGGGCGTACGGCCACTGGCCTGCCCGGAATCGGGACATGGGACCAACCGGGGCGCGTCGCGGGTGCGGCCATGGCGGCGGTCCGTGCAGCAGGATGCCCGAAGGCCTAGCTTTCCCCTGCCTCCCGCGCCGTTCCGCCGGCCCCATCCCCCGCCTCTGCCGCGGCCGGGATCCCGCGCGGGGAGGAGGGCGCCATGATCGCTCGCCGATTCATCAGTGCGTGGCTGCACGCCGGGTGCGCACGGACCCCGAGCCTCCCCCTGCGCCGCAAGATCACCATGGTCAACGCGGCCGGCCTGGTCCTGCTCGGGATCCTGCTTCCGCTTGGCGTCGCCTACCAGCTCTCCGGGAATCCGGCGCTCATCCGGGCCGGCCTGATCCAGCTCCCGCTGGTGGCGGTGGCGGCGGTGCTGCCGGCGCTCAACCGACGCGGTCACCATGCCGTGGCACGCTGGCTCCTGATGATCGGCTGCACGACCACGGTCGTTGTCGCGATCGAGTGGTCGAGCGGCACCCTGCTCGATCTCCACTTCGTCCTCATTGTCATCGCGATGACCGCAGGCCTGGTCTTCCCGTTTGCCGCCTGGCGGGCGGTGGCACTGCTGGCCGCTGTCGACAGCGGCCTGTTTCTCTGGTTCGAGTTCCGACCGGTTGCCCCGCCGGTCGACCTGCTGCCGCTGCCCGATGTCGCCGTCCTCCTGTTCCGGTTCGGGTACATCGGGGTGACGGTCGGTGCCATCCTGGTCGTCACCTGGATCAACGAGCGTTCCACTACCAGCAACGAGCACGCGCTCGAGGAACGCTCCGGGGTGGATCCGCTGACCGGCCTCGCCAATCGGCGCCGGATGCTTCAGCGCCTCACCGAGATGCTGGTCATGAGCAAGCGGATCCACCAGTACGTCGGGGTCCTCTACCTCGACCTCGACCACTTCAAGCCCCTCAACGATCGTGCCGGCCACGACGCCGGTGACCAGCTGTTGCGCGAGGTTGCCAATCGATTGATGAGCTGTGTCCGGCAGATGGATCTCGCGGCACGGGTCGGCGGCGACGAGTTCGTGGTGGTGATCAGTCACCTGGGCAGTGATCAGGCCGATGCCACGGCAAGGTTGGCGCTTGTCGGCGAGACAATCCGGGAGTCGTTGGCCCGACCGTACCATGTCTCCGTGCCGGTACGGCACGGCGAATCCGTGCAGGTCGAGCATGAGTGCACCGCCTCGATCGGCGGCGCGGTCGAGCTCGGCCATGATCAGGATTCCGAGCCCATTCTCGGCCTGGCGGACGCAGCCATGTTCCGTGCCAAGTCGGCAGGCGGGGGTCGGGTGGTGATCGACGATGGCCAATTGCCGCAGCGCGATGGCCGAGCCGACTCCTGAGCACTAGACTTCAGGTATCCCACTTCCGGTATCACGATGCCCACTCCACGCGACCCCAACACCCAGGCGACCCTCGACCGCCTCCTCGAGATCAGTGGGCTCAGGCCGGACTCCTACCTCTATCGCGACGTGATGCGCAACAGCCTCGAGGCCACCGATCGCCCGGGGATCTTCCACCTCCAGGCCAATCCCCGTTCCGACGACACGGTGGTCGATGTCTATGGCACCAATCGGGTGGTGGCGGCCGAGTCGGTCGGGCCTGGGCTCACCTTCGCGATGACACGGGCCCACACCTGGCAGAAGACGATGGAGATGCGGGTGGCGTTCGCGGCCACCGGATCGCCGGTCGACAAGGTAGGCATCCGGGTGCGGGTCGCCGACCTGCTCGCTCCGGGTGGCCGGCTCTACCCGGTGCACTCGGTGATGGTGGCGCGGGCCTGGTACTGCACCCTGCCCGAGGGTTCGGTCGAGGTGGAGGAGATGCGCTAGGCAGGACTCGCCGCCTGTGGCCACCACCGCAGCAGAGAATCGGGGTGGTACCGACGCTCGCCCCTCACTCCACCGGCCCCCCACAGCCGCGATAGCTGGTCCCGTCGAGCTGCACCGTCACGCTGGCGGCCAGGGTGTCGCCGCGGCTCGAATCGGCGCAGGCACCCGGTTCGATCAGGACCGACAGGTCATGCGCCTCGGTGATTGCATGCAACAGGCTGGCGTCGGAACCCGGCAACGATCGCTCCGGCGCTGGGGGCGTGGCGACTGTCCGGCTGCCACTGTCGATCTGCATCCTGATCGAATCGCCGCGGATGATCTCGAGCCGCCAGGACGGACCGTGTCCGCTGGCGCGGAAGTCGTGCTCGCGGGTGAGCTCGAAGAACGTCCCGTTCCACGGGGCCAGGGCATGGTCGACATCGACGCCGATCAGCGTGCCGCCGAGGGTCGTCCAGTCGCCACCGGCGCAGGTCACCTCGACCACCTCGAGCGTCGACAGCGAGTCGAGCATCGGCAGGTCCACCGCCGATGCCCGATAGTCGGTGGCGAGCAGCGAGTCACGTGGCACCATCCGGTCGCGATACCGCGGCTGGTCGCAGCGATCATTGCCGGAGCGCGCCAGGTCGGCGCCGAGCCGCACGGTGCGGCCGTACCACGAGATTGCAGCCGAGTCGGTCATTGCACTGGTGCCCGACAGTCGATGGCCGGTCACGGCCCAGATGCCGGCGAGCGCAGGCGGAGGTGTGGTCGACTCGTGCCCGTCGCCACAGGCCGAGAGCACGAGCAGCGCGAGGACCGCAGTGTGCCGGAGGGTGATGGGTGGGATGGGACGACGCATGGCAACGCTCCGGAGAATGCGGGACGAATCGCCTGCAATCTCGACCCGACGTGCGGTCGGGGCCAGCCTCAGCGTTGCGGGTCGACTGGACAGCGAGCCGGGCAACCCGGCCAGGTAGTGCCGCGGTAGCGCCCGAGGACCGTGCCCAGCGCGACAATCACGACGAAGAGGACGGTCTGGAGCCCACGGGGGCCGATCAGGACCGCCTGAGTGTGGCGATGGCGCCAGTTCACGTGGGCCATGTAGAAGAGCGGCGGTCGCTGGGCGGTGCCGCTGTTGACCACCTCGAACACCGCCCAGAGATATCGATCGAGGTCGACCAGCGGTCGGCAGGTGCCCTCGAAGACGAGCTCGGTGTCGTCGGCATTCCACCAGCGATGCGCCGAACCTGCCGGGAAGCGTACGGAACCACCAGCCTGGATCCGGAGGGGCGTGCCGTCGCAGACCGCCGACAGGGTCCCGGCCACGACCCTCCCCTCCTCGTGCTCACGGTGATGCACATGCAGTGGTGGCCCCTCCCGGCGTGGCGGCAGGCTGCCGTGCAGCTCGAGCCGGGTCTCACCGGCCTCGGTCACGCGGCGGAGCTCGAGTCGCTCGCCGGTGTGGCGGTTATCGAGGACGAGTGGTCGGGATTCGGCAGGCATCGGGGTCATCCGGTTCGGCGGGCGAAGTCGCGGTCCAGTACCAGAGTGGACGCGCCGCGCGCCACAATCGTTGCGGTCGGGCACCCACGCTCGGCCGCCCGCCCGGGTAGTGCCGGGGGCGTCGGGGAATCGGAGTGGGGCACAACGGGTCTGGTCGAAGGGGAATCTGCCAGGGAGCCGGTGAACCGGCCCCGTGGGGGAAGCCCCTGATTGACCACGCCGCCATCTCGGGATAGCCTATCCATTCACCCCTTTCTGTCCACTGCCCGGGGCGCTCGCCGTGCCCAGAAATTGCCCATGACCTCCAAGACGACCCATCAGATCCGGACCCTGGCGATGGTCGGCCAGGCCGGCAGCGGCAAGACCACCCTCGTCGAGGCCCTGCTGGCCGAAGCCGGCGCCATCCAGGCCGCCGGGACGGTGGAGCGGGGGACCACCACCTGCGACTATCTGGCCCAGGAAAAGGTGGCGCACCACTCGCTCAAGCTGGCGGTGGCCAGCGTCGAGGTGGATGACACGAGGATCCACCTGCTCGATGCCCCGGGGTCAGCCGACTTCCGGGGCCATTCACTTCCGGGCCTCACCGCGGTCGAAACCGCCGCGATCGTGATCAATGCCCATCACGGCGTCGAGCCGATGACCATCCGGATGATGGATCGAGCCGCATCGCTCGGTCTCGACCGGATGATCGTGGTCAACCAGATCGACATGGCCGATGCGGACCTCCCCGGGCTGCTGCGCCAGATCCAGGAGGTCTTCGGCAAGGAATGCCTGCCGGTGAACCTCCCCGCCGGTGGCGCCAGCCGGGTCTCCGACTGCTTCTTTGCTCCCGATGGTGAGTCGGACTTCTCCTCGGTGAGCGACGCCCACCAGCAGCTGATCGACCAGGTGGTCGAGGTCGACGAGGCGCTGATGGCCCGGTATCTCGAGGTCGGCGAGGTGTCGCCCGAAGAGCTGCACGAGCCACTCGAGCGCGCGATGCGCGAGGGGCACCTGATCCCGGTGGTCTTCACTTCGGCCAAGACCGGCGTCGGCGTGTCGGCCCTGCTCGACATCATCGTCAAGCTCCTCCCCGACCCGACTGAGGGCAACCCGCCGCACTACAGCAGCACGATCGGTGGGGAGTCGACCGCCTTCATCCCGGAACCCGACCCGAAACGCCACGTGGTGGCCGAGATCTTCAAGGTCGAGAGCGACCAGTTCCTCGGCCGGGTCGCGGTGCTCCGGGTTCACCAGGGGCGGATCACCCCCGGGATGCAGCTCTACGCCGGCGATGCCCGCAAGCCGTTCAAGGTGGCGCACCTCTGGCGGCTGATTGGCAAGCAGCAGGTGGAGATCCGGGAGGCGGTGCCCGGCGACATCTGCGCGATCTCGCGGATCGACGAGTTGTCGTACGGCCAGGTGCTGCACGACTCGCCCGACGATGCCCACATCCAGGTGCCACCGATCGAGCTGCCGGCCTCGGTATTCGGGCTCACGCTGATCCCCAAGACACGGGGCGACGAGCAGAAGCTCTCCGAGGTGCTGCACCGGTTCCTCTCCGAGGATCCCTGCCTGCGGCTGGAGCGCGACGCCGAGAACAACGAGATGGTCATTCGCGGCCTCGGGGAGCTGCACCTCCGGATGATGCTGGAGCGGATGGCCTCGGAGCACAACATCCACGTCGAGACCCGGCCGCCGAGCATCGCCTACCGCGAGACGATCGCGGCTCGTGCCGAGGGGCATTGCCGCCACAAGAAGCAGACCGGCGGGGCGGGGCAGTTCGGCGAGGTGTACCTGCGGGTGGAGCCGCTGCCGCGCGGTGGCGGCTTCGAGTTCGGCAGCGAGGTCAAGGGTGGCGCGATCCCGACGGTCTTCATCCCGGCGGTCGAGAAGGGGGTGCGCCAGGTGCTGGAGACCGGCTTCCTGGCGGGGTACCCGCTCCAGGACGTGCGGGTGGTGGTCCACGACGGCAAGCACCACTCGGTCGACTCGAAGGAGATCGCCTTCGTCTCGGCGGGCCGCAAGGCGTTCCTCGACGCACTCGCCAAGGCCGATGCCACGGTGCTCGAACCGATCATGATGGTGGAGGTGCAGGTGCCGGTGGCGCACATCGGCGACATCACCGGGGAGCTGTCGGGCCGCCGGGCCCATATCCGCAACACCGACATGCTCCCCGCCGGCCGCGGCCGGGTGACCGCCCTGGCCCCGATGTCCGAGCTCGATGGCTTCCCGATGCGGCTGAAGTCGATCACCGCCGGCGAGGGGTCATACACGCTGGAGTTCTCGCACTACGAGTCGGCACCCAGCCAACTGCAGGACAAGTTGATGTCGGACTACAAGCCGCGGAGCGAGGAAGAGTAGATACGAGGTACGAGATACGAGGTACGAGGTACGAGGTACGAGGGCTACGGCGGCCGGCTGCCATCAGGTTGTCGGCCGCCACACCGTGACCTCGTATCTCGTATCTCGTATCTCGTCCTCCCGTTCAGGGCAGCGCCCTTCGACAGGCTCAGGGCAGCGCCTCCTGCACCTTCACGAGGAAGAGTCCCTCCCGCACGCTGGTGAAGACCACCAGACCATTCTTGAAGAACGGATAGTTGCTCCACGCCCCGCTGGCGGTGGCACTGAACCCCGGCTCGTCGTGGTTGAGCGGTGCCGAGTCGAAGAAGCCGATCTCCCTGGGCGCCGTGCGGTCACTGATGTCAAGCACCCGGAGCCCGCTGCCGTAGTTCGACTCGTAGACCCGGTTGCCGACCACGTAGAGGTTGTGGTCCGAGGAGGCGACCGGGCCGTGGTATATCGTTGCCACGACCGGATCATCGAGCTCCGACAGGTCCCACACGATCGTCCGGGTGTGGTCCGCGAGTCCGGCGGCCTCGTCCTCCTCGTCGTCCATGTAGAAATAGCGCTGCGCGTCGTCGAACCATCCCTGATGGGCATAGGCGACGTTGGGGTACGAGTTGCGACCGATCACGACCGGGTTCGCCTTGTCGGTCACGTCGGCGATGTTGATCTCCTTCTCGTTGCTGCCGACGCAGATCTGGTGACCGGTGTAGCGGGTGTCGGGACCGCGGTAGACCAGGCACTGGGCGTCGTGGGTGTAGCCCCGCGGGTTGGCGCCGGCGCGGTCGTTATAGCAGCCGGCGAACCGGAGCTGCTCCGGGTCCCGGGCGTCGACCATGTGCAGGCCACCGCCGCAGCTCTCTCCACCACTGTTGGCGCCGACCACGTAGAGAAACTTCGACGCGGTGTCGGCCACGATGTTGTGGGCCGAGTAGATCTCGTGGTAGGTGGTGTCGGGGGTGAAGTCGCGCGGGGCGCCGCGCGCGTCCCGCAGGCGGGTGAGATCGAACACCTGCACGCCATGGGCGCCGGAGCCGTCGGCCACGATGTAGGCGTGGTTGTCGATCACCTTGATGTCGCGCCAGACCGACGGCGGTGAGCCGGCGGTGCGGGGCAGCGAACCGACCAGCCGCGGCTGCGAGGGATCGGTCACGTCGACGAACGCGGCGCCGTCGCGGCGGGCCACCAGGGCGTAGTCGCGTTGGGTCGCCGGGTCGGTCCAGCCCCAGACGTCGTTGACCCACACCCCGCGACCGCCGCCCAGCGCCGAGGTGGGCATGTGGGCGATCAGCTCGACGTTGTTGCAGGTGAATGCACCGATCTTGCCGTCCTGACAGCGGGCCGCCGGGGTCGCGCTGCCGCCCAGCGCGTAGACCTCGCCCTCGAGGAGTTGCTGCTGTTGCCAGGCGCCTTCCCGCCGTGCGGCGACCAGCACGCGTCCCTCACCGAAATCGCGATACGGCTGTCCGATCACCATCTGGTCACCGGCGGCGACCAACGAGTAGCCGTAGGCGAACGGCCATGAGGTGCCGTCGGCAGAGTCGGCATCGAAGCGCGTTGCACTGCTCCAGCCCCCGCTGCCGTCGGGAGTGAATCGGTAGACCCGACCGTTGCCACGGTTGGTCATGGGGGCGCCGACCCACACCTCGCCCCCGACCGTGGCGATCGCCGTCCCGAACTGGC
This sequence comes from uncultured Gemmatimonadales bacterium, assembly GCA_963817715.1. Classification (GTDB taxonomy): domain Bacteria; phylum Gemmatimonadota; class Gemmatimonadetes; order Gemmatimonadales; family GWC2-71-9; genus Palsa-1233. The sequence goes on from CAWFPG010000011.1 coordinate 176,566, forward strand.
TGCCACGGGGCGACTCGAACGGCTGCAGCGTGCCGGACGGGGTCCAGCGGCCGTCGGGGCCAAGCGACAGCGCGAAGGCGGTCGCCGCACCCGGCGCCCCGACCCAGGCATGGTCGCCCTCGAGCAGCACCGCCGCGCCCAGCCGAGCCTGTGGACCGAGCCGCGCTCGCGGCGGACGAATCTCGGCCGGGGTGCCCCAGGCGCCATCGTCCTGCCGCTGGGCGAAGTAGATCGCGCCCGACGACGAGTCGACACCGGGCGCGCCGATCAGCAGCCAGTCGCCCTGCTGGCTGATGGCCGCACCGAAGCCGGCACCGGGATCCGGGCTGCGGTCGGGGTCGCCGCCGCTGGCGCGCACCACGGCGCGCAGGCGCCAGGCCGTCCCCTCGCGTCGATACCGATAGACCACCCCGCCCGGGGCCACTCCCGGGGCACCGATCAGCAGATCGGGGCCGTCGATCGCCACGGCGTAGCCGAAGTCGCCGCTGTCGGGGGCCACCAGGCGGGCCGCCTCCTGCCAGCGGGCATCGGCGGCGCGTCGGGTGAAGACGTAGGCCGCCCCGGTGCCCTTGCGTGGCGCGCCCACCACCATGGTGTTGCCGTCGACGGCGATCGCGCGACCGAAGTCGTCCTTGCGACTCGAGTCGGACGCGAAGAGGCGGCCCCGCTCCTGCCAGCGGCCGTCGCTGCCGAGTCGGTAGGCGTAGACGGTGCCCGGGCCGTACCAGTTGACTGGCTGGCCCACATAGAGCTCACTGGCGGTGGCGGCCATCGCGCGACCGAAGTTGGGTTCCTGGGCGGTGAGCGGTGCCGCGGCGGTGGTGAGAAGCAGGGCAGCGGCGATCGGGAGTCGGGGCATCGCGGCTCCGGGTCGTTGTGGGTGTGTTGCAGGGATGAAACGCGAGGGAGGATGCAGGGAAGGTACGTCGAATGCCTCGTTCGCTCGACCCCGGCTCGGCTATCCGAGCCACCCGTTCCACCACGCCCAGGCGTAGAGCAGCGATGCCACGTAGAGCGGCCCGAAGATCTGCTTGTTGAGCCGGGCAAGCCACTCGGGGAGGTAGATGTCGAAGTTCGGGCGCCGGTCGTCGGTGTAGCGCGCCGCGATCGGAGTGAGTGGGCAGTGCCAGTGGTTGAGGGCGAGGATGATCACCTCGACCATCACGGCCCCACTCGCGATGGCCGCCAGGTCGAACCGCCCGAGCGTGGCCGCGACGGGGATCGCGACGATCACGGCCACGAAGAAGGCCCACACCAGGGTGTGGGTCGCCTTGATGAGAATCAGTGATCGATTCCCGGTCATGGGCCAATTCTAGCCTTTTCTCGGCGACAAGCGACAGGCGACAGGGGGGCTGGCGCCGATACTCCCCGTCCCCCGCCACCGTTCAAGGGCCTCCGCGCCGTGGCGTGACACGTTTCCCGTCCCGTTTCCGCGTCATCTCCTGAACCCGGCGCCCACCCGCCGGCCAACCCATGGAGATGAGCATGAACACCCACACCTGGCTGCCGCGCCTTGCCGCGGTGGCACTTTGCGTGACCGCCGCGTGCGGCGGCAACAGTGATCCGACCGGTCCGAGTGACGATCCCGGCGTGACCACCGAGACTCGCTGGGACGTGGACGTGACCGTGCGCTACGTGCACTCCTCGACGGTGGAGACCTGTGACGGGACCGGCTTCCTCGGCGCCGACCAGCCCGGGGAGTACCAGTACCGGATCACCGCCTCGTACGGCGGGACCACGAAGACACTCGAGACCGCGAATTACGGTTCGGTGCTCGGGCAGTCCGTCAGCCTGGGGAAGAACGCGTCCGACAATTTCGCCAACAAGACCTGGTCGTTCGTCAACCTCAAGGCGGGCGAGGGCGTGGTGCTCAAGATGGCGGTGACCGAGTGGGACGGCACCAGCAAGGACAGCGACATGAACAACAAGTCCAAGTCGACCACGATCACGCCCAGTTCGCTGCTGCCGAGCGGCGGCACCAAGTCCGACCGCGGGCTGGGCGTCGGCGACTCCAAGTGCGGCCTGACGCTCTACTACGACGTCACGGCGACCCAGCGGCAGGTGAGCGTCGGCTAGGTCGCGGCTCAGTCGGCGAGTTGAGTGGTCAGGAAGGCCCGTGCAGCGCGCCAGTCGCGATTGACGCTGGAGAGCGAGAGCCGCAGCACGCCGGCGATGTCCTCGAGGGTGAGGCCGCCGAAGAAGCGCATCTCCACGATCTGCGCCTGGCGGGCATCGAGGTCCGCCAGGCGCGACATCGCATCGTCGAGCTCGATGAGCTGCTCGGGGCTCGTGTCCTCACCCGCAGCCTCGTCGATCAGGGTCACGAACGGCTCGCCGCCGCCCCGCTTCTTGGCCTTGCGCGCGATGGCGTGGTCGAGCAGGATGCGCCGCATCGCGCGCGCCGCGATCGCGAAGAAGTGGGCGCGGTTCTTCCAGTCGGCCTGTGCGCTGGTCCACCAGCTTGAGGTAGGCCTCGTGCACCAGCGCAGTGGCGGTGAGGGTATGCCCCTCGCGTTCCTCGCGGAGCGTGCAGCGGCGATCGCCTTGAGCTCGTCGTAGACCAGCGGGAAGACCCGGTCGACCGCCTCGCGCGGCGCCCCCTCGAGGTGAGTCAGCACGTCGGTGATGTGGTGGTCGTCGGCCATGTCAGTTTGTCTCGACCGTGGGGGTCACAGCCGGCACGATCGGCGCATCGAGGCGGGCCAGCGCCGCCCTGGTGCGGCGATCACCGGGGCCGAATCGCGCCTGGAGCATCGCATGGCCGTGTTCCATGAGCGGGACACCCTCGGTGGCCCGGCCGACCAGGACCAGGCAGCGTCCCAGTCGGCTCTCGGTCTCGCCGATCAGCCAGTGATCAGCCGGAAGCGCCCTGGTCCTGATGGACAGCGCCTCACGCAGCAACGGCTCGGCCTCCGCGGGACGGTGGCGCTCGACCAGCAGGTCGGCCAGCCCGACCAGCGAATAGGCAATGTAGGGATGTCCCGGCTCGTAGACCTCGCGACGGAGTGCCAGCGCCTGCCGATAGGTGGCCTCCGCCTCGTCGAGCTTCCCCTCGCCCTGCAGGGCCGCGGCGAGTTCGTTGAGTGACACGGCCACATAGGGATGCTTGTCACCCAGCGCCTTGCGGCGGATCGCCAGCGCCTCGCGGTCGAGTGCCTCGGCGCCGGCCGCATCGCCGCGATCCTGCAGCAGCAGCGAGGCGAGCTGTCCGAGCGAAGTGGCGAGGCCGGGATGGTCCGGCCCCAGACTGCGACGCTTGGCATCGATCGCCTCGCGATACAGCGCCTCCGCCTCGTCGATCCGTCCCAGTTCCCGGAGGATGCCGGCCCGGTTGCCGATCGCGGTCGCCAGCGACGGGTCGTCGGGGTCGCCCGATTTGCGGAAGATCCGGACCGCCTCGTCCATCAGCGGTTCGGCCGCCGCGGCGTCGCCACCCTGCCACAGGATGTTGGCCAGGTCATTGGCCGCCACCCCACGCACGTAGTCGTCGGGCCGGGTGGTGGCCACGATCTGGTCGTACGCCCGGCGCTGTACCGCTGCGGCCCGACCGAGATCGCCGAGCTCCCAGTACGCGCTCCCGAGCGCGTTGTCGACCTGGGCCTGGAGCACCGGGTCGGGCTTGGCCGCGAGCGCGAGCGAGCTGTCGGCGCGTTCCAGCAGTCCGACGGCGCGCCGGTACTCGCCCAGCGAGCGATAGGTCTGCCCGAGCACCGAGAGGAGCGAGGCGCGCACCGCCGGCTGGCCGGTCAGGGCGGTGTCGATCCGCGAAACGGCGCTGGCGAGGAGCTGCCCGGCGGTCCGGTCGAGCGCCGCCGGCGCATCGCGGTTGAGATCGCCGGGGTCCGAGGCGGTGAAGATGCCCTGCAGGAAGGTGGCGACCTGGCCGGCCTTGTCGGCCTCGAGCTGCGCCTGGGCGCGCTGGTCGCGAAGCTGCCCGGTGTACCACCCGATGCTCCCCCCGGTGAGCAGCAGGCCAGCCGCGGTCGCGGCGACGGCGGCGCGATTGCGGCCCACGAACTTGCGGAGCCGGTACCCCGCCGAGTCGCGGGTGGCGCGCACCGGATGGCCGCCGAGCAGGCGGCGAATGTCCTCGGCGAAGGCGCCGGCCGAGGGATAGCGCCGGTCCGGCTCCTTGCGGAGCGCCATCAACACGATGTTGTCGAGGTCGCCGCCGAAGCGTCCGGCGCGGAACGACCCGATGGCGCTCGGCCGCGCCGGGGTGGTGTGGAGGATCGCGTCCTCCAGCGCATGCCCGGTGAGCTGATCGCCGTAGGGCCCCCGCTCGGCGATCAGCTCGTACAGGATCACGCCCAGCGCATAGACGTCGGTGGCGGTGGTGATCGGCTGGCCGAGGACCTGCTCGGGTGCGGCGTGGGCGGGGCTCATCGGGCGGACGCCGCTCTGGGTGAGGCCCGGCTCCTCCACGGCGTCGCCGGCGAGCATCTTGGCGATCCCGAAGTCGAGCAGCTTGGGGATGCCGTCGTCGCCGACGAAGATGTTCCCCGGCTTGAGGTCGCGATGGACCACGAGCCGGGCGTGCGCGTACTGCACCGCATCACAGACGCTGCCGAAGAGGGCCAGTCGATCGCGCAGCCCCAGCTGCCGCCGCTCGCACCAGCGGTCGATCGGCTCGCCGCGCACCAGCTCCATCGAGAACCAGGGCAGGCCGTCGTCGGTGAGGCCACCGTCGAAGAGCCGGGCCACGTTGGGGTGGGAGAGCGACGCGACGATCTGCCGCTCCTGCTCGAAGCGCTGGACGATGCCCGCCGAGTGCATGCCCGGGCGGATCACCTTGAGCGCCACCTGATGGCCCAGTTCGCCGTGCTCGGCGAGGTAGACGGTGCCCATCCCGCCCTGGCCGAGCCGTTCGACGATTCGCCACGGACCAACCGTGCGGCCGAGCATCGGGTCGGGGGTCTCGGGGTCCGGCGGGGTCGGCCGGTACCGCCGAGCAGCGCCTCGGCGTCGCCATCGAGGATCGAGGCCGGTGTCGAGGTCGGCCTCGAGCATCCGGGTCACCAGTTCGCGGACCTCCGGGTCGGATTCCTCCCCCGCCACGAATGCGGCGCGGCGCTCGGGTGGCAGCTCGAGCGCCTGCTGGAAGAGCGCCTGGACCCGAGGCCAGTGCTGCGGGTCGATCGGTGGCGTGGGGGGCATCCCTGATACGGTAGCCTGATCGGGCGACCGACGGGAGAGGTGCCGCCTCAGCGCCGCGCCAGCAGCACCGTGTGCCCGTCGCAGTCAGGGTCCTCGGGCACGAAGGCGACCACCGCGAGGCCCAGCCCATCGAGGACCCGCCGGTACTCGCCCGGGTCGAGCGAGGCATGGTAGATCGGCTCGCCGCCCACGTGCCCCATCACTTCGCCGTCGTGGGTGCCAACGGTGAGCATCAGGGCACCGTCTTGCGCCAGGTGGGCGGCCAATCGCGGCAGCACTGCGCGCTGTTCGTCGCGAGTCAGGTGGAAGAACGAGTCCCAGCCGAGGATCCCGTCGAAGCGCTCCGGCAAGGCGAGGGTGCGCATGTCGCCGTGACGCCAGTCGCCATCGGGGTATCGCCCGCGGGCGACCTCGAGCATCGCGTGTGAGGCGTCGACGCCGATCACCCGAAAGCCGCGCGACATGATGTACGCCGCGATCGGGTCGCCGGCGCCGCAACCGAGGTCGAGGACCAGACCGCGGGGAGTCACCAGATCGAGAAAACGGTCGAGCCAGGCCTGCTCGTGCAGTCGCTTCGGACGCTCGCGGTCGAAGCGGGCGGCCTGGCGCTCGTAGACCGCCTGGGTGGTGGCGGCGAGGGGGGTGAGGTCGGACACGAGGGCTTTCGGCGGCTCGGGATCGTTGCTGCGAACCGGAAAGGTAGCCTGGGGGCTCCTCCATCCGGACTCGCGAGAGGGTTCGGCTCCCCCTCCGGACATCGAGAGCCGGAAGTTCGGTCCACAAGAGGCGGCGGTTTCGTCCCAAGGCCGCACCCTGCCTGAACTTTCTCGGTACGCTGCTCCGTCATGGACGGTCCACCCTGCCACGTTCTCACGGAGCGGTCACGTGCCACGAACTTCCCGCTGTCGCCACCCGATCTTGTGCATTCTCGCGGTCCTGAGCGTCGCGCCACCCTTGATGGCCCAGCGGGAATCTCCCCGCTCGCTCATCGACCGGGCCGTCGAAGTGATGGGCGGGACCGCCTTCCGGCAGCTTCACGCGGTCCGACTCATCGGATCGTCCACCGACGAGTTGTCGAGCATCTCTCCGGCCGGGGCGCCGACGGTGCCGCTGTACCAAGCATTCAGTGAACTTCGTGACCTCGACGGACTCCGGTTTCGGCGCTCCGCGGTGGCCTCCTTCCCGTTGCGCCCCAATTCGATTCCTTCCACGGAGGTCCTCGATTCCACCACCGCCGTCCGGGTGATGGGCGACCGAACGGTGCCCGGCTCCCCGTCGCAGTGGCGCGAGAGCTACCCCTGGCTTCGCCACGGCATCGAGCGGGTACTCTTCCGGGCACTGGCTGCCACCGACCTCGCGATGGCGGCCGACACGACGATCGCCGGCCGTCCGGTGCGCACGGTCGCCTTCGACCATGACCGGGATCGCGTCTATCTGGATCGGGCGACCGACCTGCCGGTGGCCATCGGCCTCGATCAGCGCTTTGTCGACGATCCGACTTGGGGGATGTGGGGAACGCTGAGGACCATCACGGTATACGGGACGTGGGCGTGGCTCGACGGTGGCATCCGGTATCCGATGGTGCGGACGGTCTATCGCGGGGGGCGGAGCATCCGGCACGTGATGATCCGGCGCGTCGAACTCGATCCGCCGACTCCATCGGATTCGTTCCCGATCACTGACGTGCTCCGGGAGGGATTCGCCGCCCGGGACGAGGTGCGGCTCGGCAACGGGACGGATTCCACGGCCTGGCTCGCGCCGGGTGTCCTGGCGATTCCAGGGCCCTTCACGGTGTACCTGGTGCGTCAGGGCCGCAACTACGTGGTGCTGGGGACGCCGCACTCCCGCACCTACATGCGACTGGTGCTCGCCGAGGCGGAGCGCTGGTTCCCCGGAGGGCAGCCCGTCGCCGCGGTGGCGACATCGGCGACCTGGCCCCACATGGCCGGGATCGGTGAACTGGTCGCACGCGGCATCCCGATCCTTGCCTCGCCCGAAACCTCCTCGCTGATCCGCGAGGTGGTGGCCGCCAACGGCGGCGCTCGGGCACCGCGGATCACCGAGGTCCGGGATTCGTCGGTGATCGGTGCCGGAGCGGATCGCCTGGTGCTGTTCGCCAATCACGGGCGCGGGGCCACCCACGAGGATCAGCTTGTGGCCTGGCTGCCGGAGCGGGGTATACTGTACGCGGCAGATCTGTTCCGGCCGGAGCGGTTCGAACCGAACCTCTGGCGTCAGCCGCTCGCCGAGCTCCGCGAGTTGGCCGCCCGCCACGACCTCGTCCCGGTCCGCGTCGTGTCGATCCACATCTCCAGTACGCCATGGTCCGACGTGCTGGCGCCGTTGTCCGGTGGCTCGGCCGCCAATCGATGACCTCGCCAGGACGAATCGATGTCCGACCCCGCTCCTTCCACGCCTGTCAGGCCGCGTTTCCCGCCGATCCCGATCGTCCTGCTGTGGCTCGGCGGTGGCGCGCTGCTGGGGCTGATCGCGGCGCTGCAGGTGTACGCCCGCCCCGGCGACCATGCCGACCTCTGGATGCTGCTGCGGCTCCATCTCCCGCACTGGCTCGCCTGGACCGTCTTCGCCCTGCTGGTCTGGCTTGTCCTGTCGCTCGCCGAGGCGAGCCGTCGCCGGACGATGGTGCTCCTCGTCGCGCTCTGTCCGGTGGTGATCCTCGCGCACGCCGCCTTCGTGGCGTGGTGGGATCTGTTCACGCTGGGCGACCTGGTCGCCCTGCCGTGGCGCGTGATCATGATGCGTCACCTCGAGGGCAGCACCCTGCTCGAGGTACTGGGCTACACGATCGTGGTGGCGATCACCGTGCGCACCACCCGCCGCGAACCGTCCCGGGCCCCGACACGGCCGACCGCGACCAAGACGCCGCCGGTGCTCGTCGTCAAGTCAAGCAACACCATCGACCGGATCCCGTTTGCCGAGATCCGGGTGCTGGAGGCCTCGGGGAACTACGTGCGGATCTTCGCCGGCACGCGGATGCAGGTGATGCGCAGCACGCTCACGGCGCTGGAAGCCGAACTGGACGAGCGGTTCCTGCGAGTGCATCGTTCACGGATCGTCAATCGCGATCACGTGATGCGGCTCCATTCCCGCGGTCGCCACCTGCGCTGGGCCGAGCTGAGCAACGGTGATCGGGTCAAGGTGAGTCAGGGCGGCTGGCGTGTCTTGGGGCGACTGTTTCTCGCGGAGGGGCACCGGGAATTGTCGTGACCCGGTGTACGCCGAGGGTCGCATGCAGCGCATGCATGATGCAATGTCGGATACCGATTGGATCCGCCGTGGCTCTGCCGCGATGGATCGCCTATGGTTGTCGATACGTCGCGAACGGGACTTCAGACGACATGATCATCATTCGGTGGCGGAACGCCGCACCGGTCGGACGAGCGCTCGCTGTCCTGATCGGCACCGTGACATCGCTGCTCGCCGGTTGCAAGGGGGCCCCGCAAGACTCCGGTGACGACCCGCGACTCCAGGCGGGTGAAGCCGTGCAATTGACTGCGGATTCCCTCGCGCCGGCGGTCGGTTTCCTGGCCGACTGGACCCGTGCGCCGAACGGCGATCTCTATCTGGCCGACGCCTCGGCGAACGCGATCTATGTCAAGCGCCCCGGTGTCGCCTGGGATTCGGTCGGGCGGAGCGGCGAGGGGCCGGGCGAGTTCCGGGGGATCGGCGGGTTGGCGATCGACGGGTCGGGTCGACTCTGGGTCGACGACGCCGCCAAGCGGGTGCTCAGCGTCTTCTCCGCATCGGGGGCGCTGGACACCACCATCACCTGGCCGTCCCTGACGGTCGATCCGCCGCAGGTCCCGATGTTCGACCGCGACGGGACCCTCATGGGTCTGGTCTTCGTGCGGGAATCGCGGACCCGGTTCCGCCGCGCGGTCCTGCGGGCCAGGCCGCCGACGTGGCAGCCCACCCTCGAGATGCTTCCGCCCGTCGAGGTCGAGACCTACGAGATCCACCGGCCGGATGGTCGACTCGCGATGGTCGCTGGCGTGCCGTATTCCTCGGCCGAGCTGTGGGCCGGCACCCCCGACGGCGACGTCTGGATGGCGACGAGCGCCGAGTATCTGATCCGCCGGGTCACCGAGGAGGGCGACACCGTCGCGACGATCCGGCGCGATGTCGTGCCCGAGCCGGTCACGGTGGCGGAGCGCGACAGCGCGTTGCGGGCCTCGGTCGGCCCGAAGTGGGACAGCATGCCGGATGTGGACCCGGAGCGGGTGCCGGCAACCAAGCCGCCGATCGCGCGACTGGTGGCGTCCGGGGCCGGTCGTCTCTTCGTCGAACGCCCCGCCGACCGCGGCAGCCGATTCGACGTGTTCGAGGCCGATGGGCGCTATCTCGGGACCTTCGACCTGCCGACCCGCTTCGCGACGCGCTACCGGGTCCTGGCGAGCGATTCGGCGATCACCGGAATCGTCGAGGATGCCGATGGCGTGCCGCAGGTGGTCACGTTCCCTCTGACCCTGTAGGCTCCGGGCTGGTGGTAGCCAGGAATGCCGGGCTCGCCACGAACACCTGGCAGTCGGTGCCGTCGCCCACGCGCCAGCAGTTGGTGAAGTACAGGCTGGCACCATCCCGGCTCCAGATCGGCGACGTGGCCCTGCCGCGCGTGTCCGCCACGAGGCGCACGTCGCTGCCGTCGGGTCGCATCACGTAGATCCGGTAGGCCGTCCCGGGGCCCCGATTCGAGGCGAACGCCAGCCAGCGGCCGTCGGGTGACCACGACGGCCAGCCGTCGAACGCGGGGTCGTTGCTCAGGTTGATGGCGCCGTGCCCCGCACTGTCGGCGAGGAACACCTCGGAGTTGCGCTCACCCAGCATGCGGCGGAAGGCGATCCGGGTGCCGTCGGGGGAGTAGACCGGAAAGGTGTTCACCCCGCCGGTGATCAGCGTCCGGATCCGGCCGCTGGCCATGTCGATGGCCTTGACGTCGGAAACGTTCTTCTTCGGCGGGGCCACATCGTCGTCGGTGCAATAGAGGAGTCGCTGGCCGTCGGGCGACCAGCTGGGATGGATTGCGCGTTCGGTGTCGGGCGTGAGATAACGTGGCGCCCCGCCGTCGGCCGGCATCACCGCAATCCGCCGCGACTCGCCACGCACCGCGGTGAAGGCGAGCCACCGCCCGTCGGGTGACCATGCCGGGTCCTCGTGGTCGATGTCGTCGCTGGTGAGTTGCCGGGTTGTGCGTTCCGCGATCGTCCGCACGAAGAGCTGCTCGCGGCCGCCGACCAGCGAGGCGTAGATCATCCGCCGGCCGTCGGGCGAGAGGGTCGGGTCATAGTTCTCGGTGTGGGTGATCTGGCGGGCCGGCAGCGCCGGCGGCCTGTGCCCCCAGCGTGACCGGGGCGAGACCGAGAGTCAGGCAGGGGATGAGACGCCGCAGGCAGCATGGCGCGGACCCCGGACGGGGAACGTTCGACGGTCGCTCCATTCTTGCGGGGGGTCGTGCTGATTCGGGGGACCGGGGTCGGACGCGACTCGGCACACCCCGCTACGGTAGCAGGTGCACGAGCGCAGGCGAGAGGGACGCGCCGCGGCTAACGGGATCCTGACGCGAGCGGGGCACGGCTGGGGTTGCGATCCGGACTGACCGCGCCCTATTGTTGACTGTGATGAGCATAGGTCTACCTATCTACGGTCAACAATTGCCGACGTCCCGCTCAGCTACTTCGTCTACTCGGCGTTCAGTGCCTTCGGGGCCGAGGCCGACGGCGAGTTGCCGGGGATGTGGTTCATCCAGGCCCTCACCGAGGCTGGCCGCGACACGGCGGTGATTCGCCAGACCCTCTACCGAATGGAGCATCGCGGGGAGCTTGCCAGTCGCAAGGTCGGTCGCGCCAAGCTGTACCGGGTGTCGGCATACGCCGCAGCCGAGATCGAGGCCGGCACCGACAAGATCTTCGAGCAGCCCCGGTCCGATTGGGACGGGCAGTGGACCCTGGTGCGACTCGACCTGCGGACCCCCGCGCAGGAAACCACTCGCGAGCGGGTGGTGGCCCTGCTGGCCGTACACGGGTTCGCCGATCTGGGTGACGACGTCTACATCCATCCCCGCGACATTGGCCAACGCCTCGCCGGGGCGTTGAGTCCCCCCGCCCGGGAGCGGGTGATGATCTTCCGGGGACCGCTGGTCAACGACGCGGCACGGCCCTCGATCCTGGCGCGCTGGCCGCTGCCACAGCTGGCTCGACGCTACCAGCGCGTCCTGACCCGTCTCGATGCCCTGGAGCCGATCGTCGCTGCCGGAGTGTCCGATCGCGACGCGTTCCTGCTCCGGTTCGGCATCGTCTTCGACCATCTCGGCGTCGCGTGGGACGATCCGGAGCTTGCGCCTGAGCTGCTGCCGTCCGACTGGCCCGGCGCGGCGGCTCGCAGCCGGACGGCGACGCTGTACACCACGCTGCTCCCCGCCGCCACCCGACACGCCCGGATGCTGCTCGATGCGACCCTGCCGACGTCTCCAACCCGGAGCTGACCTGCCATGCTGCGAATCCTGCCCGTTCTCCTGCTCGGCATGCTCGTCGGTACGGTGACGCCGTCGCGTGGACCGGTCCCACCCTGTCCCGTCGGCGCGCCGGTGGCCTTTGTGGGTGTCAGACTCCTCACCATGGACTCACCCGACCTGGTGCGCGATGCCACGGTCCTGGTTCGCGACGGCGCCATCGCGGCGATCAATCCGGCGACCCTGCCAGCCGGTGCGTGCACGGTGCAGGCAGCAGGACGGGTGTTGATGCCCGGGTTGACCGACATGCATGTGCATACCGACGCCAGCGAGATGCCGCTCTTCCTGGCCAACGGTGTCACCTTCGTCCGCGAGATGAACGGCAGCCCGGCCCACCTGGCGCTGCGCGACTCGCTGGCCCGGGGCCTCCGCCCGGGGCCGCGGATGCTGGTGGCGTCGCCGCTGCTGGCCGGGGTGCCGCAGCGTTGGCGTCACGTGCTGGTCACCACGCCCCAGGAGGCATACAAGGCGGCGCACGACGCCAAGGACGCCGGCTACGACTACCTGAAGATCTACGACGGGCTGTCGCGAGCATCCTACGACGCGCTGGTGGAGGCAGGGCGAACCCTCGGGCTGCCTCTCGACGGGCACATTCCCGCCGACGTGGGGCTCGAGCATGCCCTCGGGGTGGGTCAGTACCTGCAGCACATCGACAAGATCGCCTTCGCGCTGGCGGGCCACCGGGGCGACTCGACCGCCTATCCCCGGGCGCGCGAGCTGTTCGAGGGGCGCCACGCCTGGGTCACCCCCACACTCGCCTCACTGTGGGCGCTCGACCACTCCCGGACCACCGAATACACCGCGCGTCTCGATGCGCCCGAGATGGCCTACGTCGACTCGGCGACATTCGGATGGTGGAGTTCGCTCAAGGGGAATCGGGAGCGAACCGGCCCGTCGCCGTTCTACCGGTTCATGGCTGGTCTCCTGCCGGTGCTCCGCGAGGCCGGTGCGCGCTTCCTGCTGGGCACCGACTCGGGCAACCCGTTGATGGTCGCCGGGTTCGCCGTGCACGACGAGCTGGAGGTGCTGGTGCGCGACGGCGGCTTCACACCCTGGCAGGCGCTCTCGAGTGCGACGCGCAACGTGGGTGAGTTCCTTGGTCAGCCGCTGCGCGGTCGCCTGGTCGTCGGCGCCCCGGCGGACCTGGTCCTCGTTGACGGCAATCCGCTCGGTGACCTCACGGTCCTCCGGCATCCCGACGGGGTGATGGTCAACGGGCGTTGGTACCCGCGGGAGGAGCTCGATTCCCTGCTGACCGGGGCGAGGAAGCGCTGAGCTCGGTCGGGGCCGAGGAGATCTCGGATGCGAGGAGCGACGGTGCTTGACAGCAGACCTACTGCACTAGTATGCTGGTGCACCAGTGCGGTGCCGTTCGCCGCTGCCGATTCTCGCTCTCCCGGGGGCTGTGGTGACCTTCCTTGCTCCACCGAGTGCCGACGATCCGCGGCCGATCTTCGAGCAGATCATGGCGGAGGTCCGGCGGGCGATCGTGCGCGGTGCCCTCGGCCCGGACGCGGCGCTGCCGTCGACCCGGCAGCTCGCCGTCGAGCTGCGGGTCAATCCGAACACGGTGCAGCAGGCCTACCGCGAGTTGGAACGCGAGGGGCTGATCTACGTGCGCCGTGGCCTCGGCAGTTACGTGCATCCCGACGCAAGCCAGGCGGGGCTGCGCGAGTCGGTGCTGGAAGAGATCTCCCGCGATGCGCTGCGTGCCGCCGAGCGTGAGGGCTTCGAGGCCGACGACCTGATCCGCGGCATCGCCGCAGTCGAGCGGTCATCGGACCGTGGTTCACGAACGTGAGCACCGGTTCTGGCCTCGCCGATGGCCTGGCATTCCGCGCCACCGGCGTCACCCGCCGCTTCGGCAAGGTCTCGGCGGTCACCGATGTCCATCTCGAGGTGCCGGAAGGCGCCTTTCTCCTCCTGGTCGGGGCCAACGGCGCCGGCAAGTCGACACTATTGAGTCTCTTCCTCGACTTCATTGCCCCGACCAGCGGAGTGCTGCACGTGTTCGGCGTTGACCCGACCCGCGAGGGCGGACGAGTCCGGGCGGCAATCGGTTACGTGCCGGAGGGCAACGCATGGCCCTGGCCCGAGCTCACGATCGGGGCCTTTCTCGAGGCGGAGTCGCGCTACCGGTCGACGTGGGATGCGAGCTATGCGCAACACCTCGCCACCCTGCTTGACCTGCGCCTCGATCGCCGGATCCGCGATGCATCGAAAGGCGAATTCCGCCGTGCCCAGGTGCTGTCGGCACTGGCGCATCGCCCACCGGCGCTGTTGCTCGACGAGCCGACCGACGGGCTCGACCCATTGATGCGCGACACCTTTCACGAACTGCTCGGCGCGCACCTGAGCGACAGTCCATGCACCGTCATCGTGTCGTCGCACCTGGTGCACGAACTCGAGGGATACGCCGATCGACTCGCGGTGCTGCACCACTCGCGGCTGGTCGATGTGGCCGCGCGCGACGACCTGCGTCGCGACATGCGACGGATCCGGCTCTCGCCCCCGGAGTCCGACTGGTCGCCGCCCACCCTGCCGCGGACCCGGAAGTTCCACCGCGAACGGCGTGGCCAGGAGGAGCTCTGGACCGTCTGGGGACCGCACGCCGCGATGGTCGAGACGCTGGAGCAGGCGGGAGCCAGGGTGACCGACGTGGCCACGCTCACCCTGGAAGATGCCGCGGTGGTCCTCCTCAAGATGGCGGCGATGCACGCCACCGATCCCGAACCGGTGCTTGCACATGCCTGACCTTCCGCAGCCTGCCACGATCGGTGTTGCCTACCGGGCCCAGCTCCGCGCGGTGCTGGGTCGGATCGGCCTCGCCTCGATCCTGACCGCGCTCACGGTGACGTTCATGCTGTTCGTGTACGCGGTGGCGATTCATTCCCGCACCGCGGGTGCCGTGGCGGGCCAGACGATGTCGTTTGTGGTGCGCGGGGAGATGCTCGGGTTGGTGGTGGCCTTCCTGCTCCCCGGTCAGCTCTGGAAGGGGATCCCGCCGAGGGATCGCCGCGCGCTGCATGCGCTGCCGATCGACCGTCGCACGATCGAGTTGCTCCGGGTGGCGGCCGGTGCCACGCTGCTCTTCGGATTTCTCGTGCCGCTCTACCTCGTCGCGATCTTTCTCGAAGTGCAGATCGGTAGCGGGTCGGTCTCGTTCCGGGCGCTTCCCTGGTTGCTGGCGATCGGAGCGCCTCTCACCCTCTACCTGATCGGGTCGATCCTCGGCTTGCTGACGGCGTCAGCCACGGGCAACATGCTGCGGATCCTGGCCTGGGGTGGCGCACTGATGCTGGGGATGGTGGCGCTGGGCGATCGGGTCCCCGTGGTGGGGCGTGTCGCCGACACGGTGCAGTCGACGCTCCTGAGCGGCCCCCTGGGTGTCATGACCGCGCTCGGTTCGGGTATTCGCAGCGCGTCGGCGAGTGGTGCCGTGGTGGGCGCCGGGGCGCTGCTGGTCTGGCTTGCCCTGGCTTTGGTGGCGACCACGGTGAGCGCCGGACGCGCGCGGTAGCACGGCCCGTCGCGCTGCTCGTCCCGCCGCAGGTGGAAGAACGAGTCCCAGCCGACGATCCCGTCGAAGCGCTCCGGCAAGGCGAGGGTGCGCATGTCGGCGTGGCGCCAATCGCCATCGGGGCCAGCGCTTCCGGGCGATCTCGAGCATCGCGTGCGAGGCATCGACGCCGATCACCCGAAAGCCGCGTGACATGATGTACGCCGCGATCGGGTCGCCGGTACCGCAACCGAGGTCGAGGACCAGGCCGCCGGGAGTCACCAGGTCGAGAAAACGGTCGAGCCAGGCCTGCTCGTGGAGCCGCTTTGGCCGCTCGCGGTCGAAGCGGGCGGCCTGGCGCTCGTAGACGTCCTGGGTGGTGGCGGCGAGGGGGGTCAGCTCGGGCATGGATACCGGCGGAATCGGGGACTGGCGAATCGGGACCCCGAAATCCTAGGGGCCAGTGCCAATCACGCCAGTCGGCGGCTGGAAAGTCGCCCGCGGCGGCGGCTCCCGGTCGCCTGCAAGCGAAATCATCTGGTAGCGCGTGTAGCCGTTGTCGTAGACCCCCCAGGCGGGGATCCTCAGGTTGCCGAACCGCTTGAGCGGTCCGAGGGTGTATCGGTAGATCGGCGTGGCCTTGACGATCGGCTCCTTCCGGGTGTTGAGGATCACCCAGCCGCCGAGGCTGCCGTCGGGGCCGCGGAACTCGAGCCGTCGGGTGCCCGGGATGTCGCCTTGCCCGAAGCGAACCTCGTAGAACGGGTCGTCGGCCGCCACCCCCTTCACCAGCCGGTAGAAGTTGAACGGGGCGCGTGCCAAGTCGGCGTCGAGCTGCTCGCGCGTGCCGCGGGCGAACTCGCCATTGCGCATCGTCCAGCGGCCATTCTCGGGGGAGTAGACCCGCACGTCGTGCCTGACCTCACTCCTTCGGTCTGCGCTCGAGCGCGGACCGGTCATGTCGAGGATCTCGTTCTCGACGTAGCTGTCACTGCGATCCCACGGAAACCACTCGTGGACGAAGTGGAGCGAACCAAGGTCGCGCCAGACCGCTGCACCACCCATCGTCTCGACCATGGCGCGAGCGTCGGCGATCGCGGCTGGATCGCCGCGAAGGCCGGACTGGGCGGTGATGGCACCAGTGGCGAGGGTGGCAGTGACGGACAGGAGCAGGAGCGGGGTCGTGTGTCGCATCAGGTTCTCTTGGCTTCGATCGGTGGCGAGTCTTCTCGCGGCCAGCCGCGTCGAGTTGGGCGAGACCCGCAGCGCGACGGAACGGCTGGCCAGGGACACGGCCATGCATCTCCCTCCACTCTAGCGGTTGAACGGGTGGTGGCGAGGGGTGCGGGAGACGGCTGACGAGATCCTGACCGAGCCGATCCCATTCTGCCCTACCTACAGCCCCACCCCTCGTTTCACCACGAGCGCCAAGCCGAGGCAGCCCGCCAGATAGACGAGATTGACGCAGGTCCGGACCAACCATGGGCGCTGGGACAGGTCGAGTCTCGTCCACTGTCCGAGCAGCACGCCGATCCCCAGGAAGAAGAACCATGGGGTGAAGAGGAACGCCCAGGAGCCGCGTGCGGCCATCGTGACCAGGTCGTGAAACGCGCCGCAGACGAGGAAGGTGAGTTCCAGCGCCAGGGCAGCCGGCATCAGTCGCCGGAGCGGTGCGTTCACGTAGCGACCAAGCGTGTAACCGAAGACTGGATTCCAGTACCGCCAGAACGCGCCGGGCGAGCGGGCGCCGAGTGAACGCGAGAACATGTTGCGGAGCCCGCCTCGCCCACCTGCCTGCACTCCCGTTCGACGCCGGATGTACTGCGCCATGGTCACCGTGCGGCGCTGATCAGTGCGGAGGATCAGCTCACCGCCCGCGCCACCACGAACCGCTGCGACGCCTGCTCGTAGCCGTGCGCCACGGCAAGCACCCGCGCATCGCTGCCCGGAATTCCCACGAACGAGATGTTGCCGGCCGCCAGCCCGGTCGCGTCGAAGCCGCTCGGTACTGACACCTCTGGAATGCCGAGCCAATTGCCGTAGCCCAGCGTGGTGCGGATGTCGGGCCAGTCGCCGTCGGCACGCGGGGCGGGGAAGGGGATGGTCGGGTAGATCATCGCGTCGATCCGCGCCTCGCCGAAACTGCGCCGCCAGCCGCGCGTTGAGCGCCGCACGCGATCGGGCGAACGACTGGCCTGCCGGGTCCTGCTCGTATGGCTCGACCATGATCCGCGCCATCGCGTCCCAGTCGAGTGGCAGCACGTCGTAGAAGTGCTGGTAGGCCGCGAGGCCGCGCCGCACCATCGTCCGCGCGTCGCCATGGTGGCGCTGGAAGTAGCGGAGCAACGCGTTGGCGGTTGCGGCAGGAGACCGCGAGTCGGGCTTGACGTCGCCGCGCTTCGTCGCGAGGTCGGCGAACTGCTGCCGCACGTTCCAGAGGGTGGTGTCGGGCGCGAACGGCACGATCTCCACACCGGCGCCCTTGAGGTCGTCGAGCGCACGGTCCCACACTGCCAGCGACTCGGCCGACATCTTGTCGCGCGGGATGTGCGCGTCGACCAGGCCGAGCCGGGCACCGCGGAGCGGCGCGTCGGCGAAATTGGCCAGGGAGGCGCGATCGCCCGGAAGACTCAATCCATCGCTGTCCGACCACCCGGCGATCGCCTCCAGCAGCAGCGCCGCGTCGGCCACGAAGCGCGCCAGCGGGCCGTGGGTGTCGAGATAGGGCCAGGTCGGGATCACGCCGGTGCGCGGCACCAGGCCAAAGGTCGGCTTCATCCCCACCACGCCGCTGAACTGCGCCGGGATCCGGTTGCTGCCGCCGTCGTCGGTGCCGAGTGCCGCGAACGCGATGCCGCACGCGACCGACACTGCCGATCCGGCACTTGAGCCACCGGGGGTGAGCGTCGCCGTCGGGTCGTGCGGATTCCGCACCTGTCCCGAGAGCGAACTGGTGCCGTTGCCGTGATAGGCAAAGTCATCCGCCACCGTCTTGCCGAGGACGATCGCCCCCGCAGCCCGCAGCCGGGCCACCTCGATCGAGTCGCGCGCGACGGCGTCGGGAAAGAGCGCCGCCCACGCCGCGCTTGATGCCGTGGTCGGCAGCCCCCGCATGTCGTAGATCGACTTGGCGAAGATCGGCACGCCATCGAGCATGCCGAGCAGGTCGCCCTTCCTGACGCGGGCGTCGGAGGCCCTCGCCTCGGCGAGGGCGGTGTCCGACAGCAGGTCGGTCGAGTGGAGCACCCGGTTCCAGGCGTAGCTCCGGTCGAGTGCGCGCCGGGTCACCTCCTCGGCGGTCCAGTCGCCCCGGACCCGGCCGGCCTGGAACTCGAGGATCGTCCCGGCGAGTGGATCGTCCACGCGATCAGGCCACCGCAGTAGCGGCACGGCAAGGAGGGCGCTCAGCGTCTCGAGGGCTTGGCGGCGGGTGAGGGGCATCGGCTCGATGGGTGGAAGGAGATGCCACCAAAGCTACATCATCGCAGCGTGCCGAGGTCGATCACGCGCACGACCGAGCGTTCCGCTGGCGTTCGGGGGGGTGCCAGGCGGTTGTCGACACCGAGCCGATCGAAGTGACTCGCAGCGACAAAGTAGAAGCGGTCACCGACCAGTGCTCCGGTCGTGGGGAGAGAGAGGAGCGAGTCGCCGCGCTCCAGGACCGAGCTGGTGACCACGGTGCGACCATCGGGCGACAGTTGGAAGCGTGCCACCTGCGTGGGGCCCGGGCGATGCTGCACCGTGATCAGCGCTCCAGCGTGCCAGTAGAGCCCGTCGATACCCGCGGTGCTGCCGCCACCGGGAAGGGTGAGGCGTTCCGTGCGCCCGGTCGCCAGGTCCACCCTGGCGATGCCCTCCACTGTTCCCACGTAGAGCGAATGCTCGTCGCCGGAGAGGGTGATCCCGTTGGGGGAGGTGAATCGGTCGGCATCGAGCTTGAGGAGGCGATGCAGCGAATCACCCGCGGCATCGAGGCGCCAAATCGCTCCGGCATCTGTGTCGGTCAGATAGAGCCCGCCGTCGGAGCGAATGACGAGGTCGTTGAACAGGTGACTCGTGCTCGAATCGATCGGGGCATACGTCCGAGTGATCTGCCCTGTGGCCAGGTCGACCTTGAAGAGCCGAGTCACGTCGAGCACCGGGCGGTTCTTCCCCTCCCCGACCGCCTGTGGAGCCCAGGTGGCGAACCAGAGCAGCGACCGCGCGGTGTCGACGTGCATGCCGACCACTCGAAGCAACGCCGGATCAGCCACGAACTCGGTCATCCGACCATCGGATTGTCGCCGCAGCACCCGATGCTGTGCCAGGCTCCCGATGAACCAGCCTCCACCGATCGGGTCGGGCGCCAGCGACTCCGGCAGGATATCGGCGTCGGGCAGGGTGAACGCCGGCATCCCGGCGACGATCGGTCGACGATTGTCGAGCAGTCGCTGTCGGACGTCGCGGAAACCCGGACGATCCCGCAGGGCAGCGAATGCCGAATCGGTGCCAGGGTCCTGAGTCGCCCCGAGCGTCGCGGCACGGTCGAGCCGACGGATCGCTGCGTCCGGGTGTCCAGTGAGGGCTTCGGCCCGAGCATGCAGGTAGGCAGCGAGCGGCATGTCGGGTGCCCGAAGCTCGAGCTGTCGGGTGGCAGCGAGATAGTCGTCGGAACGCCCGTCGGCGAGGGCCACCGCGGCTCGCCGAATCAGACACCAGGCGTTGCATCCAGGCGG
The DNA here is from genome assembly GCA_963817715.1 of uncultured Gemmatimonadales bacterium. Taxonomy (GTDB): domain Bacteria; phylum Gemmatimonadota; class Gemmatimonadetes; order Gemmatimonadales; family GWC2-71-9; genus Palsa-1233. The sequence goes on from CAWFPG010000011.1 coordinate 196,463, forward strand.
GGCCTCCTGCGCGCGCGCTGTCGCGCGTGGCGCGAGGAGGAGCAGCAGCGTCACCGCAACAAGAAGGTTCGCCTCGAGGGCGTGGCGGCGCGTGAGAAGCATCGGACCCAACCTACTGCACGATGATGGGACGGGGGACCCCGGTCCTACTCCCTGCCGGTGGTCGGCACCAGTTGCTCGGCGGCTGCCAGCGTGGCGCGAGCCGATTCACGACCCTGCGCGATCGCCGGATCGTCGTGATCGTCGGCCGCATCGAGTCGCCTCAGGGCCTGCACGTAGGCGGTGCCGGCCTGCTGCACCTCGACCGCTGCAAGGAACGGCGAGTCGGCCGCTCTCTCCGTGTCAGGGCGGCTCGAGAGCAATCGACCGGCCACCATCCCGGCCAGAAAGATCGCCAGCACCGCTGCGATCCGGAGCGGCGCCGCCCACGGTCGTCGCGGTTGCCGGATCCGGCGCGCGACTGCTGGCCAGGGGTCGCGCGGTGGCGTGATGTCACGCGGCAAGTGGCGGAAGAGTTCCTCGAGTTGGTCGTCGTTCATCGGTCCAGCCTCTCGCGCAACAGTTGACGTCCCTTGTGCACCTGCGCCTTCACGGTGCCCTCTGCCGTGCCCATGATTCGTGCGGTCTCGGCGTGACTGTGGCCCTCGATACAGCTGAGCACCACCGCCGTTCGCATCCGGGGTGGCAGCTCGCGGAGTGCGATCTCGAGATCGATCCGTGCTCCCGCTCCCGGTATACTCATTGGCGTGCCGGCCTCGAGGCGGTACTGCTCCTCCCGCCGCCGCCGCCGGGTTTCCCCCCGCCAGTACCGTCGTGCCACGCGCACCACGATACCGTGCAGCCAGGTCTCCAGCCGCGACTCCTCCCGAAACCCCGGCAACCCCCGCCAGGCCTGCACGAAGGCCTCCTGCATCACCTCTTCGGCCACCCCCTCGTCGCCGGTGAGCCGGAGCGCCAGCGCATACACTCGGCCGCTCGTCGCCTCGACGAACCGACGGAAGGCCGTTTCGTCGCCGCTCCGGAGCAGTTCCAGGCTGGGGTGATCCATCGCAGTGACTCGTGAGATGAGGGGCAGCGGCGGCGATGGCATCAGTGTGTCGTGGATGAGTGCCCGCCGGGGTCGATGGCGTTTACCGCCTGCATCGCAATAAACCCCGGCGGTCCCGGCGGGCACCCAGCAACAGACCTGACCATCTCGCCAAGGTGTCCACGATGCCACGCCTGTTCCGTCCGATGCTCGCGACCATGACGCTCGCTGCCGGACTCGCCGCCCAGCAGCCCGACCGCTGCCCCACCGACTGGGCTGGCCACGGTGACCTCGGGATCGAGCGGGTGCAATGTCTCGGCGGCACGGCCTCGTGCCGGATCAACGACCGCGACTCCACCGGGGCGCTGACACATCGATTCTCGGTCGAGCCCGAGGTGGTCCGGGTGGCGACCGGGAGCGAGGTCCGGGCCGGCGATGTGCTGGTGGCGGTCGACTCGCTGCTCATCACGACCAACGGGGGTGGCCGCCGGCTGGCGAGCGTCGCCGGAGGACGCACGGTGCGGTTGCTGGTGCGGCGCGATGGCCGGCTCCGTGAGCTCGAGGTGGTGGCCGGCGGTGGCTGTGGCATCACCTCCCTCAACGTGACACGTCCGGGCACACCATGAGGGCCGTCGCGTCGGTCCTCCTTGTGCTGCTGTTGACCACGACCGCCAGCGGGCAGGACAGCACGGTCCATCCGATCGCCCTCCCGAAGCCGGTCGGCGAGTACGCGATCGGCGTCCGCTCGGTACTGCTGCTCGACTCCACCCGCACCGACACCCTGGTCGACCCTGCAGGCCCGCGGCCGCTTTTGGTGCGCATCTGGTATCCCGCCGACTCGACCGGCGGCCCCACCCGGCTCTACATGCCTCCGGCGGTGGCCGACCCATGGCGCGGCACGTTGCCGGCGGCGCCGGGCTTCGAGTCGGCGATCACCACCAACGCGGTGATCGACGCCCCACTCTCGACGGTACAGTCCCGTTGGCCGGTGCTGCTCTTCTCCCACGGCCGCAGCTTCCCGGTGGAGAACTACCAGATCCTGCTGGAGCAGCTCGCCAGCCACGGCTGGGTCGTGGTCGCGATCAGCCATCCCCACGAAGAGGCCGCAACGCTCCTTCCCGACGGCACGGTGCTGTCGTTCGCGGGGCCCCAGTGGTCGGACGACTCGCTGCGGGGCCCCGTGCTGCAGGGCGTGGTCGACCAGCTGGTGCGTGACGCCAGCGTGGCGCTCGACTGGCTCGGGCGGCGCGACTCCGTGGCCCGCGATCCATTCCACGACCGTCTCGACCTGGCGCACGGCGTCGGCTACCTGGGTCACTCGCTGGGTGGCGCGGTTGCGGTGTGGGCGATGCAGCGCGACCCCCGGGTGACCGCGGCCATGAGCTGGGAGGGGCAGGTGTACCGTGACGCCGACCGACCGCTGCGCGTGAACGGTCCGCTGCTCTACATGCTCGGCTCGGCCAATCGGCAGGAGCTGCTCGGGCGGCAATTCCGCCCGGGGCGGAATGCTCCCGTGTTCGAGGCGGTCCTGGGCGGCGGGTGGCACCTTTCGGTGGGCGACATCCTCTACATCTATCGACGGTACGCGCCGCGAGAATGGCTGCTGAGGCACCGTCGCGAAATCGATCCACTGCGGGCGAACCGGATCACCGGCGACTACGCCGACGAGTTCTTCGGGCATTACCTGCTGGGGAGGTCGCTCGACCTGCTGCAGCCCGACGCACCTGGGGATCTCGAAGGTGCCGCCGTCTGGAACTACCCGGAGGTGGAACTCAGGGTGTACTCCCCGTGAGGCGGAGATCCCTGACGTCGTCGGTGCACACCGGGGCAAGCACTGGTCAGTGACAGTCGTCGGCGCAGGTGGTTCGGCCGCGCACGGCCTCGAGACCCTCGTGACCGATGAGCGGGACCATCGCCAGCGCCGCGACCGGATCGGCCCACCACCAGCCGAGTATCGCGTGCAGCGAGAGGCCGCCCAGCAGGATCAACGACAGGTACCAGCAGATGTCGGTCTGCCGCGCCTCGGCGGTGAGTGCGGCGCTGCCAAGCTGCGCGGCCACGGCGCGCTTGGCGCGGGCCAGCAACGGCATCACCACGAGCGAGGCCGCCGCGATGATGATGCCCGGGAGCGATTCGTCGGGGCGCCGCTGCTCGACCAGTGCTCGCGTTGCATCGACGAGCACCCAGGCGGCCAGCAGCAGGAAGCAGGTACCGATCACCCGCAGCGAGAGGCGCTCGACCCGTTCGCGATCGGCCTCGCTGTGATCGGCGCGCAGTCGCCAGAGTCCTGCCGCACTGCTGCTCACCTCGATCACGCTGTCGAAGCCGAACCCCACCAGCGCGATCGAACCGGCCACCGCACCGGCCACCAGCGCCACGATCGCCTCCAGCACGTTGTAGGCGATGGTGGCCCGGGTGAGCCACTGGCCGCGGCGCACCGCCCGCTGCCGATCGGGGACCACTGAGGCCGGCATGCCTCAAGCTATCCCGGCACTCAGGGCGAGGTCGGCCCCTTGAACATCAACATTTCTTGATGTATTCTCCTCACCATGCCGACCACCACCGCCACCAGCCGACCTCGATCTCGCCCGCGCGGCGCAGCGCTTCCACGCCTTCTCCGACGAGACCCGGCTGGCCGTGCTGGAGATGCTCCGCCGGGGTGAGCGCTGCGTCTGCGAGCTGCAGGATGCCCTCGACGTGGCCCAGTCGCGGCTTTCCTTCCATCTCAAGGTGCTTCGGGAGGCCGACCTGGTCCGCGACCGGAAGGAGGGGCGCTGGTCGTATTACGCGCTGGTGCCGGAGACGCTCGAGGCAGCCCACGACGCGGTGCGGACCCTGGCCACCAGCAGCGGCGAGCGCGAGGGACTCAAGGTGTTCGGCCGCTGCTGCGGCTGAGCGACGACGACGAAGCCAACGCGCCACCGCGCGTTTTCGTGTGAGCAATTGATCAACATTTCTTGATAAGGAAGCGCGCCATGCCCGACCAGCCGACCATCACCGAGATCGTGCGCGGCAAGTACGGCCAGGTCGGCTCGACGGGTACTCGAGCTGCACGAGGCGTCGAGCTGCTGCGGGCCGCTCAGTTCCTGCTGCGGCGGGGCGCCGGCCGACGGCAGCGTCGATCCGATCACCTCGAACCTCTACGTGAGCGGTGAGACCGACGAGATCCCCTCCGCCGCGGTCCTCGCCTCGCTCGGCTGCGGCAACCCGACCGCGCTGGCCGAGCTGCACGAGGGCGAGGTGGTGCTCGACCTGGGCAGTGGCGGTGGCATCGACGTGCTCCTCTCGGCGCGCCGGGTGGGGCCGACCGGCAAGGCCTACGGCCTCGACATGACCGACGACATGCTCGAACTCGCCCGGCGCAATGTCGCCCAGGCGGGTGTCACCAACGTCGAGTTCCTCAAGGGTCGGATCGAGGAGATCCCGCTGCCCGACAACACTGTCGACGTGATCATCTCCAACTGCGTGATCAACCTCTCGGGCGACAAGCGGAAGGTCCTCGCCGAGGCGTTCCGGGTGCTCAAGCCGGGGGGGCGGTTCGCGGTGAGCGACGTGGTGGTGCGGGGCGAGGTGCCCGACGCGGTGCGGCGGAGCATGGAGCTCTGGGTCGGCTGTGTGGCGGGTGCGCTGGAGGAGCAGGAGTTCATCGGGCTGCTCAACGAGGTGGGCTTCGAGGCGGCGTCGATCGAGCCGACCCGGGTCTATCGCAGCGAGGATGCGCGGCAGTTCCTCGCCGGCGCCGGACTCGACGTCGATGCGTCGATCGACCAGATCGACGGCCGCTTCATGGCGGGGTTCGTCCGGGCCACCAAGCCCGCGACGGTGGCCGCGGAGCCGTGCTGCGAGCCGGGCTGCTGCCCGTGAGGCAGGGGTGAGCGCCACCGAGTACGATGTCCAGTCCGGTCGCCGGGCGGCTTTCCACCCTCGACCGGTTCCTGCCGCTCTGGATCGTCGCGGCGATGGCGCTCGGTCTTGGACTGGGCCGAGCCTGGCCCGGGCTCGGCGCGCTGCTCGACCGGGTGCAGGTGGCCGGGGTGTCGGTGCCGATCGCGGTGGGGCTCTTCTGGATGATGTATCCGGTGCTGGCCAAGGTCCGCTACGAGACGCATCGGCCAGCACGCCCGCGACACCCGGCTGCTCGGCACCTCGCTGGTGCTCAACTGGGTCATCGGTCCGCTGGTGATGTTCGCGCTGGCGTGGATCTTCCTCGCCGACCTGCCGGCGTACCGCAATGGGGTGATCCTGATCGGGCTGGCGCGCTGCATCGCGATGGTGCTGATCTGGAACACGCTGGCGTGCGGTTCCAACGAGCTGGCGGCGGTGCTGGTGGCGCTCAACTCGGTCTTCCAGATCCTGACCTATTCGCTGCTCGGCTGGCTCTTCCTCACGGTGGTTCCCGGGTGGTTCGGGCTGGCCGGCGCGGCGCTCGACGTGTCGATGTGGGCGATCGCCAAGAGCGTGCTGATCTTCCTCGGGATCCCGCTGCTGGCCGGGTATCTCACCCGCCGGGTGCTGGTGGCCCGACGTGGCGAGGCGTGGTACACCGACACCTTCCTGCCGCGCTTCGGACCCACCGCGCTGCTGGGGCTGCTCTACACCATCGTGCTGATGTTCGCGATGCAGGGCGACCGGATCCTCGCCTCGCCCGGTCGACGTGCTCCGGATCGCGCTGCCGCTGCTCGCCTACTTCGTGATCATGTTCGGCACCGGGCTGCTGCTGTCGCGGCGGCTGGGCTTCGACTACCCGTCGAGCGCGGCGCTGGCGTTCACGGCCGCGGGCAACAACTTCGAGCTGGCGATCGCGGTGGCGGTGGCGACCTTCGGCCTGGCATCGGGGCAGGCGCTGGCCGCGGTGGTGGGACCGCTGATCGAGGTGCCGGCGCTGGTGGCGCTGGTCTACCTGGCGCTCTGGGCCAGGCGGTTCTTCCCGGCGCCCGCGCTCGAGGCGAGCGCCGAGTAGCCCGCATCCGCGCTATCGATCCCTCACGGATTCACGAATGGTCGCTGGATGATCATCACGTGCGACCACCACGTGCCGGTTGACATCATGAACGGCTCGATCCCGGTCTCCACGGTGTCGATGCCGACATCGGCGACCGTGGCGTAGGGCATGTGCAGCGACTGCCAGCGGTCGAGGCGCGGCCCGAGATGGCCGGTGACGGGATCGTAGTCGGCGATGGGACCATGGACCCGGTAGCCGGCGACCGGGAACGGCGGCACGTTGAGCCGCCCGCCGCGGATCTCCTCGTCGATCTGGTGGTCAGACTCCGCTCGCGAGATCCCGGAGGACCGAAGCCGCGCAGCTTCCTGCAGGAACGGCACCCAGAGCCGGTGATAGCAGCGGACATCGAGCCGGTCGTCGCCCGGTGGATCCTCCTTGCAGACCATCGGATTGGTGCCGACGCGCAACGTGGCACCGGTCCAGCCCGCGTCAGGTGCGATGACGGTGGCGCCGGCCCGTAGTTGGGGTGGCAGCGGCAGCGTGGCGGCATCGATCGCCTGGGCGGGGGTGAGCGACTGGGACTCGAGGGCGCCGCCCGGGATTGCGGCGACTGCCAACGAGGCGGCGCAGGAGAGGCCGAGATGTCGGGTCATGGGAGTTCCCGTCGTGGGGGGAGCGCCTGAATCTATCGCGGTGGATGGCCAAGCGACGCGGGTGCTCGCCCGGATTGGCGCCGGCGTTCCAGGCTGCGCGACACCGCTGGTCCCGGTTGTCCGTACCACTGACAACCCTCAACCGCGAGCCTGACCATGCGCCTGTTGCCCCTCGTCCTGACCGGCCTGCTCTGGGCCGGAGTCCCCGGAGCCTCGTCGGCCCAGTCGCCGCAGGTGGCGATCCGGGCCGAGCTCGACTCGATCTCCGCGGCGTGGAATCGCGCCGATCTCGATCGGCATGTCCGACCCTATGCCGACTCGGCGACGATGATGGGTGGCCGCGGTCTCATCCGTGGCCGGGCCGCCATCCGCGCGGCGCTGGAGCGCGGCTTCTGGCGCGACGGCAAGCCGCTGCAGCAACTTCGCTTCGAGGAGGTCGAGATTCGGACGGTCGGTGGCGACAACGCCGCGATCGTGACCGGCAAGTTCGCGCTGACCGGCGGGGGACGCGACGAAGCGTCGGGTCGCTTCACCACCATCTGGGAGTGGCACGGCGGCAAGTGGGAGACGGTCCACGATCACTCGGGGTGAGGTCGGGGGGCTCGAGCAGGCCTATTTGGCCAGCGTCACCTCGGCGAACTGCCAGGTCGTGACACCGCATCCCTCATAGATCGCCATGGAGCTGGGGCGATTCTCGAGGCCCCGGATAATCGCCTTTCGATAGCTCTCGCCGACCTGCCGGCGTACCGCGATGGAGTGATCCTGATCGGGCTGGCGCGCTGCATCGCGATGGTGCTGATCTGGAACACCCTGGCGTGCGGTTCCAACGAGCTGGCGGCGGTGCTGGTGGCCCGACGTGGCGAGGTGTGGTACACCGACACCTTCCTGCCGCGCTTCGGACCCACCGCGCTGGTGGGGCTGCTCTACACCATCGTGCTGATGTTCGCGATGCAGGGCGACCGGATCCTCGCCTCGCCCGGTGACGTGCTCCGGATCGCGCTACCGCTCCTCGCCTACTTCGTGATCATGTTCGGGACCGGGCTGCTGCTGTCGCGGCGGCTGGGCTTCGACTACCCGTCGAGCGCGGCGCTGGCGTTCACGGCAGCGGGCAACAACTTCGAGTTGGCGATCGCGGTGGCGGTGGCGACCTTCGGCCTGGCATCGGGACAGGCGCTCGCCGCGGTGGTGGGACCGCTGATCGAGGTGCCGGCGCTGGTGGCGCTGGTCTACCTGGCGCTCTGGGCCAGGCGGTTCTTCCCGGCGCCCGTGGCGGAAGCCGCCTGAAGCTGCGCTCCGCTCGAGATGTCCACCGCGGTGCAACCGCAGGCTGGTGAGGTGGTTGCGTGGTCCAGGCGCGGCGCTGTCTAACCCAGTCCGAACAGTAGGAGAAGTCGACTACATCTACAAGTGTAGGTATGATCTACACGCGTAGGACAACTGGTTCCTCCCGGCTTTCTCCTGGAGTCTCACATGCAGGTCAAGGTCCACCCTCTCCACCATCTGGCCGTGGTCGGCTTCATCGCTTTTCCCGTCTTGCTCGGTGCCCAGCAGTCCGCGGTGCTCAAGACCGGGCTGCCTCCAGGACCACACGTGGTGGGCTTCCGCCACGAGTGGGTCGCTGATCCCAGCCGGGTCTGGCCCCTCAGCGACAGAATTGACTCGAATTCTGGTTCGGTCAGCCGCCATCTCCGCGTCGACGTGTGGTATCCGGCTGCGGTGGGCGTCGGGTGCGAGCATCCGCGGCTCGTGGATTTCGTGCATCCGGTCCCGCCCGATTCCGATTTCGCCAAGTCGGATCGCTGGGTGGAACGATGGGACGAGCAGTCGTATCGGGGCTATGCGCAAAGCAGCAAGACGCCGCTGGAGCAGTTCATGGCAGTGCGAACGATGGCCTGCACCGACGCCCGGCCATTGGACGGCCCGTTCCCGCTGGTGGTCTATTCCGGCGGCTGGTACAATCGCTCACCAGACAACGCCGCGCTGGCGGAGTACTTGGCGGGGCATGGATATGTGGTGGCCGAGGTGCCGCTGCTTGGTGACGGGCTGTGGACGGGCGATCTTACCTCGAACGCCGCCGCGATCGAGACGCAGATGCGGGATGTGGAGACCGCGCTCGGCGCACTGATCGCCCTGCCATGGGTCGATCGCACCCGGGTTGCCATGGCAGGATACAGTAGCGGCGGGATCGTGGCGCTGCTATTGGAAGGCCGAAACCCGCTGATCGACGTGGTTGTGGGACTCGATCCGTCGTACGGCGGCGATGCGGACAAGGTCTTCGGCTCACCGTATTTCGATATGGAGCGCAGTCGGAAGCCGCTGCTCACCCTGCGCAGCGGCAACGAGCGCTACCTCAGCCGTGAGCGATCCGCGGTGATCGATTCGATGCACCTCGCCGATCGCTACACGGCCGACGTCGGGCGGGCCTCGCACGGCGACTTCAGCGACGACGTCGTGATCGAGTCGCTCCTCGCGCTGAACCGACCGGGTGAGCCCCGGACCACAGCGGAAGGGCTCGCCGGGTACCACGCCACGGTCCTGGCGACGCGTCTCTTTCTCGATGGCACACTCCGCGGTCGCACGGCAGCGCTCGACTCACTGCGGATCGTGGCCGCCGACCAGCTCCGGTGGAAGCTCCAGCCGGGTGTGGCGATTCCGTCGACCAGCGGCTGGGTGGCACGGATCGCGCGAGAGGGTGCCGAGGCGGAGGCGGCTGCCGTGCAGCGATTGCGCGACGACAATCCGGGCGTCGTGGTGGTCAAGCAGTCGGCGATCAACCGCGAGGGCTATCGCCTCATCTCGGCGGGGGAAGGCAAGAAGGCGATCGCGGTGATGCGGTTCAACACGCTGGTCTTCCCGCAGTCGGCCAACACATACGACAGCCTGGCCGACGCCTGCTTGGCGGCCAGCGATCGTGGGTGCGCCGTTGCGGCATATCGGGGCTTGCTCCGGATGCTGCCGGGCGACACCACTCTCCCCGAGTCGGTGCGGCGGCAACTCGGCGACAACGCCAGGACGAAGCTGCAGGAGTGGGATGTGGCACCCACACCGGAGTGAGAGCTCCCAGGCATGGGGCATGGCTCGGATCATTGGTCGAATCCTGATCGGAGGGCCCGCCCGACTCAGGCCGGTCATCCGCTCGACTTTCTGTTGGTGCCGCTGATGGGGCCTGCGATGGGTGGCTTCTTCTGCGGCATCCTCTTCTCGATCGCACTCAGTCCCGCCGGGCGTCGGCGAGCCTTCGGTCAGTTGTCGATCACCGGGTTCAAGGCATTGAGGGCGATCGGCGAACTGGTGCCCGCAGCGATGGGGCGGTGGGACGGAATACCGCCAATGGCAGCTTCTGGCTGATCACTCTGGGGGTCGGTGCGCCGCTGGTGTTGCTGGGGGCCGGATCGGCAAGTGCCACGCTGGCGCTGGCCCACTTGCCCGACGGGGAGAAGCGGCTGGAGGAGCCGGTGGGTCGAGTGTCAGGGGCTCGGGCGCGCGATGGAGAATCGCGAGGGTGTTCGCTGCGCGGTGCCTAGGTCCTTTTCACCCGCTGCTTCTTCCCCAGATACCGCACCGGGATCGCCGTTTCGATCGCCTTCCCGCCCCGGCGGGTGAGCCGATACGCCCCCGCCTCGGGGCGCGAGCTCACCGCCTCCTTGAACCTGGTCCCCACGAAGTGCAGCGCGCAGCCGTCGTCGGCGGCGTAGCCCGCGGGGGCGATGCCCTCGGCGATCGCCTTGCGATAGACCGGGACGCGGTTGGCCTCGCCATGGTAGTGCGGCGACGCGGAGCCGCGCAGGAAGCCGAGGCCGTCGTGGTAGTAGCGGTGGTCGCCGAACGAGTCGGTAATGCCGCCCTGGAACCAGCAGAGCATCCCGGCGCTCACGCCGCAGAGGATCTTGCCCTTGCGCCACTCGCGCCTGAGCAACCTGTCGATGCCGTGGATCCGCCAGGTAGCGAGCAGCTGGGCGGTGTTGCCGCCACCCACATAGAAGATGTCGTGCCGGGCCATGAACGCCGGCAGCTCGTCGCTGGTGGCGGGTCGCCGGCGAAACGCCGGGTCGTCGAAGGTAGTGAGATCGCTGGCGACCGCCCGGCCGCTGAAGGCCCGGTAGAACCGGGCCACGTAGGGCACCGAGTCGCCGCGGGCGGTGGGGATGAAGCAGATGCGGGGGAGCTTCTTCCGCGACAGCGACAGGACGAAGTCGTCGAGCAGCGGGTTGTCGGGCTCGACGTTGAAGCCGCCGCCGCCGATCGCTACGATGTGGCCGGGCATCTGGTTCGCTTTCGATCGGGAGATGTCCGAAAGCTACTCGGGACCGGCAGGGCGGGGAGGCTGGCCCAGCGTCTGGCCGCTGCTCTCGCCGAGCAGCGGCCACCAGCCCACCCCGCTACTCGCCACCCCCCGGCGTCGGCTTCCAGTCGAATGGTGGCCCCTGGTTGACGCTGTGGATCCGGAAGGTGAGTTCGGCCGCGAAGGTGCCGTCGTTGGTGAGCATCTCGAGCTGCTTCATCGCCTTGTCGACCTGTCCCTGCACCATTCTGCGGGCAGCCGGTGGCACCTTGGCCATCTCCTCGTCCATGTTGGCCATCTTGGCGCGGAGCTCCTCGGCGTCACGACGCGCCTTCTCGAGCTTCTTGCGGTCCTTCGAGTTGGTGGCCATCGCCTCCATCAGCCCCGAGATGCGCATGGCGTGGTGTCCAGCGATCAGCAGCGTCCCCTTCTTCTGGTAGTCGCCCTGGACCAGCTCGATGGTGATCGGCACATGCTTGCCCTTGTTCTCGACGTCCACGTGCATCAAGAGGCGCCGCGGGACGTAGTCGGTCGCGTCGAGCCACATGTTCGCGTCGATCATGGTGACCGTGCCGCCGTCCTCGGGCTGCTCCAGGGGGATGTCGCCCAGGTCGTCGGCCAGCAGGTGGAAGGTCTGGAAGGAGTCGACCGTTTCCATGCCGACCAGGCGCGCGCGACTGCCGAAGATTGCCTTGCCGTCCTGCTCGCTCCGCGCCTCCGCCCGGCCGTCGCTGATGTGGTCCTCGGCGTTGGCGGCGGCATGGCCGAAGGTCGACCAGTCGTTCATCATGTTGCCGAGGTAGGCCCCCATCATTGCGCCGCCTGGTGCTCCCGACATCTGCTGCGTCATCGGACCGCGGAGCATGTCGAAGCCGTCGGCCATCGCGCCGATGAAGGCCCCGGGATCCTGCATGGCACCGGGGCGGCGCTTCTGCCACTCGCTGGGTGGCACCAGGCGGAAGAGTTCCTGCCCGCCGAGGTTCTCCTTCTCGTAGTAGGCGGCCGCCTGCATTACGCCGTTCGACTGGATGATGACGTAGTCGGTCACGCCGGCCTGCCGGGCCGCCTGCTTCTGCATGGCGGTGGTCATGATGTCCTGCGCCGTCTGCTGGGCGCCAGCGGGCAAGGTGATCACGACGAGGAGTGCGAGCGAGCGCAGCATGGGAGGTGCCTCCGGATGAGGGGTGAACCGCCACTCTCCCCCCTCAACGGAAACCGGTCCTCGAACCCGCCAGCGGACTCAGTCGGGCGGCAGCCCGTCCCTTGCCTCGCGACACTCGGCCAGGTGCAGCGCCGAGCTCGAGGGAATGCGCTCCAGCCGATCGAGTGCGGAATCGAGCATCACGCGCGCCTCCTGGAATCGACCGAGTCCCGCCGCTGCTCGCCCGATGCGACAATCGGCCATGATGGCGGCGGCGTGGGTCGGGGCGACCTTGCCCCGGAGTGCCGAGGCGGCCTGCCGTGCCAGGCGCTCTCCGGCGGGGTAGTCCCCCTCAGCCAGGGCAATCTCGGCCCGGGTGAGGCGCGGGAATGCCACCATGGGCGACCCCGGTGGTGCGGTCGCGGCATAGATCCGTTCGGCCTCCAGGGCTGCGGCATCGGCGTCGCTCCGGTGACCCTGCCGAAGCAGCACGGCGGCGAGATTCTGGTAACTGGAGGCAACCTCGGCTGAATTCACGCCGAAACGGGCGACCTGATCGTCGAGTGTCTCCCGGAGAATTGTCTCGGCCCGCTCGAAGTCGCCGGCGACAGTGAAGAAGACGCCGAGGTTGTTGCGCATCCGCATGGTGAGCCCGTGCTGTCGGCCGAGTTTCCGGTCGAGGATCGCGAGCGACCAGGCGAGCAATGGTCCCGCTTCCTCGAACTGACGGGGCTCCGCAAGGGTCTGGCCGAGGGTGTGCAGGGCGAAGCCGGTCCGGAGCGCACTGTCGCCCTCGACCTCCCGGAAGATCGCGACGGCCTCTCGGGCCGCCGCTTCGGCCGGGCCGAGCTGTCCCACGGCGCGGTAGGTGTCGGCCAGCTTCCGCAGCGCCTCGGCAAGGGTGCGCCCCCCGTTGCGCGGGCCACGACCACGGCCTCCTCATTGAACGGGAGAGCCGCCGCCGGATCCACCCTGGCATGGACGACCGCGTTGGCGATCAGCGCGGCGCTGAGCCGCTCGGGATCGCGTGGCACCTGTGCCCGAGCCAACCGGAGTTCGCGGGTGAGCAGGTCCAGCGCACTGTCGGGCTTCCCGATGGTGAGGTAGGCATTGCCGAGCACTTCGAGGTTGCGCAGGAACCCGGACGACGTGGTGTCGCCGATGTCGGCGCGGATGTCCACCGCGTGCTGCAGCGTGGCGATGGCTTCCTCGGTCTGGTCGAGGCCCTTGAGCACCTCGCCGATGGCGGTCAGCAGGGCCCCCCGCAACTCGGGGCGGTCGACCAGTTCGCTGTCGAGGCGCTCACGGCCCATGCGCAGGGCCTGCAACACCGTGATATTGCTGCCGAGCTCGGCGTTGGCGGGTCCGTAGGGATCGGCGGTCCGGAAGAGCTCGATGAAGAAGTCGCGCGTCTCGGTGGCGAGTGCCGATGCCGAGGCCGCGGCGTCGCGCTCGTGCGCCAGCTCGACGTTGTGGTGCGCGAGGGTCACCACGTAGCCGACCAGGAGCATGAGCCCCACCGCCACGGCGGGGAGGAAGGTCGGATGGCGTCCGACGAACTTCCGGGCCCGGTAGCGCATCGAGACCGGATGGGCCATGATCGGCAGCCCGGCAAGGTGCCGCCGGACATCTTCGGCCATTTCGGCCAATGAGGCATAGCGCTCCTCGGGCTCCTCCCGGAGTGCCTTGGCAATGATCACGTCGACATCGCCGCGGAGCCGCCGCGCCAGCCGTTCGGGGGTGCTGGCGCGCGCCAGGGCCCGCGCCGTGGCCGAGTCGTGCCCCGACAGCGCGGCCTCGGCCGCACGGCTGGCCAGGCGGCTGGTTGTGCCGGCATCTTCCGCCCCAGGTCGGGTGCCGGTCAGCAGCTCGAGCAACAGGATGCCGGCTTGGTAGATGTCACTCGCGGTGGTGATCAGCCCGCCGCGCAACTGCTCCGGGCTGGCGTAGCTCGGGGTATGGGGGAGCGACCCCACGTCGGTGAACGCCTCGTCGGCATCGAGCAGCTTGGCGATCCCGAAGTCGAGCAGGGTGACCTGACCCTCGTCGTTGACCAGCACGTTCGAGGGCTTGATATCGCGGTGGACCACCAGCTGGCGATGGGCGGTATGCACCGCGTCGGCCACGGCGAGGAAGAGCTTCAGGCGACCGACGACGTCGAGCGATCGGGCATCGGCCCACGCCACGATCGGCTCGCCCTCGACCAGTTCCATCACCAGGAACGGCCGGCCATCGGCGGTCGAGCCGCCATCGAGCAACTTGGCGATGTGCGGATGGGAGAGCGAGGAGAGGATCTGCCGTTCCGCCACGAAGCGACGGATCAGGTCTTCGGTGTCGAGGCCACGGCGGAGCAGCTTGAGCGCCACCCGTTGCTGGTAGCTGCCGTCGGCCCGTTCGGCGAGGTACACCGTGGCCATGCCGCCGCGGCCGAGCTGCGAGAGGATGCGGTAGCGGCCGAGCAGGTCGCCGGGTCGCACCGTCTCCGGTTCCTGCGCGGCGAACGCCTCCTCGACCAGCGCGCCCGAGGGCAGGCTCAGGCGATCATTGTCCTGCAGCCTGCCAAGCAACCGGATCACCGCGCTCGCGAGTGCGTCGTCTCCTGCCGCGGCGGCTCGGATGGCATCGACGCGGGCGGCGTCGGGAAGGTCGAGCGCCGCCTCGAGCAGGCGGTCGATCTCCTCCCAGCGTTCCCATATCGATTCGCCGTCAGCCGCCATCGTTGCTCAACTCCTCGAGCAGGTAGGCTCGGGCCCGGGTCCACTCCCGTTCGACCGTGCGCATCGAGGTGTCGAGCACCTTGGCCACCTCCTCGACCACCAGGCCGCCGAAGAAGCGGAGCTCGACCACCCGGGCCATCCGTGGGTGGAGTTGGGCGAGGCGTTCGAGCGCATCGTCCACCGCGATCACCTCGGCGACGGCCTCGTCGCCGGCCATGAGATGATCCTCGTACGCGACCGGCACCGCACCGCCTCCCCGCCGCTTCGCGTTGACCCTCCGGGCATGGTCCACCAGGATGCTGCGCATCGCACGGGAGGCGAAGGCATAGAAGTGTGCCCGGCTCTCCCAGGATCCCCCGGCGTGATTGACCAACCGGAGGTAGGCCTCGTGCACCAGTGCGGTGGTCGCGAGGTCGTCGTGCATGCCGGCCATGAGGCGGCGGTGGGCGATGGCACGCAGGTCACCGTATGCCACCGACATCAGGCGCGCGAAGGCATCGGCGTCGCCCTCGCTCCATCGGTCGAGCAACAGGGTGATGTTCCCTGGGTCGTCGTTCATGGCCGGGCCTGGGCGGGAGGGGCAGTCGAGTGGGTGCCTCCCGAAGGTAGGCCTGCCTCGACCCGACCGCCACGCACCCGCCCATGGTGCCGCTCATCCCGGCAGCCGAACCAGCTCCACCCGACGGTTCTGCTGCTTGCCCTCCGGCGAATTGTTGCTGGCGGCGGGGCGCGACTCCCCGTAGCCGCTGGTCGTGAGTCGATCGCCGCTGATCCGATGGCGATCGACCAGGTAGGCCTTGACCGCGGCGGCGCGCTCCTCGGAGAGCTTCTGGTTGTAGCTGTCATCGCCGTCGGCGTCGGTGTGCCCCTCGACGCCGAGCCGGAGATCGGGGTGCTCATCGAGCATCCGCGCGATCTCCTCGAGCGTGGGCGTCGACTCGGGGCGGATCCTGGCACTGTTGTAGCCGAAGAGAATCCCCTGGGTCGCCGCGCGACCGTCGCGCTCGAGTCGGTCGTAGAGGTCGAGGTCGGCCTTGGCCACGCGGATCGGACCGATCAGGATCGGGGTCCTGTCGGTGGCCGAGCCGACGGCGAGGTAGAGCTTGTCGGAGCGGGGGAACACCGCGTTGGGCACGTTGGCCACGCGGCGCTCATCGAGATAGACCTTGAGATAGTCGCCGTCGCCCATCACGCGCACCGGCATGATCTCGTCGCGAATCCGATGGTCGCCGGTTTGGGTGATGGCCATCGGCCCTTCCTTGGCGACCGGCCGGATCCCGGCACGGCCGTACTCGATCGCCACCGCCGAGCCAGTGTAGCTGCGCGGCTGGCCGTAGTAGGCCTGTCCGGTCATCATCCGGGCGTAGGCGTTGCCATGGGTCAGGTTGACGCTGAACTCGAGGGTGAACCGCTCGGGAAGATCCTGCGGCAGGGGGATCGCCACCAGCCCACCCGAGGTGGCCCGGAGGTATCGGCTGCCTTCCCAGTCGACGATCTCCCAGTTGCCCTGCACCAGCTCGAAGCGACGCGGGAAGTCGCCGACCCGATCGCGGGAGAAGTCCTCGTAGAAGAGGATGGAGTCGCCGGGAACGAAGTCGTAGTTGGCCCAGGCCCCTTCTCCCGGCCGGGCGGTGCTGCCGGCCGCCGCCCTGGCCTTGCCCGGATCGGAGATCGGGTTGCCGTCGGCGTCGCGCATCACGTTGCCGCGGTCGTCGGTGAGCACGGTGCCCTTGCCGGAGGCGTTGGCCTTGTCGATGCACTCCAGGTCGTCGAACACGCAGCGCACCCCGTCGCGCGCCCGCTGCTCGAGTTGCCGGGTGGCCTCCGACTCGGCGGCGCGGCCGACCGCTCGCCCAATGCGCTTTCCTATCTGTGCCGATGACACGGTGGGCACCAGCAACAGGGCCAGCGTCGGGAGCACGAGCATGGATCGGGTCATGGGGTTCTCCTCTGGTGAGTGGCCATCACTGTGGCCGACTCACGGGTTGGGTGATGCCGGTGCATTCAGCACGAGGTTGGCAAGCAGATGGGTCAGCGCGGCGACCGGGTGAACCGTCGCGTTCGGGTCGGCACCCTGGTTCGACAGCACGGCGACCACGAGGTTGTCGTCGCGATAGACCGTGAGGTGGCTCCTGCCCACCCCCAGTCCTGCGGTCCCGCCATGCTCGGCGACCCGGCGCTGATTGACAGTGCGGATCTCCCAGCCCAACGCGGTCGGCGGTGCTGCCTTGGTGGTGTCCGCCCACGACCGGACGCCGGTGGTGAGCACCCTCCACAGGCGGTTGTCACGATCGTTCGCGGAGATGCTGCCCCCGCTGAGCGTCAGCCAGCCGTAGCGGGCGAGGTCGAGGGCGTCCATCTGGAGACCGCCGCCGAGCATCTTCCACGAGACGTCCTCGCGGGCCTGGACCACGCTCCTCGCGGTCGGCGCATCCCACCGGTAGCTCTCGGCCACGTGATAGGTCGGCGGCGGGGTCGGGTTGGAGAGTTGAATCCGCTGGGCCGACTGGAGCGCCATCGGCCGGATGATCTCCTCATCGAGCAACTGCACGATGTCCTTGCCGGTCACCTGCTCGAATGCCGCGCCCACCAGCGTGTAGCCATGGGTCGAGTAGTGGTACCGCTGTCCCGGCACGCAATTGGGGAGCATGTACGCGCCCTGCATCTGCCGCACCGCCGGAAGCCGCCAGCGGTAGTACTGTTGGGTCGGCGTGGGACCATCCGGGTAGTGGATGGTGCATCCCGTCTTCGACAACAACTGCTCGAGCGTGGGCGTCACATTGCTGGGCAGCGAATCGACGTAGTCGCGCGCCGGTCGCGTGAGGTCGATGAGGCCACGGCTCTCGAGTCGCGTGGCGAGGAGGCCAGCGAACGTCTTGGTGATCGAGGCGATCGGATAGACCGTCCCCGAGTAGGCCTCCTTCATCTGCGCCACATCGGCCATGCCGAAGCCGCGCTGGTAGATGACTTCGCCATCGCGGATGATCGCCGCCGACAGGCCGGGGATCTGGTAGCGCTGCCGATAGGAGGCGAGCGTGTCATCGAGCGTGGATCGCACCGACAGGCGATAGCGCGGAGCGTGCTCGGCCCAGGCCGCCGCGTACCGCTGGCCGCCGCTGGCCTGATACGACTCGAACTCGACCAGCCGGAGTCCCTGGTCGGTGAAGCGATGATGCGCATTGAGGAAGGAGCCGTAGGGGAGTTCGACCCGCACCTCCCACTCGCGATCGGGGACCTGCTCCCAAAGGGCGGCGTACCGCTGGCCGGCGGTGGTCTGGTACGACTCGATGTCGATCACCCGGAAGCCGAGCTCGCCGAGGTCGGCGATCTGCTGGAGGAAGTCGAGCCGGGACATCCCCCTGGCCTCGCGCCAGTTGTCGCCGGCGCAGCTGCGATACCAGAGCGTCGCGTAGCGGAGTTCCCCGGCGGCACCGTGGCTGATTTCGAGGTCGGCGAGGCGGAAGCCGTTGGCGCGGTACTGCGTGAACTCGGCCCCGTACTCGGCCCCCGTCAGGTCGGTGCTGAGCAGCGTCGCCGTGCCCGCGGGATCGTCGATCCAGACGCCGCCGTACCGCTGCGCGGCGCCCGACCCCCACGTCGCGAGCTCGATCATCCGGTGCCCGGCGGCGCGGTGCGCCTGGTCACGCCCGTGCAGCGCCGTCGCCGTGAGGCCGACCTCCTCGAAGGTCGGCGTGCGTCGTGAGACCCGCTGCCAGACGCGGGTGAACGTCTGGCCCACGGCCGGGAAGTTCGCCCGCTCGATGCGGGTCACCGCGCTGGAGATGCCCGGCGTGCCGCGATAGTCGAAGAGTCCGTTGATGAGTGCCGGGGTGCTGAGGGCATCCGGGATGTCGAGCACCCATCCGGCGGGCGCGTCGTCCAGTGGCACGGGCAGCGACGTGGCCAGGCACGCCGCCGGTCCGGACGGTGCAACGGGCGATGCCGGGGAGGCGGGCTGCTTCGCGAGGAATCCGCGCCGCGCCGCCGCCGCGATGCCCGGGCGGACCCAGAGCTGGGACTCGGCGATGCCCTTCGCGTCGACCCAGAGGGTGTCGCTGCCCTGCAGTCGCAGCACGGCCGGTTGATACGCACCTGTGGGCGTCAGGAGCTGCATCGCCCCGCCCGCGCCGACCTCCTGCCAGAGTCGGCTGCCGATCCGGAGCCGGCGCGATGCCTCGGCCGGGAGAAACCGGATGATGCCGCGGTCCTGATCGGCGGCGAGTCGCATCCCGTCGGCCGTGGGGTCGCCCGGCGCGATGCGCACCCAGTCGCCGTCGATGGTCGGCCCGCCACGGCGCCAGACCTGGGCGTTGCCCGGGTCCTGCGACTTGACCTGCAGCCGGAGTTCATTGCCGTTGAGGGTGATCCTGGCGGGATGGTAGCTGCCGTTGTTGGCGCGGACCCGGAGGGTGGCGTCGGGGGCGATGCCGACCCAGAGCCGCTGTCCGACCTTGAAGCCGGGATCGACGGTGATCGGCACGCGCAGCAGCTTGGCCTGGCCGTTGCGGACCTCGATCCGCATCTGGTCGTTGGGGTCGTAGTTGCTCCCCCAGCGGACCCAGTTACCGTCGAGCGCGCTCACGTCGATGGTCTGGGCGTGGGCGGTACTTGGGGCCAGGAGCGCGAGGAGCATCGCGGCAGCGGGAAGCATCCCGTGTCGGGGCAGGTGGCGCATCGCATCGACTCCGGTCGCGAGAGATCAGGCCGTGCCGGGGGCGGGCAGGGTCCTCGATCTGCTCAACGCAAGGCGAGGCCGGAGCCCGCCACGGAGCCAACGGGCTCAACTCCCGATGATCTCGCCCAGCCCTTCCACAACGAGTGCGAGTTCCTCGGCCGAGACGCGGGCGAGCCGCCTGCCGATCCGCTCCACCGAGAGGGTGCGAACCTGACTGATCTTGACCCACGATCGCTTGGGAAGCTTTGAGGCGGAGAGGTCCAGCGTGAGCGGGAACCCGGCGCGCGGCGCCTGGCTGGTGAGCGCCATGGCGATGACGGTGCCAGACCGTTCGTTGAAGACATCATGACTGACGATGAGCACCGGCCGCTGCCCCGCCTGGTCGCGCCCGCGGGTTGGGTCGAGGTCGGCCCAGCGGATCTCGCCCCTCAGTATGCGGGCCATGCCGCCGCGTCCGCGCCGAGCCCTTCCTCGGCGATGGCCTGTTCGGTCGCCGGATCGAGCTTGGCGCACTCGGCTGCAAGGCGGCGATGCTCCAGCCGATCCAGCTTTTCCATGACCGCCGCCTCGATCGCCTGGCTGCGGTTGGGGTAGGCGCCCGATTCGACCACGCGGTCGAGCCGGGTGAGCATCGGGCCATCGAGGGTGATGGCGATCTTGGTCTTGGCCATGGCGACCTCCTGGTATGACATTATGTCATACCCTGGAAGGCCGCAAGCGAGGCGCGGTCGTGCTCCATGGCTGATTCAAGCCCCGGCCGCTTCGCGACACGGTACCCGTCAGCGTCGAGAGGCACCGCATCACGCCTGCCCGTTCAGCGTTCGGGTCGCGCGTCGAACTCCTGTCGGGGTCCACCACTGGGCCGATTGACAGCCGTCTCGTCGCGGCCTAACCTCAGCCTGCCGATGCGCCATCTCCGCTCGTTCCTCCTCCTCGCTTCGCTGGTCCTCGCCGGCCGGCTGCCCGCCCAGGCGCCGCGCGACGTGACCATCCTCTACACCAACGACTTCCACTCCGCCCTCGATCCGATCGGGGCCTACTGGCTGCCGGGGCATCCCCGGCTGGGTGGCGCGGCGGCGCTGGCCGGCTACATCGACAGCGTCCGCGCGGCCGACCACACCGTCTTCCTCTTCGACGCCGGCGACATGTTCACCGGGATGGTCTCGAACCTGACCCGGGGCGAGGCGTTGATGGAGATGATGCGGGCGATGCACTACGACGCGATGGCGATCGGCAATCACGAGTTCGACTACGGCTCGGCCAACTTCACCCGTCAGATGGACCGGGTGCCCTTCCCGGTGCTCGGCGCCAACATCTTCTACAAGGGCACCCGCCATCCCTACAGCCGGCCGTACGTGATCCTCGAGCGCAACGGGGTGCGCGTCGGCGTGATCGGGTTCATCGGGCAGGACGCCCGCAGCGTGGCCAACCAGGCCGGAATCACCGATCTCGACTTCGTCGATCCGGTCGAGGTGCTCAGGCCGATCGTGGCGGAGCTCCGACCCCAGGTCGACCTGGTGGTGGTGCTGGCGCATCAGGGGCAGACCGGCCCGATGCAGACCGACGCCGAGGCGCATCCGGAGATCCAGCGCGACTTCAACGAGGACATCCGGGTGGCCGGGGCGGTGCCGGGGATCGACGTGTTCGTGGGCGGCCACGCCCACCGGGGGATCGAGGTCCCCTATGTGCACCCTCGCACCGGCACGATCATCGTCCAGACCTACGGTTACGGCACCCGCCTGGGCGTGCTCCATCTCGAGCCTGGCGGGCGGTAAGGTCGCGAGCGCACGACGGCTGCCTGCTCAAGGTGTGGAGCGACAGCATCGCACCCGACACCGCCGTGGCCCGGGTGGTGGCGCACTACAAGGCGGAGGTTGCCCCGCGCGCGGGCGAGCCGCTCTTCACGCTGTCGCGGCGGGCCTACCGGTCGTACAACGCGGAGTCGCCGCTGGGCGATGCGATCGCCGATGCGATCCGCGAGGGCACCGGCGCCGAGATCGGGATGCAGAACGCCGGCGGGATCCGTGCCGACCTGCCGGAGGGTCCCCTCACCGCGGGCAACGTGGTCGACGTGCTGCCGTTCCTCAACACCGTCGACAGCTACCGCATGACGGGGGCGCAGGTGCGGGAGATCGTCGAGCAGGGGCTCTCGCTCGCGCGGGGCATGATGCAGCTCTCGGGGATGCGAGTGGAGTACGATCTGTCACGACCGGTCGGGTCACGGGCCGTGCGGATCACCGTGGGTGGCGCGCCACTTGACCCGTCACGCGACTACGTGGTCGGCACCTCGTCGTTCATCGGGGCCGGTGGCGATCTCTATCGGACCTTCACCCGCGCCGAGCACATTGCCGTGGGACCGACGATCACGGCGGTGTTCGAGGGGTGGCTCCGGAAGCACGGTCCCGCCGCCGTGGCGCCGACCGACGACTGGGCACCGACGCGGCTGATCGACGGTCGGAGCCCGTTAGGTCGAGCGCTCCTGCGAACAGCCAGCCCGCGCGTCCCCGTTCAGCGTTCGGGTAGCGCGTCGAACTCCTGTCGCCTGGCTTCGAACCACCGCTTCATCGCCTCGGGGTCCTGCATGAGGTGCTGCATCTCCTGCATCGCCCGGAGGTGTGCCGGCTCCTGTTGTTGATGCATCTCCATCCCGTGCTGCTTGCTCAACACTGCCATCTCCTCGAAGGTCGCCGCGTGGAACTCCTTGTCGCAGGCGCCGCCGAGTTGCGCGCAGGTCATGGTCTTCATCAGCGTCTCCGTGGTTCGGTGTGGTGGGGTGATGGTTCTCGACGGGCTTGCAGAGAGACGATAGCGCCGAATCGGAAGGTCGGAAAGGGAACGGTCGCGGGCCTGGTTGCGCCCCCGATACCGATGCCTGGCCCTGGTTAGATCCGCGTCAGGGGCCGATCGGCCGGATGGCCGGTTCATCGTGTGGCGGGTACGATTGGGGGTCCTCACCCGCATCAGGGGTCCCATCATGTCACTCAGGTCGCTGGTCACTCCCGCCGCGTTGGCGCTCGTGTGGCTGGGATCCGGTTGCAGTGCCGGGCCCCATACCGGTACCGACCCCGGGCCCGACCCCCTGGTCGAGGGCGGCTGTCCGGGCGCGACCTATCCGAGCTGGGGCTCGTCGCCCTATGTGTTGCCGATCGCCGTCGGTGAATCGGTGAGGATCGACCTGAGCAACTGCAGCGGGTCCTACCACAGCCTCGGTGAGCCCGATGCCTTTGCCATCGATTTCCACCTGCCGATCGGGAGCCGGGTGCTGGCCAGTCGCGGTGGCACGGTCGTCTACGTCGAGGAGTCGGGATACGATGGCGGCTTTCCCAACAACCTGGTCGTGGTGAGTCACGGCGACGGGAGCTACGCGCAGTACCTGCACCTCACCCACAATGGAGCCGCCGTCAGCGTGGGCAGCAGGGTCGTGCCGGGAACCCTGATCGGACTCAGCGGCAGCACCGGACTCGCTGGCTACCCGCACCTGCACCTCGTCGTCACCACCGGGGGATACCGGTATCCCTACCAATCCATCCCGATCACCTTCCGGAACACCTCGCCAAACCCCAAGTCCCTGATCAGCGGCGAGACCTACACGGCGCGATCCTATTGAGGGCGTTGGGAGCTACGGTTCCCCGGGGATCTGCGATGCGAGCCCCTGGCGGATCTTCCAGCCGCCCTGCTCGGGCACCAGGGTCAGCACCATGCGGAGGGGAAGCGAGCCGGGCTGGCCGTCCGCGCTGAACGAAAGCACCGTCTCGTACATCATGACCGCCAGTGTCGGTGAGGCCTGGATGTGCAGCTCCGTCGGTGCGCTGAAGCTGGCGTTGTCGATCTCGGCCCAGTCCTGGGTCTGGTGCTTCTCGAGGAAGGCGTTGCGCCCGAGCTGGATTTCGCCGGCACCGGTCCCGAAGAAGACGAAGCTGCTGTCGTCGGAGAGGGTCCGGCCGAGTCGCGCCGAGTCCTCGGTGGCGAATGCCGCGTTGAAGCTGTCGACCACCGCGAGGAGCGCCGCGCGATCGGGAGCGGGGCGCTCGGGAGACTGATTGCCCTGGCATCCCGCCGTGGTGGCGAGAAGGACCGCGGTCGCGAGCCACGAGATCTTGCGCACGTCGTCGCCTCCGTGTTGTTGTCTGGTCGAGGTGAACAGGTGCGGGACCGCCTCGGTTGGCGGCAGGTGGGAATCTATGCTCGCCGCCGGCGCCAACGGTCGAACAGCCACCCCAGCAGCGTCCAATTGAGGATCGGGGTGGCGACGAGCCAGGAGTACGCCAGCCAGGCCGGGAGCAGGTCGCTCTTGAGTGGGAGCGTGACCAGAAGCAGCACGCCCCAGGTCACCACCGACAACGGCAGTGAGAGGATGAACATCCCCTCGGCCGGCCCCATGATCGGAACGCCGGCGAGGTCGGCGCGCGCCTGCGGGATGGTCACCCAGGCGGCGATGACGACACCGATGCTCAGCCCGATGCGGGTCCAGCGGTGGGGTGACCCCATCCGGTTACGTGCCGGTCACTGCGACGCCGGATGGTCGAGCAGCCGCTCCAGCGCATCGATCTGCCGGATGTGGCGATCGAGGTGCACCTCGAGCATCCGGAGCGCGTGCGCCGTGGTGAGGGGGCCGGCGATCGGGTGGCGAAAGAGCGGCATACCGGTCGAATCGACTGGCTGAGTTCATGTGCAGTTCCGGGATTGGTGGAGGGAGGAGAAGGTCCGATCCGCTCGTGTTGTCGGTGTCTCCTGCACCCGGTTCGGGGCGGGTCCCGGCTCACGATGGGAAGCCCCCACGCGCATCGAGACCATAGTGCTGAATCGCGATGTCAGGAAGGGAACGGTTGCAGGGCTGGTCGCACCGGCGAACCCGATGCCTGATGCGGCGCGATTCGCGTCGGGAGCTGATCGGCCGCGTGCGGGTTGCCAGTCTTGCCACAGTAGCACAAATGTGCTACCGTGGAGTTCCTCACTGCCAGGATGCTTGATGGTTCGGAAGGTGACCCTGCGCCAGGTCGGGGGCTCCATCGGGGCCACCCTGCCGAAAGACATGACCGAGCGCCTCCATCTGGCGGTCGGGGACCGCGTCCTGGCGGTCGAGACGGCGGAAGGAATCCTGTTGACGCCCTTCGACCCCGACGTCGAGGAGGGGCTCGCCCTCGCCGCCAGGGCGGCGAAGAAGTACCGGAACGCCCTGCGCGAACTGGCCAGGTAGACCATGGCCAGGGAGCCACGCTGGCTTCCGCGCGTGGTGCTGGATGCGGCGCACCTGGATCAGGTCCGGGCCCACGGAGGTCTGGCGGGGTTGCGCGACGAGAACGCGTTGGAGTCGGCGTTGGCCCGGGCTCCCCAGAAGTGGACCTCCAACTCGAAGGTGGACTTCGTCGAGCTCGTGGCGGCGTATGGCTATGGCATCGCTACCAACCACCCCTACAACGATGGCAACAAGCGCGTCGCGTTCCTGGCGATGGCCATCTTCGCCGGGCTGAATGGGTGGGAACTGATGGCAACGGACACGGAAGTCGTGGTCGTGATGGTGGGGCTCGCTGCGGGGAAGATCACCGAACGTGAACTGGCGAAGTGGCTGCGCGATCGGCTCGTCGCTGGCTGAGGGGCACAGGTTGTCGGATGCCTGCGCCCTTGATCCCCTGACACGGAGAGTCGCGTGGAACTCCGCCCGGTTCTGATCGGAAGTACCGCCCTCCTGCTCGTGCTGGTTGCCACCCCGCTCGGAGTTGCTGGTGCCCAGCAGGCAACGTTGCGTCCGTCGCCCGCGGCACTCTCGAGCGATGTTGTGGCACCGCTCGAAGCTCACCAGGCTACGCCGCTGCTGGCACCGACCCGTCGCCAGATGGGGCCCATTACCAAGGGGTTGGTGATTGGCGGTGCGGCCGGATTGGCGTTGAGTACCCTGATGACCGTGCTCTATGTGGAGGGCACCGATCCAGGCAACTACTCGGGTGTGGTGCCGATCGTGATCGGTGCCACCGCGCTGGGCGCCGTGGTCGGGGCGGCGATCGGGGCCGGGTCCGAGTCACGGCACCCGAAGCGGGAATGAGCCCTACTGCGGTTGGGCACGACTCTCGGTTTCGCCGTCTGCTCCACCCGGTGCCAGCGCCAGCTCGTCGGCGATCTTCGCCAGCTGCTCCGCCTCGCGCCACTCGCGCTCCAGCAACTTGAGCTCGCCCTCGAGCCAGGTGCGCTCGATGTCCTCGTTCATCCACATCTCGATGCAGAGGCGCTCGTCGGGGGCGAGGTCATTGAGACGAAGCTGGACTTTTGGCGATGCGCCTTCTGAAGATCCCGTGCGCACCCGCCCGGCGACCAACCCGGGTTGCACGCCGGCCCGTGTGCGGAGCCACTGGTGAAGGTCGCCTCTCTCCTGTTCAAGCAAGGCAGTCGCCTTCGTGAGATGTGCACGACTGCCGACGAGCAGGTTGAGCCCGCCGAGCACCCGGCGACCGATGGTCGCGACATCGAGGCCACTCCAGCGGGCAGCCTGATTGGTGTCGGTGATCGACAGCGGGCGCGGCACCTGCAGTGCCAGGCGTTCCTCCAGCCAGGAGAGGCGCGCGTCGCGCAGATGACCATGCGAGAACCGCAACACGCGTCCCTTCCGGTCCGGATCGCTTGCAGTGAAGTGTGCGTTGCGGCGGGTGGCAAAGCGCCACGCGGCGTCGAACACGCCATAGACGCCGAAGGTCCCGAGGCCGACCAGCCCGAACAGCACCGTGCTGCTCGCGACGGCGATTCCACCGGCGATGACGACACCGGCGCTGCCCGTGAGCATCGTGTTCCGCCTCCGTCGCCGATAGCTCTCCCCGTAGCGCCACGCCGCGAACTCGGGCCGCAGTGCCGGGCCGATGCGCACCAGCTCGAGTCCCTCGGGCAGCCGGGCGAGGCCGATGTTGTCGGTCGAGTAGCGGGTCCGCGTGTCGCGGAAGAGCCGTTCGGCGGCGTCGATCGTCTCCAGGCGAGTGTCGAACGGCACCAGGTTCCACTTGGCGCACTGCCGGCACACCACCCAGAGGCGACCCTGCGACGCATCGAAGGCGATCCGTCGACCGACCGGCAGCGTCTCGAGGACGTCGTTGCTGCCGAGGGGGCGGGTGCAGTGGAGGCAGGTGGCGTGCATCGGGGGATGTCAGGCGGGGGGACGCGGGAGGCTCAAGGCGAAAGGCTCACCGCTGGAGGCTCCTGGCGTGGCGCGCCAGGTAGCGCCGCTCGGCGTGCTCCACCGCAGCGATGGCGAGGAGGAAGGCGATCGAACAGGCCACAGCATCAGGGGCTCCGGGAGACCGTGGGTGTTGTGCAAGGATACTCAGGAGAGACGCTCACGCCTCCAGCCGACCTGGCAACGGCTCGCTCTCAGGGAGTGATGGCGTGCCCGCGGCATAGCGGCGCTGCAGCCGCCAGGCGGCGAGACCGGTTCCTGCGACAGTGAAGAAGAGGAAGAAGGACCCCGAGAGTGTCAGCAATCCCACGATGGCACCGATCAACCCACCCACCGCCGTCCCCACCGCCGCGCGCCAGATCGGCACTCGCCGGAGTGCGCCCCACGCGAGGAGAGGGCCGACCACGGCACCGATCACGGCCAGCGACTTCATGTTCCAGAGAAAGATCGAGAGGTGCAACGGGGATGGTGCACCCGACACCACGATGGCCGAACCAGGTGATCGGGATGGCGAACAATCGCCCCCATCACCGCGCCGAGCGCGGCGAGGAGGAGGTTGACGCGGAGGAGGGCGGCAGCGCGGGAGCGGGTCATGGGGGAGGCCTCGATCCGATGTGGGTACCACAACGCTACCCCGGATCCGGAGCTGGCGCGAGGCGACGGTCGGGCAGGTCGCCCCTGTCGTCGGGCGGAACGGTTGGTCTTGCTCGATACGAGAGCGCCAGGGTTCGGGTGCCAGGAGGGGGGACGGGGTGGGAGGTGGCGCAGGCGGTACAGGAGCTCGCGCTAGCGAGGCTGGCGCTGAAGCGACGTCTGCCGCCGCCGAGGAGTTGGCCCTGACGTTGATGGTCGAGGTCCCTTCAGGGACATAGCCGAGCCGCGGCTTTCAGCCGCGGGCGGGTGCGAGGTTCGCGCCTGCCAACCCCTCGGAGGGAGCGAGTTGGCGGGAACCAGGTGAGTTCGGCGCCATCGGTCCCGACAGCGGAGTCCTTCTTCCGCAGCGTGCAGAAGGGGCGGATCAAGAAGCATGTCTAACGCAGCCGAGCGACCGCGGCGGTCGACGTGGCACAGTACATTAGCTGCTTTGACTATGCAGAGCGGCACCACAGTCACCTCGGGAGGCTCAGCCCCGAGCGGTTGAGAAGACGGCTGCCCAATGCGCGGCTCCCAGCGCTGCCAGAATTCGAGCCGCCAGTCACCGACCTGGTCGTTGAGAACGATGGCGGGGTCTGGTTGGGGCAATACAGCTCGACTCGCCAAAGGCGCTGGGTGAAAGTGGACTCCGCGGGTGTGGTGGTCGGCACGCTGGAACTTCCCGCCTCTGTGAGGCTTCGCGCCGCATCCGGGCCAGTCCTCTGGGGCACGCAAAGTGATGAGGGCGGGATCGTCTCATTGGTCAGGTGGCGTCTGGAGCGATGATCCGAAGCAGATGTACCTGGAGCGTGCAGGGACGACTACAAGTCCGCCGCGGCCAGATGGACGCCACTCGACCCGCGCAACATCCCGCCCCACTTGTAGGTGGTGCGGATGGTCACCACGATCGTGTCGGGTGATGGAAACCCCATGAGATCTTCCAGTGCGTATCGCGCCACAGCCCGTGCCGAGTCGGGCACCACGTCGTTCAACCCATGCCAGCGCTTGTCGGTGAGGGTGAGCTCCAGCCGCCGCTGGTCGCCGTGGGTGGTGTACTTGAGATTGGTGGTGCCATAGCGCTCGGCCACGCGAAGGGCCAGCGGTGTCTGGTCCGTCTGCTTGTCGGCACGACGCAGCAGGAAGATCACGATGAACAGTGACTGCGACCAGCAAGAACCGACGGCGCATGCGAATCCTCCAGGTCAGGGGAGCCAGCGTTGAAGTGGCCGCGGCGACTCGTCGAAGGTGCCATGGCTCCTCCGCGGTAGTCCCGCGACTGACTTGTCTAGCGAGATCCCCCCCCTACGTCCCCACCTCCGCCGGCTTGAGCACAAATCGCATGTAGTTCTCGCCCTCCAGGTACCGCCTGGCCGCATCGCGGATCTTCTCCGCCGTGAGTCCGTCGACCAGCTTGCGGTACTCCAGGATATCCGCCGGGTCGTCGCCGTACTGATACGCCTGACTCAGCCGCTGCGCCCAGAAGGCGTTGGTCTTGAGCGCCGTCTCCCTGGCGCGGATCTGTCCCTCGCGCACCTTGGTGAGCTCCGCGGCACTCGGCCCGCTGTCGGCGATCGCCTTGATCTCGGTCAGCACCGCCTGTTCCAGTTCCTCCGCCCGGTCGGGCGCGCTCCCGAACTGGACCATCCCCAGCGCCATGTGGGGATAGTCGCGGTTGCCCTGGATCCGTGCGCTCACGCTGTAGGTGCCACCCAGCTTCTCGCGCAGGTTGTCGATCAGCCGATTGGTGAGCACCTCGCCGAGTGAACTCATCACGTAGTTCTGGTCGGCATCCCACTCGAACGGCGACGTGAAGACCATGATCGTCTGGCTCTGCGGTTCGGTGCCCTTCTTGACCAGCTTCTCGATCCGGCCCTCGGGTGGCACCGGCCCCACGTCGCGCGCCGCCTCGGTGCGGTGGATCGATGGCAATCCGCCCAGGTAGCGCTGCACCAGCGGCCGGATCGAATCGACATCGAAGCTGCCGACGATGAAGAAGGTGAAGTCGCTGGCATCGGCGAAACGATCCCGGTAGATCGCCATCGCCCGGTCGAGGTCGATCTTGTCGAACAGGTCGGGACGCATCACCGGTGCCCTGGGCGAACCGCTGGTCACTGGTGGTGGTGACGGTGTCGAGGAAGGTCATCTGCGGGCTCGCCGCGGCGTTCGCCAGCATCGCCTGCATGCTCTGCTTGTAGGCCAGGAAGGCGCTGCTGTCCTCCCGCGGTGCCGTGAAGCGCAGGTAGACCAGCTGCAGCATCGTCTCGATGTCCCTGGCACTCGACCGGCCGTTGATCGCCTCGGTCTCGCCACCGATCGAGGCGCTCGCCGAGGCGTTCTTGCCGCTCAGCGCCTTGCGGAGATCGACGGCGCTCATGCTGCCCACGCCACCGAGCGCGATCACGTTGTCGGCAAAGTTGGCGGTCGGGAAGTCGCTGTCGGGATAGAGCGAAGCGCCACCGGGAGAGGTCGAGGTCAGCACCACCTCGTCGTTCTTGAAGTCGGTGGGCTTGAGCACCACCCGCACCCCGTTGGCCAGCGTCCACTCGGTGGTGCCGATCGCCGGAGTGGTCTTCTCCGCCGTGATCGCCGCCGGCTCGGGCAGCGTGGCCAGCAGCTGGTTGCTCACCGTGCTGTCGTGATACGGCTCGATGGTGGCGCCCTTGACGCCGCGATATGCCGCCAGCATCTCGGCGGCCGTGGGCACCGGCGTGCCCGGCTTGGCAGGTGCACTCACCACGATCACCGGGCTCCCCGACGAGAACAGCTTCGCGGTGGCGGCGTTGACCTCGGCCAGGGTGATGGTCGGGTTGATCCGCTGGTAGGCGTGATACTCCCCCGCGGTGCCGAGCACCTCCTCGCCGTTGAGGAAGTTGCGCAGCAGCTCGGCGGCGCGGGCGCCGACGAGGGCTGCTTGTCGCGATCGTTGTAGAGCCGCTCCTGACCGGCCTCCTGGTCGGCCAGCTCGCGCTTGAGCTCGCCCGCGGTGAAACCGTAGCGACGGGCCCGCTCCACCTCGGTGAGCGCCGCCTCGAAGCCGCTCACGATGGCGCCTTCCTTCACACCGCCGAAGAGCGAGAAGGCGTCGGCCGGCCCCACGAAGGAGCCACGGCTCGCCGACGCGAAGGCGAACGGCGGGTTGGGCTTCTGGGTGATCTCGGAGAAGCGCGCCGCCAGCATGCCGAGCCCGAGCTGCTCCACGTAGCGGTCACGGAACGCCTGCATGGTGGTGTAGCGGCGCTTGGGGAGGACCTGATAGAGCGAGAAACTGGAGTTGGTCGCCTCGGGATCGGTGGCGATCGTCACATAGACGCTGTCGTGTGGCGGGATCGGATAGACCGGCCGGGTCGAGCGGGCTGGGCCGCGGGATCGCGCCGAAGCGCTGGCGGATCATCGCCTCCACGGAGTCCTTGTCGAAGTCGCCCACCGCCACCACCGCCATCAGGTCGGGGCGATACCACGTGTGGTAGAAGCGGGTGAGGGCGTCGTGCTTGAAGGTCTGCAGCCCCTCCAGCGTGCCGATGATCATCCGGTCGGCGTACTTCGAGCCCTTGAGCAGCACCGGGAACTGCTCGTCGCGCATCCGCGCCGCGGCACCGCGCCCCAGCCGCCATTCCTCGCTCACCACCCCGCGCTCGGCGTCGATCTCGGCCGAGTCGTAGGTCACCCCATTGGCCCACTCGCTCAGGATCCGGATCCCGGTCGAGAGGAACTTGCCGGTGTCGGTCGGCACCTCGAGCATGTACACCGTCTCGTCGAACGAGGTGTAGGCATTCACGTCGGCGCCGAACCGGGAACCGATCGACTGGAGGTAGTGGACCAGGTCGTTCTTCGGGAACGAGGTGGTGCCGTTGAACGCCATGTGCTCGGCCACGTGGGCCAGGCCGCGCTGGTCGTCGTCCTCGACCACCGATCCCACCCGCACCGCCAGCCGCAGCTCGGCCCGGTGCTCGGGGTAGTGGTTCTCGCGGATGTAGTAGACCAGCCCGTTGGGGAGCGTGTCGACCGTGACCAGCGGGTCGAACGCCACCGGGGCGGCGAGCTCTGCCTTGGTGAGCGGGGCAGGCTGCTGGGCGACAAGCGACAGGCGACCCGCGACAGGCGAGAGCGCGAGGCCGAGGAGGGCCAGGGTATAACGACGGGGCACGGTCTTCTCCTGGGGGAGCGGAGCGGGACGCGGACGGCTGGTGGGGCTACCCGTCCAGTATACGGTCGGGATGGGGTGGGGGCCAGCCGGGGGGCGGGGCCTCAGAGTCGCCCGTGCGAGACGAAATCCGCCCCCACGGCCCCGTTCACGGGGCGCCTTGGCCGAGCAGCGAGCCTGCCCTGAGTGAAGTCGAAGGGCTCTCAGCCGCTGGCCTTCTCATGATCGAGCTCGTCGCTAAGAGCGACGGCTCGGCGAGGGCGGCGACTCAGAGTCGCCCGTGCGAGGCGAAATCCGCCCCTTCTCCCCCTACCACCACGCCCGGCAGGCGATCACGTCGTACGGGAAGATCTGCCCGGAACGGACGAGGACCCATCGCCGATGGTCGAAGACATTGGTGACCAGGTAGGCAGCCCCGAACCGGTATCCCCTGCTTCCGCGACATCCGATGGTCACCTCGACCACCACGTCCACGGTGTCGCCACTGATCCGAAGTCTGGCCAGCACAACCTGCTGGCGAGCGTCGTCGGTCGGCCGCACGGGTCGGCCGTGGAGCAGACGCATGAGGCGATCGTCGAGTCGTCGCCAGCGGCCAGTCGGGTCGTCGGTCGGCAAGGTGATCTCGAGCGGGATGGCGGTGGTGTCGAAGGTGGTCCGGGTGATCAGGTCGGCAGTGTGCTCGATGATGGTCTGTCCCACCAGCGCCACCACGGCGGAGTCGTTGGAGGAGAAGGGGGTCTGGGCGGCGATCCCGTGGGCCAGGGCGACGACAAGGAAGCTGAATGGCAGGGATCTCATGGGGTGCTGTCCCGGACGAGGTCGTTCAGGCAGAGCCCAAACGACTCCGCGAAGCCCAGGTGCGTGTGCACCGGGGTTCTCCAGCTGTCCCGGTAGTAGCGGACCCAGGTGTACTGATGGCTCTCATCGTCGATCGCCCAGTAGTTGCTGCACCGCGTGCGCATCCCCACGGTCACCACCACCACGATCGAGTCGGCGGTATGACTCAGGTATGGGATCTCGATGATGTACTTGCGTGGATCGGTCGCGTTGACACTTCGGCCATGCAGGATGTGGGTGAGGTAGTCACCGAGCGCCTTCCAGCGGCCCGCGGAGTCGGCCGGTGGAATCAGCACCTCGAGTGGGATGGGTGTCGAATCGAGTGCCGCCCGTGCGATCATCTGCGACGACGCCTCCACCACCTTGCTGGCCACCATCCTGATCACCGCAGGGTCGTTGGGCGCCTCCTGCTCCTGGCCGGAGAGGGGACCGACGATCAGGGCGATCGCGGCCAGCGCAAGGAGCGATCTGGGTGTCATCGATCCTCGGCAACCTGGAGCACTCGCTTCAACCACACACTCAACTCCGCCTGCCTGGCATGCGCCGATCCGGTTTCCCCCGGCCGCTGCAGACACCAGAACGACGCCGAGCGGTAGTGCGCGCCGTCGAGCTCCTCGATGATCAGCTCCTTGTCGGGGC
This sequence comes from uncultured Gemmatimonadales bacterium, assembly GCA_963817715.1. Classification (GTDB taxonomy): domain Bacteria; phylum Gemmatimonadota; class Gemmatimonadetes; order Gemmatimonadales; family GWC2-71-9; genus Palsa-1233. Next base: position 229,306 of record CAWFPG010000011.1, read on the forward strand.
GGTCGGCGCAGGGGCCCGGCCCGTGGTCGATCACCAGGCGCGGCCCGGCGAGCGGCACCACGTCGATGCGCGGCTTGCGCCATGACTGCTGGAACGGTGGGTCGACGATCCTTCCGCTGTCACTCAGTGCCTCCAGGATGCCACTCTGTCGCGCATGCCTGAGCACCTCGCCCCAGTCGATCGATTGGCCGATCTCGCATCCCTCGATCTCGCCCCAGTCGAATCGTACCACATAGCCACACTCGTGGGCAGCCCGGAGCGAGTCGAGCCGGGTGGCATACTCGTGCTGGCGCAGCGCCGTTGCGGAATCGGTGGCTGGTTCATCGATCCGGCTGGTGAGCAGGTAGGCCGCGCCGCGCACCACACCCGCTGTGTCCTCAGCGATCCGCAGCACGACGCTCGGCGTGCAGCCTACGCAGCCGAGCTGGATGCGCCACTCCCGAAAACCCGGAGGGAGCTCGGTGCGGATCAGGGAGTCGGTGCCGAACGGGAGCAACCCGGTGGTCTGGCGCCAGTCGCGTCCCATCGGCCGATGCTGGCGATAGCGGTATCCTGGCCACACCGCGGCGAAGCCAGGCCGGCAACCGCCGCCCAGCATCCGACTCGAGATACAGTGCCAGGCGCGCTGGATTGCCTTGTCGCGGGGCAGTCCAGGCGCATTCGTGTCGGGCAGGACCTGGAACTGGTAGCTCCAGAAGAGATCGTCCGAACGGTATTCGATCATGTCGATCGGAAAATCGATGGCGATGCCACAGCCCATGTAGCTGCCAGCTGGCTGCTGCCCGCTGCGACACGGCTTGCGCCCTACGGGATCCGACGGGATGCCCGTCACGCCGAGGGAGTCGATGAAGTGCACGAACGCGGGCCAGTCGACCTCATCGGCGTTCCTGGCATCGCAGATCATTGCGCTGCGACTGACCACTCGGCGAGGTCCGCACCGTTCAATCGCGAAGGAATCCTCTGCCATCTTCGCTGGCCAGATGAGCAGTGCCTGGCCGCTGATCGAGCCACCCCATTGCTTGATGACACCGAGCACCGTTCGGGACCCGAGACCGGGAAAGGTCCAGAAGCGGAGTTCCCGGTCGGGCCGGTCGGGGCCCCCAGGACCGGTCCGGGGATCCGACAGAGGTGCCAGTTGGATGCTCTGGAGAGCACAGGCGAACGGGGCGGTTCCCCACGACGATGGATCGCACTTGATCAGCCGTCCGGTCTGGGCCCCCAGCAGGCGGACCGACGCCGTGATCAGCACGCAGAGCAGCCAGATGCCGAGGCGTGTCGGAGTGAGAACCAATGAGAGCTTCGGCACGTTGGACCCCCCGGGGGGTGAGGTCGTTGGGCCTGCAGGATGGATTGATACTAGCGGTGACGCGTCGGGGCGTGTGGGTGGCACGCTTGGCTCTGCTCCCCGAGCTCGTCGCTAGAGCCGCCGCCCTGAGCGAAGTCGAAGGGCTCTCAGCCGCTGGTGTCCTGCATGGAATTTTCGCCTGTCATTCCCTGCTGCGCGCAGTTGTCAGGCGAGGCCAGCCGAGGAGCCCGCCGCTCCCGCTACGCGGAGGGCGGGGTGATCTCGCTACCACACCCGAGGAGCCCCCGTCGCTCCCGCTACGCGGGAGGGCGGGCCGTTCTCCCTACCACACCCTGACCCGCTGCTCCGGGCTCAGGTAGAGCGTCTCGCCCGGTTGCACGTCGAATGCCGCGTACCAGGCGTCGAGGTTGCGCACGGTGAGCGCCCGGTACTGCGCTGGCGCGTGGCCGTTGGTGAGCACCAGTTGCCGGAGCAACGGGTCCCGCATCTTCGAACGCCAGGTCTGCCCGAACGAGATGAAGAACTGCTGGTCGCCGCTGAAGCCCTCGACCATCGGTGCCGGCGTGCCGCCAAGCGACGCCTTCCACGCATCGTACGCCGCCGTCAGTCCCGCCAGGTCGGCGATGTTCTCGGCCAGGGTGAGCTGGCCATTGAGGTGCAGGTCGGGGAACGGGTAGTAGCTGTCGTACTGCGCGGCGAGCGCCTTGCCTGCCGCATTGAAGTGCTCCAGGTCGCTCGGCGTCCACCAGTTGCGGAAGTGGCCCTCGGCATCGAAGGTGGCGCCGAGGTTGTCGAACGAGTGCGAGATCTCGTGGCCGATCACCGCGCCGATGGCGGCATAGTTCATGGCACTCGGGCGCGAGGCGTCGAAGAACGGCGGCTGGAGGATCGCCGCGGGAAAATTCATCGCGTTCATCGGCGGGAGGTTCACGGCATTGACCTGCTGTGGCACCATCGCCCACTCCGCGCGATCGACCGGCTGGCCGATCTTGCCAAGTGCCTCCTGGTACTCGAACATCGCCACCCGTTCGGCGTTGCCGTAGGCGTCGTCGGGCTTGATCTCGAGCTTGCCATACGACGGCCACGTGTCGGGATACCCCACGCTCACCCGCAGCGTGGCGAGCTTGTGCTTGGCCTCCGCCTTGGTGCTCGCGGCCATCCAGTCGAGCCTGTCGATTCGTCGCTGGTAGGCCGCGATGATCTCGCCGACCATCTTCTCGGCGGCCGCCTTGGCCTCGGCGGGGAAGAAGCGCTTCACGTACTGGTGGCCCACGGCGAAGCCCAGTGCGCCGCTGGTGGCGTTCACTGCGCGGGCACCGCGAGGCTGCTGCTCGGTCGCGCCGCTGAGCTGGGTGCCGAAGAAGGCGAACGACTCGTCGCCGAAGCGGCGCGGCAGCACACTGGCGCGCGATTCAATGGCATGGTAGGTGAGGAGCGCCTGCCAGGCCTCGAGCGGCTCGCTGGCCACCAGCGCCGAGAGGCCGGTGATCGCGTTGGGCTGCCAGGCGATCAGGGTGTCGGTCTTGTCGAGCCCCGAGGCGGCGAAGAAGGTCGACCAGTCGAGCCCCGGGGCGAGCCGGGCGAAGTCGCTCCGGGCCCACCGATGCGTGCCGTTGACCGGTTCCCAGGTCTCGGTGCGGGTCATGTGCGCCGCGGCGATCTTCGATTCCAGCGCCACCACCGCCTCGGCCTTGGCCCGGGCGTCGGCGATGTTGGCCATGGTGAGCATGGCCGCCACGTGGCGACGGTAGTCGCGCAGCAGATCGGTGCCGGCCTTGGTGGTGTCGAGGTAGTAGGCCCGGTCCGGGAGCATCAGCCCGCCCTGGATCATCACGCCGGCGTAGCGATCGGGCCGGGCGAAGTCGCGCTCGATGTAGAGCCCGAAGAGGTGCGGGGTGGAGAGGTCGCCATCGTTGAGGACGTCCACGTCCGCGCGGATGGTGCCGCCGATGTAGCGCGCCAGCGCCTCGCGGTCGGTGATCTGGTTGATGGTGGCGAACGTCGGCAGCAGCGGGGCCAGGCCACGACCATCGACCGTGGCCGAGTCGAGATAGGCGGTGTAGTAGTCGCCGATCTTGCGGAGCTCGGTACCGGGCTTGGCGTTGGCCTCGGCGGCGCCGGTCACGATCTCGGTCAGCTCGGGCGTGAGCCGTGCCGCCGCGATGTTGAACGCCCCGAACGAACTGCGGTCCGGCGGGATGGTGGTGCGGTCGAGCCAGCCACCGTTGGCATAGCGATACCAGTCGTTGCCCGGCACGGCGGTGGTATCCATCGCCGAGCGGAGCGTGGTGGCGTTCTGGGCAGTGGACTGGGCCGGGGCCGCGACGGTCGCGGTGGCCAAGAGTGCAGCGCCGAAGATGGCGCGAGTGAGCAGGCGATTCATTGAAAAGACCCTCGGATGAGAAACGTCCGGGAATAGTAGCGAAGGGGGACGGGGTCCGCCGACAAGGTCCGCGGCTGAAGCCGCGGCTCGGCGACGAGCCGAAACTCAGGAGGGTTTTCTCCGTCAGGCTCCCGACCCGGCGACGTCTGACGACCGCACGCTGGTACACCACGTCCTTCTCCAGGAGCCCCGATGCGCCGCTGGCTGACCCCGATCGCCCTCCTTCTCGCGGCCACGACCGCCATGCCGCTCGGCGCCCAGCAGGCCCCGCCGCCCTATGGCCTGGTCTCCGACAGCACCCGCGCCGTGGCCGAGCCCTACCTGCAGGCCTATGTGAGCAAGGACTGGGATGCCCTCGAGGCGCTGCTCGCCGAGGAGGCGTCGTTCCGCGACCCCACGGCCGAGCTGGTGTTCGGGGGCAGGCTCACCAGTGGCCGCGACGCGATGATGACCAAGTTCCGGACCGGCTACGCCGGGGTGGAGATGTCGTTCGAGCCGACCCGGACGATCTTCAGCGGCCGCTATGCGATTCTCGAGGGGAAGCTCTCCTGGTCGTCGATGATGCAGGGCGGCATGAAGGTCGATTCGCCCGACACCCCCTACGTGCTGATCCTCCGGGTGGAGGGCGGCAAGGTGGTGGAGCACCGCGACTACACCGATTACCACCCGTTCATCGCGGCCTACCGGAAGGCGCAGGGCGGCTGAGCCTCGAGCCCGCCCGACGTTCCGGTCAGGCCGGCCCGCTGGCGAGGCCGGGTCGGGAGATCCGGAACACCAGCCGCTGCTTCCCGTCGCTCGACCGGCGCGTCCCGATCGGCAGGCCGCCGATCTTGAGCACGGCGCGCTGCGATCGGATGTTGCCGGGATCCACGTAGAAGACCACGTGCTCCACGAAGCGGAAGGCGTGCTCGAGCATCAGCCGCTTCATCTCGCCGTTGTAGCGGCCACCCCAGTAGTCCCTCGCCAGCACGCTCCAGCCGATCTCGACCTCGCTGGCCTCCGGATCGAATCCGAAATAGCGCGACGAGCCGATCACCTGCCCGGTGGCGGTGCCGGTGGCGAGCAGCGCGCCGCCACTGGCAAGCGACTCGTCGAAGAACTTCCGGAAGCCGGCCGGGGTGGCGCGCTGCTTGGCGGGGTGCTGCTCCCAGATGAGCGGGTCGCTCACCACGGCAAAGAGGGCGTCGTGGTCGTCGGCGCGGAGCGGCCTGAGCGACACCAGGTCGCTGGTGAGGGTTGGCTGGAGGTCGAAGGGGAGGGCCGACGAAGCGCTCATGGTTGTCTCGATCCGGTCGGGTTCGACGTCAGTACCGCGTGATGTAGCGTTGGTGCACCCCGTGAAAGCCGAGCAATCCAGCGAGGCGTCCGACCGTGGCGGCGAGGGCCTTCTGCGCTGCGACCGGCTTGGTGGCGTCGAAGCCGCCGTGCTTGACCAGGGTGCGCAGCGTCGCGGCGAACTGCAGCGGGTGCTTCGGGAGTCCCCGGGCGTTGAGGCGCCCCTCGCGGCCAAGGCCGTGCAGCGTGGCGAAGGTGCCGAGGACATCGTGCACGGCGTCGGGCGTGACGGCATGGAAATCGGTGACCTGACGGTAGACCAGCTTGCTGTCGCCGACATTCCAGGGGTGGATGTGGGGAACGCCGGGCGGAGTCTCGATCGTGTCGCCCGCCGTCAGGCGCCGCTCCTCGGCACCCTGCCGCATCATCGCCTCGCCCGAGACGATCTCGAACGTCTCCGTCCAGGTGGTGTGCAGGTGCTCGAGCACCGCGGGCGGGGCGCCGATCGGGCAATGGTACTCCACCATGAAGCCGCGACCGCCGGTCTCGGCGGCACCCTCGAGCACCACGAAGCGGGTCAGGGTGCGCGGGTCGATCGTCTCGAAACCGGGTCCGATCATGGGGACTCCTGCTCCGGGTCGATCGGGTGGCTGTCGTCGATCACCACGCCGGGACGCGGCTGGCGGTTGACCCGAAGCTCGAAGAGGTCGGGGCGGGAATAGTGGCCGGCCACGTCGAGCTGCCAGCGCGGTCCCACGAGGTGCTCGCGGGGCACCGTGGCGTGGAGGATCCCCTCCTCCGCCTCGAGCGGGCCCGCCAGGATCTTGCCATCGGGATCGACGATCACGCTCAGGCCGGGATTGATCCAGTCCTTCACGCCCCCGAGGTACTCCGCCTTGAAGGGGAGGTCGTCGGGCACGTCGTCGATGTGGAACGCCTGACAGGCCCCGACCACCACGCAGCGACCCTCCTTGGCGATGTGCCGCATGCTGGAAAGCCACGGCTCGCCGCGATCCCAGGTCGGCGCCAGGTGGATCTGCTCACCCCACGAGGCAAGGGCCTGGCGCGCCAGCGGCATGTAGTTCTCCCAGCAGATCAGGCCGCCGAGCCGACCGATCGGCAGGTCGAACACGGTCAGGTCGTTGTCCGGCGCCCGGCCCCACACCAGTCGCTCGCCGGCGGTGGGGATCATCTTCCGGTGCTTGCCGATCAGCGCTCCGTCGGGGCCGAGGTAGAGCAGGGTGTTGTAGAGCGTGGAGCCGCTCGACTCGGCGTTTCGCTCGGTCACCCCGATCGCCACCGTGACCTTGTGGCGACGCGCGGCCGCGGCGAGGCGGTCGACGGCGGGACCGGGAATCTCGATGGAGTTGCGGTGCAACTGGGTGTAGAGGGCGCGGAGTGGATGGGTCTTGCCCGCCGGGATGAACCAGACCCAGACCGGATAGCCGGGCACGAAGGCCTCGGGGAAGACCACCAACTCGGCCCCACCGGTCGCGGCTGTCTCGATCAGCCCACAGGCCTTGTCGATGGTGGCCGCGAGGTCGAGGAAGACCGGGGCGGCCTGGACCACCGCGACACGGAGGGGAGCCTTGCCAGGCGTGTTCGTCATCGGCTGATCGCTTCCTTGTCGTGAAGTGTCGAGCCCTGGGTGGTCAGCGCCGCCGCACCTGCCACCAGGTCACGGCGAGGGCGATCGGGGCGATCACGGCCAGCGCCGGCAGGAACCAGCTGCTCCAGGCCTGCCAGACGACCCCCCAGTCGGTACCCTGGGTGCCGTGAAAGAGATCATCCGGATTGATCACCCAGTCGAGCAGCGTCACGGTCAGGGCAATGACCGCAGCGAGGATCGCCGCGAAGAGCACGGCGCTTCGCCAGGGATGCTGCGGGGTTCGAGCTGGTCGGTACGGCAACGGTGACGCATCCTTCCCTGTGGACCCCTAATATGGCATCGTGGCATGCGTCTACTCGATATGAGACACGGAACGCTCCTCCTCGCCCTGCTCCTGGCCCCGCCGGTCGCGGCCCAGTCGTTGCCACTCGGCGACGGCCACGTGACCGATCATCCCGCCATCGGGAACGTCTGGGCCTGCCAGACCGCCTTCCGCGGTGGCGGGGCGCGGCACGCCGGATCGTGGTTCCACGGTGAGACCTGGAATCCGCTCGAGAAGCCCCACGTGGCGGGGCGGGTGATGTGGCCCGAGGCGACCCTCGCGCTCCGCACCGATGGCGATGCGATCGCGGTCGAGGGCAACGGCCTGCCGGTCGAGCAGCCGACCGGGATCTTCCCGATCACGCCGTCGGACACGGTCTACCGCTACGACACCAACCCCAACGCGATCGCCGCGCAGCAGCTGTCGTTCGAGATCCCGGCCTCGCCGGTACGGGCGGCGCAGTCGAGCTGCCTGCCGATGGGGATGATCGGCTTCACGACCACCGGCGTGGCGATCTACAACGCGCTCGACGATGCCGGTCGCGATGCGGCGGCCCACGAGATCCAGGATCTCTGCGACGGCCATCCGCAGGGGCGCGGCCAGTACCACTATCACAGCAGCTCGCCGTGCCTGCCGGGCGCCGACAGTGATGCACTGGTCGGTTGGGCACTCGACGGCTACCCGATTCTCGGGATGCGCAGCGCCGACGGCCGATTGCTCACCAACGCCGACCTCGACGCCTGTCACGGGCGGGCCGAGTCGCTGGATGTCGACAACCGGCACTACGAGTACGCCTATCGCCTCACGCGCGAGTATCCGTACACGCTGGGATGCTTTGCGGGCCAGGTGATGGCCACCACCCGGCGGCAGATTCGGCAGGGGCTGGGGCCGCCGCGCGCGCGGCGCGGTCAGGGCCCCGGATAGCGCCCCTCGCGCATCGGTCCCTCGTTGCTCACGGCCGCGGCGAGCACGGAGTCGCGAAGCAGATCGCGCAGGTCGTGGCCCACGCCGTCGATCATCACTCGGCGACTCACCAGCCGGATCCCGTGGCTGTAGTCGACCCAGCCGTTGCCGTGGCCGGTATAGAGCGGCTGGATCGGGCGGCCATCGGGAAGGTGCCAACCGTAGATCGCCACGCGATCCGGAAGCGAGTCGAGTCGTGGGGTGAGGACCACGTCCTTCTGGTTGCCCGCCACCAGCGCACCGAGCGGTGCGTGGGAGGCGGCGCGCTTCTGGTGCACCATCCTGTTGTGCTCCTCGAACACCGGCACGGTGGTCATCGCCGGGCTCGGCGCAATCGAGTCGGGGCCGAGGCGCCCAACGGCAACGCGCCAGATGGCATTGACCATCACCGGTGTTGGCAGCGACATCTCGAGCGGATCGGCGATCTGCTGCGCCGATTGCGGTGAGAGCGGCACCTCGACCCAGTCGCTGTCGGAGCCGACCACGAGGTAGTCGGGGGTGACCCAGAAGGTGACCCGCACCGAATCGCCGCCGACCAGGCGAGCCATGGTGACCGGCACCAGCCGACGCTCCCAGCCAGGAACATTGCCGCGCAGCACCTCGGTGGTGATCCGCGCCTCGCGGGTGTCGAGGTCGAGGTCGCGAAGCGACGCCAGGAAGGCGAGGCCACCCGGCGCGTCGGCGGGGCGGGGCGGCAGGTCGAGCGACTGGGCTCGCAGTGGCATGGCGAGGAGCGCCAGCATCGCCACCGTCAGGAGTTCACTCCGCAATGATCTTCTCCCAGTATCCCACGTCGATCCACTGGCCGAACTTGAAGCCGACCTCCTTGAAGTGGGCCACCTTCTCGAAGCCGAGCCGCTCGTGCAGCGCCACGCTGGCAGCGTTGGGGAGCGAGATCCCACCGATGACCACGTGCACGCCACAGGCGGGGAGGCGGTCGAGTAGCTCGCCGTACAGCGTCGTGCCAAGTCCGTTGCCGGTGCGCTCGGGGTCCAGGTAGATGGTCACCTCGGTGGAGAAGCGATACGCACTGCGACGCTTCCACCGACCGGCATAGGCATAGCCCGCGATCCCGCCATCGGCCTCGGTCACCAGCCAGGGGAGGCCGGCCGCCCGCACCTCGGCAATGCGTCCCGCCATCTCCGGTTCGGTGAGTTCGGTCTCCATGAAGGTGGCGATCGAGGTCCGGATGTAGTGGTTGTAGATCCGGGTGATCGCCGCGAGGTCGGCGTCGGTGGCGTCGCGGACGAGCATCAGAGAGTGCGTACCAGGGCGATGACGGCCACGAGGAGCGCGATCGTCGCCAGCGCCAGCGTGAGTCGCATTCGCCGGGGCAGCTCGTCGAGTGCCGCGTGCCGGGCGGCTTCCCTGGCCACCAGTGCGTTGCGCCTCGCGGCCCCGGCATCGAACGGTGCTTCCGCCGGTGCTGCCGATGCGCCATTCTTGCCGAGCACCGTGCGAGCGCGATCGAGCGACACGCCGCTAACGGTGAGGACCTGGGCCGCGATCCCCTTCTCCTCGCGGATCAGGCCGAGGAGCAGGTGCTCGGTGCCGACGTAGGTGTCACCCCGCTCGCGGGCCTCCAGCATCGAGAGCTCGAGCGCCTTCTTGGCGCGTGAGGTATAGGGGAGTTCCGGTCCCGTGGGGACGGGTCGATCGCCCGGCTTGGCGATCTTCTCGACCATCTGCCGGATGAGTGCGGGGTCGGCGTCGAGTTCGCGGATGCTGGCGACCACCGGGTCATCGGGATTGGCGAGGATTCCGAGCAGGAGGTGCTCGGGACCGACGTATTCGTGGCGCATCGCGGAGGCGATGTCCCGCGCCTGCTGCAGGGTGCGCCGGACGCCGTCGGTGAAGTTGTAGCCGGACATGGGGAGGTCCTCCGGGTGGGGGTGCCCGATGAAATGCCCGAGACCTCGTCAACATTACTCGATCGCCCGTCGTCCTCGCCCCTCGCCGTCGCCTGTCGCTTGTCGCCCGTCGCGGCCTGCCGTACACTCTGGCATGACAAGTCTTCCGACGTGGCTGGATGCCCGCGGCCTGCGTGGTCCGCGGCGGCGGGCGGTCGCGCTTGCGATGCCGCTCGTGGGTGCAGGACGTGCCGCCGCCCCGCGCTCCCGGCGCCCCGCCGCCGGTGCTGCAGGCGGTCTTCGACTCGACCACCAACGCCGTCCCCTGGTTCCCGCTCGGCAGCTCGCCGATCGCGCTCCACGGGCCGGCCCGACCGGGGCAGTTCATCTCGGCGGTCGGGCGGCAGGCGATCGCGATGGGCACCGAAGACGGTCGGCTCGAGCTCTGGTCGTGGCCGGTCAAGTGGCTCCACGATCTGGAACTGAGCTTCCGGGTCCCGAAGTACACCGAGCCGATCGCGGGACACACCGTGGCCCAGCGGGTGGAGGAGCGCCCCGAGGGATTCACGATCACCTACAGCCACGAGCAGTTCACGGTGCGCGAGCACGTGTTCGTGCCGCTCGACAAGCCGGCCGTGGTGATCCTCCTCGAGGTCGACGCGGTGCGCCCGATGGAGATCGTCGCGCGCTTCGCCCCCGACATCCACTACGCCTGGCCGGCCGGCCTCGGCGGCCAGTACCTGGTCTGGGAACAGAAGGCACGGGCGTTCCTCTTCTCGGAGGGGAAGCAGCAGGTCAACGCCTTCATGGGATCACCCGCGGTGACCAAGGCCTCCGACGTGCTAGCCCACATGCTGGCGGCGGCACCGCCGGAGCTGGTGATCGGCGTCGGCGGCGAGGGCGAGCGCTACACCGCCCCGAAACTGGGTGAACCACCGGGGAAGAGCGTCAACACCCGGGTCGCCTACATCCCGATCGTGCTGGCCGGCGGGATCATGCCGCGCGATTCGGCGCTGGCGGTCTATCGCGAGCTGATGGCCCCGGGTGCCGCCGAGCGCGAGTGGCGGCGCCGGGTGGCGCACGCCGACTCGATTCGGGAGATGCAGTTCCGGATCCATTCGCCCGATCCACAACTCGACCTGGCGGTGGAGTACGCCAAGGTGAACCTCGACGAATCGCTGGCCTGCAATCCTGACCTGGGGTGCGGGCTCGTGGCGGGATACGGGCTGTCGGGGGCGTCGAGCGACCGGCCCGGCTTCGGCTGGTACTTCGGCGGTGACGCCTCGATCAATTCGTTCGCGATGACCGGGGCGGGCCAGGGCGAGCTGGTGAAGCAGGGGGCGCTGGAGTTCTTCGCGAAGTACCAGCGCGCCGATGGCAAGATCACCCACGAGATCTCGCAGGGTGCCGGACGGGTGGATTGGTGGGACTATCCCTATCCGTTCTACCACGGCGACACCACGCCGTACTGGATCCTCGCCGCGGGAGAGTACTGGCGACAGACCGGCGACACCGCGACGATCCGCGCGCTCTGGCCCAACCTCCGCAAGGCGTACCAGTGGTCGCGCTCGACCGACAGCGACGGCGACGGCCTGATGGAGAATCCGATCGCCGGGGCCGGAGCACTGGAGGTCGGCGACCTGCAGATCGGGATCCTCTCCGACATCTACCTGAGTGGGGTCTGGGTCGCGGCGCTCGATCGCTTCGCCCGAATGGCGGAGGCGATGGGTGAGCCCAAGCTCGCCACCGAGGCGCGGGCGATCCGGGCCAGGGCCATGGCGACGATCGAGGCGAAGCTCTGGCTCCCCGATCAGGGGCAGTACGGCTTCGCCCTGCTCAAGGACGGCAGCGTGAACCCGGCGCTCACCGCGTGGGCGTCGCCGGCGATGGCGTTCGGTGTGCTCGACGAGGAGCGCGGGGCGGCGATGGCGGCCCGGCTGGCGTCGTCGGTCATCATCACGGACTGGGGAGCACGGCCCCTCGCCAGCACCAGTGCGCTATTCGATCCACTCCACTACAACAACGGCGCGGTGTGGCCCTTCGTGACCGGCTGGGTGTCGCAGGCGGAGTACGCCTACCACAACGCACCGGCGGGGTGGTTCGCACTGCAGGCGATCGTGCGCACCGGCTTCGACGAGCCGCTGGGCCGGAATCCCGAGGTCTATTCGGGACGGTTCTACAAGCCGCTCGACACCGCCGTGCCGCAGCAGTTCTTCGCCACCAGCATGGTGCTGGCGCCGCTGCTCAGGGGGTTGCTGGGGATCGATGTGGACGTGCCGGCCCGGACGATCCGGATCGCACCGCACCTGCCGCCGGGGTGGGACAGCGTGTCGGTGGAGAACGTCCCGGCGGGACGGGGTCGACTGGCGTTCACGATCCGGCGCGGCAGCCACGGGATGACGCTGGAGGCCCAACTCGCCGGCAGCGACATCCCGTTTGCCCTCGACTTCGACCCGGCACTGCCGCTCGGCGCCGGCGTGCCGTTCGACGGCGGCTCGCCAGTGATGCACGCCGGTGACATGCACTTGAGACGCCGGGCGATGATTCGCGACACCGCCACGATCGAGGTGCCGTTCGTCGGCGGTTGGCGGCTGATCCCGCCGTTGATGCCGCCGGCGGTGGGGGCACGGTCAGCGGCGCCGCGGATCACCAGCGAGCGATTGGTCGATGGGCGCTACACGGTGACGCTGGAGGGGATCGCGGGCCGGAGCTACGACTTCCGGTTGATCCCGCCGTCGGGCGTGGAACGTACCGAGACGGTGGCCTTCCCGGCCGAGGACGCCGACGACGACGGCTATGTGGCGGTCACTCGGACCTTCGATGGCGGCTAGTTGCTGGCGCAGCTCCCAGTGGTGGGGACGGGGAGGCGCTACCCGGAGGCCGGTGGGTCGGCTTCGCCGCCCTGTTGCCGCAGGCGCAGCTCAGCCCAGGCCGTTCGGAGCAGCGAGATCGGCAGCACCACCAGCACCGCGGTTCCGATGAGCCGCAGCGTCAGGTAGCCGCCGTCGGGGTGTTGCACCGTCCAGAAGGCGAGTGCCGCGAGGCAGATCATCCCGGCCGTGCCCAGGCCGAGCATCTGTTCGGGTGCCACGGTGCGGCGCCATTCCGGGCGACGGTAGGTCCGCACCATGTCCCAGTACCCCCAGAGCACCCCGGTCATCACCGCCCACTTGAGTCCCAGGGTGTCCTCGCGCCAGTAGCTGATCAGGCGGAAGAGGCCCGCGAACAGCGCGGCGCGCAGGATTCCCCGGGCGAAGAGCAGGGCGGTGCTCGGCTTGATGGTCGGTTGCCGCGGGTCGGGGGGAAGCGGTGGGCCCATCCGAGGAGACTGGCCGCATCGCGCCGAACGGGCAACCGGTGGTGCTCAGGCCTCGTCCCACGACTCCGCTACGCGCTTTGATGTCCTTGGCGCGATATTCCCACCCATGGCTACCAACCTCCGCATCCTCGGCACCGGCCACGCCGTGCCCGAGCGGGTCGTGACCAACGACGACCTCGCCCAGCTGATGGACACCTCCGACGAGTGGATCAGCCAGCGTACCGGGATCCGCCAGCGGCACTGGGTCGCCGAGGGGGAGTCGGGTACCGATCTCTCGGTCTCCGCGGCAGGGCGCGCGATCGAGGCCGCCGGAATCGATCCAGGTGAACTCGACGCGATCGTCTATGCCACCTCTTCGCCCGACCACTTCGCCCCCGGCAACGGGGTCTTCGTGCAGCACGCCATGGGGCTCGGCACCATCCCGGCGATCGACATCCGGACCCAGTGCTCGGGATTTGTCTACGCCCTGAGCGTGGCCGACGGCTACATCCGCGCCGGGATCTTCCGCACCATCCTGGTGATCGGCGCCGAGGTGCAGAGCACCGGGATGGATGTGAGCGATCGGGGCCGCAACACCGCGGTGATCTTCGCCGATGGCGCCGGGGCCGCGGTGGTCCGGGGCCATGACGACCCCGATGGCTCGGCCTGTCTCGGCTGGGACCTGCACGGCGACGGCGCCTACGCCGACAAGCTCTGGGTCGATGCGCCGGGGAGCATCTACCACCCGCGCAACCAGGCGGCGTTCCTCGACACCAAGTGTTTCCTCTCGATGGATGGTCGCGAGGTCTTCCGCCATGCCACGACCCGGATGCCGGAGTCGGTGGAGGCCGCCCTCGCCAAGGCCGGGGTGGCCGCCGCCGACCTCACCCTGCTGATCCCCCATCAGGCGAACCTGCGGATCAGCGAGCTGGTCCAGCGGCGGCTGGGGCTCCGCGACGACCAGGTCTACAACAACATCGATCGCTTCGGGAACACCACCGCCGCCACGATCCCGATCGCGCTCGATGAGTGCGTCCGGGCCGGCCGCCTCGAGCGGGGCGACCTGCTGGCGATCACCGCCTTCGGGAGCGGATTCCTGTGGGGGAGCGCGGTGATCAGATGGTGACGGAGAACGGAGAACGGAGAACGGAGAACAGAGAACGGAGAACAGAGAACGGAGAACGGAGAACGGAAAACGGAGAGCAACCGGAGCCGGTCAATCGCCCCCGCCCTCCGTCCTCCGTCGTTCTCCGTTCTCTGTTCTCTGTTCTCCGTCCCTGAAACCATCCAGCCCCATGTTACGTCCTGAAACATGTACCCATTCCGGAGGACGTCGTGTTCGAGGCAATCGGTGGTTTCCTGACCTTTGCAGTCACCTTGGTCGCCGGGATCGGGGCGTTCACGATCAGCCGCGAGTTCGTGCGGCAGCGGCTGCGGTTCGTCGATGCGGTGAAGCATCCTGCGGCGCCATGGATCGCCGGGGGGGTGGTTCTCCTGGTGGCGATGCCGGTGGCCGGCTTGCTGCCGATCATCACCGGCGGGACCGCTGCGGTGGCCGGCGTCGCGGCCGGGCTGGGGACCAGTTCCGGTGTGAAGGCCCTCAAGCGGGGCGACTGATCGGGGTTAGCTTCGAGGCATGACCCAGATCACCTGTTCCCGCTGTGGCCGCGAGGCCGAGCGCCAGGCCTTCAAGCCGTTCGGCAACGAGTTGGGCCAGCGGATCTACGACACCATCTGTCGTGACTGCTGGGCCGAGTGGCTGCAGGCCCAGCAGCAGCTCATCAATCACTATGCCCTGGTCCCGCACCAGCCGGAGGCCCGGGCCTTCCTCATGAAGAACCTCGAGCAGTTCTGCTTCGGCGAGGGTGCCCCGGACCGGATCCCCTGATCGCTGGCGGTCGCTACTGCCAGTGGACGCCGAGCTTGAAGCCGGCGTCGACCGACGGACCACGGGGATAGAGGTCCTCGGTCATCCCGGCCTGAATCGCCGGCCAGCCGTGCTTCAGGTGCAGCAGCCAGCCGAAATCGAGGGTCATCTCGCCATCGTCCATGGCATGGAAGCCGGTGCCCTGCCACGACGCCGACTGCATGAAGACGGTGGCGAAGACTGCCTGCTGGCCGGCGAAGCGCCAGCGGAATGCCCCCGAACCGCCCACGAACCATTCGCGCTGATAGGCGGCGAGGTCGCCGTGGGCCGGGGTGTACCCCCCAGTGAGACCCGCTTCAACGATGACCCGGTCGGTCGCGATGAGCCGCGCCGCCGCAGCGAGCGAGGTGCCGATGGTGCCGCGGCTCCAGGCATCGATGCCGTTGGTGGCGGTCGGTAGCGTGACCGTGGCAGTGAGCTGGGCCGGACCGAGCCGACGTCCGACACCGAGCCGGACGTCGCCCAGGAAGGTTCGCTGCCGGGGAATGTCGAGCGTCCGGTCGGGGAGCTCGATCGTCCAGCCGTAGGTGTCGAGCGGACGATGGTTGCGGGCCGGCACCTTGAGGCCGATCAGGTCGTGGTACCAGTTGAGGAACGAGTCGAGGAAGCCGTCGTGCGCGCTCCTCATCGGCAGGTCGGCGAGCACGAACCAGTCGGCCGAGAGGTCGCGCCCCAACCACAGATCGACCCGCAGCAACTCTGCGTCGAGCAGGAACCGGCGACCGTCGTTGGCCGAGGTGCTGGTCTCGATCGCGTTGGAATAGTCGGCGACCACCGCCCCGCGCCAGCCCTCCCCGCGGGGCACCACCGGCTGGAAGTAGAGGGCGCTTCGTGAGGCGAGGACCGGGTTGACCGCCACGTACGGCGGCAGCGACTGGGCAGCGAGTGCCCCGGGAAGCAGCACCATGGCAAGCAGGATGGATCTCGGCATGGCCCAAGGATAGCTATTGTTGGACATGCGTCCCATCTACCGCGTGGCCGTGGTGTCCACGGTGGCGATCGTCGCCGCCATCCTGCTCGACCAGTGGGCCTACCAGCACCTCTTCGTGCCGGGAACGTACGACCACGACTGGGGACGGATGTTGCGGATCGTCGGCTTCTACCCGACGTGGATCGTCCTGGCGATCGCGCTCTGGATGCAGGAGCGCAACCGGCGTCGTGCCCTGCTGCTCTTCTTCGCCCCCGGCCTCGGCGGGCTCCTCGCCGAAGTGCTCAAGCTGCTGATGCGCCGGGAGCGCCCCGCCGTGATGCACGGCGAGTATGTCTTCCGGTCGTTCACCGAGCGGCCGTTCTCGACCAGTGGACTGGCGCTGCCGAGCAGTCACGGCCTGGTGGCCTTCGGCGGTGCGTGGATTCTCTGCCGTCTCTATCCGCGCGCGTGGCCGGTGTGGGTGGGACTCGCGGCCGGCTGTGCCTACACCAGGGTGCGGGCCCACGCCCATTTCCTCAGCGACGTGACGGTCGCCGCGGTGGCGGCGTGGTTCCTGGTCGAGTGGATGTGGCGGAAGTGGGGAACGGGTGCGGAGCCCTCCGGGTGAATCCGCTGCCGCGTCGCTTGCGGCGCGGCCGGACTCTCCGGAACGGCGAGATCGGCCGGCACCCCAGCGTGCCGGCAGCGGTCATGGGGTCGGCTTTCTCTCCGCATCGAGATCCTCATCCCTCACCGTATTCGGATGCATCGCCAGGTCGATCGCCACGAAGGAGAGTCGCGAGAAGGGGTAGAAGATCAGCGGCGAGGTGATCGCGAGGAGTGGCGCCAGCCAGCCGAGCAGGTCCCATGGCGGCGTGGGCCAGGTGTCGACCGTCACTGCGATGATCAGCCCCGCGGTGAGCGCCTCGGCGACGCCGAGATTGAGGATGTAGGCGCCGACCCTGTTGCCGCGCACCAGCGAGATTCCGCAGGTGGGACAGTCGTCGACGATGCCGAGCCATCGGTACACCACGTGGCCGCCGCCGCAGTTGGGACAGCGGAGCTTCATGGCACGGCCAAAGAGGGTCCAGCGACGGCTCATGGCCGCTCCTTCGGAGGCGTGAGGGTCACGATGCGGAGCCCGCGCTCGCCGGGGGCGAGTGGCTCGGGGAGTGAGCTGCCGGTGTCGGCCGGCGCGCTGATGGACGAGGGGGCGGGGATGGCCTCGCCGGGGCGGGGGAGACCCCGGACCATCGCCTCGATCGCCAGTCGGCTCGCCTCGCTGCGGCGCGCCAGCAGCGGGAGGTGGGGCCCGAAGGTCGAGCGCCAGATTGCATCGCCCACCACCAGCGAGGCGAGCGCCCGGGCGGTGGCCTGGATCTCGAGGAGGGGCAGCTCACCGCGGTCGATCCCGTGACGCAGCGCCCGCTCGAGGGCCAGGCAACCGACCGTGATGAGTTGCTCGGCATACTTCTTCGCGATTTCCGGGAATCGAGGCGCCTCGCGGACCACCACCATCAGCAGGTCGGCGGCGGGGTGGCTCTCGAGGTGGTCGGCCCAGCGATCGAGCAGGAGCTCGAGGATTTCCCTGGCGGTCCGGCTGCCATAGGCGTCGGCCACGTCGCGACCGCGACTCCAGGAGGGATCGCCGTGGCGCGTCAGTAGCGCCTCGACCAGCGAGTCCTTGGAGGGGAAGTAGCGGTAGATGGTCCCGGCGGTGACCCCGGCGTTGGCGGCGATCTCCTCCATCCGTGCCGCGGCGAAGCCGTCGGCCACGAAGTGCTTGAGGGCGGAGTCGAGGATCTCGTCGGGTCGGCGCTCGGGCCGTCGGGCGAACTTCGGCATGGCAGCGAAGATAATCAGGTAAACGAACGTTCAGTTGTGACGAGATACGAAATACGAGATACGAGATACGAGATGCGGTATTGGGTCCGGGCCTCGTATCTCGCCCTTGTATCTCGTCGCTCGTACATCGTATCTCGTATCTCGTATCTCGTCTTGAGCCAAAAGGGCCGCCGGCATCTGCCGACGACCCTTCTGGTGCGCCCTGAGGAGAGGGTTCAGGGCAACCCCTGGGGGAGTCCGATCAGCGTCGGTCGGCGGACCCCATGGTGGTACTGATCGCCTGCTTCTGCTTCTTGCGGGTGATCGTCAGGGTGAACGACTTGTCCCGATCGTAGGTGCTGAGCACCCGGACCAGCTCGGCCGGGGTGTCGACCGAGCGGCCGTCGACTGCGGTGACCACGTCGCCGGGCTTGAGGCCGAGGCCACCCTCGTCGGGGGCATCGACGATCAGCACGCCGTGCGAGGTGCCGAAGTACTCGCCGAGGCCGGCGTTCATCGGTGCCAGCTCGAGGTCGGCCAGGGCGCCGCCAAAGGCGAACGAGAACGAGCCGCCGTTGCCGAACGCGCTGAAGGTCCGGGGGTCGGGTGCGGTGCTCCAGACGGTGGCGCGCGGTGCCCGGACGGCCCCCGGCGGCAGCGGGGCGTCTGGCGCCTCGGCGGGCGTCGGGAAGAACCGGGAGATGTTCACTTCCGGCTGGCCGGTGGACCTGGCCACCACCCAGCGGTTGTCGGCCACCGGCGTGATGCGGGTCTTCTGGCTCTTGTCGTCGCGACGGTAGCTCAGGTCCACGGTCTTGCCGGGCTCGAGCTTGCCGACGATCTCGGTGAGCCGGATCCAGGGGAACGATTCATCCTCACTCGCGGTGCGCGAGGTCGGGCCCTTGGTGAGCGACTCGCCATCGATGCTGGTGATCACGTCGCCGGCCTTGAGTCCCGCCTTGTCGGCCGGGTAGTTGGGCGTCACCGCCACGATGTAGGCGCCCCAGCGATCGGTGTCACGGGGCCGCGGATCGACCGAGACGCCAATGAAGCCGCGATCCTCGACGCTGTTGGTCCACAGGTTGCCGAAGACCCGCATGTTGTTGAGGTCGCCCGACTTGAGCGCCAGCGCGGTGCCTTCCCTGGAGAGCGCCAGCGACTGGGACTGGAGCTTCCGGGCCAGATCGAGCTGCTCCTTGTTGAGTTGCATGAGCGACTCGGTCGGGAAGTGCATATTCTGCAGCTTGCCGCGCAGCTCCTTGAGCCGGACGAGCTGACCGTCGGCGTCGCCGAAGAAGACGACGTTGTCCGACTTCCGGTCGCAGATCTCCTTGGCCGCCGACTCGCCGAGGGTGCGGTCGCCGATCTTGACCGTGCATTCGTTCTTGTCGCCACGCTGGATGGTGACGAGGGTGTCGCCGTTCATGATGGTGATCTTCTGCTGTGCCTGGGCACCGAGTGGCGACAGCACGGCGCCGAGGGCGAGGGCAGTGAGGACAGCGATTCGCATCTGGGGTGTACTCCTTGTCATGCCGGACCTCTAGAGGTCCACGTTGGTGGCCTTGGTGAGGTGCACGTCAACCAGTGCGCTCATCAGGCCGACCCTCTCCTGCCAAAGCGCCACCTCGGCCGGGAGCCGCTTGCCCCGTTCGAGATGGACCACGTGCTGCAACCGGGAATCGACATCGGCGATCCGGTCTTCGAGTTGGATGATCACCTGCATGGTGCGGCCATCGACCACCCGCTGATCGGGGCGATAGTCGTCGAGGGTCTGCTCCAGTGCCTGTGACCGCGAGATCGCGGTCTGCAACTGCTCGCTGGCATCGAGTTCCGGCGGTTGGACCAGGTCGTGGCCGACCACCGTGATTGCCAGTGCCGCGGCGGCAGCGAGGCCGGCGATGGCGGTGAAGCGATGGCGGCGGTGGCGACGATCGGCAGCCAACCGGCCCATCACCACCGGGAACTGGTCGGTCGACGGGTCGAGTCGGTCCAGCGCCCGCAGCCGGGCCGTCCGCTGATGCAGTCGATCGAGCTCGGTCTGGCAGTGGCCGCAGCCGGCGATGTGCCGGTGAGCCTCGACCAGGGCCGCCTCGCTGCGATCACCATCGCGGACCGCGACCAGCTGCTCCATGGTGAGATGCTCGCCACTCATGCGATCACCTCCTCGCCAAGCCAGGTCCGGAGCCGGGCATGGGCCCGGGCCAGCTGCGACTTCGAGAAGGAGATCGTCTTGCCCATCTGGGAGGCGATCTCCTCGTGGGTATAGCCCTCGACATCGTGGAGCCAGACCACCGCCCGGGCGGTGTCGCCCAGCCGGCCGAGGGCCGTCTCGAGGTCCATCCGGAGCGCCGGCGAGGCCGGCCGGGCGGGCGCGATGTCCTCCTTGAGCTGGTCGGTGTCGCGGTAGCGGTTGCGCCGCAGGCGCATCAACGCCTTGCTGGAGGCGACGGTACGAATCCAGCCCCAGACCGAGCCATCTCCACGGTAGTTGCTGATGCTACGACAGACCTCATAGAAGGTCTCCTGTAGCACGTCCTCGGCGTCCTCGGTGGTCCGGCAGATCCGCCGGGCGAGGTTGTAGACCGCCCCGGAGTAGGCCCGGTAGAGGGTCTCGAGCGCTGCGGGGTCGCCGCGCTTGGCGCCGGCCACCACGGCTTCGGAATCCGGCAGGGACATCGCGTCCATCGTCAGGGCTCGGGTCATCACGTCGTAAAGATGCCGGGTAGGCACGGAGCGTCGCACCCCCCGACGCAGATGCATGGCCCGGCGTTTCATCCTGAACGCGACACCGCGAGGGGCGAGGGGCGGGTCCCCCTCCGTTCTCCGTCGTTCCGCCCTCGACCCTCCTAGATTTCTCGCATCCCTCACACCGGAGTCTGTCCGCCGTGCTTTCCCAGAAGATCCAGGACGCGCTCAACGCGCAGATCAACCTCGAGCTGTCATCGTCGTACCACTACCTCGGCATGTCGGCCTTCTTCGAGGCGACCGCGCTGCCGGGGATGGCGATGTGGATGCGGGTGCAGAGCGAGGAAGAGCGGCTCCACGCGATGAAGCTGTTCGACCACATGTGCGACCGGGGCGGGACGGTGGTGCTCCAGCCGGTGGCCCAGCCGAAGCAGAGCTACGACACGCCGCTCTCGGTGTTCGAGGTGGCGCTCGAGAACGAGCAGAAGGTGACCACGGCGATCAACTCCCTCTATTCCCTGGCGCAGGCCGAGCAGGACTATCCGTCGCAGGTGCTGCTGCAGTGGTTCATCACCGAGCAGGTCGAGGAAGAGAAGGTTGCCCAGCAGGCGATCGACCAACTCAAGCGGGCCGGCAACGATCCCAGCGCGGTCCTGATGCTCGACCAGCACTTCGGCAGCCGGCCGACCGCCGAGGCTGGCGCCTGAGGAGGGTCCGGCAATGCTGAAATGGATTCTCGGTGCGGTTGTGGCCCTGGTGCTGATCCTGGGCGGCACCTGCTGGTACGGTTACAAGCAGTTCACCAAGGGTGGCGACACGGCCCAGGTGACGATTGCGTCGAGCCCCGAGCGGGTCTGGCGCTACCTGACGATCCCCGACTCGATTCAGGCATGGCAGGACAGCGCGGTGACGGTCACGGCGAGCGGCGACAGCGCACTCGCGGTGGGCGACACGATCCGCCTCGCCGGCGCGGTGCGGCGCGGCAACCGGGAGAGCACCCGGACGCTGATCTGGGTGGTGACCCGGATGGTGGAGCCGACGGTGATCGCCTGGGCGGCGCGCGACGACTCGACCGGCACGGCGCTCCTGCAGCGAACCGATTCGCTGGTGGCCATCGGCGACTCGGTGCTCGTCACCAGCCGGTTCGTGGCACCGCTCACCGACTCACTGCGGCAGGCCGACTCGGCCGGGCCGTTGGCGGAGCGGTTCCTGACCGGTGCGAGCAAGCTGGCCACCGCCGCGATGCGCACGATGGCGGAAACGGAACTGGTTCGATTGAAGGCGGTGCTGGAAGGGCCCTAGAACATCCGTCCGCCGAGCGGCACGTCGCGCGTCGGCTCGAGCAGCACCACGGCGCCGTCCTCGTCCGGGACCCCCAGGACGAGGACTTCGCTTTTCACCCCGGCGATCCGCTTCGGCTCGAAGTTGACCACCGCGACCACATGGCGTCCGACCAGCTCCTCGGCGGTGTAGTGCACGGTGAGCTGGGCGCTGGAAGTCTTGAGGCCGAGTTCGAGGCCGAAGTCGATGGTCAGCACGTAGGCCGGCTTGTGCGCCTTGGCGTTGGGTTCGCAGGCGGTGATCCGGCCGACGCGGATGTCGACGGCGAGGAAGTCGTTGAAGGGGATGGGCATGACGGAAGGGTCGATGGCTGATGGTCGATGGTCAATGGTGCGCCCGGGGAAGATGCTGTCCTCGCCGCAGCGATCGACCATCGACCATCGACCGCCCTACACCACGAAATTCACCAGCCGTCCCGGCACCCAGATCACCTTGCGCACCGTCTTGCCGTCGAGGTGCCGTGCCACGCCAGCATCGGCGCGGGCCGCCGCCTCGGCGGTTGCCTGGTCGGCGTCCTGGGCCAGGGTGACCGTGCCGCGGGTCTTGCCGCCGACCTGCACCGCCACCGTCACGGTGTCCTCGACGGTGAGGGCGGGATCGAACTGGGGCCACGCCGAGTCGAAGATGCTCCCTTCGCGGCCGAGCCGCTCCCAGCACTCCTCGGCGAAGTGGGGTGCGAACGGGGCCACCATCTGCACCAGTTCGCCGATCACGCCGGGCTCGCTGCAGTTGCAGTCCCGCAGGCAGCCGACCAGCTCCATCAGCGCGGCGATGCCGACGTTGTAGTGGAGGTCCTCGATCGCCACGGCCACGCGCTGCTTGGTCTGGTGCCACTTGGTGAGCACCTCGCGGTGGATCTCGGCGTCCTTGCTGTCGGGGTCGCCCGCCGCGGTGACCAGGTCCCAGATCTTGTCGAGGAAGCGGCGCGGGCCGCTGATGCCGGCGTCGCGGAAGTCGCCACCCTCCTGGAACGGCCCCAGGAACATCAGGTAGGTGCGGAAGGTGTCGGCGCCCCACTGGTCGATGTAGTCGTCGGGCACCACCACGTTGCCGCGCGACTTCGACATCTTGGCGCCGTCCTTCACGATCATGCCATGGGCGCGGAACTTCCGGAACGGCTCCTCGAACTGGAGCATCCCGGCGTCGTGCAGCACCATGGTGATGAAGCGTGAATAGAGCAGGTGGAGCACCGCGTGCTCGTTGCCGCCGATGTAGCTGGTGACCGGCAGCCAGCGCCGGGTCCGCTCGGCGTCGAAGGCGCGATCGTCGAAGTCGGTGCTCGGGTAGCGCAGGTAGTACCACGCCGAGTCGAGGAAGGTGTCGCTCACGTCGGTCTCGCGACGGGCGCGCTGACCGCACTCGGGACACGCGACGTAGTACCACTCCTCGTGGCGGGCCAGCGGCGAGACGCCGGAGTCGTCGGGCCGGAAGTCGTCGATCGGCGGCAGCAGCACCGGCAGCTGGTCCTCGGGGACCGGCACCGTGCCGCAGGCGTCGCAGTAGAGGATCGGGATCGGCGGGCCCCAGTAGCGCTGCCGCGAGATGGTCCAGTCGTAGAGACGGTACTGGACCTTGAGCTCGCCCTGCTCGCGCGAGCCGAGCCAGGCGGTGATCCGCCGCTTCGCCTCGGGCACCGCCAGGCCATCGAACTCGCCCGAGTTGACCAGCCGTCCGGCGGTGTTGTCGACGTAGGCTGCCTCGAGCGGCGTGGCACCGTCGTGACCCTCGCCGGCCACCACCCGGATGATCGGCAGCGAAAACTTCCCGGCGAACTCGAAGTCGCGCTCGTCGTGGCCCGGCACCGCCATGATCGCCCCGGTGCCGTACTCCATCAGCACGTAGTCGGCAATCCAGACGGGGATCGGCTGGCCGGTGGCGGGGTTGATCGCCCGGGCCCCGGTCGGGACGCCGGTCTTCTCCCGGTCACCGACCTTGCGCGAGACCAGGTCGCGCGACGCCGCCTGGGCGCGGTAGGCGTCGACCGCCTCGCGCTGGCCGCTGGTGGTGATGGTCTCGACCAGCGGATGCTCGGGAGCGAGCACCATGAAGGTGGCGCCGAAGAGGGTGTCGGGCCGGGTGGTGAAGACCGCGATCTCCGCCTCGTGCCCGTCCACGGCGAAGCGGATCTCGGCGCCCTCGCTCCGGCCGATCCAGTTCTTCTGGGCCAGCACGGTGCTCTCCGACCAGTCCATCTTGTCGCGGTCGTCCAGATTCTCCAGCAGCCGCTCGGCGTAGTCGGTGATCCGGAAGTACCACTGCTCGAGCACCCGCTGCTCGACCATCGTGCCGCAGCGCTCGCAGGCACCGTTGATCACCTGCTCGTTGGCGAGCACCGTCTTGTCACTGGGGCACCAGTTGACGGAGCCCTTCTTCTTGTAGGCCAGCCCGCGCTTGAAGAGCTGCAGGAAGAGCCACTGGGTCCACTTGTAGTAGGCGGGGTCGGTGGTGGAGAGGACGTGGTCCCACGCGAACATCCCGCCCATCCGCGTCAGCTGGCGGGTGAAGTTGGCGATGTTGCGGGGGATCAGCTCGGAGGGGTGGATCCCGAGCTTGATGGCGAAGTTCTCCGAGTGGATCCCGAAGGCGTCGAAGCCGATCGGCTCGAAGACCTGGTGCCCCTGCATCCGCTTGAAGCGGCCGTAGACATCGGCGCCGGTGAAGGCGAAGAGGTTCCCGACGTGGAGCCCCTCGGCGGAGGGGTAGGGGAACATCATCAGGTTGTAGAACGGGCGCTCGGCACGATCGAGGTCGGGCTCGTTGGTGCGACGCTCCTGCCAGCGGTCACGCCACTTCGCCTCGACCTCGAGCGGCTGGTAGGTCGGCTTCGGGTCGGTCATGGCGCCAATATACTCAGCCGCGGCCGTCAGGCCGCGGCACGCCGGACTTCATGGGCGCTATTCGCGCACCGTGACCGACCGCACCGTCCAGCTGTCGCCGCTGCGGCCGAGCTCGAGGTGGAACCGGGTCTGGTGGGTGCGTGTCGAGCCGAAGGCGGAGCGGACCGACACGGTGGCATCGAGCGAGGCCGTGGCGCGGTCGCCATCGAGGGTCACCGTCGCGTTTCCCCGCTTCGCGACGCTCGCGCGACCGTCACGGATCAGGCTCGCCAGCGGCTGGCCGCCGACCGTTCCGACGACACCACCCGGGTCCCGGTCGGCGAACCGGGCCAGCCAGGTGTTGACCACGCCAGCCACGGCCTGCCGCTCGCGGGCCGGGCTGATGGCCGGCTCTTCCGGAGGAGGCCCCGGTGCCGGTGAGGGTGCCGTGTCCACCGCAGGGCTGGGTGTGCGCTTCGGCGGGTTCGAGCGACGGCTGGGCGGCGGTGTGGGAACGACCGGCGCCGCCGGGGGTGGCGCCACGCGCACGATGCCCTCGACCGGTCCGGGGGTGACGGCCGACCCGCCTCGCTGCTGGTTGGTGGCGGGTTCGGGGCTCGGCAAGATGGTCGTGACGCTGTCGGCCCCGTGCTCCCCAGTCGCGGGGGCCGGTACGGGTGCAGGACTCCGGAAGAGGAGACCCACGGCCAGGGCCGACATCGCGAGGGTGGCCCACGAGCGCCAGTCGAGCCAGATCGGGGCGACGGACGTGCCGGGGTCGGCTGGTAGCGACGCCGCGGGATCCCAGGGGTCGATCGCCGCCGGGTCATCGCTCACGACCGGTGCCGGGGCGGCGGAGGCGAGGGCATGTCGTGTCTCGGGGAGTTGCTCGCCGGCGGCCGCGTCCGGCGGTGAGGGCAGCGCCGCGTTGTCGGCGCACTCGAGGAGGGCCGCCCGCATCGCGGCAGCGCTCGGGAAGCGATCGTCACGGGCCTTGGCCATCGCGGTGAGCACGATGCCGTCGATCTCACTGGGCAGTTCGGCCACGATGCCGCTCGGTCGCGGGGGCGGATCGTTGAGTTGCTGCATCATCATCCGGTAGTCGCTATCGGCCTCGAAGGCGACCCGTCCGGTGACCAGTTCGTAGAGCACCGCTCCGAGGGCATAGAGGTCGGTGCGACCGTCGGTCTCCTGGCCTCGCAACTGCTCGGGAGCCATGTAGGCCGGGGTGCCGACGGTGTGGCCGGTCCGGGTCTGGCGCGAGCTGCCGATCATCCGCGCGATGCCGAAGTCCATCACCTTGATGCTGCCACCGGGCCCGACCATGATGTTGGCCGGCTTGATGTCGCGGTGGACAACGCCATGGTCGTGGGCGTGGTCGAGCGCCTCGGCCACCTCGGCGCAGATCCGGGCCGCCCGTCGCCACGACAACCGGTGCTCACGCGCCACCAGCGCCTCGAGCGTCTCGCCACGCAGGTGCTCCATCACCATGAAGAGCTCATCGCCGTCGCGTTCGAGTCCGTAGAGGATGGCGATGCGGGGATGGGCGAGACGGGCCAGTGCCACCGCCTCGGTGCGGAAGCGCGCCACGAGTTCCGCCTGGCGAGCCAGCTCGGGGCGGAGCACCTTGATCGCGACGTCGCGATCGAGCATCTCGTCGCGTCCCCGGTAGACCGCACCCATGCCACCCTCGCCCAGATGGTCGAGGATGCGGTACTTGCCGAGCAAGGTGCCGCGGCGGTCGGTCATGGCAGGGCGGGCATGGGGCGCGTGTCGCGCGGCCCCGGTCCGTTGCTGTCGGGAAGCGCCAGCACGATCACGCTGACATTGTCCGGGGCACCCTGCTCACGGGCAAGGCGCACCAGCTCGAGACAGGCCTCGTGTGGCGGCCTGCCATGCACCACCCGGAGAATCTCCTCTTCCCGGATCACGTCGTGCAGCCCGTCGGTGGAGAGGAGGAACCGGTCGCCGGGTCGGATCACGAACGGCCGGGGCCAGCTGGTCACCTCGATGTCGCGGTGGCTCCCCAGCGCCCGCGAGATGACGTTCTTGTCGGGATGCTCGCGGGCCTCGTCGCGCGAGATCGATCCCTCGCGCACCAGCGCCATCACGGCGCTGTGGTCCTCGGTCATCACGAAGATCTCGCCGTCGCGCACCAGGTAGCAACGGGAGTCGCCGACGTGGGCGCACCAGGCCAGCCCGCCGCGCAGCACCATCGCGGTGCAGGTGGTGCCCATGCCCGTGAGCGCCGGGTCGCTGCCGGCGGCCTCATGCACCGCCCGGTTGGCATGCCGGATCGCCCTGACGAGGGCGGCGCCGGGGTCATCACGCCCGGGGTACTCGCTGGCGATGACGTCGGTGGCGATCCGGCTGGCGGTCTCGCCGGCGGCGTGGCCGCCCATGCCATCGCAGACGACCGCCAGCAGTCCATCGCCGTCGGCGCCCTCCCTGGCCGGCCGCACCGCCCGGACGCGATCCTCGTTGTTGTCGCGGACACAGCCGGGGTCGCTGGCCATGCCGACGACCACCCGGGATTCGGCGCCCAGTTCCGCACCCATCGCCGGCAGGTCGAGCGTGGGGGCGAGCGCGGTGCGGTCGACGGTCCGGCGCCGCCGCCAAGGGATCGAGAACCAGGCGAGGCCGAGCAGCAGCGGGAGGGGGAGGGGGAGGGGGCGGGGGCGCGAGTCGGTGGAGATTGGCCGTCCGGTGCGCGGCTGCAGCACGTAGCTGTACTCCGAGCGGCCTTCGGTGACGTCGAAGCGCACCACTTCGTCGCGGTAGCCGTCGCGGCGCAGCACCAGGTCGACCGAGTCGCCGATCGTGGCGGAGAGCCGGTACGGCGTGGTGCCGACGCGATCGCCGTCGCGCCAGACCTCGGCGCTGCCGTTGATGGTGTTGATGGTGACGGTCCGGGTGCGGGAGGACTCGATCGTACCGCTGGCCCGACCGGCCGCCGCTGGCGCAGTGTGCTGGATGCTGCTGTCGGGCCCGAACGGCGCGGTCGGATGACTCACGGCGTTGACCATGAACACCATCGCGATCACGGCCGCGGCGAGCGAGCCGAGCAAGGGCAGGCTGTGCCGTGCGGATCGGACGATCGCGCCACCCGGGAGGAGTCGCCAGCGATCCCGCCCGAGGGCGGCGAGTCGGCGGCGGACCCCGGCGAGCAACGCGCCGGCCCGGTCGGGTGCCTGGCGGACCCAGGTGGGGAGTCGCGGTCGGCTCAGGCCGGGGCGGGGCGACCGGATTCCCAGCAGCTGGCGCAGGTCGCGCCCCATCGCCTCGCAGGTGGGATAGCGCCCCCGCGGATCGACCCGCAGGCAGCGACCGATGATCACGTCGATGTCACGGCTCAGCCCCGGCACCAGCCCTGAGGGGACGGCGTAGCGCCCGGCCCGGATCCGGCCGGTGATTCCCTCGATACCGTCGGCCGTGAAGGGATGGTGACCGGTCACCATCTCGTAGAGCAGCACGCCGAGGGCCCAGATCTCGGTCTGCAGGTCGGCAGGTGCGCCCGAGAGCTGCTCGGGCGCGAGCGACTGGAGGGTACCGATCACGCTGCCGTCGGCCGTGAGTGCCGGTGAGTCCGGTCCCTTGGCGATGCCGAAGTCGAGGAGCTTGATCACGCCGTCACCGCTCACCTTCACGTTGGTGGACTTGATGTCCCGGTGGATGATGGTGCGCCGATGGAGGTAGGCCACCGCATCGAGCAGGTCGACGGCGTGTCGGGCCGCCTGGTCGACCGGGATTGCCCCCCCTCGGGCGACCCGCTGGTCGAGTGTCTCCCCGTCGACGTACTCCATCACGATCGCCGGGGTGCCCTCGTGTTCCAGGAATTCCAGCATCCGCGCGATGTGGGGGTGTGCCAGGCGGGCATGGATTCGTGCCTCGTTCTGAAACCGCGCCTGAAGGGTGCGGTTGTCACGTGCCGCCGTCAGCAGCTTGACCGCCACCGTGCCACCGGTGCGCAGGTCGGTGGCCCGGTACACCTCGCCCATGCCGCCGGCACCCAGGAACTCGACCAGGTGGCAGTGCCCGATGGTCGTGTCGATCCAGGCGCCGGTCGGCACGGTGGCTCCTCAGCGGGAGGTCGGAGCGACCGACATGAGGTCCATGCCGTAGCGGATCGGCACGGCGAAGGTGATCATCGCGTCGCCCTGGCGGCTGGCGAAGAAGATGCCGATCACCCGGCCCTTGCTGTCGAACATCGGGCCGCCGCTGTTGCCGCCACCGGTGGAGTTGATGGTGAGCTGGTAGGTGTCGCCGTTGGCGAACTCCAGCTGTGACTCGCTCACCGGGCCGTCGGCGGCGCGGATGATCTTGCCGATGTTGCCGACCGACACCGTCGGGTCGGGCACCACGCGCTGCTGGGCGTCGCGGTTGAACATGTCGCGCGAGCGGAGCACCGCCACCACGTAGCTGGAGACGGCCGGGTATCCCATCACGGTGACCCCGTCGCCCACCCGGGTCTGGTCGTACGAATCGAAGAGCTCGACCTTGGGCAGCGACGACGGTGCCGAGACCTTGATCAGGGCCACGTCGTGCTGGTCGCTGACCCGCTGTGTCGCGGCCTCGAGCGGCGTGGTGTTCTTCCGGAACCGGACCATCAGGTACTCCTGACGACCGCGGAAGACATCGAACTCGTTCTTGGGGCCGGCCTGCTTGGTTTCCGACGGGATCCAGCGGGTGGGCGGACGCACCAGGATCGGCTGGTTCGATCCGTCGAGCTGGACTCGGCCCTGGGCGTCGATGAGCACGCCGAGCTCGTTCTGGTCGAAGCGATACGGCGCTCGCCAGTTGGCCGCGATGTGCCGGTTGGTGAGAATGAAGCCGTCGTTGGTCACCACGAAGCCCGAGCCCCCGGCGGTCACGGCGATCGGGGCGCCGTTGTCCGCATCGATCGTGAGGGCGGGCTCGAGGCTGCCATCATCGAGGCGGTAGTAGGCCGGCACGGTGTTGCCGCCACCCTGCACGATCGGCACGTCCTTTCCGTTGATGCGGACCTGGTTCGGCAGGTAGCGATGGTAGACCTGCGCGCCGGTCGGGGCGTAGACGAGGTTCCAGGAGAAGTCGACCTGGACGACCGCGCCTCCGCTGGCGTCGGCGATCTCGGCCGGGGTCATCATGGTGCCGAGCTCCTGTGCCCGCTCGGTCGCCTTGGCGAGCGAGTCGGCACGGGCCCCCGCCGCCGCGGCCGCCTCCTGCGCGCCGGCGTTCTGCGCGTCGGCGCGCTGCTTCATCCAGGTGCCACCCGCCGCCGCCAGGAGCACGACCGCGGCGACCGCGACCATCGTGGTGCGGCGTCCCTCGTTGCGGGTCTCGCCGATCATCCGCTCGACGGTGGACTTGCCGATCCGGTTCCCGGTCGCGGTGACCGACGAGGCGGCGCTCGCGCCGGCCGCCGCGGTGGCGACCGCGCGGGTCTCCTTGGGGCCGTCGGCAGGCGTCGCATCGGCGGTCGGTGCCGCGGGACCGCCGATCCGGGTCGCCTTGATGTAGGCCGCCGGCAGCGGGTCGATCTCGAACTTGAGCTCCGGGCCACCGGCGCCGAGCTGGATGATGTCGCCCGGCACCAGCGGCACATTGCCGACGATGCGGACCTTGTTGAGGAAGGTGCCGTTGCGGCTGTTCAGGTCGGTGAGGGTGAAGCGGACCGAATCGTTCGGGTCACGAACGATACGGGCGTGCTGACGCCCGACGAGGTCATCCTTGTCGGCGTCGAATCGGACCTGGGCGATCGGATCGCGGCCGAGGGTGAGCTCCGAGACCGACTCGAGGGGGAACTCCTCGGCCGTGCCGGTCTTGGAGCCCTTCAGGTGTCGCAGGATCACACGTTCCATGGTGCCAAGCCTCCCGTGGGTGGTGGTGGCCGCCATCGGCCATTCGTTCCCACACGCGAGAGTCGCGGCCCTCTGGGCTCATCGGGGAGCTGTTCAGTAGGTGCTTCGGGCGCGGGCGCCGCCGGCATCGCGCCAGCGCTGCGCCTCCTCGGGGCGCCCCATGGCGTCGTACAGCCGGGCGAGCCGGGCCATCGCGTCGAGGACCTGGGGCGAGTCGGCACCGCGCAGCTCGAGCAGGTGCTTCTCGCTCCGGAGCAGCAGGCGCTCGGCCTCGCCGAACTGGCCGGCCCGGGTGTAGTGGTCGCCCAGCACGCTCTCCGCGCTGGCGATCAGCCAGTGTCCCTCGGGCAGGGTGCGTCGGCGCAGCGCGAGCGACTCCTTGAGGTAGCGTTCCTCGAGATCGAGCGAGTCGAGCTGGCCCATCGCCAGCCCGAAGATCTGCATCGCGGTGGCGACCGCGGGATGGGCATCGGGGAGGGAACGTCCTCGCAGGCCAAGGATCTCGCGTGCCTCCCGCGCTGCCTTGCGCCAGTTGCCGAGGCGGATCTGGAGCTGGGCGGAGTTCATCAGTGACCAGGCGTAGTCGGGGTGTTCCGGGCCGAGGAGCCGCCGCCGCATGTCGATCACGATCGAGTAGAGCGAGTCGGCGGCGCGGTCGCGACCGAGCAGCTCCATGGTGAAGGCGAGCTGGCCCATCGCCGCGGCAACGAGCGGATGCTCCGGCCCGAAGGCGCGCTTCGCCTCGTCGACGGCCAGTACCTGCAGCGATTCGGCATCGGAGACCCGGCCGAGTCCGCCCAGCGCGACCGCGAGGTTGTTGTAGCTGTAGGCGAGGCTCTCGTGATCGTCGGGGATCTCGCGCTTGCGCCACGCCAGGGCCTGGCGATGCAACTGTTCGGCAGGGACCAGGTTGCCGAGTTCCTCCTGCAGTCTGGCCCGCGAATCGAGCACGCTGGCGATCGACGGATCATCGCGCTCGGCCGTTCGGCTGATCAGGGTGTCGGCCAGCTGGATCAGCGAGTCGGCCCGCTGGTACTCGCCGACGAACTCCCAGGCACCACTCAGCTTGGTGTAGAGCACCCCGGTCTCGTAGTCGCCATCAGGGCTGATCCTCTTGCGGAGGACCATGGCGCTGTCGTACTGCGCGATCGCCGACTGGTACTCGCCGAGGCCGAGATAGGTGTCGCCGATCACTTCGCGAATCTCGGCACCGAGTCCCGGTTCGGCGGCGAGGGTGTCCGCGCGGGCCGCGGCAGAGTCGAGGACCTCGCGAACGGTCACGTCGCGACCGAGTGCGCCGGGGTCGGCCGCGCCGAGCATCGAGGTGAGAAAGTCACGGATCGCCGTGGCCCGGGCGCGGGCCGCCTCCGCGGTGCGGGCCTGGTTGGTGGTCGTGATGATGCCCCCGACCAGGGCCAGGACCACTGCCGTGCCGGCCACCACCTCCACCCGACGGCGCTGGATGAACTTGGTGACGCGATAGCCGAGGCCCTCGCGCCGGGCGGTGACCGGCATGCCGTCGAGATAGGCACCGAGATCGCGGGCGAGCTGCTCCGCCGAGCCGTAGCGTCGCTCGGGCTCCTTGCGGAGCGCCGTCAGGATGATCGCGTCGAGATCGCCCTCCAACCGGGCCCGTGCCCGCGACGCCGAGCGGATGCCCATCGCCTGCCAGGTGGCCGGAGTGATCGCGCT
This sequence comes from uncultured Gemmatimonadales bacterium, assembly GCA_963817715.1. Lineage (GTDB taxonomy): Bacteria > Gemmatimonadota > Gemmatimonadetes > Gemmatimonadales > GWC2-71-9 > Palsa-1233. The sequence continues at coordinate 261,347 of CAWFPG010000011.1, forward strand.
GCTTGGCGGCGGCGGCGGTTCACCGCAGACGATGCGCTCGAGCTCGGCGAGCAGCTTGCCCTGCAGGTCGAACGGGCGGCGGCCGGTGAGGAGTTCGAAGAGGACCACCCCGAGGGCGTAGACGTCGGATGCGGTGCGGACCGGGAGGCCGCGCACCTGCTCGGGCGAGGCGTAGTCGGGGGTGAAGACCCGTGCCCCACCCTGGGTGGCCGGGAGCTGGTCGCTGCCCTCTTCCTCGCGGAGGAGCTTGGCAATCCCGAAGTCGAGCAGCTTCACCGTACCGTCGGGGGTGACCAGGATGTTGCCCGGCTTGAGGTCGCGGTGGACGACCAGGTTCTGGTGGGCGTGCTGCACCGCGGCACACACCTGCATGAAGAGCACCAGGCGCTGGCGGATGTCGAGTCGCTGCTCGGCGCACCACTGGGTGATCGGCTGGCCGTCGACGAACTCCATCACGAAGTACGGCTGGCCCTCCTCGGTCACCCCACCGTCGAGCAGCCCGGCGATGTTCGGGTGATTGAGGTTGGCCAGGATCTGGCGCTCGTAGCGGAAGCGGCGCAGCGCCAGGTCGCTCTCGATGCTGCGTCTGAGCGACTTGATCGCCACCCGCTTCTCATACTGGTCGTCGGCGCGGACCGCCTCGTAGACCGCCCCCATTCCGCCCATGCCGATGCGCCGCAACACTTCGTACGGGCCGACCCTGGTGCCGGTCCAGTCGGCCCGTTCCCCGGCCGCGGCCAGGGCCTCCTCCGAGATCGGCGACTGCAGGGTTGCCCCGGTGCGGAAGTGGGCCGCCAGCACCGCCTGCACCTCGGCGCGGAGGGCGGTGTCGTCGGGTGCCCGGTCGCGCAGGAAGGCGTCGACGTCGTCGGGACTCGCCTCGAGCACGGCCTCGAAGAGCGCCCGTACTTGCTGGAGCCGGGTTGGCGTGAGCGGGGATTCGGTCATCGTGGAGGCACGCGGCAGATCGGAGGAAAGCGGCTCACGATTCGGCGGTGGCGGAGTCCCCCAGCTGCCGCAACAGGAAGGCGCGCGCGAAGGTCCAGTCGCGCTTGACCGTGGCAGGGGAGGTCGTGAGCGCCTCGGCGGTCTCCTCGACCGTGAGGCCAGCGAAGTAACGGAGTTCGACCACCCGGGCCTGCCGGGCGTCGAGGGCGGCGAGCTGCTCCAGCGCATCGTCGAGGGCGATCAAGTCGATGCCGCGGTCCGGCGCCCGGCCGATCGATTCGTCGAGGGTCACCCGGAGTCCATGGTCACGCTTGGCGGTCCGCCGCCGGCGAGCATGGTCGATCAGGATCCGCCGGATTGCCTGCGCCGCGATCCCGTAGAACTGCGACCGGTTCTGCCAGCTCACGTTGCGCTGGCCGATCAGGCGCAGGAACGCCTCGTGGACCAGTTCCGTTGGCTGCAGGGTGTGCCCGGCCGACTCGCGCTGCATCGCGAACTCGGCGAGTCGGTGCAGTTCGGCGTACACCAGCGGCGCCAGCCGATTGGCCGCGTCGGGGTCGCCACGGCTCAAGTCGGCCAGGAGGCGGGTCACCTCGTGGTCGGATCGATCGGTCATACGGCTCCAGGGGAAATCGGGATCATGCCCGCGGTGGACAGCGGCGGATCCGTTTCCCAAGGTACGTCCGGATTGGCGACGGTGCGAATCGTGAGCCGGATCGTGGCCAGCTGCCGCGTGTGGGGTGAACCTGACTCAGGAGCCGATCCACATGCGTTTCCAACCGTCGCTGTTCACGCTGGTGCTGCCGTTGTCGCTGTTGCTGCCTCCGGGCCACCTCGTCGCCCAGTCGGCGCAGCGCTGGTCGGCCCAGGGCTCGGTGCTCTACGTGGCCCCCTCGGGCGATGCCTACGATGGGCTGAGCTCGGGTGCCGGCTTCGAGCTCCAGGTGCGTTACACCCCGAGCGCCTTCTCACTCGGCGCCGGTTACCAGCGGTCGTCGCATGATCTCGATCTCGGCGACGGCACCTCGGAGACGGTGACCCTGGCGGGACCGTTCGTCGAACCCCGCTACGTCATCGACGTGGGCAGCATGTCGTATGCGCCGTATCTGGCCGGTCGGCTGGCCTTCCTGACGCAGGACGTCGATGTGCAGGGCGTGACGGCAAGCGCCAGCGGCACGCAGGTCAACGTCGGCGGTGGGGTGCTGGTGCGCCTCTCGCCCCGCGTCAACCTCGACCTCGGGGCCACCTACGGGGCCATCGACTTCAACGACGTAGTGCTCGAGTACCAGGGCCAGACCTACACGATCGATGGCACCTCGGGCAGCGGTCGCAACCTGGTACTCCGGGCCGGGGTGACGGTGGGGATTCGCTGAACGGCAGACGGAGGACGGAACGACGGAGGACGGAGGGCCACTGCGCTCCCTCCGTCCTCCGTCCTCCGTTCGGTCGTCTATCGCCGCCGGGCCAGGCGGTTTGCCAGGTCGATCGTGAATGGCTCTCCGTTGACGGTGGCATCGGGGGTGCTGGTGCCGTTGAAGGTGACGACCACCGTGCGGGTCACCGTGGTGCCATTGAGCGGGGTCACGTCGCAGACCCGGGTCGCGGTGCCCGAGAGCGGCCAGGGTTCGACCCCGTCGCCGGGGACCGGCACCACCACATCCTCGATGGTGAGGTCACAGACCAGGTCGTAGCCGCGATTGGGCGAGTTGCCGGCTCCGATCCGGGCCCGGGCAATCTCCTCGTGGCCGGTGCCGTTGACGGTCTTCTCGGTGTTGGCGCCGAGGAGCCCGGTGAACTCGAGGTGCCGCTCGCGCAGCGTCGAGGCCGACCAGGGGCCCCGGCTCACGTCGCCCTCGATCGACACATCGACGATCATCGAGGCAGTGAGGTCGGCATCGTAGCTGTCCATCGGCTGGTCGGACTCGTCGAGGAACTGGACGGTCCGGGTCACGTCGAGACCGTTGGCCCGGTTCCTCGGGCAGGTCCAGCGGCCGCCGCCGAAGCCGCAGCCGCCCACGTTGCCGGGGCCGTGGGGCGGATCAAGGAGCGCGGCCCCGGTCCCGAAGGTGACGGTGCCGAGCTCGCCGTTGCCGCCGGCCATCAGGTCGACGTCCTGGGCCACCCCGTCGGCGGCCACATTGGCCACGTCGAGGTTGAGGGCGGCAGTGGCCCCGGTCGGGGTGTTCGAGGTCGGGTTGCTGCTGCAGGCCGCTGCGCCGAGGGCGAGGGCGGCGATCATCAATGAAGTGCGCATGGTCTCGGTCCTGTGGTCGATCCGGGAGCTGGGTCGCCGGCTCGGAACGGCCGGCCTCATCCCCGACGACGCGGCCGGGCGATCAGTGTTAAGCATCGGATCAATGATGTGGGATGGTAGCTTCTCGGGAGGGCCGTCCCCCGTCCGGATCACTGCTCCTGATCAGGCCGTGGGCGCCCCGGCACCCGGGGACAAGGGGTGGGACGATCCAGTCGCCGCCGGGCGCACGGCTGGTTCCCCATCCGGACCTCAGGTCCGCGAGGAGGGACCCGCCCCGGCCTGCGCCACCCCGCCGCTCACGATGAACGTCATGTGCTCGCTGCCATCCACGGCGACGGTCTCGACCTGGTCGGCGGGGACGAGGAGCAACTGCCCTGCGAAGTTGTAGCTCTGCGGCAGGTAGACGGCCACGTGGTCGGGGAGCCCCAACCGGCTCAGATCCTCCGCGGTCACGAAGCCAAGCACCCAGAGATCCTTGTCGGGGTCGATCCGGACCCGCACCGCCGTGTTGAAGCGCCGCTTCTCACCGGCGAAGGCATTCATCAGGTCCTTGGCGGCGGTGTAGAAGAGCCGGATCAGCGGCAGCCGGGCCAGCACCGCGTCGAGCGTCCCGACCGCCGCACGCGTGACGACGTTGGTCGCCAGTGCGCCAATCAGGGTGATCGCCACCAGCACGACGACCAGACCCACGCCCGGGATTGCCAGGCCGAGGAGGCCATCGATCCAGGTCACCGCGGCGACGGCAACCCAGATGGTGAGGATCACCGGGACGATGAGGACCGCGCCGCGCAGGAAGTAGGTCGCGACGCGGCGGAAGGGCGAGGTCGGGGTCGGAGTCGGATCGTCGACCATTCAGAGCCTGGCGTCGATGGCGGCGAGGAGGTGCTCGAGCTGGTCGACGCTTCCCTCGCCCATGTGGCCGATCCGGATGGCGTGGTCGAAGTCGTGGTCGAGGCCCGGTGCCACCTGGTAGCCGTCGCTGGCGAGGTCGGCCACCAGCGTCGGGGCGGAGATGCCCTCGGGCAGTCGCAGCACGCTCACGGTGTCGGCCCGGCGGCCCACCGGGGCCATCAGGGCGACGTCGTCGCGCACCATGTCCCATTGCTCGAGGTGCTCGCGCATGGCGCGGTGGCGCGCAAACCGCGCGTCGAGGTCACCCTCGAGAATCCGCTCGAGCTGTCGGTCGAGGGCATAGGCGATCGGCAGCGCGGGCGTCTGGGGGAAGCGCGCACCGGCGGCGTCGTGGTGGAGCGCCACGGCGTCGAGGTAGAGGCCGCGGTCGGGGACCTCCGTCGCCCGCGTCAGGAACCGGTCGCTCACCACCGCGAAGGCGAGCCCCGGCGGGCAGGCGAGTCCCTTTTGCGAACCACCGATCACCACGTCGGCGTCCCAGCCGGCGGGATCGACCGGCATGGCGCCCACCGAGGCGACCGCGTCGACAATGGTGACCACGTCGGGGAGGGCCCGGCAGGTGGCGATCAGCTCGGCGACCGGGGCCAGGGCGCCGGTGCTGGTCTCGACATGGACCATCGAGACGGCGTCGATCGCCGGGCCATCGAGCATCGCCTCGAGCTGCGCCGGTTCGAGTGCCATGCCGCGGGGCACGTGGAGCCGGACCACCTCGCGGTCGGCCCGCTCGGCGATCTGCGCGAAGCGCTCACCGAAGGTGCCGCTCACGATCGCCAGCAGCCGGTCGCGCACCGCGCCCCGGACGGCGGCCTCCATCATCGCGGTGGCGCTGCCGGTGGTCAGCAGCACCGGCCGGTCGGTGTGGAACACATGCCGGAGTCCGTGCTGCAGTCGCTCGGCGAGGGCGTGCCCGGCCACGGTGCGGTGGCCGATCATCGGTCGGCCCATCGCCGCGAGGACGTCGGCGTCGACTTCGACCGGTCCCGGCAGCCAGAAGCGACCCGAAACAGTCACTCGACGCGCTCGAGGCGGGGGTTGTCGCGGTAGCTGCGGCCGACCTTGGCGCAGGAGTGTCCCTCGTGGCGCACCACGTCGGCGGTGAAGTCGAAGCGACCGCCGAAGAGCGACGAGCCGACGCCGTAGGCATCGACCGGCACGCCGAGCGCCTCGAACTCGCGGATCTTCTCCACCGTGAAGCCGCCCGACACCACGATCCGCACGCTGGTGTGGCCGGCACGGTCGAGGGCGTCGCGGACATTCCAGACCAGGTGTTCGTTGACGCCGGTCGGCTTGAAGCCGCCCATCATCGGCACCACCGAGGCATCGACCATGGTCTCCGAGGTGTCGATCCGGACACCGTAGAGGCGGTCGCCCAACGCATTGGCCACTGCCACGGCGGTGCCGGGGCAGTCGTTGTCGAAGTCGACCACGGTGACCAGCCGCATCTCATCGGGCATCTGCTCGAGAAACTTCCTCGAGGCGAGGACGGTGTCACCGCCGTAGGCCGCGATCAGGCCATGGGGGACGGTGCCGACTCCCTCGCTGCCCCACCACGACGCCTGGGCGTCGGTGGAGACACCGATGGCCCCGGCCATGTGGGCGGCGTAGCCGTCGCCGGTCTGGACCATCCAGTGGTCATGGCGGGCGGGGAAGAACATCACTTCCTTGGGCTTGGCCGCCTCGACCACCCGGCGGGTGTTGGTGCCGACCCGGGTGCGGCGCGCCAGCACGCCGAGGTAGAGCGTCTCGAGGTGGGCGAACTGGTCGTAGGGACCCTCGATCTCGAGCACCACCTCCCAGGGCACGATCGCATCGCCATCGTGCAGGGCCCGGACCTGCAGCGCCGACCAGTCGTCGCTGCAGAGCTTGAGGATGGCGATTGCCTCGTCGACACCGCCGAGGAGGGCGTCGGTCTTGGTGAAGACCTGCACGGTGACCTGGGGCGTGACCCTGTCGCGCTGCATCACCTCGCGGGTGCGCACGAAGTACTTGTCGGAGTAGTAGCCGGCCCGCATCTTCTCGACCGGCAGGTTGAAGATGGCGGGGTCCAGGCGAGTGGTCGGCATGGCACGAAATCTAGCCGCCGGACCGGTGAATGGTGAATGGTGAATGGTGAAGGGTGAATGGGACTGCCAGGGCAGCTTCAGGAGGAACCGGGTCGGACCGGAGCCCCCATTCACCATTCACCATTCACCATTCACCCGCAGGTTACATTTCGCCCTCTCACCCGTCACCGGAGTCTTCCCGCCATGTCCGACTCGTCGCTCTCTCGTCGTTCGTTCCTCGGTGCCGCAGGCGCGGCGGTCGCCGGGGCCGCTGTCACCCCTTCGAGCGCGCTGGCCGCGCCGTGGGTGCGCCGCGGCCGGGCGGCGACGCCGACGGTGGTGGCCAGTGCCAACGGGATCCGCGGCGTGGCCCGGGCCCTCGAGCTGGTCACCAAGGGCAGCGACACCCTCGACGCGATCGTCGAGGGGGTGAAGATCCAGGAACTCGATCCCAACGACATGTCGGTCGGCTACGGCGGGCTACCCAACGAGGACGGCGTGGTCCAGCTCGACGCGAGTTGCATGCACGGCCCGACCCGTCGGGCCGGCGCGGTCGGCGCGCTGGAGGGGATCAAGACGCCGAGCGAGGTTGCCCGGCTGGTCCTCAAGTACACCGACTACATCATGCTGGTGGGGAAGGACGCCCAGCGCTTCGCGGTGTCGTACGGCTACACGGTCGAGGATCTGCTGACGCCCCGGGCCCGCGAGGCATGGCTCCACTGGCGCGCCAACCGCGGTCCCAACGACGGCTGGCTCGATGTCGACAACGGCGAGAAGCTGATGACGACCCACGGCACGTGCAACATGAACATCGTCGGTGCCAACGGCGATATCTCGTCGATCACCACGACCAGCGGGATCTCCTACAAGATCGCCGGCCGGGTCGGCGACTCGCCGATCATCGGTGCCGGGCAGTACACCGACAACGAGGTCGGAGCCGCCGGCTCCACCGGTCGGGGCGAGAGCAACATCATGGTGTGCGGCGGCTTCCTCACCGTGGAGTTCATGCGTCAGGGGATGCACCCGAAGGATGCCGCGCTGGCCACCCTCAAGCGGGTGGTGCAGATGACGCCGCCGCGCCTGCTGCGCGAGAACGGCCACGTCAACTTCGGGCTCCAGTTCTACGCCGTGAACAAGAAGGGCGAGCACGGTGCCGCGTCGTTCACGCCGGCCCGCTACGCAGTGGCCGACGAGCAGGGTGCCCGGCATGAGGACTGTGCGGTGGTGTATTCCTGAGTCGATGGCTGATGGCTGATGGCTGATGGCTGATGGCTCGATCGACCATCGACCATCGACCAGATAGAGAGGCGAGATGCAAGAGGCGACATGTCAGCCCGACCAGAGCGGTCGTGCCGCAGCTGCGAAGTGGAGGGTTCTCCTGTCCCTCGCGATCTGTGCCGCGGCGCTGGTGCTGCCACGATCGCTCGCCGCGCAGGACGCCCAGGTGCCGTGGCGGCTGTCGTACTTCCCCTATTTCACGGTGTCGCCCAACGACGGCCTGATGGGCATTGCCCGGGCCATCTGGTTCAAGCAGGCGCCCTGGGGCGAGCGGATCACGTCGCAGAAGTCGCTGGCGCTCGAGGCGGGGTATTCCACCAAGGACGCCTGGCTGGCGCGGGCCACCTGGGATGATCCCACCATGGCCCCGGACTGGCGGCTCAAGGCCCACGTCGAGGCGGGCAGCCAGCCACGGTTCGGCGATCTCGACCCGGTCTTCCCGCTCGAGCACCAGCGGCAGGCGGCCTGGGTCGACGTGACGAGGCACTTCGAGAGCCCGCTGCAACTCGCGGTGCGGGCCGGCCTGCGGCACGACCGGCTCCGTACCCTCGACGGCAGCTACGATCGTGACGACACCGACGCTTCACTCCGGGGCGCGGTGGTGCTCGACTTGCGCGACCGCGAGTACGAGACCAACACCGGGATCCTGCTCGAGTTCGGCGGCATCGCCGGCAGCGGTGGCAGCCAGGGCGGCTATGCGGTGCCGTATGCCCAGCTCAAGGGATGGCTGCACCCGACCCTCCCACTCCGGCTCACCGGTCGGCTGGCGTGGCGCGACGCGATCAGCAACGATGCGATCGCCCCGACGATCGAGTTCCCCGGGTGGGAGCGGCCCTACACGATCCTCGGCGGTCCCCACGCCCTGCGCGGGTTGCCGATCGGCGCGTGGGCCGACGACGGCGCGATGCTGGCCGGGATCGAGGCACGCCTCGACATTCTCAATGTGGGTGAGCTCGGCGCGGTGACTGTGATCGGCTTCGTCGACGGCGGCAAGACCCTGTTCGGCAACGGAACTGTCGGGTTGGCCGACGCCCTGCATCCTGCAGCGATCGCGATCCGGAGCTCTGCCGCCGTCGCGCGACTGGACCTGGGCCCCCGGCGGCGGGATCGCGTTGCGGATCCTCCGCGCCGCGATCCTCAACGTGACCGCCGCCCACGCCGACGGGCACACGCGGTGGTATGTGAGCAGCGGGTGGAGCTGGTAGGGGCGCGACGATTGATGCGGCAAGGGGTTGCTTCGGCGGCTCGCAATGACGCATAGCGCGTCATTGCGCGGCCCGACGGGCCGAAGCAACCCCTTGCCGCATCAGCCGTCGTTCAGCTCGTCGTTTCCTTGATGTCCACGTCACGGGCCCGGAGTGCCGCCACGTAGCGGTCGTAGGGCATGCCCTCGTCGGGGGTGGTCACGCCGAAGCGGATCACCTGGCGGCGGGCCTGAATCAGCCCGGTGATCGCCAGCGAGTAGCCGGTGGTGCGCATCATCGCCGACACGCCGTGGGTGGCGTCGTAGTAGTCGACCAGGTCGAAGGTGGTGGTCTTGGGCTTGCCACCGTGTTCGCCGCTCACGATCACGCGCAGCGCCACCAGGTCGTGCCCCTCGGGCTTGGTGAGCTTGGGGCTCACGATCTGGATGAAGGCATCGCGCGGCACCACGTCGCAGCCCTTGACGTGCACCGGCTCGAGGTCGAGCAGCCCCAGCTCGCGAATCGGACGCATGATCGCGGCGTGGCCCGGATAGCGGAGCGTCTTGTACTCCATCTCGCGGACCTTGCCCTTGTAGCTGAAGGGCATGGTCGAGATGCCGCCGGCGGTGTGGAACGCCTCGAGGGTGCCGACCGGCGAGGGGAAGGCGACCGACTCGAGTTCGCTCAGGGCGTCGACGGTGACCGGCTCACCGTCGCGCAGGATCCACGACGGCGTGGTGTAGTAGTCGAGGGCACCCTCGAGCGAGTAGACGATCTGGTAGTTGAGCGGCGGTTCGGGGTGCTGGGGCAGTCCGCCGACGTAGATTCTCACCCGGTCGGCGCGGTCGAGGCGGCGGATGCCCTCGGCGGCGAGGATGTTGACCATGCCGGGCGCGAGGCCGCAGTCGGGCATGATCGAGAGTCCCTTGGCGTGGGCCTCCTCCTCGAGCTTCTTCTGCTCCATCACGATCTCGGTGTTGCCTCCGAGGTCGGCGAAGTGGCAGCCGGCGGCCACGGCGAGCTTCGCCATGTCGCCGTTGAAGTAGTAGGGGATGGCACTCATGACCGCGTCATGATCGGCCATCAGCTGGCTCACGGCGGCATGGTTGGTGACATCGAGGGCCACCGCTTCGAGGCGGGAGTCGTCGAGTCGTGACAGGAAGCGGGCGATCCGATCGGGATGGAGATCGGCGAGGGTGACCCGGGTCACTTCGGGGTCGCGCAGCAGTTCGAAGGCACAGGCGCAGCCCTGCAGGCCGGCGCCCAGGACGAGCATCTTCATGAAGCAGTATCCTCCCGGGGTGAATCAGGGCGTAGCGCCCGAAGATAACCCGCCCCCGACGGATCACCGGACCACCGAGCCGAGGAGCGATGGCTGAGGCCGCCGCCACCACCCGCGATCGCCTGCTGGAAGCCGCCAGGGAGCTGTTCACCACGGCCGGCTACCACGCGACCACCACCCCGGTCCTCGCGGCCCGGGCGGGGGTGGCCGAGGGGACGATCTACCGCCACTTCGCCAGCAAGCACGCCCTGCTCAACGCTGCCTTCCAGGAGGTGCAAGCGTGGGGCGCCGGGGCGGTGCAGCAGGCGGCCGATGCGCCTGGGCGGACCGGTGACCGCCTGACCGGGCTGGGCCAGGACTGGCTGGCGGCGGCGGAGACCGATCCTGCCCGGATGCTGCTGTTGCTCGCCTGGCGGCTGCCGCAGGAGCTCGACGAGAGCTCGCGGCACGCCGCGGTCGAGTTCCGCCAGGGGGTGGAACGGATCATCGCCCTCGGCAAGCAGGAGGGAAGCGTGCGGGCCGGTGTGGTCGAGCTCTGGGCCACGGTATGGCTCACGCTGGTGACCTCGGCGGTGGAACGGGTGGCCTCGCGCGAGTGGCACGCCCGGCATCCCCACGCCCTGGCCACCCTCGAGGCCGCCTGGGAGGCGATCGCGTGGCGACCGATCGCCGCACCGCCCCCGTCCGCCACCGACGCCCCGGGCTGACCCGTGCCGGTCAACCACGGCTTCCTGGTCACCTTCGCGCTGGTGCTCTGCACTGCGGCGGTGACGACGGTGGTCTTCGAGCGCCTGAAGCAGCCGGTGATCCTCGGCTACATCCTGGCCGGGCTCCTGATCGGTCCACACGTGACCCTGATCCCCGTCGTCGCCGACCGGGTCACCACCGAGACGCTGGCCGAGCTCGGGATGATCCTGCTGCTCTTCGCGATCGGGCTCGAGTTCTCGGTCCGGCGGCTGCTCCGGGTTGGCGGTCGAGTGGCGGTCACGGCGATCATCGACGTGACGCTGATGGCGTGGCTCGGCCTGGTGGCGGCGCGGCTGCTGGGGTTCTCGGAGCGCGAGGCGCTGTTCACCGGGGCGATCACCGCCATCTCCAGCACCACGATCATTGCCAAGACGTTCGAGGACACCCGGGTGGGGCGTCGGCTCCGCGACCTGGTCTTCGGGGTGCTGGTCGTCGAGGACCTCTTCGCGGTGCTCTTCCTCGCGGGCCTGGCGTCGCTGGGCGGCACCGGCGAGGCCTCGGCGCCGATCTGGCTTACCGTGGGGCGGCTCATGGCGCTGCTCACCGTGTGGGTGGCGCTGGGGTTGATGGTGATCCCTCGGCTGATGCGCTTCATCGTGGGGCTGGGCCGCAAGGAGACGACCCTGGTCGCCTCGCTCGGCCTCTGCTTCGCCTTTGCGCTGCTGGCCCAGGCGCTCGGGTACTCGGTGGCCCTCGGCGCGTTCATCGCGGGCTCGTTGATCGCCGAGTCGGGCAAGGCCCACCTGCTGATGCAGCTGGTGCGGCCGGTGCGCGACGTGTTCGCGGCGGTGTTCTTCGTCGCGGTGGGGATGCTGATCGACCCGGCGCTGATTGCCCAGCACTGGGTGGCGGTGGTGGTGCTCACGCTGGTGGTGATGGTGGGCAAGATCGTGGCGGTCTCGAGCGGGGCGTTCCTGGCGGGGCAGGGAACCCAGACGTCGCTCCGGGCGGGGATGTCGATGGCCCAGATCGGCGAGTTCTCCTTCATCATCGCCTCACTCGGCCTCTCGCTTGGCGTGGTCCGTGACTTCCTCTACCCGGTGGCGGTCGCGGTGTCGGCGATCACGACGCTGGCCACGCCCTACCTGGTGCGGGTGGCGGAGCCGTTTGCCGAATGGTTCGATCGCCGGCTTCCCAAGCCGCTCCAGACCTACAGTTCGCTCTACGCCACCTGGGTGGATGACCTGAGCGGCGCGCAACAGGAAGTGACCAGTGCCAGGCGCACCCGGCGGCTGGTGCGCTGGCTGTTGCTCGATGCCCTGTCGGTGGTGGTGGTGACGATCGGCATGGCGCTGATGGCGCCGAGACTGCACGAACTTGCCGAGGACCACTTTGGCACGCCCGCCGAAGTGGCCCGCGTGGCGGTGTGGGCGCTGGGGTTCCTGCTCGCCGCGCCGTTCATCTTCGGGATCTTCCGCGTGGCGCGCGGGCTGGCGACCGAGCTGGCGCGGCTGGCGCTGCCGCAGGAGGGGCGGCTCGACCTCGCCGCGGCACCGCGGCGCGCGCTGGTGGTCACCCTCGAGGTCGGCGTGGTCCTGCTGATCGGCATCCCGATCCTGCTGGTGACCCAGCCATTCCTGCCGTCGCTGCGCGGTGCGGCGGTGCTGGCCACGGTGCTGGCGCTGCTGGCGGTGGCCGGCTGGCGCAGCGCCACCAATCTCCAGGGGCATGTCGCGGCCGGTTCGGAGGTCCTCATCTCGGCGTTGCGTTCCTCGCTGCCGCCCGAGCAGGCCACCGCCGAATGGGCGGTGGCCCAGACGGCGGAGTATCAGGCCGATCGATTCACCACGGCGACGCACCTGTTGCCCGGGATGGGCACACCGCGGCGCTTCGACGTGGAGGCCTCACATTACGGCGCGGGAAAGTCGCTGGCCGAGCTGGCGCTGCGCGGGCACACCGGGGCGACGGTGCTGGCGATCACCCGCGGTGAGCAGGGGATCCCGGCGCCGAACAAGGAGGAACGGCTGTTGCCTGGCGACAGGCTGGTGCTGGTGGGGAGCCGGACCGCGACCGATGCCGCGCGCCGGTTGCTCATCAGCGGCAACCAGGATTCGAGTCCCTCCCCGGGCGCTCGGTAGTACTCCCCGGAGTCACCACGACTCCGCGGCCTTTCCGCCTGCCTGGGCCGGTTCTCCTGTTGGTGTTGTTCGGGTGTCTTCATGCGATTCGATGGGTCTTGGCACATGACCGCACACTCGCGGAGTGCAGGAAGCGTTTCCCGCTCGGCGCCGACGAACACGACTCCCGAGGGCTGCCAGCAGGGCCGCGGGTGCAACGGGTCAGGACGAGACGGGCAGCCGCCTCCATCCGGCCGGGTGCGGCCTCTCCTCTTGACTTTCGACAGGAGCGGCGGAATCTTCTGTTGGAATACGACAGAAGAGGCCGCATGCCGCCCGGACCCGCGCCGATTCCCGCCGACGTCCTCCGCGGGACGCTTGATCTCCTCATCCTCCAGACGCTGACCCTCGAGCCGCACCATGGCTGGGGCATCTCGCAACGCCTCCAGCAGGTGTCGCGCGGGGTGCTCGATGTCAACCAGGGTTCCCTCTACCCGGCTCTTCAGCGGCTGGAGCGCCGTGGCTGGGTCGACAGCGAGTGGCGAACCACCGAGAACAACCGCCGCGCCAAGTACTATCGGCTCACGAAGACCGGGAGGCGCGCGCTCGGCGAGGAGACCGCGCAGTGGCGACACTACGTCGCGGTCGTGGATCTCATCCTGGGAGGGGCCCAGGCATGAGCAGGCTGCGGAGGCTCGCCCGGTGGCTGCGGGGCGCATTGCGGTCCCGGGACGCCGAGGCCGCGTTGGAAGCCGAGATCGCGCTGCACCTGGAATTGGAAGCGGCCAAGTACGTCGCGCAGGGCGTGCCGGCCGCCGAGGCGGCGCGGCGGGCACGGGTGGCGTTCGGAGGTCTCGACGCGGTGCGAGAAGAACATCGTGACGGTCGCTCGCTTCGCTGGGTCCGGGATTTCCTCGCGGATATCCGCTATTCGCTGCGCACCCTTCGCCGGAACCCCGCGCTTGCCGTCACAGCTGTCGGCACCCTGGCACTCGGCATCGGCGCCACAGTGGCGATCTTCACCGCGGTGAGCGCCGTGCTGCTCCGTCCGCTTCCCTTTGCACACCCCGAATCGCTGGTCGCCGTCTGGGAGAAGAATCCTGATCGCGACTGGTACCAGCAGGATGCGGCTCCGGCCAACATGTTCGACTGGAGAGATCAGGTCGCGGCATTCGAGGACGTCGCAGGATATCCCTCCTTCGCCAGCCAGGTCACCTTGACCGGCGAGGGCGCCCCGCTCCTCCTCCAGGGGGCCGTCGTCACCGGCAATTTCTTTTCCGTCCTCGGCGTCCCGCCCGAACACGGCCGGACCTTCACCGATGCGGAGACCTGGTCCCCCGGCGCGGCCGTCGTGGTGATCAGTCACCGACTCTGGACCGAACAGTTCGGCGCCGACCCGGCGGTCATCGGGACCAGTGTGACCCTCGACCGGAAACAGGTCCAGATCGTCGGCGTCGCACCGCCGGGCTTTTCCTTCCCGTTCGGGGAGACCAGCATCTGGATGCCCACGGCGCTTGATCCCGCCAATCGCCAGGCCGTCTGGTTCCGTCGAGCCCACTACATGCATGTCATTGCACGACTCCATCCCGGCGTCTCGATCGATCAGGCCGATGCCCAGTTGCAGACGGTCGCCGATCGTCTCGAGCGTGACTATCCCGCCACCAACACCCACATGGGCGCCGGCGTCACCCCCCTCCATGATTTCCTGACTGGCTCGAGCAGGACGCCCCTTCTGGTCCTGCTCGGTGCGGTGGCGACGCTCCTGCTCATTGCCTGTGCGAACGTGAGCAACCTCCTGCTGGTGCAGGCCGCCGAGCGGGACAGGGAGACGGCGGTGCGCATCGCGCTGGGCGCCGGTCGCCTTCGCCTCGTCCGCCAGGGCCTGACCGGCTCCCTGGTCCTCGCCGTGCTGGGAGGCGTCGGGGGACTCGGGGTCGGGTGGGTCGGCACCCGCGTGCTCCTCGCGCTGCAACCCCAGGGCATGCTGCCGGTGAGGGACGTCGCGATGGACTGGCGCGTCTATGCGGGGATCGGCGCCGTCACCCTGCTGGGAGGCGTGTTGTTCGGTCTCGCGCCCGCCTTGTGGGGGATCGGGCGCGCCCCATCAGAAGGCTTGCATGCCGGCGGTCGGGGCGGCGGAAGGAGCCATCGGAATCGCCGCCTCAGCGATCTCGTCATCGTCGGCGAGGTGTCGCTCGCCCTGGTCCTGGCGCTCGGGGCCGGCCTGCTGACCCGATCGCTCATCGAGCTCCAGCAGGTGGAACCGGGCTTCGACCCGACCGGCGTCCTGGCGACCACCCTGTCCCTGCCGTCCTCGGTCTACTCGACGAACAGCGCAGTGCTCGGATTCCATGATCGACTCCAACAGGGGGCGCAAGACATCCCGGGTGTCCAGGCGGCCGCCCTGGTGTCCCAACTGCCGCTGACCAACGCCTCGTGGAGCAGCGACTTCTCGGTGCGCGGTCGCCCTCCCGGCACAGGCGGGACGGAGGTCGTGCATCGGGACATCTCGCCGGGTTACCTCAAGGTCATGCGCGTTCCCCTCCTGCGTGGTCGCGATATCATGACAACGGACCGCGCCGGCGCGGAGCCGGTGGTCCTCATCAACCAGGCGCTGGCGGATCGCTTCTTTCCGGGCGAAGACCCGGTGGGGTTGCGCATCTCCTTCGACCGGGTGCCGGACTCGACCTCGACCTGGCGAACGATCGTCGGTGTCGTCGGCAGCGAGCACCAGGCCGGACTGGAGAGCGACCCGAGGCCGGAAATCCTGGCCCCGATGGCCCAGGGTGACGGGCATCAGGTGACGCTCGTGCTGCGGACTCCGGGAGATCCGGCCGCCGCCGCGCCGGCGGTGCGCGAGCTGGTCGCGCAGCTCGACCCGGACCTCGCCATCATCTGCGTCGCGAAGCATGATGAGCGTACGGCAGGCCTCGATGGCGCGGCCTCGATTCATGATGGTCCTGCTGCTCGCGTTCGCGGGCGTCGGGGTAGTGCTCGCGATGGTCGGTGTGTACGGCGTGATCTCCCAACTGGCACGGCAGCGCGCCCGCGAGATGAGCATCCGCCTGGCGCTCGGGGCGACGTCCGACGGGGTGCGTTGGTTGGTGGTCCGCCATGGGCTCACACTCGCGGCGATCGGCACCGTCGTCGGCCTCGGCGTGGCGGCAATCGCCACGCGCGCGCTGCAGAGCATGCTGTTCGGCGTTGGGGCGATCGATCCGGTCACGTTTCTCATCGTGCCGGTGCTCCTGACGGTCACCGCGTTCGTCGCCTCGTGGATTCCGGCGAGCCGGGTGGCGCGGGCCGATCCGGCGGTGGCGCTTCAGGCGGAGTAGCCGCATCGGACGGCCAACAGGGGACCGCGCCATTCCCTCGAGGTTCGGGAGAGGAATGGCCGCCTCGATCAGCGGCCCCGACTAGCGGCGGCCGAAGAGCTGGATCGCGTCCTTGGCCGCCGCGCGGAGGACCGTCGCCTCTTCGTCGGTGATCTCGCGCGGGACCAGGTTGGGGAAATCGCTCGGGTCATGGTCGTAGATGACCCCGGTGATGACCATCGCGGCGAGCCAGGCACCCCGTGGTGATGGATGGAATTCGTCGGCGTCGCGCAGGGCGATTTCGTGGTGGCTCGACTCGACCGCACGGATCGCCTGACCCACCGGATAGATCGCCATGTTCTTGGCGTTGGCGGCCTCCACGTAGTGGAAGATGCCGTTGTCGATATCGTCGCCGAGCGTCGGCCAGACCACGTACATCCCCGGCGCCCCGCCGTCGGCACGGATCCGGTCCGCCCACTTCCCTGACCACTCCAGCAGGTTGGCGCCGCTCGACGGCAGCGTCGATGGCCCCTGCTGCATCGTCACGACGTCGAAGTTGCCACCATCGATCGCGTCGGTGCTCGAAGCCAGGTTCCAGTGATCCTCGAGCGAGAAGTTCGCGTGGGTGATCGCCGTCACGGTGGGTCGGGGTGCCCCGGTGCTGACCGCGAGGTCGGCGATCATGCCCGGGATGTCGCGCCACTCGCTGAGCGAGTTGCCGAGCATGGCAATCCGGAGGCCGGTGGTGGCCGGCGGGGGCGGTGGCGTAGTGGGGTCTGGGGCGCCGCTGCCACAGGCGAACAGGGCGGTCATGGCGATCAGCAGAGAGGTGTGGCGCATCGGTCCATCCCGGGTGGGGGAGCTACCGGAAGGAACACCGGTCGGGCGCGCGAGCGCGACCGGCGGTCGTCGGGTCAGGGGCCGCTCGGGAGCTGCCAGGCGACGAGATATGGCTGGTCGTCGTCGGCGGTGACGATTCCCCAAGCCCGGTCGCCCCCGAAGGCCATCACCTGGGCGCCGAGCGGGAAGGTGACCCGACCGAGATAGATCCCGTCGGTGCGAAAGGCGTCCCAGACCGGTGGCTCGACGTGGCTCACTGTCGGAATCGCCGGACCAGCCTGGCCGCCGCCGGACAGCGCTGGCCGCGGCGCGATTCTGTCGGCCGGTGGGTGGCGTCGCACCCAGATGCGCTGGTCGAGGTCAGGCCGTATCGCGGCGGCAAGCGGCTTGGTCGGGGGTACCGTGAGCTTTGGCCCGGTGTAGGTCTCGCTGGACTTGGCCAGCCGATAGTCGAGCAACGCCTGGAGCTGATGGCGCTCCTCGGGGGCATACGGCGTGGCCGCGATGGGATGATCGATGGCGAGAACCGCGCCGGTGGCGGTGTGCACCACGATCACCGGACGATCGGTCTCGGTGGAGACGATCCCGCCGTCGGGCATGATGGTCCACAGGAGGGATGGCTCGTAGGGCGATCCGGCTGCGTTCTTGATTCGCGTGCTGGGTGGCCGGATGGTGTCGAGAACCGCACCCGTTCCGGACAGCTTCACGAAACCGATCGGCCACGGCGCGTTGTGCTCGATCCGCCCGGTGAGGATTGCAAGGTAGAGGTTGCCGTCGATGCCACCGTGCACCATGTCCTGGCCGTAGAACCCCGACGTGAAGGTGAACATGGTCTGCGGCCCGCCGTCCGGCCGATAGGTCGTGACGCGCGCATTCCGCGGATCCCGGACGATGAGGGAGCCGTCCGGGGAGGCCGCGAGCCAGATCATGTTGGAGTATTCACCCGGGCCTGAGCCCTCGCCTCCGATCGTGCGAAGGAATCGCCCATCCGGATCGAAGAGACGCAGTCTGGGGCCCTCGAGCCCCTTGCGGTCATACAGCACCACGGCGCCGTTGCGAAGGGCGACGAGATCGGTGACTTGGCCCAGCGTGGTCTCCTCGCGGTCATTGCCGACTCGGAGGACTTCCGCCGCCATCGTCGGGGGGCCCCAGACACCGTTGCCGGTGGTGCGCACGAACGTCGTGTCACCTCGGGTGCTCCTGATGACTTGTTGGGCGGGGGAGGCGGCAGGGACAGCGGTGGTGAGGACGCAGACAACGAGGACGGGAAGGGCGGTGATGCGCATCGGTGCTCCCGGGGGACGGAGAAGCGAGCGGACCCCGAAAGGATTCGCCCGCGACCCGATACGCGCAAGTCTGGTCAGTCCATCCGATCGAATCGGACGTCCAGCGCCCGGGACACCGAGACGAAGAGTCGCACCGTCCGCCCGGTGCTGTCGCGTTCGAAGCGCAGCGACACGCCGCCGGGTGCGGCGAAGCGATCGGGGCCCATGGCCCGGATGCCGCCCCATTGTCCCGGTCGGCGGGACGCCATGAGCCCCCCGTCCCGCACGGCGATCGTGATGGTGCCGTCGGCCTCGTCGCTGTGCCACTGGCCGGTATAGTCGGCGAACCGCGCGCGGTCGAGCGGGTACGTCGCTGGCGGTTGCTGGTTCGCGCGCGGCGGCGGCGGTCCGAACGGCACCCGCCCCGCGAGCAGCGCCTCGGCCAGCCGGGCCGGATTGGCGTCGGCGCGGTTGCAGAGGATCGCGACGCTGAGGTGCTGGTCGGTGAAGGTGGCGAGCACGGCGCGGTAGCCGGCTGTGGCGCCGGTGTGGCTGACGGCGGGCACCCCGCGCATCGCACCGATGAACAACCCGCCGCCGTAGCCCATCACACTGCCGTCGTTGAAGCGGCCCGGTGTCGTCATCGCCGCGCTCACGTCGGGGGTGCCGAGCCGCCCCTCGTTGAGGGCTCGGGTCCAGATCAGCAGGTCGCCGACGGTCGTCAGCAGGCCACCGTTGCCGTGCACGTCCTCGAACGGCATGTCGAGCTTCCAGTGGCCCGCCGCCGGGGCGTACGCCTGGGCCCGACCCGGCACCAGCCGGGTGAAGTCGTCGCGCCATGAGGTGTGGGCCATCCCCAGCGGCTGGAAGAACTCGCGGCGGGTGAACTCGGCGAACGGCACGTGGGCGGCGCGCTCGACCAGGATCGCCAGCAGGTTGTAGCCGCTGTTGGTGTAGGAGAACGCCGCACCGGGCACGTGGTTGAGCCCGCGCTGTCGGGCGATGATCGCCAGGGCGTCGGCCTGGGTATGCGCGCGCTCGCCCCGGGGCCACCCGGCCAGGGCCGCCACCGAGCCCCAGTCGCGAAGCCCCGAGGAATGGTGCAGCAGGTGGCGCAGGGTGATGACGTGATCGTAGACCGGGATCTCGGGGAACCACTGCTGCAGGGTGTCGTCGAGCGACAGCACACCACGGGCCGCGAGGAGCATGATCGACGCCGCGACGAACTGCTTGGAAACCGAGCCTGCCTCGCTGATCGTTCCGACCCGCATCGGCGAACCGAACTCCAGTTCGGCCATGCCGTAGGCCCCGCGATAGATCGAGTGCCCGGCGCTGTCGACCCCGACGGTGCAGCCGGGTGCGTCGGCACGGTTGTAGCCGGCGAAGGTGGAGTCGGCACGCGCGGTGAGTGACTGGGCGGAGAGCCGCGATTCGAGGCTCGAGAGTGGAGATGCGAGGAGAAGCAGGGCGGCTGCTGTCAGGACTCGACGCATCGTATCCTTCCTCGGTTGGTGGTTCCGGTTGCCCGTCGGCTCGTATCTCGTCCCTCGTACCTCGTACCTCGTATCTCGTCCCTCGTATCTCGTCCCTCGTCTATGCCAACGGGCCGACCGCGGCCTCGACCGCCTCGCGGAGCCGGCCGTCGACGATCATCTCGCGCACCGCCGCCAGGTCGCCGGTCATGATCCGGTCGGCGTCGAGCGGCGGGACCACCGCGCGCACTGCGGTCACGGCAGCCTTCGCGCCGGGCCCCGGTTCCAGCGGGGCGTGGAAGCCGAGCGCCTCGGTGGCGTTGAGCACCTCGACGGCCAGCACCCAGCGGGCATTCTCGAGGATCATGGCGCACTGCCGCGCGGCGGTGGTCCCCATCGAGACGTGATCCTCCTGGTTGGCGGAGGTGGGGATCGAGTCGACGCTGGCCGGGTGGGCCAGCACCTTGTTCTCGCTCACCAGCGACGCGGCGGTGTACTGCGAGATCATCAGGCCGGAGTGCAGCCCGCCCTGGTGGGCCAGGAACGCCGGCAGCCCGCTCACTGCCGGGTCGAGCATGTGTTCCACCCGCCGCTCGGCGATGTTGGCGAGTTCCGCGATCGCGATCTTGGCATAGTCCATCGCCACGGCCACCGGCTGACCATGGAAGTTGCCGGCCGAGACGACGAAGTCGTCCTCGGCGAAGACAAGCGGGTTGTCGGTGACTGCGTTGATCTCGCGAGTGAGGACCTCGGCCACGTGGGTCAGGGCATCGCGCGAGGCGCCGTGCACCTGCGGCACGCAGCGGAGCGAATAGGCGTCCTGCACCTTTTCGCAGTCGGCGTGCGAAGCGTGGATCGGCGAGTTGGCCGAGATGGCGAGGACGTTGGTCGCGGTCGCGGCGGCGCCGGGATGGGGCCGCACCCGGACGACCCGCGGATCGAACGGTGCGCCGGGTGCCCTTGAGCGCCTCGAGCGACATCGCGGCGGCGATGTCGGCCACGGTGGCGAGTCCCATCGCGTCGTGGACCGTGAGCGCGCCGATCGCAGTCATCGCCTGGGTGCCGTTGATGAGCGCCAGGCCTTCCTTGGCCTCGAGGGTGACCGGCTCCAGGCCCACCAGCTCGAGCGCCTCGGCGGATGGCAGCACCTGGTCGCGGATTCGGGCATGCCCCTCGCCGATCAGCGTCAGCGCCACGTGCGCCAGCGGGGCAAGGTCGCCACTGGCGCCGACCGAGCCCTGCGACGGGACCATCGGAATCACGCCGCGGTCGAGCAGCTGGATCAGGAGCTCGACCACCTCGACGCGGATGCCGCTGTTGCCCTGCGCCAGCGACTGGGCGCGGAGCAGCAGCATGGCGCGGACCACCTCGTCGGGCAGCGGCTCGCCCACCCCCATCGCATGCGAGACGATCAGGTTGCGCTGCAGTTGCCGAACGTCGCCCGGCGCGATCCGCTCGCTGGCGAGCTTGCCGAAGCCGGTGGTGACGCCGTAGACGGTGCGTCCCTTCGTCGACCAGTCGCTCGATGTAGCGCCGTGAACGCGTCATCCGCTCGCGGGCCGCCGGCGAGAGCTTGGCCGTGGTGCCCTCGCGTGCGACGCGGACGACGTCGGTGATCGCGAGCGGCTCGCCGATCTGCACGAAGTCGGACGTCACGCGATCGCCTCCTGTCCGTTGATGTAGGTGTGCACGACCGGCGACGCGCCGAGTTGCCAGGTGGCGACCCGCCAGTCGGTGTCGGCGAGGACCACGAAGTCGGCGCGGGCGCCGGGAACCAGGGCGCCGCAGTCGTCGAGTCCCAGCGCGGCGGCGGCATTGACCGTGGCCGCCGCGAGCGCCTCGGCGGGGACCAGCCCGTTGAGCCGGACGGCGAGGGCCATCGCCTGCTGGGTCGAGAAGAGCGGCGACGACCCGGGATTGCAGTCGGTGCCTACCGCCACGACCGCCCCGGCATCGACCAGGGCGCGGCCCGGCGCGGCGGCGATGCCGAGGTGCAGGGTGACGCCGGGGAGCAGGGTGGCGACGGTGTCGCTCGCGGCGATGGCGCGGATCTGCTCGTCGCCGCTCGCCTCGAGGTGGTCGACCGAGAGTGCGCCGTGCTTGATGGCGCACTCGACGCCGCCGATCGCGTGGAACTGGTCGACATGCGCCTTGCATGCCAATCCGGCCACCTTGGCTGCGGCGAAGATCCGGCCCGCCTCGGCGGCGTTCCAGTGCCTCGCGTTCGATGAAGACATCGACGGCGGTGGCGAGGCCGCGTCGCGCCACCTCCGGCACCAGCCGGCCGGTGACCATCTCGAGATATGGCTCGCGGCGATCGAGTTGTGCCGGGGGAAGGTGGATCAGCAGGGTGGCCAGCACCCGCACCGGCGCTCGCGGCCGGAGGATCGCGATCGCCTCGAGCGACCGGAGCTCGGCGTCGGCGTCGAAGCCGTAGCCGCTCTTGATCTCGATGGTGGCGGCGCCACTGCGCATCAGCGCGTCGAGTCGCGGCATGGCGCGCGCGGCCAGCGCCCCGGTGGCCGTGTTGGCGGTGTGTCGCACGGTGCTCCGGATCCCGCCGCCCCGGGCGAGGATCGTCTCGTAGGGGACCCCGGTCGCCCGCGCCTCGAAGTCGTCGTAGCGATCGCCGGCCCAGATGAGATGGGTGTGCGGGTCGACCAGCGCCGGGATCACGGCCCGACCGCCCAGTTCCACCTCGGCAGGCCGCGGCGCCGCGCCACTCGGTCCGCGGACCGGCCCAGGTGATCCGGCCGTTGCGCACGGCGATCGCGGCATTGGGGATCTGGCGCAACTCGCGCATCGCCGTCCCCCGCCTCGGGCTGGTGCCCGGTGGCGTGACGAGCTCGCTGATGCCGGTGAAGAGCGTGTCGGTCTGGGTCACGTGACAAATCTACTGCGGAACCGATGACCCCGGGCGGGGGTTGAGGATGCAAGGGACCGACCTCCGACGCCCTTGCACGCCCGACCGCCATGCCGCGTCATCTCGCAAGGAGTCATGATGCCCGTTGAACCGTTCGACCTCATCGTCCTCGGCTCGGGCCAGGGCGGCGGCCCGCTCGCCGGGGCGTTCGCCAGGGCCGGGCGTCGGGTGGCGCTCATCGAGCGTGAGCATGTGGGCGGCACCTGCGTCAACGAAGGATGCACCCCCACCAAGACGATGGTCGCGTCGGCCCGGGTGGCCTACCTGACGCGTCGGGCGGGCGACTATGGCGTGCGGGTCGAGTCGCCGACCGTCGACCTGGCCACGGTCCGACAGCGCAAGCGCGACATCGTGACGTCGTTCCGGCAGGGGAGCGAGCGATCGCTCGAGCAGGCCGGGGTCGAGTTGATCCGTGGCAGTGGCCGATTCGTGGCAGCGCGAACCCTGGAGGTGACCAGCGGCGACCGCCTCCGCCAGGTGAGCGCCGAGCGGGTGGTGATCAACACCGGGACCACGGTGGCGGTGCCACCGATTCCGGGACTCGATGCGGTGCCGTATCTCGATTCCACCTCGGTGATGGAGCTGGCCGAGGTACCCGACCACCTGATCGTGCTGGGTGGTGGGTATGTGGGTCTCGAGTTTGCCCAGATGTTCCGCCGCTTCGGTGCCGAGGTGACGGTGGTCGAACGGGGACCGCAGCTGCTGGCGCGCGAGGATGGCGACGTGGCCGAGGCACTGACCGGCATCCTGCGGCACGATGGTCTCACGATTCGGCTCGGCACTGCTGTCAACGCGGTGCATGGCGAGGCGAGCGCGCTTTCGGTGGAGGTCGAGTCCGCGGGGCGTCACGCGACGATCGCTGGATCCCACCTGCTGGTGGCGACCGGCCGGGCGCCTGCGACGGCAGGGCTCAACCTGAAGCGGGTCGGGATCCGCACCACGCGGAAGGGGTTCGTGTCGGTGAACAGCCGACTGGAAACCTCGGTGACCGGCGTGCATGCGATCGGCGACGTGAACGGTGGCCCGGCGTTCACCCACATCTCCTACGACGATTTCCGGATCCTCAGGACGAACCTGCTGGAGGGCGGGAAGGCGAGTACTCGGGGGCGGCAGGTCCCCTACGTGGTGTTCACCGATCCACAGCTGGGACGGATCGGGATGACCGAGCGCGCCGCACGAGCGGCAGGGAAGGATGTCGCCGTGGCGACGA
This sequence comes from uncultured Gemmatimonadales bacterium, assembly GCA_963817715.1. GTDB lineage: Bacteria > Gemmatimonadota > Gemmatimonadetes > Gemmatimonadales > GWC2-71-9 > Palsa-1233. Next base: position 285,075 of record CAWFPG010000011.1, read on the forward strand.
TGCCGATGTCACGGGTGGCGCGTGCGCTGGAGACCGATGAACCGCGGGGCATGATGAAGGTGGTCGTGGACCAGCGCTCCGACCGACTGCTTGGTGCCGCGATCCTGGGTCCCGAGGGTGGCGAGACCGCCGCGCTGCTGCAGGTGGCCATGCTCGGGCGGCTCCGCTGGCAGGCGCTTCGCGATGGGATCTTCGCCCACCCGACGTGGGCGGAGGCGCTCAACAACCTGTTCGGGGCGATAGACTGAGAGACGATCAACGAGCGTGAGGCGGCTCTAGTCGGGCGGCCGGCCTTCATTCGTAATGCGGTCTGCAGCGTTCATCGCCTATCGTCACTCGGCCTTGCTCCAGGTACGCCACCCAGAACCGCTCGTTGTCGTCGGTCCAGAGTTCGCGCATGGCGAAGCCGGCGCCGTGCGCCAGCGACTCGAGGCTGGGCTCGATCGTACTTGTAGCTCGACTCGGTCCAGATCGTCTCGCCGGCGGCGAACGGGATCGCCATGCCGGCCACCGTCACGACCTGTTCACCGAGCGACTCCAGGTGCATCTCGATGCGAGAGGCGTCCGGATTCCAGATGGCGCGGTGGCGGAAGAAGTCGAGCGAGAAGTCGGCGCCGAGCTCGCGGTTGAGGCGCACCAGCATGTTGCGATTGAACGCCGCGGTCACGCCCTCCCGGTCGTTGTAGGCCGCCTCGAGGGTGGTGGCGTCCTTGCGGCGGTCGACGCCGAGCACCAGGGCACCGTCGTCGCCAACGGTCTGGCGAATCCCCGAGAGGAACGACCGTGCGGCGGTCGGGTCGAAGTTGCCGATGGTGGAACCGGGGAAGAACGCGAGACGGCGGGTGCCGGCTGGCAGCGGCGGCAGGTCGATCGCCCGGGTGTAGTCGGCACGGACGGGGAGGATCGCCACGGCCGGATACAGTGCGGCGAGCTCGTCGGCGACCCGTGCGAGCTGCTCGCCGGAGATGTCGATCGGGACACAGGCCACCGGATGGTCGAGTGCGTCGAGCAGCAGCCGGATCTTCACGCCGGCGCCGCTGCCGTACTCGATCAGGGCCACGTCGGCTCCGGCCAGCTCGGCGATCTCGCCGGCATGCCGCTCGAGGATCTCGAGCTCGGTGTTCGTCAGGTAGTACTCGTCGAGTTCGGTGATTCGCTCGAACAGGTCGGCACCGGTGGCATCGTAGAAGAGCTTGGGCGGCAGCGTCTTGGGCCGCGCCCGGAGCCCGGCCAGGACCTCGTCGCGGAGCGAGCGCGCCGGGTGATGGTGCGGCGTGGCGCTCCGCCAGGGGGTGGTGTGTCGGCTGGGCGCGGTCATCCGCGCTCCGCGAGTCGAATGCCGCTCATCTGCCACCGGGTCGGGGAGGGGAAGAAGTTGCGATAGGTGGTGCGGGCGTGCGAGGCGGGGGTGAAGCAACTCGAGCCGCGCAGCACCCACTGGTCGGCCATCCACTTGCCGTTGTACTCACCGATCGTTCCGGTGGCCGGCCGGTACCCGGGGTAGGGGAGATAGGCGCTGTTGGTCCACTGCCACGCCTCGCCGTGCAGCTGGGCGAGGCCGTCGTCGGTCGCGGCGGCTGGATGACCGCGGCGCGATTCCGCGAAGCTGCCGTGTGTGTCGCGATCGCCAGCCGCGACTTCCCACTCGAACTCGGTGGGGAGCGACTTGCCGGCCCATCGGGCGTAGGCATCGGCCTCGTACCAGCTCACATGGCACACCGGCGCCGCGGGATCGATCGGTTGGGTGCCTGCCAGCGTGAACTCGGTCCAGCCGTCGCCCTCGTTCTCCCAATAGAATGGCGCGCGCCAACCCTGCTCGTCCACGGTGGCCCAGCCGGCCGACATCCAGAGCTCGGGCCGACGATAGCCGCCGTCGCGCATGAACGCGAGGTACTCGCCGTTGGTGACCAGGCGCGAGGCGAGTCGTGCCGGTTGGAGATAGACCTTGTGACGCGGCGATTCGTTGTCGTAGGCGAAGCCGTCGCCAGCGTGGCCGATCTCGTGCACGCCCTCGGCGATGTCGATCCAGCCGAGTGGCGCCGTGTCGCCTCCGGTGGGCACGAGCGCTTCGCGATACGCCGGTCGGAGCGGGTTGGTCCAGAGCACGTGCTTGATGTCGGTGAGCAGCAGCTCCTGATGCTGCTGCTCGTGGTGCAGTCCCAGCTCGATCAGGGCATGGGCCGGATGGTCGCGGTCGTCGGCGATCCGATCGAGCAGCCGGATCATCGCCGCGTCGACATGGTCGCGATACGCCAGCACCTGGCCGAGGGTGGGTCGCGTGGCCAGGCCGCGCTGGGCGCGGCAGTGCCGTTCGCCGGCCTGCACGTAGTAGGAATTGAAGAGGAACGCATAGCGCGGATCGCGGCGATCGGTAGGCCGCATCGTGATCGGCCAGCACGAAGGTCTCGAAGAACCACGAGGTGTGGGCCAGGTGCCACTTGGTGGGCGACACATCGGGCATCGAGGAGACGACGGTGTCCTCGATCTCCAGCGGTTCGGCCAGGGCAACGGTCCAGGCGCGGACGGCGCGGTAGTGCTCGGCGAGTGACGGGAATGCGGGCCGATCGGCGACGGCGGTGTGTGCCCGGGGCCCGGGAGTGGTCAGTGTGGTCATCGTCCCATCAGACGGTTGGTGGAGCGAGAGGCGACACAGGCGCCGCCGGCCGGGCTTCGAGTGTACCGCGAGCCGCGGCGGGGCGCCAGCAACTGTTACCCGAGACTACGCCGCGACGTGGGGGAGGGTTCCCGGATGGAGGGAGGAGCGACGGAGGGCGGACGAGGCGGATGGGTGGTGGCGGGCGTCGGTCCGGCGGGCTACGATAGGCGGACACCTCACCCCCGGAGGTCCCCGATGCTCCGATCCACCTGCCACGCACTGCTGCTCCTCCTGATCGCCTGTCGTCCTGCCACCGACGACGGCCCCGCCGGCGCGGTCACGGTCCGCGACTCGGCGGGCGTGGCGATCGTGGAGAACCACCGACCGATCCTGCCCGACGCGGCGTGGCAGCTCACCCCGGAGCCGGTGCTGTCGCTGCCGGACTCGGTCGCGACGGGAGGCGCGCCCTTCGTGCGGGAAGCGAAGCGGCTCTCGAACGGGGACATCCTCGTCCTCGGGATGGGAGGCGTACGCTGGTTGGACAGCACGGGAGGGTTGATTCGCACCATCGCGACTCAGGGCGAGGGGCCAGGAGAGTTCAAGTCGCCAGGTGGAATCCTGGTTCTCCCAGGTGACACCGTGCTTGTGGATGACGAGGCTGTGTACGCGATGAAGACGGCGCGCTGGGCACCCGATGGCAGCTATCTCGATGAACAGCGCGTCGATGGCGAGAAATTCAACGCGCTGGGTCATTGGGTAGAGTGCCTGCAACCGCGATTGCCGGACGGGTCACGGCTCGGATGCCAGCATGATCCGAACATTCCCGTCACAGCGACGAACCGGCCCAGCCTGACGGCTGAGGGTGGTTGGTCGGATCCCGGCCCCGGGCTCCTCCGTCAGCTCAAGCGCCGCTACGTGGTCTCGCCAACGCTCGACACCGCGTATCCGCTAGGCCTGGACATGGGCATTGAGAGCTACGGTGTCGACGTGGGAGGGCGGACGCAGTTCGTGTTGCACCCGCTACATGCCTGGACACGGGTCGCGTTCGGAGGTCAGCCACTGCGAATCGCGATCGCCACGAATCCCGAGTGGCGAGTCGAAGTCTGGACGACGACCGGTAGGCTCGAGCGAGTGATCCTGCTGGATGGCGGTCGCTCGGCGGCGACACCCCGCGAGCAAGCGATAGGCGACAGCCTGATGCGGGAGCAGGAGCTGCGGCGAGCCCGTGATACCATCGCGACCGAGAAGGTACTTGCCCAGGTGCCGACACCGGATTCGACCGCCGGAATCATGGACATGGCGGTCGCCCCGGATGGTCATCTCGCGATCGCTCGCGGGGGCCTCTTCGCCGCCGGCTTTCCGATCACCATCGACTTCATCGATCCGTCCGGCCGCTGGGTCGCCAGCAAGCAGCTGCCCGCACGCTGGCGGTTGCTCGATTTCGGTCGCGACTATCTGCTCGGCGTGCGGTATGACGAGGACGACCTGCCGCACGTGGAGATGTATGGACTGAGACGGCAGCAGATGGGCGCCAACTAGCTGGCGCCGAGGGAACCGACGGAGATTCGGGGGAGGATCCAAGCCGCGCTGCGCGCAGTGGATCCTCCCCCGAAGCTCCGTTGGTTCCCTCGATGTACTCCGACTCAGTCGATCGACGGCAGATCCAGCCCCGCGTCCGTGCCACGTCGAGCGCCTTGTCGTAGCCGGCGTCGGCGTGGCGGATCACGCCCATCGCCGGATCGTTGACCAGGCACATGCCGAGTCGCCGCTCGGCCTCGTCGGTGCCATCGGCCACCGCCACCAGGCCGGCATGCTGCGAGTAGCCCATCCCCACGCCGCCGCCGTGGTGGAAGCTCACCCACGCGGCGCCGCTCGACGCGCCGACGGCGAAGTTGAGCAGCGGCCAGTCGCTCACCGCGTCGGAGGTGTCCTTCATCGCCTCGGTTTCGCGATAGGGCGACGCCACGCTGCCGGCGTCGAGGTGGTCGCGGCCGATCACCAGCGGCGCGCTGACGGTGCCGTCGCGCACCAGCTGGTTGAAGAGCAGTCCCGCCTTGTCGCGTTCCTTGTAGCCCAGCCAGCAGATCCGGGCCGGGAGGCCCTGGAAGGCGATCTTCTCGCCGGCCCAGCCGAGCCATTCCTGCAGCCGGTGGTCGTCGGGGAAGAGCTCGAGCAGCGCCTTGTCGGTGGCGGCGATGTCGGCCGGGTCGCCCGACAATGCGCACCAGCGGAACGGCCCGCGCCCCTCGCAGAACGAATCGCGGATGAACGCCGGCACGAATCCGGGGTAGCCGAACGCCCTCTCGAGCCCGCCGATCTTCGCCTGCGCCCGCAGGTTGTTGCCGTAGTCGAAGGCGACCGCGCCGCGCTCCTGCATGGTGAGGATCGCCTGCACGTGGGCGACCATCCCGTCGCGGACGCGCTGTGAGATACTCCTCGGGTCGCTTGGCGCGCGTCTCGTTGATGTCTTCGTCGGGCTTGGCGATGGGGATGTAGCCCCACATCGGGTCGTGGGCCGAGGTCTGGTCGGTCACCAGGTCCGGGCGTGAAGCCCATCGCGACCATCTGCGGCAGCACCTCCGCCGCGTTGCCGAGCAGCCCGATCGACAGGGCCCGCTTCTCGCCGCTTCGCCTCTTCTGCCGTCGCAATCGCCTCGTCGAGCGGATGCGGCGACCTGTCGAGGTAGCGCGTCTCCAGCCGTCGCTCGATCCGGTGGGGGTCGATCTCGACGCAGATCGCCACGCCACCGGCCAGGGCGACGGCGAGCGGCTGGGCGCCGCCCATGCCGCCGAGGCCGGCGGTGACGGTGATGGTGCCGGCGAGGGTGCCGCCGAAGTGCTTGGTCGCGGCACCGGCGAAGGTCTCGTAGGTCCCCTGCAGGATCCCCTGGGTGCCGATGTAGATCCACGACCCGGCGGTCATCTGGCCATACATCATCAGGCCGAGCTTGTCGAGCCGGTCGAACTCGTCCCAGGTGGCCCAGTTGGGGACCAGGTTGGAGTTGGCGATGATCACCCGAGGGGCGAGGTCGTGGGTGCGGAGCACGCCGACCGGCTTGCCGCTCTGCACCAGCAGCGTCTCGTCGTTCTCCAGGCGGTCCAGCGTCGCGACGATGCGATGGTAGGCGTCCCAGTTGCGCGCCGCCTTGCCGCGTCCGCCGTAGACGATCAATTCCTCGGGCTTCTCGGCCACGTCGGGATCGAGGTTGTTCATCAGCATCCGCTTGGCGGCTTCCTGGAGCCAGCCCTTGGCGGTGCACGAGGTGCCACGAGGGGCGCGGATGGTGGGTGGGTTGCTCATGGTGGAAGTCTACATCGACCGCCCCGCCCCGGGGCTTCAGCCCCGCCGCCCTTCGCTGCGCTCCGGGGGCGGGGCGAGGTTGGAGCTAGATCCGCTCCTCGACCAGCTGCAGGATCTCCGCCTCCAGTGCCTGCGCCCGCGCCTGCAGTTCGTCGCCGCGAGTCACGAGGTCGGCAGCGACAGTGTCGCCCTCAAGCTGGTTGGCGTTGATCTTCACGTTGAGGTAGGCACCCATCACCGCTGAGCGGGCACAGAGCGCCGCCACGCCGGCGTCGGATGCGGAGGTCTCCTGACCGACCTCGGCCATCGCTCTGATCACGTCCATCGACTCGAGCGCCACCTCCATCACCCGGAACGGCACCTCGGTGGCACGGCGAGTGGCGTCGCGGATCGCCGCCTTCCGGGCGGCCTTCTCTTCATCGCTGCCCTTGGGCATCCCGAAGCAGGCCATCACCACCTCGAAGGCGCGGGTGTCCTCATCGACCAGGTGGAGCAGTTCGGCCACGTGGCGCTGGCCGCGTTCGGCCCAGTCAGAGAACTCCTCCCAGCGCGCATCCCAGCCGCGGCGATGCGACGACAGGTTGGCGACCATGGTGCCGAGCGCGGCACCGAGGGCGCCGAGGGTGGCGGCCACCGAGCCACCGCCGGGGGCGGCGCTCTCGCTGGCGGTTTCCGCGGCGAAGCGGGCCAGCGGCATGTCGACCAGGCGAGTGTCCTCGGGACGGCGGAGGAGGTACTCGATCACTCGCTCATCGGGGTTGAACGGCGTCAGGTCATCGAGGCCCAGCGAGCGGATCGCGATCGTGACCAGCTCGTGCTCGCTCACGCCAACCGACCGCTGCTGCTTGGCGAGGAAGTACCGACCGGCATCGGTCAGGCACTTGAGCGGGACCAGCCCGACCAGTTCCGAACCGGTCACCCGGATGCCGCGCTCGGCCGCGGCACGGACGCACTCGTCGAAGGCCTCATGCACGCTGGTGATCGAGATGTTGGTGAGGTTCATCGACACCTGGGCGATGCCGTACTCCTCGATGAACCAGCCGATCGCCTTGACCGCCTTGAGGGTGCCGGGTCCTGCCGGTTCGCCGAGCGGGCCGGGCTTCTTGCGGCCGCCCTCGCGCACGTCGAACGCGATCGCGTTGGCGCGGCGGGTGGAGGTCGTGTTGAGGTTGATGTTGTAGGCCACCAGGAAGTCGCGGGCGCCGATGGCGGTGGCGCCGCGCCGGGCATCGAAACGGGCCGGCCCGAAGTCGGGCTTCCACTGCTCGGTCACGATCCGGTCGGGCAGCGCCTCGTACTCGCCGGCCCGGATCACCGAGAGATTGCGGCGGGCGGGGTCGGGTTGGGCCTGTTCGTAGAGGAAGACCGGCAGCTCGAGCTCACGGCCGACCCGCTCGGCGAGTTGCCGGGCGTACTCGGCGGTCTCCTCCATCGTGACGCCGCTGATCGGCACCAGGGGGCAGACGTCGGTGGCGCCCATCCGCGGGTGCTCGCCGTGGTGCCGACTCATGTCGATCAGCTCGCCAGCGAGCTTGATCGCCTCGAAGGCGGCCTCGAGCACCCGCTCGGGCTCGCCCACGAAGGTCACCACGGTCCGGTTGGTGGCCTTGCCGGGATCGACGTTGAGGAGCCGCACGCCGTCAACGGCGGCGATCCGGTCGGTGATCCGATCGATGACCGCGGGGTCGCGGCCCTCGGAGAAGTTGGGGACGCATTCGAGGAGCTTGGGCATCACTCGAATCTACCCGCCTCCAGGCACTCCTTGAACCGCTCCACGTCGGCCCGGGTACGCCGCTCGATCGGGGCGCGGAAGAACGGCGTCAGCAGGCGCCAGACCCCGGAGAAGACGAATTCGCACTCGATCTTCCAGTGGGTCCGCCCGGTGTCGAGCGCGATGAAGTGGTTGACCATCCGGTTGATCGCCATCCCGCTGTCGTAGGTGCCGGCGAAGTGGCCCGGCTCGCGGCGCGCGGTGATCGTCTCGACAAGCACCATCTGGCGCTTCCCCTCGAGGTAGGTGAGTCGACTTACCGCCCCCGGCTGTCCGGGGGTGCCGCTCACCGGCTCGAACGACTCCAGGGTCGGTTGCCAGCGCGACATGTTCTCGGGATTGTCGAACGCCCGCCAGACATCGGCGATCGGTCGTTCGAGCACCAGTTCGGTCGTGAATCGGATCGGCATCCCTCTGGCTCCGGCGCGCGGGGAGGAGTAGTATCGAACATCCTCTTCGGACGGGATCCGTCAATGGCAACGGTCAAGGAAGTCCTGGCCCACAAGAGCGCCGACTTGCTGGTGGCCACCGGCGCCACCACCGTGCTCGATGCGGCCGAACGGATGAACGAACGTGGCACCGGCAGCGTGCTGATCCTCGAGGACGGCAAGCTGGTCGGCATCTTCACGGAGCGCGACCTGATGCGGCGGGTGGTGGCCGTGCGGCGCGACCCGGGGACCACGCCGCTCAGCGAGGTGATGACCACCGCGCTGGTGACCGGGACCGCCGAGGCCGACCTGGCCGACTGCGGTGCCCTGATGTCGGAGCGACGGATCCGCCACCTGCCGATCCTCGACGGGCACGGCGCGGCGATCGGGGTGATCACCACCGGCGACCTGCTGGCGCAGGAGCTGCGCGAGAAGGACGCGACGATCCAGCATCTGGAGAGTTTCGTGTTCTATGTGCGGCAGTAGGCCGATGGTCGATGGCTGATGGTCCATCAAGCATGAACGGAGCCGACCACGACAACGCCCGGGTGTGACCAAGGCCGGCCTCGACCTTTCGTTGTCTCATCGACCATCGACCATCAGCCATTGACTTCACGGCACCGCATACGCCCCCTGCCGCATCGCTGCCACCGGCCGATCCCAGGTGATGATCCGGGGGCTGCCCGGTCCCAACGGTCGCACCACCACCCGATTGCCCTCGAACCACGCCAGCGAGTCGTCGCCCCAGCGAAACGGGTCGTGGCCATCGGCGCTGACCTGTTGCGGTGTGCCACTGGGCCCGATCACGCAGACGCCGCCACTCGCGCACGGCGCGGCCCGGGCGAAGGCGGGGCGACCAAGCAGCACCGCCGTCGCACTGTCGGCGGCCGCGCGCTCGGCGCCGTCGAGACGCGCCGGCTCGCCGGAGGCCGGCGGGGCGGGGAAGCGCCAGCTGCCGTCGGTCGCCGTCACGTAGAGCGCCGATTCATCGTCGTTCCAGGCGATGCCCCGGATGGTGCCGGGATCGTCGGGGAACAGGAGGTCGCGCTCGGCGCCGCTCAGCAGGTTGAGCACCACCAGCGTCGGCCGCGGGTCGCTGGCCGGGTCGCGGCTGGCGCGCACGAAGGCGATCGCCCCGCCTGAGCGGGTGAGTGCCGGGTGCGTCTCGGCGATCGGTGTGTAGGTGATCTGCGACAACTCACCGCCGACCGGGAGACCGGCGAAGATGTTGGTGCGACCGTCGTTGCCCTCGCCCACGAAGACCACGAAGGCATCGCTGCCGACCTCGATCCGGTTGAGCAGCGGCGAGAGCGAACAACCCACCAGCGCCAGCAGCAGTGCCGCCGCGATTCGTCGCTCAGCCAATCACTTCCCCTCGAGTCGGCGGGCGAGGAAGGCGTCGATGTCGCGCCAGGCCCGCTCCGACTCGGCGGTGCCGCTGCCTCGCCGGCCGGGACGCAGGAAGCCGTGGCCGGTGCCGGCATACGAATCGGCGGCGAAGGGCTTCCCCATCGCGTTCATCAACCGGACGATCGTCGGCAGCGAATTGGTGACCCGGCCGTCGTTCTGGCCGTAGACGCCGAGTACCGGTGCCTCGACGGTGCGGAGCATCGTGGAGTCGGCAAGCGGTCCGTAGCAGACCACCGCCGCCTTGAGGTCGGGGTTGTGCGACGCGTAGGTCCACACCGTACCCCCGCCCCAGCAGAAGCCGATCACGCCGACATTGCCGGTCTCGGTGGCCGGCAGCGCGTTGACATAGTGCCAGGCCGCGTCGAGGTCGCGGTTCACGTCGGCGGCGCTCAAGGTGCTCACCAGTCGTCGGGCCGAGTCGCCCATCGCGCGGGTCGACCCGTACCTGGCCGAGAGGAGGTCAGGGGCGATCGCCACGTAGCCGTTGGCGGCGAAGCGATCGGCCACCGTCGGTTCCCAGTCGGAGAGCCCGAAGATCTCGTGGACCACGATGAGGGCCGGGGCGGTGCCCTGGCGTTCGGGGTAGGCCACATAGGCGCTCACCGAGTCGCCGTCGGCATTGGCGAAGCGAACCCACTCGCCGTGGGTGGTGACGGCGTCGCGTGCCGGCGCGGCGTCGTGGCCGATCCACTGCGCGAGCAGCAGGCCGGCGCCGGTGCCGAGCAGGATCAGGCCGAGGGCGACGAGGACCTTGGCGGAACGGGGCATGGAGTCCTCCGCGGCGAATTGGAGATGCGTGGCAGGTCGGGGGGCGAGCCGGGACTGCTATGGGGGAAAGGTAAGGCCCCGGGTGGCCGGGAGGATGCGGACGACGTATCGTATGAGTATTCCCCATCCTCAGACACGATTCGAAGCGGTGACCACGGCCACAGCGACCCGGCATCCTCCCTATCGCCTGTACCTGCTCGGTGGTGCCTCGTGCATCGGCCCGGCCGGGCCGCTCACGGCGCTCACCGATGATCCACCGCTGATCGCGCTGGTCGCGCTGATCGGGTCGGCGGCACCGGGGGAGGCCACCCGTGAGGCGCTGGCGACTGCGATCTGGCCCGAGCAGGAGCCCGAGGCGGCGGCGGGTGAGCTGGCCACCACCATCGATCGGTTGACGGCCCTGGTCGAGCCGAATTGCCTGATCGAAGCCGATGGTGCCCTGGCGTTCGACCCGACGCTGGTGTGGATCGACGTGGTGGCCTACTGGCGGCACCTCGACGCCGGTGAGCACCTCGAGGCGGCAGCCAACTATCAGGGACCGTTCCTCGATCGCTTCCATCTCGATGGATCGGCGGCGTTCAATCAGTGGATGCACATGCATCGCGACCGACACGCCCACGCCTTTCGCGACCTGGCTGCCGCGCTGGCGACCAAGGCGATGAGTGGACGCGATGGCCAGGCGGCGGCACGCTGGTGGACCCGGCTGGTCGACGCCGACCCGTGGAACCCCGCGTGCCGCACTCCAGGCGATCGAGGGGTTCGAGGCGATGGGGGCCCGGCCGGCGGCGGTGGCGGTGGCCGAGGAGTACCTCACCCGAACCCAGGAGCGGCTTGGTCGCGAGCCGGAGCCGGCGATCGCTGCTCGGCTCGAGCGGCTGCGCGGCGCCCCGCCGGCACGCCGCCTCTCGTGGCCGCTGCTGGCGATCGGTGGGGTGGTGATCGTGGCGGTATTGATCCTCCTGCTGCGTTGAGGACTACCGAAGACGAGCCGAACTGGGAGCAGCCCTGGTGGACAACCGTCCGACCGGGACGCATCCTATGGGGAGTGTACGAAAACCGGTTCCCCCACTGGTCGAGGTTGATGTGTCGAGCGACCCCCTGCAGTTCGATGTGCATGGCATGAGGATCCTGGTCCGTTCGCGCGACGAAGGCTGGCTGGCCGAGTGGCACGATGCCGACCGCCCGGATGGATCGCCCCGGTGCTTCCGCATCCCGTCGTGGGTGCAGGCCGAGGAGTTGCCGCGGTTCCTGGCCACGCTGTTCCGGTCGCCGGCCGGCAGCAACACTCATCGGTCGCCCTCCGCTCCCTGACCGTCCCTGTCTGCAGGGTGCTCGACTCTCGCGCCGCCCCGGCGCGACAGGGCCCCCGCTTCCCACACCGAGGAGTTTCTCATGGTGCATCGCCTCCGTCGTCTCGACCCCCTCCAGACCGGCAAGGTCCTCGGCGCGCTCTATGCCCTGATGGGGCTGGTCTTCCTGCCGGTCTTCTGGTTGGTGGGGAAGGTGATGCCTGCCGGGAGCGGCGGCGCGCTGTTCACGGGAATGGGGATCATGATGCCGATCGTCTACGGGCTGTTCGGGTTGATCTTCGGGGCGGTCGGTGCGGTGATCTACAACCTGATCGCCGGCTGGACCGGTGGGCTGGAGATGGAACTGGAGGAGATGGAGTGAGCCGGGGATGAACCACCGCCGCGTCGTGCGTGACTGGCTGCCCTGGGTGCCGCGGGCGCTGTCTGCACCCGACCCGCCCGACGACGCCTTCCGTGATGACGCCGCCGAGCGAGCGGATGCGCTCACCCGATCTGCACCGTCCCGGCCGTCTGGTCGTAGCTGACGGTGTAGCTGCGCAGGTTGGCACGGTTCGGGCCGCTGATGAACGACCCGTTGCTGGCGTAGGTGGCACCGTGGCCGGGGCAATAGAAGCCGTTGCCGGCCGGTTGCACCGTGACACCCTGGTGGGGACAGACCAGCGACAGCGCGAGAAAGGAGGCCTCGGCGGTGCGCACCAGTGCCACCGGGGCGCCGCTCCTGCTGCCGTTGTCGACCACGGCAATGCCGCCCACGCTGGCGAGCGCCGGGTATTGCGACACGTTCACGCTGAAGGGCGTGAACGAGTACGATGGTCCGGTGAGCGACCCCGAGGCACAGGCCACCAGCGAGGTGAGGCCCATTGCCATCAGGGTCGATTCGAGAAAATCGCGGCGCGAGATGCCGCAGTCATGACATGCCACTGGAGGCCTCCGTGACGGGCAACGCGGCGTTGGCCCAGCCGGTGGGGTCGTCGTCGCTCTGGATCATCTGGTCCACGTGGACCACCACGTCGTTGCCGTCGCGGCTCAGTACGAAGCGGTCCATGTTCCGGGTCGCGCGACCGGAGACGAAGCTGCCGTCCGGCTGGTAGCGCGACTTGTGCTTGGGGCAGCGGAACTGCGAGTCGTTGTCCTGCCACCGGAGAGCGGTGTGCTGGTGGGGACACGACAGGTTGAAGGCGAAGACCGACCCCTGCCAGCGGACCAGGATCACCTCCTGGTCCTTGTCGATCTGCACGCCGTCGGCTGCCGGGATCGGATAGCGGGGGTTGTCGCCACGACGGGAGCGGCTGCGGATCGATTCGGGCGTCATCGCCGCGGCAAGGTCGAGCGGCGCGCCCGAGAGGATCAGGGCGCCGATCGCCGCGCCGGCGATCCGGCGCAGGAAGTCGCGCCGCGATGGTGGCAGGTCACAGCCGGGGCACTCGGCGGGCGGGTCATCTGGGCGGTTCACGGACGGTTCCGGGGAGTGGGGTCAGACGTTGAGCAGGGCGGTACCGACCACGACCGTGGCGGTCCAGAGGCCCAGGGAGCACCAGCTCGACAGCCGCAGCCGTCGCCAGTGCCGCGTCGTCGGTTCGCGACGAAGCTGCGACTCGGTGCGGTAGAGAAACGCGCCGTTGAGACAGAGCAGCGCCACCAGCGCCAGCTTGACCAGGAAGGTCGGCGACTCGGCGAAGGTCTTGACGTCGGCCAGCGCCAGGCCGGTCCCGGAGACGAAGAGGACGCCAAGGGCGATCAGCACCGGACGGTGGACGCCGTGCAGATCCGAGAGGATCCGGTCGCGCGCGGTGGTGTCGCCCGCCGCTGCGCGCAGCGTGGCCCGATCGGCGGCGATCGCCAGGCCGCCACCCACCATCAACGCCACGATGTGCAGTGAGGTGACGGCGGTTTCGGCCAGGGCCGAGTCGCTGTAGAAGTTCTGCCACGGCGTGGCGAATCGGCTGAGTGCGGCCACGAACGATGCCAGCATCAATCCTTCCAGAGCCACATCATCAGGGTGGATGCCGTGGCCAGCGACATCGAGAAGACCGCCCGACGCCGGTGGACAACCGCGCCGGCATCGGTGCGCCGGGCGTCGTTGATCGCCGCCGCAGTCCAGAGGAACCCGGCGTCGGCCGCGAGCATGGTGATGGTGTGGAGCCAGCGGCGGGTGCGGCCGGCGGGGTCCTTGCGCGAATCCCAGAGGTTCCAGGCGCCGGTCACGGTGTTGACGGTGAAGAGCCCGGCAAGGGCGGCCGCCACGGTGCCGTGCATGCCGCCCTCGACCTCGCCCTCACCGTTGAAGACGCCGTTGCGCCGGTCGCGCAGCAACTTCTCCCCGAGCACGTATTCCGCGACGAAGAGCGGGATCTCCGTGTAGCTGGCATAGCGATGGATTGCCAGCCGGACGCCATAGGCGTCGCTGTACTCGATGGCGTGTGGCCGCTCGCCGGTGTCGGCCACCACCCGGAGGGCCGGCGCGTCGAACCCGCTGCGCAATCCTGCGGTGCACGGCCCGCACGCTCGTGCGGGAGGGGCCGGTATCGCGGCCGGTGCCGCGTCGGCTTGCTGCGCCGCAAGCGGCGTGGCCACAACGAGGACAGGGGCGAGCAGCAGTGCGGGCCAGCGCGTCACGGGGTCTCCGGGGTCGTGGTGAGAGGCACCCGGATGGTGCCCTGGGGATCGCGGACCACGCCCCGGGCCGAGTCGGCCGGCCAACGGAGCACGGTGCGGGAGCCGACGGTGATGCGGACCTGGTGCACCATCCGAGGCAGGTCGATCAGGTAGGTCGCGGCGGGGACAAGGTTGTCGACCACCACCGCGCCATCGGCCACGTCGTAGGCCGTTGTTCCGCCTCGCGAGCGCAGGGCGACGTCACTCCCGGGGACCCGGCGCAATTCGATCACACCCTCGTGCTGGTCGCGCACGAAGTGCACCTCGAGCACACGAGTGGCGGGAATCGCGATCCCCGAGGCGAGGGGGGCCTCCGATGGCCTCGCGGCGCCAGCCGCAGTCGTCGTGGCCGGGGTGCGGGCCGCACGCTCGAAGAGCAGGCGGTGAAGTGGCGACGCGGGAAGCGCCGCCAGTGCAGCCGTCCCGAGCACCACGGCGGCGGCGGCGGCGAGCCCCGCCCGACGCACCGGGCCGCGGCGCGCGCCGGTGAGCACCGGCATCGCGGTCGGGGTGGCCGGATGGTCGAGCTCGGCCAGCAGGTCGCCGATCACGGTGTCCTCGGCGGTGAGCTCCTGCAGCCGTGCCCCGCAGGTCGGGCAGTCGGTCACATGGGCACGACTGGCGAGCGCGCCCTCGAACGGCTGTTGGTGCACCAGCGCCAGCAGGACGCTGTCCGGGTAGTGGCCGGGGTCAATCGGACTGGCCATGTCGTCCCTCCCATGTCGCGCGGAATGCCGCGCCGGCGCGCAACAGGATCGTGCCGACGCTCGTCTCGGCAATGCCGAGCGTCAAGCCGATCTCGCGATAGCTGTAACCGGAATGCCTGAGCAGCAGGGCGTCGCGGTCGCGCGCCGCCAGGGTTGCCAGCGCCTCGCGCACGGCACCCCGCCGCTCCTCGCGTTCCAACTGCTCCTCGATCCCCGGCGACGGGGCACCGGTGGCCACCGGTTCGCCGGCCGCCTCGAGCAGCCGCAACCGCCGCCCACGACGGCGCGCGTTGTCGCGAAGCAGGTTGTTGGCAACGGTCACCAGCCAGGCGCCCACTTCGTCGGGCATCCTGCCACGCTCGAAGAGGCGGACGAACGCCTCCTGCGCGATGTCGGTGGCCTGCTGGGGGTCGCCGATGGTGCGGTCGAGGTAGCGCTGCAGTCGGGGAAACTGCTCCCGGTACAATCGGCTGAGTTCGGCCTCGAATCGGTCAGGCATTCCCGATCCCGGCTGGCCGCGATCGCCCCTCCCGGGGCGGGTCGGTGATGGAATCGGGGTCGAGGCGAGGTTGTTCACGTCCGAGGAACGCGCCAGCCACCCAGAATGTGACATGCCGGGTGACGCGGCCCCGAATCAGAAGCGCCACCCCACTTCCGCGATCAGGCCGCGGGGGGTGCCCCGGAGCCACTGGTAGGAGCCGTCGGGACGTGCCATGACGCCGATCGGGTTGGTGCGGTCGAGGAGGTTGTGGATCCTGATGGTGGTGGTCAGTGCCGGGTGACGATCGCTCCCCGCACCGAGGCTCCAGCGATGCCGGATGCCGAAGTCGATCCGCAATGGGGAGGCGAGGCGGAGGGCGTTGATCGCCCCGGGCAGGTTGGTCGGCGTGCCTTCGAACTCGCCCGATCCGGTCCCCGGCTGGTACGGTTGCCACTCGATCCCCGGGGCGATCGCCGACCGATCCTGGCCGGCCCCGGTGGTCCAGCGCAGCTGAAGATCGGTGTGCTCGGTGGGGCGAACGCCGATGTCGCCATCGAACGACCAGGGTCGCGCCGCGCCGGTGGGATACGACACGCCGCCGCTCTGCTGGATGGCACGACCCAGGCCGACGCTGGCCCGGATCGTGACCGGTCCCGCGCCACCGGACAGCGAAGCGAGCACTCCCTCGGCGTGACCATCGCCGACATCGGGGGCCACCGCGAAGAGGCCACCGCTGGTCACGGCCGGGGTGAGCACGTGGTGCCAATCGCGCCGATATCCCTCGAGGGTGACCAGCACGGTGGCGCCAATCCGTTGGGTCAGGCCTGCGGTCCATTGCGTCGCGTCGGCGATCGGTTGCCCCGGTCCCGATGCGATCGGCAGCGAGGGACCGATCACCGCACTGCCGACGTTGTCCTCGTTGAGGAGCGACTGCACCGCCTGATGGGTTCGCCCGAATCCGGCGGTGAGCAGGGTGCCGCGGCCGATCCGCCGGTCGATGACCAGGCGCGGGTCGAGGGCGAGAAGGGTGTGGAAGTCGCTCTCCATCCGCAGCCCCGCATGGAGGCTCCACGGCGTGTCGGTGCTCAGGGCCCACTCGCCGTAGAGGGCGCCGAGGGTCGGTGCGTTGCGAAGCGCGAGGCCGCCGTCGGTGTCGAGTGCATAGCGACTGCCGGGGTGCCGGAGCTCACCACCGAACCGGAGCGCACCGTGGCCGAGGGGCCTGTCGAGGTCGCTGCGGATCCCGAACTGCGACAGTCGGCTGTCGAGACGCGCCGTGCCCGCCATCGTGATGCCGGCGTCGGTGCCGTTCCACCAGGCGCTGGTCTGCCAGCGGCGGCCCGGTCCGGTGGGCAGTCGCCAGGTCAGGCCGAGCGCGGCGCTCCGCCAGTTGGCCCGATCGGTCAAGGTTGTCGTCTCGTCGCTGGCGCTGCCGGAGTCGCTCGCCGGTGCGGTGGTGCGCCAGGTGACCCGGTTGGTGTTGCCGAAGGCAACCACCCGAAGCACGCCACGACCGATCCCGAGGTGGCCGGTCAGGACGGCGTCCTGATAGCCGTTGTCGAGGCCGAGTCCGCTCTCGTCGGAGAGGAGATTGCGGAACGAGGACCGTCCCGCGAGCATGATCCCGCCGGTGTTCCCCACCGGGGCACGCACGGTGGTGCGCAGGTCGGTGGTCGAGACGACCGCCGAGATGGCGAGCACCGGCGGAAGGGCGTCGGCGCTCCGCAGGTCGATCACCCCGGCCAGGGCATCGCCGAAACGGGCCGGGGCGATCCCGGTGCGCACGTCGAATCCGGCGATCGCCTCCGGGGCGATGGCGCTCGACGCGCCGGCGAAATGGACGGCGCCGAGCAATGGGATGCCGTCGAGCAGCACCAGGTTCTCGGAGCCGCGGCCACCGTGGATGCTCACGGCCAGGGCGTTGTCGCTCCGGGTCGTCACGCCCGGCACCGTCGCGATGGCCTGGTTCAGGTCGAGGGCGGTGGCCGGGTGGCGAAGCTGCCAGTCGGTGTCGAAGCGGTAGCGCCCCGCCCCGCGCCAGCCGTCGCCATGGCTTGGTTCGATCGGTGCCATGATCGGGCGGGTGGTGGCGATCACCTCGATCGGCGGCAGGGTGATCGGATGGGGAACGAGCTCGATGTCGAGGGTCAGGTCCGAGCGGTCGGCGAGGAGGATCGTGACGCGTCGGGTGTCATAGCCGACGGAGCTGAAGCGGAAGTCGTGGTTGCCCGGGGCCAGGGAATCGACGGTGTAGCCCCCGACCGAGTCGGTCCGGGTATGCAGGGTGCCGTCGACGATGATCGTCACGCCGGCCAACGGCAGGCCGTGGTCGGCCGCTCGCACGGTGCCATGGATGGTGGCGAGGGCGGTCACCAGGTGAGCGACATTGACGAGCAGCATGAGTCGGGCGTGTCCTCGGAATCGGCTCCTGAACGATACCACGACCGGGAACCGGGATTTCCGAGCGGCCAACTCGGTGGACGCCGGGGCCCGGCGCAGAGGCACCGCGAGCTTGACGGCGAGTCGAACCGGATCGAGGATCAAGGCCCCCGCCCCTCACCGCGACGATCATGAGCAACTTGCACCAGCGATACGGGGCGGTCCTCCTCCTCTTCTGCGCCACCAGCTGCGCGGTCCACCAGGACCCGCCACCGACTGCCGAGCAGCTGCTCGGTGGGGCGCGACACGCGCTTGGCTCCGACACGGTGGTGGCCCGCACTGTCGAGACCGAGGCGCAGGTCTCCACGCCGAGTGGTGGTTTCCGCTCGGTGGTGCACGCCGCGAGGGGCGGTCGCTTCCGGATCGCCCTCGGCACCACGATCGGGGGGGTGGACGAGGCCGGCGGCTGGCTCTGTGATTCCACCGGGACTCCTGGGTCACTCGATGCCGTGACCCGGACCATCCTCCATGGACACGACCTGCACATGCTCATTCTCGAGCCGGATGGCTGGCTTCGTCATCCGACCCTGACCGCCGCGCGGCGCTGGGGCACCGATTCGGTGCTGGCGATCGAGTTTCGCGATGAGCTCGACGCTCCCCTCACCCTGTTCTACCGGGTCGAGGACACCCTCCCGGTCGGGCTGCAGCTGGTCAATCATGGTGGCGAGGGCGGCAGGGAGGTCTCGGTGTTCCTCGACGACTGGCGCCCGGTGGCGGGGCTCACCCTCTTCGGGAGGGCGAGGTTTGTCCAGGACGGCAACGAGTTCGTGCACCGCTACCGCCGGATCGAGGTGAACGGTCCCTCGGCGAGCGATCCGGCCCGCGGCTGCGAGGCCGCTCCCGGTCCGGTCGCTGGCCCACGCGACCCGGGTCCGGTATCATCCGGGAGCTGACCCCGATCGCTGCCGCTCGCGATCGGTCGCCTTGCCTGTCTCCGTCGCGGGGGTTGCCACCGTCGGCGACACACGGGGGACAAGCCACCGTCATGCGGTTCCCGAGGTGTGATGACCGACATCATGAGCCGCCTCACTGCCGCCCTCGGCGACAAGTACGCGTTCGAACGCGAGCTTGGTGCCGGCGGCATGGCGACGGTCTACCTCGCCAGGGACCTCAAGCACGACCGGGAGGTGGCAGTCAAGGTGCTCCTTCCGGAGTTGAGCGCCAGCATCGGCGGCGAGCGGTTCGAGCGCGAGATCCGGGTGGCTGGGCGGCTGCAGCACCCGCACATCCTCGGGATGTTCGACTCGGGGGTAGCCGACGGGCTGCTCTACTACGTGATGCCGTTCGTGAAGGGCCAGTCGCTGCGTGACCGCATCGACAACGAGGGGCAACTCCCGATCGACGACGCGCTGCACATCATCCTCGAGGTCCTCGATGCGATCGGCTACGCCCACGAACAGCAGATCATTCACCGTGACCTGAAGCCCGAGAACATCCTGCTCCAGGGCGGCCACGCGCTGGTGGCCGACTCGGGATCGCCCGGGCTGCCGAAGAGGGCAGAAGCCACCCAGACCGGGATGAGCCTCGGCACGCCATCCTACATGGCCCCGAGCAGGGGATGGGGGAGAAGGTCGGCGCCACCGCCGACGTTACGCCCTCGGTTGCGTGCTCTTCGAGATGCTGGCGGGCGAGCCGCCGTTCAGCGGCAAGAACTCCTCGGCGATCTGGCCAAGCACGTGATGGAGCAGGTGCCCTCGATCCGGATCGTCCGGCATCGGTGCCGGAGGAACTGGAGCTGGCCCTCTTCGCTGCGATGGGGAAGTCGCCCGCCGACCGTCCCCAGAGCTGCGCCGAATGGGGCGAGCTGCTGGTGGCGGCCCCGAGTGGCCACACCTGGACCAGGCTGTTGACGATGCGGCACACCACGGCGCGCCGCACCGGGATGATGACCAGCGCCTTCGGGGTGGTGCCGCCGCCGGAGCCGCTCTGGAAGCGACGATTGGTGCTGATCCAGGCACTGGTGGTGGTGCTGGCCGCGGCGTTCTTCGCGTGGAAGCTCACCCGGGGAGCCCCGCAGCTCGCCACGGTCGGTGGCGGCCTCGACCCGAAGCGGATCGCGGTGCTCGACTTCCGCGACAACGATCCGGCCGACTCGACCCTCGGTGACCTGGCCAGCGGCTCACCGAGAACCTCACCCAGGCGCTCGGTCAGGTGACCGGACTGTGGGTCGTGTCGCGTGGCGGCGTGGCGCAATACAACGACAGCATCGCCACGCTCGGTGTCGACAGCGTCGCGCACATTCTCGCCGCCGGCACGGTGGTGCAGGGGTCGGTCGAGCCGCGGGGGAGAACGTCCGGGTCACGGTCCGTCTCATCGACGGCAATTCCGGGGCACCGATCGGTGACCCGCGCCAGATCGACGCGCCCAAGGACAACCTGACCGCCATCCGCGACTCGACCGCGCGGCAGGTCGCGGCGATCATCCGGACCCAGCTGGGGCAGGAGATCCGGCTGCAGGACAGCGCCAGGGCGCCACCACCACCACCGCTGGTTGCTGCTGCAGCAGGCCGACCGTCTGCGCCGAAATGCGGCCACGGTCCCCGATTCCCAGGCCACACCGATGCTGGCGCGGGCCGACTCGCTGCTGCAGGGCGCCGAGCAGGCGGATCCCAAGTGGGCCGAGCCGGTGATCGCCGAGGCCGACATGGCCTATACCGCCTCGCGGCGCAGTGGACTCGATCCCCTCGAGGCACAGGGATCGAATCGACGCCGGGCTCGACCTGATCAACCGGGCGCTCGAGCTCGACTCCCGGAATCCCGATGCCCTGGAGTTGCGGGGAAACCTGCGGTACTGGAAGTGGCTCCTCGGATTGGAGCCCGACAAGACCAAGGCCGACGCGCTGATCCAGGCGGCGCGGAAGGACTACGAGCAGGCCACCACGATCAACCCCAACCAGGCCGGTGCGTGGGCGTCGCTGTCGCACCTGTACTACAACGTGGACAACGCCTCGCTCCTCGACGTGAACACTGCCGCCCGGCGCGCCTGGGAGGCCGACGCCTTCCTGGGCAACGCCGAGACGGTGCTGGCGCGGCTCTTCCTCTCGTCGTACGACCTCGAGCAGTGGACCGACGCCGGGCACTGGTGCGATGAGATGCGGCGCCGCTTCCCCGGCAGCTACCAGGCACCGCGGTGCGCGCTCTTCCTGCTGACCACCCGGGCCGAGTCGCCCGACATCGACCGGGCATGGCGACTGGCGGACTCGGTCGCCGCCATGGCGCCGGCCAGCCGCCAGGAATTCCAGCGCCTCAACAGCGACCTGCTGGCGGCCGCCGTGATCGCCCGGGCGAGCAAGGAGCCCGGCGCGGCGGGTGGCCTGGCCGACAGCGCCCGGCGGGTGGTCGATCGGTCGCGGGGGAACCCGACGATCGACGCCAGCGCCGACCTGGCCCAGTTCGCGGCGTTCGTGCACGTGACGCTGGGCGACACGACCGCCGCGCTCAACGATCTCAAGGCGTTCCTGGCGGCGAGTGACAGGCGACGCGTGTCCCTGGCCCAGAACCCGGGCTGGTGGTACCGGCCGATCGCCGACACGCCCGAGTTCAAGCGGTTGGTGGGAACCGGATCGTAGGTCCCCCGACGGTTCGGTGTCTTGCGCGCCTGAACTCATCAGGCTATCTCACCCCCTTGCCAGCGGCCCTCTCCGAGGGCCGCGTTCGGCTTTCTCCCACCTGTCGGAGCGCCTCCTTGATCCGTTCTTCCCGCATCGCCCTGCTCGGATTCGCGCTTCTGGCGGCAGCCTGCTCGGACAGCGCGTCGCTGACCGAGAGCCAGGGCCAGCCCGCCACGCCCCAGGGGGGCATGGCGGCCGTCCTGGCATGCGCGGTCGACACCGCGCAGGTGACGGCGCTGTTGTCGCAGGCGTTTTCCGCCTCACCCGACGAGAATGCGGCACTCGGCAAGTGGAACAACATCCAGCACCAGATCACCGACCTGTCGGACACCACGACGGCCAGGGACAAGGTGTTCAACCTCGTCGATTTCACGTTCAGCAAGCTCGGGAAGCAGCCGTCCACCATCAGTTCGACGGATTTTGCCTCGCTGCTCAACCAGCTGTTCTGCTTCGTGGGGCTCGATGCCGGGATCACCGACCCGGGCGACACCTGGATCGTGCACGTGGGCGATCCCCTGGTCACCTTCGTGACCGACAATCAGCTCTCGGGAATCCAGTTCCCGTCGAACGCGGTGACCGAGAACACCATCGTGACGGCGAAGCAGACCAACACCACGGCGCTGTTCACGCTGCTCGACAAGTACCCGTTCGTCTACGACTGGTCGCTCTCGCCGGCCCAGACGCTCACGGCGGGTACCGAGGCGATCGTCGGCGTCTGCCCGACGTGAGCCAGTTCCCGACCGACCCCGCGGAGGCCAATGGGTTGCTGGGGCGGCTGGTGCTCGGGCACCGGCGCGGGAGCGACTCCGCGGGGTTCGCTCTGCTGCCGCCGGTGCCGATCCCGCCGGAGATGGTCCTGTCCTGCGGCACCATCCCGGATGCCATGGCGTCGGCGAGCTGGGGCTCGCGGCTGATCCATTCGCTGGCGTCGATGGTGCTGCCGCGCGAAGCGCATGCCTCGGTGATGCGCGGTTTCGTCGGCGGGGTGGGTGGCTCGACCAGCGAGTTCTCCTCGTTCGGCACCGTTGACCCGACGCTCAGGACCGGCGGCGTGGGCGGCTGGACGAGCGAGTTCCTTCGTCTCGCACCGGCGGTGATGGCCGGCAGCGACACGACGATCGACGGGACGGTCGGCAGCACGACGACGAGCGACCCGCTGCCCTCGGTGACCATCCGGACCTACCAGGGCACGGTGATCCCCGGCGTGGGCGTGAACTTCACCGCCGGTGCGCCGGCGACGGAGACACCAGTGGGCGACGCATCGGTGTGCGGGTCCGACACCAGTACCGACAACACCGGCACTGCCGCGGTCAGCTGCATCGACTTCGGCACCACGGTGCGGTACGCGACCGCATTCACCAAGGTCTCGGCGGTCTTCACGCTGCCACCGGAGCTGTCCGACACCCTCGCCGACGGCACCCCGATCGTGTCGTTCGTACCGGACAAGCTGAACTGGCTGGTGGCGAGCCACGGCCCGAGCGCGCTGGCGTTCACCGCGCCGCCGACCGGGCAGACCTACAGTGGGTCCCACCACTTCACTGCGCCTGCTGCCCCCGAGGAGACATCGATGTCCCATCGCATCCCGCTGTCGCTTGCCGTGTCGCTCGTCCTGGCCGGCTGCGGCGGGGCCGGTTCCTCCGGCGCCGTGGCGCACGAGCCGGGCGTCCTCACGCTCGTGGACACCTTTCGGGTCTCCCCCGACGATGCCGACCTCTCGCGCGTCGACTTCATGGCCATTTCGCCCGACGGCGACATCGTGGTGACCCAGCCTCAGGATGGCTACCTGAAGGTCTTCGGCGACGACGGGGCGGTGCGCACCGTAGGTCGCTCGGGCGCGGGACCCGGCGAGTTCACGAACGTGACCCGGATCGGCTGGATCGGCGACACGCTGTGGGCCCTCGATGGGGGACTTCGGCGCGCCACTCGCTTCGATCGGGATTATGCCTTGCTCGGCTCGACACCCGACCCGTTGACGATCACCATCGGCGACGCACCAGCCGATTCGAGTGCGGCCAATGCCGGCGCCTTCGTCCAGGCCGTGCTTCCCGGCGGCGACCTCCGGGTGGCGGCACCGTTCTCGGCGTCCCACCCGCCGGCGTGGGCCGCCGGACTCGATTCCGGTTCCACGCCGTTCCTTCGGGTCACTCCCGAGGGGCAGATCGTGCGGCTCCTGGCGGTCCAGTCGGCCGATCGGTGTGAGGTGCGCTATGCCATCGGTGCGACGGGGAGCGGGGTGACCAATGTGCCGTTCTGTGCTCACCCGCTCGACACCTCGTGGGACGGCGGTGCCGACCTCGGCCTGTTGAGCGTGACTCCGCCCGAGCAGGGTGATCCGTCATACTCCATCACGGTGGTCACGCCGAGCGGGGATACTGCATTCACCCGGGAGTTCTCGTACACACCGATCCCGGTGACCCAGCACGCCATCGACTCGCTCGACGTCCTGTTGGAGCAGTCGTATGCCAAGGTGCCGCCGGCGATGCGCAACGCCCGACCCCATCCCACACCGGCCGAGACCTTCCCTCCCGTGGACCGCATCGTCCTGGGTCGCGATCACACCGTCTGGCTGGAGGAGCATACCGTCGACCCCGGGCATCACTGGCTGATGCTCTCTCCTGCCGGCGACCCGGTGGCCCGGGTGACCTTGTCGCCCACCGTGAAGCTGATGGCCGCCGAGCATGGTACCATCTGGGGCACCGAGGAGGATGCCGACGGGCTGCTGGGGATCGTGCGGTATCGGGTGAGCTAGGGCGGGGTGAGCGTCGCCCCGCTGGTCCGGTCCCGGCGGAGTATCATTCGGAGGTAGCGCCTCCCTGTTGTCCACCGCCCGGCCCTCCGGGACCGGGTCCATCCCGACACGGGCGACCAGATGCCAGCTGAAGTCCGACTGAGTCGCGAGATGCGGCTCATCGACGTGACGATGATCGGGGTCGGCGCCATGATCGGCGCCGGGATCTTCGTGCTGACCGGGATTGCCGCCGGCGTGGCGGGTCCCGCCCTCCCGATGGTGTTCCTGCTGAACGGCGGCGTCGCCTTCCTCACCGCCATGGCCTACGCCGAACTCGGCGGAGCGGTCCACGGTGCCGGTGGCGGATATCTCTACATCAAGGCGGCCCTGCCCGACCCGAGCGGATTCCTGGCGGGGTTGATGAGCTGGTTCGCCCACGCCGTCGCCTGCTCGCTCTACGGGCTGGGGTTCGGTGCCTACCTGAAGGAAGTGCTGAGTGTGGCCGGTGTGGCCCCGGGCCCGACCCCGGTGCTGCCGTTCGAGGTCTGGACGGCGGTGGGAGCCTGCCTCCTGTTCGCCTACATCAACTACCGTGGGGCCGCCGAGACCGGCAAGGCCGGCAACGTCGTGACCATCGGCAAGGTCGCGATCATCGGTGTGTTCATCGCCGCCGGGCTCTGGGCCATGGTCCATCGACCCGGGTGGCAGGGGGCGTTCACGCCGTTCATGACCCATGGCTGGGGCGGAGTCCTCGGGGCGATGGGACTGACCTTCATCGCGTTCGAGGGCTACGAGATCATCGCCCAGACCAGCGAGGAGGTCGAGAATCCCAAGCGGAACGTGCCGCGCGCGGTGTTCCTCGCGATCTGCATCGTGATCCCGATCTACCTGCTGGTGGCGCTGGTCTCGATCGGTGCCGTGGTGCCCCCACCCGGGATGGCGATCACCGATTACCTGGGGCAGGGCAAGGAGATCGCCCTCGTCAGTGCCGCCGATCAGTTCATGATGGGTGGTGGCATCCTGATCCTGGTGGGCGGGTTGTTGTCGACCGTGTCGGCGCTCAACGCCACGATCTACTCCTCGTCGCGGGTCGCCTTCGCCATGGCGCGCGACGGCAGCCTCCCCGAGGCGCTCTCCAGGGTGCATCCGGTGCGCGGCACCCCGCACTGGGCGGTGGCGGTCTCCACCGCGCTGATCATCGTCATGGCGGTTGCCTTGCCGATCGAGGACGTTGCCGCCGCGGCCGGCATGACGTTCCTCTTCCTCTTCGGGGGCGTGAACATCGCGCTGATCAGGCTGCGCCGGCTCCGCCCGGATCTGGATCGCGGCTTCCGGGTGCCGTGGGTGCCGGTCATTCCGATCGTCGCGATCCTGTTGATGCTGCTCATCGCGGTCTTCATGCTGATCGACTACCCGCTGGCCTGGCTGGCCTCCGGCGGCTGGATCGTGCTCGGTGGGATCTACTACTACGCACACGGCCGCACTCGCGAGGCGCGGTTTGTCGAGCGGGTCCGGTGGATGGACCGACTCGAGCGGCGCGAGTATCGCGTGCTGGTCGCCGTGGCGAGCCGCGCCAACGCGCGCAACCTGCTCGATGTTGCGGTGCCGTTGGCGAAGGCGCATGGCGGCTCGCTGGTGCTGGTGCACGTGATCGAGGTGCCCGAGGGAAAGCCGCTGGCGGCGGGCCGCGCCCACACCGGTCCGGCGCAGCGCCTGCTCGAGCATGCCGTGGAGCTCGCCAGTGCGCGCGGGGTCGCGACCACGCCGGTGCTGCGGATCGCCCACCGGACCAGTCGTGGCATCACGGAGACCGCCCGCGAGGAGGGGTGCAATTTCCTGATCCTCGGGCAACCGGTCGGTCATTCGTTCCTCGAGCGCGTGGTCGCCTCGATCGTCGATCGGGTCCTGTCGCGGGCGCCCTGTCACGTCGGGGTGCTGCACGGCACGGTCGATTCGTCGCGAATCCATCGGGTGCTGGTGCCGATCACGGCGGGCCCCAATTCCGGCTTGGCCGCCGAGGTGGCCGGCACCTTCGGGGCGGCGTTCGACGCCCGAGATCGAGCCGGTGACGGTGGTGGAACGCGGCACCCCGAGACCGGCCGCCGAGGCGATGATCCAGGCCGCCCAGGAGACCGCCACGGCTGCCGGACTGGAGTCTGCCGTGCGGGTGCTGCGGCGGCGTGAGACGGCTCGCGGTCTGGCCGACTCGGTCGGTGCCAGCGACCTGGTGGTGATCGGCGGGCCGAGTGCCGGGCCGACCCTGCCGCTCTTCGGCGAGACGGTGCCGACAACCATTGCACGGCGGGGAGCCAGCCCGGTGCTGGTGGTGCGTGCCGTGGCTCCCAAGCGTGCCGGACGGTTCGAGCGCGCATTCTTCGGACGAAGGTAGGAGGCGGGATGCAGACGACCCAGGGACCGCTCGACCAACTCAGCTCCAGGTTCACCGAGTATCTGCCGACCTTCGCCGCGGGACTCGTGGTCGTGGTCATCGGGCTGGTCGTGGGCTGGCTCGCCAAGCGGGCGGTGATCGCCCTGCTGCAATGGCTCCGACTCGACCGGCTCGGTGGCCCGACCAGCTGGCGATCGGCGCTCGCCAAGGCCGACGTGCGCGCGGCACTCTACAACCTGGTCGGCACGCTCACGCTGGTGGTGGTGTTGCTGATCTTCCTCGACAATGCGCTGCAGATCTGGGGACTGCTGGTGCTCTCGGGTGTGGTCGACCGGATGATCGCCTTCCTCCCCAACCTGGCCACCGCGGTGCTGATCATCGGGGTGGGGCTCCTGATCGCCACGACGGTCGCCGAACGGGTCGAGGATGCCTTCGCCGAGGCCGGCATCCCGAGTCCCCATCTCCTTGGCGGACTGGCGAAGGCCGCCGTGCTGGCGGTCGCCGCGGCCCTGGCGGTCTGGGAACTCGACTTTGCGCGGCAGATCGTGATGGCGGCGTTCCTGATCAGCTTCGGGTCGATCGGCGTCGCCTTCGCGCTCGGGGTGGGGATCGGGTCGTCGCAGGCGATCCGGGATGCGTGGCAGCAGATGCTGGTCAAGCGCCGGACCGACGACGGGCGGGAGTGAGGGCCGGCCGGGGCCACTCCGCCCGCAGGGTCGCTCACCCGCCCGCGATCGCCCCGATCACCAGGAACGGTTCATCGCCGCGAGCGACGGCATCGGGCAGCGGCGCATCCGCGTCGTCGAAGGTGAGGTCGCGCTCGCAGGCGTAGAAGCGCAGGAAGGCGCGCCGCTTGCCGCGGCCATGGTCGCGGATGGTGCCGCGCAGCATCGGATAGCGCGCCTCGACCGCGTCGAGCACGCTGTTGCGGGTGACCGGCTCGGCCACCTCGAGCGCCAGCTCGCCGTCGATCCTCGCGATCGCACGAAGCGGCGAGGGGAGCACCAACCGGACGGTCATGGCAGCGCCTGCACCTCGACCGACAGCACGGCCGGGAGGTCGCGAACGATCGGTGCCCAGTCATCGCCACTGTTGGCCGAGGCATAGACCTGGCCGCCGGTGGTGCCGACGTAGAGACCGCATTCGTCGAGGGTGTCGACCGCCATCGCGTCGCGGAGCACGTTGACGTAGCAGTTCTCCTGCGGCAGCCCCCGGGTGAGGGGTTCCCATTCGTCGCCCCCGGTGCGACTCCGGTAGACCCGCAGCTTGCCCTCGGGTGGGTAGTGCTCGGCGTCGCTGGTGATCGGCACCACGTAGATCGTCTTCGGTTCGTGGGCGTGCACCGCGATCGGGAAGCCGAAATCGCTCGGCAGGTTGCCGCTCACCTCGTGCCAGTGGTCGCCGGCGTCGTCGCTCCGCATCACGTCCCAGTGCTTCTGCATGTAGAGCACGTCGGGCCGCGACGGATGCATCGCGATCCGGTGGACGCAGTGGCCCACCTCGGCGGTGGGGTCGGGGAGGTGCTCCGAGCGGAGGCCATTGGTGATCGGCTTCCAGTGCGCACCGCCATCGTCGGAGCGGAACGCTCCCGCAGCCGAGATCGCGACGAAGAGGCGCGCGGGGTTGGTGGGATGAAGCAGGATGGTGTGGAGGCACATCCCGCCGGCGCCGGGGGCCCAGCGGGGTCCGGTGCCGTGGCCGCGCAGCCCGGCGAGCTCGGCCCACGTGGCGCCACCATCGGTCGACTTGAAGAGCGCGGCGTCCTCGACCCCGGCGAAGACGGTGTCGGGATCGGTGAGCGACGGCTCCAGATGCCAGACCCGCTTGAACTCCCACGGATGCGGAGTGCCATCGTACCACTGGTGGGTGCCGGCCTCGCCCTGATAGGTGAACGCGTTGCCGACGGCGTTCCAGGTGGAACCGCCGTCGTCGGAGCGCTGCAGCATCTGGCCGAACCAGCTGCTCGATTGCGAGGCGTAGAGGCGATCGGGGTCGGCCGGGGAACCGTTGAGGTGGTAGATCTCCCAGCCGGCGAAGTGCGGGCCGCTGACCTGCCAGTCGCGCCTGGCACCATCGGCGGTGAGGATGAAGGCACCCTTGCGGGTGCCGACGAGGACGCGGACGCTACTCATGCGGGACTCCCGGCTGGGGGGTCGGCTGAATGGTCTCCTATGGTACGCCGGGACCGCCGGACTGTCGATGTTGCCGGATGACCATGGTCATTCCCTGACGAATGCCGGGTGACCTTACCTCCAGCCGCACGTGGCGGTAGAATTGGGTGTCCGGCCCCCGTCTCGTGCCCACTCCAGCCCCGTCATGCCCATGGACCGCCTGTTTTCCGGGCCGCTCTTCGCCGTGCTCCTCCTCGCCGCCTGTGCCGGGCAATCGCCGGCGCCGGGCCCGACGCCCGCGCCCGGCAGCGATCCGGCGATGCTCAGGGCGGCGTCGATCGCCGACAGCGTGCGGCACTCGTATGCCGAGGCCGACGTCGCGTTCATGACCGGGATGATCGGGCACCATGCCCAGGCAATCGTGATGTCGAAGTGGGCGCCGAGCCACGGGGCGTCCGATCGCCTCCTGGTGCTGACCTCGCGGATCATCAACGCCCAGCGCGACGAGATCCTGCTGATGCAGCGCTGGCTCCGCGACCACGGCCTGACGGTGCCGGTGGCCGACACGATCAACAAGCACATGGGCATGCACGGTGACCACATGATGATGCCGGGGATGCTGAGCGATGCCCAGATGGACACGCTCGACGCGGCGCGCGGCGCGGCGTTCGACCGGCTCTTCCTGACCTACATGATCCAGCATCACTCCGGGGCGCTCACGATGGTCGACGATCTCTTCGCGGCGCACGCCGGCGCACAGAACGACCGGATCTACAAGTTCGCCTCCGACGTCTACGCCGATCAGGGCACCGAGATCGGCCGGATGCAGAAGATGCTCTTCATGATGCAGATGTCGAACGGTTCCGACTGACGACGGCGCGCCCGCCGTCCCGACCTCCCTCTTCCCGGATCGAGTCATGACCCAGTCGCTTCCCACGCCCCGCTCCCTGGCGCTCATCCTCGGGCTCGCCGCGGTGACGGCCTGCTCCTCGTCGTCGGCCGGCGGTGGTGCCGGCCAGGCACCGATGCCGATGGCGGGGCCCGCCGCGGCGCCGATCGCGTCGATCCGGGCCCCGAGCCCCGACCCTCGGGTCGGCCTGGCCCCGGCCCGCGACGGCCAGCCGGCCGCCGAGGCGATCTGGAACCTGCGGCGACTCTCCACCACCCCGCCGTCGCCGGCGTTCAAGGGAGTGACCAACTCCGACCTGGCGTTCACCGGCAAGTACGCGATCCAGGGCAACTACAACGGCTTCCAGATCTGGGACATCTCCAATCCGGCAAGCCCGACCCTGGTCAACGCCTACCTCTGTCCGGCGTCGCAGAGCGACGTGTCGGTCTACGGGAACCTGCTCTTCGTCTCGGGCGAGGGGATGGGTGGTCGGGTCGACTGCGGCGTGCAGGGGGTGCCCCAGGCGGTGAGCGACGTGCGGTTGCGCGGCATCCGGATCTTCGACATCAGCGACATCCGGAACCCGAAGTACATCGACAACGTGCAGACCTGCCGCGGCAGCCACACTCACACGGTGCTGGCCGACCCGAAGGACAAGGCCAACGTCTACATCTACGTGTCCGGCTCGGCCGGAGTCCGGTCGTCGGAGGAGCTGGCGGGTTGCTCGGGGATGTCGCCCGATGAGGACCCCAACTCCGCGCTATTCCGGATCGAGGTGATCAAGGTCCCGCTCGCCGATCCGACCAAGGCCGCGATCGTCTCGAGCCCACGGATCTTCGAGAATCTTGCTGCGCCGCCGGAGCACGGGGCGTCGGCCGCCGACGAGGCGGACAACGCGAAGGCGCTGGCCGAGGCCAGGGCGCGTGGGGCGTTCGTGATCCAGTTCCAGGGGCAGACGATGCCGCTGCCGGACCGCTACGTGGACCCGATGCTCGACAGCATCGTCAAGGCGCGCGGCGGCAGCGGTGCGCCCACCGGGGCCGACAGCGCGGCGCTTCGTGCCGGGATCCAGGAGATGATCAACAAGCGCTTCGGCGGTGGCGGCGACGCCAATCAGGCCCGCCGCGGTCCGAGCCAGTGCCATGACATCACGGTCTACCCGGCGATCGGCTACGCCGGCGGTGCCTGTGCCGGCTATGGCCTGCTGCTCGACATCAGTGACCCGGTCCACCCGCGGCGGGTGGCGGCGGTGGCCGACTCGAACTTCTCCTACTGGCACTCGGCGACCTTCAGCAACGACGGCTCGAAGCTGCTCTTCTCCGACGAGTGGGGTGGCGGTGGCCAGCCGAAGTGTCGTGCCGGCGATCCACACGAGTGGGGTGCTGACGCGATCTTCAGCCGCAACGGCAACAGCCTCGAGTTCCAGTCGTACTACAAGATGACGGCGGTGCAGACCTCGCTGGAGAACTGCGTGGCGCACAACGGCTCCCTGCTGCCGATCCCGGGCCGCGACGTGATGGTGCAGGCCTGGTACCAGGGTGGCATCTCGGTCTTCGACTGGACCGACGCGGCCCACCCGACCGAGATCGCCTTCCAGGACCGCGGCCCGATCGACGCCAACGAGATGGGCAACGCCGGTTCGTGGTCGGTCTACTGGTACAACGGCCTGATCGTCAGTTCCGAGATCGGCCGTGGCCTCGACATCTTCGAGCTCACCCCGAGCCCGGCGATGACGCAGAACGAGATCGAGGCGGCGAAGAGCGTCCGGTTGAGCGAGCTCAACGCCCAGGGCCAGCCACAGTTCGTCTGGCCGGCCACCTACGCCCTTGCCCGGGCCTACGCCGACCAGCTCGAGCGGTCGGGCGGGCTTCGGCCCGCACGACTGACGGCGGTGCGCGAGACGCTCGCCGCGGCCGAGCGGGCCTCCAGCACCGAGCGGCGCACCATGCTGTCGGCGCTGGAGAATGACCTGCGGCGCGACGCCGGCGGTTCGCGCGATGCGTCGAAAGTGCAGTTGCTCGCGGCGACCGCCCGCGACCTCGCCGCGAAGATGTAGCCGACGGCTGATCGTCCGGCGACACGAAGCGCCCCGGCCATCTCGGCCGGGGCGCTTCGTGTCATGAGTGGCACTTTTGGCGAATCCGGGGTAAAACTACTCCGGAAGGGCGCCTCCAGACCGGGCGCCCTCGTCTTCCGCAGTTCCCCCCCACAGATCTCAACCCGGCACCCTGCGCATGCACTCGTCGCGTTCTCGTTGTCTCGCCCTCCGAGGGCTGTGGCCCGCGCTGATTCTCGGCGTGTGGCTGTTGCAGGCCTGCCACAGCGACCCGGCCGGCCCGAACGCGCCGGGCGACGTGCCGGTAGCGGCTCCGGTGGTCCCCGCCGCCTCCCCCGATGGATGGACCGGCCCCTTCTCGGATCGGCTCAGGGAGATCGATCCCACGGCGTTGGTGCTCGATCGTGACACGGCAGCGCTCGCCACGGGACGCTATCGCTATCAGGTGCTCGATGGCGCATCACCGGCGATCGAGGCAGGCGATGTGATCTATGGCGGCGATGGCGATCCGTACCTGCGCCGGGTGCAGCAGGTCGACCGTCGTGGCGACGAGCTGCTGCTGCAGACCACCAGCGCGTTCCCACACGAGATCTTCCGGGGCGGCACCTTCGCCCTCGGCGCCGAGGAGCCGATGGCACCGGGACAGGCGGCCCTCGTCGCGCCGCCGCTGTCGCGGTCGGACACCTTCGACCTGGCCCCGCGCAACATCTGCCAGATGATCGCCGACAGCACGAGACGGGTGCTGTCGGAGGTCTGCGGCAAGGACAAGACCGTGATCGACAAGGGGTGGATCGAGATCGACGGCCGACTCGACTCGCTGGCGATCGATTCCGGCACCGTGGTCGTCGATGCGTCGCTCAACGGCACCTTCTCCATCGACCCCGGTGGACAGATCGTGCCGGGGACCGGCCGGGCACCGACCTTCTACCCATGCAACGTGGTGCCCAACGCGACCGGCTGCCTGGCACGAGTCGGGGTCGCGCTGCGGACCTTTCTCCAGAGCGTGGGCGTCGATCCCAACGTGCTGCCGCCGCTGCGGGTCTGCGTGCCGGGCACCCCGATCGTGGTGCAGGCCGGCTCGGTCTTCCCGGCCCGCCTGCCGGTGGTGCGCCGTTGTCGGATCACCGACTGGGGGGCCCTGCCGCACTACACCCAACCGGCACTCACCTCGCTGAGCATGACGCT
Organism: uncultured Gemmatimonadales bacterium; assembly: GCA_963817715.1. GTDB lineage: Bacteria > Gemmatimonadota > Gemmatimonadetes > Gemmatimonadales > GWC2-71-9 > Palsa-1233. Next base: position 317,909 of record CAWFPG010000011.1, read on the forward strand.
CACGCCGAAGCTCACGATCGGCAACGTCTGGCTCAATGTTGCCGGCAGTGGGGCGCTCAAGTTGACGATCCCGATTCCCTCGCTGGCCATCGTCAAGTGCGTCAGCGTCCGGATCGGCTTCCTCTGCCTCAAGGCCGGGCTGGTGGTGGTCGCGAACGCGGCGGCGGTCGACTACGGCGGCGCGGTGCGCTTCGATGCCCTGGAAGAGGACCGGGTCACCCTCACCTGGACGGCGCAGGATGGCTGGCGCACGCCGAGCGTGATCAACGTCCAGCGGGATGTCAGTCCCGGCTACATCGCCAACAACCCGGTGGACACCGTCACCGTGCGCATCGGCCCCGCCGCCGTGCTGGAAGCGAACATCTGCCTCGGCCGGGAGGCCAAGAGCACCTGCCGCGACGAGACAACCGGCAAGACGCCGACCAGCAGTGACAGCACCAAGCATCGCCTGCTCGACCTGAAGGTCGGTGCCGGGGCCAAGGTGATGCTCGGCAACTACCTCGAGGGGACCTGGAGTCGCGACACCGTGTTCGACAACTGGCACATGCCGATCGACAATTTCGGGGAGATCGAGGCCGGGGCGAGCCTGACGCTGCCGCGCATCCTGATCAAGCCCGACAAGGGCCTCAAGGCCAGCCTGCCGCCGTTTCAGTATGCCCGCACGACGCTGTCGAGCCTGCACGGCACCGGCATCCTCCAGGTCAACACCCAGACGATTGCGCCGCTGCCCGGCATGGCCGACTACACCGTGACCCTCGAGCGCGCCGATACCCTGCCGATCCTGCAGCCGCAGGCCAGCCGGCTCGGTCTGGCCAATTGGGAGCACCCGGACACCATGACCACGGCGCCCAACGGCTCGATCACCTTCCAGCCGTCGCGCGCCTGCACGGTGGTCTATTCAGACGCCCTGTTCTCGATCAGCGGGGGCCCGCTCACTGCCCTCGCCATCAAGGGGGCACGGCGTCTCGGCCTCAACGTGCCGAACTATCAGGCGGCCCTGGGCTGCGACATGCTGGTCGCCGACTACACCGTCGGGCTGGAGGGAGTGCCCGATCAGTGCGTGGTGCAGGGCGGTGCCCAGCAGCCGATCCGACTGACCCAGGAAGAGCGCGCCCTCAACGTCTCACGCACCAAGGTCCAGGACTTCACGGTCGACTGCTCGGTTCCTGCCGGTCCGCCGGGGGACCTGCAGGTCACGGTGGCGACCACCGGCACCAACCTGCCGACGCGATACCAGCTGCGACTCGACGGGGCGGTGCCCGACACGATTCCGATCGACACCGTGGCGACGATGACCGGGGTCACGGCGCGCAGCGGGCGGGTCCTCACGCTCGAGGGCGTGCCACCCAATTGCGTGGTCAGTGGCGGCAACCCGCTGTTGGTCGACGTGCTCTCCAACCAGCAGGCCACCGCCCGGTTCGACGTGGATTGCCAGACGGTCACGGTGACCAGTGTCCAGGCCGGGGCAATCCAGGCCTCGGCGAGCACTGTCGGGACGACGCTCGACCCGAATGGCTACACCCTCATGCTCGACGGGGTGGCGGCCGGCACCCTGGCGACCAACGGGCAGGCGAATCTCGGTGGGCTGACGGCCGGACAGCATGTGCTTGCCCTCGGCGACGTCGATCCCGGATGCGTCCTCGCCGGCGCGTCGACGCGCACGGTCCAGGTGCCGAGTGGCGGCACGATCACCGTCGACTACGCGATCGACTGTGGCACCGGGGTGGCCGACTCGATGACCGGCACGGTCCACGTCACGGTCCAGACGACCGGTACCGTTCCTGACCCCGATGGCTACCGGGTCGACGTGGCCTCGTTCATCGGCAGCATCGGGGTCAACGACACCCTGAGCTTCACCCAGCTGGCCCCGGGGCCGGTCGACGTGACGCTCGACGACCTGGCGCCCAACTGTGTGGTGGTCGGCACCAACCCGCAGAGCGTGGTCGTCAGCACTGCCGCCATCACGCCGGTCACCATCGCGGTGCGCTGTGACCCCTACGGATCGATGGCGGTGCGGACGATCACGAGCGGTCCCGAGCAGGACCCGAACGGCTATCGCCTGCTCGTCAACGGCAATGACGTGGGGCCCATCCCGACCACCTCGGGATGGACCAAGGTGACCCAGCTTGCGCCGGGCACCAACGGCATCGGCATTGGCGACGTGGCGCCCAACTGCCACGTGGTGGGTCCCAATCCGATCACCCTCGACCTGCAGCGCGCCGCGCCGGTGGGGCGGCTCATCTATGTCGACTGCGTCCCCATGGCGGACCTTGGCAGCCTCACCCTCGCGGTGCGGATGCTCGAGCGCGGGACAGCACCCCTCACGCCCCTCGACGTGCTGATCGATGGCGTGCGGCGCGACGTGATCCTCATCTGGGGACGCGTGGTGATCCCCGACGTGGCCCCGGGAGACCACACCCTCGAGCTGACCAATCTGCCCGCGGGATGGCACGTGGATGGTGGCGAGCGCCGCGATCTGCGGTTCCTCCCCGGGGCCCATCTCGACCTGACGCTGAAGGTCTATTTCAAGCCCGGGGTCGGCGGAAAGCAGTGAGCCGCGGCCGACGCCGTCTCACCAGTTGAGCCAGTACGACATCTTCACCAGGAAGACGTCGTCGGCGCGTTGCCCGAAGAGATTGCCAAGGTCGCCCCGGAACGAGTTGCCGCCCTGGGCGTTCGCGAACGCCTGTCGCCCCTGGCTCCAGACCAGGAAAAGCGTCGACCCGGGGCGGTACTCCCAGCGGAAGACGACGTTGGAGTGGAACTGCTTGACGTTGAATCCTCCCGGCTCGCCGGTGAGCGCCACGTCGTCGATCGACCGGAATCGGTCCGCATAGGCCGCCGCGCGGGGATGGTCGAGCTCCCGCAGATTGGTATAGCTCCCCTTCGAGATGAACGGTTGGGCGTAGACCTGCAACGATGCCTCGGGTGTGAAGGTGTAGCCGAGGCGCCACGTGAGCCCCAGCGTCTCCTGGTCGAGGTGCGCGAAGGTGTAGTGGGTCGTGCCCTGGTCGTCGGTGAAGTTGCCGAACCACTGTGAGTCGTCGTGGTTGGCGGTATGGCTCAGGCCGAGCGAGGTGGTGAGTCGGGTCGACGCCTTCAGTTCAACCGTGGGGCTGACGTTGAACGACCAGCTCCGGCCGTCGTCGCCGCGCCAGTAGTTGAACCAGACATTGGGCACCAGCGCGTTGCGGTCGTCACCCACGATCCCGAGCCACGGTGCGATGTACGGGCTGGCCCGCAGCGCCGGGCCGCCACGGCTGCAGTTGTGGTCGCAGAGCGGTGACCCGATCTGGCCCAGCGTGCCGCCCAGGTGGACTCCCCAGCGATTGGTCAGGGTGGCGTGGATGTTGGTATTGAACGCGCGATCGGTGGGCAGGCCCTCGAGCGTCCAGGTCTGCCACCAGTTGAAGTTCCACCGGACTTGCTGGTAGACCCGGTTCGGCCGCGCCCAGCGGAGGTTGAACCAGGTGCTCCAGTTCTGCTCGTCGGCCTGGCGCAGGAAGCCGAGGTCGTTGGGCTCGAACCCCGGCGAGCGACGCCCGTAGCCGGTCTCGAACCGGGTGTGCTCGCCGCCGACCTTGGCAAGACGGATCTCACCGGCGTAGCCGGAGAGCGAGGTGCGGGTCGAGTCGACAACCAGGTGGTCGTCGGGGCGCTGATAGTAGTGCACCGGGCTCCGCTGCGTGGCCGTGATCGCCTCGGCGGTGCCGGCCACCCGGCTCATGCTGAGCGAACCGTCGACCTGGTACGTGCCGAAGCGGCGTCGCGCGTCGAGACCGCCGACGTAGGCGCTGCGGTGGAGGTACGGCTCGCTCGAGAGGTCGAGCGAACGATTGACGCCGGTGAGCATCAGTCCCACGCTGCCGTTGCCCCGGGCGTAGTCCTGGTTGATGCGGGCCACCATGAAGTTGGTGGCCGGCTCGAGCGTGGTGCCGGCCGGTCCACCGACCCGGTCGGTGACCGCGTCGAGGACACCCACCGAGAAGCCGCCTGGCAGGCGCCCGGTGAGCTTGGCGGCGCCGAGGATCCGGGTCGCCGTGGGCGAACTCGCGTCGCCGTAGGTGCCAGCCAGCGACGGCGATCGTCCGATCCGACGCGAATAGAAGAGTTGCTCGCCGGTGTGACAGTCGTTGACCACGAAACAGTTGATTCGCAGCGAGAAGAGCCCACCGCCTTCCACGAAGAACGGCCGCCGCTCGCTGAAGAAGGTCTCGAAGGCGCTCAGGTTGAGCTCGGCCGGATCGGCCTCGACCTGGCCGAAGTCGGGGTTGGCCGTCGCACTGAGGGTCAGGTTCGAGGCGACGGCATACTTGAGATCGCCACCGACGGTGAGGCGGGCACGGCGCCCGATCCGCTCACCGCGAAGGTCCGGCTCGCTCTTGCTCACCAGGTACGGCGTGAGCTCGCCGCGGCGTGGCGGGGCCAGGTCCCGGAGGCCTGTCAGCTCGCCGAACTGGGAGACGAACCCCGATTGACTGGTGCGGATCAGCGGCCAGCTCATCTGCGAGGTGGTTCGCTGGATCGAGCGCCACACCGCGAAGCCGAACGTGACGCTCGGTCCCGGCGCGAAGCGGAGCTGGGAGAACGGGATGCGGTACTCCGCTGTCCAGCCAAGCGAGTCGATCGTCGTGGCCACGTCCCAGACACCATCCCACGCCGAGTCCTCGTTGCCGTCGTCGAAGATGGCGTAGTCGGCCTTCACCCCGGCGGGGTTCACCGCGAACTCGAAGCCGGTGCGGTGATCAAGGTACGAGTCGATCATCACGATCAACTGGTCCGATGCGGTCTGGTCGTCGCGCCGGGAGAGCAGCGCCACGATGCTGTCGGGATGAGTGTCGTAGGCGCGAACGAACACATAGAGAAAGTGCGGGTCGTAGAGCACCCTCGCCTCGGTCTGCTGGCTCGGTGCGGCACCCTCGTCAGGGCGAACCACCCGGAAGTCGCGGACCACCGGCGCCGTTCGCCAGGCCGGTTCATCGTCCCGGCCATCGAGGGTCGGGGCGCGCGAGGTCATGGTGGCGCTGACCGTGGTCGGCGTGGGGCCGTCGTCGGGGCCCGCGGGGGGCATCGGGGCCTGGCCCTGCAAGGCCAACAGCAGCGTGAGGGGAGACAGCATCGGGGCTCCGGGTGGTTTCGTCGGGTTCGATCCCGCCATCCCGCAAAGGGTTGCAGCGGGGACAGTGGCACCCATACGTCACCTACAACTGTAGAGTTACAACTGTAGAAGTGTCAGCACTGCAACGTCTTGGGTCCAAACCCTGTCGCGACTAGGATTTGGGGTGATTCAGACAGGAGATGCGATGGCGGATGTCGAGCGGGAGCTGCTGGCTCATTTCCTGGGGGCACTCGCCTACCGGACCCAGAAGGCGATTCGGGGTGCGCCGGAGGGGTTCGCGGACTTCTCCCCCGGTCACCAGGTGCGGACCCCGGCGGAACTTCTGGGGCACATGGCGTCCCTGCTGGGCTACGTGACGACGATGTTCACCGGGGGCAGCTATCCCCGTCGGCCGGAACCGCTGGGGACACTCGAGGCCGAGGCGGCTCGATTTCATGCGATGCTCGAGACGGTGGCGGGTCACCTGGCCAGCGGTAGCCCGATGACGATCACCAATCGCCAGTTGCTCCAGGGCCCGCTGGCCGACGCGATGACCCATGTGGGCCAGCTGGCGATGTTGCGTCGCCTGGCCGAGGCGCCGATCCCGCCCGAGAACTTCATCGACGCCGACGTGCGTGCCGACCGGCTGGGCCCCGATCAGCCCGACCCGGCGAGTCCCGACGGCGAATGGCCGGAGGCGCCGGCATGACTCCGGGCGTGAGTGCCGAGCAGATCCGCGCGATCGCCCTCGACCTCCCGGAGGTCACCGAAGGCCCGTGGTACGGCAAGCCGGGATTCAAGATCGGTGGGAAGGGGTTCGCCCGTCTCCACGAGGATGGCGAATCGCTGGTGGTCCGAATGCCCCGGGCCGAGCGCGCATTGCTGCTCGCTCACGAACCCGACCTCTTCTTCGTGACCGAGCACTACCGGAACGCCGCCGCCGTGCTGGTGCACCTGGCGCGACTCACTCCCGATCGGGCCGCCGAGGTGCTCGCCGATGCCCGACGGTTCGTGGCATCGGGGTGACGGGGTTGTCCGAGCGATGCGATCGCAATTGCACAATGGAACTGGAGCACTGCTGGTTGCGTAGGCGAACGACAAAGGAGATCCACCCATGACCCATGCACGTCCGGCGCTCTGTGCGACCGTCTTCTCCCTCGTGATCGCTGCGCCGATGCTCTCGGCCCAGGCCGGGGACCCACTCTACACGCCGCGCGCGATCAAGCAGGCGTACGCCCGGGGCACGCGATCCCTCGATGGCCGACCGGGCGCGCAGTACTGGCAGAATCATGGCCGCTACCGGATCACCGTCACGCTGATGCCGCCTGACCACACGGTGCGGGGCAGCGAGCAGATCACCTACATCAACCACAGTCCCGACACGTTGCGCACGCTGGGCATCAAGCTCTTCATGAACGAGCACAAGCCCGGCGCGCCGCATCTCGGCGGGGTCAACCCGGCCGGCACCACGAGCGGGGTGCAGATCGATGCCTTCACGGTCAATGGCACCTCCCGGCCGTGGCGCGACGCGCCGAATGTCTTCACCAACGTCGCGGTCCGGCTGCCGGCGCCACTCACGCCCGGCGACTCGGTGCGGCTCGCCTTCGACTGGCACTACGATCTCTCGACCAGCCACGGCCGCGAGGGCGTGATCGACCCGACCACCTTCTACGTGGCGTACTTCTATCCTCGCGTGGCCGTCTACGACGACTACAACGGCTGGGACCGGATGGACTTCACCGGGTCGACGGAATTCTACAGCGACTTCAACGACTACGACCTGACGGTGCGGGTGCCGCGCAACTTCGTGGTGTGGGGTACGGGGACGCTGGACAACCCCGGCTCGGTTCTCCAGCCGGCGGCGGCCGCCCGGTTTCGTGCCTCGCTCACCTCCGACTCGACCATCCACGTGGCGACGCTCGGCCAGATGACGGCCGGGCAGGTGACCGGCCAGGACTCGATGCTCGCCTGGCACTTCACCGCCGCGAACATTCCCGACATGGCGTTCGGGGTGAGCGATCACTACACCTGGGACGCCGGCAGTGCCGTGGTGGACCGGGCCAGCGGTCGACGCGCCAGCGTGCAGGCGGCGTTCGCCGACAGCGCGGCCGACTACCACCACATGATCCGCTTCGCGGGCGACGCGCTCACCTGGCTCTCGGCGAACTGGCCCGGCGTGCCCTACCCGTACGAGAAGACCACGGTGTTCCAGGGCTACGCCGACATGGAATATCCGATGATGGTCAACGACGAGGCGTTCGCCGACAGCAGCTTCGCGCGCTTCGTGGTGGCCCACGAGCTGGCCCACACCTGGTTCCCGTTCTACATGGGGATCAACGAGACCCGCTACCCGTTCATGGATGAGGGGTGGGCCACCGCGCTGGAGTACCTCTACAACCAGGCGACGATGGGTCCCGACCGGGCCGCCGCGTTGTTCAAGCAGTTCCGTGTCCAGGGCTGGATCAGCGACCCCAGGCCCGAGCAGGACCTGGCGATCATCACCCCGGCGGACATCCTCCGGGCCGGAATTGGCAACAACGCCTATGGCAAGCCGGCGCTGGGCTATCTGGCACTCAAGGACATGCTCGGTGATCAGGCGTTCGGGACGGCACTGCACGGCTACATGGCGCGCTGGCACGGCAAGCACCCGATCCCCTGGGACTTCTTCAACAGCATCAGCAACATCACCGGTCGCGACCTGAACTGGTTCTGGCGGCGCTGGTACTTCAGCCACGACTACATCGACCTGGCGGTGCAGGGGGTCCAGGGACGGACCGTGTCGCTCAGCAACATCGGCGGCATGCCTGCCCCGGTCGACGTGGTGGTGACCTTCGCCGACGGACAGACCGAACGGCTCCACCAGACCGCCGCGCTCTGGCGCGACAATCCGACGCATGCCACCGTCGCGGTGCCGGGAACGAGCCAGATCACCGCTGTCAGCCTTGATGGCGGGATCTGGATGGACGCCAACCCTGCCGACAACGACTGGAAGGCGCCATAGCAGCGGTGCGGCCTCCAGGTGGCTGGCGGCGTTTCAAGGTTGCAACCTGAAACTCTGGGCCGTCGTGGCTCGTCAGGGATATCCGACGCCACCTGGAGGCCGAATTGCAGTCCTGGCAGGCGATCAAGTCACGTTGCAGCAGCGCATTGGGGAAGATCCGCGGGACGGTGACCGCGCGGCGGGTTCGTCGCGGAATCGCCCTGGCCTTCGTCGTTGGTGTGCTGGCGATCGGTCTCGAGGCGGTGATTCGTGGCCATCTCGTCGCTCCCGAGGCGCGGATGCCGACGGCCCTCTACACCCGGCCGGTGTCGTGGGGCGATGGTGATCGCGGTGCCGCGGTGCCGATCGGCACCATCGATGGTGGGACCCGGGAGGAGCGGATCCCGACCCGGCTCGGTGATTTCCCCGACGAGCTGGTCGAGGCTGTGCTGGCGATCGAGGACCAGCGCTTCTACCAGCATCACGGCCTCGACCTGCGGCGGATTGCCGGGGCGATGGTGGCCAACGTGCGCGCCGGCGGCATCGCCGAAGGCGGCAGCACCCTCACCCAGCAGCTGGCCAAGAATCTCTTCCTGAGCGCGCGTCGCTCGCCGCTGCGCAAGCTGCGCGAGGCGGCCCTCGCCGTGATGCTCGAGCTGCGCTACGACAAGTCGACGATCCTGGAGGCCTACCTCAACGAGATCTATCTCGGCCAGGACGGGGCGCAGGCAATCCACGGCATGGCGGCGGCGGCACGCTACTACTTCGGTCGCGACGTCGACAATCTCTCGCTCGACCAGGCGGCACTGCTGGCCGGGATGATCAGTGCGCCGAACCGGCTGGCACCGACGCGACATCCCGAGGCGGCACGGGCGCGTCGCGACCTGGTGCTGTCGCTGATGGCCGAGCAGGGACGGGTGAGTGAACGGGCGGCCCAGCGCGCCAGCCGGCGCGCGGTGCATGTGCGAGCGCATCCGATGGGCACGGTCGATGCCCGCTACTTCCGCGACCTGGTCCGCACGGCCACCTCGCGCGGGCTGCCGAGCCGTGGCGCTGCTGTCTACACCACGCTCGACGCGGGACTGCAGCGCGACGCCGAGCGGGCGGTGTCGCGGGGCATGGCCCGGCTGGGCCGACAGGGCGCCCAGGCCGCGCTGGTGGCGATCGATCCGCGCAACGGCGATGTGCTGGCGATGGTCGGCGGCCGGGACTACGGCGCCTCGCAGTTCAATCGTGCCACCGAGGCGCGTCGCCAACCCGGCAGCGCGTTCAAGCCGGTCGTGGCGCTCGCGGCGCTGTCGCGCGACGGCGATCACGATCCCGACTACACGCTGGCCTCGGTGATCGAGGACGAACCGCTCACCGTCGACACGCGGAGCGGTCCGTGGCAACCGGTCAACTACGATCACGAATTCCGGGGACCGGTCACCCTGCGCGAGGCGCTCGAGCAGTCGCTCAACGTTCCCTTCGCCAGGGTCGGGCTGGAGGTTGGTCCCCAACGGATCGTCCGCACCGCCCATCGGTTGGGGATCGGCGGCGACCTGCGGGCCGTGCCGAGCCTGGCGCTCGGCAGCTCGGAGGTGACGCTGCTCGACCTGGTGCGTGCGTATGGGGTGCTGGCGGCGGGCGGGACGCTGGCGACCACCCGGATGGTGCTGGGCACTCGTCCCGACGGTGGCGACCGGGTCGAGGCGGTGCCGGTCGAGACCAGCGAGGTGGCCGATCCGGCCTCGACGTTCCTGGTCACCTCCGCGCTGGAGGGCGCGGTGATGCGCGGCACGGCACGCGGGATCGCGAGTTCGGGATACCGTGGGGCGTTGGCGGGCAAGACCGGCACCTCCAACAACTGGCGCGATGCCTGGTTCGTGGCCTACACACCGACGCTGGCTGTGGGGGTGTGGGTCGGCTACGATGACGGCCGCTCGCTGCACGCGACGGGGGCGATCGCCGCCCTGCCGATCGTGGCGGCGTTCCTGGGTGAGGTGCCCCGGGCCGACCGGCACAGCGAGTTCGCGATGCCCGACGGGGTGCAACTCGCCTCGGTGGGTAGCGGCGGTGACAGCTGGTTCGATGCCTGCGGCAGCCGCGAGTACTTCCTTGACGGCACCGCCCCTCCGACCGGTGACTGCTTCCACTTCGAGGGGCCCGATGGAGGCAACCTCGGCGATGAGTGGCGCGACAATGTGCAGGACTGGCGTCGGGAGCTCCAGCGCGAGGCCCGGCGCTTCCTGCGCGAGTTGATGAAGGAACACGGGGTGGAGATCAGCATCGGACGGTAGAAGGCGAGAAAGGTCGACGCGCTACCCGCTCAGCCTCGTCCCGAGCGCAGTGAGGGACCCCTCAACTCCATCGAGGGGTCCCTCACTGCGCTCGGGACGAGGTCACTGGGGGGCACAGGTCTCCCCCCTGCTTGCGCTATTTCTCCGGATTCAGGATCCGCTGGATCTCCGACCGGATGTCGGCCAGGTGGACCCGGGTGATCTCGTTGGCGGCCCGCGACTGGGCCCGGGCGGCCTCCCGGTCGATCTGGTGAAGCTCCGCCTTGAAGATCGCCCGGACGTCGTTGCCCCACCGTGGCGGCCGCGGCGCGAAGCGGGCGATGGCGGCCTCCTGTTCCAACTGCTTGGCGGTCGGGTTGAGCTCGGCATCGACCCGGTCAAGGAAGGCGCGCTGCAGGTTGCGGCGATAGATGTTGATGTCGACCCGCCGGTTCCCGAGCTCGCCCCACAGGGCATCGTGCATCTCCCCGAGATACTCCGGCAGCGTGTAGGTGTCGCCGTCGGTGAGGGTCTCGTACTCGACCAGGGTGTTGAGCTTGGCTGGTTGCAGCATGGTGCCGATCAGCGAGGTCTGGGCATTGCGGATCCGGTCGATCGCTCCGCGCGCCTCGATTCGCCAGAGGATCTCCTGGTCGAGGAACATCGACGGCACCTCGAAGGCGTTGGTGGCGAGGAATTGCATCGCCGCGTGCTGGCGCGCCTCGCTCACCGGCGTGAAGCGCCGGCCGGTGCCCAGCTTCTCCTGGGTGATCGCGCCGCCGATCAGCGCGGCCACGTGCCGCATGTAGCGACCCCACTGGCTCACCGCTTCGCCGTACATCCCCTCCATCAGCGAGTAGTCCTTGTCGGGCTTCTCGGTGGCCTGGCGCAGGTTGGCCATCACCCGAGCGAGGTTCATCAGGCCGTAGCCACTCGACTCGACGGCGTCGGCATCACCCACCGCCTCGGTCTGGTTCTCGGGGTCGTTCGGTGCGTCGGGCGTGGAGAAGCGCAACCAGGGCACCGTGTCCTGCTCGCGAGCCCAGGCATTGAGCGTCGGCTTCTCCTGCTCCGGCGTGGTCGCGTCGAGGATCGGCCGGTAGCCCCACTTCACCGCGAACTTGTCGTAGGGCCCGACATGGGGAATGAGCAGGCTGGCCGGGATGCTGTCCTCCGGCTGCGCCACGTAGTTGAAGCGCGAATAGTCCATCAGGGTGGCCACGTGGCCGCCCATCCGCTCCAGGAACGAGCGGCTGCGGATCGAGTCGGCGGGGTACATCGCCGACGCCTTCATGTTGTGCGGGAAGCCGATCGAGTGGCCGATCTCGTGCGTGACCACGTATTCCACCAGCGCCCCCATCAGCGAGTCGGGCATCGGCAGGTGCTGCGCCCGGGGATCGAGCGGCGAGACCTGCACGAAATACCACTTGCGCTGGAGGTCCATGATGTTGTGATACATGTTCACTTCGCCCTTGATCGTCTGGCCCGAGCGCGGGTCGACGATCTGGCCACCCGTGGCGTTCGCCACCGTTGACGGCCGCCAGTAGATCGCCGAGTGCCGCAGGTCGTAGATCGACCAGTCGGGGTCGTCGGCCGGGGCGTACTCGGCGCGGATGGCATGCGTGAATCCGGCGTTCTCGAAGGCGACATTCCACGCCTCGACGCCCGACTTGATCCACGGCTTGATCCAGTCCGGCGTCGCGGCATCGATCCAGTAGGTGATCGGTTCGACCGGCTCGACCAGCTCGCCGCGCCGGAAGGCCGCCGTGTCCTTGGGCACCAGCTTGAAGCGGTGGATGATCGCCTTCTGCTCGGCCTCGTGCTCTCGCGACGAGAAGTCGTAGTACGAGGTCGAGATGAAACCGACCCGGTCGTCCTCGAGCCGCGGCATCATCGGCTGGTCCGGCAGCTTGAGCATGCTCCAGTGCATCCGGGCCGTCTGGGCCGACGCCGGGGTGGTGGGCGGGGCGCCGGGTGTGCGGGAGGCACCGGTCTGCGTTGCCTCGACTTCGACATTGCGGTCGAACGGCGCCACGTGTTCGATCCAGCTCTCGGCCTTCTTGGTGCCCTGCAGCGATCCCATCTCCCGGTTGTAGGTCAGGAAGAGGTCCGTCACGTCGATCACCGCGGCGCTGTCGTCGGGATTCCACGCCGCCACGGCGAAGCGGCCGATCACCGGCCCGTCCTGGAAGCCGCGCACCTGTCGGTAGATGTTCGCGGTCGAGTCGGCGTGCAGCCGATAGGAACGCTCCCGCAGCACCACGTTGTCGCCGTGGAGTTCCCAGCGCACCAGCGACTGGGCACCGCCGCCGAAGAAACCGCCCGGGTCCTGCAACGTCGACTCGACCGCCCTGGCGATCATCATCATCTCGCTGCCGAACTCGGCGCGGGGGATCTCGAAATAGAGCTTGTCGTCGACCTGGTGGGTCGTGAACATCCCCGCGCGGGTCTTCGCCTTGGCGGTGATGACCTCCTTGTAGGGCTTGGGGCCCGATTGGCTGGCGCCGGGACGCCGGCCGCTGCTGCTGCTGTCGGTGCGCTGGCCCGCCGGCGTGGGCGTCGCCGAGGGGCGGGCCGAGGCGGCGGAGCAGCCCGCCAGGCCGGCGGCCACGACCACAAGGAGACCGCGACGTACGAGATGTCGGATTGGCATGGGGACCTGTGGGATGCTGGGGGAAGTGTGGGGACCGGACCTAACCTGTGGCCAATCTCCCGATCCGTAAAGGGAACCGCTGGCGCTCGTCCGCCCGCGACGCGATAGTTGGGATGCGATGTTTCGAGATGAACATGACCGCTGAAGCGATGCCGCGCCCCGAGGGCGCTGGGTCGGGTGCGCCGGAGGCGTCCGATCGGACCCACTGGGAGCGCATCTACCGCGAGCGAGCGATCGACTCGCTGAGTTGGTTCGCCCCCCATCTCGAGGAATCGCTGCGGCTGATCACCGACGTGACCGATCGGGATGCCGCGATCATCGACATCGGCGGCGGCACCTCGACCTTGGTCGACGACCTGCTCGACCTCGGCTATCGGCATCTCGACGTGCTGGACATCTCGGCCGCCGCACTGGCGATCGTCGGGCAGCGGCTCGCCCAGCGAGCCACCGCGGTTCGCTGGCATACCGGCGACGTTCGCACCGTGCCCCTTCCATCGGCGAGCTACGATCTCTGGCACGACCGGGCCGTCTTCCATTTCCTGATCACACCGGCCGATCGGCGTGCCTATCGCGACCAGGTGCTGGGGGCGCTCCGGCCGGGTGGGCACCTGGTGATGGCGACCTTTGCTCCCGACGGCCCCGAGCGTTGCAGCGGTCGCCAGGTCGCCCGCCACGATGCCGCAACAATCGCCGAGGCGCTGGGCCCCGAGTTCAGCCTCGAGACGACCCGCGCGGTGACCCACCGGACGCCGACCGGTGCCGAGCAGCGCTTCACCTACTGCCGGTTCCGGCGCACACCGCCGCCCTGAGTTCCACGCCGTACCCAACGGAGGCTTCCATGCGACTCGACACCCGCGCTCTCGCCATCACTTCGGCCGTGGTCTGGGGCGGCTGCATCCTGCTGGTGGGCGTGAGCCACCTGATCTGGCCGGGCTATGGCGTGGCGTTCCTCGACATGGCGGCCTCGATCTATCCCGGTTTCCACGTGGCCGGCATCGGCTCGGTGGTCGTCGGAGCCCTCTACGGCGTGGTCGATGGCGCGATTGGCGGCGCGATCTTCGGCTGGTGCTACAACCGACTGGCTCAACGATCAGCCGCCACCTGAGTTCCGTCCCCGACCGCCGCGCGGCGCGATGGGGCATCGCCCTGGTGCTTGTCGGCATCGTGTGGCAGGCATGGTGGCTGGGGCGCGCCGCGGCGCTCCTCAGCGTGCTGCTGGCGGTCTGTGGTGTGCTCTGGGCTCGGGGTGGCTGGACGGTCACGTCGCGGACCGCCGTGGCGGCATGGTTGGCCATCGGCGTCTTCGCGTTGCACGCCATCGAGGAGACACTGACCGGCCTGCCGACCATGCTGCCGGCGCTCTTCGGCGCGCCAGGGTGGGGTGTGGCGAGATTCGTGACCTTCAATGCGAGCTGGGCCGCGGTCTTTGTCGGTGCCACCATGGCACTTCGTCCGGGCCGTGTCCTGCCGCTGTTGCCGCTGCTCTTCCTCGCGATTGCCGGTGGCATCGCCAACGGTCTCGCCCACCTGGTGCTGATGCTGGCCCGGGGGGCCTACTTCCCCGGCGGGGGGACGGCACTGCCGTGCCTGCTGGCCGGTGGCTGGCTGCTGGCCAGTCTGCGGCCGGACCACGAATCGCCCGCCGCCGGGCCGACCGCGCCCCCCTGACGGCTGGTCGGCAGGGGGATCGGTGGCCGGCGCCGCTCCGGTTCCTGAGCCCGACCTACGCACCCTCCGGCATCGGGGGTATCTTCGGGATCCCCCGTCGCAACCGATGATACCGGGGTACCCCCCGACCCCTTTGTCCATCATACAGGAGCTGCACCATGGCCCTCTGGAAGGAACAGACGACACCGTCGAAGGATGCTGCCCAGCCGAAGCCTGAGCGCCATGAACCGGTGCGCAGCGAGATCGGGATCCGCGACGACGCGGCCCGTCGCCCCAACGCCACGGCCCGTGAGTCGATCATCGCCTCCGACCTGACGATCGAGGGCAAGATCGAGGGCTCCGGCCACGTGCGGATCGCCGGACGCTTCAAGGGCGACGTCAATGTGCAGGGCAACCTCACCATCGAGGCGGGTGCCAAGCTGACCGGCGGGGTGCGTGCCCAGGCGGTCATCATCGGCGGGGAGCTCGAAGGCAACATCGAGGCGGCGTCCCGCGTGGAACTGCTGGAGACCGGGGTGCTCACCGGCGACCTCAAGGCCGGCTCGCTCACGGTTGCTGCCGGGTCGCGGATGCGCGGTCAGGTCGAATTCGGCTGGAACGAGAAGGGTGTCGGCAAGCCGGCGATGGCCACGGAGAACTCCTCGGCCGCATGAGCAGCACGCGCCAGGGCGCCCCCGGGGCGACCCGCACCTGTCCCCACTGCCGGACAACGGTCCTCGAGAGTGCGATCGTCTGTCCGGCGTGTCGGCATCACCTGCGCTTCGGAGCCGCCGCCGCCGAGGGGCAGCAGGCGACCGACACGCCGCTGCACGTGGAGGGGACGATCCGCCATCCGCCCGGCGGCGCGGCGTGGGAGTACTCGATGCTGCTCACCATCCGCAATGAGCAGGGCGAGGAGATTGCCCGCAAGGTGGTCGGCGTCGGGGCGCTCCAGCCCGACGAGGAGCGCACCTTCACGCTCGCCGTCGAGGTCTCCGGCGGCGGGACCGGGCCCGGCGAGTCGTGAGTCGCGGCTTCCGGGCACGACATGTCTCGCATTGCGGCGTCATCACGGTGCTCCTGCCGGCCGAGGAGACGCTCGAGCTGTTCACCCCCGAGGGCGAACGCGACTGGGTGCCCTCCTGGGAACCGGAGTATCTCTTCCGCGCCGGTGGTGGTGATGAGATCGACACCGTCTTCCGCACCGACCATGATGGCGATGAGACCCTCTGGATCGTGCTCGATCATGATCTCGAGATGTTCCAGGCCGCCTACGCCCGGATCACGCCGGGCTCGCGACTCGGCACTGTCGCCATCGACATCGACCCGATCGATGAGACCTCGTGCTGGGTGGAGGTCTGCTACGAGCTCACCGCGCTGAGCCCGGCCGGCAACGCGCTGCTCGAGCGATTCGATGCCCGCGCCTTCCGCCAGATGCTCGACGATTGGGAACGGAATATCAGTACGGCCGTCGCGCCCACCCGCTAGGCTCTCGCCACTCCACTTCCCGGTCGCCACCCCGCGACCGCCGAACCCCGTCACCGGCTCGCGGTAAGGTTTCTCGCCGCGCCGACATTCCAGTTCAGGCCCGATCTGATCGTCGATTGATGCAACTCGAATCGGCTGCCGACCGTATGTTGCACCAGAATACCTGTCGCGTCCCCCTCGCTGTGAGGCAAAGCCGATGCGTACCCCCCGCACGAGCTGGCTCCTGACCGGCGGCGCCCTGCTGCTGGTGGTGCTCCCCGCTACCTGGTTGCTGGCTGGCAACTCTGCCGACGAGGAAGCCGCGGTCACCGCCGTGGTGCATCGTGGCGACTTCGCCGTGACCGTCACCACCTCGGGCGAGCTCCAGGCGCTCCACGCCGTCGAGATCACCGCGCCTGCGCGCGCGCAGGAAGCCGGCGCCTACCAGATGAAGATTGCCTCGATCGTGCCCGAGGGGACGATCGTCAAGGAAGGTGATCCGGTCGCCGAGCTCGACCGCTCGCAGATGGCGAACCGGAGCCAGGAGGTGAGCCTGGCCCTGCAGAAGGCGGTGGCCGTCAACGAGCAGGCGATGCTCGATACCACGCTGAACCTCTCCAAGGCGCGCGAGGAGATTCGCACCCTCGAATCGGCAGTGGAGGAGAAGACGCTGGCCAAGGACCAGGCGATCTACGAGGCGCCGAGCATCCAGCGCCAGGCCGAGATCGACCTCGAGAAGGCGAAGCGGGGACTGGAGCAGGCCAAGCAGGATTACGTGACGAAGGAACAGCAGTCGAAGGCCAAGATGCGCGAGGTGGGAGCCGACGTGACGCGCGCGCAGAGCCGGATGGATGCGGTGCAGGAGGTGATGGGGGAGTTCTCGATCAGCGCGCCGGCGCCCGGAATGGTGATCTACCGCAAGGAGTGGAACGGCAAGAAGCGCGCGGCGGGCTCCCAGGTGTCGGCGTGGGACCCGGTGGTGGCCACCCTCCCCGACCTCACCCGGATGGAGTCGATCACCTACGTCAACGAGATCGACATCCGCTCGCTCGCCACCGGACAGCCGGTCTCCCTGACACTCGACTCCGATCCCACCAAGGTGCTCACCGGCACGGTGACCAAGGTCGCCAATGTGGGTGAGGAGCGCCCCAATACCGACGCCAAGGTGTTCGAGGTGCGGATCACGATCGATCAGTCGGACACCACGCTGCGTCCCGGGATGACCACCGGCAACGTGATCCAGACGCTCAAGGTGCCCGACGTCCTCTCGGTGCCGTTGGAGGCGGTGAACACCGAGGACGGGGTGCCGTTCGTGTACCTGCGCCGGGGCGGAGGTGTGACCAAGCAGGAGGTGGTCACCGGGGCGATCAACGAGGACGCGGTGATCGTCGAGCGCGGCCTCGAGGAGAACGACGTGGTGCTGCTCTCGCCGCCGGCGGATGGCGACGCGATGACGCTGGTGCGGCTGCCGGACTCGCCGGCCAACCAGCCGGCGGCCGGCGGCGACACCGCCCTGGGGGCCGACACGATGCCCGCCCCCGCGCCGCCCGCGCCACCACCCGGCCCCACCGGAACCGCAGTGACTCCGGCGCGGCCCTGACGATGGCCGCCCCCGGGGGGACCCTGACGCGCTGGCGCGCGGAGCTGGTCGCGCACCTGCTCTTCGCCCTGCGCACCGCCATCGTGGCGGTCCGGCACAACACCCTGCGCGCGGCGCTCACCTCGCTCGGCATCATGTTCGGGGTCGCGTCGGTGATCGCCATGCTCGCGATCGGTCGCGGCGCCCAGCAGGAGGTGCTGCAGCAGATGCAGCTGCTGGGCTCGAACAATGTCGTGATCACGCCGCTGGTCGAGCAGCACGAGGAGAAGGTCAGCGACGAGCCGACCCGCGACGTCAAGCGCTTCTCGCCCGGCCTCAGCTACGCCGACGCGCTGGCGATCCCGCGGGTGATCGCGGCCGTCGATGGCTCCACGGCGGAGATCGTCTACAACACCGCGTTCAGCCGGGGCGGCCTGCGGCGCAGTGGCAAGGTGGTCGGGGTCGACACCTCGTACTTCCGGATCACCAACCTGTCGCTGGCCCAGGGGCGGAGCTTCACGCCGCTCGAGACCGAGCACGGCCTGCCGGTGGCGATCATCGGCTACGGGGTGCGGAGCCGCTTCTTCACCGCCGACCCACCGCTCGGTGGGCAGATCAAGGTCGGCCCGATCTGGCTCACGGTGGTCGGGGTGCTGGCCGATCGGCGGGTCAACGGCGCGACGGTCGAGCGGCTCGGCATCCGCGACGCCAACATGGACATCTACATCCCGGTGCGCACGATGCTGCGGCGCATCCGCGACCGGACCCAGGTCACCCAGCACGACATCGAGATGGCGTCGCGGTCACAGCAGCTGGTGGCGGCCAGCACCGACTCGACCCCCGAGACCGATGAGCAGCGGCGGGAGCGAACCAATCGCAACCAGCTCGACCGGATCATCGTGCGGGTCGCCGATTCGCGCCAGGTCGGGGCGGTGGCCGGGGTCACCCGCCGGATGCTCGAGCGGCGTCACAACAACGTGGTCGACTTCGAGATCACCGTGCCCGAGTTGCTGCTCCAGCAGGAGCAGCGCACCCGCACGATCTTCAACATCGTGCTCGGCTCGATCGCCTCGATCTCCCTGGTGGTCGGCGGGATCGGGATCATGAACATCATGCTCGCCTCGGTGCTGGAGCGGATCCGCGAGATCGGGGTTCGCCGTGCCGTGGGCGCCACCCGCCGCGACATCCTGCTGCAGTTCCTCGCCGAGGCGATCCTGATCTCGCTGGTGGGCGGCATCCTCGGCATCCTGGCCGGGGTCGCCTTCAGCGCCGGCATCGAGCGATTCGCCGGGATCGACACGATCGTCTCGGGGGTCTCGGTGGCGGTCGCCTTCGGGGTGTCGGCCTCGGTCGGCATCCTCTTCGGCATCATGCCCGCCTACCGCGCCGCCGCGCAGGACCCCGTCGACTCCCTTCGCCACGAGTGAGTGTGCCGATGCCCCCGATCCGAACCCTTCGCCGGCTGCTGCCGCTGGTCGTGGCCGCCGCGATCCTCCCGCTCGGCGCCCAGCAACCGCGCCATCTGACCCTCGCCGCCGCGATCGCCCAGGCCCAGGCCCAGGGTCACGAGGCCCGGGCGGCCGAGGCGACCCGTGACGCGGCGGCGTTCCGGCACCGCCAGTTCCAGTCGCAGCTGCTGCCCCAGCTGTCGCTCGCCGGCACGGTGCCGTCGTACAACCGGTCGATCATCGAGGTGCAGCAACCCGACGGCACCTCGCTCTTCCGGCCGCGGAACCAGACCAATGCCAACCTCAGCCTGCGGCTCAGCCAGAAACTGCCGCTGACCGGGGGCGACCTCTACCTCTCCTCATCGCTCGCCCGGGTCAAGGTGAGTGGCGCCAGCGCCTTCGAGACGTGGTCGTCGACGCCCTTCACCATCGGGATCCGCCAGGACATCCTCCGACCCAACACGACCCGCTGGGACCAGCGGGAGCAGTCGCTGCGTGGCGACCTGGCGGAGCGGCAGTTCCGCGAGGCGCGCGAGGACATCGCGGTCACGGTCACCGGTCTCTTCTTCGATGCCTACGCCGCCCGGACGCAACTCGCCAACGCCACCAAGAACGCCGCGGTGAACGACACGCTCTACAAGCTCAACACCGGTCGCTACGAGGTCGGCAAGATCGGTGAGAACGACCTGCTGCAGAGCGAACTGGCCCTGCTCCGCGCCCGGGCGTCGGTCGACGACTCCCGGCTCACCTACGAACGGGCGATGGCCGCGCTCCGCCTGGCGCTCGACCTGCCGGTGGGCACCCCGATCGAGATCGAGGTCGACGGAACGGTGCCCGAAGTCGAAGCGGACACCGCCCGGGCGGTCGACCAGGCGATGCGCAATTCCTCGGTGGTGCAGCAGGCGCGCCTCCAGGAGGTGCAGGCCGGCCGGGCGGTCGCCCAGGCCCGGCTCAGCAACGGGGTGGGGGCCACCGTCCAGGCGAGCTACGGCTACAACGCGACCGGTGCCGCTTTCGGGAACGCCTACGACCAGCTCCTCGAGGCGCGCTCGTTCTCGGTCGGGGTGCAGATGCCGCTCTGGCAGTGGGGAGCCCATCACGAGGGCGTCGAGGCCGCCCGGGCCGACCAGGCCCGCGCCGAGAGTCAGGCGGAGACGACCCTGCGACAGGCCGAACAGGATGCCCGCTTCGCGGTGCTCGAGCTCGAGCAGGCACAGCGCAACCTGACGATCGCCGCCAAGGCCGACACCGTGGCCGGCAAGCGATTCGAGGTGGCCTACAACCGGTACGTGATCGGACGCATCACCATCGACAACCTCTACCTGGCCCAGAACGAGAAGGACCAGGCGCTGGTAGCCTATGTGCGGGCGTTGCGGGGGTACTGGCAGGCGTACTACCGGCTGCGGCGGATCACCCTGTTCGATTTCGCGACGGGGCAGGTGATTCGGTAGGCATGGAAGGTCGATGGTCGATGGTCAATGGTCGATCGGTACAAGAGCGAAGGCTGGCATCCTGGAGCGGAGCCAACCTTCATCACTTCATCGACCATGAGCCCTTGACCCTCGACCACATCAGTCGCGATACCGATTCCGTCCCGCGTGCTTGGCCCGGTAGAGATTCTCGTCGGCCAGCTTGAGCAGCGCCTCGTCGTCCTCGGCGCGGTCGTCGGGGAAGGTGGCCAGGCCGGCGCTGGCGGTGACCAGCAGCGGACCTTCGCTGTCGCCGAAGTCGTGGTGGGCGATCCGGCGCAGCACCCGATCGGCAAAGAGCCGTGAACCGGTGCCGCCGGTTTCCGGCAGGATGATCACGAACTCTTCGCCGCCGAGGCGAGCGATCCCGTCCATGGTGCGCAGCTCGCGCTTGAGCAACGCGGCCAGCTGCCGCAGCACCCGGTCGCCGGTCTGGTGGCCGCGGGTGTCGTTGACCCGCTTGAAGTCGTCGACGTCGATCAGCACGATGGTGACGACCTGGCCGTAGCGACGAGCCCGGTCGAGTTCGTCACGGAGGCGCTGCTCGAAGACCCGTCGGTTCGGCAGCCCGGTGAGCGGGTCGCTGTCGGCCAGCTCACGCAGCCCCGGTCCGCCATCGCCGTCGCGCACATCGTAGGCCTTGGCCAGGGCGGTGACCGCGACCTCGATCACCTGCTCGGCGAAGCCGAGGTCGATCTGGTTGAGCGGCGGGTCGTCGGTGGTCGTTCGCAGGAAGAAGACGCCGGCGGTGGCACCGTGGAGCGCGAACGGCAGCGCGATCACCGAGCGGGTCCGTCCGGTGCTCGGCGGCTCGACGCCCCAGGTGCTGCGGACATCCTCGTAGAGCGGGTGCGCGTCGACGTCGGCGACCATCACCGTCTCGCCGGTCTTGAGCGCCTCGAGGATCTCGGGATACTTCTCGAGGT
This sequence comes from uncultured Gemmatimonadales bacterium, assembly GCA_963817715.1. Classification (GTDB taxonomy): domain Bacteria; phylum Gemmatimonadota; class Gemmatimonadetes; order Gemmatimonadales; family GWC2-71-9; genus Palsa-1233. Next base: position 339,434 of record CAWFPG010000011.1, read on the forward strand.
CGACGCGGAGGTCACGCAGCGTCGGATTCTCGTAGGCCGCGACGACCGTCCCCTCGCGCTCCCCCGGCGCGGCGAGCACCACCGAGCAGCGGGCGATGCGGAGTCCCTGGGCGACCCGGCGGACCAGGATCTGGTAGATCTGGTCGGGGTCGAGCGCGGCGGTGACCTCCTTCAGGATCTCCACGAGTTCGCTGCGCGAGCGCGCCTCGGCACGGGCACGATTGAGCTCACGGCCCACGCGCAGGTGCGCCTTGATGCGGGACAGCAGTTCGCGGACCCGGTAGGGGCGCTGCACCACGTCGGCCTGCGAGAGCCCGAACTGCTCCAGTGCGGGGAGGAGAAAGTCGCGATCGGCCAGGATCAGCAGCGGGGTGTCGCGGTGGCTCTCCCACTCGCGCACGGTGACCAGCCGTCCCATGTTGGCCGCGGCCCCATCGCCCAGGTCGAGCACCAGCAGGTCGTAGACCTCCTGGTCGAGCCGCTCCCCAAGCTGCGACGCATCGTTGCTGGTGACCACGTCGTAGCCGTTCTCCTTGAGCACCCAGCTGAGGGTGCGCGCCAGAGCGGTGTCGTCGGTGGCCAGCAGCAAGCGCGGATTGAGGCTCATTCAGGTCACCAGGTCGTCGTGCCTCGCCGGTCGGCATGGCTGCCGCGCACCACCGGGACGGTGGAACCACGAAGCGGCAGCAGGTCCGGGAGCGGCGCGGCGGTGGTCGCAGCTCCGGACGGTTCGACCCCGGTGTGGTGGGTCGCGAGCCACCGCACGGTGGCCCGTTCCCGATGATCGCAAACACCCGGTGCGCCGGCCGTCTTCGGTGTGATGGAGGACCAGGGCAGCCGGTCGATCGACCAGGTGACCAATCCATCTGCCAAGCTCGTGCCACCGGGGGAATTCACCGTCCCGGCAGCATTGCTCCCATGCGGCGTCTTCGGGCGTTCTTCGGGTCCCGCCGGCCTCGAGGCCTCACGGTGGGGCTCCCGGGCAGCCGACAGGGGACAGCCCCGAAGTCCCTCCCCACCGATCGGGGGCGCGACGATGGTCTCCCCGTCTCGGCCCTCCAGGTCACGGGGCGTGCAGGTTGCCCGATCGCGAGGTCCGGATGGGGGCGATCCCGCCACTAGGCCTCGACCCGCACCAGCAGCTCCACCCCCCCGAGCGTGGCATCCACCAGCAGGGCCAGCACGGCGGCGGGGATCGCTCCCGAGAGGATCATCCGGGTGTCGGAGAGCGACAGCCCGGCGACGATCGGGTCGCCAAGACCGCCGGCGCCGATGAACGCGGCGAGGGTGGCGGTGCCGACATTGATGACCGCAGCGGTCCGGATCCCGGCCATGATCACCGGGGCCGCCAGCGGCAACCGCACATGGCGCAACACCTGACCCGGGGTCATGCCACAGGCCATCGCTCCCGCCACGGCGGCCGGGTCGGCCCCGCGCACCCCGGTGTAGCTGTTCCGGACGATCGGGTAGAGCGAGTAGAGGAAGAGCGCCACCACGGCCGGGGTCACGCCGATGCCGAGCAGCGGGATCATGAAGGCGAGGAGCGCGATGCCGGGAATCGTCTGCAGCAGACCGATGGCACGGATCGTCGTCTCCGCAGCGCCCCGTCGCCGCTCGAGCGCCACGCCAAGCGGCACCGCGACGGCGATGGCGAGCAGCAGCGAGGCGGTGACCAGCAGCAGGTGACGCGCCGTGAGCGCGGCGATCCGCACCCGCTCGTGCCAGAGGTAACCGGGCAGCGATCCTGGGCGCTCGCGACCGGCGGAGGCCGTGCCCCCCTCGGCGAGCAGGCCCAGTTCGTCGAGCATGGCCCCGGCCACCACGGCGACCGGCACGCCGTCGACCTCCACGCGGCGATTCATCCGGCGCATCATCGCGGCGTCGATTCGCCCGCTCAACTCGCTGAGTGCGGCCACCACCGCGGGCATCGAGTCGGCCACCCGCCGGCTCACCAGCGCCGCCGCCTGGTACGGCGGGAAGAAGTGGCGGTCATCGTCGAGGACCACCAGGTCGTAGCGGGCGATCAAGCCGTCGGTGGTGTAGCCGTCGATGATGTCGACCTGCCGCTCGGCGAGTGCCTGATACTTGACCGCGGGGACCAGTGAGCGAACGTCGCGAAATCCAGGCCGTAGGCTGCGCGGAGCCCCGGTAGCCCGTCGGCCCGCCCGATGAAGTCGGGGGTGAACCCGGCCACAAGTTCGCCGCTCACCGCAGCGAGGTCGCTCAGGGTGGCGAGGTGAAGCCGCTCGGCGGTCTCGCGCCGCACCGACATCGCGTAGCTGTTCTCGAACCCCAGTGGTGGCAGCCAGCGCACACCCCAGCGCCGCTTGAACACCGAGCTCACCCTGGAGAAGACCGCGGCGGGATCGGTGATCGGTGCCTCGCCGAGGATCGCCAGCAGGCCGGTGCCGGTGTATTCGGGGTAGACGTCGACCTGACCGTTGCGCAGTGCCCCGAAGGCGATCTCGGTCTGGCCGAGTCCGGGACGGCGATCGACCGCCACGCCACGCGCCTCGAGCAACTGTGCGAAGGTTTCCGCCAGCAGGTACGACTCGCCGAACGGTTTCGAGGCGACCACCACCGGCCCTGGCGATGGCCGCTGTGCCCCGACGGCGCGTGGCGAGAGCACGGCCAGGGCCAGGACGATGGTGGCGCGCCTCATCCCGCCCTCGCCATGCCGAGCAGCAGCCCGACGTAGTCGCTCGCGGGTGTGTCGCGCAGTTGGGTCGGGGTCCCGACCTGTTCGATCCGGCCGGCGCGCATCACGGCGATCCGGTCCGCGAGAGCGAACGCCTCGTTGAGGTCGTGGGTCACCAGCAGGGCGGTGATCGCCAGTTCACGGCGCAGGGTGCCGAACAGGTCGTGCAGTTCCCGCCGGGTGATCGCGTCGAGCGCCCCGAACGGTTCATCGAGGAGCACGGTGGTGGCACCGGCGGCGATCGCCCGGGCCACCGCCACCCGCTGGCGCTGGCCGCCCGAGAGCTGCGACGGCCGACGCGCCCCGAACTCCGCGGGATCGAGCCCCACGCGCTCGAGTGCGATCCTGCCGCGGTCGATGGCGGCGCTGTCGCCCAGCAACCAGGGGACCAATGCCGCATTGCGCTCGACGCTCCAGTGGGGCAACAGTCCGCCCTCCTGGGGGACGTAGCCGATCCGGCGCCGGAGTGTGACCGGGTCGACCGTGCGCACATCCTGGCCGGCTACCCGCACCTCGCCTCGCGTCGCCTCCACCATCCGGTTGAAGCAGCGGAGCAGGGTGGTCTTTCCCGCGCCGCTCTCACCCACCAGGGCGAGGCACTCACTCTCGGCGACATCGAGGGTGATGCCGTCGAGGATGAGCGCATCGTCGTGGTGGACGATGACGCTGGAGGCGGAGAGTGACATGGCCAATACTACGACCGACCGCCGCGGGGCGGGAACCGCGAGGGCTCAGTGCGCCAGGAGCGCGTCGTACCTCGTCGGGTCGACATTGCCGCCGCTCACCACCAGCGCGGTGGGACCGCGAAGCGGCAACTGACCCGACAGCAGCGCCGCAGTGGTCGCGGCGCCCGACGGCTCGGCCCGGACATCGTGAGCGGCGAGCCAGCGCATGGCGGCCCGCACCTGGTCATCCGAGACACCGACCACCCCGGCCAGCCTCGGCGCGATGATCGGCCACGTGAGCCGGCCGATCGACCTGGTGAGCAAGCCGTCGGTCAGGGCGGCGCCATCGGGCAGCTCGACTGGTTCGCCGGCCGCCACCGCACGGGAAAGCTTGGGGATTCCCTCGGGCTCGACGCCCCACAATGCCACGGCGCGCGAGCCCTCCTCGACGGCGAGACAGGCCCCGGCGAGGAGTCCACCTCCCCCGACGGGGAGGGCGATGGCCTCGACCTCGGGCCATTCGTCGAGGATCTCGGCGGTGCAGGTGGCCTGACCGAGGATCACGTCGGGGTGGTCGAACGGGGGGATCAGGGTGAGCCCCTCCTCGCCGCTGAGGCGCTCGGCCTCGGCATACTGCTCGGGACCGCGGGTCGCGCCCACCAGCCGGACCTCGCCGCCCACCGAGCGGACGTTGTCCTGCTTGACCTGTGCCGTCGACTCCGGCATCACCACCACGGCCCGGATGCCATGGCGCTGGGCGGCCCAGGCGAGGCCGTAGCCATGGTTGCCCGAGGAGGAGGTGACCACGCCGCGGGCCCGGGTCACCTTGTCGAGTCGCCGGATCGCGGTCCAGGCACCGCGGATCTTGAAGGCCCCGACCGGCTGCTCCAGTTCGAGCTTGAGCCGGACCGGGTGGTCGAAGCCGTCGACCGGCAGGAGCCGCGTCCGGACGGCGATCCCCTCGAGGCCGGCGCGCGCCTCGGCCAGGTCGGAGGCGGGGCCGCTCAGGAGGTTGCCTCGGTCGAGGCCTCGGCGGTGTCGTCGTCGGCCTCGTCGGCCCCGTCGCTCCCGTCCTCCCCCTCCGACTCGTCGTCGTCTTCCTTCTGGATCCGTGCGACGTCGATGATCCGGTCGCCGGCGTCGAGGTTCATCAGCTTGACGCCCTGGGTGTTGCGCCCGCTGATGCGGATCCCCTGCACCGGGCAACGGATGATGATGCCGCCCTTGGTGATCATCATCAGCTCGTCCTCGGGGAGGACGTCCTTCAGCGCCACCAGCTGGCCGGTCTTCTCGGTCTGCTGCATGGTGATGATGCCCTTGCCGCCGCGCTTCTGCACCCGGTAGTCGGCGAGGTCGGAGCGCTTGCCGATTCCCTTCTCGCTCACCACCAGCAGCTCGGCGCGCTCGCGCACCACGACCATGCCGATCAGCACGTCGCCCTTCGCAAGCCGGATCCCGTTGACGCCGGTGGTGGCGCGGCCCATCGCCCGCACGTCGCTCTCGTGGAAGCGGATGCTCATTCCCTTCCGGGTGGCAAGGACGATGTCGTCGTTGCCGTGGGTCTTCATCACCTCGATCAGCTCATCGCCCTCGTCGATGTTGATCGCGATGATGCCCGCTGCACGGACGTTGCCGTAGGCGGAGAGGACGGTCTTCTTCACGGTGCCGTTGCGGGTGGCGAACATCAGCCACTCATCGTCGGCGAAGGTCCGCACCGGCACCAGCGCGGCGATCCGCTCGTCCTCGCGGATGTTGATGCAGTTGATGACCGGCTTGCCGCGGGCGGCACGGCCGGCCTGCGGGATCTCGTGGACCTTGAGCCAGTACACGGTGCCCTTGTCGGAGAAGAACATCAGGTAGTCGTGCGTCGAGGCGATGAAGAGGTGCTCGACCCAGTCGGTGTCCTTGGTGTCCATCCCGTTGAGGCCCCGACCGCCGCGGCGCTGCCGCCGGTAGGTGGTGACCGGGATCCGCTTGATGTAGCCGGTGTGCGAGATGGTGATCACCATCTCCTCGTCGGCGATCAGGTCCTCGATCGAGAACTCGCCCTGGTCCTTGAGGATCTCGGTGCGGCGCTCGTCGCCGAAGGTGGCGGCGACCTCCTGCACCTCGCCCACCAGGATCGCCATCCGCCGCTCGCGCGAGGCGAGGATCGACTCCAGCTCGGCGATGGTGGCCCGCACCTCGGCCAGCTCGGCCTCGAGCTTCTCGATCTCGAGCCCGGTCAGCTTGGCGAGCCGCATGTTGAGGATCGCGTCGGCCTGGGCCTCGGAGAGGCCGAACCGCTCGCGCAGCCGCTCCCCGGCCTGGGGCGTGTCGGCCGAGGAGCGAATCACCTGGATCACCTCGTCGATGTTGTCGACGGCGATCTTGAGCCCCTCGAGGATGTGCTCGCGCTTCTTCGCCTCGGCGAGATCGAACTCGGTGCGTCGCACGATGATCTCGTGGCGATGCTCGATGAAGTGCCCCAGCATCTCGCGGAGCGACATCACCTTCGGGGCGCCGTCGACCAGCGCGAGGTTGATGATCCCGAAGGTGCTCTGCATCGCGGTGTGCTTGTAGAGCGCGTTGAGCACCACCTGGCCGATGCTGTCGCGCTTGAGCTCGACGACCAGCCGCATGCCGTCGCGGTCCGACTCGTCGCGCACGCCGCGAGATCCCCTCCACCTTCTTGGCGATCGCCAGATGGGCGATCGCCTGGTGGAGGTTGGCCTTGTTCACCTGATAGGGCAGCTCGGTGATGATCAGCGCGTTCCTGCCGGTCCGCTCGTTCTCCTCGATCTTGACCCGGGCCCGCATGATCACCTTGCCGCGGCCCGACTCGTAGGCCTCGCGGATCCCCTGCTCGCCGTAGATGAAGCCACCAGTCGGGAAGTCCGGACCCTTGACGTGGGTCAGCAGTTCGTCGGTGGAGATGTCGGGGTCGGCCACCAGCGCCTCGATCGCCGAGGCGATCTCGCGCAGGTTGTGCGGCGGGATGTTGGTGGCCATGCCCACCGCGATGCCGCTGGAGCCGTTGACCAGCAGGTTGGGAAGCTTCGACGGCAGCACCGTCGGCTCCTCGCGCTGGTCGTCGAAATTGGGCTGGTACGCGACGGTGTTCTTGTCGATGTCCTCGAGCATCGTCAGCGCGATGCGGGTCAGCCGCGACTCGGTGTAGCGATAGGCCGCCGCCGGGTCGCCGTCGACCGAGCCGAAGTTGCCCTGCCCCTCGACCAGGGGATAGCGCAGCGAGAAGTCCTGGACCATCCGCACCAGCGCATCGTAGACCGACTGGTCGCCGTGCGGGTGGTACTTGCCGAGCACGTCGCCAACCACCGTCGCCGATTTCTTGAACGGGCGATTGGGAAGCAGCCCCAGCTCGTTCATCGCGTAGAGGATCCGGCGATGGACCGGCTTGAGGCCGTCGCGCACGTCGGGGAGCGCGCGCGAGACGATCACGCTCATGGAGTAGTTGATGAAGGACTGCTGGAGCTCGTCCTCGATCAGGCGCGGGACGATCCGTTCGCGGGGAATGGGCGAGGTCATCGTGATCCGGGATTCAGGAAAGATCTGCCGGCGCCGGCGAGCGCCCGGGGAACCCTGAAATATAGCCCGGACAAGGGCGGGAAGCCAATCCGGAAGCCAGCTTCTAAGACGTTGCCTGACAAGTGGTTAAGGGTGAAGGGTGAAGGGTGAAGGGGAGCCCGAATCGCAGGCCCCTTCACCCTTCACCCTTCACCCTTCACTGGCGGGGGTGACGTGCCGCTTCCAGGGCTTCGGCATCCGCCCAAGCAGCCGCCGGATCCGACCCGGTCCGCCACCGCCCCGGCGCCGGAAATGGGGCCGATGGAAGGTCCCCACCAGCACCGGTGGCAGCAGCCAGAGGGCGGCGATGGTGCCGGCCGCCACCCCACCGGCGGTCGCCAGTGCGATCGCGCCGAAGAGGGAGGTGGCAGCACTCCCCCACGCCATCGGCACCAGCGACGCCACGGTGGTGAGGGTCACCAGCACGATCATCCCGGCCCGGTCGCGGGTGGCCCGGATCACGTCGGCACCGGTGGCGCGGCCGCCGTGCTGTCGCTTGGCGCCCAGGACCGCGTCGATCAGCAGGATCGCCTGGTTCACGGCGAGGCCGACCACCAGGATCACCCCCACCGCCGCCTCGCGGGTGAAGGCATTGTCGGTGATCCAGAACGCCGCGATCACTCCGCCCAGCGACATCAGCAGCGACGCGAAGACCATCGCCGAGGCCCAGGCCGAGTTGAAGACCAGGGCCACCGAGAGGAGCACCAGCAGCACCCCGATGCCGCCGACGAGGTAGAGCCCCTTGCTCGACTGGTCGTCCTCGAACTGGAACTTGTCGTCGCCCACGGTATAGCCCTTGGGCACCGAGATCGCGGCCATGAACGCCTTGTGGGTCCGGTCGGCGAGCTTCTGGGGGCCGCGGAAGTCGTAGCTCAGGATCCGCACGTATTCCTGGTTCTCGCGCTGGATCTCGGCGAGCCCCTCGACCTCCTTCACGTCGGAGACATCGTTGACCCGGATCGGGGCGTTGTCGGGGTTCGAGACCAACGCCTCCTCGAGCTGGGCCAACTGGCGCTCGCGGACATTGAGCGCTCGCACGGCCACCGGCAGCTCCTCGTTGTTGAACTCGAGGCGGGTGCCCCCCTGGGCGCCGTTGACCTCGCGGCGCACCGTATTGGCGAAGTCCTGGGCGGTGGCGCCCACCTGCCCCAGCGCCTCCCGGTTGGGGACCATCGCGATGTTCACCTGCGGCTGGCCGCCCCAGTACGACGCAGCGTTGATGTTGACGTCGCGAACCCTGGGGATCTGCTCCAGCCGTCGCTGCAGGTCGAGCGCCAGTTGCTTGACCCCCTCGAACGAATAGCCGAGGATCTTGATGCGGCGGGAGCCGAAGCCGCTGCCGCCGGAGCCGTTGCTGTAGCCCTGTCCCTCGGGCTTGGTGACGTAGATGTTGTCGGTCCCGCCGACCAGCACCGCCCGCTGGATCAGCTCGTCGGAGATGACATAGGGCATCCCCGCGGCACTGCCTTCGGCGGTGAACTCGACCACCAGCTGGCCGCCCTGTGGCGACCCGGAGGCCCGCACGATCGCCACACCGTCGCGCCCGACGGCGACCTTCTCGAGCTCGCTCAACAGCTTCTCGACCTGCTCGGGATCGGAACCCTTGGGGAAGCGGACCGACGCCGTCACGGTTTCCCGCCGGTCGCCCCACCAGCCGCCCCAGCTGTTGCGGGGGACCTTGTTGATGAAGCCCCAGGTGAGGAGCCCGAGCGTTGCCACGGTGAGGAGGATCGTGGCGTAGCGGAAGCGGAGCAGGTGGCGCACGGTCCAGTCGTAGCCGCGCGCCAGCCAGCGCCAGCCGCCATGACCGCCGCCGCCCTGACCCACTGCCGGCACCAGCACCAGCGCAGTCGCCACCGACCAGAACAGCGCCAGACCGAACGCAGCGGCGAACGGCGCAAACGCGGCCCGGGCGTCGCCCTGCAGGAAGAGGAACGGGAAGAGCACCACGGCGGTGGTGAGCGTGGAGCCCATCACCGCGGGAGCGATCCGCACCCCGGCCCGAGCCCGGTCGTCGGGTGTGTTGGGCACGGTGCGCAGTCGCTCGACCACCACCAGGCCGTTCTGCACCAGGATGCCGATCCCCATCGCCAGGCCGGCGAGCGTGAGCATGTTGGCCGGGATGTGGAGCAGGTAGAGCCCCAGCGCGGTGCCGGCGATCGCCACCGCCGCCGAGCCGAGCACCAGGCCGGCGCTCTTGACCGAGCGCAGGGTGAGCAGCAGCACCAGCGCCACCGCGCCGAAGGCGATCGCGCCGCGGAGCAGCAGGTCGTTGAGCTGCTTGACGAGATCCTCACTCGAGTCGCTGGCCACCTGGAGCCGGATGCCCGGGGGGACCAGCGACTGCACTTCGCTCATCATCGCGCGGGCGCGCTCGACGGTCTTGATCGCGTCGGCACCGCCCTCGCGGGTGAGCGCGAGGGTGACCGCGGTGAGGCCGTTGAGCCGGTAGAAGTTGCCATGCGAGTCCTCCTCGGGACGGATCCGGGCCACCTCGTCGAGCCGATGCACGCCGCCGGCGGCATCGAGGATGGGCAGCTTGCCGAGGTCCTCGATCACGTGTGGTGCGTCGCGGACCACCACGCTCCGCTCGGAGGCACCGAACTTCTCCGAGCCGATCACCGCGATCGTCCGGGCGTTGCTGATGGCGATGACCAGCTGATTGGGATCGATCCCCAGCTGTCGCAGCTGGGCGGCATCGTAGGAGACCACCACGCCGTTCTGCGCCACGCCGCGGACGTTGTAGCCGGCGATCCCCTTGAGCGCGGCGAAGCGCGGCACCACGATGTCGTTGGTGATCTTGGTGAGTGCGCCCGGGGTGAACGGTCCGGTCACGTTGATCTCCAGCAGCGGTGCCTCGGCGAGATCCTCCGGCACGTACTGGCTCACGCCCAGGCTCTGCTCGGCTGCGGGCGGCAGGTCGGGGCGGAGCGCCTCCATCCGCTCGAGGATCGCCAGCCGCGCCATGGTGGCATCGACGCCGGGGTCAAGTTCGATCGTGACCGAGGAGGATCCCTCGCTCGATCGGGACGAGATCTTGCGAACGCCCCGCACCCCCTGGATCGCCGCCTCGATCGGCGATGTCACGTAGGTCTCGACCAACTCCGGGGCCGAGAACGGCCAGCTTGCGTGCACGCTGATTCTCGGCGTGTCGACCCGGGTCTTGGTGGCCAGCGGCAGGCGGGTGAACGCCACGCCCCCGGCCACGATCAGGCCGGCGGCCAGCGACCAGATCACGGCGGGTCGGCCGGCTGCCCAACGGATCATGCGGCGGCCCTCGCCTTCCGCTCCTTGCGGCGCTCGACCACGGCGTAGGCGGTCGGCAGCAGGAAGAAGGTGACCAGCAGCGCCGAGACCGAGCCACCGATCACGCCGGCGGCGAGCGGTCGATACAGCGCGCCGCCGCTGCCCCAGCCGAACACCAGCGGCAGCACGCCGGTGATCGTGGTGAGCAGCGTCATGGCGATCGCCCGAAGCCGCTGCCGGCCGCCGAGCATGATCGCCTCGTTGATCGGGTGGCCGGCTTCACGGAACCGCTGAATCGCGTCGAGCTTGACCACCGCCTCGTTGTCGGCCATGCCGATCATCACCACGATGCCGATCAGCGACACCGCGTTGAGCGACTGGCCGGTGAGCCAGAGCAGGATGATGCCGCCCGCGGCAGCGAGTGGCACGGTGAGCATCACCAGCATGGGGGTGGTGAACGAGGCGAACTCGCCGGCCAGCACCAGGAACACCAGGGCGATCGCCAGCACGCCCACCAGGGTGAGCTGCGACGAGGTGCGCCGCTGCTCCTCGTCGGCGCCCGACACCGTCCAGCGGACGCCGGGGACGCCGAAGGTCATCGCGTTGAGGTGGTCGTAGACGGCTTCCGAGGCCTTCGACGTGCCACCGCTCTCCACCACCGCCTCGACCACGTGCACTGGTCGCTGGTTGACGCGCACGACCTCGATCGGGGCACGCCGCTCGTGCACGTCGACCAGTTGGCCGACTGGCACGCCGTTCACCGGCACCGACAGCGCGGTGGCGAGGTCCTCGTTGGCGGTACCGGCCCAGCGGACCTGGATCGGGGTGCGCCGGTCGGTCTCGCGAAGGTCCGATGCCTCGACCCCACCGAGTGAGCCCCGCAGCGCATTGATCACCACCTGTGGCGTCAGTCCCATCTGGGCCAGTCGGTCGCGCTTGAGCGTGAGTTCGACGATCGGGGTGGCCTCGGCGTAGGCGTCGCGCACGTCGGCGAGGCCGGGAATGGTGCCGAGCTCGGTCCGGACCTGCCCGGAGGCAGCGTCACCGTCCTCGCGCTTGACGGTCGAGACCTCGACCCGCACGGTGCGGCCCTCGCGACCGATCAGCGAGCCGAACTCACTCTGGCCGGCCAGATCGAGCGCCAGGGTACCGGCCTCGGCCAGGTCGGGCACGCCGGCCCGGAGCGAGTCGGCGAATTCCTGGGCCGGCATCGAGGCGGGCACCGGCACGATGAACGTGGCGCTGGCGGGTGAGCCGGGTTCGGCTCCGGCGAGGACCTCCTCGTCGGTGGCGTAGCCGATCCGGGCATAGACGCCCTCGCTGCCCAGTCGGTGGGCGACCTCCTCGATTCGGTGGGCCTGGCGTTCGGTCTCCTCGATCGCGGTGCCGGCCTGAAGTCGCAGGTCGGCCACCACGGTGCCCTCGTCGACCTGGGGCAGCACCTCGCGCGGCAGGTCGCGGGCGATGAACACCGTGACGACCGTGGACACGATCGCGATGGTGAACACCGTGCGTGGCCGGGCCAGCGACCAGACCATCCCCTGTTCGTACCACTCGGCCATGTGGTGACCGAGCCTGTAGATCGGTGCCAGCAGCCAGTGCCGCTTGTTGAACGCCTCTTCCTCGGCGGCAGTCAGCTTGTCGGCGTGCTTCCCCCAGGCGGCCATCACCGGCATCAGGGTGAGCGCCAGGATCAGCGATGCGCCGACCGACACCACCACCGAGAGCGACAGGTCGCGGAAGAGCGCCGCCGCGAGTCCCTGCACGAAGACGATCGGGCCGAAGACCAGCAGGGTGGTGAGGGTGCCGGCGATCAGCGGTCCGCTGAGCTCCTCGGTGGCCTGCCGGGCGGCGTCGACCGCCGGCATCCCGTCCTCGCGCAATCGTCCCGTTGCCTCGGCCACGACGATGGCATTGTCGACCAGCAGGCCGACGGCCAGCGCCAGGCCGCCGAGCGAGAGGATGTTGATCGTCACGTCGAGGAGCTGGAGGACGGTGAGTCCCACCAGCACCGAGAGCGGGATGATGAGGCCGATCGCCAGCGACGTGCGCCAGTCGCGCAGGAAGAGGAGGATCAGCAGGATCGACAGCGCGCCACCGACGAAGATCTCCTGCGACAGGTTGCTGAGCGCGTCCTGGACGAACTGGGCCTGGGCGGCGACCAGCCGGATGGTGACGTCGGGAAACTCCTCGCGGAGCTGATCGAGGGCCTTGCGCAGGTCGCGGGTGACCGAGACGGTGTTGGCGCCGGCATCCTTGTAGACCACCAGGCCGACCGCCGGCTTGCCGTCGAGTTGCACCACGGTGCGCGGGTCGGCGCTGGCCGGCGTGACGGTGGCGATGTCGGCGAGCTTGAGCCCGCCACCGGCGCGACCGATCGGCACGTCGCTGATCTCGGTCGGGTCGCGCAGTTCGGCCAGGGTGCGCACCGAGAAGCGGAACTGGCCCCGCTTGATCGTGCCGCCGCTGGCGGTGGCGTTGGAGCGGTCGATCGCGGTGGCGATGTCGTCGGGGGTGATCCCCAGCGAACGCGCCTTGACCGGGTCGACATCGACCCGGATCTCGTCCTGCGGATCGCCGACCACCGCCACCGAGGCGATCCCGGCGAGCTGCTCCAGCCGCCGCTTGTGGACATCCTTGGCGGTCCGGGCGATCGCGCGGATGTCGCCGTCGGTGGTGAGCGACAGCACCGCGATCGGGCGCTCGCCGGGATCACTGGTGAGCAGGGTGGGGCGCTCGGCGCCGTCGGGCAGCTGGGCGCGGGCGTTATCGAGGTTCTCGCGGACCGTGAGCACCGTCTTCGACATGTCGGTGCCCCAGTTGAACCGGAGCGTGGTGGTCCCCTCACCGGCCCGGGCGACCGAGCGGACCTCGAGCAGTCCGGGAGTGTTGCCCACGGCCGTCTCGATCGGCTCGGAGACGAAGCGCGACACCTCCTCGGGGGCCGCGCCGGGATAGATGGTCCGGATCGTGAGCACCGGGAGCGCCACGTCGGGGAGCAGCGACACCGGCATCCGACCCAGCGACACCGCACCGAGCAGTACCATCGCGATCGTGGCCGCCACGGTCGAGACCGGCCGCTTGAGGGCCGCGGAGGCGAGCGACATCCGCCCGCCCTACTGGTCGTTCTCGCGCGTCGTCACCAGGCGGACCGGCGCCTGGTGCGTCAGCGTGAGATGGCCGTCGACCAGCACCGTGTCGCCAGGGGAGAGCGGCACCAGTCCGCTCACCGAGTCGGGGAGCACCTCGGTCTCGCGGCCGTTGGTGCGGCCGGCGTTCACATAGACCCAGTCGGCCTGGCCGTTGGAGACCTTGAAGACCAGTGGCCGGCCATCGCGCTCGATCACCGCGCGGGCCGGGACGATGATCCGGTTGGGGAGCCGGTTGGCCTCGAGTCGCATGTCGACATACATCCCGGGCCGCAGCTTGCCATCGCCGCGGATGTCGACGATCGCGGTGCCGGCACGGCCGGCGGAATCGACCAGCGGGAGCACCGCCGCGATCTTGCCGTGAATCGGCTTGTCGGGCTGTGCGGCCACGGTGACTTGGGCGTCGCCACCCCTCGACAGCAGCGGAATGTCGTGCTCCATCACCCGAGCCACCGCGCGCAGGTGCGTGATGTCGACGACCTCGGCCACCTCGGTGCCGCTGTTCACCCGCTCGCCGACGGCCACGTCGACCCGCTCGACCACCCCGTCGAACGGGGCGTGGATCACCGCGCGCTCGAGGTTGAGGTTGGCCTCCTGGAGGTTCACCTGGGCCTGCTCGAGTCCCGATGAGGCGCGGGCGAAGGCCTTGCGCGCCTCGGTCGGCGCCTGGCCACTGGCCACCGAGTCGGGCTCGATCTCGGTGCGGTAGCGCACCTGCGAGTTGCGCAGGTCGGCCTCGGCGCGCGCCTTGGCCAGCTCGAGCGGCTTGGTGTCGAGCCGGATCAGCGCCTGACCCTTGGTCACCCGGTCACCCGGGTTCACCAGCACCTCGGCCACCGTCCCTTGCGCCTCGGAGTTGATCACCGCGCGGGCGGCGCTCTTGATGGTCCCCGTGGCGCTCACCGTGAGGACCAGGTCGCCCCGGCGGACCTGTTCGCCGACCACCGGCAGGGCCAGGCTCGAGCTGCCGGCATCGAGGGCGGCGGCCGCGGTGGAATCTCCGGCGGCGCTGTCGCCGTTGGCGGTGCCGCAGGCGGCCAGGGCAAACGCGAGAGCAACGGACCCGGCGTGGCGGGCAGCGAACATGGCGGACCTCGTGTGGGGAACGCGGTATCGGGGAGATTGTCGATGCCAAGAGGATGCCCGGCGAACCGGGAGGGACGCATTGCCTGACGGGTCGGCGGCGGTCCAGGTGTCACCGGATCGCTCCAACTCCAGGGGCATGACGGAAGGGCTCAGCACGCCCGAAGTCTTACCGGGCGCCATGAAGAGGACATGAAGCCGGCTGGGGCGTGGATCGCGATCGGGCAGGGGCACGAGCACTCCGGGGGTGAGTGTCGACTCCCAAGTTACTGCGAGATCCGCGTCAGCGCACACCCCGGTCGATGCGCCAGACCCGGATCTCCGGCAGGTCGGTATCCTCGTTGTCGGTCAGCTGGTACACGCGGTTGGCGGTCCAGTGGGTCCGGTATGTCACGGCGAACGGCGCCGGGACGTTGCCGAGCAGCACGCCCTCGGGATCAAAAACATTCCAGTGATCGCCCTCGCCCCTTGCGCCGGGCAGCAGCACCCACACATCGCCACTGCCGTCGATCGCCATCGAGCTCCAGAGCGGATAGTTCGATGGCAGATCCTCGACCTTGGCAACGCCTTTCCAGCGCGGGTCCTGCGCGATGTAGTCGTCCACCGCCTGCTGGCGCAGCGAGTCGGGCAGCGGCACCGGCTCGGCGGAGTAGTCGAACAGGCGCACGGTGTCCCGGCCGGTGTGCGAGATCACGAACCGGTAGTCGTCCTGCAGACCCCAGACGAAGGAACCGTCGGGAGCGAAGCGCCCCAACAGTCCCGGCTGGAAGGGGATCGTGTTGATCGAATAGTTGTTCTTGTCGCCGATCTTCCAGGTCGGCTGCTCTGGTTCGTCGGGGAAGTACATCGTGTCGCGCACCGTGCCGTCGAGGCGATACCAGATGGCCCCGGACCCCGCGAACATGCGGGTCTCGGCGCCGTCGGTGGTGTCCGGCGCGATCGAGCCGGGAATCGGCACCAGTCCGTCGGTGCTGGCGAGCAGCGGGCGATTGAAGCAGCAGAGGTCCGACCACACGCGCACGAAGTCGCCGTCGGTGGTGAAGACCGAGGTCCGCGACTGCCGCGAGTCGTGAATCACCAGGGTGTCGCGGGTGATCATCAGCGCGGCGTTCTCCAGCTCGCCCGGCCCGCTTCCCTTTCGGGCGAAGTGGTCCAGGTAGCGTCCATCGGCCGCGAAGATCTTGACGGTGATCTCCGGGTCCTGGTCGACCACGTAGATGCGACCGCGCGAGTCGGCCACGATCCCCCGGGGATTGCCAAGCTCGCCCGGCTCGCCGGGGCCGGGAGCGATCGTCCGCTCGAGCACCAGCTTCCAGCCGCTGGTGTCGGCCCAGCGGGTCGGCCCGGTGTTGTGGACCCGCACGATCCCACCGGGAAGGGTGTCGATCACCGGCGTGTCGAGTGCCGTGGTGGCGCCGCCGTCGCCACAGGCGGCGACCGCGGCGATGGCGCAGCTCCACGCGAGGGGGCGCTTCATCGATCGTCCCGGACGATCCGATAGACGCGGATCATCGGCAGGCCGTCGGCGTCGGTCACCAGCAGCGCCAGCCGATCCCGTCCGAACGTGACCGGGGTGTACTCCTCGTCGGCCCACTCCGGCTCCGGCACGCTGACCTGGTCGAGCCAACGCCCCTCGCTGTCGAAGAGGTCGAGGTGCACCGCGCTGGTGTCGGGACTCGAGAGACGGGTCCAGATCCGGCCGGCTCGGTCGGCCCAGAGATGGGTGAAGGCGGGGCGATGATCGGGAATCGCGTCGGGATCCATCGACTTGCGGAGCGCGGCCTCGGTGAGTCCTCCCATGCCGCTGCCCAGCACCTGGGTCACCTTGTCGTCGACCAGCCGTTGTCTGGCCTCGCTGCTCACCGCCCCGGCGGTCCATGGCCGGCCGAAGACCCGCAGGGTGTCGCGCCCGGTGCCGCTCAGCCAGAGCCGGTACTCACCACCCCAGCCCGAGACGAAACGGCCATCGGGGAGCAGGGTGTGCATCGATGATGGCTGCATCGGCACCGACACCATCATCATCATCCGCTTGCCGTCGCCGATCATCCAGCGCGGTTGATCGTCGGGTTCGGGATGCTCGCCGAGCATCAGGGTGTCGACCGTGGTGTCGGCCAGCCGGAATCGCAGCACCGCCTGACTGGGGCCGAGGCCGCTGTCGGCTGGCGCCATCATCTGGGCGATCGCCCGGCCGCTGTCGTCGACGCTGATCGGGGCGAAGTAGCAGCAGACGGTTTGGCGTGACAGCAGCGCCTTGCCGTTGCGGATGTCGAAGATCGTGGCGCGGTGATTCTGCGGATCCTGGACCACCAGGGTGTCGCCACGGAGCGCGATGAACGCAGCGCGCAGCTCACCCGGTCCCTCGCCCTCGCGCCCGATGTCGCGCACGAAGCTGCCGTCGGGTCCGTAGATGTGCACCACGGTGGGACGCCCCTCCGACACGGCGACGGTGCCGTCATCACCCACCGCGATGTCCTGGGGTTCGAGCAGTTCGCCTGGAGCGCCGGCGGCGGGATGGATGTCGATCTCACGCACCAGCGACCAGCGACCGGAATCGATTGGCGCGGCGCTGGTGACCAGTGGGATGCCGCCGGGCAGGGTGTCGATGCTGACGAGCGACTCGCGGGCATCGGCCGAGGCGCAGGCCGCGACGAGGAACGCCAGCGGCGGCAGGAGCGATCGGGACATGGCAGTTCCACGATGGAGTGGGGGGACTGCCGATGGGATGCCCGAACGCGGGTCAGGGTCGCAACGGGAGCCCGGGTCCGGGCTCCCTGCGGGGTGTCACGCCAGCAAGTGGTCGATCACATCGGCGGCGTGATAGCTGGTCCGGTCACCGAGAAATTTCCGCATCGTCGCGAGATCATCGCCGCTGGTCAGCAGCGGTGGCTCGATCGCTCCCCCCTCGCGCACCTGGGCCAAGCCGATGTCGGCGGTGAGGGCGTTGCAGAGACAGCGGCGTCCCACGGTGTCGTCGGGATCGCCGCCCTTGCGCACGTAGTCCTCGACCGGCTCGCTGGCGCAGCGATAGCCGATCCGTCCCTCGGGGGTGAAATAGGCCACCCGCAGGTAGCCGAGGTCGCAGACCCGCTCGCGCGCGGCAGCCTCCGGGGCGCCGGGCCAGCCGACCACCTTGAACGGATAGCCGGTGGGCGAGGCACGCGAGTCGGTCACCACATCGACCTCGCCGCTGACCACGTGGGTCAGCACGTCGCGCTTGAAGCCGGGCGCCAGCCCCGACTCGTCGGCGTAGGCGAAGAGGGTGCCGACCTGGATGCCGGCGGCCCCGGCCGACTGGGCCGCCTTGAGGGCCCCGGCATGGCCACTGCCGCCGGCCAGCCAGAACGGGAGCCCCAGCTCGTCGAGCTTCGCGAGGTCGACCACGTCGCGCTCACCGTAGAGTGGTTCACCGCGCTCATTGAACACCGGCTTGCCACGTGGTGGCGCGTTGTGGCCACCGGCCGTCGGACCCTCGATCACGAAGCCGTCGATCCGGCCGCTCGCCTTGCGGGCCAGCATCGTCGCGAGCGAATTGCTGGCAATGATCGCCAGGAACTGCGGTCGCGTGATCGCCGGCGGTTCGGTCGTCCAGAAGTCGCGTGGCGTGAAGGTGAGCTGCTCACTCCGGTCGTTCGGCAGCCCCTCCACCTCGAACCGGAGCGACGCCGGCTGGTGCAGGGCGAGCTGGTCGAGTGCCGCCGGGATCTCGCGCGGGATGCCGGCGCCCATCAGCACCACGTCGACGCCGGCCAGCATCGCGCCGTAGAGCGTCGGCAGGGTGGGGATCTGCACCTTGGTGAGCAGGTTCATCCCCACCATGCCGCGATGTCCCTCGCGAGCCAGGAAGACCTCGACGAATCCCGCCATCACGGTGAGCAGCTGGCGCGCCTCGCTCACCCGCTGGCGGGCCATGCTGATCAGCCGGTATGGCACGCCCTCGTCGCGACCCTCCGGGAGGAAGTGACGCTCGAGGATCGCCGCGGCCACCCCGGGGATCGGGAAGGCGGCCATCGCCCGGCGCACATGGCCGCCGGGATCACCGTCCTGGAGTCGGCGCACCAGTACCGTGTCGATCGCCGTGCCCGAGACGACCCCGAGCTGGCCACGTTCCGCCACCGCGCGCGCGAGGCGCCAATCGGAAACGGCGATGCCCATCCCGCCCTGGATGATCGGGGGAATCGTGGTTGCTGCACTCATGTCATCCGGCTCCATCGATGACGTGTCCTCGCCCGCCCGGGACGGGCGTGCATCGGGGAATCTAGTGGCCGGGCGGAGGGGAATCACCCTCGAGGGGATCGAGATTCCCCTCGGCTGGTCGGCAGGCCGCCGCGGCGCTATTTTTCTACCACGTAGTTGGATAGTTATGGAAGGGGCGACCGATGGCCAGGCTCAACGACACCAATGCCAGTGTGATCGCCGACCGCTTCAAGGCGCTTGGCGAACCGACCCGGCTCCGGCTGCTCAATGCGCTGCGCGACGGCGAGTGCTCGGTGGGCGAGCTGGCCGAGCGCATCGGTGGCGGCCAGGCGAACGTGTCGAAGCACCTGCAGGTGCTGCTGCAGCAGGGCTACGTGACCCGCCGCAAGGAGGGCACCACCAGCTGGTACCGGATCGCCGATCCGGAGGTGTTCACGCTCTGCGAACTGGTGTGCGGCGGACTCGAGGAGCACCTCGAGCGGCGGCGGAAGACGCTCCGCCGCCGCTAGCACCCGGTGCGGCCTAGCTGTGCGTCGGCTTCGGCTTGCAGTCCCAGAGGCCCAGTCGGCCCAGGATCATCTCCAGCGGGCAGATGTTGGTCAGGCTCGACTGGAAGAGGTTGAAGCCCACGAATGCGGTGAACACCAGGAACCACGGGTTCACCCACACCCCCAGCGCCACCGACACCATCACGAACAGTCCGGCGATCCGCCGGATCAGCATCTGGTCACACATCGATCCACCCCCGGATCAGGAGAAAGACTCCACTGGAAGTACCGCCAGGTGCAGCCGTTCGCCGGGCGGCAGCTCGGCCGTCCGGCATGCCGTGGCCGCGGCCCCGGCCATCGCGTCGTCGACCACCGAGAAGCAGACGGTCACCTGGCCCGGAAAGACCCGGGTGCCATCGCGCGGCCCGGTGAGGCCATGACCGTGCCCGTGGTCGAACCGGGTGTGTCCCGGCACGCCGAGGTGGTCGAGCAGGGTGCTCACTCGCTCGGGGTCGTCGCCGCTGTAGGTCATCACCAGCATCTTCATTGCGCGTCCTCCTCGCGGCGTCGCAGCTCCCAGTAGAGGAGCGGCACCACCACCATGGTGAGCAGCGTGGCCACGATGGCGCCACTGATCAGCGCCACCGCGAGTCCCTGGAAGATCGGGTCGAGCACCATCACGATCCCGCCCACCACCACCGCCGCGGCGGTCAGCGCGATCGGCCGGAAGCGGACCGCGCCCGCTTCGAGCACCGCGGCACGGAGGGGTCGGCCGCGCTCCTCGGCGAGCTGGATGAAGTCGACCAGCAGGATCGAGTTGCGGACGATGATCCCCGCGAGCGCGATCATCCCGATCATCGACGTGGCGGTGAAGAACGCGCCGGTGAGGGCGTGACCCGGCAGGATGCCGATCAGGGTGAGCGGAATCGGCGCCATGATCACCAGTGGGATCTTGAACGACTGGAACCAGCCGACCACCAGCACATAGATCAGGATCAGCACCGCCGCGAAGGCGATACCAAGGTCGCGGAAGACCTCGATCGTCACCTGCCACTCGCCGTCCCACTTGATGGCGGTCTCGTCGAGACGCTCGGGTGCCACGGCGTTGTAGCGTCCGATCGTGGCGCCATTGACCTGCACGGTGTCGAGCGCCCGGTTCATCGCCAGGATGGCGTAGACCGGCGACTCGATCGATCCCGCCACGTCGCCCGTCACATAGATCACGGGGCGGAGGTTCTTGCGAACCCGGAGCGGGGAGCGGGTGGTCGAGTCGACCGTGACCAACCGTCCCAGCGGGGTCGGTCCCCGGGGCGTGGCCACCGGCACGGCGAGCAGTGCCTCGACGCCGCTCCGGTCGGCGATATCGAGCCGTGGCACGATCGCCACGTCCTGCCGCGCCGACGGTGCATCGAGCCGGCCGGCCGGCATGCCCGACAGCGCCATGGTGAGCACCTGGGCCACCTGCTCGACACTCACACCCGCCTCGGCGGCGCGGGCCCGGTCGACCCGGAACACCCGGCGCACCTGCGGCGCCTCGACGGTCCAGTCGACATCGACCACGCCGGGGGTCGCCTCCATCACCGCCTTGACGCGCCGGGCGGTCTCCAGCCGGGTGCTGTCGTCGGGCGCATAGACCTCGGCGACCAGGGTGGAGAGCACCGGCGGGCCGGGCGGGATCTCGGCGATCTTGGCGCTGGCGTGGAACATCCGCGCGATCGAGTCGACCGCGGGCCGCACGGCCACCGCGATGTCGTGACTCTGGCGCCGTCGCTCGCCCTTGGGGAGCAGGTTCACCTGCACGTCGGCCACGTTCGGACCGCGGCGCAGGAAGTAGTGGCGCACCAGGCCGTTGAAGTTGAACGGCGCCGCCGTGCCGGCGTAGGTCTCGGTGCTGGTCACCTCGGGCACGGAGCGGAGCCAGTGCGCAATCGCACCCGCCGCGGCACTCGACGTCTCCAGGGTGGTCCCCTCCGGGAAGTCGAGCACCACCTGGAACTCCGACTTGTTGTCGAAGGGGAGCATCTTCACCTCGACCAGCTTCACGGCGACGAGCCCCATCGAGAGCAGCAGCAGCACCACCACACCACCGTAGAAGACTCCACGCCGTCGCGGTGACTCCATCAGCGGTGTCATCACCCGGCTGTAGAAGCGCGCGAACCGGGTCGGCTCGGGGCCGGTGTGGGTCGCCTCGACCGGGTGGGCGATCGTGTGGACGTGGCCGCGCAGCAGTCGCAGTGCCAGGTACGGCGTGATGATGAACGCCACCGCCAGCGACGCGAGCATCGCCGCCGAGGCACCGATCGGGATCGGCCGCATGTAGGGACCCATCAGTCCCGACACGAAGGCCATCGGCAGGATCGCGGCGATCACCGTGAAGGTGGCGAGGATGGTCGGGTTGCCGACTTCGTCGACGCCCTCGACTGCCGCCGTCTCCGGTGTCTTGTCGCCCATCTGCATGTGACGATAGATGTTCTCGACCACCACGATGGCGTCGTCGACCAGGATGCCGATCGAGAAGATCAGGGCGAAGAGCGTGATCCGGTTGAGCGAATAGCCGAGCGCGTAGTACACGAACAGGGTGAGGGCCAGGGTCACCGGCACCGCCACCAGCACCACCGCCGCCTCGCGCCAGCCGAGGAAGATGCCGATCAGCAGCGTGACCGACAGCGTGGCGATCATCAGGTGGAGGATCAGCTCGTTGGCCTTCTCACTGGCGGTCTCGCCGTAGTCGCGGGTCACGTCGACGGTCACGCCGGCCGGCACGATACGGCCGCGGGCCTGCTCCACCCGATCGAGGGCGGCGTGCGCCACATCGGTGGCGTTGACGCCGGGTCGCTTGGCGAGCGCAATGGTCACGGCCGCCGCCGCCGTCCCGCCGCGGGTGGCGTGGGTCACGTAGGTGGTCGCCTCGGCGGGGCCGTCGGTGATCGTGGCCACGTTGCGGAGGTAGACCGGGCCGCCGCGGTCGGCGACCACCACCAGCCCGGCGTCGGTCGCGTCGCGGATCGGGGCGCCGACCGAGACCTGGAAGACCGCATTGGCCGAGGCGTACTCGCCGGCGGTGAGCTGCACATTGGCGGCCCCGAGCGCCTGCATCACCTCGCCGGGTGTCACCCCGCTGCCGGCCAGCCGCACCGGGTCGAGGGCCACGGTGAGCTGTCGCTCGGCCCCGCCGATCACGTCGATGCGGGCCACGTCGGGGAGGGTCGTGAGGTCGTCGGCCAACCGGGTGGCGATGGTGCGGAGGGCATCGGAGCCGTAGCCATCGCCGTGCAGGGTGAGCGCCAGGATCGGCACGTCGTCGATCGAATGCGGCTTGACCAGCGGCGGCATCGCGCCGATCGGGGCAGCGTCGGCCTCCGAGGCGAGCTTGGTGTAGACCCGGCTCACCGCGCGGTCCTGATCCTCGCCCACCGTGAAGCGGACCGTGACCAGCGTCATGCCCTCGCTGGTCATCGAGTAGACGTATTCCACGCCCGGCACCTGCCACATCAGCTTCTCGATCGGCCGGGTGAGCAGGTTCTCGACCTCGGCGGGCGACGCCCCGGGGAGCATCGCCATCACGTCGATCATCGGCACCGAGATCTGGGGCTCCTCCTCGCGCGGCGTGGCGAGGAGCGCCAGGGCGCCCACGGCGAGCGACGCCAGCGTCACCAGTGGGGTGAGCTTCGAGCGGAGGAAGGCCTTGGCAACGCGGCCGGCGATGCCCATCTCAGCGCTCCCCGGCCGGCACCAGCACGGTGTCGCCCACGGCCAGGCCGGCCAGCACCTCGACGCCATCGCCGATCGACCGCCCGACCCGGATCCAGCGGAGCGCCGGTTCACCGGCCACCATCGCATGCACCCCGACCAGGTCGTCCTGATGGACGAGGGCCGCGGCGGGCACCACGATCGCCGTGCGCTCGCCACGGGGCAACGCGAGCGAGGCCGCGCTGCCGCTCAGCAACCGGCCGCCGACATTGTTCACCAGCGCGTTGACGGTGTAGAGGTTGCCGCCCGACGGCACGACCCCCTCGATCTTCGCGTCGACCACCGTGTCGCCGACGGTCGCGCGCACCGTGGCACCGCGGCGCAGCCCGGCCACCGCGTCGGGCGCGGCGCGCACCACGATGCGCAGTGTGCCGGCGTCCTGCACCGTCACCAGCGGCGCCCCGGGTGCCGCGAAGGCGCCGGGGTCGACGAACCGTCCCGTCACGGTGCCGCCGAAGGGAGCCCGCACCGCGGCGTACGTGGCAGTGGCATGCAGTTCGGCCGCCTGTGCCTTGGCCATGCGCACACCCGCCTCCGCCCGGGCGAGCCCCGCCTCGACTTGGTCGAGCTGGGCGCGCGTCGCGGCGCTGTCGGCGTAGAGTCCACGGATCCGCCCGGCCTGCGCGGCTGCATCGGTGTGGACCGCCTCGGCGCTGGCGAGCCCGGCTTCGACCTGGCTCCGCTTCGCCTCGAGATCCCGCGCGTCGAGTTGCACCAACAGCTGTCCGGCGGTCACGTGGTCACCCTCGTGCACCCGGACCTCGGTGACCGTCGCCATCAGCTTGGTGCTGAGGGTCGCCGTCCGGATCGGCTCGGCCGTGCCCGATGCGGTGAACTCGTCGGCAATGGTCGTGTCGATCACCACCACGGGCGTGCCGGTGATGGTCGCGCGTGCCGGCGGCGCCGATTCCGGCTCGGTACCACACCCGGCAAGGAGGAGCGCCAGGGTTGCGGCACCGGCCACGGGGAGCAACAGTCGCATCGTTCAGTTCTCCAGGGCAGTGAGCCCGATGAGGTCGGCACCGGTGGCATGACGGACCGCTGCCTCGGCCACGATCAGGTGATAGCGGGCGGCGACGAGGCCAAGCCGTGTCCGGGTCTCGGTGGCGGCGGCGCCCAGCAGCTCCGCCACCGTGGCGAGACCACCGGCATACTTGCGCGCCACGATCCGATGGGCATCGGTCGACTGGCGGACCGCCACCGCAGCGATGTCGAGCTGGGCCGCCGCCACCTGGCGATCACTCTCGGCCGACTTGATGTCGAGGGCGGCGGATGCCTGGGCGGCCTCGGCCATTGCCTCGGCGGCGTCGGCGCGCGCCGCAGCACCCTGGCGGTCGGCGAGTCGAGCACCACCGGCGAAGGGCGACCACGAGGCCATCAGTCCGACGGTGTAGCTCTTGTCGCCGCCGAACGGAGCGTCGGGGGAGTTCCAGTCGTAGCGACCGAACGCGTTGAGACGCGGCAGCATCGCGGCGTTGGCACGGTGGAGGTCGCTCTGCGCGGCCGACTGCCCGAGCTGTGCCGCCAGCACGTCGTGGCGTGCCGCGCCGGTGGTGTCGCTCACCTCGGTGAGCAGGGCGCGGATCCGGGCAGCGCTGGGCAACGAATCGGGAAGGGTGAACAGGGTATCGCCCGGTTGCCCCAGCAGCATGGCCAGGCGTTCGCGTGCCAGCGCGGCATCACCACGCACCCCCAGCAGCTGTGCCTCGACCTGCCCGCGCTGCACGTCGGCGAGCAGGGCATCGGAGTTGGTGGCCAGGCCGTTGCGCACCATCGACTGCGCCTGGCGGACATGCGCGTCGGCAGCATCGAGTGCCTGCTGCAGCGTGAGCACGCCCTGCCGCGCCACGATGGCGCCGTAGTAGGCGCGCACCACGTCGAACCGGGTCGAGGCCCGGGTCCAGTCGGCGCTCGACCTCGCGGCATCGGCGGCCCGGGTGGCCGCGGCCCGGCCGTACCAGGCATCGGGATTGATCAACGGCAGCTCGGCCACCACTCCGGTGCTCCAGTTGCTCACCGGCGTGGGGTGGTTGAGCGCGGCGGGATCGAATGAGGCCTGAGACACGGTGCGCTGCCGCAGGGTGAAGCCGAAGGCGCCCAGCGGATCGTCGGTCCTGACGTAGCCACCCTCGAGACGCACCGCCGGGAGGACACCCTGGAGCGAGGCGGTGGCCTGGGCGCCCTGGGCGCGGGCCTGCCCGGTGGCGATCCGGTTCTGGAAGGCGGCCGAATCGGCGCGGCGAAAGGCCTCACCGAGGGTCAGCGGGGCCTGGGCGCCGAGCGGGGCCGCGAGGGCACACGCCAGCAACGATCGAACGAGCAATCGGGTCATGCCGGGCGATCCTTTGATAATCACTATACAACCATATAGTAGAATACGGGTTATGTCAATGGGGAATTGGAGGACGGAGGGCGGATCGACGGAGGACGGAGGGAGAACGGAGCCAGTCTCCTCTCTCCTCCCGTCTTCCGTCGATCCGCCCTCCGTCCTCCTAATCCGTCTGCAGTCGGTACACCCGGATCATCGGCAGGCCGAGTTCCGTCTCGTCGCGCAGGTAGAGGTGGTCGCGGGTCCAGAATCCGTCGAGGATCTTCGGATGTGGGGCCGGCACCTTGCCGAGCAGCACGCCGTCCGGGGAGAAGACCTCGAGGGTGGCCACGTCGGTGCCGGGGCCGGGGAGTCCGACCCAGATCCGGTTCTGCTGGTCTGTCATCATCCCGGACCAGAGGGGACGGTCGGCAGGGATCTGTCCCCGGTCGGCAACCTCCCGGACGGCATCCCGCCAGCCCTCCGAGATGTTGGCGATGGCATCCTCGAAGACCGAGTCGCGCTCCGCCTCGGTCCGCTTCAGCTGCGGGGCGGTGGCCTCGATGACGCGCAGGGTGTCGGTGAACCCTCGCGTGATGGCCAGCCGGTAAAGATCGGTGGTGCCGGACACGTGCCGTCCGTCGGCCCGGAAGAGGCCTTCCTCCTGGGGTGTACCGGGGATGGGGGCTGACATCATCGAGGTGCCGCGTCCCGATCTGCGCGTCACCGTCCAGGCGCCCTCGGTATCGCGGTCGTCCTGTTTTGGCAGGGCGATGGTGTCGGTGACGGTGCCATCCATCCGGGTGAGATAGAATGCGCCCGCGGCCTCGCCGAAACCGGGTGGCGGCGGCCCGGGCACCATGGCGAGGCCGTCGGTGAGGACCGTGAAGTTCGACATGAAGTAGCAGCACTGCGACTTGGTGGTCCCGAGGAAGCTGCCGTCGGTGAGGAAGATGGTGATCCGCGAGTTGTTGGCGTCCTGGATGATCAGGGTGTCGCCGTGGATGCCGAGCATCCCGTCGCGGAACTCCCCTGGCCCGTCGCCCTCGCGGCCGATGTCGCGGACCCATGCGCCGTCGGGCCCGAACACCTTGACCGTCACCGGTTCGCGTTGCATCACGTAGACGTAACCGCTGTCGTCGGCTACCAGGCGCCGGGCCTCGGAGAGCTCACCCGGGCTGCCCTCCTCGGGTCGGATGATGGTCTCCTCGACCAGCTTCCATCCGTTGGTGTCGACCCAGCGCGTTGGTCCCGGATTGGTGACCCGCACGATTCCACCGTCGAGGGTGTCGACGACCGGCTCGTTGAGGGCGGTGCTCGCGTCGACGCCGGTGCAGGCACCGAGGGCGAGAACGGTGAGGTACGCGAGGCGGTCGATGGTCACTACTGCCCCTCCGGGCTGATGATGCGGTACAGGTGGATGGTCGGCAGGCCGGTGCCTGGCTCCTCAGCGACGACCGCGACGCGGTCGCTCTCCCAGGCGCTGCGCTGAAGGTCGGTGAACGGCGCGGGGACGCGACCGAGGAGGATGCCATCGGGGTCGAACACGTCCCAGTGGTCCTCCGGGCCGGCCTCGCCGGTCGCGAGGACCCAGATCCGGTCGGCGCCGTCGGTCCTGACGTCGGACCACGCCGGATAGTTGCGCGGCAGGTCCTCGAGCCGAGCGGTCGCGTCGAGACCGGGGACCCTGGAGAGCATCGTCTGGAAGGCCGTCGTCCGCACCGAGTCCGGGATCGCAACGATCGTTGCCGGGGCATCGAAGATCCGGAGCGTGTCACCCGATGGGGCGAGCACCGTGAGCAGGTAACGCGATTGGTGCCCCACCACGATCCGGCCGCCGCCGTCGAAGGCATACCGATCCGCCGGTTGCAGGGGAATCGGGATCGGCTTGCCGCCGGCGTCCCAGGTGCGGGTCGCGACACCGGTGGTGGGGAACGGGAAACTGTCGACCACCGTGCCGTTGCTGCGAAACCGCACGAAACCGAGCGAGGCCCACGGCTGGGGGCCGGGTCGTCCGGCGTAGGCGAACGCCGGGACTGGATAGTGTCCGGCGGTATCGGCCCAGGTGTTGAGCCCGATGCAGCAGCGCGAGGGCCATGAGCCGACCAGCTGCCCGTCACGAGTGAGGACCAGCGCCCGGGTCTGGTTCTGGTCCTGCAGCAACACGGTGTCGCGGCTGACCATCAGCAGGGTCCGGTCGCTGATCTCGCCAGGGCCCTCGCCCTCGGAGGCGAACCGGCCGACGAACCGGCCATCGGGATCGAAGGCCAGGAGACGAGCCGGTTTGCTGTCGAGCACGAAGATCCGACCCCGGGAGTCGAGCGCGATCGCCCGGGGATCGGTCAGTTCGCCCGGATCACCCGGATGCGGCGCGATGGTGCCTTCCGCCTCGAGCCGCCAGCCAGCGCTGTCGGCCCAGCGCGTCGGTCCCGGGTTGGTCACCCGAACCACGCCGCCGTCGAGGGTGTCGATCACGGGCCTCGCAAGCGCGGCATCGTGACCCCCGCGGCCGCAGGCAACCAGTGCCGTGGCGAGCAATGGCATCATCGGACGGGACAGTGCCACGAATCCTCCGGGGGGATGGGGCGTGTGGCGGCGACGCCCACGTCGGGCCGCGCCGGGGTTGGCGCAACCATTCGCGACCTCGGGCATCCAAGGAAGCGTAGTCACCCGTGCAAGGTGCACTGTTGAAATTTCAACATATAGGTGATAGACTACCTCGCAAGGGGGGACCAATGATCCCGGAAGAACACCTGAGTCGCCGCGAACGCGAGGTGATGGAAATTCTGCACCGCCTGGGCCGTGCCACGGCCGCCGAGGTCCGCTCCGAGATGGTCGAGCCGCCGACCGATGCGGCGGTCCGCTCGGTGCTTCGGATCCTGGGCGAGAAGGGGCATGTCGGGTTCGTCGCCGATGGTCCCCGGTACGTCTACACGCCGACGGTCTCGGCTCGGGCGGCGCGACGGACGGCGATGGAGCGCGTGCTCAAGACCTTCTTCGATGGGTCGACCGAGGGCGCGATGGCCGCGATGCTCGAGACGTCGGGGCCGCTCTCACCGGAGATGAAGCGGCGGCTCAAGGCGCTGATCGACCGGGCCGAGGAGGAGGGACGGTGATGACCACCCTCGACCTGGGTCCGATGCTCTCCGAGACCCTGATCCGCGCCACCGTATTGCTGGTTGGCGCCCTGCTGCTCAGCATCCCGCTCAAGCGCGCCTCGGCATCGTCGCGTCATGCCTTCTGGACCGCGACCACGCTGGCCCTGCTGGCGCTGCCGGTCCTGCAGGCAAGGTTGCCGCGACTCGAAATGCCGTGGTGGACCGCGACGGCCCCGATCGAGCAGCCGCTGGCCATCACCAGCGCCGGGATGGCTGGCGCGAGCGACGGCACCATCGCCACCTCGGTGCTCGAGCGCATTCCCGCTTCGGTCACGGCCGACGACAGCGCCATGGCCGACCCGGGCTGGTCGCTCACCATGATTGCGGCGCTGGCCTGGTTGCTCGGCGCCCTGGGGTTCGCCCTGCCGATCGTCGCCGGACTGGTGCGCGCCCGGCGGTTGGCGGCCCGGGCCGTGCCGTGTCGCGAGTCGCGCTTGCTCGAACGGTTCGCCCAGGCGAAGCGGATGGTCGGTGTCCGGCGCGACGTGGCGTTGCTGCTGAGCCACGAGGCGCGCACCCCGATGACTGGCGGTGCGGCGCGACCGGTGGTGTTGCTGCCTGCCTCGGCCCCTTCGTGGAGCGACGACCGTCTCGACGCCGTGCTGCACCACGAACTGGTCCACGTGCGCCGCGCCGATGCACTGCGCCAGCTCGCCTCGCGCTGCAGCGTGGCGCTCTACTGGTTCCATCCCCTGGCGTGGCGCACCGCCCGACTCGGCGCGAGCGCCCGCGAGCAGGCGTGCGACGAGGCGGTGCTCCGGCTCGGCGCGCGGCCCTCGCACTACGCCCGCCACCTGCTCGAACTCGCCGAGCCGACCTCGGTCCCGGACTTCATGCCGGCCGTGGTGCGGCTCGATCACCCTGATCTGGAGGAACGCGTGATGGCCATTCTCCGCGCAACGCCCGCGCCGGCCTCACGCCGGCTGACCGTCCTGTCCACCCTCGGCATCGTGGCATGGAGCCTCTGTGTCGCCGCCGCCGTCCCTGCCCAGGCACCGCCTGCGGCGCCGACCGCACCGCGCGCACCGACGGCACCGGTCGTGGCGATGGCCCCGGCGGTGCCGGTGGCCCCGTCGGCCGGTGCCACCGTGACTCGCCCCGGTTCCCCCCGTGGCTCCGCTCGCCGTGGAGGCACCGCAGGCGCCCGCGCCCGTCGCGGTGCCGCTGCCGCCCGACGCTCCGCAGACCGACTGCGAGATCGCTGGTGGTGGCTATCGCACCACGGGCTCGAGCGAGGCCCGGCCGGTTCGGATGATGTCGACTTCGATGGGCGACACGCGGCTCTGCGTCTCCATCCGCGGCAAGACCTCGGAAGCCAAGGGGTTCATTCCCGCGCGACCGCTGCCGGCAGGCGTGCTGCTCACGCTGGCGTCGAGCGGCCCCGGAGGTTCACAGCGACTCGAGATCACTGGCACGGCGAAGGGTGACCAACAGCACTGGTACGTCGATGGCCGGGAGCGGTCGTTCGATGCATCGGCCGCCGAATGGCGCGACGCGATGCTGACCTACCTCGAGACCGCGTCGGAGAAGTCGCGAGTGCGTGGCAAGGTGGCCGAGGTGCGGGGCGAGATCGCCTCGGCCCGGGGCGACGAGGCCCGGTTGCGTGGCGAGATCGCCGCCGTGCGTGGCCGCGACGCCGCGTACGCCGGTCAGGTGGCGGAAGTCCGCGGGGCGATGGCCGAACGCCAGGCGCTGATCGCCGAGCGCAACGCGGTCCAGGCCGACTCGCGCGCGGCGATGAACGACAGGCGTGCCGAGCTTCGTGATCGGGAGATGGAGATGGCCCGCCAGGCTCGTGCGCTGCAGCGCCAGGCCCGCGAGGTCGAGGCCACCGGGCGAGGCGAGAGCCGGTCCGTGGCGCCCGAGGTTGTCGAGACCCTCGCCCGGCAGAAGGCCGAGCTCGAGCAGCTGCGCCAGCGAAACGAGCAGCAGGTGCGCGAGATCAAGGCGGAGACCGCTCGCCGCGACGCGGAACTGAAGACGAGCATCGCCGAGCGCGAGGACGTCCTCCGCCAGCGGGAGGCGAAGGTTCGTGCGGCGCGGGACGGCTATGACGCCGACGCCCGGGTGGCCGAGATCAAGGACAAGATCCGCAGCGCCGGGGTGCAGGGACGCGTCGAGGCCGGACAGCGCCGCATCGAGAAGATGCAGGTCGCGAAGAAGATCGCCGAGATCGACGCGCGACTCGAGCCGCTGGAAGCCAGGTTGGAGCGGGCGATCGAACGCGTGCGGCCGTGAGAGCGACGCGGCTGGTGATGGGAGATTCGAGATTCGGGGCCGGAAGGCAGCGGTCCCGAGTCGTCAGTCTCCCGTCACGAGTCTCGTTGCTGCTGTTCCTCCTCGGTTGTGGCAGTTCGCCCGCCGCACCGGCCATCGCCACGATCGACACCCTGCCCGGTGGCGTGGTGCGGGTCACCAACCATGTGGCCATGGCGCCGACGTGGCGACTCGAGCTGCAGCGGGAGTTCGCCAACACGCCCGGGACCGAGCTCAGTGATCCGTCCGAGATTCTTGTCGATGCAAGCGGTCGGATCTACGTGCTCGATGACGACCCGGCCGTCATCCGGGTCTTCTCCCCGGAGGGAGTTCCGTTGCGTACCATCGGCGGCGAGGGGAGTGGTCCGGGGGAGTTCGTCGGCGGGGGGATGCTGTTCCTGTCACGCGACACCCTGGTGCACCAGGACCAGCGCCAGTCGCGGGCCCAAGCCTTCACCCTCGAC
The DNA here is from genome assembly GCA_963817715.1 of uncultured Gemmatimonadales bacterium. Classification (GTDB taxonomy): domain Bacteria; phylum Gemmatimonadota; class Gemmatimonadetes; order Gemmatimonadales; family GWC2-71-9; genus Palsa-1233. The sequence goes on from CAWFPG010000011.1 coordinate 370,460, forward strand.
GGTCGGCTGATCGGGCAGTGGACCTCGCCGTGCTGTGTTCGTGTCCCGACCCTGGCGGACACGCTCGGGCGTTTCCCGTTCCCGGGTGATGTCGGTCGCGTGCCACCCGGCGGCAACGATGCCGGGGCAGGGATGGGGTACCAGCGCTTCCACGCCGACGGGACGGTGCTCGACACGCTCGACTTCCCGCCCGCGCCGCTCCCGGCGATGTGGCGAGCCACCGACGGACGGGATCGGTGGAACTGGCTCATCCCGTTCCAGCCGCAGGTGGGCCACGTACTCGACCGGCAAGGCCGGATGATCTGGGGCGACCAGCGCGGCGGGACCTGGGTGTTCTCCCGTACCGGCCGGGACACGCTCCGGTTGTTTGTGGCCGACGAGCCGCCGCCCACCATCCCGGATTCGACCCGCCAAGCCGCCGTTGACGCTCTGGTCGCGCGGAACCCCGCATTCAGCACCATTGCCAAGCTTGCCGACGTGCCGACGACCTACCCGGCGTGGAGCGGGATGACTGTCGACGATGACAACCGGATCTGGGTGCTGCGACCGGGAACACGTGGCCCGGCCGACCACTGGGAGGTGTTCGATGCCGACGGCCGCCTGCTCGCGCGCGTGGAGGGCCCGGCCCTGGAACCCGAGCGCGTGCACATCACCCGTCAGAATGTGTACGCCCTTGAGCCCGCCGAGACGACCGGACTCGACGTGATCCGGGTCTACACGATCCGACGCTGACCGGAGCCGTTCCCCGGCGCGCTACAGTCGGATCACGATCCCCAGCGCGACGACCGGATAGACCTTCGCCCACTTGTTGACGTCGTGCTGGATCCGGTCGCGCTGGGCGTTCACGTCGGACTCGAGGGCCGATCCCGACGCGGCCTTGGTTGCGGCGAGGGTGACCTTGGGGGTGCCGATCGTGGCACCGATGTCGGCGGTGATCTTCGTCCGTTCGCCGCCCAACCCACCACTCCAGCCGAGCCCAAGGTAGGGCGAGAGGTTCGGCCACTTGATGTCGACCAGCAGGTCGCCGACCTGTGACGCCGGCCAGGAGACGCCATTGATGATGTAGTAGTGGTTGAGCGTCTCCCGCCCGGTGCCCTGCAGTCGCACCGGGGGTCCCGCCACGCCACCGCTCAGGTGAAAGCTGCCGCTCCATGGGAAGAAGTCGGCCACCACCTGACGGTCCTTGAAGGCGAGCTCCGCCTCGAACGACGACCCGCTCAGCTTCTGCTTGTAGCTCCACGAGGCGAACGAGGTCCCGGCGCGGAGCCCGAAGCGGGTGCCGCGGACCGCGACGGAGATGGCCGGTCCGGTGGTGCCGAGCGCCGCCCCCAGCGAGAGCTCCCGCTGGGCCGCGAGCGGTGGGGCGGCAGCGAGCAACAACGAGGTGAGGAAAGCGAGGCGGGTTGACATGGGCCATCCGGACCGGAGGGTGAAGGACAAAGGGTAATCGAGGTCCCTCACAAGCGAATCACCAATCCGAGCGACAACACCGGATAGACCTTGGCGTACTTGTCGACGTCGTCCTGGATCTTCACCCGTTCGGCCTCGACATCCTGGGCGAGGGTCGATCCCGGAACCGCCGACGTGGCGGCCAGGTCGATCGTCGGCTTGCCGATCGCGACGCCGAGGTCGAGGACGAAGCCGATCCCGCTGCCACGTGCCGATCCCCAGCCGATGCCGGCATAGGGGGAGAGCCCCGGCCAGGTGGCCTTGCCGGTGACGGTGCCGACCTCGGCCGCGGTGTAGTCGTGGTCGTTGAAGGTGTAGGTGCCACCGGTGGGCTGGCCGGAGCCGGTCACCTTGGCCGGTGCCGTGATCACCCCGCCGGTGAAATGGAAGGAGCCATGGGCGGAGGGATAGAGGTCGACCAGTCCGGTGACGCCCTTGAAGGCGAGGGTGGCGTCGAAGGTGACGTCGGACTCGGTGCGCGTGAAGCTGTGCGAGAAGAAGTTGGCGCCTCCCCGGATGCCGAGGTGTGGCAAGACCAGCAGGGAGGCCTCCGCCCCGATCCCGAGGGTGCCGGCACGGAGGCCGATCGCCAGGTCGGGCGACTGGGCGGCCAGCGGTCCGGCTCCGAGGAGGGTCAGGAGCGCCAGGGCAGGGACAGGTCGGGACATGGGTGGTTCCATCCGAGGGTGAAGGGGGAAGGGTGAAGGGGTATCTTTGGAGGCTGCAAGCCAGTATCGGCCCTCTCACCCGGATCCTGCTGCATGTTCCAGACCCCGCTCGATGCCCGTCACCGCGCCCTTGGCGCCCGGATGATCCCCTTCGCCGGCTGGGAGATGCCGGTGCAGTACTCGGGCATCATCGAGGAGCACCGGGCGGTGCGCGAGGCCGCCGGCCTCTTCGACCTGAGCCACATGGGGGAGCTGTTCGTGCGGGGGCCGGGAGCCGCCGCCGCGCTCGACTACGCGCTGGTCACCGCGCCGAGCCGGCTCAAGGTGGGCCGGGCCCACTACAGCATGATCTGTGCGCCCGACGGCTCGGTGCTCGACGACCTGATCGTCTACCGGCTGGGCGACGAGGAGTTCCTGGTGGTGGCCAATGCCTCCAACCGGGAGACGGTGGCGGCGGAGCTGACCGCTCGGCTCGCCGGTCATGAGGCGACCCTCGACGACGCCTCGCTTCGCACCGCGCTGGTGGCGATCCAGGGACCGCGTTCCCGCGAGATCCTGCAGGCCCACAGCAGCATCGACCTCGAGCCGCTCAAGTACTACGGCATCAGCGAGGGGATGATCTGCAAGCGCCCGGCGCGGGTCGCCCGCACCGGCTACACCGGTGAGGATGGCTTCGAGATCTACCTCGATTGGGGCGACGCCGAGCGGATCTGGGACCACCTCCTCGAGGAGGGCGCCGCAGCCGGCCTCAAGCCCGCCGGGCTCGGGGCTCGCGACACGCTGCGGCTCGAGGCGGGGATGCCGCTCTACGGCCAGGAGCTCGACCGCGAGACCACGCCGTTCGAGGCGGGGCTCGGCCGGGTGGTCAAGTTCGACAAGCCGGGCGACTTCGTGGGGCGCTCGGCGCTGGAGGCCGCCAAGGACGCTCCCGCCAAGCAGCTGGTGGGGCTCAGGATCACCGGCCGGGGCATCGCCCGGAACGGCTATTCCGTCTATCTTCCGGCCGCCGCCGAGCCAATCGGCCGCGTCACCAGCGGGACCTCGTCGCCCACGCTGGGCCACGCCATCGCGATGGCCTACGTGCACCCCGAGGCCGCAGCTCCGGAGACGGAGCTGGAGGTGGCGATCCGCAACGACCGGGCGACCGCCGTGGTGGTGCCGCTCCCGTTCTACCGCCGTGCCAGCTGAGCCCCAAGGAGCCTGACCGTGACCTATCCCGACGACCTCAAGTATTCCGACGAGCACGAGTGGATCCGCGTCGACGGCAACGTCGGCACCGTGGGGATCACGGCATTCGCCGCCGAGCAGGTGGGCGACATCGTGTTCGTGGAACTGCCCGGGGTGGGTGACACCGTCACCGCGACCCAGTCGTTCGGGGTGATCGAGTCGGTCAAGGCGGTGAGCGAGCTCTACGCGCCGGTGTCGGGCAAGGTCGTCGAGGTGAATGAATCGCTCGCCGACGCGCCCGAGACGGTCTCCGAGGAGCCCTACACCGGCGGATGGCTGTTGAGGATCGAGCTGGCCGACCCGGCCGAGCTCGACGCGCTCAAGGACGCCGCGGACTACGAGGCGATGATCGACGCCGCGTGAGTCCCGTGGTGCGAGGTTCTCAATCGACGGGGCCCCGCGGGGCCTCGTCGCCGTTTGGGGAGGAAGGACACGAATGAGGGAGAAGTTCCTGCAGCGTCACCTCGGCCCCCGGGCCGATGAGATCGCCGCGATGGTGAGCGAGCTGGGCTACGACTCGCTCGACGCCTTCATCGACGCGGTGGTTCCCTCGGCGATCCGGCTCAAGGGACGGCTGCTCACCCGGGCGGGTGAGCTCGACGAGCGGGCCACGCTCGACGTGCTGCACCGGCTCGCAGCCAGGAACCGGGTGTTCAAGTCGTGGATCGGGATGGGGTACCACGCGACCATTACCCCGCCGGTGATCCAGCGCAACGTGCTGGAGAACCCGGGGTGGTACACCGCCTACACGCCCTACCAGCCAGAGATCGCCCAGGGCCGGCTCGAGGCACTGCTCAACTTCCAGACGATGGTGAGCGACTTCACCGCGCTGCCGATCGCCAACGCGTCGCTGCTCGATGAGGCGACCGCCGCCGCCGAGGCGATGGCGCTCACGCTGGCGGTGGTGAAGCACGGCGATGATCCCGTGTACCTGGTCGACGCGCAGCTGCCACCCGCAGACGATCGCCGTGGTCCGGACCCGCGCCGAGGCGCGCGGGGTGCGTGTGGTGGTCGCTGATCCCGCCGCATTCGACTTCGGAGGCCCCGCCGCTGCGCCTTCGGCACAGGGCGGGCGACTGTCGTCGGTTGCCTGGTGCAGTACCCGGCCACCGACGGCGCGGTGCACGACTTCCGTGCGATCACGGCGGCGGCCCACGAGGCCGGCGCACTGGTCACGGCGGCGACCGACCTGCTGGCGCTCACGCTGCTGGCGCCGCCGGGCGAGTGGGGCGCCGACATCGCCGTCGGCAGCGCCCAGCGCTTCGGCGTGCCGATGGGCTATGGCGGCCCACACGCGGCGTTCTTCGCCACCCGCGAGGAGTACAAGCGCCACATCCCCGGCCGGCTGATCGGGGTGTCGAAGGACGCCACCGGCGAGCCGGCACTGCGGATGGCGCTGCAGACCCGCGAGCAGCACATCCGCCGCGACAAGGCGACGAGCAACGTCTGCACGGCGCAGGTGCTGCTGGCGGTGATGGCATCGATGTACGCGGTGTACCACGGCCCCGAGGGGATCCACGCGATCGCGCTCCGGACCCACGGGATGGCGCAGTTCCTGGCTCGATTCCTGGGGCAGGGTGGCATCGCGGTGGACCACGAGCGCTACTTCGACACCGTCGCGGTCACGATGGCCGAGGCGAAGTGCGATGCGGTGATGGCTGCCGCGCTCGACCGTGAGATCAACCTGCGCCGCCTCGCCGATGACCGGATCGCCGTCGCCCTCGACGAGACGACGACCCTGGAGGACGTGAAGCAGGTCGTTGCCTGCTTCCTCGGCGACGCGAAGATCACCTTCGACATGGAACTGACCCGGCCGGCCGCCTTCTTCGGCGAGCTGGCCCGCAGCTCGGGCTATCTCACGCACCCCGTCTTCCACCGCTACCGGTCGGAGACGGAGATGCTGCGCTACATCAAGGCACTGGAGAACAAGGACCTGTCGCTCACCGCGGCGATGATCCCGCTCGGTTCGTGTACCATGAAGCTCAACGCCACCACCGAGATGTACCCGATCACCTGGCCGGGATTCGCGCTGCTGCACCCGTTCGCGCCGCGCGACCAGGCGGAGGGCTACACGGCGCTGTTCGAGTGGCTGGAGGCCGACCTCTGTGCCATCACCGGCTTCGCGGCGGTGTCGCTGCAGCCCAACGCGGGCTCGCAGGGCGAGTTCGCCGGGCTGATGGCGATCCGGGCGTGGCAGCAGGCCCGCGGCCAGGGGCACCGCAAGGTGTGCCTGATCCCCACCAGCGCGCACGGTACCAACCCGGCCAGCGCGGTGATGGCGGGGATGCGGGTGGTGCCGGTGGCGGTCGATGCGAAGGGCAACGTCGACATCGATGACCTCCGCGCCAAGGCGGCCCAGCACACCGACGACCTCGCGGCGCTGATGATCACCTATCCGAGCACCCACGGGGTGTTCGAGGCCGGCATCCGGAACATTTGCCAGGTCATCCACGAGCACGGCGGCCAGGTCTACATGGACGGCGCCAACCTCAACGCGCAGGTGGGGCTCTGCCAGCCGGGCGATATCGGCGCCGATGTCTGCCACCTCAACCTCCACAAGACCTTCTGCATCCCGCACGGCGGCGGTGGCCCCGGGATGGGGCCGATCGGGGTGGCGGCGCACCTGGTGCCCCACCTCCCCGACCACCCGGTCGTCCCGCTCGGGCATGCCCAGAGCTGCGGCACCATCTCCGCCGCACCGTGGGGCAGCGCCTCGATCCTGCCGATCTCGTTCGCGTACATCCTGATGATGGGCGGCGGCGGCCTCACCGAGGCGACCAAGGTGGCGATCCTCTCGGCCAACTACATCGTCAAGCGGCTGGAGGGGCAGTACCCGCTGCTCTACGCCGGCACCAGCGGGCACGTGGCCCACGAGTGCATCCTCGACACCCGGCCGTTCAAGCAGAGCGCCGGGGTGGAGGTGGAGGACATCGCCAAGCGGCTGATCGACTACGGCTTCCACCCTCCGACGGTGAGCTTCCCGGTGGCCGGCACGCTGATGGTCGAGCCGACCGAGTCGGAATCGAAGGCGGAGCTGGACCGCTTCTGCGACGCGATGCTGGCGATCCGCGACGAGATCGCCGAGATCGAGGCGGGGGTGGCGGCGCGGGAGGACAACGTGCTCAAGCGGGCGCCGCACACCATCGCGGTGGTGAGCGCCGACGAATGGGACCGACCCTACTCGCGCCAGCGGGCGGCGTTCCCGGTGCCGGGGCTCCGCGACCGCAAGGTGTGGCCCACGGTGAGCCGGATCGACAGCGCGTATGGCGACCGGAACCTGGTGTGCACCTGTCCGCCGATGGGGGAATACGCGCAGGGGTAGGGGCGGCGCTCGCGCCGCCCGATGCCGGCAGGGCATGGCACAGCCGCGGCCGTCAGGCCGCGGGAATGGTGAACGACGGAGAGCGGAGGGGCCGGGTGGCTCCTCCGTTCGTCGTTTCAGGCCGTCAGATCCAGTCGGAGAGCCAGACGACAAAGTCCGCGTTCATCTTGAGCGGCCAGCGCTTGCCGTCGGAGAGGCGCATGAGAACGATGCCTGCCTCGCCCTCCGGACCGAGCTCCTGGTAGGCGAGAAACCTGCCGTCCGGGGAAAACGTGGGACGCATCACTCGCGGAGCCACCGTCGGGTAGCTGGAGAGCTCGTTGCCCTCTTGGTCGCGAAAGATGATCCGGGCGTCACCATCGCCATGGGCGATGACAAGCCCGTCCGGAGAGATATCGACCCAGGGTGGTGCCGTACTCTCGTGTACTCGGCGAGATGATCGTGAACACCTGCGTGGCTGGATCGATTCGCACCAGCTCGGTGCGGCCGGGCCAGCCTTCGGTCACCGCAAACAGGGTTTCGCCATCAGGCGACCACCGGATTGAGGCGAGTGGGATCGTGTCGAGGCGGCTCGTCTGGTCCACGATTGGGGCCCAGACTCCGGTGACCAGATTGACGATGGAGAGCTGGACCTTGTCAGGTTCACCGGTCTGGATTGCCAGTACGTGTCCATCGGATGACAGGTCATACGCGCCCGCCAACGTGCTCGGTTGCCGCATCGTCACCACGATCGACGTGTCGTTGGAATCAAGCGAGATTGCCTTGATTTGGTCGATTGGCGGCGTGATTGTCAGACCGTAGACGACGTCCAGCGACCGTGAGTATCCCCCCTGGAATGCGACCGATAGTGGTTCAAAGCCCTCGACGATCCGGGTGACGTCTCCTGACGCAATATCGATCAGGTACGTGCCGGTCTCCGGCCCATTCGGGGTACCGGCGAGGATAATGCCGGTGGGGACGGGGCCATCGTCTCCGGCACTCGTGGGAGAGCCGCTGCAGGCCGTTGTCGCCGGCACGACGAGTGCCATCACGGCCGCGCCGTGGAGGAGTCGTCGGGCGATCGATCGCCAGGCTGGCATCGGGGTCTCCGCAGAAGCGCGTCAGGGTTGCTGGAGTCCGGAGCCTATTTGGCTCCGGTTACCCTGACAACCCATTCGGCGGGGCCCCCGTCACGTTGTAGCTTTCACCAATGCGACTCCTCCCGCTCCTCCTCGCGATCCCCCTCGTTCTCCCCGCCCAGCAGGCGGCTGTCCCCTTCCAGCCCGGGATGGTGATCACCGCCAGCACCCGTATCGCCCCGGGGAGCTACCTCGCCCCCTCGGGTGACCAGGCCGCCATGACGATCCGGGGCTCCGGGATCGCCGTGGACCTCCGCGGCGTGGAGCTGGTGGGGACCCGGGACCGGACCCGGCCCGACCAGTTCGCCGGCACCGGGATCCGGATCGACGGCGGCGAGCGGGTGACGGTGCGGGGCGGCACGGTGCGCGGCTACAAGGTGGCGCTGATCGCCAGCGGCACCCGCCAGCTCCGGATCCGCGACATGACCCTCTCCCACAACTGGAAGCCGCGGCTCTACAGCGGCATCGAGAAGGAGTCGCTGATCGATTGGCTCTCCTACCACCAGAACGAGAAGCGCGAGTGGCTGGAGCGGGGTGCCGCGATCTACCTGGAGGACGTGACGGGCGGCGAGATCCGTGGCGTGACCGCGCGGCAGGGGATGAATGGCCTGCTGATGACCCGCACCGATTCCCTTACCATCTGGAACAATGACTTCTCCTACAACTCCGGGCTCGGCATCGGGATGTATCGCGCGTCGTACAACCGGATCATGCACAACCGGATCGACTACGACGTGCGCGGCTACTCGCACGGCTTCTACAACCGCGGCCAGGACAGTGCCGGTCTGCTGATGTACGAGCAGAGTTGCCACAACGTGGTGGCCTACAACAGCGTGACCCACGGTGGTGACGGGCTCTTCCTCTGGGCCGGCCAGCAGACGATGGACAGCGGCGAGGGCGGCGCCAACGACAACCTCTTCTACGGCAACGACTTCTCCCACGCGCCCACCAACGGGATCGAGGCGACCTTCTCCCGCAACGTGTTCGTGAACAACCGGGTCGAGCAGAACTGGCACGGCGTGTGGGGCGGCTACTCGTACGACTCGAAGTGGATCGGCAACCACTTCAAGGACAACGTCGAGGCGATCGCGATCGAGCACGGCCAGGACAACCGCATCACCGGCAACAGCTTCGACGGTGACACCACCGCGATCCACCTCTGGTGGAACAAGGTCGAACCCGGCGACTGGGGCTATCCCAGACACCGCGATACCCGCTCGCGCGACGCGGTGATTCTCGGCAACACGTTCCGCGACAACCACCTGGTCTTCCGGATCGACAACACCCAGCGGGCCCGCATCGTCGGCAACGTGGTGACCGGGGCCGACAGCACCTGGCGCCTGAGCGGCGACACCAGCGGGATGGTGGTCACGCCGCCCACCGGCGGCACGCCGGCGCCGGTCCAGGTGCCACCCGAATACCGCGTGGCGCGGCTTCCCGGCGGGATGAACGCGATGATCCCCAAGGGCGGTCGCCGTGGCCGGAGCACGATCATCGTCGACGAGTGGGGGCCGTACGACTGGCAGTCCCCGAAGCTCTGGCCGGTGGGGCGCGACGATCAATCACCCCAGCCGCTCCGGGTCCTGGGTCCCGCCGGCGACTGGAGGGTGGTCGACCTCCAGGGGGTGGTTTCGCTCAGCGCCGAGTCGGGCAAGGTGGGCGACACCCTCACCGTGGTGCCAACCGGCGGTCGCGAGAACGACTGGAGCGTGACGCTGGAATACACCGGTCGCAAGGCGTTCCTCACGCCGTTCGGTGAGCCGGTGCCGGCCGGGCAGCCGTGGCGGTTCTCGTGGACCCGGTTCCAGCCGAAGATCGACTGGCACCTGGAGTTCTATCCCGCACCGGACCTGCCGTTCGACTCGACCGCCACGGTGGTGGCCACGATGGACACCACCCGGCTCGACCTGACGTGGTATGGCCCGCCCAACAAGGCGATCCCCCAGGCCAACGTTCGCACCACGGCCACCGGCACGGTCACCCTCGCGCCCGGCCGCTACCTTCTGCGCACCATTGCCGACGACGCAGTGTGGGTGTTCCTCGACGGCAAGGTGATCCTCGAGGATCCGGTTCCCGGTGAGTCGCGGGTCAAGGAGGTGCGAGTTCCAGGGCGGCGGGACGCATCAGCTCAAGGTGCAGCACTGGCAGAAGGATGGCTGGTACGAGCTGCGGGTGGATATCGAGCGGATGCCGTGACGCGTCCCCTCATCATCGGCGTGGTGGGTGGCAGCGGTTCCGGCAAGACCACTGTTGCCCGGGCGATCCTCGACGCCGCCGAGGTGCGCGCGGCGTTTCTCGACCAGGATGCGTACTACAAGGATCTCGCCCACATCACCCTCGAGGAGCGGCGCAAGGTCAACTTCGACCATCCCGACGCGCTCGACAACGACCTGCTGGTGGCCCATCTCGAGATGCTGGCCGCGGGCACGGCGATCGACAAGCCGACCTACGACTTCGCCGCCCACACGCGCGCTGCGGCGACGGTGCGGGTTGAGCCGGCGCCGATCGTGGTGGTCGACGGGATCCTCCTCTTCACCGACCGCCGTCTTCGCGACCTCTTCGACATCAAGGTGTTCGTTGATGTGGCCGACGACATCCGCTTCATCCGGCGGATGCAGCGCGACGTGCAGGAGCGCGGCCGCACGGTCGACGACGTGGTCCGCCAGTACCTGGCCACCGTGCGGCCGATGCACCTGGAGTTCGTGGAGCCCTCCAAGCGCCACGCCGACGTGATCATCCCACAGGGCGGCCAGAACCGGGTGGCAGTCGAGATGCTGGTGGCCAGGGTGAGCGCGGAACTGGGCGACCGGTCGGCGCGCGGATGAGGCGAGTCGTCGCGTCGTCGTTGCTGCTGGCGCTGGTCACCCCACCGGTCACTGCACAGGGCCCCCAGGCATTCTTCGCCCGGCACGAGATCGTCGACGCCGCGGCGGCGCCCGAGGGTTCGCTGGTGGCCTACACCCTGCGCTTCGCCGATCCGGTGGTCGATTCGTTCCGGTATTCCATCGAGGTGATTCCCGCCAAGGGTGGCGCGCCCTGGGAGCTGGGTCCCGGCCGCCAACCGGCGTTCGCCCCCAAGGGGCAGGCGATCGCCTGGCTGGCGCGTCGCGGCGACGCCTGGCAACTGCTGGTGCGCGACTCCCTGGGCGGGGCCGACCGGCAGCTGACCGATCTCCCTGCCGGGGTGGCCACCTTCCGCTGGTCGCCCGACGGCACCTCGATTGCGCTGGCCGCCGATGCGAGCGCGCCCTTTCCCGGTGGCCACCGCTTCGATGGTGGTGATCGCAACGCCCGCCGGAGTCTCTACCTCGTGGCCAGCGCCGGCGGGGCCGTCCGGCGGCTCACCGGCGACGACTTCGCGATCGGCCCGGCCGAACCGGGGCTCGAGCGGCTGGTGGAGTACGACTGGTTGGGCGACAGCAGCCTGGTGGTGTCGGGACGGATCATCGGCGGCGAGGAGCCCCGCGAGGGCGCCTCGCTCTTCGTGGTGGACATCGGCGACGGTTCGCGTCGCTACCTCGCCGGCACCGGTGGTCGCTGGCACCTGCCGGTGGTCTCTCCCGATCGCGAGTGGATTGCCTTCACCGGGCAGCCGGTGGAAACCGCCAATTGGTCGGCGTCGGAGCTGATCGTGCTGCATCCCGATGGCAGCGGCCTCAAGCGGCTCACGGTCGGACTCGATCGCGACGTGCTCGACCTGGCCTGGCACGGCAATCGGGAGCTCTGGTTCGTCACCGAGGACCGCGGCAGCCGCAACATCCAGAAGGTCGATGTCCGGAGCGGCAAGCTGTCGTCCGGAACCAGTGGCCTCCACCTCCTCTCGCTGCAATCGATCCCCGCCGCGCGGCGACTGGGCGCTGGCGCTTCGGTCGACGCCCGACATCCCGGGCGAGCTGGTGAAGGTCGACCTCGATCGGCCTTCGCAGTTCAGCGTGCTCGTCTCGCCCGACAGCGCCCCGCCGAGCGGCGAGCTGGAGGAGTTCGAGTTCCGGGCGGCCGATGGCACGGCGATCGATGCCTGGCTGCGGCGTCCGCCCGGGCTTCGATCCCTCGCAGCGCTACCCGCTGCTGGTCGACGTGCACGGCGGACCGCACGCGATGACCGGCTACGGCTACGCGCCCTATGCCCTCGCGCACGCCGCCGCGGGCTGGCTGGTGCTGCGGGTGAACCCGCGCGGCTCGACCGGCTACGGCTTCGACGTGGTCAACGGGCTCGGTCGCCAATGGCCGGGAGAGGACGTGGCGGACATCCGGGCGGCGATCGCCGATGTGGTGGCACGGGGCATCGCCGACAGCAGCCGGATCGCCGTGGTGGGAACCGGTGCCGGGGCCGTCACGGCCGCCGCGCTCCGCAACACCGACCCACGCATCAAGGCCGCGATCCTCCGCTGTCCGGGCGATGGCTGGTTGCCGGGCGGCTCGGGGACCGATCCCGCACCTTGGCACGAATGGACCACGGCCCGGCCGTTCCGGACCCTGCTCACGGCCTGGCTCGACCGCGCCCCGATCCAGGAGGCGACCGCCAGTCGCGCCCCGGTGCTGGTGAGCGAGGGCCCCGCGACGGCGCCGGGGATCTTCTCCTTCGGGACGTTCTTCCGGACCCAGCTGGGTCAGGCCGGCATCCCGGTGTCGTTCCTCCGCCTCGATGCCTCGTGCCGCGATGCGGGACCGGCGACCCAGGCGGCGCTCTTCGGTGCGGAACACGATTGGCTGACTCGACACGTGGCGCCATGACTGACAGCGCGCTGCACGAGGCCTGGAGCACGATCGCCCGCGAGGTCGAGGGCTTCGAGTCGACGATCCGTTCGCTGCCGGTGGTCCACCAGCCCGATCCGCTCGAGCTCCGGGCCGAGCTGGAGCAGCACTACGATTTCTCAGCGCCGGTGCCGATCGATCGGCTGACGACGGAGATGATCGCGCTGCTGCGTCGCGGGTTGGTGCACGTGACCCACCCGCGCTACTACGGTCTCTACAACCCGAGCGTGCGGCCGGCGGCCGTGATGGGCGACACCCTCGCCGCGCTCTACAATCCCCAGCTCGCCGTCTGGTCGCACGCCCCGGCGGTGCAGGAGCTCGAACGGCTCACGCTGCGGCGATTCGCGGTGGCGCTCGGTTACGATCCCGACACCATGGCCGCGCACTTCACCTCGGGTGGTGCCGAGGCGAATCTCGCCGCCATGCTCGCCGCACTGGCCGTGCACTGTCCCGCAGCCGCCACCGGCGGGCTCAGGGCGCTCGATCGCCAGCCGGTGCTCTACGTCTCCGGCGAGTCGCACCACTCGTTCGTCAAGGCTGCCCGGATGACCGGCCTCGGCACCGATGCGGTGCGGGTGGTGCCGGTCACCAACCGCTTCGTCCTCGACACCGACGCGCTCGACGCGATGATGACCGCCGATGCCGAGGCTGGCCTGCATCCCGTCATGGTCGTGGGGACGGCGGGGACCACCAGCGCGGGGATGATCGACCCGTTGCCGGCGATCGCCGACGTGGCGGCGCGGCACCGGGCCTGGTTCCACTGCGATGCGGCGTGGGGCGGGGCCGCGGTCCTCTCGCCGCGCCTCCGGCCGCTGCTCGCCGGGATCGAGCGGGCCGATTCGATCACCTGGGACGCTCACAAGTGGCTCTCGGTGCCGATGGGGGCGGGGATGGTCTTCACTCGGCATCCGGACGCGATGTCGCAGGCGTTCGGTGTGGCGAGTGCCTACATGCCGCCAGCCGCCTCACCGGTCACCGTCGATCCCCATCTGGTCACACCGCAATGGTCGCGGCGCGCCACCGGGTTCAAGGTCTTCTGTGCCCTGGCCGAGCTGGGTGTGGACGGCTACGCGACGCTAATCGAGCATCAGGCGGCGATGGGCGATCTGCTGCGCGAGCGGCTCTCCGAGGCCGGCTGGATCGTCGTCAACGACACGCCGCTCCCGGTGGTCAACTTCACCCACGCCGACATCCGCGCCGGCCGGATCGCGAACACCACCATCCGCGACGCGATCTACGCCCGCGGTACCGCCTGGATTTCGGCGGTGACGCTCACGGGTGGTGAGCCGACGCTTCGCGCCTGCATCACCAGCTACCTGACGACGCCGGACGACATCGCGGCGTTGGTGAGCGAGCTTGAAGCAACGATCGACGATCGACGATAGCCGAACTGATGATTGATCTCCCCGCTTTCCGGCCGACGCCGATCCCCGACCCGGTCGTGACCCGGTTCGCACCCTCGCCCACCGGCGAGCTGCACCTCGGTCATGTGCTGCACGCCGAGTGGCTCTGGGGGACGGCGGCAATCACGGGCGCGCGGGTGCTGGTCCGGATGGAGGATCACGACCGCAGCCGCTGTACGCCCGAGTTCGAACGGTCGATCCTCGAGGATCTGGCGTGGCTCGGGTTCGAGCCCGACGCTGCATCGCTCGCGTCGCTGGCAGAACACCCCTCACCATTTCGCCAGAGCGACCAGCCGGCCCGCTACGCCGAGGCGTTCGCCCGGCTCAAGGCCGCGGGGCTGGTCTATGGCTGCACCTGCACCCGGGGTGATCTCGGTCCGCCGGATGCCGACGGCGAGCGCCGCTATCCGGGCACCTGTCGCGGACAGCCGGTCAATCGTCCCGGTCGTCCGGTGGTGCGGGTGAGGCTCCCCGATGCCGGGACGGTGGTCGACGACCTGTTGCTGGGAGCGATTCGCCAGCATCCCGCCGCCGAGCATGGCGATCCGGTGATCCGCGACGCGATGGGGCAGTGGACCTACCAGTTCTCCGTGGTGGTCGACGACCTGGTGCACGGGGTGAACCTGATTGTTCGCGGTGAGGACTTGATGCCTTCGACCGGTCGACAACTGCTGCTGGGGCGAGTGCTGGGTCGGACCGCGCCCTTCGTGACCCTCCACCATCCGCTGCTGCTCGATGCCCGGGGAAAGAAGCTCAGCAAGCGCGACGGCAGCACCACGGTGCGGGCGCTGCGCGAGGCGAGTCGGACGCCCGAGGACGTCCGCCGGATGGCGGCGTCGGGTCAGTCCTCGAGCGAGTAGCTGATCGTGGTGACCACGCGGATCGTCTTCTCGACCTGGCTCTCCTCGCTGATGCCACCGGCCTGGTCACGCGGCAGGATGGAGAAGAACCCCTGGCTCGCCTGCCTGATGCCGCCGAGTTGACTCTGTGCGTCGGTGGCGAACTTCTCCGCCGCCTCCCGGGCATTGGCTGTCGCCTCGCCGATCATCGCCGGCTTGAAGTCGTTGAGACGGGTGAAGAGGTAGGTCGGGCCGTTGCTGAACCCTCCCTCGCTCGTGAGCACCACTCCAGCCTGCACCAGTTCGCCGACCTTCTGGCTCGCGGCCAGGACGGTGTCGGGTTCGCTGGAGCGAACCATCAGCTGCTGGGTCAGGATGTAGCGCGCGCCGACCGGTCCATTGCGATAGGCATTCGCCATCACGTCGGTGACCTGGAGGTTCTGTCGACGGACCTGGGTGGTGTCGATGCCGTGACGCGCGAGGAAGGCGACCACCAGGCGGGTGTCGCGCTCGATCGCGCCCTGGGCACGACCAAGGTCGTCGTCGGTCCGCACGAAGCGGAGTGGCCAGAGTGCCAGGTCGGCCTTGACGTTGCGCTCGGCGAGGCCCTTGACGGTCACGAACCGGTCCGCCTTCCGCCCCGCCACGAAGCCATGCCCGATCGACCAGCCGCCGACGGCGATTCCCAGGGCGAGCACGATGCTGGCCACGAGACTGCGATGCTCGTTCATGAGATGCTCCATTCAGGGTCGATGGCCGATGGCCGATGGTCGATGGTTGAGGGCCATTGGTCAAGGAACTCGGCATACCGCGAACGACCATCGACTATCGACCATCGACCTCGTACAGCATCCGGTACACGGCCCGATTGACCGTGATGTTCCGGATATACACCCGGGTCTCGAGGTACGGGATCCGCTCCACGAAGAGCTCGGGGTCATGGATCTCGCCATCGCGCGCACCGGTGAGCGGACTACGACGCCAGCGCTCGACCCGGGTGCCGCCGGCGTTGTACGCTGCCAGCGCGAGCTCCAGGTCGTCGTAGCGTCCCAGGGCCTCGGCCAGATGCCTGGTGCCCATCGCCAGGTTCACATCGGGTTGCCAGAGCAGCGCGGGATCGAAATCGGGTATCCCCACTGATCGCGCCAGCGCAGGACCAACGGCTGGCATCACCTGCATCAATCCTCGTGCACCGACCGCCGATGTCGCCCGCGGATCGAACGCCGATTCTTGCCGGATCACGGCGGCGGCCAGCCAGGGGTCGAGCGAGGCGGCCTCGGCCGCGGTGCGCAGCGATGCCGCGTAGGGCAGCGGGTAGAGCAGGCGCCAGAGCGTGCCGCTCCGCGCCGCCCCGGCCGAGAGCGCCCGGTACCCCAGGCGAGTGGCGAGGTTCGGGAAGCCGGCGGCGAGGAACGCCTCGCCGGCGGCAAGCCGTGCATCGGCGCTCCCGGCCGCGGCCGCATAGCCGTCGCGCTCGAGCCCGGCCTCGAAGTCGAGCCCGATCGCATCGAGCAGCCTGGCACGGTGCAGTGCCGGCGGCAATGAGTCGGGGGTCGGCACCGTTCCCGACGGCAGCCGCCACGGCATCGTGTCGAGCCGTGCCGCGGCGAGGACCGCGTAGTAGTTCTCCGGGCCCCGGCCGAGCAGCTCGCGGAAGCTGGTCTTCGCCCGTTCCGGCTGGTTGAGTGCCAGGAAGCTTCGCCCCAGCCAGTAGCGCCCGGCGTCGGCGTCGAATCCGGTGAGTCGACCCGCACCGAGCGACGCCTCCAGTTCACGCCGCGCCGCGGCGGCATCGCCCCCGGCCAGCGCGATCAGCGGAGCGATCAGCGCGGCCCGCTGGGCAAAGCCCGACGACGGATACCGGCTCGCCAGGCGGTTGAAGAGGGTCCGGGTCGAGTCGGGGTCGTTGGCGTCGAGCGCCAGGTCACCGAGCAGGTAGAGCGCGGTGCCGGCCGCGAAGGTGTCGCTGGCGAACCGCGAGGGGATGCGGCGCAACCTGCTGATCGCTGCGCCGCCGTTGCCGCCCCGCAGCAGTGCCCGTGCCTCGTAGTAGGCGGCGCGTCCGGCCAGCGGCCCGGTCCGGATCTGCCGGTAGGTGCGTGCCGCGCTGCTCCAGCGGCCGAGGTCGCCCTCGGCGTCGCCGAGGGCCATGAGCTGGGGGTTGGTCAGCGAGCCACCGTGCTCGAGTGCGCTGAAGAGCTTCACCGCCTGGCTCGGCCTGCCGTGCGCGCCGGCGCGGGTGGCCACCAGCAGCGATTCGCTTCGCGCCATCGGGACACTGTAGCCCTCGATGATCTCCAGTGCCTGACGGACCTCGCCCGCGGGACGATCGGCGCGCACCAGCCGGAACAGTTCGTCGGCGATCCGGCCGCGGGTCGGCGGGTCGGTGTTCGCCTCCCAGCGGAGCCGCAGGGCATCGGCGCTGGCGCCGAGCGAGGCATAGACCTTGGCCGCAGCCTCCTTCTCCTCCATCCGGGAGAGCGCCAGGGCCTCGGTCCACTCGATCCGGGTGTGGGCCATCGGATTGGTGATGGTCGTGTAGAGTCGGGCCCTACGTGTCGCATCGGCAGTCACCCCGGCAGCACGGAGCGCCAGCCAGTCGCTCAATTCGGGGAAGAGCGGCGCGGCACGGGTATAGGCGGCACCGGCGCTGTCCCACGCCGACAGTCGTTCATGGGCCCGTGCGAGGATGATCCAGCGGCGGGCCTGTTCCTCGTCGGTGCGGGGATAGACCGTGTGGACGAGAGCCGCACGGATCTGGGTGAGGGCGTCGCCCGGGCGGCCATCGGCAAGCGCCGCCTCGGCGAGGAGCCGGCGACCGAGGCGGTCGAAGCGACCGTCGAGCCATTCCTGGCTCTTGAGGAGGCGTTCGACAGTGGTCCACCCCTCCCAGCCAGCGGCGGCACGCGCCGCCGCGATCAGCACCTCGGGCGTGCGGCCGTCGGCGCTCCTGAGCGCGGGAGTGAGGAGTCGGGTGGCGCGCCAGGCATCGCCAGCACGAAGCGCCGCCTCGACCGAGTCGAGCGGCGCCTGGGCCTCGAGCGGGGAAACCGCGAGCAGGATCGTGGCGAAGAGCAGCCGGACGTGCATCCTCGAAAGGTAGCGCGGTCCGGCTCGGTGCCTCAGCCGGTCAGCGCCCCCGCCTTCGCCTCGATCGCGTCGAGGAGCGAATGCCAACTCGCCGCGAATTTGTCGACCCCCTCGTCCTCGAGAAACGCCGTGCGTTCGGCGAGCGGCGGGAGGTCGAGCTCGCGATACCGCGCCAGGGTCCGGGCTGCCTCGGCCTCGGCATCGGGAGTGATCCGCACATGCGGATCGCCGTGGTCGGCATAGGCCTGCCAGGTGGCGGGTGGCACCGTGTTCACGGTGTCCGGGGCGATCAGCGCCTCCACGTAGTACGTGTCGGGGAGGCTGGGGTCCTTGGTCGACGTCGAGGCCCACAGGGGCCGCTGGACCGACGCTCCGCGCGCGGCGAGGGTCTGCCAGCGTGCGGTCAGGAGCGACTCACCGAAGGTGGCGTAGGCCGCCACGGCGTTGGCGATCGCCATCCGGTGCAGCAGCGGGGCCGCCGCCTCGCCGGCCTGCTCGATCGGCGGGTCGGTCTGCCCGTCGACGCGTGAGACGAAGAAGCTCGCCACGCTGTACAGCCGGTCGATCGCGTGACCCTCGTCGACCCGCTGTTCGAGGCCGCGCAAGAACGCCTCGATCACCTCGCGATAGCGATCGACGCTGAAGAGCAGCGTCACGTTGACGTTGATTCCTGCGCCGAGGAGATGGGTGATCGCCGGGAGGCCGGCCTTGGTGCCCGGCACCTTGATCATCACGTTGGGACGATCGACCCGCTGCCAGAGGCGCTGGGCCTCGACGATCGTCGCCTCGGTGTCGTGGGCCAGCGTCGGTGCCACCTCGATCGAGACGCAGCCGTCGCCGTTGCTGGCGGCGTCGTACAGGTCGCGAAACGCATCACACGCCGCCTGCACGTCGGCCACCATCAGCGCCTCGGTGATCTCCTGTGCCGTCGCCCCCCGCGACGCCAGCGTCCGCACATCGTCGTCGTAGTCACTCGACCCGGTGATCGCCTTCTCGAAGATCGTCGGGTTCGATGTCATCCCCCGCAGTCCCTCTTCGCGGATCAGCCGGGCGAGTTCGCCCGAGGCGACGAGGTCGCGGGTGATGAAGTCGTACCAGGGGCTCTGGCCGAGGGTGCCGAGGTGGACGAGGGGTTGCGACATCGAATGCTCCAGAAGCTCAGGCGAGGGCGCGCACGGCGGCGATCACATGGTCCGCGGTGAAGCCGAATTCGGTGAAGAGGCGCGCGGCCGGGGCCGATGCGCCGAAGTGATCGATCCCGATCATGGTACCGCCCTGACCGACCCAGCGTTCCCATCCGAAGGTCGTGGCGGCCTCGATCGACACCCGTGCCGTGAGCTTGGGCGGCAGCACCCGCTCGCGCCACGCCTCGTCCTGCGCGGCGAAGAGCTCCCACGAGGGCATCGACACCACGCGGGTCGGGATCCCGTCGGCGTCGAGCTGTCGGGCGGCCTCGAGGGCGAGCTGCACTTCGGAGCCGGTGCCGATCACGATCGCGACCGGGGCGCTCGCCGGTTCATGCAGGATG
The DNA here is from genome assembly GCA_963817715.1 of uncultured Gemmatimonadales bacterium. GTDB lineage: Bacteria > Gemmatimonadota > Gemmatimonadetes > Gemmatimonadales > GWC2-71-9 > Palsa-1233. The sequence goes on from CAWFPG010000011.1 coordinate 389,859, forward strand.
TAGCCGCCGCGCCGTGCCTCGCCGGCAGGGTCGGCGTTGCGCTCAAGCGCCGGCAGCTTCTGCCGGGTGAGGATCAGCGCCGTGGGGCCGTTGGCGTTGAGCATCGCCGAGCGCCATGCCTCGACCGTTTCGGCAGCGTCGGCGGGGCGGATCATCGTCATCCCGGGAATACTGCGCAGCATCGCCAGCTGCTCGATCGGCTGGTGCGTCGGTCCGTCCTCGCCCAGCCCGATCGAGTCGTGGGTGAAGATCGCCGTCACCGGCAGTCCCATCAGCGCGGCCAGTCGCACCGACGGCTTGCAGTAGTCGAGGAAGGCGAGGAAGGTGGCGCCGTAGGGATGCACGCCACCGTGGGCTGCCATCCCGTTGCATGCCGCCATCATCCCGTGTTCACGCACCCCCCAGTGGAAGCGCTTGCCGCTGCTGGTGGGTCCGAAAGTGCCGCCGGTGGTGATGTTGGTTCCGTTGCTCGGCGTCAGGTCGGCCGACCCGCCGACCAGCGCCGGGATCACCTCGGCGAGCGCCGCGAGGGTCTGCTGCGATGCCTGCCGGGTCGCCAGGGTGGCCGTGCTCAGGTCGGGGAGCGCGAGCTGCCACCCCTCGGGAAGCGTGCCGGCGATCCGGGCCCGGAAGGTCGCGGCATCGGGGCGGGCCGCGAGGTGCTGCTCCCAGGCATGCACCATCTCGCGACCTGCCGCGACCAGGGCACCGCTGTCGCGGTATGCCTCGCGGGGCACGAAGAACGGCTCCGGTGGCCAGCCGAGGATTTCCTTGGTGCGGGCCACTTCCTCGGCACCGAGCGGCGAGCCGTGTGCCGCTGAAGTGTCCCGCTTGGTGGGCGCCGGGTCGCCGATGATCGTCTTGAGCACGATCAGGGTCGGCTTGTCCTCTTCCATCCCCGCTCGGGCGAGGGCGGCGTCGATCGCGACCAGGTCGTTGCCGTCGTCGACCCGCAGGGTGCGCCAGCCGTAGGCCTCGAAGCGCTGGGCCACGTCCTCGGAGAACGCCAGGTTGGTGCGGCCATCGATGGTGATGTGGTTGTCATCGTAGATCACCGTGAGCCGGCCGAGGCCGAGGTGGCCAGCCAGGGAGGCGGCCTCGGAACCGACGCCCTCCATCATGTCGCCGTCGGAGGCCATCACCCAGGTGCGGTGGCTCACCACGTCCTCGCCGAACTCGTGGCGCAGCATCCGCTCGGCGATCGCCATCCCGACCGCGTTGCCGATCCCCTGACCCAGCGGGCCGGTCGTGGTCTCGACGCCAACCGTGTGCCCTCGCTCCGGATGTCCCGGGGTCTTCGATCCCCACTGCCGGAAGCGCTTCAGCTCCTCCATCGGCAGGTCGTAGCCGGTCAGGTGGAGCAAGGCGTAGAGCAGCATCGACGCGTGGCCGCAGGAGAGGACAAAGCGATCGCGGTCGGCCCAGTCGGGATCGTGCGGTGCGTGCTTGAGGTGGCGGGTCCAGAGCACCCAGGCCGCCGGGGCGAGCGCCATGGGGGTGCCGGGATGGCCGGAGTTGGCGGCCTGCACCGCGTCCATGGCGAGGACCCGGATCGAGTTGATCGCCGGCCAGGCGGCGGCGGTGTCGAGCGTCGAGGGAGCGGCGGTTCCGGTCACGGCAATCCGATGCGGGTCGAGAGTCGAGAGGGCGGGGCGATCGGCCGTCCCAAGATAATCAGCGCGGCGGTGGCGGGCGGGTGTCCTGCGCACTCCCCGACCCTGTGTCGGCCGGGGTGCATCAGGTCGAGGTGATCACCTGCAGGTGACGACCGACGTGGCCGATCACGAAGCGTGATTCTGCCGGCGCCTTCGAGCTGAAGTAAATCCGGAGGCAACGGCGGGGGTTGTAGGTGCCGCCGATGGCGATGTGCTCGAAGCAGTCGAATTCACGCCCATCGGGATCGACGAAGCGATATTGACGGCGGAGTCGGTCACTGGTCGAGTCGGCGATGCCCGAGCGGTAGTCGATACCCACCTCCTGAAAGGCGGCCCGGAGCCCGGTGGCGAGGCGGCCTTCCTGACGGCGCTGGGAGACCTGCGCCATCGCCTCGAGCACCGCCGCGACGCGAGACGGGTCCTCGTAGGGGCTCTCGCGGGCCGCGCGCTCCGCGGAGTCGAGCACCAGCAGGTGGTCGATGTACTCACCGGCCGCCTCGCGGACGAAATCGACCAGCTGCGGGGTCGGGTCCGCCGATTCCGCCGACGGTTCCTCCCTCGCCTCGTCGAGCGGCTCGTCGGGTCTGAGCAGCTGCTCGAACTCTGCCAGCCGTCGATCGACCGCACCCAGTTCACCGGCGCGGACCGCCGTGGCGGTCCGGAGAAGCGAGAGTTCGTCGGCCAGCCGTTCCTGCGTCGCCGCGAGATGGGCAAGCGTTCCACCAAGGTCAGCCAGTTGCCGGGACACGAGGTCGAACCACGCACTGCTTGGCCTGGGAACGGTGCCCTCATCGCCAGCCGCTGCGTGCCAGGTCGGCTCGGCGTCGGCATCGGCGTCGACCGTGGTGGGCGAGCTCGTCGGGGTCGACAACGGATCCGCCGGGACGGATCTGGCATGGCGCGCCGCTGCGGCGGCGCGGCGTGACGCGACCCCATCGACCGGGCAGAGTCGTGCGACCGCCGCCTGGGCGATCCGGCCAACCAGGGCAGCGCGCTCAACCGGATCCTCGATGCGGTCACGCATCAGCAACCAGTGATCGGTGCTGCTGTCGGCACAGGAGAATTCCTGTCGATAGACGCGGAGTGCGCCCCAGTAGGCAGAGAGGCGTCGGTCACCCACCGCATCGGTGAGCCTGAAGGTGCAGCTGTGGCTGGTCATCACATGCAACGGGGCAAGGCCGAAGAGTTCCCCCGCGATCAGCTCGGGCTCAACCAGGTAGCCACCGTCCTCGCGCGGCGCGAGGACCGCGACGGGATATTCCCGCTGCTCGCCGAGCATCACATCCCGGACGAAGGGCTCGATCTCGTCCTCATCCAGCCATCGGATGCCGTCTCCCTGCCCGTCGGCGGTGAGCGTCACAGCCTTGCGAAGGAGATCGAGGAGTTTCGGGCGGAGTTGCCCGGCTCCGGCCGGCCCCCGCACGGCGATCAGCCCACCCTCCGTCGCCACGGCCAGGGTCACCGTCACCCTCGATTGTTGCTCGTCGATCACCAATTGGGTGGTGCAGGGGATCCCGGCGAGGATCGGATGCGGGTGTCGCCAGAGCAGTTCGCCGCGCCAACTCCCCACGTCGCCGTCGGTCTGCCAGCTGGCGCCATGGAATCGGCCTGCCGGTCGAGTCACCGGTCCCTCCCGCGTCAGATCCGGGCAAGCATCCCAGTCGGCCCGGATCGCCTTGGTCACGACCTGAAGCATGGCGGGGATCGGCGAGCCATGGCCCAATCTCGGTCGGGCGAGCATCCGGGCGATCCACAGGATGTCGCCAGGCGGGGGCGGGGAAAGCGTGCCTCTCGCCTGCTGGACCAGCTCGGCCGCGGCCTGACCGACGATCCGGATTCCGGTGGCGGTGAGTTGTTCTCGCGGATGTGACGAGCGCGGCATGTCGGAAGGTATACCTCCCCGTCGACCGGCAGGTGGCGTTGGTGGCTGGGCCCTTCCTGTCAGGGCAGCCGCACCTCGCCGGTGCGGCACGGTGGCAGCTCCCGCCCCAGGATCTCCCCGACCTGGTCCACCGCCTCCTCGGCCATGGCGCGATAGGTGGTGAGCTTGCCGCCCGCGAGGGTGAGCGCGCGACCCTCGCGCACGATGGCGTGCTCCCGGCTGCGGCTGCTGGCGCTCCCCTGCTGTTGCAGCAGCGGCCGGAGCCCGGCCCAGCGATCCTCGACGTCGTCCTCGCCGAGCCCGAGGTCGGGGAAGAGGTGCTGCACTGCGCGAAGCAGGTAGTGCACATCGGCGTCATCGACCGTGAGCTGGTCGGGCGATTCGTCGGTCTCGGTGTCGGTGGTGCCAACCAGGACCCGCCGGTGTTCCGGCTCGGGAATGCAGAACATCACTCGTCGGTCGTCGGGATGGCGCAGGGCAAGGGCATACCTGAGCGGCAGGCGCTCCGAGCCGAAGGTGATGTGGATGCCCTTGGTGCCACCGACCAGGTCGCGGTCGGGGAGGCCGATCTCGCCGCGGACCTCATCGGTCCAGGGGCCGAGTGCCAGCACCAGCGCGCCGGCCCGGATCGTTCGCCCGTCGGGGAGGCGCGCGGTGGCACCCGCGTCGTCGACCGTCACCGCGGCATGGGTCTCCTCGATGACCTCCGCCCCGAGCTGGCTTGCCGCGACCACGTTGCCCCAGACCAGATTCACGTCGTCGCCGCGGGCGTCCTGGTAGAGCGCACCACCGATCACCGGACTCATGGCCAGGAGCGGCTCGCGCCGGATCAGGGCACGACGGCTGAGGGGGTGGTGTGGTCCCAGGGCGTGGCGGCCGGCCAGCAGGCGGTAGAGCAGCACGCCGACGCCCACCCGGAACCACTGCCAGTACTGGCCGCGGTCGAGCACGAAGAGGAACGGCGTGGGACGCACCAGGTGGGGGGCGATTCGCAGCAGGGTGGCGCGCTCGTGCAGCGCCTCGCGGACCAGGCCGATGTCGCCGAGCTCGAGGTAGCGGATGCCGCCGTGGATCAGGCGACTGGAGCGGCTGCTGGTGCCCCATCCCACCGAATGGGCCTCGATCAGGGTCACCGAAAGGCCGCGCATCGCGGCATCGCGCGCGATGCCAGCGCCCACGATCCCGCCGCCGAGGATCAGGAGGTCCACCGTCGAGGGGTGATCGGTCACCCCGGGAACATAGCCGGGGTCTGCGACCGTAGATTACCATCCATCGATTCGCCGACCTGCAACCGAATGAGACCACCTGCATGGGCCTGAGCACCACCGTTGATCCGGCGGCGTCGTCCGCCATTGCCCCGTCCCGCGCCACGGGCCGCCACGCGGTCGTGATCGGTGCAGGCATCGGCGGCCTTGCCACGGCCATCCGCCTGGCGCGTGCCGGACATCGGGTGACCGTGCTCGAGCGGCACGACCGGCCCGGTGGGCGCGCCGGTCGCTGGGAGTCGTCGGGCTTCACCTTCGACACCGGTCCCTCGCTGCTGCTGATGCTGGAGCAGTGGCGCGAGTTGTTCGGCAGTGTGGGACGCCGGCTCGAGGACTATCTCGATCTTGTCCAGGTCGACCCCAACTACAAGGTCCACTTCCCGGACGGGACCATCCTCGAGATGACCACCCGGCTCAACCGGCTGCTCGAGGAGATGGAGCGACTCGAACCGGGCTGCGGCCCCCGGGTGCTGGAGTACCTCGCCAGGACCAAGCAGCTCTACGACTCGGGGCTCGCCTACATCTCGCGCAATTTCGACTCGCCGCTCGACATGCTCCGAGGTGGTGACCTCGGGTCGCTGGCGGGGCTCGGGGCACTGGGCGACCTGCAGCGGCTGGTCGGGAAATACGTGAAGGACGAGCGGCTCCAGCAGGCGCTCTCGTTCCAGGCCCTCTATCTCGGCCTGTCGCCCTACGACGCGCTGGCGATCTATGCACTGCTTCCCTACGCGGAGCTCGGTGGCGGGATCTTCTATCCGATGGGCGGGATGCACCAGGTACCGCTCGCCCTCGAGCGACTCGGCACCGAGCTCGGCATCACCTATCGCTACGGTGCCGACGTGGCGCAGGTCGAGACCGACGGCCGCGCGGCGACCGCCGCGGTGCTGGCCGACGGTGAGCGGGTCGCGGGCGACCTGGTGGTCGTCAACGCCGACTTGCCGTGGGCCTATCAGCACCTGCTCGGCGAGCCCTATCCCGGCATCGAGAAGAAGCGCTTCTCCTGTTCGGTGGTGCTGATGTATCTCGGGCTCGATCGCCAGTATCCCAACCTCGAACACCACAACTTCGTGGTCGCGCCCGACATGCGCGAGGCGAGTCGGCTGCTGTTCGACGAGCATGAGATGCCCGACGCACCGCCGTACTACGTGGTGGCGAGCACCCGCACCGATCCGTCACAGGCGCCGCCGGGGTGCGAGAACCTCTTCGTGCTGGTGCTGGCGCCGAGCCAGCACCCCGATCCCGCCAGGCGGATCGACTGGTCGGTCGAGGGGCCGCGGGTCGAGGCGCGGATGCTCGAGCGACTCGAACAGTGGCAGCTTCCCGATCTCCGCAAGCACATCGTCACCAGGCGGCTGGTCACCCCGGCCGACTTCACGCTCAACTTCGGCAATCTCCGGGGCGAGGCGTTCGGGCTGTCGCACAATCTCCGGCAGATCGGCGCGTTTCGGCCCGGCAACCGGCATGCGCGCTACCAGAACCTGTACTTCGTCGGCCAGAGCACCCATCCCGGCTGCGGCCTGCCGATGGCGTTGATCTCGGCGCGATGCGTCGCCGAACGGGTCGCCGCCGAGCAGCCGACGCCATGAGCATCGCCCTGGAACGGAGTTACGCCGAAGCCGAGAAGGTCACGGCCACCTGGGCCCGGTCATTCCACTTCGCCTCGCGGTTCCTTCCCGCCGGGAAGAAGCGGGCGATCTTCGCGCTGTACGACTACTGCCGTTACGCCGACAACCTGGTGGACCTGCGCGGCGAACGGCCGGCCGACGATGTGCGGGCCGACCTCAAGGCCCTCGACGGCATGGTGCGCCGGTTGCATGCCGGCGAGATCCCCGAGGATACCCGCTGGCTGGCGCTCCATGACACCATGGCGAACTTCGACATCCCCCTGGCACCACTCACCGACTTGCTCGTCGGTGTCGGGATGGACCTCGATCCGGTGGAGTTCGACGACTTCGCGACCCTCGAGCGCTATTCCCGCTACGTCGCCGGCGGGGTGGGCCTGATGCTCGGTCCGGTGCTCGGTGCGCCCAGCGACTCGTTCACCGAGCCTGGCGTGGGGCTCGGGATCGCGATGCAGCTCACCAATGTCCTGCGCGACGTGGGTGAGGATCTCGATCGTGGACGGGTCTACCTGCCGCGCGATGAATTGGCACGATTCGGTCTCGATCGCGCGGCTCTCGAACGACGGACAGTCACGCCGGCGTTTCGCGAGTTGATGCGTTTCCAGATCGCGCGGGCCCGCGAGTACTATCACCACGCCGACCAGGTCTGGCCGCTCTTCCCGTCCGACGGCTCTCGCCTGGCGGTGCGGCTGATGCAGCACGCCTACGCCACGATCCTCGACATGATCGAACGCAACGACTACGACGTGTTCACCCGTCGTGCCTTCACCTCGGCGCCCCGCAAGCTGGCGATCCTCGCCCAGACGATCTGGGACGAGCACCGGCCGGGCGGGTCATCGTCGCCATCAGGCTGATGGACGCCCCGTCGCCGCGCGCCACCCGGGCCTTCGGGGCCTATCTCGACCTGCTGGCCCGCCGGACCTTCGCCACGGTTCGCTGGCGGAGCCGCACCGCATGGCGCGACTGGGACGACACCATCCCCACCCTCGCGATCGCCAACCACAGCAGCTGGTGGGATGGCTTCCTGTCGCACCAGGTCAGTCGCGCGATGGGCTGGGGTTTCCGGATCCTGATGGAGACCGAGCACCTGGACCGCTACCGGGTCTTCCGACGCTTCGGGGCGATCCCGATCGAGCGTCGCGACCCGCGTCGGGCGATGCGCGACCTCGCGGCGGCGACCGACTGTCTCGCGTCGCGGACCATGGTGTGGGTCTACCCGCAGGGGAGTCGGCGGCCGGCGGCCGAGCCGCTCGATCACCTCGAGCACGGGGCGGGGTGGATGATCCGCCGGCACGGCGGGCCCCTCCGGGTGCTGCCGGTGGCGTTCCGCTATGGCTTCCTGAGCGAGCAGCGCCCCGAGGCGTTTGCCCTGCTCGGCGAGCCCTGGCTGATCGCGACGCGACCCGCCGAGGATCGGCGAACCATCACTGCACGCCTGGCGGCGATGCTCACTGCCACGATCGGCGAACTCGATGGCGACCTGGCCACCGAGCGACTCGACCGCCATGAGGTCCTGATTGCCGGGCGCGTGTCGATCAACAACCGACTCGATCGGGTTCGGCACGCGCTGGGCCTGCTCCCCGACTATCAGGCACGCAATGGCTGACGGCTACCTCGTCTGGAAGTTGCTCCATATCGTCGGCGGGCTCATGATGCTCGGGAACGTGGTCGTGACCGGCGCCTGGGCCGCCATCCTCTGGCGCCATCGCGCTGCGGGCACCCCGCGGCAGATCGCCCGGGGGATTCTCTGGACCGACCTCGTCTTCACCTTTGGCGGTGGGGCCATGCTCGTGATCGCCGGGATCGAGATGATCCGACTGCACCAGCTGCCGTGGCGCGAGCTGGGCTGGCTGCGTCACGGCATCGAACTGCTGGCGTTGTCGACCCTGGTCTGGCTGGTGGTGCTGCTCCCGGACCAGCTCCGGATGGAGGAGCACGCCGACCATGATCCCGAGCGATTCGCCCGGCTCTTCCGCCGCTGGACGATCGTCGGCTGGATCGACACGGCGCTGCTGGTGGCCGCGCTGGCATTGATGGTCCTCCGCCCGGTGGCTGGCTGATGCGGACCAGGCTGCGACTCGCGGTGGGTGCGGCGGCGGTGGTGGGCGAGGAGCTCCCACCGGTGGGACCGGCGCGCTGCTTCGCGGCGCGCGGCCCCGCCGACCCCGAAGGCAGTCCGGCCACCCGGTTGGTCTTCGTGCACCCGCCCCCGCCCGACGGACCCCACGGCGGTGCGGTGCTCGACCGGTTGGCCGCGATCCGGGTGGTCGGCTCGCCCGCACTCGGGGCCCCGTTGGCGACCGGCACCTTCGACGGTGGGACCTGGGTCGTCGAATCGGTCCCGGCCGGAACCACGCTGGCCGAGCGGATTCGTGATGGCGGGCCGCTCGCCGTGCAGCGGGTGGTCAGGCTGCTGCGCGACGCGGCGCGCGCCTTGAGCGCACTGCATCGACATGGGCTGGTCCACGGCGGCATCGATCCGTCGGGAATCGAGGAGACCGGACACGGCTTTGTCCTCCACGGCCTGGCCCGTCGGCTCGACGGATCGGTGGACGATGACCTGCATGCCCTTGGCGGGGTCGCGTGGACGGCGCTCGTCGGCCGTGAGCCGGTCGCCGGTGATCGCTCGCCACGCCGCGTGCGGCACAAGTTGCCGGTGGATCTCGACCGGCTCGTCGCGGCATTGCTCGATCCCGACCCGGCGGGCCGACCCGCCTCGGCCGAGGCGGTGCTCGAGGCGCTCGATCGATTCCCGGTCGGGGAGGAGACCTCGCTCGGCACCTTGATCGATGGTGCCGGCCGGGGAGCGCGGCTCCCCGGTGAACGACGGACCGCGGTGATCCTCGGCGTGATCGGTGTGCTGGTGATCCTGGGCTGGCTCCTGCTCCGGTCGCGCTAGGGAGGGTCGGCCGCCTTCACCATTCAATCCCCTGAGGCCGATGATGCCATTCTCGAGATCCCTGCTTCCGCTGTTGCTGGCATGCACCCCGGCGGCTCTGCCGGCCCAGCGACTCTGGCTCGATCCGGCACTGGCCGGCGCGGTCACGGTCGAGATTGCCGGCGGCGTGTTCAACGAAGCCCTGGAGAAGCAGCCGATCATGGCGCTCACGGCGCGGATCCGGGAGCCGCTCGGTGATTCGCTGGCGCTGGTGGTCGAGTTGCCGGCGGCCTACGTCCGAGCCGCCGACGGTGCCTCGGCGGGAGCCATCGGGAATCCATACCTGGGCATCGAGTTCCGGCAGGACGACGGGGTGGCCTTCGAGATCGGGGCTCGGCCCGGCCTCGCCAGGCCGTCGAGCCGGGATGACCTGCTGCCGTGGGCCTACGGCCAGGTGCTCAACTTCGACCGGCCAGCGGCGTGGTATCCCCGGGCATCGACGGTGCACGCCGCCGTCCAGCTCGACGGTGCGGACCGACCCGGGATGATCACCTCACTGAAGGTCGGGCTCGATGGCAGCCTGGTCAGCGGCAGCGGGGGGGACCTGCTTGCGGCCCTCTATGCCGGTCGGGTTGGACTCCGCCGCGAGCGATGGGAGGGCTGGGTCGGTGTGGTGGGTCGTGGTGCGCTCAACACCGGTGGCACCATCGCCCAGCGGACCATCCATCAGGCCGAGTTCGGGGTGACGACCCGCGGGGGCGCGATCGAGCTCGGGGTGACCCTGCGGCGCTTTCTCGGCGAGGGCGTGGGCGGCTCCATCCCGATCCTGGTGCTGCTGCAGGCGCGCGGCCGGATCTAGGCCCGCCCCGGCGGCGGGGGTCCGGTCTCCTCCTGCCACTCTGGCGGCACGCTTCTCGCGGGTGTCATGGTGACGGGGCCCTCCCGGAACCGGCGACTGCCGGTTACCGTTCTCCCCGTTGTAGAACCGTTTTCAGAGAAGGAAGTACGTGGCACGATCCAGACGACGCGGCGGAACCAACGTCGCACCCCCGGTCGAAGAGCCGGGCAGCAGCAATGGCAACTCTCGCCTCCGCAAGTCTCCCGGACGATCCTATGGTTCCCACCGCGAGTGGCTGCTGGCGCAGCACGGCTCGGTGTGCGCCTATTGTGGCACCCGGGTGCCGGAGGAAACCATCACTCTCGACCATGTTCGTCCGCGGCGGGGCCAGTCGGCCTACGACCGGGCCGACAACCTGGTCCTCGCCTGCCGCCCCTGCAACGCCGCGAAGGCCGACACCCCGCTGCTGGCCTTCCTGATGGCCAAGCGGGCTCGCGGCGTGTACCTGCTCCACTACGGCGAGCACCTCTCGGAGCCGCTCCGCGACCTGGCGCGACACGCCAGCGAGCGACCCCTGTTGGCGCCGGAGTAGCGACAGGGCGAAGGGCGACAGGCGACAGGCGACAACGAGCTGGCCCCGGGATGACGTCAATCAACCCGGGGCCATGATCTTGTCCGATGACGGCGTGTCGCCCGTCGCCTGTCGCCTGTCGCGTCAGACCCTCGCGCCCTGCTTCGCCCCGCCGTCGAGGGCCTCGCCGACGATCCGCTGCTGCTCGGCCTTGTGGGCGGCGGGATAGCCCTCGGCGGGTGAGGCGCGATCGGGGCGACCGGCATAGCGCAGCGACACGCCCTCGGGCAGCATGGCGCGGAGCCGCGGCTCCATGTAGCCCCAGGCGCCCATGTTGCGCGGCTCTTCCTGGGCCCACACCACCTCGTGGAGCGAGGGATAGCGCGACAGCAATGTCGTCAGCTCGTGGCCCGGGAACGGATAGAGCTGCTCCACCCGGGCGATCGGAGGTCGTGTGGTGCGGTCGTTCGCCTCCGCCATCAGGTCGTAGTAGAGCTTGCCGCTGCAGAGCACCAGCGAGCCGGCCGCCGCGCCATCGACATAGTCGGGGTCGTCGAGGACCGGCTGGAACTGGCCCTCGGCCAGCTCCCGGAGCGACGACCCTGCCTCGGGCTTCCGGAGCAGCGACTTGGGCGTCATCACCACCAGCGGTCGGAGCATCTCCCAGCGCGCCTGGCGTCGGAGCAGGTGGAAGTACTGCGCGGGAGTGCTGCAGTTGGCGACCCGGAGGTTGCGCTCGGCGGCCAGTTGCAGGAAGCGCTCGAGTCGGGCGCTCGAGTGTTCTGGGCCCTGACCCTCGTAGCCGTGGGGCAGCAGCAGGGTGAGCCGCGAGGTCACGCCCCACTTGGCGAGTGACGACGCGACGAACTGGTCGAGCATCACCTGGGCACCGTTGACGAAATCGCCGAACTGGGCCTCCCAGATCACCAGCGCCTCGGGCGCGGCGGTGGCATAGCCGTACTCGAAGCCGATCGCCGCGAGCTCGGAGAGCGGCGAGTTGAAGAGTTCCATCGGCGCCAGTGCACCCGGCAGCGCCTGGATCGGGGCGAACGTGCCGCCCGTCTTGGCGTCGTGCAGCACCAGGTGGCGCTGCGAGAAGGTGCCTCGCTCGGTATCCTGGCCGGTGAACCGGATCGGGATCCCCTCCACCAGCAGCGACGCGAAGGCGAGCGACTCGGCATGGGCCCACTCGATCGCGCCGGCCTCGCCGAGCGAGGTGCGGCGCCGCTCGAGCTGGCGTCCCAGCTTGGGATGCACCGTGAATTCCGCCGGCCACGACAGCAATTGCTCGTTGAGCGCAGTGAGCGTCTCGACGGCGATCCGGGTGTCGAGGTCGTCTCCGGTCTCCACAGTCTCGTGACTCGGATCGCGCGGCGGCGCCTTCCGCGAAGCGCCGGCCTTGAACGTCTGCTGCACCTCGACCAGCCGGTCGTAGGTCGCGTTCCAGGCCTGGTCCGCGCGATCGGCGCCGATGGTGCCCCTCTCGACCAGGGTGCTGGCGTAGAGCTCACGCACCGTCGGGTGCTCCTTGATCCGCTGATACATCACCGGCTGGGTGTAGGCCGGCTCGTCGGACTCGTTGTGCCCGTTGCGGCGGTAGCCGACCAGGTCGATCAGGGCGTCCTGCTGGAACCGGAGCCGGTAGGCCATCGCCAGCCGGACCGCCGTGAGGCATGCCTCCGGGTCGTCGGCGTTGACGTGGATGATCGGGATGTCGAATCCCTTGGCCAGGTCCGACGCGTAGCGCGTGGTGCGCGAGTCGGCCGGGTCGGTGGTGAAGCCGACCTGGTTGTTGGCGATCACGTGGATCGTGCCGCCGGTTTCATAGCCCCGCAGGCCACCGAGATTGAGCGTCTCGGCAACCACCCCCTGGCCCGGAAAGGCTGCGTCGCCGTGGATGATCAGCGGCATCGCGGCGGTCGGGTCGAAGTGAGGTGCCGCCCCGAGGCGCGAGGTCTGCTTGGCCCGCGCCCGGCCATCGACCACCGGACCGATGAACTCGAGGTGACTCGGGTTGCTCGCCAGTGAGACATTGATGGTCTTCCCCGCACGGGTCCGGAAGGCGCCCTCGGCCCCGTGGTGGTACTTCACGTCGCCGGTGCCGCCATCGGGCGTGATCGCGCCCTCGAGCTGCTTGCCACCCTCGAACTCGGCGAAGATCGCCTCGTACGGGCGCCCCACCGTGTGCGCCAGCACGTTGAGCCGGCCACGGTGCGCCATCCCCAGCACCGCGTCGCGCACACCACTCTCGGCCGCGAGCTCGAGGATGAGGTCCAGCATCGGCACCATCATGTCGAGCCCCTCGATGCCGAAGCGCTTGGCGCCGAGGTAGGCCTTGCCGAGGAAGCGTTCCATCGCCTCGACTTGGGTGAGCCGTTCGAGCAGCGCCACCTTCTCCTCGTCGGTGAGCGTCACCTCGTGCGCACCGGACTCGATCTGCTGGCGGAGCCAGACCCGTCGCTCGTGCGACGAGATGTGCTCGACCTCGTAGGCGATGGTGCCGCAATAGGTCGACTTGAGATGCGGGTAGGCCTCGGCGAGCGTGGCGCCCGGCACGGCGATCCGCAGCACGTCGGACGGGATCACCGCCATCACCTCGGGCGTGAGGCCCATGGTGGCCGGCTCGAGCGCCGGGTCGCCGGCCGGCGGCCGGCCCAGCGGGTCGAGCCGAGCGGCAAGGTGGCCGTGGGTCCGGATCGCCTTGATCAGTGCCATTGCGGCCGAGACCTGCTGCAACGCCCCCGGCGATGCCGGCGGGGCCGGCACGGCCGGCACGCCGGGCAGCGACGGTGCCGTGGCCGGCGCGAGCTCGCCGATCGCGAGCCGGAGCGCGTCGTAGATCTCCTCGTAGAAGCCGTGCTCGCCCTGCAGCAGCTGGTCCACCAGCCGCAGGTACGATCCCGACTCGGCCCCCTGGATGACCCGATGGTCGTAGGTGCTCGTCAGCATCATCACCTTGCTGATGCCGAGTGCCTGTACCTGCGCCCTGGTCATCTCCTGGAACTCGGGCGGGTAGCCGATCGCGCCGGTGGCGATGATCGTGCCCTGACCCGGCATCAGGCGAGGCACCGAGCCCACCGTCCCGAGTCCGCCCGGGTTGGTGAGCGTCATGGTGGCGCCGGCGAAGTCGTCGGGCATCAGCTTGCTGGTGCGCGCCTTCTCGACGAGGCCCTCATAGGTGGTGAGGAAGGTGCCGAAGTCCATCGCATCGGCGTGCTTGAGCACCGGGACCATCAGCCCGCGGGAGCCGTCCTTGCGCTCGACATCGACGGCCAGGCCGAGGTTCACGTGCTCGGGCGTCAACTTGTAGGTGCCATCGTCGCGCTTGAGCACCCCGGTCCCCATCATCGGCAACTCACGGCAGGCCCTGACCAGTGCCCAGGCGATGAAATGCGTGAACGACAGCTTTCGGTCGAGCCCCTCCTGCTTGAGCTTGCCGTTGAGGTCGGCCCGCCGCGACTCGAGGATCCGCACCGGGATCTCCCGGAAGGTGGTCGCGGTGGGGAGGGCGAGCGATGCCTCCATGTTGCGGGCCAGCGCGCCGGCGGGACCCTTGAGCAGGACCGCGTTGGCGGGCGGTGGCGGCTCGGTCGCGGCGGCCTCGGGCGTCGGGGGCGCGGCCGGGGCAGGCCCATCGGTCCCGGCACCGTTGCTGGCCGGGCGCTCGAACGGCACCGGCGATTGGCTCTCGAGCAGCGCGGCGTAGATCGCTTCGGCCGGCAGGGGAATCTCAGGCAGCTCGTCGTCGTGGGGCAGGTCAACCAAAACTCACAGCTCCGTCATAGGGGTAACCCCTAAAGATAGGCAAGCGGGGTGCGTCTTGAGACGTGAGGGGAGGCGCCGGCCCACCCCCCGTCTCAAGACCCACCCTTCACGCCTATCTTACGGCATGTCCCTCGCCCCACCCGGCCGCCGGGCCGTGGTCATTGCCGGGCTCCGCACCCCGTTCGCCAAGGCCGGGACGGTCTTCCGCGACGTCACGGCGGCCGATCTGGCCCGCCACTGCACCCGCGAACTGCTCTACCGCACCGAACTGCGCGGCGACCTCGTCGACGAGGTGATCTACGGTCAGGTGGTCCCCTCGCCGCTGGTGCCCAACGTGGCGCGTGAGGTGGCCCTGCTGCCGCAATTTCCCCGGACGATCCCGGCCTACACCCTGAACCGGGCCTGTGCCTCGGGGGCCCAGGCGGTGGCCAATGCCGCCGACCAGATCCATGCTGGTCACACGTCGGTCGCGATTGCCGGTGGGGTCGATGTCCTCTCCGACGTGCCGATCCTCCACACCCGCAAGTTCGCCCAGATCCTCCAGTCGGTCGCCAAGGCAAAGTCGGTCGGTGAGCGGCTGGGACTGCTGGCGCAGGTCCGGCCGCGCGATCTCAAGCCGGTCGCCCCGGCGATCGCCGAGCCGAGCACCGGCGAGTCGATGGGACAGTCGGCGGAGAAGATGGCCAAGGAGAACCGCATCACGCGCGAGGCGCAGGATGCCTTCGCACTGATGAGCCACCAGCGAGCCGCGCAGGCGACGCGCGACGGTCGGATCCCTGCCGAGATCGCGCCGTGGTTCGGCGGCCGCGCGATGGACGAGGTCACCACCAGCGACAACACGGTGCGCCCCGAGACATCGCTCGATGCGCTCGCCAGGCTCAAGCCGGTCTTCGATCGGCGCTACGGCAGTGTCACGGCCGGCAACAGCTCGCCGCTCACCGACGGGGCCGCCTCGGTGCTGTTGATGCAGGAGGACCGGGCCCGGTCCCTCGGCTACCGGCCCCTGGTCGCGGTGCGGAGCTATGCCGTGACCGCCGTCGATCCTGGTTGGCAGCTGTTGATGGGACCGGTCTATGCGGTGCCGCTGGCGCTCCGGCGGGCGGGCCTCACCTGGGAGAACATCGGCCTGCTCGAGATCCACGAGGCATTCGCGGCGCAGGTGCTCTCCAACGTGCAGGCGTGGGCCTCGCCATCGTGGGCCGAGCGACTCGGGCTGCCTGGTCCGGTGGGCGAGGTCGACTGGAGTCGGGCCAACGTGATGGGTGGCTCGATCGCCCTCGGCCACCCGTTCGCCGCCACCGGGGCACGGCTGGTGACCTCGCTCGCCAACGAGATGGTGCGTCGCGATGTCGAGTTCGGGTTGATCTCGATCTGTGCCCAGGGCGGCATGGCGATCGCCATGGTGCTGGAGCAGGCACCATGAGCGCATTCCGCACCGAGATTCGAGCCGGCATCGCGGTGGTCACCTTCGACCTGCCCAACGAACCGGTCAACAAGATCAGCAGTGCCGTCGGCTGGGAGCTCGAGGAACTGCTCGATCGGCTGATCGCCAACGATGCGGTCCAGGCGATCGTGCTGCGCAGCGGCAAGATCGACACCTTCATTGCCGGCGCCGATATCGAGGAGTTTGTCCGGCTCGAGGATGCCGACGCGGCAACGCGGCTCGCGCGCGACGGCCAGCTGCTGATGCAACGGATCGCCGATTCGGCCAAGCCGGTGGTCGCCGCGATCCACGGCGCCTGCCTCGGCGGTGGCCTCGAGCTGGCGCTCGCCTGCCGCTACCGAGTCGTCTCCGACCACCCCAAGACCCAACTCGGCCTCCCTGAGGTGCAGCTCGGCCTGCTCCCCGGGGCCGGCGGCTCGAACCGGTTGCCGCGACTGATCGGGGTGCGCGCGGCCCTCGACATGATCCTCACCGGCAAGAGCCAGCGCGCGGACAAGGCCCGGCGGATCGGACTGGCCGACGAAGTGGTCCCCGAGGCGATCCTCCTCGACACCGCGGTCGCGGCGGCCGAGCGACTGGTGCGCGGCTGGCGGCGGCCGCGCCGTCGGGGCGGCGTGGTCGGCTTCGCGCTCGACCGGACGCCGCTCGGCCGGATGGTGGTCTACCGCAAGGCGCGAGAACAGGTCGAGGCAAAGAGTGGCGAACACTACCCGGCACCGCTCAGGGCCATCGAGGTGGTTCGCACCGGTCTCCAGCACGGCATGACCCGCGGCCTCGAGGCCGAGGCCGACGCGTTCGGCGAGTTGGCCATGACCGACGTGTCGCGACGCCTCGTCGAGATCTTCTTCGCCACCACAGCGCTCAAGAAGGACGACGGGGTCCCGGCCGGCATGGGAAGGGCGCGGCCGGTGCGGCGACTCGGGGTCGTCGGCAGCGGCTTCATGGGGGCCGGGATCGCGGGCACCGCAGCGCTCAACGCCGGCGTGCAGGTCCGGATGCGCGACGCCGAGTTGCCGCGGGTCGGCCGCGGCCTCAAGGCGGCGATTGGCATCCTCGAGGCGCGTCGGCGTCGGCGTCGACTCACCCGCCACGAGTTCCAGCGCCTCGCCGCCCTGCTCTCGGGCACTGGCGACTGGACCGGGTTCGCGGGCGCTGATCTGGTGATCGAGGCGGTCTTCGAGGACCTCGAGGTCAAGCGCCAGGTGATCGGCGACATCGCCCGGGTGGTGGCGCCGGAGACGGTGATCGCCACCAACACCTCGACAATCCCGATCGGCGATATCGCCGTCGCGGCGACCCAACCCGAACGGGTGCTCGGGATGCACTTCTTCTCGCCGGTCGAGAAGATGCCGCTGCTCGAGGTCATTCCCCACGAGGGAAGCGACGTCGATGCCGTCGTGACGGCGGTGCACTTCGGTCGCCGAATGGGGAAGACGGTCATCGTCGTGGCCGACTCACCGGGGTTCTGGGTCAACCGGATCCTGTCGCCCTACCTCAATGAGGCCGGCTTCCTGCTCGAGGAGGGGGTGCCGATCGAGACGATCGACGAGGTGATGACTCGCTGGGGATTCCCGGTCGGACCGGTCACGCTGCTCGACGAGGTCGGTCTCGACGTGGGGGAGAAGGCGGGTCAGGTGATGCACCAGGCCTTTGGCGAGCGACTGACACCGTCGCGGGTGGTCGCCGTGATGCGCGCCGACGACCGGCAGGGTCGCAAGAACGGCCGCGGGTTCCACTTCTACCGGGATGGCAAGAAGACCGGTGCCGACGGCAGCGTCTACCGCCTGCTCGGGGTGAGGCAGGCGACCGAATTCGATGAGTCACAGATCGAGGACCGGCTGGTGCTCGCGATGCTCAACGAGGCGGCGATGGCGATGAGCGAGGGGGTGGTGCGCACCCCGCGCGACGCCGACATCGGCGCAATCTTCGGGATCGGCTTCCCCCCGTTCCGAGGTGGACCGCTGCGCACCCTCGACACGATCGGTGCCGGCGAGGTCGTCGCGCGGCTGGAGCGCCTGGTGCAGGTGCACGGCCCGCGATTCGCCCCGGCACCGGTCCTCGAGGAGATGGCTCGCGTCGGCGGTGAGTGGTATCCGTCGGGAGCCTACCGCTGAGCGCACCGCGGCGCCGGGCGGCCGTGGCGTTTGCGGCTGCCGCGGCGCTGGTCTGGTGGCATGCCAGCGCCGACGGCGTCTTCTACGTGGTCGGGCTCGACGAGCCGGCCGCCTCGCTGCTCGGCCCGTTGCTGCCGGCCCTCTCGGCCGGCCTGCTGGTGTCGATGGCGCTCTCCGTGGTCGACACCGCCGTCGGGCCGATCGCCGGGGTGCTCGCGGCGGTGATCACCATGGCGCTCCCGGCTTTCCTGCCACTGCATCGCCTCTCACTCGGTGGCCCCCCGCTGGCCGCGATCACCGTGATGATGCTCAGCGTGATGGTCCGGGCGCCGCGCTTCTCGGTGGCCTACGGCACCCTCGCTGCCACGGCGGCTGTGTTCGTCGATCCTGCCGGCGCCGGGCTGCCGCTGGCGGCGGTCGGGTGGAGTGCCCTGGTGCGCCGGTCGGGTGGCAACGGCATCGGCCGACGGGTGGTGTTCGCGGTGGTCCCGCTGGTGGTGGCGATCCTCGCCGCGATCTGGTTGGGCCATGCCTGGCCCGATTCCATCACCTTCGGCTGGCGCGGTCACCTGGATCAGGGGCTCCGCGCTGGGGGCGCCGTGATCGGAGACCAGATGGCACCCGGACTCGGCGATGGCGCCCTGCGCTGGTTCGCGATCGCCGACACTTCGCTGCTGACGCTCGCGGTGATCGTCGGTGCCTGGGTCACCGTGGCCCGGCACCAACCAGCGGAGTCGCCGCTGCGGCGGATCTACCCCGCCATTGCCGTCCTGCTGGTCGCCCTGATCGCGGGACTCTCCCTGCGCTGGCTCCTGCTGCCGGCCTCACCGCTTCCCGATGCCGAGGCGATCTTCCCGATCGCGGTGCTGGTGGCGCTCGCGGTGATCACCAGTGTGGCCGCGCTCTGGCGGATCTGGCCTCGCTGGGGGAGGGCACTCGCGGTGCTGATGATCGTCGGCTGGCTCCAGGCGGCGCTCAGGGCCTGACCGCCGGCGCGTAGGCCACGCCGTCCGGCGAGGGACCGGTCGGCCAGCGTCCGATCACCGTCGCGGTGCCGAGGTCGACGAGCGCCACCTCGGCCGACTCGCCGAGGGTGACCCAGGCGGTCCGACCGTCGGGCGAAACGGCCAGCCCCTGCGGCGAGGTCCCCGGGCCGAACTCGACCCTGGCCATCACCTCGCGCGTGCTGGTATCAATCAGCCAGAGCTGCTCCGTCTCCGGGTTGCTCACCAGCGCGGTCGCACCGTCGGGGGTGAACGCGATTCGGTAGGGGGTGGCGTCGGTCTGGATCGAGTCGATCACCTGCCGGCGAGCGAGATCAACCACGAAGACCCGGTGGGTATCGTTGCTGCCGAGCCAGCTGGTGCGCCCGTCCGGCGAGGTGGCGATCGCCTCGGTCCGGCTCGACACCGCAATCACCGCCGCCGCACCGGGGGTCGCCAGCGGTACGATCGAGATCGAGCCGTCCATCATGTTGGCTGCCTGCGCCGTGCGTCCATCCGGGCTGAGCGAGAGCATGTGTGGCGTTTGCCGCCCGGTGTGATGTGCCGACAGCACCCGACCACGATCGATGTCGACGAGCAGCAGCAGTTGTTCCCGCTCCGCGGTGACCGCCACGATCGAGTCGCCGGGGAGAAACTGGATACCGTGAGGACGCTGGTGCGGGGCAAGGTCGATGGTGCGGAGCACGCGCCGGCCCGGAACATCGATCACTGTGAGGGTCGAGCCGGGTACCTGGCTACCGTAGTCGGTGACCACCGCGAGGCGACCGTCGTGCGAGGCTGCCACCTCGTGCGGTCCGTTGCCGGTGGGCAGCGTGGTAAGCACTCCGCCGCCATTGGCATCGACCAGCGTGACACTGGCACCCTGCTGGTTGGTGACCAGGATGGTCTGGGCGATGATCGGCATCGGGATTGTCGCCAGGGCGATGGTGACCGTGGCGGCCAGCAGGCAGCGGGCAAGGTGACAGGGACTCGGCATGGGGGTGCTCCGGTGGAGTGGCGAGACCGGGGGCGAGCTGCTCCTGACGTATCGAGGCGCCGTTCGGTGTCGGGGAACTGCTATGTTCCCGCCATGCTCCTGATCCGCACTGCCGTTCCCGACGACGTGCCGCTCATCCTCGATCTGATTCGGGCCCTCGCGGAGTATGAGCGCCTGGCCCACGAGTGCGTCGTCACCGAGGCACTACTGCGCGATTCGTTGTTCGGGGAGCACCCAGCTGCCGAGGTGGTCATCGCCGAATTCGACGGTACGGCGGCTGGTTTCGCGCTCTTCTGCCACAACTACTCGACCTTCCTGGGCCGACGCGGGATCTGGCTCGAGGACCTCTTCGTGAAACCCGCCTTCCGTGGTCGCGGCATCGGACGAGCACTCCTCGCCCGACTCGCGGCGATCGCGATCGAGCGCGACTGCGGTCGACTCGAGTGGGCGGTGCTCGACTGGAATGAATCGGCGATCGGCTTCTACAAGGGCATCGGGGCGGTGCCGCTCGATGACTGGACCACCTTCCGGGTGACCGGCACCGCACTGGACCGGCTGGCGGTCCTGTCGCCGCCCGGCAACTGAGCGCCTACGCGAACTCCGGCGCTGGTAGGCGACCGGCCCGCGCCGAGCGGCCGAGGAAGATGCCGAACACCAGCGCGGCGATGGCGAGGCTCACTCCGTGCCAACCACGCCCCATGAGCGTGAACGCCACCACGACTGCTGCGGCCACCACCAGGGCCGCCCCGAGGAACGCCCCCGCGGCGTGCTCGGCAACCGGGTCGTCGGAGACCCGCGGCACACCCCTGATCCGGAGCTGGACCACCCGGACGATCCGCTGCAGGTGCCAGATGCCGTAGCCCATCATCAAGACCGTCGGGAGGGTCACCACCGAGAGAATGAGCGCCATCGGGTGTGCCCTGGTGATGATGCCAAGCGCCCAGCCCGGCAGCGGCGCCGCGACGAAACATCCCAGGAAATAGAGGCCCCGGGCCCCCGCCGTCCGCCCGTCGGGTGTGACCATCGTCCCCTCCGTCGTGACCGGTCCGAGCGGTCGCATGGCAACCGCACCGGAGTATTGTTCGAGCGATGCCACGTTCGCCAGCCCTCCCCACTGTCCTGCTGCTGCTGGCCGGGTGCGCCCGCCCGGTTCCGTCGGTGCCACCCGAGCGCCTCGTTGCCGCCGTGCGGGCCGATTCACTCGCCACCGTGTTGACCCTGCTCGACCAGGGCGAGAATCCCGATCGGCCAGCCGCCGACGGAGCCCTGCCGCTCGGCGAGGCCGCTCGACTCGGCCGGGACTCGATGGTCGCCGAGCTGCTCCGTTCCGGAGCCAGCCTGGTCGATACCGACGCGACCGGTCACACCGCATTCGACCGGGCGATGGCCGCCGGCCGTGCGACGGTTGCTGACCGACTGATCCGCGCCGCGGCGGTCGCCGCCGGTGGGGGGCCGCAGGTGATGCGATGGCTCGACGCCGTGGCGAACCCCGCCGTCGAGGCGCCCGACTGGCGCGACGTGCTGAGCGGCGAGCTCCTCTCACTCGGCCTGATGGCCGCGGCGCTGCACGACCGCGTCGACCTGATCGGTTCGATGCGAAGCGCGCACGAGATCCCCAACCGGACCGGATACCAGGCCCTGGCGGTCGCGGCGCGGTGGGGCCGCGACGACGCGGTCTGGGCGCTGCTCGGCATCGATACTCATCCCGACCTGATCACCGAGGGCCGCTGGCGATCGACCCCACTCATGGAAGCGGCCCGCGACGGGCACGCGGCCATCGCCCGGCGGTTGCTTCGCGCCGGGGCGCGCGTCGACCGGCGCGATGCCTTCGGGGAGACGGCGCTCCACTGGGCGGCACGTGGCGGGCACGGCGACTTTGCCACGGTGTTGCTCACCGCCGGTGCCGATCGCGGCATCGTCTCACTCGCGGGGAGCACCGCCAGCGCGGTGGCTCGTGCCGCGGGGCACGACGACCTGGCAGCGCGACTCGTGGCGGCACCACCACGATGAGCGACTCACTGCCCATCTGGGACGACGCCCCATGGCCGGGGCTTCCCGTGCTCCAGGGCACGGTCGCCTGTGATGTGTGCGTGGTGGGAGTCGGCGGCTCCGGTCTGGCCGCGATCCATGAACTCCTCGACCTCGGCAAGCGCGTGGTCGCGATCGATGCAGGGGCCGTGGCCGGCGGCGCGGCGGGACGCAACGGCGGCTTTCTCCTGGCCGGCCCGGCCGATTTCCACCACGACGCGATCCGCAGCGTGGGGCGCGACAGGGCGGTGGCGCTCTATCGCCGCACCCTCGCGCAGATCGACGCGATGGCGCTCGAGACCCCGGAGGCGATCCGTCGCGACGGGTCGCTGCGGGTGGCGGAGAGCGAGGAGGAACTCGACGATTGCCGGGAGCAGCTCGAGGCGATGCGTGAGGATGATCTCCCGGCGGAGTGGTACGAGGGCCCCGAGGGACGTGGGCTGCGCATCCCGACCGACGGTGTCTTCCAGCCGATGCGCCGATGCCGGATCATGGCCCGACGCGCGGTCGATCGCGGCGCCCTGCTCCACGAAAGGAGTCCGGCTCTGGAGATCGCCGGCGAGGGGGTGGTCACCCCCGAGGGTCGCGTGCAGTGCGATGCGGTGATCGTCGCGGTCGACGGTCGCCTGGAGCGACTCCTCCCGGAGCTTGCGGGGCGCGTCCGCACCGCTCGGCTGCAGATGCTCGCCACCGCACCGACGCTGGAGATCTCCACGCGCCATGCGGTGTACAGTCGATATGGCTACGAGTACTGGCAGCAGCTCCCCGACGGCGCGATCGCGCTTGGCGGGATGCGCGACCGGGGCGGGGAGGGGGAATGGACCGACGACGCCGTCCCCGCTGAGCCGGTCCAGGGCCTGCTGGAGCAGTATCTGCGAGAGCGACTCGGGGTCACGGCCCCGGTCACCCAGCGCTGGGCGGGAGTTGTGGGGTACACCGAGTCGGGGCTTCCGGTGTTCGAGGAGGTCCGGCCGGGGGTATGGGCGATCGGTGGCTACTCCGGTACCGGCAACGTGATCGGCGCTATCTGTGGCCGGGCGGCGGCCCGCTTGGTCGCGACTGGACGAGGCGATGATCGGGAGCTCTTCGCCACATGAGTCGACGTGATCGAGGCGGACTCGTCTATTCCACCGAACTGGGGCGCACCTGCCCCGACTGCCGCCGGCCGCTGGCCGACTGCCGCTGCCGCGCCCGCCAGGCCGCGCCGGCTGGAGACGGCATCGTCCGGGTCGCCCGCGAGACCAAGGGGCGCAAGGGTGCCGGTGTCACGGTGGTCACCGGACTGCCGCTCGACCATGCCGGGCTCGGTGCCTTGGCCCGGGAACTCAAGCGTCGCTGTGGCTCCGGCGGCACTGCCAAGGATGGCCGGATCGAGATCCAGGGCGACCACCGCGACGTTCTCATGACAGAATTGCGTCAGCGCGGATTCACCGTGAAACGGGTCGGGGGCTAATTTCGTTGTCCGGGCACATCCCCTGCCTGCCGACCGACACACTCTCCTCAAGGAGTACCCGATGCGTATTGCCCTTTCCCTGTTGACCCTCGCCTCAGTGGCCGCGGCGCCGCTGGCGGCGCAGGACATGATGAAGATGGACCACAAGGAACCGCCCGCCGACATCATGCCGCTGCACAACCAGTATCTGGGATGGGTCGTCACCGCTGCCGAGCAGACACCGGTGGCGGAGTACTCGTTCAAGCCGACACCCGAGGTGCGCTCGCTCGGCCAGATCTTCGGCCACGTTGCCAACTCGAACTACATGTTCTGTTCGGGCGCCAAGGGCGAGGAGAATCCCAACACGACCGACTACGAGAAGGGCACCAAGGCCGAGATCGTCGCGGGCCTCAAGGCCGCAGTCGCGTACTGCAACGGTGTGTATGAATGGGCCAATGCCCACCCCCACGACGAGCGCACCTTCTTCGGGCAGAAGGGCTCGGTCACCTGGGTCCTCGCATTCAACCTCGCACACAATTCGGAGCACTACGGCAACGTGGTGACCTACATGCGGCTCAAGGGCCACGTGCCGCCGTCGAGTCAGGGGGGCGGCATGTAGTCCCGCCTGCGTGACGGCGGACGCACCACGACGGGCGACCCAGCGGTCGCCCGTCGTCGCGTCCGGCCCTTGCGGAGGTGGCCGTCGGGCATTTGCCTTTGCTCTCCCCGTTGCCAGTGTCGTTCCCCGTCACCCGGAGTCCCCGTGGCCAGTCTGCGACTGCCTCACCCCGCGGTGCTGCTCACCGCCGCGATCGCCCTGGCTGCGGCGCTCACCTGGGCGATACCGTCCGGCGAGTACCAGCGCCAGGTCGATGCCGCCACCGGCCGCACCGTGGCGGTGGCGGGCAGCTACCAGGCAGTCGAGGCGACCCCGGTCGGCCCGTTCGGTGTAGCCGTCGCGATTCCCCGCGGGTTTGTCGAGGGCGCCGATGTGATCGCCACGATCCTCTTCGTGGGGGCCGCGTTCTTCCTCGTCGACCGGGTCGGCACGCTCGGTCGGCTGCTTGGCGGACTGGTCGATCGATTGCGTCATCGCGGGCTGATCGCCATTCCCATGGTGGTGCTCTTCTTCGCCTGCATGGGCGCGCTCGAGAACATGCAGGAGGAGATCATCGCACTGATCCCGGTGCTGCTGCTGTTCGGGTCGCGCCTCCGGGTCGACGCCGTCACCGTGGTGGCGGCTTCCGCCGGGGCAGCGATCGTCGGGAGCGCCTTCGGGCCGACCAACCCCTTCCAGGCCGGCATCGCGCTCACCCTCGCCCAACTGCCGGTGCTCCAGGGCGGCGGATTGCGGCTCATGATGTGGGTGGTGGGGGTGGCGGTGTGGAGCTGGTGGATCCTGCGTCACGCCACGCGGACGCGAATCGCCGAGGCGGGGGCGGAGGCGCACCCCCAGGTGGAGGCGATCACCGGTCGGGACTGGGCCGTCATGGCCTGCGTGCTCCTGCCGCTGGCCGCCTACGTGATCGGGGCGCTCCGGTACGACTGGGGATTCAACGAGTTGTCGGGGGCATTCGTGGTCGGGGCGATCGGGGTTGGCATCGCCGGCCGGGTCGGACTCGACGGCACGGTCCGTGGCCTGCTCGAGGGGATGCAGGCGATGCTTCCCGCGGCGCTGCTCGTGGGCCTGGCCCGCAGCGTCTCGCTGGTCCTGGCCGATGGCCACGTGATCGACACCATCCTCCACGCCATGGCGCAGCCGCTCTCCACCGTCCCGCCGGTTGCCTCCGCGCTGATGATGATTCCGGTGCAGGGCATCCTCCACATCCCGATCTCCAGCGTCAGTGGTCAGGCGGCCCTCACCATGCCGATCTTCATTCCGCTCGCTGACCTGATCGGGCTCTCCCGCCAGGTCACGGTGCTGGCCTACCAGACCGGCGCCGGACTGATGGAGATGCTCACGCCCACCAACGGGGCATTGATGGCAGTGCTGCTCGCCGCCGGGGTGCCGTTCCAGAAGTGGTTCCGCTTCGCGCTCGGGGGCTGGGTCCTCACCACGCTGGTCGGCATCGCCGGGATCGCGGTGGCACTGGCGGTGGGGTTGTGACGAAAGACGAGATACGAGGAACGAGATACGAGATACGAGATACGAGATACGGGATGCGATATGCGCCTGAGCTCGTACCTCGTACCTCGTCCCTCGTATCTCGTATCTCGTATCTCGTTCCTCCGGGTCTCGCCATGTCGCTGATTTTCCCGTTCAATCCTGACATTCGCCGCGCCGAGACGATTCCGGCGCGCTGCTACACCGATCCGGTGTTCCTGGCGCTGGAGGAGGAGAAGGTCTTCGGGCGCACCTGGCAGCTGGTCGGGCGGCTGGCCGACGTGGCCGAGTCGGGGCGCTTCCTCACGGCCGAGATCGGCGACGAGGCGATCGTGGTGGTCCGTGACGGCGAGACCCTGCGCGGCTTCCACAACATCTGCCTCCATCGGGCCGGGCCGGTGGCGGAGGGCTGCGGGAAGCGCAACACGCTGCAGTGCCGCTACCACGGTTGGACCTACCGGCTCGATGGCTCGCTGCTCCGGGCGCCGGAGATGGAAGGGAGCGAGGGGTTCGATCCCGAGTCGATGCGCTTGCTGCCGGTGCAGGTGGCCAGCTGGGGGCCCCTGGTCTTCGCCAACCTCGACCTCAAGGCGCCGCCGCTCGAGCACTATCTCGATGGCATTCCCGAACGCACCGCGCCGCTTCGTCCGGAGGCGATGCGGCACGTGACCACCAAGGCGTGGCTGATCGACTGCAACTGGAAGGTCTACGTCGACAACTATCTGGAGGGGTACCACCTGCCGGTGGTGCATCCGGGCCTGTACAAGGAACTCGACTACGATGCCTACCGGGTCGAGCCGCACCGCTACTGGTCGCTGCAGCACGCGCCCTTCCGTGCCGGCTCGGGCCCCGAGCGGACCTACGTGGCTGGGGATGCCGGCGCCGACGCGCAGTACTACTGGCTCTTCCCCAACATCATGCTCAATGTCTATCTGGGGCAGATGCAGACCAACGTGGTGCAGCCCCGCGGGCAGGGGCAGTGCGAGGTGGTCTTCGACTGGTACGCTGCCGAGCCGCCGGCCGACGCGGGCGACGACCCGGCGTGGTCCCGGCTGCTGGCGTTCAGCGACGAGATCCAGGAAGAGGATGTCACGATCTGTGAGCGGGTACAGCAGAACCTGCGCTCACGCTCCTACGACCGGGGTCGCTACTCGGCCAGCCGGGAGAACGGGGTGCATCATTTTCACGGGCTGCTGCATGAGTTCCTGACGTAGGCGAGATACGAGGTACGAGATACGAGATACGAGATACGAGATACGACGAAGGCCGGCAGCTCCCGAAGTTGCCGGCCCTCGCAGTGGAACCTGGTCCCTCGTATCTCGTATCTCGTATCTCGTATCTCGCCTACGTCACCAGGCCCCGCTGCAGCATCTCGCTCACCAGCTCGATCGCCTTGCTCTGCGGCAGCTCGGCGGCGGTGGCGCGGAGTTCATGGGCCCGCTTGAGGATCTCGGGGTCGAGGAGCAGTTCCTCGCGGCGGGTGCTGCTGGCGGAGACGTCGATCGCCGGGAAGATCCGCCGCTCGGCGAGCTCGCGCGACAGCACCAGCTCGGCGTTGCCGGTGCCCTTGAACTCCTCGAAGATCACCTCGTCGGCCCGTGATCCGGTGTCGATCAGCGCGGTGGCGATGATCGTGAGCGAGCCGCCACCCTTGGCCGGATCGACCATGCGGGCGCTGCCGAAGAACTTCTTCGGTCGCTCCATCGCTTCGGCGCCGATGCCGCCCGAGAGGGTCCGGCCCGAACCGCGGTCGATGTTGTTGTAGGCGCGGGCCAGCCGGGTCAGTGAGTCGAGGATGATCACCACGTCCTGACCGAGCTCCACCCGGCGGCGGGCCCGCTCGAGGGTCATCTCGGCGACCGCCACGTGCCGTTCGGCGCCGTGGTCGAACGACGACGCGATCACCTCACCCACGTTTGCCATCTCCATCTCGGTCACCTCTTCCGGTCGCTCGTCGGCCAGGAGGATGAGGACGGTCACCTCGGGGTGATTGGTGGAGATGCCGCGGGCGATGTTGGTGAGCAGGGTGGTCTTGCCGGCCTTGGCCGGGGCGACCACCAGGGCGCGCTGGCCCTTGCCGAGCGGCACCAGCAGGTCGACCAGGGAGGTGGTCACGTCGGCGCCGCGCTTGAGCTCGCCCGGGGGGGCCAGGCGAAGCATCTCGTTGGGATGCATCGCCGTCAGCCGGGTGAAGTCGCGACGCCCCTCGCACTCCTCGGGGGTCAGGCCGCAGATCGTGGAGACCATCGCCAGTGCTGGCGCCTTGCCACCCCGTGGGGGGCCGGCCTCGCCCTCGATCTCGTCGCCGGGCCGCAGCTTGAAGCGCTGGATGATCGATTGCGGGACGAAGATGTCATCGGATCCCGGCAGGTAGCTGGTGCTGCGCTGGCGGAGGAAGCCCCCGCCGCGGTCCGTCAGCTCGAGGATCCCGCTGACCACCGGCCCGCTGCCGGGCTCCCAGTTGGTCGGGGCATCGTGCACTGCTGCGCCGTTGCCGCCGTTGCCGCCGTTGCCGCCGCTGCCGCCGTTGCCGCCTCCGCGGCGCCGGCCGCGTCCCCGGCCACCTCGCCGGCGGGGCGGTCGTCCGCGTGAATCACTCATGGTCGGCTCCCGGGTAGCGAGGCACCGTTGGGTGCGGGGGAGGGGTGTCGACGCTCTTGGCTGAGGACGCGAGCGCCCGGGGGGCGCCATGGGGGGTGCTGACCATCGGATTCCTGATTTCGGGACTGGGGATCGCGCGAGGCCGCGCACGGTCGCGCCCACGCGATGCTGCCGCGTGGCTTGGGTTGTTCATTCACGTCTGGAGGCCCTGCGCACAGACTTCACGCAGGCGTCGTCACTATCGGACCCGGACTCTGGGGCGGGACGAGGCGCGCCGACGGGCGCAGCCGATCACCCTAACTACGCACCATCGCCGGGTTTTCGCCAGCCCCAGCGCCAGCCGACTGGCCAGCATCGTCGAGCATCGCCCGAACCCGGTCGCCCAGCTCACGGGGGGTGTAGGGCTTCTGGAGGAAGGTGATCCCCGGCCGGAGCGTCCCCTGCCGCTGCAACTCGTCGCCAGTATACCCTGAAATGTAGAGCACCGGGAGCGATGGGCAGCGGGAGACCAGCCCCTCGGCCAGCTGGGGTCCCGACTCGTCGGGCATGATCACGTCGGTGACCAGCAGATCCGGGCAGCCGGTCACCGCGATCACCCGCCGGGCCTGGTCGGCGCCGGCTGCGGTCTCCACCACGTAGCCGAGCCGCTCGAGGATTCGCCGGGTCACGTCGCGGACCGACTCCTCATCGTCGACCAGGAGGATCCTCTCGCGTCCGCCTGGGGCCCGATCGCAATCGCCCACCGGCTCGGATTCACCAGTCACTTCCTCCTCGGCGGCCGTCGCCACTGGCAGCAGGATACTGATCCGGGTTCCCGCCCCCGGGGCGCTCCGCAGGCTGAGCCCGCCGCCGTGCTGCTCGACGGTGGAGAGGACCGACGGCAGTCCGAGCCCGGTGCCCCGTCCCGACGCCTTGGTGGTGAAGAACGGCTCGAAGACCCGATCGCGGATGCTCTCGTCCATCCCGACGCCGGTGTCGGCCACCACGATCTCCACGTACTCGCCGGGCGGTGCCGACAGGATTGTCGAATGCGACGGATCGTACAATCGCACGTTCACCATCGATACCACGATGGTGCCACCCTCGGGCATCGCGTCGCGAGAATTGAGCAGCAGGTTGAGCAGCATCTGGGAGAGCTGGTGCGGGTCGGCGGTCACCGGGCGCAAGCCCGGTTCGGCATGTCGCTGGATCGCCACCCCGCTCGGGGAACGACCGAACATCCGGACCGTCGAGCTGAGGAGCGCGTCGAGGTTCACCGAGCGGACCGACTTCATCTGGCGGCGCGAGAACGTGAGCAATTGCCGGGTGAGCGCGGCAGCGTTCTGGGCGGCGGCATGAATGGTCTCGAGCTCGTCGTGAGCCAGGCTGCGATCGATCCCGGGATCGAGCAGCAGCTCGGTCTCGGCCAGGATCGTGGTGAGCAGGTTGTTGAAGTCGTGGGCGATGCCACCGGCCAGTCGACCCACGGCCTCCATCTTGTGCGCCTGTTGCAGCCGCTGCTCGAGCGCTCGTCGCTCCGAGAGGTCCCGTGCGACATAGACGATGCCGCCGATGGCCGGCTCGCTGGAGAGGTCGGTGGCTGCCACTTCGCACTCGCGGGTGCTGCCGTCGGCGTGCTGGAACCGAGCGGTCAGCATCACCTTGCGTCCCGGGTCTGCTGGTGCGGCGCGCGAGAACGCCGCCCAGTCGTCGGAAACGATCAGCGAGGCGAGCGAGACGCCGGTCACCTTGGCGGGTGACATGCCGAGCAGGTGCTCGAGGCTGGGCGAGGCGAAACGGATCCGGCCGTCGGGCTCGGTCACCACGATCAGGTCCGAGGCGTGTCGCACCAACGCGGCGACGCGTTCGTCGCCCTTGCGCTGACTCTCCGCCTTGAGCAGGGCGGAGTTCTGCCGCGCGGTGAATCCCTGGCGGAGTATCAGCAGGAAGGTCAACACCACCAGGCCGAGGACCAGCGGTGAGGCGTCGGTGGTCCACCGCTCCACAGCCACGGCGGCCAGCAGCACGGCGACCACCGTGGTCACCAGCAGTGGCAGTGGTGAGAACGCGTGGAGCTCCCGGGGGGGGCGGCGCCGTTCCCCGGGACCGTTGGCGGCATAGCAGAGGCCGGCGGCAACCAGCCCGAGGTAGGCCAACGCATATGCCGATTCGTCGAGGCGCTCGAGCCCGGGCGTTGCCGATCGGCCGCGATAGTAGAGCAGCTGGTACCCGGTGTCGGCCACCACATAGAGCGTCACCGCAGCCGCCAGCCACCGGAAGGCGCGGCCGCCGTCGACCGGGCCGTCGCGCAGGACCAGGGCGTTGAGCGCCAGCAGGAAGCCGATGCCGAGCACCGGGTAGGCCAACGTCACCAGCACGCTCGACTCGTCGGCCGCGACACCGGTGGTCGGTCGGATCACGATGTACCAGGTCAGCAGCCCGACGCCGACGAGCACCACACCGGCATCGAGCGCAAAGTGCCAGCTGCGATATGCCCCCACGCTTCGTGCCGGGAGACGAACCAGCGCAACCAGCAGCAGGGCGTAGCCCGGGATGTAGAAGAGGTCGCCCACGATCGGCTCGCCCAGTGCGGTGCCCGTCACCACGTGCGACCAGGTGTAGCAGGTCATCCCCACCGCGAAGAGCAGCAACGCGGCGCTGATCAGGGTGAGGGAGTCCCTCGTCTGCGGATGGAGCACCGCCCCACGGCGGGTGGCCATGGCGAAGGCGATCGCGGCGATCAGGCAGAGCGGCAGGTACTGCAGTGGTCCGGCCAGGATGTCGAAAAATTGAACACCCGGGGGCACCTGATAGGCGATCACCAGCAGGGTGAAATACCCCACCGCGAGCCACCACGCCGGATGGCGCAGCAGTGCCGCGGATGGCTGCCGGGGCCGCGCGGTCGCGGAGGTCGGCGAGCCGCCGATCTCGGGGAGGGAGGTCATGCCCTCCTAGGAAGCCAGAAGCGTGCCGTGGGCCGGTTCGAGATGAGCCGTGAAGTGCCGCAAGGCCGACGGCGGGGAGGTGATCCGGAGGCCCCGGATGCGCTCCCGACGCTCGTAGACGTAGCACAGCGCCTCGGCGAGGTAGTCAACGTGACTCTGGGTGTAGACCCGCCGAGGGAAGGCCAGCCGGACCAGTTCCATCGCGGCCGGGTGTTCGCTGCCGTCGGGATGCAGCCCGAACATCACCGAGCCGATCTCCACCGAGCGGATCCCGGCCTCGAGGTAGAGGACGCACGACAGTGCCCAGGCCGGGTACTCGAGGGCCGGAATCTGCGGCAGCATCGCCGCCGCGTCGATGTAGAGGGCGTGCCCGCCGGGCGGCTCGATCATCGGGACCCCGGCCTGCTTGAGTCGGTCGGCAAGGTAGGCAACCGATCGGACCCGATAGCGGAGGTAGTCGGGGTCGAGCGCCTCACCGAGACCGACGGCGATCGCCTCGAGGTCGTAGCCCGCCAGTCCGCCGTAGGTCGGGAACCCCTCGGTGAGCACCAGGTTCTCGCGACAGCGCCGCGCCAGGTCGTCGTCGTGCATCGCCAGGAACCCGCCGATGTTGGCCATGCCGTCCTTCTTGGCGCTCATCGTCGCGCCATCGACCTCGGCGAACATCGCCTGGGCGATCTCGGCCGGGGCGTGACCCTGCCAGCCCGGTCTCCCGTTCGCGGATGAACCAGGCATTCTCGGCGAAGCGGCAGGCGTCGAGAAAGAGCGGCACCTTCGCCGCGAGGCAGAGCTCGCGCACCGCGCGGAGGTTTTCCAGCGACACCGGCTGGCCGCCGCCCGAGTTGTTGGTCACCGTCACCATCACCAGCGGCACCCGGTCGCGCGACTCGTCGAGCACGCGAGCCAGGGCCTCGACATCCATGTTGCCCTTGAACGGATGGATCGTGGACGGATGCCGGGCCTCGGCGATCGGCAGGTCGAGGGCGGTCGCGCCGCGAGCCTCGATGTTGGCCCGGGTGGTGTCGAAGTGGGTGTTGTTGGGGACGATGTCGCCCGGGTTGACCATGGTGGCGAAGAGGATCCGCTCGGCCGCGCGACCCTGGTGGGTCGGGATCACGTGGGTGAGCCCGGTGATCTGGCGCACGCTCGCCTCGAAGCGGTAGAACGAATCGGCGCCGGCGTACGACTCGTCGCCGCGCATCATGCCGGCCCACTGGCGCGACGACATCGCCCCGGTCCCCGAGTCGGTCAGCAGGTCGATCAGCACATCGCGGGCGCGCAGCAGGAAGAGGTTGTGGTGCGCGGCGGTGAGCGCAGTGACCCGCTCGGCTCGGGTCGTCTGCCGGATCGGCTCGACGGTCTTGATCCGGAACGGCTCGATGATGGTCGATGGCTGGAAGGTCATGACGACACCTGGCGAGAGCGCCAGAAGAGGTAGACGGGGATCCCGGCCAGCAGCAGCAGGGTGCCGCGCAGGGCGTTGCCGGGGTTGGAGAGCATCGAGCCGAAGAGTACCACGTAGATCGCCGCGGCGATGAACAGCAGTGTGGTCCACGGGTGTCCCGGCACCGTGTAGGTGATCGGGCGGTCGCCGTCGTGGCGGCGCAGGGCGAACAGGGTGGCCGCGACGAGCCCGAAGAAGATCCAGTCGGCGAACACCACCCAGTCGAGCAGCTGGCCGTAGGTCCCCGAATAGAGCAGCACGATCGCCCAGGCTCCCGGGACGACGATCGCCGTGACGGGAGTCTGCCATCGCGGGTGCAGTCGCGCGAAGGACCGGAAGAACAGTCCGTCGCGCGCCATCGCCTGATAGACCCTGGGCGAGACCAGGATCACCAGGTTGAGGAAGCCGAAGGTCGAGGCGATGATCCCGGCACTGATCAGTCGCCGCCCCGACTCCCCGCTCAGCGCCGCCATCGTCTCGGCAGCCGGCGCGATGCTGCCCGCCAGCCCGGCCACGCCCAGCGCCTTGAGGTAGGCGGCGTTGACGAGGAGGTAGGCGACCGCCACGCAGGCCACGCCGATCAACAGTGCCCGGGGGAGGTCGCGCTCGGGGTCGAGCATTTCCTCGGCCACGAAATTCGTCTGCTGCCATCCCCCGAAGGCGAACATCACCGGCACCAGCGCGCCGCCGACGGCGAGGAGCACCGGCTCCTGCAGGGCCGGAAGCGAGGCGGTGGTGGCCGCTGTCCCGCCGTGGATCCAGAGGCCGGCCCCGACCAGGATCGCGATCGCGGCGAGCTTGAGGACGGTGAGGATGTTCTGGGTCCAGGCGGCGGGGCGCACACCGATCACGTTGATGAAAGTCAGGACGATGATCGCCAGGGCGGCGACCGGCTGCTGGCGCGAGGCGGGCCAGCCGAGCAGGTCGACGGTGTAGCCCGCAAAGGTCATCGCCACGGCTGCGGCCGCCCCGGTGGCAATCGCCAGCAGCAGGGCCCAGGCATAGAGGAAGCCGGCCAGCGGCCCGAAGGCCTCGCGGAGGTAGGCATAGCCACCGCCAGCCAGGGGACGGCGGCGACCGAGTTCGGCAAAGACGAATGCCCCGATCAGCGCGATCAGCGCCCCGAGACCCCAGACCGCCAGCGTCAGCCCGGGGGTCCGCACCCGGGCCGCCACGACCGCCGGGTTGAGGAAGATCCCTGAGCCGATGATCCCGCCGATGACGAGCATCGTCGCCGAGAAGAGGCCGAGGCGACGGGCGTAGCCGGAATCGGTCATGGGAAGCCGGGAAGGAGGGGAGGGAGCTCACGACAGGATCGCCGGGTGCGGCCCACGACGCAACCCGAGACTGCCCGGTGCGGGGTCCGGTGGCGCTATTTTCCGGCTGTTCCGCCCCGGTCAGCGCCGGGGCCCCGTCGCCCCTCCCTCGCGAGGCTCGTCGCCGCCGATGATGCGATCCACCCTGCTCTGGCTCTCTGAACGACGGTCGATCTTCAACTTCGTGCGTCGCAACCGACTGGCGAAGCGGTTCGCCTCGCGATTCGTGGCGGGCGAGACGATCGATGAGGCAGTCGCCGCGGCCCGGGAGCTCCAGGCCCGCGGGATCACCGCCACTCTCGACCTGCTCGGTGAGAGCGTGCGCGAACCAGCCGACGCCGACGAGGCGCGCGACACCTACATCGCCATCCTTCGCGCGATGGATGCCGCCGGAGTCGAGGTCAACGCCTCGCTCAAGCTGACCCAGATGGGCTTCGACCTCGACGAGGCGCACTGCGAGGCGAACGTCCGCGTCATCCTCGAGGTGGCCCGCGAGCTGGGCGGCTTCGTCCGGCTCGATATGGAGAGCTCGGAATACACCCAGCGCACGCTCGACTTCCATCGCCGCCTCGCGGTCGACTTTGCCCCGCATGTCGGCGTGGTGATCCAGGCCGCGCTGCGACGGTCGGCCGACGACATCGATGCCCTTGTCGCCTCGGGCACCCGGGTGCGCCTCTGCAAGGGGGCCTACCTCGAACCCACCGCGGTGGCCTTTCCCGACAAGCGCGATGTCGATGCCCAGTACGTGCGACTGATGGAGCGGCTGCTCGGTGACGGCACCTATCCCGGCATCGCCACCCACGACGAGACGATCCTGCGGCAGGCCACCAGCTTCGTGACCGAGCAGGCCATCACCGAGGACCGCTTCGAGTTCCAGATGCTCTACGGGGTCCGGCGCGACCTGCAGGAGGCACTCGTCGCCGAGGGGTGGCGCGTGCGGGTCTACATCCCGTTCGGTACCCAGTGGTATCCCTACCTCATGCGGCGCCTCGCCGAGCGGCCGGCCAACATCGTGTTCATCCTCGGCAATGTGGTTCGCGAGGCGGTCCGGCGATCGTGAACGAGGTCACCCTCGGGGGCTACATGGCCCTTCACGATCGGGCGCCGGCCTTCACCGGTAGTGACGGTCGGGCCTACTCGGTCGCGATCTGGGTCGACGAGACTCCCGACGAGCGCGACCGGGTGCCGGGGGCGCTGCTCTTCGTTCGCTGGAGTCCCGACGGGTCGGCGCCCGATGGCCACCTCGAGACCGACTGGCTGGTGCGCGGCAGCGATGCCGACGACGTGCGGGCTCGACTCGGCGCCCTGTCGCTCTACGACGTCAAGGCGATGCTCGATGAGCGCATCGCCGCCGGGGTGGCATCCTGACCGTCCTCCCGGCCGTGGTGCTGGCCCGAGAAGGGAGCAGCTACCGGGTCCTCCTCGACGGGCAGGAGCGGGTCGCGATCCTCCGCGGCAAGGCCCGGCAGGGCGCGCGCGCGGTGGCGGGCGACCGGGTGCGTCTCGATCCCGCCACCCTTGACGACGACGTGGTCGCGATCGAACGCGTCGAGCCGCGCCGCTCACTGCTCCAGCGCCGCAATCCGGACGGGCGCGGCACCCGGCCGGTCGCCGCCAATGTCGATCAGGTGGTGGTCGTGACGGCTGCCGCCGATCCCCCGCCGGTGCTGCAGCTCATCGATCGGCTGCTCGTGGTGGCCGAGGCCAACGACGTTCCGGCCCTCGTGATCGTCAACAAGACCGACCTCGCCGACGACGAGGCGGTGCGGCGCCATCTTGCCGCCGCCGGCTATCCGGTGCTGGCGACCGCGCTGCCCGACGGGCGTGGCATCGCCGCATTCCGCGAGCGACTGGTGGGTCGGGAGAGCGTGCTGGCGGGACCGAGTGGGGCGGGGAAGTCGTCGCTGCTCAACGCCATCGAGCCCGGGCTCGGGCTCCGGGTCGGGAGCATCTCGGCCAAGCTCCGTCGCGGCAAGCACACCACCACCACCGCCACGATGGTGCCGATCGGCGGGGGCGGATTCGTGGTCGACACTCCCGGATTCAGCGAGGTCGGGATCTGGGCGCTGGAGGCCGGGGCCCTGGCGGAACATTTCCCCGAGTTCGCGCCGCTCTCCGGTTCCTGCCGCTTCGCCGACTGTCGCCACCGCCACGAGCCCGGCTGTGCCGTGCAGCAGGCGGTTGCCGACGGGGTGATCCCGGCCACTCGGCACGAAGGGTATCTCGCCATCCTCGCCGAACTCGCCGGGCTGCCCGAGGCCTGGGAGTAGGCGCCGCGCTTGGGCGGCGCTCCGGCCTAGCCGCCGGAGCCGGCAGCCGGTTTCGCCTCGTCGGGAATCCTCGGCAGGAGTCCAGCCCCCTGGCGGCACTTCGCCTCGCCTCCGCCGGTCGAGGCGCAGACCGAATCGCGAGCGGCCAGGTCGCTGGTGTAGAGCACCGACATCTCCTCACCCACCGCCTGCCAGCAGGCGTCGCGATCCCGTCCCTCGGGGACCTCGCGACAGAAGGCCACGCCGTCGGTTGCTGCGGCTGTCACGTCGATGAAATTCTTGACCACGCCGACGTAGCACCACTGGCGCCAGACCGGATCGCCCTTGGCGCAGAGCCTGACCGACTTCGGGGTGTCGCGCACCGTCGAGCCGCTGGCCATCGTCCCGAGGGAGATGTAGCACGGGACGCGCATCGTGTCGTCGAGGCGATCGCATTCCTTCGCCCCGGCGCCCCAGTCCCAGCCGACATGACTGAGCAGGATGCCCGCGTGCCCAAGGTAGCACGCGTGCTGGAAGTGCCCGGCGAGCGAGTCGCACGGATAGAGGGCGTCCGACGAGTCGCGCATCTTGAACGCCGGCGGTCTCGCCATCATCTGCCCATCGTGCTCCATCATCTGGCCGTGGTCGTCGCCGGTCTGCATCAGCGCGCGCATCGCGGTGTGATGGCCTCCCGGCTGCGACGCGACCGCGTTCTCCATCACGGCGCCGCCATAGCACGAATCGCGGTCCCAGCTGGTCGCCAGCCAGTCGCAGCCGCCCAGCGCCCGCGGTAGGTCCCAGTTCCAGGCCATGTCCAGGCCGTGACCCAGGCCATGCATGCACTGGAAGCGGAGCCAGTTGTCCTCGCCGCTGGGCGAGATCCGGTCGCAGAGTTCCGCGGTCCGGGCCGAGTCGACCTGGCCGGTGGCGGTGAGGTACGACTGGATCACGCCGTGATAGCACCCCGACTGGTAGAGCGGGGTGCACGACTTGAACACCTGCGCCACGTCGTCGCCCGGCTTCCAGGCCCGGATCCCGATCACGTGGGTGTAGCCGTGGCCGTCGGCCTCGACCTGATGGTCCTCGGCGCCGAGGCTGGACAGCGCCCCGAGCGCCAGTCGCACCCGTCCCGAGTCGGCCAGCTTGAGGAAATAGTCCTCGTAGCAGGTGCGCGCGCTGTCGCCCCGCGACCGGCAGCGGGCCTCGGCGAGATCGGCGAGCCGCCCCGTGTCGGTTGCCGCCGTCGCGGAATCGACCCGGGCCTGGAAGGTGGTCGCCGGTTCCTGGGCCAGGTTCGGCGAACAGGAGAGCTGGGTGGCCACGGTGAGCAGCAAGGCAATGCGTCGGGTCATCTGTCGGGTCCTCCGGAGCGGCGCGTCCAGCGCTCGGCGTCGCGGCGCTCCACCTTGTCCATCATGCGATCGAAGGCATCCTGCAGGTCGATTCCCTCGCGGTTGGCGAGGCAGATGAGCACGAACAGGATGTCGGCCATCTCCATCGCCATGTCGCCGTCGGCCTCGCCCGGCTTCTTGGTCTTCTGGCCGAAGCGGTGGTTCACCTCCCGCGCCAGCTCGCCCACCTCCTCGGCCAGCCGGACGACGTTCGTGAGCGGATCGAAGTACCCCTCCTCGAACTGGGCGATCCAGGCGTCGACACGGGACTGACAGGCGGCAAGGGACATGCGCGAGACTCGTGACCGGAGACGGGAGCGAGGAGTGTCGGGGAAGATAACGGCGCCCCACGACGCCGGTTTCATGTTGCGGGGAGGCCGACCTTCTGGCGCCATGCGCGCTGGAACCGACGGTCGGCCTCGGTGGCGATGTCGGCGTTGAGCCACTCGATGACCGCGGCCCATCCCTGCGACTCCGGGTCGTGCCGCAGGTAGCCACCGACCACACCGATCACCCCGAAGCCGCGGCGCAGCTGGAAGCTGAGGGTGGGGTCGCGACGTCGACCGGCCACGATCTCCACCACGTAGGCCTCGGCCGACATCGTCGTCGCGAAACGGTGGTACCCCCTGAGGCGCGCACCGGCACGGATCCTGAGGAGGCCGAGGCGTTCCACCAGTCGATTCCGCGCCCGGTACAGTGCGCTGCCCACCCCCTGCCGGCGCTCATCGGGGTCGGTCATCACCTCGGCACCGTAGAGGGTGCGACCCCCGGGGTCGTGATTGGTGAACATCCCGAGATCGGTGAAGTCGCGCCACGCATCGGCCAGGTCGTAGTCGTCCCAGGAAAGCACCAACGAGGCCGCCATCCCCAGCACGCGATCACCGTCGTCGCCGGGCAACACCGCCACGAATTGTCCCTCGGGGAAGACCGCGAGGTGCGAGGCGAGGTGCCGCGGGGTCCAGGAGGCCTCGGGGCCGTAGATCCGTGTGGACAGGGCGACGATCTGGGGGATGTCCGCCGCGATCGTCGTCCGAACCCGGAGTCTGGGCCCTGTCAAAGGGGCACGATTTCCGTGCCGGTGAGCACCGAGGCAGTCGTCGCGGCGTCACGCAGCGGCAGCACCGTGCCACGGGTGCGGGCAAGGCGCAGATAGTCGAGATCGAGGTCGCCGATGACCATGCTCTCCTGGTTGATGTTGCCCTCGGCGAGAATGCCGTCGCGCGCAAAGCCGAAGTCGGATGGGGTGAGGATCGCCGCCTGGCCGTAGTTGAGATGCACCGCGGGGACCATCGGCAGGGATCCCACCGTGCCACTGGTGACCACGTAGAGTTGGTTCTCGATCGCCCGGGCATGGGCGCACAGGCGGACCCGGAGGAAACCCTGTCGGTCGTCGGTGCACGAGGGGACCACCAGGATGTCGGCGCCCTGCAGCGCCGCGGCGCGGGCGATCTCCGGAAACTCCACGTCGTAGCAGATCGCCACCGCGAAGCGTCCCCACGATGTTTCGAACACTCGCAGCCCGCTGCCCGGCGAGACCAGCCACTCCTCGCGCTCGAATCGGGTCATGTGGAGCTTCTGCTGGGCATGCCACCGGCCGTCGGGTCCGAAGACCCGGCACTCGTTGCGGATCTCGTCGTCGACGAAGACCGGGACGGTCCCTCCCACGATCCAGACCTTGTGGGTCCGGGCGGCGGTCGAGAGTACCTCCGTCACCGCGTTGGCCTGGCCGGCGAGGTCACGGACCTGCTCGGGGATCGGGCGCTTGGTGTCGCCGAGCGTCAGCAGCTGCACCGAGAAGTACTCGGGGAACACCACCAGCGAGCTCTTGTAATCGGCGGCGGTCTCGACCAGCGACTGCACCTGGTCGGCGAACGCGGCGATGGTGCGCACCGGACGGAGGTAGTACTGCAGCGACGCGACGCGGAAGTGCGACATGACCTGCCCTGGTTGCGGAGGAGGAGAGGGGCGACGCGGTGACGGGGCAATCGCGCCCCTGCACCCTCCGTGGATGATACACGGCGAGGACGTCGGGAGGTCCGTTGCCGCCCCATATGGCGACGCCGCCCCGGGCGGTGCCCGGGGCGGCGTCAATGCGGCTCGGCGGTGGGGGTCGACCCTAGCTGTGGGGCCAGTTGTCCGACCAGGTGTTGGCGACCCGCCGCCAGCCACCGAACTTGAGCAGGGCGTTGGAGATGTCGCAGCTGTTGTACTGCACCAGCACGTTGCCGTTGCCCACCACGCTCTCCGGCACGTTGACGCCGAGCTTCACGTTGAGTCCGGTGAGGAGGGCGCCGAAGACCTTGGTGGCGGAGCCCGACAGGGACACCTCGCCGCCCACCAGCACCACGCCGTGCCAGGTGATGTTGGTGATGTCGGCATCACCGGTCACGATCAGCACGCCATAGCCGTCGACATTGTCGCCGTTGGTCACGTCGCCCTTGACCATCACCACCGGCCAGTTGGCGAACTGGGCGCTGCTCGGCCAGCCGCCGTTCTTCTTGCCGTGAGTGCGGTCCATCACGAAGTCGGGCGCGATGCTGCCGGCCAGGATCCCCGCCCAGTCGATGTTGACCGAGTCGACCGCCGTGCCGGTGGGTCCCGGGGTGCCGATCTCGACGGGGATGTCGTCGGGATTGCCGTCGATGAACGACGTGGTGTGCCCGTTCATGTCGAGCGTGCCATCCGGAATCGCCAGGCCGGCGATGTCCGGCCCGGGCGTGGCGCAGGCATCGATGCCACTCACGGTACCCGAGACGCCGTTCTTGGCGTTGAGTCCCGACAGCGACGTGAAGGCGGCCTTGGCGTCGAGAGTGCTGGTGATCCAGGTCACGAACTGGGAGATCGATCGCTCACCCACCGGGGTGCCGTACGCCTGGCGAAGCCGCGTCGCGGTGGCCCGCCCCTCCGACTTGATCAGGAAGAGGCCGTCCACGCTCCCCGTGGGTGCCCGAACCTGGTAGAGCGTCACCTTCGCCGAACCCTGCGTGAGGGAGATGTTCTGCACGTCCGGATACGACCCCGGGAGCGAGGTCACGTCGGTCATGTATCGCTCGAGCCCCTGCTGGGCCATGGTGTAGGCCTGGAGCTGCGCGTCGTGGTCGGCGCCGGCCTGATACTCGCTGCTGGCGAGCATGAAGCCGGCGCCGATCGTCACGGTCAGGGTGATCGTCAACAGCAGCATCAGCGGCAGTGCGAATCCGCGCTGCCGACGGCGGCGGGTCGGCCTGGGGCGTGGGGGCATCGGGCGCTCCCTCAATTGGGTCGGTTCATGAAGAAGATCGAGGTGCTGAACGGCGCTTGAAGCGGGGCACCGCTGGTCCGGGGCGCCCGGGCGCTCTCGCCGTTGAGGACGAACTGGATCCCGCGCACGTCGGTCAGGTCGGTCGGCAGGGTGTCACCTGGGACCGAGTCGTTGAGAATGTACCAGCGGAAGCGTGATCCCTCGGAGAATGGCGAAGCCAACTCCTCGGCGGCGCCGTTGGCCCCGGCGGTGCGGAAGAGGCCTCGCCGGCCGGGATAGGCCACGGATGTCCGGATCGAGTAGGTCATCTGTCGCCAGAGGAAGCCGATTGCGCCCTCGGCCGGCAGGGTGCCGCCGGACGCCCCGGAGAGGCCGACCGTGGTGCCACCCGAGAAGGTCGCCAGGCCGGCGGCGGTGCAGTCGGCGGTGCCCTCGGTGCCGACCGAGGTGTTCGTCTCGTACACATACCCCCCGGTTGCGTCACGCCAGGCCCAACCGCCGTGGCCGGCGGCCGCGGTGCCGCTGAAGTCGATCGACGGCAGTAGTGTCAGCACCGTCGCCGAGGAGAATGCGCTGCAGATCACCCCGAAGGCGTATGGCTCGCGGATCGTGATCGTCGAGTCGTCGGTCGGAGCGATCAGGCCACCGGGCTCGGCCATCCGCAGCTCGCTCTCGAGCAGGTTGATCGCCGAGCGCGACACCCCACGGGCCTCGCGGGCGGCGTCGCTCACCTCGTTGGATCGCGATTCGCTGATCAGCAACTGGGTCACGGCAGCGGTGATGATGCCGAGCACCGTGATGGCGATCAACAGCTCGATCAGCGAAACCCCTCGCCGGCTCCTCACGGTCCCCCCAGTCCGAGCGCACCGACGTTGTTCGCGCGCTCGATCAGCAGTGTGTCGCCCGGGATCCAGGCATAGTCGAGTGGCAGCACCACCACCGTGACCCGCTGGAGCCGGGTGGTCACGTTGCTCACCGTGAGGCAGCGGCTGAACCGGATCGGCAGCGCCGCCGCCGTGTCGCACGAGGTCCCCTCGAGCAGCGCCGCC
The DNA here is from genome assembly GCA_963817715.1 of uncultured Gemmatimonadales bacterium. GTDB lineage: Bacteria > Gemmatimonadota > Gemmatimonadetes > Gemmatimonadales > GWC2-71-9 > Palsa-1233. The sequence goes on from CAWFPG010000011.1 coordinate 431,652, forward strand.
GCCGGCGTCGCGTTGATCCGGTTGATCGCCTCGGCGGACAGCGCCCAGCGGTAGGTGGCTGCCGTGGCCAGTCGGTTGCGTCGCGACTGGTAGACGATGATCGGCGTGAGCGACACTGCAACGATCGCCATCAGCGTGATGGCAATCATCATCTCGATCAGGGTGAACCCGCGTCGCCGGCTCATTGGGTCCTCCGCACCAGGCCGACGCGCGTCATCGTCACCTGCCGCTGGGCACCCAGGAAGGTGAGATCCACCTGGAGGGCACTGCTGGCCACGCCGTTGGGCTGCACCGTGACGGTGGTCGGGGAGAATGTCATCACCTGCACGCCATACTCGTCGGTCGCGAACAGGCGACGGTTGAGCCGGATCGTGTCGCCGGCAACATCCTTGACCTGGTAGTAGCGCCCGGCATTGTCGGCGGAGATATAGACCGGCTTGCGGAGCCGGGCGGCGATGGCAAAGGCACGCTCGAGGTCACGCTGCACAATGGCGGTGGCCTCGTTCGCCTTGGTGCGAGCGGTGAGCTGGGAGATCTTCGGGATCCCGGCGGCCGCCAGGATCCCGAGCACCACGACCACGATCACCATCTCGATCAACGTGATGCCGGCCCGGCCCGACCCGATCGGATTCGGGGAGAACCGGGAGTTGGTGGCTGCCATCTGTGACTCCTGCGCGGGCTGCTCCATGTATCGTAGTGTCGGTCGGTGACCCGTCAACCGGCACCCGTGTGGCGCCAGCGCCACATCAGTATCCGGGCCAGTTCCCCACCCAGGCGTTGCCCAGGCGCGACCATCCCGCAAACTGTCCCATCGCGCTGCTCAACATGCAAGAGTCGTACTCCACCAGCTTGGTCCCGTTCGACAGGTCCGACTCGCCCACCGGCAGCCCCAGCTTGTAGTTGAGCCCCACCATCATGGCACCGTGGACCTGGTTGGTGCCGTTGCCGGTGACCGACCCGCCCACCAGCACGATCCCGTCCCAGTCCCAGCTGCCATTGAACGTCGCGTCGCCGGTGATCACCAGGATGCCGTAGCCGCTCAGGCCGCTCTTGAGGGTCTGGCCCGACCCGTCGACCACCACGATCGGCCAGGGGCTCGCCTTGGGGGACGACGGGAACCAGCTCGACTGCCAGCCGGTCGGGGTGCTGTGGCCGTTGGCGGTCACCACATGGGCGCTGGCCGGCAGGGCGCTACCATCGACGATCCCGGCCCAGTCGATGTCGATTGCGTCGGCGGCCTCGTCCATCGTTCCCATGTCGTAGGGCATATCGTCGGGGCTGCCGTCGATGCCGCTGTAGGTGGTGGTCGTGGTGGCTTTCGCGCCATGCCCACCGGAATAGCTGAAGGAATCGGTCGGGGCCGCCAGCCCGGGAATGGCAGTGCTTGCCCCGCAGGCGTCGACGCCCGAGTAGGTGGCCGAGCTGCCGTTCTGGTGGAATCCGCCCAGCACGGTCATGGCGGCCGAGGCTTCGAACGTGCCACCGCTGAAACGGACCAGTTGCGCGACGGTGCGCACTCCCGCCGCCGTTGTTGCGCCGTAGCGGTTGGTGGCGGTGTTCTCCCCGCGCGAGACCAGCACCAGGGTGGTGTCGGACGCACTGAGCCGCACGGCCCTGAGGGTCGCGACTGCCCGCCCACCGGCAAAGGTGAAGACCTGCGAGTCGGGGAGCGCGCTGGGCACGGTGGTTCTCGCCACCAGGTAGCTGTCCACCCCGCTCTGGGCCAGGGCAAAGGCATCGACCACCGCCGATTGGTCGGTCGCGGTGCGCAGCTCGCTGCTGCTGCGGGTGAAGGCCGCCGTGACGGCGATCAGCAGCAGCATGATCAGCAGCATCGTCATCAGCAGGGTCACCCCGCGGCGGTCCCGTGAACGAGGCATGGTCACGATCTCCGGTTGGCGAAGAACACCGAGGTGGTCATGTCGGCTTGCTCCGGCGCGCCCTGCTGCCGCGCCGTGCGGTCGCTCTCGCCGGGGAGGAAGAGTTCGAAGCCGTGGATGTCGGTCAGGGTCGGCACGGTGGTCTGGGCCGTGGTCCCATCGAGGTCGTAGAACCGGAACGCCGCGCTGGCGTCGAATGGCCCCGCCAGCTCCTCGGCGCCCGAGGCGTCGTCGAGCCAGTCGCGCCAGAGTGCGGTCCGACCGCTCAGCCCGGTCTGGGCCGAGGCGCCGAAGTAGTAGCGCGCCCGGCGGAAGAGCAGCACCGGCGTGCCGACTGCGAGCACCGTCATGCCGCTGCCGGCCAGCGTCACCGGTCGCGTCCTGGCATTGGGGCTGCTTGCCGGGGCAGTGATCGTCTGGATCCCTGCACTGGTGCACGCCGACGGTGTGGTGGCCTGGTAGGTCAGCGAGAGCGTGGTGGTCACCGGGGTCATCGTCCCACCGCTGCCGCGCGAGGCGTAGCCCGACAGCCCCGGCTGGGCCAGCGCCACGCTGTCCACCGGCAGGAGCATCAGGGTCTGGAGTGAGCTGGTGCTGCTGCACACCAGCCCCAGGGCGTAGGGGAGCCGCACCGTGATCGAGGTGCCACTCGCCGACTCGATCCCCCAGTCGGGGTCGAGCATCCGGAACTCATCGACCATGGCGAGGATCGCACCGCGCCCGGCGCGCCTGGCGCCGCGGAGCCCCTCCTGGCGCTCCTCGAACCGGTTCATCGACAGCATCAGCGACATGAGGGCGCTGCCGAGGATCGTCGCGATCGTGATCGCGACAAGCAACTCGATCAGCGTGACGCCCCGCCGGGAGCTGGTGGTCATGGCGAGAAGGGGTTGCTCGACGCGGTGGTCGTCAGTCGGGTGATGGTGCGCGAACGGGCGGCGATCGCCCGGGTCCCCGTCGGGGTCACCGTGATCGTCACCGTCTGGATGCTGCCCGAGGTGGCGGCCGTCGTGGTCAGGGTGTGCGGAAACGGCTGGGCCGTGACCGTGGTGGTCGTGGTGCCGTCGGCGAGTCTCCCGGGCGGCAGCGCGGTCACCCGCGACACCTCGGCGCTGAGCGCTGCGGCGCGGTAGGCCACCGCGCCCGACGACGTCGCCCGCTGCGCCGCCGTGACCATCAGTTGGGCCAAGCCCACGCCGACCGATCCCAGGATCACGATCGCGATCAGGATCTCGACCAGGGTGAAGCCGCCTCGGCCGCGCCGTTGGGGGGTCACTGGATCCGCACCTGGCCCGCGGCCGAGAGCGTGACGATGCGGGTCTGGCCCGCGCCGACGAGGGTGACCGTGAGCGCCCCGTCGGTCATGCCGTTGGGGAAGATCTGCACCGGGCTGCGCGAGAAGGTGATCGATTCCACCCCCTGGTCGCCGGCCCGGGTCAGCACCCGACTGACACGGATCGTGTCGGCCGGTGACGTGGCGCGATCACGGATCGAGTAGCTTGCCGTGGCATCGAGTGACAACTGCATCGGCTGCCGCCGGCGGGCAGCGAGGGTCACCGCCTGCTCCAGGTCGGCTGCCACCACCCCCGCGGCCTCGTTCACCTTCGAGCGGTTGATGGTGCGGTAGAACCGCGGGGTGGCCATCGCGGCCAGGATCCCGAGGATCACGACCACCATCAGCAGCTCGGTCAGGGTGAAGCCGGCTCGTCGCCAATTCCGGGGTAGATTCATGGCCAGACAGGAAAGCGATTTCCATGCCGGACACCGGTTCAACAACTACAGGGCCTGTGATGCGCTCAAGAGAACGAATTCTCAATAACCTCGATCAGATCTATCGCGAATCGTACGATCGGGCCAAAGCGGAGGCCCAGGAGAACCGAATGGTTGACCTCGACAACGCCTACATGCGCGACCAGCTGATGCTCGAGATTCTGCTCGACATCCGCGACCTCTTCGCCGTTGCCCCGGCGGCCTCCGCGGGTGGCCGCAGCGCCCTGGAACGGCTCGAGGCGCTCCGCAAGCTGGCGGGACGGTGAGCGGCCCGAGGGTGGTGCCGCGTTTTGCGGTCATGGCACTGGTGCTGGCTGCCTGCAGTCCGGGGACACCCCGGGCCGATCTGGCCCTCTTCGGTCACGTCTGGACCGGCGATTCACTCCACCCCGAGGCGACCGCGGTCGCGGTGAGGGGCGACACCATCATGGCGGTCGGCGACTCGGCCGAGATCGCCGCGCTGGTGGGGCCTGAAACCGAGGTCATCGCCACCTCCTCGGGGCTGATCGTGCCAGGCCTCGCGGATGGCCACGTTCATCTGCTCGATGTCGGGATCGGTCTCACGTCGGTCGACCTCCGCAGCGCCCAGACCCCGGAGGAGTTCGTCCGCCGGATCGCCGCGTTCGCGAAGACGCTCCAGCCGGGCGAGTGGATCCTCCAGGGCAACTGGGACCACGAGAACTGGGGCGGCGCCTTGCCGACCCGGCAGTGGATCGACTCGGTCACACCCGACAACCCGGTGTTCGTACAGCGGCTCGATGGGCACATGGGCCTCGCCAACAGCAAGGCGCTCCAGCTGGCGCATCTCGACCGCACCATGGCCGAGATTCCCGGCGGCACGATCGTCCGCGATGCCGGTGGCGACCTCACCGGGGTGTTCAAGGACGAGGCGATGAACCCGATCTTCACCGCCATCCCGACCCCGACCGACGCCCAGGCCGACTCGGCCGTCGCTGCGGCGATGCGGCACGCGAACAGCAAGGGCCTCACGGCGATCTCCGCCGTCTCGGCTGGCCAGGAGATCGCGGCCACCCGCCGCCTCCGCGCCGCCGGTGCACAGACGCTCCGGGTCGCCTTCTATCCGCTTCTGGGCGGCTGGCGGCGCGTCGCCGCGATCGTCGACAGTGCCGGTCCCGGCGACGACTGGATCCGGCTCGACGGCGTCAAGGGATTCGTCGACGGCTCGCTCGGCTCGACGACCGCGCTCTTCTTCGATCCCTATCTCGACATGCCATCGAGCCGCGGCCTGATGGTCACGCCCGAAGACTCGCTCCGGGCCTGGATCGGGGCCGCCGACTCGGCCGGCCTGCAGGTCGTGGTCCATGCCATCGGCGATCGCGCCAACGCGCTGCTGCTCGACATCTACGATTCGGTCTTCGCTGCGCACGGACCGCGCGACCGCCGCTTCCGCGACGAGCATGCCCAGCACCTCCGGCAGCAGGACATCCCGCGCTTCGGCGCGATGGGCGTGATCCCCTCCATGCAGCCGTACCACGCTGCGGATGACGGCCGCTGGGCGGCGAAGCGGATCCGTCCGGCACAACTCGAGGGCACCTACGCTTTCCGCTCGCTCCTCGACACTGGTGCCCGGCTGATGTTCGGTTCCGACGCCCCGGTGGCCCCGATCGATCCCTTGCTCGGCATCTGGGCGGCCGTCACGCGCGAGACGCTCGACGGCAAGAACCCCGGTGGGTGGTATCCAGGGCAGAAACTCAGCGTGGAGGAGGCCCTGCGGGCGTACACCAGTGGCAATGCCTACGGCACCTTCGCCGAGGCACGGCGGGGCGTGCTGCGGCCGGGAATGGATGCCGACATCACGGTGATCGACCACGACCTCCGCACCATCCCGCCCGACCAGATCAAGGATGCCGGGATCCTGGCCACGATCGTCGGCGGCAAGGTGGTCTATCAGTGAACGGTGAATGGTGATCGGTGAATGGGGGAAGGGGTCGTGAAGACCCACGCACAGTCGGGGATATGTCCGCCGGCCCCCATTCACCGTTCACCATTCACCTCCCCTTCCGAACCCTCGCTTTCGGGGGCATTTTCCCGCCATGGCCACTCGCACTGCATCCCGCTCCAAGGCGGCGCCGCGGCTCGACAAGTCGGAGCTGCTCGACCTCTACCGCTTGATGTACCTGTCGCGCCGGATCGACGACAAGGAGATCCAGCTCAAGCGGCAGAACAAGATCTTCTTCCAGATCTCCGGGGCCGGCCACGAGGCGGTCCTGGCGGCGGCATCGAAGGTGTTCCGCCCGGGTCACGACTGGTTCTACCTCTACTACCGTGACCGGGCGCTCTGCCTCGGTCTCGGGATGACGGCAACCGAGCAGTTGCTCTCGGCCGTCGCGGCGGCCGACGACCCCAATTCGGGCGGACGCCAGATGCCCTCGCACTGGGGGCACAAGGAACTCAACATCGTCTCGACCTCGTCGCCGACCGGGACCCAGTTCCTGCAGGCCGTGGGGTCGGCGGAGACCGGGATGCGGAGCCGCGACGTGGCCGAGCTCTCCGACCTCTCGCGCGACGACGAGGTGATCCTCTGCACGTCGGGTGACGGCACCACCAGCGAGGGCGAGTTCTGGGAGGCGCTCAACTCGGCCTGCAATCTCAAGGTGCCGGTGGTCTTCCTGATCGAGGACAACGGCTACGCCATCTCGGTGCCGGTGGAGGTCAACACCGCCGGGGGGTCGATCAGCAAGCTGGTGGCGTCGTTCCCCGGGCTGCTCGTCCAGGAGGTCGACGGCTGCGATCCGATCGCCTCCTACGAGGCGATGGTGAAGGCACACGACCATGCCCGGCAGCACAAGGGACCGGCCCTGGTGCACGCCCACGTGATCCGTCCCTACTCGCACTCGCTCTCCGACGACGAGGTGAACTACCGGCCGCCGACCGAGCGTGACGCCGATGCGGCGCGCGACCCGCTGGTCACCTTCCCCAGCCTACCTGATGGACCAGGGCATCGCCACCGAGGCGGAACTGGAGATGATCCGCAACGCGGCCGACGATGAGGTCGATGTCGCCACCGAGGTCGCACTCGCCTCACCCCAGCCGGGGCCCGAGACGATCGAGCGATTCGTCTACTCTCCCGATGTCGATCCGACCGCCGAGCAGTTCGACACCGAGGACGATCCGCAGTCGAGCGGCGCCCCGACGACGATGGTCGACCTGCTCAACACCTGCCTCAAGGACGAGATGACGCGCGACCCGCGGATCGTGGTCTTCGGCGAGGACGTGGCCGATTGCTCGCGCGAGGACAATCTGGGGGAGGTGAAGGGGAAGGGCGGGGTGTTCAAGGTCACCTGGGGACTGCAGAAGCAGTTCGGCAGCCGTCGGGTCTACAACTCGCCGCTCGCCGAGGCCAACATCATCGGCCGCGCGGTGGGGCTCGCCACCCGCGGGATGAAGCCGGTGGTCGAGGTCCAGTTCTTCGACTACATCTGGCCGGCGTACATGCAGCTGCGCGACGAGCTGGCGCTGATGCGCTGGCGGTCGAACAATGCCTTCAGTTCACCGGTCGTGGTGCGGGTCACCTACGGCGGCTACCTCAAGGGCGGCTCGATCTACCACTCGCAGACCGGCGCCGCGGTGTTCACCGGCGTCCCGGGACTCCGGGTGGTCTGCCCGGCGACGGCGCTCGACGCCAACGGGCTGCTGCGCACCGCGATCCGCTGTGAGGATCCGGTGCTCTTCCTCGAGCACAAGCACCTCTACCGGCAGACCTACAACAAGGGCGCCTACCCGGGCCCCAACTTCATGGTGCCGTTCGGCAAGGCGCGTATCGCACGGCCGGGTCGCGATGCGACGGTGATCACCTATGGGGCGGTGGTCCAACGGGCGGTGCAGGCCGCCAGGGAACTCGAGGAGGCCACCGGACAGTCGGTCGAGGTGATCGACCTGCGCTCGCTCAATCCCGTCGACTGGGAGGCGATCGGCGAGTCGGTGCGCCGGACCTCGCGGGTGATCGTGGCCTACGAGGACTCGCTGTCGTGGGGCTACGGCTCGGAGATCTCGGCCCGGATCGCCGACGACCACTTCGCCTGGCTCGACGCCCCGGTGCGTCGGGTCGCATCGCGCGACACCTTCGTGGCCTACGCGCCGGAGCTGGAGGACGCGATCCTGCCGCAGGTGGCGAGCCTGCGTGCTGCCATGGAAGAATTGCTGGCGTTCTAGGCGACAGGCGACGGGCGACAGGCGGCTCGCGACAGGCGAGCACGCGGTGAAGGCCGGCATCCCGATTGGGGGCCGGCCTCCCGTTCGGCGCCTGTCGCTTGTCGCCTGTCGCTCCTATCTCAGGCTCTCCTTCAGCTCGGTCGCCGCCCCGATGGCGTGGTCGATGTCGCGCGACAGCGCCCGCGCCTGCTGCGTCGCACTCGTCAGGTCGCTCCCCACCGCGCCGATGCCCTTCTCGCGAAGCCGCAGCACCTCGAAGCGGAGGTTCTGGATCGCCAGGGCGCAGCTGACGAATCGTTCCGCCATCGCCGCCCGCTTGTCGATCAGCTCCTGGCACGAGCGGCGCTGCCGCTCGAGCAGGGCGACCTGCCGATCGCGCTCCTCGCTCGACTCGCGCGCCCGCAGCGTGTCGAGCTGCTCGTCGATGCGGAGCAGTTCGGTCGGCGCGATCGACGAGTCCATCGCGTGCAGCGCGCCGCCGAGTTCGAGCGCCTTGCCGTAGAGGTTGTCGACGGTGTCGATCAGGTCGGGGACCATCGAGCGGTCGGCCTCGCTCAGCTTCTGGTAGAGCGAGATCACGGCGTTGCGGTCGGCGTGGACCTCGGCCATCCGGGCGTACTGGCGGCCAAGGTCGTCGGCGCGCGGCGCCGGCAGTTGGCGCACGCCCTTGATCCGCTTCGGGTTCACGGCGGCGACGGCGTCGGGGGCATCGGGGCGGTTGAGGATGTCGCGCCACGAGTAGCCCGCCTGCCAGAGGTCGGCGTAGCGCCGGAACACGCCGAACGACATGAAGGCGACCGGAATCAGGAACCAGGGCGAGTCGAGGCCGGTGAAGGCGTTGACCATGAAGAGCCCGCCGCCCACCGCGGCGATCCGGGCGAACTCGGCGCGTGCCTGGCGCACCACCCGCGCTTCGCCGGTCTCGGGGAGATTGACCTCGTTCTTGCCGCGCCGGCGGTTGGCATGCCGGGCTGCCCGGGCGGCATCGCGCGCCGGGGTGGCGGACCGCTCCCGCCGGGCCGGTGACCGGTCGGTGAGGGGCCGCGGCACCCGGGCGCCGGTCGCGCGTCGGCCGGTGCGCGAGCTCGGCCGCTCGCCGATCGGTCGGGTGACCCGCGACCGATTGGTCGAGCCCCGGGCGGCGGCACTGCCCGGTCGGGTCGCCGCCTGCCAGCCGAGGCCGGTGGGCCGGTAGCCGGCCACGCTGCGGCTCTCCAGCGAGCGCCGCAGCGCGTCGGCCGAGGGCCAGCGATTCTCGGGGTCCTTCTCCAGGCAGCGAGCCACCGCCAGCGACAGGTCCTCCGGCACGTCGGGAAACTTCTCGTGCAGCAGCGGAGCCGGCTCGGTGATGTGCTTCATCAGGATGCCCGCCACCGTCGGCGACGAGAACGGCAACTCCCCGGAGAGCATCTGGTAGGCGACGATCCCCAGCGAGTAGAGGTCGCTGCGTCCGTCGATCTCCTTCTCGCCGGCGGCCTGCTCGGGACTCATGAACGACGGGGTGCCGATTGCCATCCCGGCGCTGGTGAGCGTCGAGCCGCCGGTCGCCGAGAGTGCCTTGGCGATGCCAAAGTCGGTCACGATCACCCGGCCCCTGGTGCCCTCGAGCAGGATGTTGTCGGGCTTGATGTCGCGGTGGATCACCGGACATTGCGTGGGCGGCCGAGAGCGCGTCGGCGGTCTCCTTCATGATCCGGCGCACTTCTTCGGCGGGCAGCCTGCCCCGGCGGCGGATCCGGGCGGCGAGCGACTCGCCCTCGATCAGCCCCATCACGAAATAGACGACGCCCTGTCCCTCTCCCACGTCGTGGATCGGCACGATGTGCGGATGGGAAAGTCGAGCCGCAGTCTGGGCCTCGCGGGTGAACCGTTGCCGGATTTCACGCTGAAACGCCAGCTCCGGCGGCAGCACCTTGATGGCGACCCGACGCTGGAGGCGCTCGTCGCGGGCCCGGTAGACCACCCCCATGCCGCCGCGACCGATCTCCCCCTCGATCGTGTAGGAGTCACCGAGCGCGTCCCTGAGGAGCGACGGCAGCGGTGACTGGGTGGAATCGGTCATCTGGGTCCCGGTTCGAGGTGGATGGCGTCGAGCCAACCTCACAATCTGCAAGCGGTTGCCGCCGCGAGCAATGTGCCGCGCCGGCCTGCCGGGGCGACAGGAATTTCCGGGTCCCTCCGTGGCTGGGTGCCCGGTTGGCTGTTTGCCCGGCCGATGCGGCAGGGATTGGCCCCTCCAGCGTGGCACGTCAGATGCGCCCTGCGTCTCCCCAGTGGGGTGCGGCACGTCGTCGCACCGATTCGGCGAACCCGCCGAGAGGAGTCTTGATCGTGACCGACCAACTGACCCTTCCCGTCCTCCCCTTGCGGGATGTGGTGCTCTTTCCCGGGGTGACCGCGCCGATCGGTGCCGGCCGCCCGATGACCCTCAAGGCGATCGAGGCGGCACTGGCCACGCCCGAGAAGCTGGTCTTTGCCCTGGCCCAGCGTGAGAACGTGGAGCAGGTGGCATCGGAGGGGCTCTACCGCGTGGGCACGATTGCCCGGATTGGCCAGGTGCAACGCGGCATGAGCGGCATCCAGCTGCTGCTCCACGGCGAGGGCCGTGGCATGGCCCTGCATGTCGCCGAGAAGGACGGTCACCTGATGGCCACGGTCCGAGGCATGGACGACCTGCCGGCCGTCAACGAGGGCGACCCGGGCTTCGAGGCGCTGCATCGCGAGCTGCGGGCCCGTGCCGCCGAGCTGGGCCAGAAGTCCGGCCTCCCGGAAGAGGTGGTCCAGCAGGTGCTCAACGGCATCGACGACCCGGGCCGCTTCGCCGACCTGGTGGCCGGCTACCTCGACCTCTCGACGCCACAGCGGCAGGAGCTGCTCGAGACGCTCGCCGTCGATGAGCGGCTCCGCCGGGTGCTGGTCCACGTCCAGCGCCAGATCGGTGTCCTCGATGCCCAGGAGGACATCAAGAGCCAGGTCCAGGAGGAGCTCGGCGAACGACAGCGCGAGGTCTACCTGCGCGAACAGCTCAAGACGATTCGCCGCGAGCTGGGCGAGGAGGACGACGCCACCGACGACGAGCTCGCCGAGCGGCTCGCCGCCCTGGACCTGCCGGAGGCCGCCCGCAAGGAGGTCGACCGCGAACTTCAGCGGCTGCGTCGCATCGGTCGCGAGTCGATGGAATCACAGGTGATCCGCACCTTCCTCGAGCACGTGTCCGAGTTGCCGTGGAACGAGCGCGACGAGGGCGAGATCGACATCCCCACGGCCGCGGCGATCCTCGACGAGGATCACTATGCCCTCGGCGACGTCAAGGACCGGGTGCTCGAGTTTCTCGCGGTGCGCGCGCTTCGCGCTCTGGCACGCGAGGCGAAGCGAGGGTGAAGCCGGTCAAGGGTGAACGGCTGAAGGCGGAACCCGGCATAGCGATCACCCATCGACCCGTCACCGACATTCACCGGCGCGACGCCGACGAGGCGCGGCGACGCTCGCCGATCCTGCTGTTCGTCGGTCCCCCGGGCGTCGGCAAGACATCGGTCGCCAGGAGCATCGCCCGGGCCATGGGACGCAAGTACGTCCGCGTCTCGCTGGGTGGCGCACGCGACGAGGCCGACATTCGCGGCCACCGGCGCACCTACGTCGGCGCCATGCCGGGCCGCATCATCCAGGGGCTCAAGCAGGCCGGCACGCGCAACCCGGTCTTCCTGCTCGACGAGGTCGACAAGCTCGGCGTCTCGTTCCAGGGCGACCCGGCGTCGGCGCTGCTCGAGGTGCTCGACCCCGCCCAGAACGACTCGTTCACCGATCACTACCTCGGCATCCCGTTCGACCTGTCGGAGGTGATGTTCATCACCACGGCCAACTTCATCCAGAACATTCCCGGTCCGTTGCTCGACCGGATGGAGGTGGTCGAGTTCTCGGGGTACATCGAGGCGGAGAAGGTCGCCATCGCCGAGCGCTACCTGGTGCCCCGGCAGGTGGAGCAGAACGGCCTGGTCCCCGAGGAGATCACCTTCACCGGCCCGGCGCTGCTGGAACTGGTGCAGCGCTACACCCGCGAGGCGGGCGTGCGGCAGCTCGAGCGCGAGATCGGCCGGGTCGTGCGCAAGGTGGCCCGGCAGATCGCCGCCCGTGAGATCGAGCGCGCCGAGGTGACACCGGCGATGGTGCGCGAACTCCTGGGTCGTCCCAAGCTGCATCCCGAGGAGAAGGGCAAGGTCGATCAGGTCGGCACGGCCACGGGGATGTACTACACGCCGATGGGCGGCGACATCATGTTCGTCGAGGCCTCGACCATGCGCGGCAAGGGAGAGCTGGTGCTCACCGGCCAGCTGGGCGACGTGATGAAGGAGTCGGCCCGGGCGGCCTGGACCTATGCCCGGGCCCACGCCGCGGCGCTTCACATCCCCGAGGAGCGCTTCGACCTCGACGTCCACATCCACGTCCCGGCCGGTGCGATCCCCAAGGACGGCCCCAGCGCGGGAATCACCATGGCCACCGCCCTCGTCTCGGCGCTGTCGGGACGCGAGGTGCGCCACGACATCGCGATGACCGGCGAGGTGACGCTCCGGGGCCGGGTGCTGCCGATCGGCGGCGTGAAGGAGAAGCTGCTCGGCGCGCTCCGGGCCGGGATCCGGCACGTCATCGTGCCCAAACTCAATGAGCCCGACCTCGACGACCTCCCCGAGGAGGCGCGCAAGCTGCTCGAGGTGCATCCCGTCGAGGAACTCGGCGAGGTGCTGGCCCTGGCGCTGAAGGATGTGCGCTACAGCGAGGGGAAGCTGCTCTTCGGCGATGAGAACCCGCGCGACGTGGTGCCGCTGAGCAGTGGGTTCCGCCACTGGACGGACGAGATGCGAGATACGAGGTACGAGATGCGAGATACGAGTTCCACTGGTCTTTGAGGGATTGATGACCGAAGGCCGGTCCCCTGGGTGGGAACCGGCCTTCGGTGCAACAGGGCAACCTCGTCCCTCGTCCTCGACTCGTCCCTCGTACTCGTATCTCGTATCTCGTCCTACGCCATCTCCACCCGATCCCGGCCCGCGCTCTTGGCCCGGTACAACGCCAGGTCGGCGGCGGCGGCGACCTCGGTCGCGGTGCGGCCCGAGCCCGGGAATGCCGCCACTCCGATGCTGACCCGGAGCGCGATCTCCGGGCCGCCCGGGATCTGCATCGGGCTCTCGGCGAGCATCGATCGCAACTTCTCGGCGATCACCCGGCCGTTGGCCGGCGGGCAGCGCCGCAGGATGATTCCGAACTCCTCGCCACCGTAGCGTCCCAGCAGGTCGGAGTTGCGCACCCCGCGGCGGAAGACCCGCGACACGTGCATCAGCACCTGGTCGCCGACCAGGTGCCCGTGCGTGTCGTTGACCCGCTTGAAGTGGTCGAGGTCGAGCATGAGGAAGCAGAGCGGCTCACCGTGGCGACCGGCGTAGGCGATGGCGTGTTCGAGCTCGGCCATCAGCGTGGCGTGGTTGAGTACCCCGGTGAGCCCATCGCGGTGGACCAGCTCGCGGATTCGCCGGCCACGCTCGGTGCGAGTCAGCACCACCTGGAGCAGGTGCGACTGCTCCACCGGCTTGATCAGGAAGTCGTCGCCACCGGCTCGGAGCCCCTCCATCTCGTCGGCCACCGTCTGTCGTGCGGTGAGGAAGACGATCGGGACCAGCGCCAGTCGCGGTTCCTGCCGCATCATCCGCGCGAGGGCGTAGCCGTCCACATCGGGGAGGTCGACGTCGAGCAGCACCAGGTCCGGCGTCTCGTTCATCAACGTGTCGCGTGCCACCTGGGCACTGCCGCACACCGACACCCGGGCGTTGATCTGGTTGAGCCAGGTTGCGAAGAGCTGGGACTGCGCCGGGTCGTCCTCGACCACGACCACATTGGCCGGCGGGGCACCGATCTGCACCAGTGCGCGGGCGTACTGGGTGAGGCCGCGCGGCAGCGACGACGGGCCGAAGACCGCATCGACGCCGGCGGCGGCGGTGCGGAGCCGGTCGTAGCGCTCGGCAGGATCGGCCACCACCACCGCACGTGGGCGATCCGGCGTCGCCGCGGCCCAGTAGCGCGCCAGGGTGAGCGGATCGTCGCCGACATCGGTGCCGACCACCACCAGGTCGGGACGCTCGGTGGGCGGCACGCTCCATGGGTCGAGGTCGTCCTCGTGCAGCGTGACCACGAAGCCGACCTCGCCGAGCGACCGCTCCAGTTCGTTGCGGAGCGGTGTGCTGTTCATCAGCAGTGCCGCCCGCCAGCCGAACGCCGGCACCTTGGTCGGTTGCTCCGGCAGCACGGGGTCGACCGCGGTGTCGTCGAGCGCCACCTTGAGATCGCCGATGGCCTGCTCGAAGTGATCCGCCTCCTGTGGCGTCGGCTTGGGCTCGGTCAGGATGCGCTCTTCCATCGCCCTGGCGATCTCGGTCACCCGGGGGAAGCCGTACGACCCGCCGGAACCCGCCAATCGGTGGAAGCGCACCCGCAGCGACTCGAGCGCGTCCGGCTCGCCGGCGCGAAACGCCGCCAGATCCTTGCGCAAGTCGGCCAGCCGCGCCGGTGCCTCGCGCAGGTACTCGCGCTGCAGGGAGGCCATCGCCTCGTCGAGTGGCTCGTCGGTGGTCACCGCTCCTCCTTGAGCGCGGCCATTGTCCGCGACGCGGCCGCCACGAAGGCGGGGCCGCTGCCGAAGTGTCCACTGAAGCGGTCACCCATCCGGGCGCCGATCAGGGCGGCCCGGCCGTCGACGATCAGCAGGACCGGTTCGCCCGGCCAGTCGGGGGTCGAAAGCACCGTCACCGAGACCCCGGTGAGCGGGACCTCCCCGGTCGAACTGACATCGATCGTGGCCCCGGCGGCCTGGGCGCGGCGCAGGTGCGGTGCCAGCGCGAGGCAACCATCGGGTGGGGCCAGCAGGGCCACTGCCTCCGACGCACGGGCGATCTCGTGGCCCATCAACTGCACCGCGCCTCGCGACGAGGCGAGCTCGACCAGGGTCGGCGTGTCGGGGGCATTGAGCGTGTCGAGGGCATGGCCCAGCCGGTCGAGCGCCTCGCCCTGTCGGTCGGCGAGCCGGGCCAGCAAAGTGCTCGGCGCCTCGGGCCGGAAGCGACGAGGGCGACCCTCCTCCATCCGGGCCGCCCCCTTGCCGACCAGTCCCTCGAGGGCGGCATAGACGTTCGCCCTGGCCAGTCCGGCGGCCCGGGCGATGGTATAGCCGGTGCCCGGGCCCTCGGTGAGGAGGACCTCGTAGATCAACGATTCCGTCGGGGTGAAGCCGAACGGAACCAGGTCGAGGCGACCGGCCATCTCACGCGTACTCGAGGTGCCATCCCAGCCGCTGGGCGATCAGGGCGAGGCGGAAGGTGATGTCGGCCTGGCGATGGGCCAGCTCGCCGTCGTCGATGGCCAGGGGCCAGGAGTGATGGGTCACCGGCGAGCTTGCCTTCGGCTGCGACCGCAGGTTCTTCGGATGCCACACGCCCTCGGCGTCGAGATCCTCGAGCAGCTGGTGCAACACCTTGATGGCCGCCGGCGAGTTGCCGAGCTGTCCGAGCGACGCCAGCAGCTCGATGAAGTGCAAGGCCAGCGGCAGGTCCTTCGGCACGCCCTTGGAGTCGATCTCGATCGGGTTGCCCAGCAGCAGGTGGGTCGGCCGCAGGGTGGTCTTGCCCACGGTGATCATGAACGACTTGCTTGGCGGATCCTGGGTCAGGTACTGCCCCAGTCGTTCGACGAAGCCGGCCCGCTCACGCTGCAGCGTCGGCATTGCCGCCAGCATCGCCACCGACCACCAGCTCGGTGGTGCCGCCTCGGGATGCAGCTGCCACGCGCTGCCACCGCGACGGATCAGCGGGTTCCCCGCCAGGTCCGAGCGCAGGAAGCTCGACACCTGCGAAATGATCTTGTGTGCCGCCCCCCGCAGTCGCGGATCCTCTTCGTGGCCCGCTTCGGCCAGTCCCGAGGCAACGCCCTCGCGGATCAGGCCCCGATACCACTCCGCCGCGTCGGGGTCGTCGACGGTCGAGTCGAAGAACTCGCCGTAGAGCACCGGGTCGTCGTCACGCGAGAGCGTCCGGAAGATCAGCCGATCGGCCAGCCGGAACGGCCGGGTCGAGGTCGGCACCCCCAGTTGCAACAGGCGACGATACTGGGCCACCGTGCCCGGCTCCTCGGTGTTGTCTCGGGTCGAGGTCTGGAACGCCAGGAAATTCGATCCCCAGAGACCGTTCTCCTGCTGGCGGGTGGTCACCGCGGTGACCGCCTCGCTCAGGACGGTCGCCTTGACCGCCTCGACGTAGGTCTCCTGGGCGACGGAGCCCGACGGCGACAAGTCGGTGAGGGTTCGCACGCGGATGGCAGGGCCCCCGTGCTCCAGCAGCCATGTGAGGGGGACGCGATGGGAAGTCGGCAGGTCCAGGGTGGGACTCCTAGTGGCTCGAGGTCGTCAGGTCCCACGCGGTCGGCGGCAATCTAGCGGCTGCCGCCTCGCCAGGACAGCGGGGAATCAGGCACGGTTGCGTCGAGTACTACACGTTGCGCGGGGCCGGCAGCGATGAGGCTGCCCCCCTTGATCAAGCCGCTGCGCCCAGCAGTTGGCGGAGCGCAAGGCAGAAATAGTAGTTGCAATATAGACTAATCGTAGAATTCCGGTAGCGTCCAACTCTCGGTCGCTTGCCTTGCGCTACCTCGGCCGGCACTCGACGATCAGCACGGTGCCGGTGGCGAAGAACCCCCGCTCCGACAGCAGCACCAGTCGCCAGTCGCCCAGCCAGCCGACCCCCTCGCCCTGGGGCTCCTCGCCGACGATGTCGCACGAGGTCCAGGAGGCCGGGGTGAGGTGGCCATCGCCCGACCGGTCGAAGAGGTAGAGCTCACGGTAGGTGCGAACCACCACGTGGTGGCCGTCGGGCGACATCGCCAGTCCCGAGACCAGCTGGCCGTTGCCTGACCGGGGAACGATCGGCAGCGAGTCGATCCTGGTGGCGGTGACGATGCCGCTTCGCTGCCATGCACCGGCCGGGACGCCGAACGACAGGATGCCGCCGCGTCGCCCCTTGGTGACCAGCAGGAGCGAACCATCGGGTGCAACACCGACCGCCTCGACGTCGTGGGGACGATCGGGGTAGCGGAGTCGCAGCGTCTCGATGGCGGTCCTGGCGATGGTCGATCGCCGGGTCTCGATCTCCGGTTCGACGAATCGGTGGATCGCCACCATCTCCCGTCGTTCGGCGTTGTCGCCCACATCGGCCACGTAGAGGCAGCGTTGCGATCCGCAGGGACCGAGGGCGATCTCCTCCCAGTCGATGTTGCGGATCCCTTCGAGGCGGATCGTGGCCCGCAGCGCCCCGCTGGTGTCGACCGCGTAGACCTCGGGGGGATTGCCCGAGTCACCGATCGTCCAGATCAACCCGGGGTTGGCCTGGCTCGGTGCAGCGCCGCTCGCCTCGGCGAGGCGCCGGTCGGTGAGGTGCCCGGTCAGCGTCAGTGTGTCGGGGGCTCCGAGCCGCCATGGTTGCTGGGCCGCGACCGGCGCGGCGACGGTGAGCAGGGCCGCGGCGGCCAACTGCAGCCGCCCGTGCCGCGTCACGGAGCGGTTGGCCGCTGTCGATGCAGGACCATCACGTAGGCCGCGACCTGGGCGATCTGGGCATCGGTGAGCCGGCCGCCACCGCCGGGTGCCATCACCTGGCCGCTCACCGAGTGGTCGGCATCGACCCCGCTCTTGATCAAGGCGATGATGGCCTTGAGGGTGCCGTCGTGATGGAGCCACTTGGGCTTGTTGGCGTTGAGCACCGTGGTCGGCCCCAGCATTCCCTCGCCCTGCATCCCGTGACAGGTGAAGCAGATGCCACGCCCCTCGAAGAGCAGCTTCCCGGCAGCGATCGTGGCGCTGTCGGGGGTTGCCGACGCGGCCCGCTGTGCCGCCAGCGGCATGGCGGTGAGGAGCAAGGCTGGGAGGAGCAGCAGGCGCATCGAGTCGGGCCTCACTGGTATTGGACGTAGAGCGGAATCGGCCTGAGCGCGACCACTTCGGCCGGCGTCATGATCGGGTGGTCGTTCTTGAAGAACAGCTTGATCCCCGCGAACTGCACCGGTCGCCGCTCGATCACGTGCCCGTAGATCGAGCGCTTGAGCGCCGGGGCGCCGAAGCCATCCATGTCGATCACCACCTGGACCCGCGGGTCGCTGTGGATCGCCCGCTGGTTGGTGAGCATCGCGTCGGTGAAGCGATGGACGATCAGCACCTTGGGCGGCAGCTGGTGGGCGTCGACCAGCGCGGCCAGACGATCGATCGTCGCGTTGACCACTGCGGCATCGATTGTCCCGATCCGGCGGCCAGGCACCTGACCCTCCGGCATCGCGAACTCCGGATCGAGCGCCAGGTGGACCCATGGCTTCTCCAGCCATGGCATCAGCCGATCGATCTCCGAGGCCACGGTGCTCCGGCCGATCTGGATGTCGAGAAACAGCAGCCAGCCCCGCTCCTCGGCCCAGCGCGACACCCTGGCGATCAGTCCGTCGGAGTGCCGGAGCCGGTACTGGCCGTCCCGTCCCGGTTCGCCCTGCGCCACGGTGACGATCAGGTGGAGAGCAGGCCGCACCTCCCGGGTGGAGTCGGCCGCAGCCCAGAGGCGGGCAGTGCTGTCGAGCCGGGACATCATCGCCTCTGGAGGCAGCTCGCCGAGGATTCCCATCCGCGTCGAGAGCGGATTGCCGTAGAAGGCGATGATTCGCGATCGGGGCAGCAGCGCGTCGGCCCGGTAGGCCGTCGGTCGGGTTGCCACCGGGGGGTAGGCTGTATCGACCGCCATCGGGTGTATCGGCAGCCAGGCCATCGTCCCCAGTGATTGGGCCTCGAGGGGAGCGACGACGACCAGCGCGGCGAAGATGACGGATCGGGTGGGATGCATCTTCTGAAAATAGCGACTAGGATTCTCGCCAAAATGCGACTTGCCATATCCACCGGCGGCGGCGACGCCCCCGGTCTCAATGCAGTGATCCGGGCGGTGGTCCTCACCGCCCACGACCGCGGTTGGAGCTGTGTCGGCATCCGACGCGGCTTCCTCGGGATCTACGAGGGTGAGGGGCTGGTGCCGCTCGGTCCGGAGGAGGTCCGCGGGATCACCCACGTCGGCGGGACCATCCTGGGCACCTCCAACCGCGGCGATCCGTTTCGGTGGCCCGAGGAGATGCCCGACGGCACCATGATCGAGCGGGATCGGTCCGATGAACTGATCGCCGCCTTCGCCCGGGAGCGGATCGACGCCCTGGTCTCGATCGGTGGCGACGGTTCTCTCAGCATCGCCGCGCGGCTCGCCGAGAAGGGCCTCAAGGTGGTGGGGGTGCCCAAGACGATCGACAACGACGTCGCCGGGACCGAGACCACCTTCGGCTTCGACAGCGCCGTCTCGACCGCCACCGACGCCCTCGACAAGCTGCACTCCACGGCCGAGTCGCACGATCGCGTGATGGTCGTCGAATTGATGGGGCGCGACGCCGGCTGGATCGCATTGCACAGCGGCCTTTCTGCCACGGCCGACGTGATCCTCATTCCCGAAATCCCGTTCGATATCGACAAGGTCTGCGAGAAGATCCGCGAGCGCGAGCGTTCGGGGCGTCACTTCGCGATCGTGGTGGTGGCCGAGGGCGCCAGGCCGCTCGGTGGTGAGGTCGTGCTGCGCGAGCGTCGCGCGGCGGGTGCCAATGCCCGGCTCGGCGGCATCGGCGAACAGGTGGCCGATGCGATCGCCCAGCGCACCGGCAAGGAGACCCGCTCGCTGGTGCTCGGCCACCTCCAGCGCGGCGGTACCCCGACCACCTTCGACCGCTTGCTGGCGCTGCGCTTCGGCTCGGCCGCCGTACGCGCGGTGGCAGAGGGCGACTTCGGCACCATGGTGGCCTACCACCCCCCAGTGGTGAGTCGGGTGCCGCTCAACGAGGTGATCGGCAAGATGAAGGCGGTGCCGCTCGACAGCGGGATCATCATGACGGCGCGGCACCTGGGGATCTCGTTCGGCGATTGAACGAGATACGAGATACGAGATACGAGGTACGAGATACGAGATTCGCCTGAAGGCCGGCATCCCTACGGGAGAGCCGGCCTTCGTCGTGGATGCGTCGATCGTATCTCGTCTATCGTATCTCGTATCTCGTATCTCGTATCTCGTCTATCGTCGCCACCCAATTGGCGATCAGGGTGCGGCCGTTCTCCGTCAGTACCGACTCCGGATGGAACTGCACCCCCACCACCGGCCACTCGCGATGCCGGATCCCCATCACCTCGCCGTCGTCGGAGCGTGCCGTGACCTCGAGCGTGTCGGGCACCGACGTCTCGATCACCGCCAGCGAGTGATAGCGGGTCGCCGCGAAGGGGTTTGGCAAGCCGCGGAAGATCCCCAGTCCATCGTGGCGGATCATCGAGGTGCGCCCGTGGCGGGGATGGCCTGCCCGCTCCACCGTGGCGCCGAGTGCCGCAGCGATCACCTGGTGCCCGAGGCAGACGCCGAGGATCGGGGTCGTGGCTCCGAGGCGGCGGACCACCTCGAGGGCGAGGGCGCATTCCGATGGCCTTCCCGGTCCCGGTGACAGCACGATCCCGCGCGGGGCCATCGCCATCACCTCGTCGGTGGTGATGATGGTGTCGCGGCGCACCACCGGCTCGGCGCCCTCGATCGCGAGATACGAGGCGAGGGTGAACACGAACGAGTCGTCGTGGTCGAGCAGCAGGATCACGGCGCCGTCCCGAGCGCGGCAAGCAGGGCCGCCGCCTTGTCGAGCGATTCCTGCAGTTCCTCGCCGGGCTCTGACAGTGCAGTGACCCCGCCGCCGGCCGGGACGATTGCCTTGCCGCCGGCGAGGGTGACCGTGCGGATCGCGATGTTCAGTTCAAGGCCCCCGTCGAGGCCGAACCAGCCGATGGCACCGCAGTAGACGCCGCGCCTCACCGGCTCCAGCTCGGCGAGGATCGCCATGGCCCGGACCTTGGGCGCTCCGGTGATCGAGCCGCCCGGGAAGGTGGCCGCCAGCAGGTCGAGCGCATCGCAGTCGTCGCGCACCGTGGCGATGATCGTCGAGACCAGGTGATGCACCACGGCGAACGACTCCAGCCGACAGAGCGACGGCACGGCGACACTGCCGGGCACCGCGACGCGGTTGAGGTCGTTCCGGACTAGGTCGACGATCATCACGTTCTCGGCGCGATCCTTCTCGCTCAGCAGCAGGTCGGCCGCCAGGGTCGTGTCGGCGTCGGGGTCGCCCGATCGGGGCCGGGTCCCCTTGATCGGCTGTGTCTCGACTCGCCGGGTCCGCGGGTCGAACCGGAGGAAGAGCTCCGGCGACATGCTGAGCACCTGCACACGCCCGCGATCGAGATACGCGGCGTGCGATCCCGGTGCCCGCTCGCGCAGCGTCCGATACGCGACCAGCGGATCGCCATCGAACGGCAGCCGAAACTGCTGGGTGAGGTTGGCCTGGAAGATGTCGCCGGCGAGGATGCGCGCGACGATGTCGGCTACCGCCGTGCGGTAGGAGTCCGGGGTGAAATCGGCGGCGGGCGACAAGCGACGGGTGAGAGGCGGCACACCATCGCCTGGAAGCCGCCCGTCGCCTGTCGCCTGTCGCATGTCGCTGACGAGCCGCTCCGCGGCCTCCTCCTCCTCGGCCACGACCCACGCGCGCTGTTCCGCGTGATCCCACGCCACGACCGTGCGGTACAGCCCCAACGACAGGTCGGGAACGACCGGCATCCCCGCGGCGACCGGCTGCCGGTCGAAGGCCCGGCCCAGTTCATAGCTCAGCCAGCCGATCCAGCCCCCCTGGAACGGCGGACCATCGGGGTGATGGTGGGTGGGGTCGAACGAGGCCCGGATCCGGTCGCGGGCCGAGGGCCACGCGTCGGCACCGCACTCGATCAGCTCGTCGGGATCGACGGCGAGGTAGCTCCAGCGGCCCAGGCCGTCGGGGTCGCTGGCGCCATCGAGCAGCACCGGATGGGGCAGATGGCTGACGCGCGCGAGGGCGTCGAGCGGATCGGGAGCGGAATCGAACGGCAGCAGCACGGGGGTCACCGGCCCCTCCCGGTGACGGTCAGCGCTTGACCCAGCCGCCCGACTGACCCTCGAGCCCGGGAAAGCCGCCGGTCGGCTGCCAGGTCACCAGCTGCTCGATCTGGCGAGCCAGCGCCAGGTCCTTGTCGGTGATCCCGCCCGCCGAGTGGGTCTGCAACCGCACCACCACCGAGGGCCAATGCACCTCGAGGTCAGGGTGGTGATTGGCGGCCTCGGCAAGGAAGGCGATCGCGTTGGTCACCAGCATCGTGGTGCGCCAGCCGTCGGTTGTGAAGGTGCGCTCCAGCCAGCCGTTGTTCGCCGACCAGCCGGGAAGTTCGGCCAGTCGTCGTTCGAGTGCCTCACCGGTGTGCACCGGTTCGTTGGTCCTGGTCATCTCGCCTCCGCGACGGGGGTCGGTCCGGCCCTAGTCCAGCCGGGTGCTGTAGGTTGCCGACTGGCCGAACGATTCCTCGACCTCGAGCTCGAGCCAGGTCACCTTGGCGCCCTGCTCGGTGAGGTCGCGGGCCACATTGGTCGCCACCCACTCGGCGATCATCTCGGCGGTGGTGTTGGCGATCGGCAGCATCGCGCAGTCGCGCTTCGGGAAGCGGTAGGTCGGTTGGCCCAGATAGTCGACCAGTACTGCCCCGTCCTGCTCGGCAAAGGCGAGCTTGGGGTTCTCGATCGGCAGCAGCACCCGATGATCCATCAGCTCCACATACTTGCGGGCCGCGTGCTTGAGGATCGCGAAGTCGACCACGAAGTACGACTCCTCATCGATCGGTCCCTCGACCGTGATGGCGAGCCGGTAATTGTGGCCGTGCAGCGCCTCACAGGTGTGGCCCCTGAAGGTGATGAAGTGGGCCGATGAGAAGACCAGGTAGTCCTTGCTCACCGTGACGCGGAAGGTGCCCACGAGTGCGGCTCCCGGAAGATGGTGACGACATCGCGCGACGGGGCAGCAACATACAACGGCGACCGGTCAGTGGTGGACAGGTGTCCACTCCAGAGGACGGACCGGTCCGGGGGGCATGTTCTCAAGTCGTTGTCTGACATGGAGTTCCCGTTTGGCATGGTGCTGGCGTTTGGGAGGGGTGAGCAGCAGCAACTCTTCGGATGGAGGATCTCATGCGTACCGCATCGTTGGCTTCCGTGCCGCTCCTGGTCGCGCTGGCGACCACGCCGGCCGCCGCCCAGATTTCGGCCGACATCCACATTGGGCCGATCCGGATCGGCCACGCCCCGGTCTATGCCGACGCCTACTACGGTCCGTCGGTCGTGGTCGTGCCCTACTCGGCTCGCAACTACGGGCAGTGGAAGAGGACCGCGCGCTACTGGCGGCCGATCACGCTGTATCTCTACGGTGGCCGTTACTACCAGCGGTCCTTCCGCAACGCCCGGCCGGTGGTGGTCTACCGCTACCGCGACTCGTATTTCACCGCACCGCGCGATCGTGACTGGGATCGCTACCGGTCACGCTACGCGCAGGAGTATTGGCGCAACGACCGGCGCGATGATCGTCGCGATGACCGGATCGACCGGCGCGATGACCGCCGCGACACCCGCCGCGATGTGATCCGGGACACCCGCCGCGGGCGCGGCGCGGTGGCGGCACCGGGTCGGAACACTGGCCGGGGCGCGGTGGCGGCACCGGGCCGGACCACCGGTCGGGGGGCCGTGGTGACCCCGGGTCGAGCGACCAACCGCGGCGCCGCCAGGACGCCCAGCCGGGCACGGCGGCGGAATGGGTAGCCGTGCGCGCGATTCCTGAGTGGTGAGACGGCCGGCGTCGGAGTTCGACGTCGGCCGTTCGCGATGCGCCATCGCACCGGGACCCGGGACTCACGTCTCGGGTCGATTCGACGTTATTGTTGATGCCAATCCACCAACAGCCGCTCTCACCCGGGACACCAGATGCCGCCAACGATCCGGTCGGTCGCCCGTGCGACCCTGCTCCTCATGCTCTCCGCCCCGCTCGCTGCCCAGCAATCACGACCTGAGGCCAGCCCACTGCTCCGCGCCGGCTTCGGCACCGCCGTGGCCACCGACGGCCACCAGGTCTTTGTGGGGGAGCCGACCAACCGATTCCGCAGTGGGGTGGTGTACGTCTATGCGAATGGCGACGGGCGGGGGACGACGGGCGAGTGGAGCGAGGTGGCCAGGCTCGTGGCACCCGACTCGGCCACCGGCGACCGCTTCGGGCGATCGGTCGCGGTCGACGGCGATCGTCTCCTGGTCGGCGCCGATCCCGATCGCGGCGCCGGCGCCGGCGCGGTGCATGCCTTTGTCCGCACCGCCTCGGGATGGCGCGTCAGCCAGCAGCTGATCCCGCTCGACGGCGCGGCCAAGGATGGCTTTGGCGCAACCGTGGTGGTCCGCGGCGGCACCGCGTTGGTCGGCGCACCCAACCATGGCGACGGACTCGGCGCGGTCTATCGCTACGCCGACCGCAACGGTCGCTGGGAGCTGGTCGGCACGATGCTCCCCGAGGACACCACCGCAGTCCGTGGTTTCGGCAGTGCCCTGGCACTGGGCGACAACTGGCTGCTGGTCGGCGCCCCGGGGAGCGACGCCGGCGCCGGTCGCGCCTTCGCCTGGCACCGGGGGGATGGCACGTGGGAGCCAACGCCGCTGTTGGCGCGCGACGGCGCCGCCGACACCACAGCTGCCTTCGGCAGCGCGATCGCGCTCCTCGGTGAACGACTCTTCGTCGGGGCGCCGGGGGCCAACCGCAACCAGGGTGGCGTGACCCAGTTCACCCTCGACACGGTCCGGATGACCTGGCGACCGGGGGGCGAGCTGCTGCCGTTCGATGCGGTGCGGGGCGGTCACTTCGGCGGCGCCATGGCCGCCGCTGGCGATGGGCTCTGGATCGGTGCCCCCAGCGCGGGCGGTGCGGGACAGGTCCACCACTACACTGTTGCGGCGGACCGCCTGACCGGTGTGGCCTCCCTGGTGGCCCCCGAGCGGTTTGTCGACCGCAACTACGGTGGTGCCGTTGCCGCGCGGGGTGACCTCGCCGTGGTGGGGGTGAACGGCTACGCGATCGGCGCCGGGCGCGCCCTGATCGTCGAGCGGCGAGGCGGCCGTTGGGTCGAGGACACGTCGGTGCTCTCACCCCCCGAGTCGCTCCCGGCGATCCTCGGCGACCAGGTTCGCTGCACCGAAGGTGAGGCCGATCTCTGGGACTGCAACAACGTCGACCTGGTGTCATTCCTGCCGGTGAGCGCCATCGGTGGGGTTCGCGGCATGCGGCTCAACGATCTCTGGGGATGGACCGACTCCACCACCGGCCATGAGTACGCCCTCATCGGCCGAAGCGATGGCACCTCGTTCGTCGACATGACCGACGCGAGTCATCCGCGCTACCTCGGCGACCTGCCGATGACCGACGGCGCCCACGCGGCGGTGTGGCGCGACATCAAGGTCTATCACGATCACGCCTACATCGTCTCCGACGGTGCCGGCAAGCACGGGGTGCAGGTGTTCGACCTCCACCGCCTCCGCAACGTGCAGCAGCCGCAGACCTTCGAGGTGGACTACCTGTACCCCGATATCTGGTCGGCCCACAACATCGTGATCGACCAGGAGACGGGCTTCGGCTACGTGGTCGGCGCCAGTGCCGGCGGCACCACCTGCGACGGCGGACTCCACATGATGGACCTCCACACCCCCGACCACCCGACCTTCGTGGGCTGCTTTGCCGACGGGATCACCGGCCGCCGTGGCACCGGCTACATCCACGATGCCCAGTGCCTCGTCTACCGCGGTCCCGATGCCGACTACAGCGGCCACGAGTTGTGCATCTCGGCCAATGAGACCGCCATCTCGATCACCGACGTGAGCGACAAGCGGGCCCCGCGCTCGATCGCGACGGTGAGCTACCCCAATGTGGCCTACGCCCACCAGGGATGGCTCACCGAGGACCAGCGCTATTTCTACTCCAACGACGAGATCGACGAGGCCAATGGCAGCGAGCCCCATACCCGCACCCTGGTCTGGGACATGACCGATCTCGACGACCCGCTGCTGGTCAAGGAGTACAAGCAGACCACCACCGAGACCGACCACAACCTCTACGTGCACGGTCGCTACATGTACCAGTCGAACACCGGGGCAGGGCTCCGGGTGATCGACGTCTCGGATCCGGTCAATCCCAAGGAGGTCGGCTACTTCGACACCGATCGCGCGGGGAGCGGCGGTGGGACGTGGAGCAACTACCCGTTCTTCAAGAGCGGGGTGGTGCCGGTCACCGGCGGATTCGCGGGGATCTTCTTCGTCAGGCCGCGGCCGGAGGCGGTGCCGTAGGGAGGTCGATGGTCGATGGCCAATCGCTGATGGCGCAACGAGGCCGGCCTCCCAGTCGGGGGGACCGGCCCTCAACTTCGATCGGCCATCGGCCATCGGCCATCGGACCATCGACCATCGACTAATGCGCGATATGCTCCCCGGTGATCTCCACGTCGGAGATCTCGCCGCTATAGCGCAGCGACACGTTCCAGAGCCGCGCGCCGATCGTGGCGTCGTGTGACACCAGCGACGAGGGGATGGCGCGCTTCTTCTTGAAGTAGCGCCCGGTCACGCCCTCCAGGTCGGGCGACATCGCCAGGTAGAGCGGTGTCACGGCGCCGGCCGCAACGGGCTCGCAGATCCGCTTGGCGATCGGCGTGAGCCACCGGGTCCACCAGCGGTCGAGTCCCTTCTCGATGATCCCGGTCCAGACCAGTCCCGGGTGGCAGGCGTTGACCGTCACACCGGTGCTCTCGAGCCGATGGGCCATGTCGTAGGCGAACATCACGTTGGCCAGCTTCGAGCGGGCGTAGGCCTGGTAGCCGGAGTAGCCATGCTGGCTTTCCCAGTCCTCGACGTTGTTGACCCGCTGGTGGGCTTCGGAGGCGATCATGATCACCCGGGCCGGGGCGCTCCGTTCCAGCAGCCCCTGCAGCTCACGGGTCAGGATGAACGCGCCGAGGTGGTTGACCGAGAAGGTCGCCTCGTGGCCATCCTTGCCCTGGGTCCGGTGGCTGAAGTAGGTGCCGGCGTTGTTCACCAGCACGTCGAGCCGATCGGTGGCCGTCTCGACCTCGCGCGCCAGGCGGCGGACCTGGGCCTGGTCGAGGAAGTCGGCATGGAGGCCCTGGACCAGGTCATGGCCGCTGGCGGCACGCAGGTCGGCCACCGCATGCTCGGCGTGCTCGGCGGTGCGGGCATGTGCCAGCACCCGGGCGCCCGCCTTGGCGAGCTCGAGGGCGATTTCCCGGCCGATGCCCCGGTTGGCACCGGTCACCAGGCAGACCTTTCCACGCATCGATCATTCACTCCCGAAGATTGAGGATATGGCAGGGCTGAATATAGGCGCCCGGCGCGGCGTGTAACTTTCCGGGGTGAAGCCCACCCGCGACCACCTGCTGCCTCCCGATCCGGAGGCCTACCGCCGGGCGGAGCATCCCCACGGCCGGGTAATCGTGATCGCCCCGACCCGCGCCGCCTGCGAGACGATCGAAATGGCGCTCCACGCCCGGGTCGACACCCTGCTCCAGCGCGAGCACGGTGAGGAGTTGCGGCAGTGGGCTGCGGCCGGCAAGGGTTTCGGGATCGTCGCCGGGACCGGCACCGGCAAGACCCTGGGCATCCGGCTCATCGCCGAGACGATCCTCCGGGCGCCCCTCGAGGTGGGGGTGGTCAACCGCGAGCGCGAGGCCACGCCCGACACGCCGCGCTGGAACGTGGTGGTGGTCACCACCGGGATCGCGCGTCGCTGGCTCACCGATGGACTGGTCACTGGTCGCGACACGATCATCTCCGACGAGATCCACCAGACCTCGGCCGAGTTGGAGCTCTGCCTGGCGCTCGGCAAGCGTGCCGGCTGTCGCTTCATCTGGCTCTCGGCCACCGTCGATCCCGGGGTGTATCGCGACTACCTCGAGAGCGACGAGGTGCTCATCACCAGTGCCTTCGATCCGGCAAAGCGTGCCAAGGTCGAGCTGGTGGCACGGCCGCCGGAGCTCTTCCTCGACGACCGGACCGTGCGGCGCTTCATCGCCCAGAAGCGAGGGGTGGCGGTCTTCCTGCCGACTCGCGCCGAGGTCGAGCGGCTCGGTGAGGAACTGGGCTCGCGCTTTCCGCGGCTCGAGGCGGCGTTCTATCACGGTGGCGAGCCGATCCGGGTGGTGCGACCGTTCCTGGAGGGTGAGGTGAAGAAACCGTGGCTGCTGGCGATGACCGCGGCGGGCCAGTCGGCGCTCAACATCCCCGGGCTCGACACCGTGGTGATCTACGACGCCCGCTACGGCAACGTGGTCGACCGCGGTCGCAATGTCCTCCACCGCCTCCACCTCGGCGCCAACGAGATCCTCCAGATGGCGGGTCGAGTGCACGGTCGGGTGGCAGGCGGCGAGGTGTTCATCCTTTCCGATCGCGACCTCGACTTCGCCTCGCTCACCCCCGGCCCGCCCGAGTTCCAGCTTGCCGGCGACGCCGAGCGGGTGGCACTGACCTGTGCCGGGATCGGTGTTGACGCCCGCGACCTCGACCTGCCGGTGCCGCTCGATCGGGTCGCCTACGTGAAGGCGGTGGCGCGGCTCACCGCCCGCGGGGTGATCGAGGACGGTCGGCTCACCAGGTACGGGCACGAGATCGAGGCGATGCCGGTCGAGCGCCCGTGGGCCGAGTTGCTGCTGCACGCCAGCGCCGACCTGCTGCCGGTCGTGGCGGGCGCGAGCGGCATCGATTCGCTGCACCGGATGACCCGCGACGAGCGCGACCTGCATGGTGCGCTGGTCTCGGGGAGTGACCACCTCACCGCCTACAACCTTCTCGTCGAGGCGGTCAACAGCTGCGGTCGGCTGGGTGAGGTGCACGGCCTCACGCGGCACGTGTTCGAGGAGGAGGAGCTGGCCCGTTGGGCCGATCGCCGCGGCGTGCTGATGAAGGCGATCGAGGATGGCGCGTTGGGGCTGGCCTCGGTCTATCGCGCGCTCGACGAGACGCTCCCCGCGCAGCTGCCGTGGGCCGACAAGCCGATCCGCGCCGCCTTCATCGACCTCGTTGCGCGGATCCAGCCGTTCGACTTCGTGCTCGATGACCAGACTGCCGACGGTGAATCGGCCCGGGTGTCGCGCACCTCGGTCGCCGGCAGCTGGGGTGGGGTGGCCGGGAGGCTGCGCTACTTCGCCGATCGCCAGGGGATTCCCCGCGCGGCGATCGAGGGAACCACGATCCCCTACGACCTGATCCGGACCTATGCCGTGGAGGGACCGCCCACCATCGTGATCGCCGGCACCCGGCGGCACCAGGGGTTTGCGTTGTCGCGGCGGCTGTCGTATTTCGGTTTCGACCTCGAGACATCAGTGGAACGGCTCGAGGGAACGGTGCCGGCGTCGTTTCGCGACGAGGCCCGGCGCCTGCTGGTCGACGCGCTCCTGGCCGGCGAGGCGAATCACCCGGCACGCGGCGCCCTGATCCGGGCGACCCGCCGACTGCACGACTACTGGCTCCGGAGTGGTGGCGCCCTGGCAACTGCCGGCGATGCGGCGATCCGTGAACTGCTCCAGGCCCAGCTCGGTGACGTCGCGTCGTGGGACGACTTCCAGCACGCGACACTCGCCCTCGACCTCGACGCGCTGGTGTCGCCGGCCGAGCGCGCCCACCTCGATGCGCTGCCGACCAGCATCCACATTCTCGGCGATGCGGTGCCGCTCGACTATCGGGTGACGCCATCGGGACCGGTGGTGCGGATGACCCTGCGCCCGGGGCAGGTGCGGCGACTTCGGGAGGACCAGCTCCCCGAGTTCGACCGACCGCTGCTGCTGGCCGTACAGCGGGGTGATCAGCTGCTCGAGGCGACCACCGTGGCGCGGCTGCGCGAAGTGCTCGACCAGTTCGTCGAGCGCGACCTCCGGCATCGCGATCGGCATGGGCATCGGGGTGGGGGCGGCGGTCGGGGGCGCGGTCCAGGTGGCGGTGGCCGGCCGGCCGGGAAGGGTGGTGGGCCGCGGCGTGGTGGCCGGCCGCCGCGCGGTCGCGGACCGCGGCGACGCCGCTAGGGGCGCCGCGTTCCCTGGCGGCCCAGTCGCTCGAGCGCCTGGGTGATCCGCTCCAGCGTGAGGCGATGCTCGTGCAGTTGGTTCGCCGTCGTGCCACGCTCGGCGACGAACCGCTCGAGCGTGTCGGTGAGCTTCGCGTCGCGCGCCGAGCGACGCTGGGCCACGGCGTGCGCCTCATCCACCGCGGGACGCAGCGAGCGGGAGTGCCCCAGCACCGCTCCCGCCGTGTCAGTCAGGCGGCGGGCCGAGTCCTCACCGACTTCCGACTTCCGGATCGCAGCCACCAGCGACAACTGCACCCCCTCGAGTCGCTCACCGAGGGTGGCCAGGTCCGCCGCGAACGAGGCGGTGGCCCCCTCGATCGCGGTCGATGACCCGGCGGTCGCGTCGGCGAGCCGACGGATCTCCTCGGCCAGGACGCCGAACGTCTTGCCGGCACTGCCGGCCCGGGTGGCCTCCAGCGCCGCGTTGTTGGCCAGCAGGTTGGTCCGGAACGCCACCCCGCTCACCGTCTGGTTGCTGGCACCGATCTCGTCGCCCCAGGTGCCCAGCCGCACCAGGTCACTCGTGAAGCCCCGCAGCGCGTCGAGCGCCTGGGCAACCTCGTCGATCGCCTCGCGCACCAGGGAATGCGCCTCGGCTGCCTCGCCCTCGAGGTCGTGCGCGCGTCGCGAGACCCCCTCGAGGCCGTCGCTCAGCTGTCCCAGCACCTCGCTGGCATCGACCGGTGGCGGCACCGCCAGCTCGCCGCCGCTCCCATCGACCGGCAATTGTGATGCGCTCGCCAGCAGCTCGGTCGAGGCCTCGAGGACGCTCCGCGACGCGATGGCGAGTTGGCCCCGAAGCCGGACTTCCCGGCTCCGCGCTCGGAGCGCCGCGGCGACCGGGAGCAGGAAGGCCGCCAGCCAGATGCGCTCCCGCTCACCGAACGCCCCCGCGTGCCGGGCATCGAGCCGCAGTTCGCCGAGCGGGTCGGCCACCCGCCCGATCGGGGCCACGAGGGTTCGTTGGTCGTCGATCGTCTCGGGCTCCGGGGCAATCGTCGTCTCGACGATCGGTCGTGGCTTGCCCTCCGTGATCACCAGCTCAGGCACCATCAGGCGAATGGTCACCCCTTCGGTCTCGAAAGTGGCAGCCATCGTCTGGGCCATGTCGCGCATCACCTCGGCGATGTCCTCGGTGTCCAGCAACTGGGTGGCGAATCGGTGGGCGAGCAGGTCGCGGTTGAGCGGATTGACGAACGGCAGCGCCAGCACGGCGGCGAAGCCGAAGTAGGCGACCAGGGCCAGGGCGAGCCGGGCGGTGGTCATCGACCCGTCGATCGGGGTGGCGGCCGACGGGATCACCAGCGCCAGGACCGTCGGGGCCAGTCCCAGCAGCAGCGCGGCAAAGGCCCATCCGGTGGCCCGGCGCTGGGCGCTTCGCCGCGACGGCGAGGCAATCGCGACCGCCAGCGCCGCCACCGCCGTGGCGACCCCGGCCGGCTCGAGAATCCGGGCCCGGAACGTGGTGTCGACGATGGCCAACAGCGGTGTCTCGCCGGCCACGATCCCGATCACCGCCGCCAGCAGCATCGCGGCATGGATCGCATACCAGCCGATCACCAGGCCGGCCCAGTTCCGCTTGCGATGCGGCCAGCCGATCGCGAAGGCGAAATGGACTGCCAGCGGGATCAGGGCGTAGCGCCATGGGGCGAGCAGCAGGAAGAAGGGCAGCGGCAGGTCGGTCGAGAGCGTCGCCACCGGGGTCAGTGCCAGGATCGCCGCGACGGCGGCCACCAGCCCGACGTAGGGGCGGATCACCGGAGCGGTGGAGGTCCGGAGCAGTGCCACGGCACCGGCCCCGCCTGCCAGGGTGGCCAGCAGGATCAGCACCGTCACCGCCTGCGGGGAGGTCGTGGCGGTCCCTGTCCGGGTCCCGAGGGCCACCCCAACGACCAGAAATGCGGCCGAGGCGACCAGCGGCCACCCGGCAACCAGGCCGGCCATTGTCCCCTTCTGAAACCTCAGGTGCTCCCCGAGCGTATTCTCGGTCATGACCAGCTCTCCCACCCCGATGCCCTCGGTGTTCTCGCCGCTGGCGAAGACCCTCCTCGACTCGTTCAACGAGGGAGTGATCGTCTTCGATCAGCAGGGTCGGATCATCTACCTCAACTCGCCTGCCAAGCATGCGCTGGACGAGGCGGGTCTCGATTCGGACAGCGAGAAGGACGACCTGCTCCCGGAGCTCGCCGGACTCGGCGGCCGCCTCGCGCCACTCAAGGTGGGCAATCTCGACATCGGCGAAGCGATCTTCGTGCCGAAGCGCGAGGGTCCCACGACGCTCGCTGACCGCGAGAAAGACGCCATCGTCCGTTCGCTCGAGGCGCACAGCTGGCGGCTGGCCGAGACGGCCAAGACCCTGGGAATCTCGCGCACCACGCTCTGGCGCCGGCTCCGCGCCTACGGCCTCCATCGCGATGGCCGCAGCCGTTGGGACCAGGAGGCGGCCTCCTGATTCCCGCCGGCCGCGCGCCGGCACCCTCCCCATTCCCTCCAGCGCCCCGCGGTGACAATCTACCGCGGCACGGCGGTCAGGGTGACCGCCCGTCCCGTCGCGGAGGTTCGTCGTGAATCGAGGCATGCTCCTGGTCATCGTGGCACTTGCCGCGGGGGGCACCGGTTGGTGGCTCTTCGGCCGGGGCACGGCCGGTGATGAGACGGCCACCGTCCACGTCGAGTGGCGTGGCAGTCACCGCGGCGAAGCCGCGCTCCCGGGCCGGGTCGCCTGGTGCCCCGTGACGCGGACCGCCACCCTCTCGGCGATGAGCAATGACACGGGGTTGATGGTCAACCTCCTCGAGGCCGATTCCCTGAGTGCCACGCCCCATCCGGTGATCGCCCCGGGGGTCGAGGGTCAGGTCCCGCACCCGAGCGCCATCGCGGCGATCCGCTGGGCCAGTGACAGCACCGGGATCTATGGCTTCCGCTCGATCAGCGGGCTGGTCAACGTGACCCACGTCGGTGATCGAGTCTCCGGCTCACTCGACATCCGGATGCGGGCGCCGGTCGGCTTCGACACCCTGGTGGTCCGGGCCGACTTCCGCGGCCTGCCCGTCGTCGCCAGCGCGGTGGCGTGCCCCTGACCCGCTGCCGACCCGCTCACAGGCCGACCGACTGAGGATCTCCCCACTCGCCCTGGTGCCACGCCGTCCGATGCCGGGCAGGGGCGCTTAGATTCCGGCCATGGAATCGACCTATTTCCGTCGGGGATTCGGGCTCAAGGCCGAGATCAAGGGCCCGCTCAACGCCGACTACGGCAGTGCCGTGGTCGAGTCGCTCCGGGCCGGAGGCAATCGGCTGACCGTGGGGCCGTTCACCTTCCGGTTGGCCCAGGAGTTCGGCTTCTGCTACGGGGTTGATCGGGCGGTCGAGTACGCCTACGAGTCGCGGGCGAAATTCCCCGACCGGCGCCTCTTCCTGGTCGGCGAGATCATCCACAACCCGCACGTCAACGACAAGCTCCGCTCGATGGGCCTCACCTTTCTCGAGCGTGGCGACGACGGCCACTTCGACTTCTCGGTGATCACCGTCGATGATGTGGTGCTGATCCCGGCGTTCGGGGTGACGCTCGAGGACTTCAATCGCCTCCGGGCGATCGGCTGCATCCTGGTCGATACCACCTGCGGCTCGGTCCTCAACGTCTGGAAGCGGGTCGAGAACTATGCCCGCGACGGCTTCACGGCGGTGATTCACGGCAAGCACTACCACGAGGAAACCCGGGCCACCGCCTCACAGGTCGACAAGCACCCTGGCGGCCGGTACCTGGTGGTCTTCGACATGGCGGAGACCCACCTGATCACCGACTTCATCGAGCACGGCGGCGACCCCGCCGAGCTGGCGCGCCGCTTCGAGGGGAAGACCTCGGCCGGCTTCGACTTCGCCACCGACCTGGTGCGGGTCGGGGTGGCCAACCAGACCACCATGCTCGCCGGCGAGACGATGGCGGTCGCGGCCGAGTTCCGGCGCGCCTTCGTGGCCCGTTACGGCGAGGGAGAGGTCGCCGAGCACTTCCGCGCCTTCGACACCCTCTGCTCGGCGACCCAGGAGCGGCAGGACGCCGTCCGGTCGCTGCTCGAGGATCGGGTCGACACGATGGTGGTCGTCGGCGGGTACAACTCGTCGAACACCTGTGCCCTGGCGGCGCTCGCCCAGGACAGCGGGGTCCGGGCCCTCCATATCTCCGACTCCGACCAACTCGATCCCGAGGCCGGCACGATCTCCCACCAGCCAGTCCGCAGCAAGGAGCAGGTGACCGAGTCCGATTGGATCGGTGAGGCCCGGGTGATCGGGATTACTGCGGGTGCTTCGACCCCCAACAACAAGATCGGTGAGACGATCGTCCAGATCGCCAGGACCGCCGGACTCGAGTCCGAGTTGATGGCGGCGCTTGATTTGGGAGAGTAGGCGAGAGAATCTGGAAGCCACGCGGGGTCGATGGATCAGTCGGCCCCGCAACTGCTTTCTCCGATGTTGTCAGTGTCAACACTGCTTCGATTCGATCCAATGTTGTCATTGACAACATTGGTCACCGATCGCATTGTTCCTCGGTGTCCTACCATCACGGGGATCTCCCCAATACCCTGGTCTCTGCTGCCCGGCGCCTGCTGCGCGATGGCGCCGCCCCGGTCTCCATCCGAGCCGTCGCTCGGGAGGTCGGGGTGTCGGCCAACGCTCCCTACCGGCACTTCGAGGATCGCGATGCCCTGCTCCGGGCCGTGGCCGCCGCCGGCTACCGCGACGCTGCCCGGGCCCTCGCCGGGGGGACCGGGGCTCCCAGGGTGGCCAGGGTGTGGCGACGGCTGGCAGAGCGGGAGCCACGCCTGGTGGCGCTGATGACCTCGACGATCGGGGAGCGGGTTTCCGCCGATACCGACCTGGCGGCGGCGGTCGGCGACTGGCTCGGCGAGGTGGCGCGGGCGATCGAGGGCGGGATCAACGGAGACGATCCGGCGGCGGTCCTCACCGCTGCGGTGGCCTGCTGGGCCAGCGTCCACGGTCTCGTGGCGCTCCAGAGCGCCGGGGTGCTTGGCGTGCTCGACGAGTGGATGCTCCCGGACCCGGGAGGAATGGCCCGGAAGGTGACCTCCTGAGCTACTTCGCCAACCGCGATGCCACCGCCGCAATCGTGAGCGGTGCGCACCCCTCGGCACGATTGTTGACGATCAGGTAGGCGGGGATCCTGAGCTCGAGGGCGGCCTTGGCGAGCGCCGACAGGTCGGCCCGCAGGGTGGGATTCTCGTCCTGCACATGGTTGTAGGGGGCGAACGCATCGACCGCTTGGGCATAGGTGCGGCCGGGGCGGAGCAGGGCACGGGCGACGATGAACGGTGCGGTCACCGCGTCGTGAAGCAACAGCTGCTCGCCGATCGCGGGCATCCGGGTCCAGGCATTGAAGACGTGTCCCACTCGGTGCTGGCGCAGCACGGCGAAGTACTCGTCGCAGAGATAGTCGCCGTTGCGGATCTCGACGCAGTAGGGCACGTCGGTCGGCAGGGTCGAGAAGAAGCGGTCGAGGGCGGCGGCAAAGTCGGCGCCGGTGAGGCGGTCCTTCTTTGCGATGGTCTGGAACTCGAAGATCAGTGGGCCGAGGTGGTCCGCGAAATGTTCCCGCATCGGACCGAGCACCTCGTTCTGGAAGAGCTCGGGATTGAGCCAATCGGGATTCCGCTGGCCCCAGCGGGCCTTCTCCCGCGGATTGGCAAAGGTATGGGCCGTGATCCGGTCCCAGACCTTGCTGAGGCAAGGGAACCCCTCGGGAAGCGCCTCGGCGTAGCTGGTCAGCACCTTGGCCGACGCGGGCCGGTAGAAGAAGGAATCGATCCCCACGGTGCGGAACAGCGGCCAGCGGGCGTACTCAGCCAGCATCGCCGCGCTGGCGCCGGTGGAGGGATACTCCTCGTGATAGACCAGGCCGGACCAGCCGGGATAGGTCCAGCTGGAGGTGCCGAAGCGGATCAGGGGCGGCAGGGCGGCCGCCAGGCGCTCGATCTCCTCGCGGGGAGGCCAGGAAGGGTGCATGAGGGAACGATACACGCTCGACCCCGTGCGGCCAGCGTGTATCGTTCAGCCTTCAGCCTTCAGCCCCTCACCCCGGGCGGTCGATGTCGTCCACCACCTGGCAGTTGCTGGTCGGTCTGCTGCACGTCCTGCTCGCCTCGGCCGTGTCATCGCACATCGTCCTGACCAAGACCGAAGTCCGGGCCGCGATTGGCTGGATCGGGCTGGTGTGGCTCACGCCGGTGATCGGATCGATCCTCTACTTCTTCCTGGGGATCAACCGGATTCGTCGGGCGGCGGGGCGGATGCGGCTCGCCCGCGACAGCCACACCGCCGAGCGGCGGGTGCATCGGCCCGGACGGGGCGAGGGAGACCGGGCGCTGGTGCCCGCGCTCTATCGCGGCCTCGCCGAGCTGACCGGTCGGGTGGGCGCCGAGCCGTTGACGGCTGGCAACGCGGTCGAGCCGCTGCTCGACGGCGACGCCGCCTATCCGGCGATGCTGGCGGCGATCGCGGCGGCCCGCGAGACGATCGGGCTGGAGACCTACATCTTCGACAATGACCTCGTCGGCGGTCGCTTTGTCGAGGCACTCGCCGCGGCGGTGGCACGCGGCGTGACCGTCCGGGTGCTGATCGACGACGTCGGGTCGCGGTACTCACGGCCGCCGGTCGTCGCGTTGCTGCGCCGCCACGGGGTGCGCGTGGCGCAGTTTCTTCCCTCACCGTTCCCGTTTTCGCATCCCTACTTCAACATGCGCAACCATCGCAAGATCCTGGTGATCGATGGACGCATCGGCTTCACCGGGGGGATGAACATCCGCGACGGCTGCCTGCTCAAGGAGTCGCCGCCCCACCCGACCCGCGATATCCACTTCCAGGTTCGGGGGCCGGTGGTGTCGCACCTGACCGAGGCGTTTGCCTTCGACTGGCGCTACACCACCCGCGAGGTGCTCGACGGACCGGCCTGGTTCCCGGTGATCGCGCCGGCGGGCGACGTGGTCGCCCGCGGCATCGCCGATGGCCCCGACGAGACCAGCGACTCGCTGCCGCTGGTCCTCCAGGGCGCCCTCGCCGAGGCCCGCGAGTCGGTCCACGTCATGACGCCCGTACTTCCTTCCCGAAGAGCCGCTGATGAACGCCCTCCGGGTCACCGCGCTCCGCGGTGTCGCGGTGACCATCTACGTTCCCGAGCACGGCAACCTTCGGCTGGTGAACTGGGCGATGCGGGCACAGTTCCCCTGGGTGCTCGCCGGAGGGTGTCGAGTGGTGGTGACGCCGCCGCCGTTCGACCACAGCAAGTTGATGGTGGTCGACGGACGCTGGTCGCTGGTCGGCTCGGCCAACTGGGACCCTCGCTCACTGCGACTCAACTTCGAATACTGCCTGGAATGCTGGTCCGAGCCGCTCGCCGCCGAGCTGCTGGCCATCATCGCGGCCAAGGCTGCGGGCGGGCGGGCACTCGATCGCGGCGAGCTGGCCCGCCAGCCCCTGGCCCTCCGGTTGCGCGACGGGGTGGCATGGCTGGGGCAGCCGTACCTGTAGGACGGAGAACGGAACGAACGGAGAACGGAGAACGGAGGGAGAACGGAGCCGCTCTCATTTCTCCCTCCGTTCTCCGTTCTCCGTCGTTCTCCGTTCTCCGTGCCGCCTACTGCTTCACGAAATGGAAGTCGAGCTCCAGCCCGATCTGGTCATCGACGCTCAGCACCATCATCACGCTGGGCTTCTTGAGCTCGAACGTCTCGAAGGTGAACTGGGTGCTGGCGGTGCCGGTGAAGCCGCTGTCGCTGGCGACACTCATCACCTTCCAGCTGATCGGTCGGGTGGTGCCGTGGATCGTCAGGTCGCCACGGACGGTGAACGGATGCGCGCCGGAGGTCGGCAGCGGCCAGTCAAGTCCCTCGATTGCCTTGATCCGGAAGGTCGCCTCGGGGTATTTCGCGGTCTCGAGCGTGTTGCGCTGCACGTAGCCGTCGCGACGATCGCGGTCGCTCTTGAGCCCACGGAGGTCCACGGTGATCACCGACTGGTCGGCCAGCACCTTCCCCTGGTCGTCGAAGGTGATGGCGCCGCTCACGGCGGCGGTGCGGCCGATCGCATCGTTGGGGAAGTCGACCCGGGCCAGCTGCTCGCGAACCCGAAAGCGCGCCTCGTTGCCCGTGGCAGCGATCTGGTAGCGCGTTTCGCGCTCTGGGGTCGTGACGCGAGGGTGGTGCGGGGCGAGGACGGGAAGGGCGATCAAGAGCGCCGCGCCGGCGGCAAGTGGGGAGGACAGCGTCATGCGTGCTCCGGTGAGTGGTCGTAGCCAGGAAGGGTACAGAAGAGGCTACGAATCACCGCCGGCGAAGGTTGCACCCTCGGCTCACAGCGCGAGCAATCCGACCAGTCCGCCGAACCCGTCCTCGACGCGCGGCATGCCGGGCGGCGCGATCCATGGCCCATCGTCGAGGGCCACGTTGATCCGATAGGTGCCGCCGCCGACACGGAACCACGCTGCGAACTTGCCGTGTCCCAGCGGCTCGAGCTCGACCGGGCGCCAGCCGGTGATCTCGCCCATCAGTCGGGCCCGCTCGCCGCCGGGCAGGGTGAAGACCACCCGCACCAGGTCGTCGGCCTGGCGGTCGACCTCGACCCGGGTCGCGAAGCGGCGCACCGCACGACCTTCCTCCGGCAGCGCCAGGCGGAGTCCCAGCGTGGTGGCACGGCCACCACGAAGCCCCAGCACCACGTCGGCTGGTTCGCGCGAAGCAGCGATCACCACGCTGGCCGTCTGCGCGATCGGCACCGCCGCCTCAAGCCGCCAGAACGCCTGGGTGCTGATGTCATCGCCGCTGCGCTGGCCGAGCGTGGCGCTGAGCGCTGCCGTCGGCAGGTCCACGTGGAGCACCATCGCCGCGTCGCGCACGTCGCGCACTCGGCCCTGGAACTGCGAGGCATCGCCCGGCACGAAGAAGACGTCGTCGCGCAACACGCTGTCGCGCACGATGGTGAGGTCGTAACTCGCGAGGAAGCGAACCGGGCCGATGCTCATGCTGGCTCGGGCGCCACGGCGCCCGAACGAGACTCGCTGGTGCTCGGGGCGGGTGAGACCCTCGGCAGCGCGTACCTCGAGCTCGAACGGTCCCAGGGCGCGACCCACGCTGAACGCTCCGCTCCACGCCTGGTTCCATGGCTCGTTGATGCCGCTGCCGACCTCGAGCGTGGGACCGGCGGAAACATGCCAGCCGCGCGCGGCCTCGCCAAAGCGAAGGTCGGCCCGGCCTCGGTTGATGGTGCCGAGGCTCTGGTAGTTCATCGCATTGCCGGTCAGTCGGAGCCCCAGCGGGCCGAGGTCACCACCGGCGGTCGCCCCGAGGGTGCCCACCGCCCCGGCACTGAACTGATCGAGTCGTGCCACACCCCCAGTGGTCGTGAACGAGGCCATCTGGGCCTCGGCCACGGGAGGGAGCAGGGCGACGGCTGCCAGCAGCAGCACCGGGCGAGCGATCAACGGCGATCCTCCGGGTGTCGTGCGACCAGGTCGGCCGGGTCGATGCGTTCGTAGTCGCGATCGGCGGCCTTGCGTCGAGCCAGGTCGATCACCCGCTGCCAGGCGCGCTCGGGCACTGCACCCTGCGCCACCAGGTCGAGGTACGCCCCGAGGGGGACGGTGAGCGACCGGTCACCCCTGAAACTACGCAAATCCACCAGCCGGGAAGGTTCGAGCCCGGTCTGAAGGGCTGAGGCGGCAGTGGCGAGGTCGGTCGCCGGGGTCTCGGTGCCCAGCGTTGTCGCCGCCCGCCTGAGCCCGGTCAGGAGCCGGGCGAGGGCCGTCTGGATCCGGTCGGCGGGGACCCCCTTGGCGCCGCCCTCGAGGGCCCGCAACACCAGCGGCTCGGTGGGCAACCGTTCCCCGCGGGCCGAGTCGATCAGCGACCAGAAGCGAAGCGCCACGCTCGAAGGGAATCGGGCGGCGAGCCGCTGGTCGACCCCCTCGGCGCCGAGGGCCGATCGCTGGCTTCGGCCGGCCAGGCTCGATGCGTCCTGGGCCGCGAGCGGCGCAGCCACAAGCAGCAGCAGGAGCAGGGCGGCTGGGCGGTGGCTCATTCGCCGGGTACCGTCACGACCGAGGTCGGAGTGCCGAACTCGTCGAGCGCCGGGGGCGCCGCGGGGTCGGAAAGCCAGGTGCCGTCGTCGGTCACGTAGGAATAGCGATAGCGGCCCGGTGGCAGATTCACGGTCACTTTCCAGTGGTCTCGACCATCCGGGGCGAGCCGGATCTTGTCGCGCTCCCAGTCGTTGAAGTCGCCGACCAGCGACACCCCATCGCTCGCGGGGGCGGCGAGCGCAAGGGTGAAGGTCACCTGGCCCGGGTGATCCCGGGTCGGGCGACTGATGAGCAGGGCGAGCACGGCGGCCGAGGCCACGGTGAGCGAGCCGGCAGTCCAGCGACCCACCGCCTGGCGCCTGGCCCGCCGGCGAGCGCGGGCAGGCAGGCCGAGGGCCACCGGAGCCCCTTCCTGGAGGGCACCGATTGCCGCTCGCAGCGGATCGTCGGGTCCGAATTCGTCGTCGATCATCGCAAGTCCGCCAGCAACTCTCGTAGTCGTTCACAGGCCCGTGACACTCGCATCTTGAGCGCCGGGATTCCGGCCCCGGTCACGTTGGCCATCTCCTCGTAGGTCAGTCCCTCCACATGCTTGAGGAGGAACGCCTCCCGGGTAGGCTGGCTCAACTGGGCCAGCGCCCGGGAGATCTCGTCACGCCACTCGGTCATCTCCGCCCGGGCCGGGGTCGAGGCCCTCGCGATCAGCGCCTCGCCCGCCTCGCCACTGACGAAGCGCCAGAACCGGCGGCGCCTCGACCGGCAACGGTTGACCGTGATCCGGAACAACCAGGCCGACATGTGCTCGGGCCGCACCCCCTTGCGTATGGCCCGCTCGGCGCGAACGAAGGTATCCTGCAGCACCTCGTCGGCGTCATCGGCCGACTGCAGGAAATGGGTCGCGTAGCGCATCAGCCCCGGCGCATATCGGTCCATCAGCTCCGCCAGCGCCGGTGACTCCCCCGCGGCGATCCGCTCGGTCAGGGCGGCGTCGGTCGACGTCACCCTTGCAAGACCCCGACGGCCGCTCCGCCGTCACGTCTCGATCCGGAGTGACGGTGGGGCTCGCCGCCGGGTCTTGCAGGGTGTTCGCGGGTCGCCCGACCACGGTTGATCCAGCTCATCATGATTCCCGGAAGGTACGCTGGCATGGCCGGTACACCGAAGTCCCTTGTCACCCTCCTGACGATCGCCCTGATCGCCTGCGGCACCGCCGATATCACTGGTGGGCTCCCGGCGGGTGATGCCCAGCTGGCCGTGCTCAACGCCCTGCCCGATGGGGCGATCACCACCCTGACGCTCGACGATGGGACCGTCACCATGCCGGCTACCGGGACCAGGATCTCCCGGGTGATCACGGCGGGTTCCCACCGGCTCGAGGCACGGATCGAAGGCGGCCAAGTCGTTGCCTCGGCTCAGTTTGTCCTCGCCGAGGGAGCCCGTCGCACCGCGATCGTGGGTGGTTCGGCGGCGGGCCATGCCGTCTCGTTGATCGTTGCCGCCGACACGGCATCGGCACCTCTGGGCGACGCGATCAAGGTTCGGGTGGTGCACACCGTGCTCAGCACCCCGACGCTCGAGGCCTGGATGGCGCCCTATGGCGCTGCGGTCGATTCCTCGGCCAGGCTGCTCTCGCCGTTCGACTACGGCGTGGGGCTCAGCGGCGAGTTCCCGGGCTATGTCGTCCGGCCGCCGGGGACCTATCGGTTCGAGGTCACCAACCTTGCCACCGGGGCGGTCCAGGCCGAACTGGTCGCGACCATGGCCGCCGGTCAGGTCTGGAGCGTGATCCTGACCCGGCAGGCCGACGGCGAGCTGGCCCTGATCCCCATCCGGGAGAACTGAACGAGCCTGAAGGCAGCCGAGGCTCCCGGGGAGAATCTCTCCGGGGGCTTCTTGCGTCCGGGCTTGACAGATGCCCCCTACGGCCGTAGCTCTACATCTGTAGAACTTACCGGAGCCGACTCGATGCCTGAACCGCATGAACTGACCGAACTCCAGATCACGATCCTGCGCCATCTCTGGGCGAAGGGTGAGGCGAGTGTCGCCGAGGTCTGGGAGGAGTTGCACCGCGAGCGGGGCCTGGCCCAGACCACCGTGGCGACGCTCCTCACCCGGCTTGAGCGACGGGGTGTCGTGGCTCGCCGGGCCGACCAGCGCCAGTACCTCTACCGAGCGCTAGTGAGTGAGGAGGAGGTGCGTCAGTCGATGGTGAGCGAGTTGACCGAGCGCCTCTTCGCTGGCGACGTGACCGCCCTGGTCAATCACTTGCTGGAGTCACAGGAAGTGGCACCGGGGGACCTTGCACGGCTTCGGACGATGATCGACGAGGCGGAAGTCCGCCGTCAGGAGGATCAGTGATGACCGCCTTCGCCGAGTCGGCTGCTGCATGGCTGCTGACATATGCTCTTCACTCGACGGTCCTGCTGGGGCTCGCGTGGCTGGTCGTGCGGATCCGCCGTGCCGAGCCGGCGACGGCCGAGATTCTCTGGAAGGTGGCACTGATCGGTGGGGTGGTCACCGCCTCGCTGCAGTCGGCGCTTGACCTCCGACCGGCGGGGACCATCGCGCTGGCCAGGTCGACGCTGACCGCGCCATCGACGGCTGCACCCACCAGCGACCTCGAGCTCTCCCCCCAGGCCAGCATGGCAGAGCGGAAGGCGCTCGGTGTCGATCGAACCGCAACGCCGACTCCCAGCAATGAGGCCGTCGGCGGGAGTGACCCGAGTCGTGCTTCGATTGCCCCATCGTTCCCGATGGTGGCACTCCTCGCCATTGGCTGGTTCGTGGTGGCGCTGCTCCTCATCGCCTGGTATGCCGGTCGTCGATTGGTGTTGGTCGGCCGACTCGGCGACCGCCGCGCGGTCTCCGACGGGCCGTTGCGCGGGGTGCTCGACCAGCTCCGCCTGGAGGTCGGGTTTCGCGATCGAGTGATCCTCACCGCCACGACCGCGATCTCTTCGCCGGTGGCGCTCGGTCGGCGGGAGATCTGCGTGCCCGCCGCCGCCGAGCACGATCTCGAGTCCGACCAGCAACGGGCAATGCTGGCCCACGAACTGGCTCACCTGGTGCGGCGCGATCCCTTCTGGCTGGCATTCGCGTGCGTGATGGAACGGCTGTTCTTCTTCCAGCCGCTCAACCGCCTGGCACGGCGCGGCATTCAGGAGTCGGCGGAGTATCTCGCCGACGAATGGGCGGCCAACCATTCGGGCGGCGTGCCGTTGGCCCGCTGCCTGGTGAAGGTCGCCGAGTGGATCCAGGCGTCACCGCTCGGCGTGCCGGTGGCCGGGATGGCCGAGCAACGCTCCCAGTTGAGCGCCAGGGTGAGTCGACTCCTGGCCGGATCATCGAGGATCTCGCCGCTGCGGCAGCGCGCCATGGGCATGCTCTCGGTGGGCGCACTGGCAACCATGGCGGCGTTTGCGCCTGGTGTGGCCCGTCGCGCCGTCGAGCCGGAATCGACCGTGATCCTCCCCACTGAGGCAATCACGAGCATGCCGTCGGGTGACACGATCCCCCACAACCGGAACCGCAATTAAACACCCCAACACCAACACCAACACCAACACCAACACCAACACCAACACCAACAAGAACTTCAACCGGAACTCCAACAGCAACTCCAACAGCAACAGCAACTCCAACAGCAACTCCAACAGCAACAGCGACAGCGATATTCGACGCGGGGCGGTGACTGCGGCCGACACTGCGGTCGTGCGTGCCCTGATGGCTCGCCTCAAGGACGAGGATGCCGACGTGCGCCGGGCCGCGGCCAACGCCCTGGGACAGCTCGGCGAACCGATGGCGATCCCGGCGCTGGTGCGCTCCCTCGAGGACACCGACGCCGACGTCCGCGAGGCGGCACTCGACGCGTTGTGCGACTTCGACCGCGGCGAGGTGCCGGCGGCGCCGATTCGGCGGATGCTGTCGTCGGAGAACGCCGAGATGCGGCAGCGCGCCGTGCAACTGCTGAGCGAGATGCGCGACCGGTCGTCGTCGGCCGCGTTCGCGCGGCTGGTGGGTGATCCGGACGCCGACGTCCGCCAGTCGGCGATCCACGCGTTGCGGGAACTGGGTGATCCGGCCAATGCCGCAGTGGTGGCCGCGGCGCTGGAGGACGAAGATCCCGACGTGCGCCAGTCGGCGATCGAGGCCACGATCGAGCTGGGTGGCACCATCCCCGATGCCACACTCTCCCGGATGATGCAGGACCCGAATGCCGACGTCCGCCAGATGGCGGTCCACGCGTTGCGGGAACTCGGTGATCCGGCCAATGCCGCAGTGGTGGCCGCGGCGCTGCAGGACGAAAATCCCGACGTGCGGCAGTCGGCGATCGAGGCCACGACCGAGCTGGGTGGCACGATCCCCGACGCCACGCTTTCCCGGATGATGCAGGACCGGAGTGCCGACGTCCGCCAGATGGCTGCCTGGTATGCCTCGGAGCGGCGCGTGGGTACGGCGGTGCCCCGATTGATCCAGATGCTCGACGATCCGGTGTCGGATGTGCGGGAGCAGGCCGCCGAGGCACTCACCGAGATCCGCACCCCGGAGAGCCACGCCGCGCTCCGCAAGGCGCTGAATCACTCCGACGCCAAGGTGCGACGGATCGCCGTCGAGTACTTCGGCGACGAGGGAGGCCAGTGATGAAGGCCGCCCTGCTGCTGGTCGGCGTGCTCGGGGCGGGGTCGGCCGCCGCCGCGACCACGATGCTCACCCTGGCGCCGGATGGCGTCCCGTCGGTTGCGCAGGGTGGCTGGGACAATGAGCGCCCGGGACCCGACTCGGCCCGGGTGGCGAAGCTGCTCGACGCGATGGGCGCCACCGATCCGGTTGCCTGTGAGATGCTCAGTGACCAGGTCGGCAACTTCTGGTGGAGTGGTGACGAGTGGGGGATCGGTCGGCTGGCCGACGCACGCACGGCGGCTCGGGCGGCGAAGGACTCGGTCTCGGGTCGGGTG
This sequence comes from uncultured Gemmatimonadales bacterium, assembly GCA_963817715.1. Taxonomy (GTDB): domain Bacteria; phylum Gemmatimonadota; class Gemmatimonadetes; order Gemmatimonadales; family GWC2-71-9; genus Palsa-1233. The sequence goes on from CAWFPG010000011.1 coordinate 476,642, forward strand.
CGCGATCCCGCCGCGATCCGCCAGCTCACCCAACGGCTGGCGAGTGATGACCCCTGCGTGCGGCGGACCGCCGCGAAGATGCTGGGTGAGTCGGTCGTGTCGGATGATGCCCTGGCCCGCCTGCTCGACGATCCCTCGCCGCGGATCCGTGAGGCGGCGCTGCTGGCGATCGGGAACCACGACCGACCCGCGCTCCGGCCCCGGGTGGAGCAGGAGCTCCGGAGCGACAACGAGCCCGAAGTGGTGATGGCTGCCTGGGCGCTTGGTGAACTGGAGGATCGCGCCTCGATCGATCCACTGGTTCGCCAGCTCGATCACCGCTCGGCGCGGGTTCGGATGACGGCCGCATGGGCACTCGGCACGATCGAGGATCCCCGCGCGGTCGCGTCGCTGCTGCCGCTGCTCGACGACGGCGACGTGGCGGTCCGGTGGGCCGCGGCCGATGCGCTGGGCGACATCGAGAGTCCCGACGCGGCGCCGGCGCTCGAGCGGGTGGTGGAGCACGACGCCGACCGTCGGGTGCGACTGCAGGCGATCGAGGCGCTGGGCAACATCGAGGCGGCCCGGTCGGCACCGGTGCTGGCGCGGGTGCTGGAGGGCAACGACCTGGAGCTCGCGATCGCTGCCGCCGAGGCGATCAGCGATCTCGACAACCTCGAGCAGGCACCGCCCGCGTTGGTGCGGGCACTCTCATCGATCCGAGCCGCGGCTTCGCAAGGCGGTGGTCAATGCGCTCACCAATATCGAGGATTCGGCCACCGCCCCGGCGATGATTGGTCTGGTGGCCGATCCCGATCCGGAGATTCGTCGGGCCGCGATCGAGATGCTGGGAGACTTCCACTCGCGCGAGGCGAAGCCGGCGATCACCCGGGCGTTGGAGGACAAGGATCCGGAGGTGCGCCGGGCGGCGGTCGAGGCGCTGGCGGAGATCGAGGACCCATAGGACGAAGTACGAGATACGAGATACGAGATACGGGATACGGGATACGGGAGGGTCCCTCGTATCTCGTATCTCGTACCTCGTATCTCGTTTCAGCCCTCCTGCATCAGCGCCGCGGCATTGCCCTCGCTGTCGCTGAACTCCAGCAGCCAGATCTCGCGGTCACCCACGTTGGCGATCATCGCCGGGCCGTTGCCGATCTCCACGCCGTGCGCGGCGAGGTGCTCGGCGGCGGCCCTGATGTCGGCCACCCGGTAGTAGATCATCGATCGGGGCGGCGTGGCACCGGCCACCTCGGCGGTTCCCAGGAGCAACCGCACGCCACCGCAATCGAAGAACGCCATTCCCGGCGGGGCACTGAAGAGAAAGGTCAGTCCCACCACGTCGCGATAGAACGCGACCGCGCGGTCGAGGTCCTCGACCGTGAGGGCAACCTGATGGACCGCGTCGGGCATCACGGCGTCGGTCATGGAGTGCTCCGAGGCGATGGGGTCAGGGGCTGGCTGGCTCGACCTCGAGCGTCATCCGGTACTCGGCGACCGGGATCGGCACCCCGGCGTGGGGGGCCGGGGTGACCGCGGTGAAGCGGAACGCGAGTCCGGCCGCCGTCGAGGCGGCGCGGGTCCCGATGCTGAGCTTCACGTCGGGCATCTCGAGTCCGTCGCTCGCCCGGAGCGTGGCGTGCACCGTGAACTCGCCCTCCCAGACGCACTGCACATCCAACGGGCAGCGCGAATCGCCCTGCAGCGAATCGATGGCCAGTCGGTAGCCGGTGCCGCCCACCTGGACCACGCTGCCGATCGCGAGTGTCCGGGTGCCGGGCACCGGTATGAGCGCGGTGCGGATCGGGCCGGTCGAGTCCGACGGCGACGGCGCACAGCCCAGGAGCAGCAGGAGCAAGAGGGAAGACGTGGTGGTGCGCATTGCGGGTCTCCGGACGAGCGTTTCCGGTGAGAAGTGTATGCCCGAGGACCCAGGATCGGCAGGCATGGTCACGTAAGTGTTCCTGGTCACCCTGTGCGATGACCGTATCCTGACAACCGCCGATTGACGGCCATCTGCACCCGCGATCATATTTTCCCGGAGCCGAGGGCCGTCGGCCCGAGCATCCCGGTCACGGAGGGGACCCGATGCGGATCGTCCTGTGGATCGTCGGAACGCCCGTGGCGCTCGCCGTGATCGCCTTCGTTGTGGGATCGCTGCTGCCGCGCGATCACCGCGCCGCGTCCTCCCTGCGGTTGGCGACGCCCCTCGCCACCGCATGGGATGTGGTGCGCGACCTGGGTGCGTTGCCGTCGTGGTGGCCCGACATCACCGCGATGTCGCGTGACGAGTCCGCCAGGGATGGGGAGACGTGGGTGCAACAGTCCAGGTTCGGGGCAAGCCGGCTCACGGTGGTGGCAGAGGAGCCTGGCCGATCACTGGTCACGGAGCTCGATGCCGGGCCGAAGGCGGCCTTCGGGGGTCGGTGGACCTATGCACTCGAGTCGTCGGCAATCGGGACCACGATCACGGTGACCGAGGATGGCTGGGTCGGCAATCCGCTCTTCCGGGTGATGATGCATCTGGGTGGAACTCATCGGACGGTCGACGGCTACCTCCGTGCATTGGCGCGCCGGTTCGGCTCCGACGCTGAGCCAGTGCACATGGTGCGTTGAGCCTCACTGCTCGATGGGGAGCGTCGTGCCGTAGCTCCGGAGTTCAATCGGAGCGCCGGCGGTTGTGTCTGCCGGGAAGTGGTCCACGTCCCGACGGGTTACCACCACTCGGATGCCGTTGCCACGCCGAAACTGGTGGGAGATCGGCAACAGCGCGACGCGCACGTGGCCCGGACCCTCGAGCACCGTCTCGCCGTCGGTGATCAAGGCGCCGGTCCCGCTCGAGTCGACCTCCTCGAGGTAGAGGAAGAGCGTGGCCCCCCGGGGGGCCGCCGACACCTCCAGCGACACCACGGGACTGCCGGTGACGGTGAGCGGCTCGCCGAGTCGGTCGAACATCGGCAATCCGAGCTGGCCCGCGGTGTCGCTGGTGAGCCTGGGTCGGTAGGCCACGGCACCGCCACCGAGGATGGTGTTCCAGCGGGAACGGCTGCCGGTGCCGAGGGTCGGGTTGATCGCAATTTGAAGCGGCTGGTCGAGCTCGTGGAACGACCCCGTGTCGTGCGTCGTCACCGGCCAGTGCTCCGCCGTCCGCCATTCGTTGCGGCCGGTGGTGAAGTAGTGCACCGGCGGCTCGCGCTCGATGCCGTTGTCGATGCCACGCACCCAGTGATCGAAGAAGCGCAGCAGTTCACCGTTCTGGTCGAACGATGAGCGGACCGGTGGCCGGCCGGGATAGTATGCCCAGGCACCCCCGTGATTCCACGGTCCCATCGTGAGTCGTGATCCCGGCGATGGCTGAGCCACAAAGCGCTTGATCGGCGATCCCGCGAAGCCGTCGGCCCAGCCGCCATAGGAATAGATCGGGATCCGGCGCGACAGGGTGTCGTAGCGCGCGTGGGGCGAGATGCGGTCGAGCGAGATGCCGTCGGCCGCAGTGTCATCGCGGCTGGTCAACGCCGCAGCCTGCGGATAGATCGATGCGTTGCGGCGGTGCTCGGCGATCGCCTCGTGCAGCAACCGTGCACCGTCCGGGCCGTCGACCGGGCGCACCCCGGTGACCGGTCCGCTCGGGGCATCGAAGCTGTTGGCGTCCATCCGCTCCACCAGCGAGGCCCAGGCACGGAAGAATGGCGCCACAAAGATCCCACCGGGGCGGATCACGTCGGCGTAGAAGTCGTAGATCGAGAAGAGCGGGGCGACCGCCTTGAGCGCCGGGTGCCCCAGGGTGCCGACCAGCTCGGCGGTGGTGCCGGGGTAGGAGATGCCGGTCGCGCCGACCGCACCGTCGGACCACGGTTGTGCCACGATCCAATCGAGTACATCCCAACCGTCGCGCACCTCGGTCGGCGAGAACTCGGTGGTCCGCCACCCGAACGACGCACCGGTGCCGCGCACATCCACCATCACCACCGCGTAGCCGGCCTGCAGGAAGGTCATCAAGCCGGCGGTCGGGCCGGCCGCCGCCTCCCGTGCCGGATCCTTGAATTGCAGGCCGCGGCGATAGCGGGTCTGGTGGAGGATCGTGGCGACCTGATGATTGCTCCCCGCCCCGGCGGGCAGGAAGAGGTCCACCGCCAGTTGCACGCCGTCACGCATCGTCACGTACTGCGAGGATCGGCTCCACTCGATCCCGGGCCGCTGGGGCAGGGGAAGGGTGTCCCACCAGGCGCGGTCCTGGGCCGGCAGCGGTGCGGCAAGATGCAGTAGCGACACCGCGAGGAGCGAAGCGCGAAGATGCAGCATGTGATGTCGGCTCCAGTCGCGGCCGTCAGGCCCGGTGGGCCCCGGTTCCGGGCGGCGAGTTTGGGTCCCCGCGGCCTGACGGCCGCGGCTAGGGCCGCTGCCCCATCCTCCCAAGCATACGCTCGAGTCGCTCCAGGTGTGTCACCGTCACCGTGATCGCCCCGAACGACTCCTCCACGATGCCCCGGAAGATGAACGGCCCCTGGTCGAAGAGGACATGGCTCCGTGCGGCATGGACATCGGGGAAGAGGACGCACTCGATCAGGCCGTGGCCGTCGTCGAAGGTGGCGAATTGCATCGGCTCGTGCTTCGCGGTCTGCACCGGCTTGCCGGTGGTATACATCCCCGCCATCAGGACTCGCTTTCCCACGTGACGGTGCAGCTCGGTGCTCCGGGCCAGCCGGAAGCGGCGGAGCGACTCGGCATGGAGCGCCATGGGGTGGCAGTCGGTGCAGAAGCCGAGCAGGGCCCAGGCGTCCCGATGGCGACGCTCGGGGGAGTAGGGCCGGAGGGGAGGGATGGTCCCGCCCGCCCGAGACAGCGGGAGCGGCGGGGCGTCGGTATCCACCGTCCACAGCATCTGGGGCCGGTTCATCCCGCCGCCGATCGTGTCGCAAGCGCCGACCTTGATGAGCAGCCGCAGGTCGTCGCGCGAGAGTCCGGTCCGCGCCCGCAAGTCGCCGAGACCGCGAAACGGCCCGTCGGCCTCGTGCGCGGCGAGCAGCGCCTCGGCACCGGCGATCGAGAGGCCCTTGATGAACTGGAAGCCGACCCGCAGCTCGCGGTCGCGGCCGGTGCAGCGCCACGCGCTGGCGTTCACGTCGGGCGGCAGCACCGTCACGCCCATGCGCATTGCCTCGGCCACATAGGCGAACGGCCGGTAGAAGCCGCCCCCGTTGGACAACACCGCCGCGATGAACTCGGCGGGATGGTTGGCCCGCAGGTAACAGCTCTGCTGGGCGATCTCGATGTACGAGCAGGAGTGCCCCTTGCAGAACGAGTACCCGGCAAAGGAAAGGATCATCTCCCAGACCCTGGCGATCGTCGCCTCGTCGCGGCCCAGGCGGGCGGCGCCCCGGACAAACTCATCGAAGTACGCTGCGAGGTGCTTTTCGGGGCGCTTCTTCGAGAGCGCCTTGCGGAGCCCGTCGGCGCTGGCCCAGTCGAGGCCGGCGAAGGCGTGGGCCACGTTCACCACGTCCTCCTGGTAGACCATGATCCCGAAGGTCTCCGCCAGCACGTCGCCGAGCGACGGGTGGAGCGGCTCCCATGGCGCGCCGTTCAGCCGCTCGAGGTAGATGGTGATCCACTTGTTGCTCGCCGGCCGGATGATCGAGGTATTGAGCACCAGCAGCTCGTAGCTCTCGGCCCGCGACTTGAGGTTGAGGATCCGCGAGGCGGGCGATTCGGTGTAGAAGACCCCCAGCGTGTTGCCGGTGCGGAAGAGCTCGCGGGTGGCGGGATCGCGCCCCGCCTCGTGCGAGGTGTAGTCGAGCTCGACCCCGGTGCCGGTCTTCACCATCGCGATCGCGTCGCGGATCACCGCCAGCGAGCGGTTGCCGAGCAGGTCGATCTTGACCAACCCGGCGTCCTCGGCGCCGTCCTTCTCGAACTGGATCATCGGCACCGTCAGGTCGGGCGCACCGTCGAGCCGCTTGGCCGCCGGCTCGAGCGGCACCGTGTCGGTGAGCGCCCCCGGCACGATCACCACCCCGCCGGGATGGAGCGACAGGTGACGCGGCGTGCCCACCAGCGTCGCCGCCTGCGCGGCGTAGTCCTGCCACACCGTCGGCAGTCGCAGGTCGCGGAAATTGGGATGACTCGCGAAGAGCGCGCGAGGATCGTCGCCCTGGTCGTAGTGCGGCACCCGCCGGGTCACCTCGCGGATCTCGGCGGCGGGGCGGCCATGCACCTTGGCGACCTCGCGGAGCGCGCCCGCCAGCCGCAGGCAGTTGTGGTTGCTCACCATCGCGGCGCGGGGCCGGGGCCACTGGCGGAAGACCCACGCCAGGATCCGGTCGCGCTCGTCCCAGGGAAAGTCGAGGTCGATGTCGGGCGGATCCTTGCGGGCCGGGTTGAGGAAGCGCTCGAACAGCAGTCCCGGGCCCAGCGGCTCGACATGAGTGATGCCGAGACAGTACGAGACGATCGAGTTGGCGACCGAGCCGCGGCCGCAGTGGGTGGGGCCGTGCTCGACGATGTCGCGGACGATCAGGAAGTAGTCGGCGAAGCCCTTCATCCCGATGATGCCGAGCTCGTGCTCGAGCCGGTCGCGGGTGATCGGCGCGATGGTGCCGTAGCGTCGCATCGCCCCGGCGTAGGCGAGGGTGCGCAGCCGCTCCAGCGCATCGCCGGCGTCGGCCACCCGTGGCGCGATCGTCTGCCCCAGCGGGAGCTGGTACTGGCAGCGCTCGGCGATCACCCCCGCGGCAGCGAAGGCATCGGGCGCGTCGGGGAAGTGGCGCTCGAGGTCGGGTGCGGGGCGCAACCAGGCGTCGCGGGGGGCGACAGGCGAGGGGCGACAGGCGACAGGCGACGAGGCGCGCGTGTCGCCTGTCGCGTGTCGCGTGTCGCCACTGTCGCTCAAGGTCCCGTTGACATGTATCGCGGCGATCATCCGGTGCCGCTGCCAGTCCTCGGCGTTGGCCATCACCACGCCACCGGTCACCACGGCGGGGATCGCCAGCCGTCGCGCCGCGGCGAGCACCCGGTGGCGATCGGGGCCGGGAATCAGCTCGGCGCAGAGGCCGGCGGGACCCGACAGCTTCACCAGTCGCTCGAGCAAGTCGGTGTCGTCGGAGAGGACGGTGAGTCCCTGACGGTCGACCGCGAGCTGGGCCGAGAGGGCGAGATCGGGGTCCCAGTGGATCGCGGTGATCGCGCGACAGAGCGACGCCCACCCCCGGGCGTCCTCGGCCAGCACGATGGCGCGGTGGTGCCGGGTCACCAGCCGGGCACCGAGGATCGGCCGGAGCCCGGCGGCCCGACACGCCTTCTGGAACTCGACCGCGCCATGGACGCCGTTGGTGTCGGTCAGCGCCAGGGCACGATAGCCACGTTGTGCCGCGGCGGCGACCAGCGCCTCGGGTGACGAGGCGCCGCGGCCGAAGGAGAACCAGGAGGCAACGTGGAGGTGGGTGAAGGTCATCGCGAGGCCCGCAGGGCCGAAGCGATCCCCCGCTGATGCGGCGCAGCCATCGAACGGGCTCAGCCTACCGGGCCGGGGATCGCTTCGGCGCAGTGCGCCTCGCGATGACGGTCGCCACCGGACACCCCTCCGTATGCGCCCCCGGCAGCCGCCCGATGCTCATCAGGAACTCGCCCACGATCTCGCCGCCCATGAACTTGAATTCACGCTTCATGACCTTCACCCACTCGGGCTTGCCGAGTTCACCCTGGGCGTCGAGCCAGTCGGCGAACGACCCGTGTTCGTCGATCAACACCACCAGTCGCTTTGCGTTGTGGATCGCGGCGTCGATCTTGAGTCGGTTGCGGATGATCCCGGCGTCGGCGAGCAATCGGGTGCGGTCGCGCGCCCCGAATCGCGCGACCACGTGCGGGTCGAAGCCACGATAGGCCTTCCGGAACGCCTCGCGCTTCTTGAGGATCGTGAGCCACGACAGCCCGGCCTGATTGATCTCCAGCACCAGGCGCTCGAAGAGCCCGGCATCGTCGCGGAGCGGGAAGCCGTACTCGGTGTCGTGATAGGGGCCGTGGAATGGATGGCCGGGGGCGATGTCGCAATAGGAAGGCATGAGTCCCGAGTCGTGAGAGGTCGATGGTCAATGGTCAATGGTCAATGGTCAATGGTCGATGGTGCGATCCTCGACGCCGTTTGTGGTGCGACGCCATCGACGATCGACGATCGTCCATCGACTAGCTTTCTCACCATGCGCGCCCTCATCCTCCCGTCCCTCGCCATCGAGGACCGTCCCGCGCCGTCGCCACGCGACGGGGAGATCCTGGTCCGGGTGGCCGCCGCCGGCCTCAACCGCGCCGACCTGATCCAGCGGGCCGGCAAGTACCCAGCACCGCCGGGCTGGCCGGCCGACATCCCCGGACTCGAGTACGCCGGCGAGGTGGTCGAGGTCGGCAAGGGCGTCACGTACTGGGCCATCGGCGATCGGGTGATGGGCCTGGTGGGTGGTGGTGGCCAGGCCGAGTATGTGGTGGTCCGCCAGCAGGAAGCGCTCGCGATCCCGTCCGGGATGTCGTATCCCGATGCCGCGGCGATCCCCGAGGTTTTCCTCACCGCCTGGGATGCCATGACGCGCCAGGGCCGCGCCCGCGCCGGCGAGCGGGTCCTCTTCCACGCCGTGGGCGGCGGCGTCGGCACCGCTGCGGTGCAGCTCGCCGATCCGCTCGGCCTCTCCCTGGTCGGCACCTCGCGCACCGCCGACAAGCTCGAGCGTTGCCACGCGCTCGGCATGCACCGTGGTGTGCTCACCACCGATCCTGACTGGCCCCGGAAGGTCGGTGCCCCGGTCCAGGTGATCGTCGACACGCTGGGGGCCGAGTACCTCGAGGCCAACCTGTCGCTGCTCGACACCTGCGGCCGGCTGGTGATCCTCGGCACCCTTACCGGCGGCCAGGCCGGCGGGATCGACCTGGGCCAGGTCCTCCGCCGTCGGCTCACCATCGTCGGCACGGCGATGCGGAGCCGCGGCCCGCACGAGCGCACGACGCTGATCGAGCACTTCGCCACCACGGTGCTGCCGCTCTTCTCGAGCGGCGTGCTCCGGCCGGTGGTCGAGCGGGTCTTCCCGATGACCGAAGCCGAGGCGGCGTACCAGCTGCTGGCGTCGAACGCGACCTTCGGGAAGGTCGTGTTGACGATAGACGATAGACGATAGACGAGATTCGAGATGCGAGATCCGATATGCGTGCTGGTGCGTCGCTTGCGGCGCGCTTCCCCGGGCCTGGCAGCGGCCGTCGCTGCCTGTGGCGGTGGCGGCGGCAATGCGCCGACCCGCCCCGCGGTGACCGACAGCGCCGGCATCGCGATCGTCAGCAGCGAAGCGCCCGACTCGGTCGTGGTGCCGACCCCGGCCTGGACGATCGGCGGCGGCCGTGACACCACCCTCATCAATGTGACCGGGCTCGCGATGCGAGCCGACGGCACCGTACTGGTGGCCAACAGTGGCAGCGCCCAGGTGCTGGCGTATGGTCCCGATGGCGCGCTCCGCTGGCGCTTCGGGCGCCGGGGGCAGGGACCCGGCGAGTTCACCGGCGAGTTCTTCGTCGCGGCGATCGGCGACACCGGCTACGTCTACGAGTTCACCACCCGCGACCTGATGATGCTCGCCCCCGACGGGACGCTGCTGCGCACCCTGCACGTGACGATCGACGAACCCAACCTCGAGCTGCTGGGCGGGCTGGGCGACGGCTCGCTGCTCTTCGCCGGGCGCCACCTCACCGGCATGAAGCCGGGGGTCAACACCGACTCGGTTGTCTACCAGCGCTACAGCCTCGCCGGGATCAGCCTCGGCAGCGTCGGTTGGGCACGGGGCAGCAACGTCGACTTCGTGATGGCCGACATGGGTCCCAACCTCGACGAACAGGCCTTCGGTGCCAGCAGTGCGGCCGCCACCGCCGGGGAGTGGCTGGCGCGCACCACCGGGCACGATGCCGAGGTGCGACTCAGTGATCCCAACGGTCGGCTCCGACGGATCCTCCGTTGGGAGGAGGCCGCGGCGCCGGTCACCGAGGCCGATCGCGCGGCGTACCGCGCGGCGCGGCTCGCCGCCACCCGCTCCGAGATGGAGCGCCGGATGGTGACCGACTGGCTCGATCATGCCACGTTCGCCGGGACCGTGCCGGTGACCGGCGCGCTGGCGGTGGGGCGCGACGGTCGGGTGGCGGTCGCCACGTACTGTGGCCCTGGCACGGCGAGCTGCGACTGGCGGCTCTTCGACACCGACGGTCGCTGGCGCCGCACCCTGCGGCTGCCGTTCCGCACCAGTCGCGCGGTGCTCTCCGGCGACCTGCTGGTCACGCTGTCGGTCGACGACGACGGGGTGGAGCGGATCGACGCCTGGCGGTGGTGATCCGAGCATTCGCAGATTCGAGATTCGAGATGTGGAGGATGTTGCCGGGTCGCTTGCGGCGCGGCTGCTGGTCGCTGCCACGCCGGGCCTCGCCTGATGCGCCCGTCACCCGCCTGACCGCGTCCACCGCCCGCTGCAGTGCCGCCGCTTCCGGCGCGCTGAGCGCCACCGGATCATCCCACAGTTCGAGCTGCCCGTCGCCGTCGTGGAGGTCCATGGCGGTGAGGGCCACGCTCCTGACCGCGATCCGCCGGGTGAGCGCCCGGTCGAGCGCGGCACATGCCGCGCGCCACAGCTCGACGTCGAGCGTGCATGCCGCGAGGCGCACGGTCCGGTGCGCAGTGGTGTCATCGGCGTGGCGGACTGCCACCGCGAGCCGACCCGCCGCGTAGCCACGCTCGCGGAGCCGGCGGCCGATCCGCTCGGTCATCGCCCGCAGCAGCCGGTCGAGCACCGCGCGGTCGTTGGTGTCGGTGGCCAGCACGTGCGACACGCGGCACTCCTGCTTGACCCGCGGCGGCAGCACCGGGCGGCGGTCGATGCCGTTGGCGTGCTGGTGCAGCATCCGCCCCGCGCGACCGAAGGCGATGCGGAGCGACTGCTCGCCGATGTCGGCGACCTCGCCGATCAACTCGAGGTGATAGTCGTCGAGTCGCTCACGGATCGCCTCGGGCACGTCGGGAAGCAGCAGCACCGCTTCCGGCGCCAGGAAGCCTGCCTCGTGTCCCGCGGCCACCGGCCAGATGAGCGCCCCGGTCTCGCGCTTGACCACCGTGGCCGCCGTCTCGCTCACCAGCTTGTTGACCGCGATCCCCACCGCGATCGGTAGCCCGAGTCGCTCGCGGGTCTCGCGCTCGAGCCGGCGGGCGATGTCGACCGGCGAGCCGAAGAGCCGCTCGGTGCCGGAGATGTCGAGGTAGGAGTGTCCCCAGCGCTTCGGCTCGATCACCGGCGCGAACTGCGACAGGATCTCGTGCAGCGCCCGGTGGGCGCGGGCCCAGCGCCTGGGCTCGGGCGGCCGCACGATCAGGTCGGGGCAGATCCGCCGGGCCAGCGCCACCGGCGTCCCCCGCGAGAGCCCCTCCCGCCGGGCCTCGGCCGAGAGCGCCAGCAGCACCGCGCGGTCGGCACCCAGGGGGGCGATCGCGACCGGCCGGTGGCGGAGCGACGGGTCGTCGAGCGCGGCCACGGTGGTGCAGAAGGCGGGCGGGTCGATGAAGAGGACGGATTTCATGGGGAGAAGTGAGTCCTGGGTCCTGAGAAGTGAGGGGGTGGGGACGCCCATGAAAACCGAAGATAACCCGAAAATAGCCGCCTGTCAGGGATTGGGTAGATTGGCCTGATCCACCGTCCTCCCGGAGTTCTCCCTGTACACCCTCCGCTGCACCCGCGTGTTGCTCGACAAGCTCCAGCATCTCACCCCGCCGGGCGAGGGCGAGGAGCCGGCACCGACCACGGCGCTGGGCGACTGGTACGCCAACCGGCTCAACATCGGCCGCAACCGGCTGATTCTCTGCACCAACGAGCGGACCTTCCTGTCGGTGGTGGTGCCGGCGAAGGACCTGCCGGGATTGCCTGGTCGGCTGGTCACCTCGCTGGGGCAGTTGCTGCTGCGGATCGGGGTGCCGCCGGCGGTGGGGTGGGCCGAGTTGCAGGCGATGCAGGAGGTGCGGTTCGGGCCGACCAGGAGCCGGAGCGTGCTGGGGGTGATGAACGAGGTGGTGGAGCAGGTGTGGGCGGAGTTCGATCACGGGGGACCGGTGGTGACGCTGGGCGATGTGGACCTGCGGTTGAGCGACGTGCCGTGGTCGCCGCTCTGGAAGACGCATCACAGTCCGGCGCAGGCGGCGCGGGCGCTGCTGGGCGGGTGATCGGGTCCCCCGTCGCGTTCGGGAGTGCCACCGTGCGAGGGTCGATGTGGTTTGACATGGAGGGTTTTCGACCTGGAGTCCTGCATGTCCCCGCAGTCGAATTCGCCCCTGCTGCGCCAGTTGCAGTCGAACATGGCACTCCGGCAGATGAGTCCGCGCACCATCGCGGCCTACACGGCGTGGGTGCGGCGCTACGTGCGGTTTCACCGGCTGCGACATCCGGCGGAGATGGGCGACGCCGAGGTGCGGCAGTTCCTGACGTGGCTGGTGGAGCGGCGGCGGGTGAGCCAGTCGACCCAGGGGCAGGCGCTGGCCGCGCTGCTCTTCCTGTACCGTCATGTGCTCGACCGGCCGCTGGAGGGGCTGGGGAAGTTGCCGCGGGGACGGGCACCGACCCGGTTGCCGGTGGTGCTCACGCGCGACGAGGTGCGGCGGGTGCTGGCGCGGCTCGACGGGGTGTACCGGCTGGTTGGCTGGCTGCTCTACGGTGGCGGGATGCGGTTGATGGAGACGATGACGCTCCGGGTCAAGGACCTCGACCTGGAGCGGCGCGAGGTGCGGATCCGGCGCGGCAAGGGGGCCAAGGACCGGGTCACGGTGCTGCCCGGGGTGCTTGTGGAGCCGCTGGGCAAGCACCTGGAGCGGGTGCGGGCGCAGCACCAGCGCGACCTGGCGGCGGGAGCGGGGTGGGTGGTGTTGCCGGGGGCGCTGGAGCGGAAGTACCCGAAGGCGGGGCGGAGCTGGCCGTGGCAGTGGGTCTTCCCGGCCACGCGGCGGTATCGGGACGCGGCGAGCGGACGGTTCCGGCGTCATCACCTGCACGAGAGCGCGATGCAGCGGGCGATGACCCGCGCCGTGCGGGCGAGCGGGATTGGGAAGCGCGCCAGCTGTCACGCCCTCAGGCATTCGTTCGCGACACACCTGCTGGAAGCTGGTTATGACATTCGCACCGTGCAGGAGTTGCTGGGGCACAAGGACGTCACCACCACGATGATCTACACCCACGTCCTCAACCGGGGTGGGCTCGGGGTGCGGAGTCCGGCGGACGGGTTGGAGCTGGGTGGGCTCGCAGGGTTTCCGGATTAGGCTGCGAGAGGTACCGTATCTTCTGGATAGGCTGCGGGCGGGAGGGAAGGCTCGCAGGTCCAATACTTGTTAGACGGCACTACGAACATCGCAACAGGGTGATCATGAAATGAGACCGATCTTCACGATCCACGCGGGTGAATACCTTGTTGCAAGCGAGATCGAGAAGCGCTTTCGAAACCTCCGCGTGTGGATCCCTTCGAAGGACATTGGGATCGATCTGCTTGTCACAGACGATCACCAGAACAAGGTTGCGTCTCTGCAAGTGAAGTTCTCCAAGGACTACCTTGGCTCGAGGGGTGGCACCGCTGTGGCTCCCGAGATCGCATCGAGCGGCTGGTGGGGCTTCCAACGGGCGAAGATCGCAAAGTCGCCAGCGGACTTCTGGGTGCTGACCCTATATCAATTCCAAACTCGCCACTTCGACTTCATAATTGTGAGACCGGAAGAGCTTCTTGCTCGCTACGAGCAGATCTCCCCCACGGCGAAGGCCATACAGAGCTATGTGTGCGTGACCACTGCGGGGCGGTGCTGGGAAGTGCGCGGACTTGGCAAGGCGGACACGGGGCGCCATCCGAGCTGGCACGCTAAGCGAACAGCACCAGGTGACTTCTCTCCCTACCTGAACGCATGGCCTTTCAAGCCAGGTGCGGTCCTAATAGGCACTTGCTGCGGCCAGGGGCAGTACGGGGCGGGCCGCCCGCCTCTTGCCCCCGCCGCAGAAGCGCAAGTCGTTAGGTGGCTCCGGAGACCCAGAGGAGGTCCGATGACCAAGCAAAACACAGCAGCAGTGATTCTGGTGGCTCTCGGGTCAATCCTGCTGGCTTCCTGTACGGGCAGGTCTGCACCGGACTCCGATGTGGCCGAGCACCTGTGGCGCCTTGAGGAGGCGTATATCCAGGCGCATGCCGAGGCTGATCACCAGACCATTCTGTCGTTGTGGGATGAGCAGTTTCTTGGCTGGCCGAGTCGCCTGCGTGAGCCATCAGGGAAGGACGGTGGCCCGGAGTATCTCGCCGAGTTCTTTCCGACGCCCATGCGGTTGGCGCCTCGCATCGAGCGTCTGGGGATCCGCTTCGCAGGGGATGTGGCGATTCTGTTCTACCGCGTGCACTGGGGAGGCAGCAACGAAAGCGGGACGGTCACGACCGCAACGACTCGGCTCACCCATACCTGGATCAAGCGTGGTTCCGAGTGGCTCATCCTCGGTGGGATGAGCGCGCCAGAGCCATCCGTGGAGGATCAGAAGGGCTGAGAGCGCAGGCTCGCAACTGGCGGCGCGCTACCGTGGCCACCACCTAACCCGCGTATCTGGACTCCTCCCCCCGTTCGCGCAAGGGGTGGTGATCGGTTGTTCCGGACTCTCGATCATTCGCGCCGGCGGCGGGTCGACTGCAGTCGTATCTTCGGCCCGTGAGTTGGGCTGTTTGCCCTGGCCACGATGGTAAGTCGCGCGTGGGGAGCCAATCGCTTGTCGCGGCCCTGGTGGCCATGCGAGTTATCGGCTCATCCCCACGCCGGTCCGACCGGTCGCCATCGCGATGATCGTTCAGTAGCTCGTAGTGCGCCCCTCCTCTCGCGGCTCGCGCCGCTCGAAGTCGCGCCCATCCCGCCAGGTGCGCCAGCAGATGCGCGCGAGCTTGTTCGCCAGAGCCACGGCGGCGACGTTATGGCAGTGGCGGATCGAGACCTCCTTGGCCCAGGCGCGGAGATCGTCCGGCCGATCGGACACCACGCCAGCGCGCAGGGCGGAGCGCGCACCGTGGATGAGCAGCATCCGCAGGTAGCTGTTGCCGTGGCGGGTGATCGAGCCCAGGCGGCGTGACGCGCCACTGGAATGCTCGCGCGGCGTGAGGCCGAGCCAGCTGGCGAACTGGCGTCCCGACCGAAAGCGGTGGATGTCACCGACGAGCGCCACCATCGCCGTCGCCGTGAGGACGCCGATCCCGGGCACCGTCATCAATCGCTGGGCGTCGGGCATCTGCCGGACGAGCATTGTGAGCGAGGCGCGCACCGATTCGGCCTGTTCCTCCAGGCTCCGGATCTCCTCGAGCAGCGCCACGAGTGCGGCTCGCAGAAACGGGGGGATCGCGTCGTCGGCCAGCGCGACGCGGGCCTCCATCGCGACGCGGCGTGCCCCCACTGGGATCACATGCCCCAGTTCCCGCAGATGCCCGCGCAGGGCATTGATCCGCGCCGTCCGGGTCCGCAGGTAGCCCTGCCGGATGCGGTGGAGCGCCATCACGGCCTGCTGCTCCACCGACTTTACCGGCACCGGGGTCAGGTCCTGGTTCCTCACCGCCTCCAGGAGTGCCTTGGCGTCGGCCCGATCGGTCTTGTTGCCGTCGCGATAACGAGCGACGTCGGTCGGATGCAGCAGCTTCACCCGGTGCCCGCATCGCTCGGCCTGCCGTCCCCAGTGGTGTGCCGAGCCGCAGGCCTCGAGCAGCACCTCGGCGGGCGCCTGGGCCGCCAGGAAGCGCGGGAAGGCGGCCCGGGAGAGCCGGCGGCGGGAGGTTACCACGCCCGGTGCCTCCGAGATCGCCACCTCGAACACCGTCTTGGCGAGATCGACACCGATCTGTATCGTTGGCATTGGGCTCCTCCTCGAGGTGGTGGCCTTCGGGGCCGTGATGCTGGATGCTGTTTGCATCTCGGGGAGGAGTCCATACCATCACATGCAGCTGACGAGGGCGCGCGGCGGCTGCCGCGAGCGCCCTCGCAGCTGATGCGCCATTCGTCAGGCTGACGAGGATCCAGATGATCGAACCACCGAGAAGGAGTGGACGATGAAGGACCAACGCCGTTTGGGCTTTCTTGGCTTCCTGGGTCTTCTTGGCTTCCTCGGATTACGGGAAGGCCAGGCGAGCTTCTACTGGTTCTTCGCGTTCTTCGGCTTCTTTGCCTACTTCCTCAAGAAGCAGCCCCGTGGTACTGAGTGAGAGTGGCAACCTGACAAGCCGGTTGCAGCCGCCGGCCTTCGGCCGCGGCCGAGCGGCAAGCCGTTACGCCGCCCTCTCATTCTCGGAGGTTCGATGCAGCCGGAGATCATCGTCCGAGCCGCGACCGAAAACGACCTCCCGTTCGTCTCCCAGGGCGGCTACTTCCCCGATCCGATCGTGAGGCGGAAGGTGGGCGACGGCGACGTGTTCCTTGCGATCCGGGGCGAGGTGTCCCGGACGGGCTCCCTCCATGGAGCGGCATGATGCTCAGCCTCCAGGACCTCTACCTCCGTCACCAACTGCTCGCCCGCGCGCTGCTCGGCACCGGCCCGGTGGTCGGCGGCATCGCGATCCTCTTCTGGCGGGTCCGCGAGACGCGGGTGCCGCTCACCCGCCGGGCAATCGTGATCCCGCCACTGGCGATGAGCACCGGCTTCTGCATGTTCCTCTCGCCGGCGATGCGCGTGCCTTGGGTCTGGGCGAGCGTCGCCCTCGGGCTCGGCGCGCTCGTCCTGTCGTACCCGCTGGTGCACTCCTCGCGCCTCGAACTCCGCGATGGCGTGGTCTACATGCAGCGCTCCCGCTGGTTCCTCGGCATCCTGCTCGCCCTGCTGGCGATCCGGCTCCTGCTGCACGACTACATCGGGCACCTCATCTCGCCACTGCAGACCGCGGCGGTGTTCTACCTGCTCGCGTTCGGGATGATCGTGCGGTGGCGGGTGGGGATGTATCGGGAGTACCGGCGGATCACCGCGGTAGCGGGGTAGCCAGCGCACAGTGCATGTTCACCACCACCGGCGCTTGGCCGCTCGATCCCGGACGGATTCGACAGGATCGGACAATACCATTGTCGGATGCGCGCGCTTCAGCGATGGTGTCGGACTCCGCCCACCGCATGCCCCGCACCACATGTGGCGCGATGGGCGGCACAACATCTTCTCCAGGAGGTCAGGTGCGACGGTTTCACCACATCGGTATCCCGACCACCGAGCGGCGGCCAGGAGAGCAGCACCTGCCTGACCTGGGTCTGCACGTGTCGGGATTCGAGGACAGCCCCTACGGCGTGGAGTGGATGCGATTCGATCCCGACTCGCCTCTCCCGGCACTGGTGCAGGCCGTCTCGCATGTGGCGTTCCAGGTCGATGATCTGGAGAGGGAGCTTGAGGGCCAGGAAATCCTGATCGCTCCGAACAGCCCGTCACCAGGGATCCGGGTGGCGTTCATTGTCCACAACGGCGCGCCGGTCGAATTCCTGGAAATCGCGGAGGATGGCTGACTCCCGGCGCGGAGCCGTCGAACACCGGTGTACTGCGCATGTCGCGCGAAACGGGCGGCGACCCTCCTCGAGTCGCCGCCCGCCTCCGTGTTCGGTCAGTCGACGCTCAGCCCTGACACGCCCCGCCGCCGAACCTCCCGCCGGGACCCGTCGGCTCGGCCGGCGGCGGCTGCCGTGGCCAGGTGTTGTCGGCCACGTTGTTGTCCGGGAAGCGGCAGTGCGGATCGAGCACCACCCGCTCGATCGTCCGCGGCCCGAAGTCGAACGTCGCCGTGAAGGTCCGGCTGCCGCTGAACCAGACGTCGACGGGATAGGTGATCGTCGCGGTGGAGTCGTCGACGATCACCGCGCCGGGCACCTGGCGGAGCGCCGGGCCGCCGGGCGCGAAGTGCACGTTGAGCACCACCGGCGAGGGCATCTGTCCCGCCTGGTGCACGGTGACCGAGGTGGGGCCGCGCATCGCGCTCATCGTCCTCGATCGAGCCGTCGACCGCCTCGGTGGTGAAGAGCCAGGAGTACCAGAACCACCCCAGGTCGCGGTGCAGGGCGTTGTCCATGAAGAAGGCATAGTCCCAGGGCGACGGATGCTTGAAGCGCCAGGCCTCGGCGTAGGCGCTCATCGCGTGCCAGACGGCGCTGTCGCCCACGATGCCGCCGAGCATCGAGAGCATCATCGGTGCCTTGCCGTAGGCCTGGAAGGAGTACATCGGACCGCCGTAGTTGGCGTCCCACATGAGCGGGGCCTCGCGCTCGTCGCCGCTGGTCTGGCCGTAGCGCTGGCCCACGCCGTCGAGGTTGGCGGGCTGTCCCTGCCGGTCGTCGCGCGACAGGATGTTCATGTACTGATTGAAGCCCTCGTCCATGAAGCCGTACCAGGTCTCGTTGGTGCCGAGGATCATCGGCCACCATTCGTGTCCGACCTCGTGATCGGCGGCGCCGACGCTGGACATGATGAACATCGGGTATTCCATGCCGAGTTCCGGGCCGTCGACGATCGTCATGGTCGGGAACGCGTAGGGGATCCACAGCCCCGAGTAGAACTCCAGCGCATGGCGCACCGTCGGTCCGGCGGCGGCGTACTGCCGCTCATGCCCTGGCAGGTACATGATGTTGATCGGCACGTTCTTGGCTGTCCCCGGGATCGCCGCGTGGTAGCCATCCCAGACGAACTGGTTCGAGGTGGCCCAGGCAACGTCGCCCGCGGTGTCGGCCACGAAGTGCCACACCAGCCGGTCACCGGAGGCGCCGGCGGTCGCCTTGCCTGGCCCGAAGTTGTCGGGACCGTTGATGCGCACGGTCGAGTCGGCGAGAAGGGCGCGCCGCAACCCGTCGCGCTCGGCGGCGGTGAGGACCTCGTCCGGGTTCTGCAGGATGCCGGTGGCGCCCACCAGCCAGCCGGCCGGCAGGTCGAGCTTCACGTCGAAGTGGCCGAAGTTGTTGTAGAACTCCGAGGGCCCGAGATACGGGTCGGTGTCCCAGCCGCCCTGGCGCAGGTCGTCGAACATCGCGACGCGCGGGTACCACTGGGCCACCTGATAGAGCGAGTCACCCCAGGCGCCCATCCGCTCACCCCGCTCCGGTGCCACCACCTTGGGCACCGTGAAGTGCCAGTCGGCGTCGAGCGCGACGCTGCCATGCGCCGGCACGGGCTCGGCCAGCCGGATCGTGGCCACCGTCTGCGACATGTTGTATGCGGCGAGCTCGACCGGCGGTGCCGCCCCTCCGCGACCGTAGCGACCGCGCGGCGGCCCTCCGGCGTTGAGTGCCACCGGCTGCCCGTTGACGCTGAGGCTCGTGACCTGCATCCCATCGGTCAGCTCCGGGACCGTCACCACCTTGGGCACATTGGGCGCGAAGAGGTTCTGGTCGAGCCGCAACACGACCTCGGTCATCTCGTTCGGCCCGTTGTTGTTCACCACCACGTGCTCGTGGCCGGTGACCACGCCGGTCGCCGGGTCGAAGCGGGCGTTGATGGTATAGTCGTTCCAGAGCTGCCAGTAGTTGCGGCCTGGTCGCCCGGTGCTGTCGCGGGTGCCCGCCGCCATGGCGCGCTGGATCATGTCGGTCATCGGAATGTCGTGCCTGATGGCACGTTCCGGATAGGTCGGTGTCGCCTGGGCGGAGGCAGCTGCCGGAACGACGGCGAACGCAGCCATGAGAGTGCAGGCGGTGAGGAATCGTGAGTGCATCGATACTCCTGATCGCGGGTACATCCGTCACCCGGTCGGAACGGCTGGGCTGTTCAGAAATACCACACCCTGCTGCCTATAGAAAGGGACCGGCGACCGCATCGCGCGCGCACTAGGAACCCGACAGGAACCGTCGCATTTCGTCGAGGACCCGAGCGCGATCCGAGATGAACACATAGTGACTGGCGCCCGGGAGCTCGACGACCCGGGATCCGGCCAGCAGACCCGGAATGCTGTCGCGGTCGCGACGGCGGAACTCGCTCCAGACGGTGAATGCGCGCTCGGCCTGGCGCTGCCAGGCGGTGTCGGCCCGGGGATACCATGGCAGCACGTCGGCCGGATCCTCCGGCACGGCGTAGATCACCAGCGCGGGGGCATGCACCTCGGCAAACGGCGGATGGCCCACGGCGGGCAGGATGGTGCGGGTCCAGATGGTGTCGGCGGTACGCTTGGCGCTCAGCCGCCCGGTCGAGTCGAACACGAACCACTGCCGCAGTTCGTCGTCGTTGAGCCGGAAGCCGTTGAGGCGGGCCAGGTAATCGCCGACCGACGCCATGGAAGCGGAGTCGGCGGGGGTCATCGGCGGGTCGTCAGGGAACGCGGCGCGATGGAGCACGTCGAGTTCGCCAACGCGATCGTAGGCGGCATCGAGGTACACCAGCCGCGACACCCGGTCGGGCCACTCGGCCGCAATGCGGGTGATCTCGTCGCCCGCGAACGAATGACCGACCAGCGCCACCGTGTCGAGGTGGAGCGAGTCGAGCACCGCCTTGATGTCGGAGGCGAACGTGGGCACGTCGTACCCGGTGGCGGGGTGGCTCGACGCGCCGTAGCCGCGACGGGTGACGGCGAACACGTGCCAGTGGTCGGTGAACTCCGGCGCGAACTCGTCGAAGGAGTGGCCCGTGTCGCCGATCCCGGCGAGGAAGACGAGCGGCGTACCCGTGCCGCCCCAGTCGAGCACCTCGAGGGACACGCCGGAGGAGACTGTGACCTGGAGCACCCGGTGGGTCGGTGGTGGCGGTGGCGTTTCGGCGTGGCACCCCGCCAGGATCGTGGCCGACAGGGCGGCCAACGCCAGCATGGCAGGGGAAGTGGAGGCGGGCGGCATGCGGGGACTCCGGGAGACGCGGTCACCGCGAAGGTCGCCCGAGCGGCGCGAGGGCACAAGTCGCCGCTGAGCATGGCAGGACCCGGTGGGGGTTTCGGGGTCGGGGACCGGACGGTACCGTTTGCAGGGGATGTCCGGTGTGCCGCCGCCGAGGTGCTGGCCAGCGATGGGTCACCGGGCGTGAGACCGGCCGAGTCCCGTGAACCAAGCGAGGTGGACATGCACAGCCTTCGCTGGATACCCGTGATGTCGCTGCTCCTTGTCGGCTGCGCCGGCACCGGTCGCGAACCCGGCTCGGCTCGAAAGGCCGAGGCGGAACGATTCCTTCGCGCCCTGTACGGCGGCGACACGACAGTCGTCAACGCCTTGGCGGCCGACACCATTGTCGTCAGCTACCCGATCTTCCAGGAGGTGCTCGGGACACCGGCCGTCCGCGGTATCGACGCGGTCCGGGCGTTCTCCATTCGCTTCTCGCACAAGTGGGAGCAACAGCAAGTCACCGTGCATCAGGCGATTGCCGAGGGTGATCGGGTCGTGCTCGTCTGGAGTGTCCGGGCGCATCTCGCCCAGTCCGATGCATCCGCCCAAGCGCCAGCGGAGGCGGATCAGGCCTGGGGAGGCATCACGGTCTACCAGTTCGACGCCGACGGCAGGATCGCGGTGGAGTTCGGGGAGGAGAGCACGCCGGGCCCGTATGCGCGCCTGTCGCGGTGACGCCTCGCCGTCGGGATGATCCGGGATCCGAGGCGGGTCCCGACGCTTGCGCTTCCGTTCGATTGCTGATAGCTGTTGGCCCATCCCGTAGCCGGAGCCTGTCATGAAGCGTCTCGCCGCCCTCCTCGCGGTGACTGCCTCGCTCGGCCTGATGGCCGCCCGGGCGCACGCACCGATCGACGCCGTGCCCAACGGCCTCGCCCTCACCCCGCCGATGGGGTGGAACAGCTGGAACCACTTCGCCTGCAACGTGAGCAGCGAGCTGGTCCGCGAGACCGCCGACGCCATGGTCGCCAGCGGGATGCGCGATGCCGGCTACCGCTACGTGGTGATCGACGACTGCTGGCAGGTGGGTCGCGATGCCAGTGGCCGGATCGTCGCCGACAGCGCGCGCTTTCCCGAGGGGATGAAGGCGCTGGCCGACTATGTCCACTCCAAGGGGCTGCGGTTCGGCCTCTATACCGACGCGGGCCGCAAGACCTGCCAGGGGCGGCCCGGCAGCTACGGCTTCGAGACCATCGACGCGAAGACCTACGCCGAATGGGGGGTCGACTACACCAAGGTCGACTGGTGCTACGCCGACGGGATCGACGCCCCGACCCAGTACGCGAAGATCCGTGACGCGCTGGCGAACTCGGGACGGCCGATCGTCTTCAGCATCTGCGAGTGGGGGAGCAACCAGCCGTGGGAGTGGGCCACGGATGTCGGCAACCTCTGGCGCACCACCGGCGACATCTCCGACAGCTGGACCAGCATGATCGCGATCCTCGATCTCTCGAGTCAGTACTGGTCGGCGGCGGGGCCGGGGCACTGGAACGATCCCGACATGCTCGAGGTCGGCAACGGTGGGATGAGCAACACCGAGTATCGGGCCCATTTCTCCCTCTGGGCGATGATGGCCGCCCCGCTGATGGCGGGGAACGACCTGCGCGACCTGGTCGGGGACTCGCGACAGGCGAAGGCGATCCGTGACATCCTCACCAATCGCGAGGTGATTGCGGTCGACCAGGATTCCCTGGGCGTGCAGGGGCAGCTGGTGCAGAACTGGCCGCCGGAGCTTCAGGTCTGGTCCAAGCCACTCAAGGATGGGTCATGGGCGGTGGTGATGCTCAATCGGGCGTCGGTCCCCACCATGATGCACGTCAACTGGGGCCGGATCGGGCTCAAGACCGACTCGGCGAGCGTGCGGGACCTCTGGGCCCACGAGGACAAGGGCACCTTCCGCGGCCGCTACGAGGCGATGGTCCCGGCGCACGGGGCGGTGATGGTGCGGGTGACGCCGACGACCTAGTCTCGGCGCCCCGGTGGATGCCCGTGACGCTTGGCGGTCCCTAGTTCCAGTTGTCGATCTTCAGGTCGTCGGGTGAGGGCCGGCCTCGGCCGGTTTCCACCAACGCCTTGAGGCTCAGCAGGAACGTTGCCCACTTGGTGCTACAGTGCCCCATGAACTCGACCGGCTCCCGCCAGTTGCGGTGACCGAAGTTCACGATCGTCATGTCGCCGTCCTCGGCGAGCTCGAAGGTGACGTCGGTGCCCAGCCACTCCTCCGGACCGGAGAGGAACCGCCAGGTTACCTCCCGGTTGGGCTCCAGCCGCGTCACCTCGTAGTCCATCTGCCCGAGTTCCGTCCCGTCGCCGCGGCGGAAGGTGACAGCGACCTTGCCACCCACATCGGCCGAGCCGGTGGTGTCGCGAGTCCACCAGCCCGCCACGCCTGCCGGTGTTGCCAGAGCCCGGTAGACCTCCGCTGCGGGCGCCTTGATCCCAATGCGATGAATGATGTCGACCACGGATTCTCCCGCGTGTTGTTGGTGGATGCCTAGCTGTCGTCCTGCTCCACGAAGGCCTTCAATCGGGCCGCGGCCGCGTCCCATTGTGCCGTGACCTCGTCGAGATACCGGTGCGCGACCTCGAGTCGCTTGAGATCGAGCGAGAAGATCCGCTCTCGTCCCTCCTTGGTGTCGCACACCAGGCCGACCCGTTCCAGGGCCTCCAAGTGGCGGGTGATCGCCTGGCGCGTCATCCCGCTCCCCACCGTCAGCCGGGTGATCGAACCCGGGCCCCCGGTCGAGAGGCGACGCACAAGTGCGAGTCGCGTCCCATCGCCGAGTGCCGCAAAGACCGGCGCGGCCTGGAGCGCCGCGCCGCGGCTACTCGACATGAGCCGCCAGCTTCTTCGACTGGCTAGTCCAGCCAGCCTCGTTCATCCGGAATGCCTCGGCCCGGCGCGAAGCCGGCAACTGGTCGAAGCCTGACTCGATGATCGTTATCGCTGTGCCGTCGGCGGTCTCCTCCAGCCGGAACTCGACCAGCGTGGTCGGCTCGGCGCTGTAGTCGATCGCGGGGTCCACGGCATACGGATGCCAGCGATAGGAGAAGTAGCCCTCCGGCTCCATCCGCTCGATCGTCATCTCGAGCTTGACGTGCTCGTAGCCGGCGAAGGTCAGCTGGCCGATCACGGCCGCACCGGGCGAGAACGGGCGATCGAATCGGACCCCAAACCAGGTGCCGAACTCCCCGGCGTCGGAGATCGCTCGCCAGACCCGCGAACGGGGGGCGCGGACCTCGAGGTGCTTCTCGATCCGGTCGGTGGTCTCAGGGGAGTCGATGTGCGTGGTCATGATGCCTGGCCCTCGTCGGTGGAAGATCCGATGATATGCAATGAATCAGTTGCATATCGTACCTCGAGGTCAGGAAATGCGCAACCTCTTTGTTGCGCTTGCACCGGGAAGCAAGGCAAGATGGCGGTTGACAAGATATAAGTCTGTGCTAATGTAAATTCTATGCGACTCGAATCCGACGCCCAGGCCGTGGTCTTCCATGCCCTCGCCGACCCAAGCCGCCGGGCCATTTTCGAGGCGCTCGCCGAGGGCGAGGCCGCCGTCAAGGAGCTGACCGCGCGGTTCGCAATCTCCCAGCCCGCGGTGTCCCAGCACCTTGCCGCCCTCCGTTCAGCCGGCCTGGTCGAGAACCGGCGCGAAGGGCGGCGGATGATCTACCGGGTCGCACCTTTCGGATTGCGACCCCTGATCGACTGGGTCGCGCACTATCGCACGTTCTGGCTTGAGCGTGCGGACCGCCTCTCCAACCTCCTGGAGCACCTCGATTCATGACATCGATTGACGCGACCGACGAGGGACAGACCCACACCGTCGCCCTCGAGTTCGACCTGCCGCATCCGCCCGCCACGGTGTGGCGTGCGCTCACCGACCCGACCCTGCTTGGCGACTGGCTGCTTCCCGTGACCGGATTCGACGTGGAAGACGGGACAGAGTTCACTTTCCGGACGGAACCATTTCCCGGCTGGGACGGCACGATCGAGTGCCGAGTCGTCGAAGCCGACGCGCCGCGGCGGCTGAGGTACTCCTGGTGCGTCGGCGCGATGGGGCTTGACACGGAGGTGACGTTCACACTCACACCCACCGATTCGGGAACGCACCTGCTGCTCGTGCAGTCCGGCTTCACTCCGGACCAGAAGCGGAACTTCGGCGGGGCGCGCTACGGCTGGCGGATGATGGGCGAGCGGCTCGAGACCCTGCTGGGGAGGCTGTCATGACTGCCGCGGCGCAAATCGATCGCCGGATCAGGGAGCTCGGCGACTGGCGCGGCGAGACGCTCGCCCGCCTCCGCACCCTGATCCATGAGGCGCTCCCCGACGTGGTCGAGGAGTGGAAGTGGGGCGGGCCGGTCTGGTCACAGGACGGCATCATCTGCACCGGTGAGACCTACAAGGCGCATGTGAAGCTGACCTTTGCGAAGGGTGCCTCGCTGCCCGACCCGAAGGGGCTCTTCACCTCGTCGCTCGAGGGGAGGGTGCGCCGCGCGCTTGACCTCGGCGAGGGCGAGCGAGTGAACGCCACCGCGTTCAAGGCGCTGCTGAGGGCTGCGGCAAGGCTGAACGCGGAGGGCTGACGGGGGGAGGCCTCGGTCTCGAGTGCCTCGGGGTGTCCTTGTCATACATAGAAGGACAATGTATAGTGGTGCAAGGTAAGCGCCGTCCTCCGTCCTCCACCCTCCGTCTTCCGGGCGTCATGGACATCAACAAGGACCTGATCGCCGCTTCCTCGACCCCGATCGTCCTGGCGATCCTGGCCGAGGGAGACAGTTATGGCTACGCCATCCTCAGGCGGGTGCGGGAGCTGTCGGGTGGGCGGATGGAATGGACCGACGGGATGCTCTACCCGGTGCTGCACCGGCTCCAGCGGCTGGGCCACGTCGAGGCGGAATGGCGCGTGGCCGAGACCGGTCGTCGCCGCAAATACTACCGGCTCACCGGTCAGGGCCGCCTGCAGCTCGATGAGGAGCGGCGGCAGTGGCAGGCGGTCGATGCGACGCTGCGGGGGATCTGGCAGATGGTGAGCGTGCCGGGGCGCCTGGTTCCACCCCTCCTGGGAGCGTGAGTGATGTCCCCTTCACATGATGCGGCGTCGCTCGAGGCGCAGATCGAGCAATGGCGTGGCTATCTCCGTCGTCGCCAGGCGATCCATACGGTCGACGTCGCCGAGCTGGAGGATCACCTCCGCGAAGAGGTGTCGGCGCTGGAGGCAGCCGGGCTGGCGACGGACGAGGCGTTCCTGATCGCGGTCAAGCGTCTGGGCGGCCTCGACGAGTTGTCGCGCGAGTTTGCCAGGGAGCACTCGGATCGGCTCTGGAAGCAGCTCGTCGTTCCGCCGGCTGACACCGATCTCTCCGGGCGACGCGAGGGGATGGTCGCGTTCGGACTCGGCACCGTTGCCGCGATCCTCATCAAGCTCCCGGCGCTCTTCGGGGCGCCCATCGACGGCCACGAATCGTTCTACCTGCGCAACCTCGCGTTCTTCGTGCTGCCGCTGCTGGTCGGCTTCTTCGCGTGGAAGCGGCGTCTCGCGGTGCGAAGCCTGGTCCCGCTGGGTGCGGGCTTCGTCGTCGCCATGGTCTTCGCCAACGCCTATCCGTTCGTGCCCGAGGGGAACACCGAGGTGTTGGCGGTGCTTCACCTGCCGATCGCCCTCTGGCTGCTCGTCGGGATGGCGTACACGGGATCGCGATGGGGCGGCACGGCCGGCCGGATGGACTTCATCCGGTTCTCCGGCGAACTCTTCATCTACTATGTGCTGATCGCGCTCGGTGGCGGTGTCCTCACCGCCTTCATGGCCGGGATCTTCCAGTCGATCGGTATCGATATCGAGCCGTTCTTCCAGTCGTGGCTCCTCCCGTGTGGCGCGACTGGCGCGGTGCT
The DNA here is from genome assembly GCA_963817715.1 of uncultured Gemmatimonadales bacterium. Taxonomy (GTDB): domain Bacteria; phylum Gemmatimonadota; class Gemmatimonadetes; order Gemmatimonadales; family GWC2-71-9; genus Palsa-1233. Next base: position 503,380 of record CAWFPG010000011.1, read on the forward strand.
GGTGGCCTCGTGGCTGGTGGAGGCGAAGCAGAGCGTGATCGAGAACATGGCACCCGTGCTCACCCGCCTCTTCACACCGATGTTCGCAATCCTGCTGGTCGTCTTCCTGGGCGCACTCCTGCTGACCGGGCGGATGATCGACGTGCGCCGGGAGATGTTGATCCTCTTCGACGCACTGCTGGTCCTGGTCGTCGCGCTGCTGCTCTACAGCATCTCCGCCCGCGATTCGCAGGCGCCCCCGGGGCCGTTCGACGTGGTGCAACTGGTCCTGGTGATCAGCGCGCTGCTGGCCGACGCCGTGGCCCTCTGGGCGATGGGGAGCCGCATCGGTGAGTTGGGGATCACCCCCAACCGGGCGGCGGCACTCGGGATGAACCTGATCCTGATCGTGAACCTCGGCTGGTCGGCCGTGCTGTCGATCCGGTTCCTGCGCGGTGCCGGGTCGCTCGACACGCTGGAGCGGTGGCAGACCCGGTTCCTGCCCGTCTACGCCGGATGGGCGGCGGTCGTGGTGATCGCGTTCCCGCCGCTGTTCGGGTTCATCTGAGCGCGATCACGGGTGATCGGGAGGGCTGACCCGGGACGGGCCATCGTGTTATGGTGCCGGGTCGCCGCTGACCGCTCTCCCCAGTACACGCCCAACGCCGGTTGCCCTCCCAGAAGGAAGTCGCCATGCCGACGCGACTCGCCGGAGCTCTCCTCGCCGCCACCCTGATGGTCGGATGCGCGCCACCGCCGGTCACGCCGAGGGCGCACACCGCGGTTGTCGACAGTCTCGTGACCTTGCTCGACGCCCGTCCCGAACTCCGCACGGCATTGGTTGCCGCGATCGATTCCGCCCAGGTCGAGGGGATCGGCAGTCTCGACGCGTTCCATGCCCGGATCGATACACTGGTCACCTGGGTCCCCGATGAGCGGGTGGCCACCCCGAAGGTCCTGGCGATCCACTACGTGATCAATCAGGCCCCCGACGATGCGCTCAACCGTGACACGGCGTTCAGCGACTGGCTCCGGACCGTGGCGGAGGCGTGGGGGACCTTCCTCGACACCCCGGCGTCCGCGCCCGGCATCGCCTCCTTCGCGGCCAATCCCGACTACCATGTCGACGACTTCGTGGCCGGGCCCAGCGGCTGGCAGACCTTCAACCAGTTCTTCGCCCGACAGTTGCGGCCCGGCCTGCGACCGATCGCGGCTCCGGACGACGATGCCGTGGTCGTCGCTCCGGCCGATGCGATCTTCATGGGTGCCTGGCGGATCGATGCGCGATCGACGGTCACGCTCAAGGGTGCGGGGTGGCGCATCGCCGACCTGCTCGACGGCAGTCCCTACGCCGAGGCATTCGCCCATGGCACGTTCGCGCACAGCTTCCTGCGGATCACCGACTACCATCGCTTCCATGCGCCCGTCGCCGGTGTCGTGCGCGAGGTCCGGCATCTGCACGGGCGGGTGTTCGTCGACGTGGTTCGCAAACCCGATGGCACGCTGGGTGCGGCCAACGGCGACGGTTACCAGTTCAATCAGGAGCGGGGGCTCATCGTCATCGAGTCGCCCACGGTCGGACTGGTGGCAATGGTGCCGGTGGGGATGACCTTCATCTCCTCGATCGTGATGACCCCCGAGGTCGGCACCGTGCTTCGCAAGGGGGAGGAGGTCGGCTGGTTCCAGTTCGGTGGCTCCGACATGGTGCTGCTCTTCCAGTCCGACCAGGTGCGCCTGGAAGCCGAGACGGGTACCAGGTACCGAATGGGGCAACGGATCGGGTCGGTGGTCCGCTGACCCCGGTGCCCGGTGGACCCCGAGGTCGACCAAGCAAACCGTTTTCGAACCTCCCCCAAGCAATTCCGTGACAGCGCCCGGCGAGGATCACCGCGAGGCTTGACGGAGCGCGGGACTTCCGCGACGGCGGCCCGGCAACCAACGCCGGGCCGTTCGACACCACACCGTCGAGGTACGCATGACCAGGCACCGATATCTCACTCCCCTCATCCTGCTCGCTGCGGTCGCCTGCAGCGAGACCACTCTCCCGACCGCCTCCGACGCCGAGGCGCTCCGGCCTGCCGCCTCGGCCGACCGGCCCGTGGTCCTCTCCGCAACGGGTGGGGCCCAATGGATCATCCCGGACGGGCCGCTGGCGGGATACCTGCGCCGCTTCACGTTCAACGCGCTGCGGCATGCCGACGGGAGCGTGTCGGGCACCTGGCAGCTGGTGGCTGCGGCCACGATCCTGCACGGCTCGATCACCTGCCTCGAGCCGGTCCCGGGGGCCTCACAGCCCACCGTGCGCATCGGCGGGACCGTCGATGACGCGAAGTTCACCACCTACCAGGCCGGCACCGACATGGCGTGGCTCGCCGTGGACGGCGGCGAGGGCGGCTCCGCGGTGGATCAGACGTCGAACCTCCAGACCTTCCGCAACGCACCCTCAGGATCTGCCGCGGCCTTCTGCAGCGATGGGACAGTGCCGGAGATCCCCGGCAACCCGTCCCTGGTCGTGAGTCCGATCACCCACGGGAATGTCCAGATCAACGCCCGATGAGAGCGCCGGGTCATCAGCGGTGAACACATGACATGATCCTGACAGCCGGGGGCGGTCGCCCCCGGCATGTTCAGGGGTCCGGGCGTTGGGTCGGTCGGGTGGCCAGCCTCAGCCGTGAGCCAGCGCTCGCCCCTCCGATGGCGTGAAGCCGAAGCGCCGGCGAAATGCTGCCGTGAAGTGGCTGTGGCTGGAGAAGCCGAAGCGGTGGGCAACGCTCGAGATGCCGGGGGCCGATGGGTCGAGGTGCTCGAGCGCCACGCGCAGGCGCAGGTCGCGCCGGTACGCGGTGATCGTCGTGCCGGTCTGCTGCTTGAAGACGCGACAGAGGTGCCAGGGCGAGACACCCAGTCGACCCGCGAGGGTGGCGAGGTCGAGCGGTTCCGACAGCCGGGTGGCGAGTTCGGCGCGGGCGCGCATCGCGAGGTCGCGATGCGCGGTCGGATCCGGGTCACTTCGAGCCGGCGCGCTGCCGGGAACACCGCGGATCGCGGCCGAGATCACGGCAAGCACGAGTTCCTCCACCTGGAGCGGCTCGGCACCGTTCTGGATGCACTGGACGGCCCGCCGTTGGGTGGCGTACAGGGCTGGGGACACCGGGAGGAATTCGACCCGGAACGGACGATCCGGGACGTCGCCGACCGGATCGCCAGCGGAGGTCGCGATCTCCCTGGCCAGTTCGGACGTGACGGCGAACCAGTCGCCGCGGTCTCCATCATGGGCGAGCGGCGAGCGGGTATAGCGCTGCCCGCGATTGTAGACGGTGGCGACGTTGGGATCCGCCACGAAGGGCCGTGATCCCTCGTGACAGATCCAGACACTGGTCCGGGGAAAGACCACGACGTGATTCTCGATCGGGCCGGTGTCCGTGAACCGGGGGTCATCGGGAGTGCACCGGAAGATCCCAACCTTCACTGTTGGTGTGGAGAATATGACGCGATCCGTGAGTGACACGATGAATCCTCGATCCGGGGATGCCATGTCAGAGACCCGCTCATCGCGTGCCAGCGTCACGTCGCGCGGAATGTGCCTCCGGCCCCGTCAGGGTGCACGAGCACGGGTCGCCGCCCTGGCGCTCGGCTCCGTGGCCCTGCTCGGCTGTGGTGCCTCACCCGTCATGGCCACCTACAAGGGCGATGACCAGGTGGTGACCTTCATGCAGGCCAACTACGAGCGGTTCTACCGGGTCCACGTGCCGGTCCGTGCCGAACTGGGGCCGGCGGCGCCGCTGGTGCTGGCCTTCCACGGCAGCGGCCAGACCGGTGAACAGTTGCGGGCGCTGTCCGGCCTCGACCAGGCCGCCGACGCGGCCGGGTTCATCGTCGTCTATCCCGAGGCCGCGATGGGCAACTGGGACGTGTTCGGATCCGTGGGCTTCGGCCTCGACGAGCTGGCCTTCGTCCGCGAGGTGATCGACCGGGTGACCCGCACCTACGTGGTCGACGACCGTCGCATCATCGCCGTGGGCCTCTCCAACGGCGGCGTGATGGCGCAACAGCTGGGGTGCAAGATGGCCGACCGGATCGCCGGCTTCGTGGCCGTGGCAGCTTCCCTCTCGTACTTCCAGGCCCAGGACTGTCATCCCAGCCAGCCCGTCAGCGCGCTGTTCCTGCTCGGCACGGAGGATCCGTTCTTTCCCGTGGCCGGGAACACGACCCTCCTGTCGTTCGACGCGACGATGCAGTTCTGGGCCAACGTCAACGCCTGCCCGGGGGGGCGCACGAGCACGGTCAAGCCGGACATCGCCGACGATGGGACGCGGGTCTACTGGAGCCGGTATCACACCTGTCGCGACGGTGCGCGCACAGAGCTGGACAGCATCGTCGGCGGCGGCCACCGCTGGCCCGACGCCACGACTCTCGTCAGCGTCGGGGGCGGGCTCGGCATCACCAGCCAGGACATCTCCGCCAACGATGAGATCGTCCGGTTTCTGGGGGTGATTCCACCGCGCTGAGGGAGTCACCCCACTCGGTCCGCCGTCAGTGCGCGACCTTGATGTAGCCCCAGCCCGCTTGCTGCTTCATCACCAGCTCGTGGATGCCGTCGGGGACCAGCTCCACCCCGGGCATCAGCTGGCTCTTGTCGACGCCGTTGTTGCGCGCCGCGATGGCGCAGACCCTGAAGGCGACGTGCCGCTCGGTCATCAGCTGCCGCACCTGGGCGATGTAGACCGAGCGCTCCGGCAGGACCAGTTCCAGGCCCTTGCCGTACATGACGACCTCGACCTGCTCGGCGGGATCCGCGGTCGCCGTGATCTCGGAGATGGTGCGCAGCATCGCCTTCTGATCCACAGTGTCCCGGCTGCTGAGGTCAAACGCCACCCGGTACGGCTGCGGCGCCTGGTGATTCGCGCCCACGGCGGCGATCGCGATCGCGCCGACCAATAGCAGTGCCTTCATCGTCGTTTCTCCCTGGCTGGTGGTGGAGGCGAATGCCGTCCCGAGGATCACTCGGGGTCGATAGAAACAGCTCCTTCCCTGATGCGCCAATCGGCCATCCCAGGCGACATCGGGTCGCTTCCGGTGATCCGATCCAGGGGTCGGGCACTCTCCCCGGCTGTTGCCGTCCCGCTGCCGCGACCCCACCGGAGATGGCCACCGCGTGGTACGAGGCGAGCGCCGATGCGATTCCCCTGCCGGAAGGGTCGGTCGACGTGGTCCTGCACGAGGCATTCGGGAGGCACGTCGATTCGACCGCCGTGCGGTTCCTCGAGTCGGTGTTCGCGCTGCGCGACACGGCGGAGCTCGAGAGGCTCCCCACCGACGCCGGCCTTGTCGACGTGCAGGTCCACGACACCACCGAGTCGCGCCAATTGTTGCCGCCGGCCGAGTTCCTCTGGCAGTATGGCACCGCCACGCCGCTCGTGGGTGTGGTGTCTCACGTGGACGAGCGGCGGAGGGCTGGCCTGCAGCGAGATGCAGTGTCGGGGTGGGAGCCGTTCCTGGACGGCGGCGGCATGCGGATGGAGCTCCGGATGGTCACCGTCGCGACGAACCGGTAGAGGTCATGTCCGGCCGAACAGCAGCCGCAGGTACTGGATCATGTGGTCGATGCTGTCGCGCAACGGGGCGGGGTCATCGTGTGCCTTCGCGAGCACGATGCCGCCCTGGATCACCGACTGAATCTGCAGCGCGAGGCCGTGTGCCGTGATCCCAGGGATGGGATGCGCCGCGAGGGCCTCCGCGAGGTGGGGTTCGACATGGGCCGCTCCCCCGAGGATGGTGGCGAGGCCGGCCTCGCGGATCGGCGGATGCGAGGCGTGGACCTCTTGCACGGTGGTGCCCGCCACGCACGAGTACTCGGCCGCGGTGCCGCGCGCCAGCGTCTTGCGGAACTCGAGATAGGCCAGCACCCGGTCGAGCGGGTCGGGGAGGTGGTGGTAGTCGGCTTCGGCGAAGAGGCGTGACGTGATCGCGTCCCAGTGCTCGACCGCCGCCACGCCGAGCGCCTCCTTGGTGCGGAAATGATGGAAGAAGGCGCCCTTGGTCACGCCGGCCTCGTCACAGAGGTCGTCCACGGTCGTGGCGGTGTAGCCCTTCACGCGGAAGAGATGCAAGGCCGCGTCGAGGATCGCCCCTCTCGCGTTGCCGCGGCCTCGGGGAGCAGTCATGCCGCCGCCGCGGCGGCCTCCAGCGCGGCAACGTCGAGCCGTCGCATCCCCATCATCGCCTCCATCGCGCGACCGGCGGCCGCCCGGTCCGGCTGGCTGAAGAGCTCCGCAGCGCGTTGCGGCACGATCTGCCAGGAGACGCCGAAGCGATCCTTGCACCAGCCGCACTGGCCCTCGCGGCCACCATCAGCGACCAGCGCGTCCCAGAGTTGATCGGTCTCGACCTGGTCAGCGGTGGTCACCGAGATCGACACCGCCTCGGTCTGCGGAAACTGTGGCCCGCCGTTGAGGATCTGGAACGGCGCGCCCCCGAGCGTGAAGTTGACCACGAGCGGTGGCTTGCCCGGTTCGGGTGACAGGCCCCCCTCGATTCGGCTGTCGGGCAGCAGGCTCACGTAGAACTCGGCCGCCTGAAGCCCATCCTTCTCGAACCAGAGACAGGTGCGGACAGGTGCGGGCATCGGATCGCTCCTCAGTTGGTTGGTGTGCGGCCTGGACCGGGCTCCAGGATCGCCCAGTGGATGCCGAATGGGTCGAGGAGCAAGCCCCAATAATCACCCCACGGCTGCATCTCGAAGGCAGCAAGCTCCCGGCACCCGGCCGCGACGGCACGATCCCACCATCGCCGCCCGTCACCGACGACGAGCTGCAGGTGGCCGTTGACCAGGGGTGCGGTCGCCGCCCCGGCCGAATCATCGATGTGGTCGGTCATCATCAGGGCGCCGCCGTTGATCTCGAGCTGCAGGTGCATGATACGCTCGGGCTGTTCGGGCATCGCCATCCGGCCCAGGTCGTTGGCACCGAAGGCCTCAACGTAGAAGTCGGCGGCCGCGGCGGCTTCGCCGCGGAGCGAGAGATAGGGGATCACCCCCCGCATGATGGCCTGCTTGGGGAGGTCGATCGTATCGTCGGACATCGCGACTCCAGAAGGAAGAGGTGAATGCACCGCTCCACGCTAACATACCAACCAGTTGGTATGTGTCAATGGTGACCGGAGTGTGCTGCCGCCGCCACACTTTCCGGATCCTGAGCTGGGGCAGGGTGCTGCAAGGCTGCGATCTTGACGGGTCGGCCCGGCGGCCCGCATCTTGACCAGATCACTCGACATTCCGTTGTCCGCAGGGGAACCGGCCACCGCCACGGGGCGGTGTCCACCGCGTTCCGCCGTTCCTTCCCGGAGGCGTCTTCATGAAGTCCACCCTCAAGCTGTCGCTCGCCATGGTCGCCCTCGGCCTCGCGGCGTGCTCCGAATCGCCCACCTCGCCCGAGACGGCGGCCCCGGCCGACCTGCAGCCGTCGTTCAGCCAGGAGTTCGCCACCCCCGGCAATCACGTCCACGTGATGCCGCCGCGGGCCAAGTACCTCGAGGGATTTGCCAAGGGCGGGGGTCATGGCGGCGGCGGTGGTGGCGGTGGATCCAAGAAGAGCAACACCGGCATCTTCTACCACGGCGGCCCGATCGCCTACTCGCCGAAGGTGGCCGCGATCTACTGGTCTGCGAACCAGATCTATCAAGGCGGCCCCACTCCATTGAGTGACGGCAGCACAACCGGTGGCGCGGCGCAGGATGGCTCCCTGGTCGGGTACTTCATGAGCAACCTCGGAACCAGTGACTACTGGCAGGTCAACACGACCTACACCGATGGCGGCAATGGCAGCGTGGGTGGGAGCCTCAGCTACACCGGCTACTGGGCAACGGGCAGCAATCCGCCCGCCAATGCCTCCGATGGTGCGATCCAGAACCTGGTCGCCACGGCGTTGGGCACCGGCAAGTTCACCTTTGACAACGAGACGGTCTACGCCGTCTTCACCGGCCCGGGTGTCAACCTCGGCGGCGGCTTCGGCAGCCAGTACTGCGCCTACCATGGTCACTTCAGCTACAACGGCCAGGACGTGAAGTACGCCGCCATGCCCTACAACTACGACTTTCCGAGTGGTTGCTCGGCAGGTCAGGCCCCGAACGGTGATGCCGCGGCCGACGCCGAAGTCAACACCCTGGCCCACGAGATCGAGGAGTTCGCCACCGACCCCTCGCTCAACGCGTGGTACGACCGGCGCGGCTACGAGAACGCCGACAAGTGCGCCTGGAAGTTCGGCAGCGTCACCGGCGGGTCGAACATCACTGTCGGAAACAAGCGCTTCCTGGTGCAGCAGAACTGGATCAACGCGGGCTCGGGCGGATGCGTGCTCAGCCTCTGAGGTGAGGACCCGCTGATCAGGCGACCAGAACGGCCTCCGAGGATCGGGGGCCGTTCTCGTGCCGGTCACCGGCGTTGCAGCCGGTAGATTGCCCGTGCGCACGACCGACGACATCAGTTTGAGGGAGCCAATGCCGATGACCTGGATCGAGACCATCTCCTACGCGGCGAGCGAGGGGCGGCTGCGGACGCTGTATGATCGCGTGAAGGGTCCCGACGACAACATCGACAACATCATGCAGGCCCACTCGCTCCGGCCGCACACGATGGAGGGCCACATGGCCCTCTACAAGCGGGTGCTCCATCACTCCGCCAACACGGTACCCACGTGGTTCCTCGAGGCGATCGGGGTGTACACGAGCATGCTCAACGACTGCCCCTACTGTGTTGAACACCATTTCCACGGCATGGCGCGGTTGCTCGGTGATGACAACCGTGCCGCGGCGATCCGGGACGCCCTGGAGCGCGGCGACCCCAGCGGGGGATTCCCGGCGCGAGAGGCCGGCGCCCTCGCCTACACCCGGAAGCTCACCGAGCAACCCGGGGCGATGGTCGAGGCCGACGTGTCCGCCCTTCGCGCGCTCGGCTGGGACGATGGCGAGATCCTCGAGATCAATCAGGTGGTGGCCTACTTCAACTACGCCAACCGCACGGTGCTTGGTCTGGGGATCGAGACGACCGGTGACATTCTCGGGCTCTCGCCGGGCGACAGGGGCGATCCGGACAACTGGAGCCACGGTTAGCTCCCCATGGCGGACCGGTGATCGGATCTGCGTCCCTGTTGCGCAATGCACAGGTGACGCCGGAGGCCGGGCGCCACGATGAGTCAAGCGCCATTGGAGGGGAGATGGAGCAGATCCTGATCGCTGCCGTGATCATCGGCATGTTCGTGTTCTACGGCTGGTTCGTGTTCGTCTGGCTCACGGGCTGGATCGCCAGCCTGCTGGCCATGCCGTTCTCCAGGGAGTCGGACGACGAGGTGCTGCAGTGGGAGGGGACCTCGTACATGGGGAGCACCACGCTCCAGGCGGTCACCCGTGGCGACCAGCGGGTGCGTTACATTGCGATGCTGCTCATCTGGCCGGTGCTCTTCTACCTCCACTACCGGTTCTGGCAGCCGATCTACAACGGTTTCGGTTGGGTCTTCGAGCGACTGCTGATGCCGGGCCTCGCGGCGATCATCTCGTAGCGCCCTCGTGGCGACCGGCGGCCCCACCCCGATACGGAGCATCTCCCATGGCCGGTCCCGATGACATCCGCACCAGCGTCCTGCACAAGGTGGAGGGTGTCGTCAACGCGCCCGCGACGGGATGCGGCACGGCGACCACCAGGGTCACGCTCAAGACCGACCTCGAGTGCGAGATCGAGGACGGTCCCTGGCGGCTCACCGCCGGGATGAGCCCGGTCTGGGGCGGCAACAACGCCGGCCCCAACCCCGGGGTTCTCGGCCGTGGTGCCTTCGGCACCTGCCTTGCCATCGGCTATGGTGTCTGGGCGGCCCGACTCGGGGTGCCGATCGACTCGCTCGAAGTGCTGGTGCAGGGCGACTACGACGCCCGCGGCGAGCTCGGCATCGCCGACGATGTGCCGCCGGGCTACCTGCAGGTTCGCTATCACGTGACGGTCACCAGCCCGGCGCCCGAGGCCGACGTGCTGCGGGTGCTCGATACCGCCGACAAGTACAGCCCGTATCTCGACGTGCACGTCCGGGCGCATGACGTGCGACGAGAGACGACGATCCACGCCTCCTGACGTCGACCGGATCTGCCACTCACCAGTTCTGCCACTTCGGGGGTCTTTCGTGCTGCACCGTTCCCGTACGTTCGTCGCGGGCCTCGCCCTCCTCGGCCTGGTCGCCTGCACCCCGGACGCCGCCCCGGTTGCCGCGCCCGACCTCGCCGCCGAGCGCGCGGCCGTGGACAGCGTGCTCACCGCGCTGCACCAATCGGCCTCCTCGGCCGACTGGAATCGCTACTTCGACCTCTACGCCCCCGATGCGGTCTTCTTCGGGACCGATGCGACCGAGCGCTGGAATCTCGATGAGTTCCGCGGTTATGCCACGGCCTCGAACGGCTGGACCTACACGCCGACCGAGCGCCACATCTTCCTCGACGCCGACGCCAACACCGCCTGGTTCGACGAGCGGCTGGAGAATGCCAGCTACGGCGAGACTCGCGGCACCGGGGTGCTGGTGAAGGGCGACTCGGGCTGGAAGATCAGCCCAGTACAACCTCACGATCCCGATCCCCAACGACCTGGCGAAAGCGTTCGTCGAGCAGATCCGCAAGCGCGACGCGGGGCGGTAGCCGCGAGCTGGCCGGTGCCTAGGGCACGGTGATCGGTGCGGTCCAGCGGAACGCTCCCCACTCCAGCACCAGCGCGCCATGGGTCGCATCGCGCGACTCGACCCGGATGGTGAACTCCTCGATCGGCGGATCCACCGGCTCGGTTCGCATCGGCGCGCGACCGAGGTCCTGCCGGCGGTCGTAGCTGGTCCCCCACTGGCCGGTCTGTCGATTGATGATCAGTTCCGCCCCGTCGCGGTGCGGCACGGTCCACAGGGTGTAGCTCCCGGCGGGAAGCGCGAGGCCGGCCATGGTGATCGCCGCCGAGGTGGTGAACATCGTCGCCTCATTGGCGCCGGTGCGCCACACCCGGTCGTAGGGAATCACGTTGCCGAGCAGGTCGCGTCCGCGCCGGAGCGGCCGGCCATAGGCGATCGAGAGGTTGGCCGAGCCGATGCTGCCACGCACGCTGTCGGGCACACTCAGCCGAGCGGGGCCGTTGCGCGCCTCGGCCATGGCGAGTGCCTCCCCGATCGCCTCGACGTCCGGCGGCGTCGCGGTCCGATCGACCTCGACCTTGTAGGTGGAGCGCTGGCCCGAGTAGTGGAGCATCCGGCCGGCGCTGTCGATGGTCACGTCGCCGGCACCGGCGAGCCAGTCGTGGCGGAGCTCGACGCGGTCGGTGTCCCGAGGGATCACTCGGCCGCGGTGCAACACGAAGCGGGGCCCGACGTCGCGGTCGGGATAGAACTGCCGGAACAGCAGGGTGTCGCCGACGCCCTGTCCCGCAGCGCGTCCGAGCTGGAGGGCCGAGGCGATCTCGAGCTCGATCACTGCGTATTGCATCGAGACATGCGGCACGGTGAGGGCGCCCCCGGTCGCGAACGCGCGTCCGCTGACCCCGCTGCTGTCCTGGATCCGGACCATCACCGAGTCGGTGGTGAAACGCGCCAGCACGCGACGCCACCGCTCGGCGGGGGTCGCGCCGCTCGGGGTGCGGACCACCATCACCATCCGCGTGAGGCGGCCATCGGGAGCAATCGCCAGTTCGGTGTGGCGAAGGCGCACCGTGGGCCATCGGTCGACCGATTCGCTGACCAGCGCGTCGGCGCTCCGGGTCACCCGCTCCGCGCCCACGGTGTCCGCGCCCAGGGTGGTCACGAAACCGTAGGTCTCGGTGGTGCCGGTCGGCACGATCGGCGAGTCGTCGAAGGTGGCGGCGCCGCCGCAGGCAGCGAGGAGGAGCAGGGTCGGGAGCGATCGCACCATCTGGGGTCCTCCATCCGGCCGATGAGGACGGGGGCGTTGCGGGCCGGTACGAGGAAGCTACCGTCGGGGGTCATCTCGCAGGGTGCCGGAGATGTCATGATCCGGTTGGAGGGGATCGACCGGACACGATCGGCAATCTCGACGCATATTTGCCCCATGAAGATCGCCCTGGTGGGGTCACACGGCGTCGGCAAGACGACCCTCTGCTATGAGCTGGCTGCCCGGCTCAAGCGGCAGGACCGGGTGGTCGAGCTGGTCACCGAGGTGGCCCGCCGATGCCCGCTGCCGATCAATCGCGACACCACCCTGCAGGCCCAGGCGTGGATCCTCCACACCCAGGTGGCAGCCGAGCTGGCCGCCGAGGCGGAGGGCGAGATCGTCATCTGCGATCGCTCGGTGCTCGACAACTACGCCTACCTGGTCCATCAGGTCGGTCGACGACCGGCCTACGATGCGATGATCGGCGACTGGATCGGGAGCTACGACGCGCTCGTCAAGGTGCCGATCATCGATCCGCCCAGTTTCGACGGTCGGCGCGACGTGAGCCTCGACTTCCAGCACGACATCGACCGGACGATCGACGCGCTGCTTGGGGCCTTCCCGGTGCGGCTGCACCGGTTGGCACCGGATCGACGCCAGCACTGGGTCGACGACGTGCTCCTCGCGGTGGGGCTGCCGCTCCATCCGTCGCAGACCGATCTCTTTCGCGCCGACGCCGCGGCGAACGGGCCCGGGGAGGAGCATCCGCCGGCCCTGGCTGGGTGATCCCGCTGTCGATCACCCCATCGCCCCGGCATGCACCGGGACCCGGTAGTGCCGCACGGTCAGGTCCCGTCCGGTGAGGTAGCGGTCGTCTTCGGGGAAGAAGATCGCCCGTTCCGGATCGTCGCCGGCAAAGCCCTTCACTGCCTCGAGCGATTCCCAGAGAGACAACACCACGATCTCCGTCTCGTCGTCGAGTTCGCGGAGCATGATCATCGAATTGATGTTGCCCGGCGTCTCGCGATGGGCCACGATGCCGGTCCGCTGGACGTAGTCGGTATACGCCTCGGCGTCTTCCGGGTGGACCCGGCCGCTCCAGTAGCGCGCGATCATGACATGACCTCCGTGTTCAGGTGACCGAGGCGCCGGAAATAGCCGGCGAACGCCCGTATGCCGTTGAGGAACTGGGGGATGGCGATGCGCTCGTTCGGGCTGTGCAGCCCGTCGTCGGGGAGGCCGATGCCGGCCATCAGGACCGTCGCGCCACCGCTGCCGAGCGCGCCAAGAATCGGCAGCGACCCTCCGGAGCGAACCAGTGACAGGCCACGGCCGAAGGCCTCGTGGAACGCTGCATCGAGTGGCGCCAGCCATGGCCCGGCGATGTCGACCAGCACCGGTTCGGTGAGGATGAGCGGGCGCACCGACACCGTGGCCCAGTCCGGGGCCAGCTCTCCCACGCGATGCGCAAGCAGTGCCAGGACCTGTGCCGGTTGCTGGTCCGGGACCAGTCGCAGGCTCACCTTGGCGCGCGCCTCGGCGGGTATCACCGTCTTCACCCCCTCGCCGCTGAAGCCACCGGTGATACCGTGGATGTCGAGCGATGGCCGGGCCCAGAGTCGCTCGAGCACTGAGCGACGCGCGTCACCGACCAGTGCCGTGGCGCCGACCTCATCGTGGGTGAATGCCGCCTCATCGAATGGCAGTGCCGCCCAGGCGTCGCGCTCGGCCGCCGTCGGACGACGCACCGCACGATTGATTCCGGGAAGCCGAAGTCGACCGGCACGATCGCTGAGGCCGGCGAGGATGCGCACGAGTGCGTGGTGGGCATTGGGGGCGACCCCACCATACAGCCCCGAGTGCACGTCGCGGGTCAGGGTTCGCACCGTGATCTCGACATAGCAGAGCCCCCGGACCCCCAGCTCGACCGTGGGCCAGCCCCGCGCGTGAAACGGGCTGTCGGCAACCAGTGCCACGTCGGCCGTGACCAGCTCGGGAGCATCCGCGACCAGGGCGACGATCTCGTCGCTGCCGGTCTCCTCGCCACCCTCGATCAGGAAGCGGATGTTGACCGGCGGGTCGCCGTCGGCCACTGCCATCTCCCAGGCGGCGATCAGCGCAAGGAGCTGCCCCTTGTCGTCGGTGGCGCCTCGGGCGTGGATGCAGCCATCGCGGATCGTCGGTGTGAACGGCGGGGTGTGCCAGGCGTCGAGCGGCTCGGGTGGTTGCACGTCGTAATGACCGTAGACCAGTACCGTGGGCCGTCCCGGCACGTCGGGCCCCCGCGCATGCACCACCGGGTGACTCGCGCTGCCGAGCAACTCGACCGAGCAGCCAATGGTGCGCAGTCGATCACGGAGCCACTCGGCGGCCTGGCGGCACGCCCCGTCCCGGGCCGGATCGGCCGACACGCTCGGGATCCGCAGCAGCTCGAAGAGCTGGTCGAGGAGTCGGACGCGCGATCGCTCGACCCGGCCTGCGGCGCGGTTCATCGTGCCGGTACCGGTCGGGCCAGCGATGTCCGGGCCGCTGCCGCGGGTCGTTCGCCGTTGAGCACCAGGACCACGGCGGTGATCACCAGCGCGGTCGGTAGCAGCGTGGCGGGGACGAACGCCTCGCGGCCGAGTGTCCAGCCGAGCAACAGGGCGACGACCGGATTGACGAAGGCGTAGCTCGAGACCGCGGTGGGTGACACCACCCCGTTGAGCCACGCGAACGCGGAAAAGCCGAGGATCGACCCGAACAGCACCACGTAGGCGAAGCAGCCGATGATCGGCAGCGAGAGCGCCCCGGGCGGGATCGTGCTCGGGTGCTCGACGGCCGCCGAAGCGACCAGCAGGAGCAGCCCGCCGGTCAGCAGCGGCAGGGCGGAGGCGAGCACGGTCGACGCTGGTCTCCTGGGCCCGCGGTACCAGACCATTGCCAGTCCCCACGCGGCGGCGCAGGTGAGCAACAGCACCGAGTCGCGAACTGCGATCCCGGCATGCATCGCCGGCAGGTTGAGCCAGACGATGCCGGCGATGGCCAGTGCGAGGCCGGTGAGGGTGCGGCGAGTCAGCGTGCGACGCGAGAGGATCGTGAAACCGGCCACCCAGAGAGGGATCGTGGCGGCGAGCACGGCGGCGAATCCCGAGGCGGTGTGCTGTGAGGCCGAGAAGAGCGCGCCGTGGCCGATCAGGAACATCAGTCCGCCGGCCACGGCACCGTGGCGCCACTCGCGGCGCGACGGCAGCGGCGTGCCGCGAAGGGAGGCCCACGCCAGGAGCAGTGCGCCGGCCGTGGCCGCCCGGAGGCCGGCCGCCAGCAACGGCGGCAGCACCCCCACCAGCACCTTGATGGCCAGGAAGGTCGATCCCCAGACCAGGTAGACCACGGCGAACGCCGCCACCAGCCAGGCGCGTGGCGGATGCCCGGCGGCCGGGGCGGTGGGCGACGGCGTCATCCGGCCGACCGACTCCGGTGGCGGCGCACCTTCATGAGATTGCCGCAGTCGGCCATGGTGCACCAGCGACGGGACCCGGCACGACTCGCATCGATGAACAGCCAACCGCAGTCATCGCCCTCGCAGAGGCGCACCCGCGACGCCTCGGGGGCCACCAGCAATTCGGCCAGGGACCAGGCCACCGGCGCGAGGGGCTGGTCGAGGTGCTGCGGGTCGAACTCCCACCGCCAGTCGATGCCGGTTTCCGATGTGTCGAGCTGCCGGACCGTGGCGTAGCGGTTCACCCAACCTGCCACCTCGCGAAGCGCATCCTGGTCCGGAGTGCCGCCGGTGCCCAGCGTCCGGAGCACCCGGTACGCGACCTCGCGCAACGCCCGGGCACGGCGTGCCGCGGCCTGGGCGGCCCGGGGACGCGCGCGTCCCGCCCGGGCGAACCGTCGCGCCTCGGCGGTCCCGAGCACGTCGTGTTGCTCGCACCAGCGCAGCACCCCGGCGTAGTCGGTGAACTCGTCGTCGCTCCGGTCACGGGCTTCCCAGCCACGCGTCCTGGTGAATTCGAGGGCAGTGAAGTCGGTCCGCATGCGGCCGATGCTAGTGTAACCCCTTCAAGCTGTCAAGGGGGTTACTTGGGCTTGATGTGCCGTTCCCGGGGCCGGGGGACTGGGCCGACCCGCGCAGCCCCGGCCGGAACGGAACGAATCGGGGGGCGCCGACGTACCTTTCATCGTCGCGCACCGTCAGGTGCCAACCTCCACTCCGATACCGGGAGCAGTCCGTGATCCATCGCAAGGCCAGCGCCGTCTGGCAGGGAGACCTCAAGAGCGGCCGGGGTACGATCTCCAGTGACAGTGGCGTGCTCGACCAGACCCCCTACTCATTCGGCACCCGCTTCGAGCAGGCGAAGGGGACCAACCCCGAGGAGCTGATCGGGGCGGCGCACGCCGGCTGCTTCTCGATGGCGTTCTCGCTCAACCTCGCCCAGGCCGGTCACGCGCCGGATCGGGTGGCGACCGAGGCGACGGTGTCCTTCGACAAGACCGACGCCGGTTTCACGATCACCGCGATCCACCTCGAGGTGCAGGCCAAGGTGCCGGGGATCGACCAGGCGACCTTCGACCAGTGCGTCACGGCGGCCAAGGACGGTTGCCCCGTCTCGCGAGTGCTCAAGGCCGACATCTCCGTTCACGCCGTGCTCGAGGGATAGGCCCACCATCGTGTATCACTGCATCTGGGAGTACCGGGTCCGGCCGGGGGCTGAGGATCCATTTGTCGAGCATTACCGACCCTCGGGGAGCTGGGCCTCGCTCTTCCGCCGGAGCGAGGGATACATCAGCACCGAGCTCCTGCGCGACCGGGCCGATGCGACCCGCTTCCTGAGCATCGATCGCTGGACCTCGCCCGGTGATCGGGCAGCGTTTCGGCGGCGCTTCGCGCAGGAGTACGAGGCGCTCGGCCGCGATTGCGGGTCGCTCACGACGGAGGAACGGCTCCTGGGGGAGTTCGAGGCCGACTGAGTGTCACTCGGCACGACGATCCGGTGGGGAATCCTCGGCGCGGCCCGCATTGCCCGCCGCCGCCTGATCCCGGCGATCGCCGCCTCGAGGAACGGCCGGCTCGCCGCGATCGCCTCGCGTGACGGCGACCGAGCCAGCGAGGTCGCGGCGGAGTCCGCCATCCCGTTGGCGCTCACGGGCTACGAGGCACTGCTCGACCACCCGGACGTCGATGCGATCTACATTCCGCTCCCCAACCACCTCCATGTGCCGTGGGCGATCCGGGCTCTCGACGCCGGCAAGCACGTGCTGGTCGAGAAGCCGGTCGGTCTCGACGCGGCCGAGGCGCACCGTCTGGTCGCTGTCGCGGTGCGCCACCCACGGCTCATCGCGATGGAAGCGTTCATGTATCGATGCCATCCCCGCTGGGTCGAAGCTCCATCGCATGGTCCGGGATGGGGAGCTCGGTGAGCTCCAGTCGGTGCACACCCACTTCAGTTACCACAACGTCGATCCGGCGAATGTGCGCAACCAACCGGGGATCGGTGGCGGGGCGCTGCTCGACATCGGCTGCTACGGCATCTCCGTGGCGCGCTGGTTGTTCGAGGCGGAGCCGAGCGGGGTGACGGGGTCGCTCGAGATCGATCCGCGGTTCGGGGTCGATCGTCTGGCGAGGGGAACGCTCGATTTCGGTGGCGGGCAGGCGACATTCCACGCCGCGACCCAGGAAGCGTACCGACAGGCGGTGACGGTCACCGGAACCGAGGCGACCGTGGAGGTCCCGATGCCGTTCAACCCGCCGACCGGGGAGTCGACCCATCTGATCGTCCAACGCGGGAGTGCCGTCGAGCGGCTGACCTTCGAGCCGGTGGACCAGTACGTGGAGATGGTCGAGGTGTTCGGGGCGGCAGCACTGGCCGGGGAACAGGCCCCGACCCCCTTGGCCGATGCAGTGGCGAACATGGCGGTACTCGATGCGCTCCGCGACGCGGCGGGTGGCAGCCAGTCCGGAAGTTGCTCGCCCGTCGCGGCTGGTCCTACATTGGGCGGATGACGAGTCTGCGAACCGCCCGGCATCTCTGGCGCGCCCTGGTCACGGCCACGGTGCTCGGTTCCGGTGCGCTCGCAACCCTCCGGATCACCTGTCCGATGGCCGTCGTCACCCTGGCGACAACCAGCGCATCGCCGCACCACGACGGGCCCAGCCACGGGCCCGCGCATCAACATCCGCCGCATCGCTGCACCTGTCTCGGTGCCTGCTGCCTCATGGTGGCAGCCCCCGGGCAACCCACCGGGCCTGCCGCTGCCATCGCCATGATTGGCGAGGCCGGGCTGCCACCGACACCGGCAGCCTGGCTGGTCGTGCCGGCGCGCCTGCTGCCGTTCGCCACCGCCCCACCCTCCGCGCAACTCACCTGACACGTCCCGCTCCCGCGCCTCTCGCGGGAGATTCACCACTCGTGCCTCGGGAGGGGTGCATGTTGCGTGCGCGCGAAATCGCGGTCGGCCTGACGCTGGCCCTGTTGTCCTGCTTGCCCACGGTGGCCGTGGCCCAACGACCCGGCGGCATCGGGGGACGGGTCACCGAGGCAAATCGTGGAGTTCCGGTGGCCTCCGTGCGGGTCTCGATCGTCGAGACCGGCCGCCAGGCCTATACCGACGACGAGGGGCGCTATCGCCTCGAGAATGTGCGGCCCGGCCGATACCGCGTGCGGGTGGTCCGGATCGGGTACCGCCCCGACACGGCTGCCGTCACGGTTGCGGCCGGAGCGACCGCCCGGCTCGACTTCACGCTGGTGGGGCAGTCGGTGGTGTTGCCCGGCATCCAGGTGTCGGCGCTGCGTCCCGACCTCCGCCCCCAGGCCGGGCTGGAACGCGAGGACCTTCGTAGACTCAACTCGCGCGATGGCGGGGAACTGTTGCGCGCCGTGCCCGGCGCCGATGCCGTCCGGCGGGGCCCGATGGGACTTGATCCCGTGGTGCGCGGTCTTCGGGAGACGGAGGTCGGTGTCTATGTCGACGGCACCCGGATGTTCCCCGCCGGGCCGGCGCGGATGGACTCGCCGATGAGCCACTACGACCCGACCAGTGTCCGGAAGATGGAAGTGGTCAAGGGGCCCTATGCCCTCACCTGGGGCGCCGGCAACCTCTCGGCGATCCGGGTGACGACGCAGGATGTCTTCGCACCGACGGATCGCCGGCTGCACGGCTCCCTGATGGGAGGCTACGAGGAGAATCTCGGCGCTGCCGAGACCGCCCTCGACCTCCAGCAGCAGGTGGCCGACGGGGTCTACGTGATGGCCCACGGTGCCTGGCGCCAGGGCGACGACTACACGGCGGGCGACGGCAGCACCGTGCCGGCCGACTACTCGTCGGCGGAAGGGCGCGGCAAGCTCGGCCTGGTGCTGGCGCCGGGCTCGCGGCTCACCCTCTCGGGCGGCTACCAGGGGCAGGGGCGGCTCGACAACCCCGGCAACCTGCTCAATGCCACGTACTTCCACACCACCAACCTGGCCGCGCGGTGGCAGCTCGACCGTGCGGCGGGCCTGCTGCGCCGCTTCGATGCCCAGGCCTACGTCAACAATGTCCGGCACGCGATGAACAACGACGGGAAGCCGACCGCTCAGCCGAATCCCGATCGCACGCCACCGTTCGCGCTCGATGTGGGGGTGACCTCGAAGGTGAACGTGGCCGGTGGCCGGGTCGACGCCGAGCTGGCGCCCGGGACAGGCACCTGGCGCTTCGAGGTCGGTGGTGACGTCTATCGCGCCTATCGTGACGCGACCCGGACGGTGAACCGACGCGACACGGGGATGAACATCTTCACCGACCTGATGTGGCCCCAGGTGAGCATCGTCGACGGTGGCGCCTTCGTGCGCGGTACCGGGCCGGCGGGTGGTTTCGATCTGTCGTGGACGGTGCGGGCCGATCTGGTCCATGCCAATGCTGACACGGCGAGCGACTTCTTCCGGGCGAACGTCCCCGGGCCCTTCGATGCCTCCGAGGCGAACCTCGGTGGGGCGTTCACCATCACCCGCTCCTTCGGCCCCGGCTGGTCGGGATCGATCGGGGTCGGCTCGGTCGCCCGCACCGCCGATGCGACCGAGCGCTATTCCGACCGGGTGCCCGCGAGCAAGGCGCAGACGAGCGCCGAGTTCATCGGGAACCCGGCGCTCGCGCCGGAGCGGAACAACCAGGCCGACCTGTGGATCGATGGCACGTCCGGACGCTTCTCGCTCCACCTCAATGGCTTCGTGCGCCGGGTGGGCAACTACATCACCATCGAGCCGACCGCGCTGCCCAAGCGGCTGCCGCTCTCCCCGCCGACGGTCTATCGCTACGTCAACGGGTCGGCGGACTTCGCTGGCTTCGAGATCAGTCCGGCCGTGGCCCTGAGCCCGGCGGTGACCCTCGGGGTGGCGGCGACCTACCTGCACGGCCAGGACACCGAACTCGACGAGCCGGCGCTCGGGGTCACCCCGTTCACGATCGAGGGTCGACTGCGCGTCGAGCCACCGGCCCGCGGCTGGTACGCCGAGGGGACGGTCCATCGGGCGTCCGCGCAGGACCGCGTGGCGTCGCTGCGGGGCGAGATCGCGACCCCGGGTTACACGACCATGGATCTCCGGGTGGGAGTGAGCCCGTGGGAAGGTCTCGACCTCCGTGGTGGTGTCCTCAATCTCACCGATGAGAACTACGTCAATCACCTCAACGCCCGGAATCCGTTCACGGGCGCACCGATCCAGGAACCGGGGCGAGTCTTCTTCGTCGAGGCCTCGATGGGCTGGTAGCCATTCGGCTCCACGGGCGGGGCTCCACCCCCAGCGGACCGGCGTCGGCGCTTCCTTGCGTCGGCGCCGGTTCGGCCGTTTCTTGGTTGCGTCCTCCCCGACAGAGCCCCGACCGGGAATCACCGTTGAGCCCTGACACCCGCAGCTGTCCGGCGTGCCACACCCCGTTGCCGCCCGAGGCACATTTCTGCCTCAACTGCGGCACGCCGACCCCGACCGAACCGGGGGTGCCAGGGCGTATGCCGATTCCGGCCTGGCCGTGTCGAAGGCACAGTCCGATGCCAATCCCGGCGACGCGCAGCTCCGCGCGCTCTACGCGGTGATGCTGGCCTACACCGGCAAGACCGACGAGGCGATCCGGCAGGTCGAACAGGCCGCGGCGACAGCGAAGGTCGGCAACTACGACATCGTCTACACCCGGATGCAACGGATCCGGGTCTACCTCGCGGCCGGACAGCAGGACAAGGCGATCGACTACATCGAGGACCTGATGGGCCGGCAATACTTCCTCAAGCCCGGTTACCTGAAGGTCGACCCGACCTTCGATCCGCTGCGAAACAACCCTCGCTTCCAGAAGCTGCTGGCTCGGCCGATCAAGGCCGCGACGGACTGAACAGCTCGCCCTGGGAGCGCCGGTATCGCGGCGCCCCGCTTACCCGCCGCTCGCGACGCTCTCCCTCCGCGGCATCGAATCCCACCTCGGCCTGCAGCCGGTGCAGTCGCGCCTTGAGCGCCCGGGCATAGTCACGCGAGACGTACTCACCATTCTCGAAATGCCGACGATAGCGCGCCGCCAGCGCCGGTCGATGCCGGTCGAGCCAGGGCAGCAGGGTGTTGCGCGTGGCCGGTCCCATCCGCACCGCGCCCCCGGCGACCGCCTCGGCACCGGCAGTCCTTCGCGGCATGCATCAGCTCACGCAACTCCTCCTCGCCGTCGGTGAGCCCCGGCAGGATCGGCATGATCAGCACGTCGGTCGACACGCCGAGTGACGCGAGCTTCTCGAGCACGCGGAGCCGCGCGTGCGGCGTGGCGCTCCGCGGCTCGAGCTGCCTGAGCAGCTCGCGGTCGAGCGAGGCGATTGAGACGTGCACCGAGACGGCGTGCCGCCGCGCCAGAATGGCGAGGAGTTCAGCGTCGCGGGCGATCAGCGCCGACTTGGTGATGATTCCGATGTGGAGATCCTCATACTTGAGGAACACCTCGAGCAGGCGACGAGTCACCTCGAATCGCCGCTCGGCGGGCTGGTAGGGATCGGTGGCCGAGCCGATCACCACGGGCGTATCACCGAGCTTTTCGGGGTCGAGCGTCCGCGCGAGCACCTCCGGCGCGGTCTCCTTGACCAGGATCCGGCGCTCGAATCCCTCGGCGAGGGAGAAGCTGGCTGCCTCGCGAGCCGTCTCGGGTGCATCACGATGGTTGGCCGCCCGCTCCACCGTCCACTGATGGGTCTCGCGGGCGTAGCAGTAGGCACAGCCGAACTCGCAGCCCACATACGGATTGAGCGACCAGAACCCCATCCCGGTCGAGGTCGGGGCGTTGAGCACCTGGGTCGGCGTGATTCCGATGTAGGACGTGCCCGAGGGTACGCGGTGGAGTTCGAGCCAGGGACGCAACGGGCGAGGAGCGAGTGGCGAGGGGCGAGTAGCTCGCGATGCACGCCTACGCGCTTCGCCCCTCGCGTGTCGCTGATTCACCCGCACTTGCCCCACCCGCACGCCGGGCAGCCGATGCACCCCGAGGCCCGGACCACCATGGTGCCGCATTCGGGGCAGGTGGGTGTCGGTCGCAGATACGGGTTGCCGGGGTGCTCATGGACTCGCCAGGCCATGGTCCGGACCGAAGTGCCGTGGATCGTCGTCGGTTCGGGGTCCTGCTCGTCGTCAAGTTCGCTAACACCTGATGCCGCAATGGCTTGAGCAACGGCCCGGTGGCACATCAGGATCGGGAAGGAGACGAACATCGGGGGGCCTCACTTCGGGGTGTGTTCGGTGTGCGGCCCGAAGATATACCGAAGATAATCCAGTTCGTCAATCTCCGTGCTTGACCGCGTGGCCCCAGCGGCGGCCGGCAGGGGCTGTCGAGGGCTGTCCACGGCGCCGAGCCGATCAGGCGACTGCGTCGCTCACCACCGGACTCAGTCGGGCGACTGGTGATCGGGACTGCCGGGGCGAGCGGTTCGAACTCGAATGCCTCTCCGCTGGCGACCGGCTCGTTGCCGAGTGCTCCGGTCACTGCCTGGTCGACGGTGAAGCGCCGGGCCCCGGCCCGAGTCAGGGGTCCTGCGACGTGGCGGTTCACCGGCAGCAGCCTGGTCTCGACCGCGAGCCCGCCGGTGGCGAAGTTGCACCATCCGTCGACCACGGCGATGGTCCGATTCAGGTGCTCGCCGAGTTCCCCAGTGGCCTCGAAGGTCGCCGAGCCGACAATCGCGAACGCTGCGTCGGGCCACGCAAAATCGGGATCGAGCACCGACTCGAGGGTGGGCGGCTCGAACCCGACCGGCGGGATGGCGTAGCCACGGAGGTGTTCGACCACCTGCCGGTTCGATCCGGCGATTGTCTTCACCTGGTCGAGCACCACCACTCCATCGGGCCGGAGCAGCATCTGATCGGTCCCCTCGACGCGGTGACCGACAAAGGCACCCCGGGTGACCCGGCCGTCGAACCGCACCGTGAGGCGAAGCCCGTCGGTCGTGATCTTCACCGCCGCCGGGGCCAACTCGGCCTCGAACCGGTTGAAGAACTCGGGGCGGTCCGGCGAGCGAAGGGGACGAATGCTGGGGGTACCGACGTGGTGGTGCATCATCGTGCACTCCTGATCGCGAGGTTCTGATCGGGATGCGCGAGATGCCGGGGCAACACGACACGACTGAGCCTCGCGGGGCGAACGGAGCTTCTGATGAGATGGAGAGGTACGGCACTGCTGGCCATCGTCCTGAGCGGCTGCTCGTCCGCGCGGCTGCGGATCGCACCACTCCCCACGCTGTCGTTCGGGGTCGACAGCTCCTTTGCCGAGGCGATCGCCCCGGGCGTGGTGCACCGCACCATCCGTTCGTCGGAGGGCCCCTGGGCGATCGAGGTGCTCGACGTGCGGCTCGATCGCTGCACAGCGCTGCGGGCAGTGAAGGGGTTTCCTGGTGCGGTCGGGCGCAAGACCACCACGGCGATGCTCACCGCACTCGACGACACGATGCGGGTCCTCGGCGGGGTCAATGCCGACTTCTTCCGGTTCGATCCGGCCGGGTCTGCCGACCAATGCACTGGTGATCGACGGTCGAGTCTTCACCGGCCCCTCCCGACGACCGGTGCTGGCGGTCGACTCGAGTGGACGTGCCCGAATTGCCGTGTTCAGCGGGCCTGACACGATGCGCTTTGTCGGCGAGGGTGGCGCGAGCGGGGCGCTCTCGCTCAGACCGTTCCATCCGCGCCATGCGGTGGGCGGCCAGCCGGTGATCGTCCGTGCCGGCCGGCTCACCGCCGAGGCGCGTGACACGGTGGCGTTCGCGACCACTCGCCACCCACGCACCGCGGCCGGGATCGCCGACGGAGGACGTCGGTTGGTGCTGGTCGCCGTGGATGGTCGCCGGGAGGGGTGGAGTGCCGGGATGCGGCTCGACGAGCTCGGTCGGCTGATGCTGGCGTTGGGCGCGGACGATGCGATCAACCTCGACGGCGGCGGTTCAACCACCCTGGTCGTTCGGGATCCGGTCGGCGACACGCTTCGGATCGGCAACCGCCCCTCCGACAAGGGGGGCGAACGACCAGTGGGCGACGCCCTGGCGATCGTCGGCCGCTGTGCCCCAAGGTGAGAATCCGGCAAGACGGGGGAGTGACGCCTTCCGGGACGTCGGCACCGGTCGCAAGCTGGGGGGTCCTCGACCAACCGGAGCCGTGATGCGCCGCCTCAATCTGCTCGCCCTGCTCACCGCCTGCGCACCATCGACTCCCGCGGCGCCATCCCGCGATCCTGCCGCTGATCGCGAGGCACTGATGGCCGCCGACCGGGCGTTCGCCGACAGCACGGCAGCTCACGGCCTCGAGGGCTGGATGAGCTTCTTCGCCACCGATGCGGTCCGTCTCCAGATGGGAGGCCCCGTGGCCCAGGGGCTCGAGGCGATCCGGACCAGCGACAGCGCCCTGATGAACGACCCGGACTACCTCCTGCGATGGTCGCCAACCGACGCCGGCGTCTTTGCCGATGGCGACCATGGCTTCACCACCGGTCAGGGCGCACTGGTGCGGCGCACCCCGCCGAACGACACCACCTGGTCCGGGCACTACATCACCATCTGGCGGCGCGCCAGCGATGGCCGGTGGCAGGTGATTCTCGACACCGGCAGCTGAGGTGCGGATCTGGCGCTAGCTTTGGGGAGACCCGAGCGAGGGACGCCCCGATGTCACGCGCCTTCACCAAGGAAGACGACTCCGATCCGCCGCCGCGGCGCTACGCCCTGCCCGACCGCGACGATCCCGCCTTTCTCGCCGCCGCCGCGGAGGCGCTGCTCGAGGGTGCCCGGGTGGGCGACACCATGAGCGCCGAGGCCGCCACCGGACTCGTCTGGGCGACCCCCGAGCTGGTACCTCTCGTGGAGACGATCCTCGCCGATGCCGAGGCGGCCGACGACGACCGCCTGATCCAGGTGGCTGAGCGCTACCTGCGACACGCGGCAGAACGCTCGGGCGACCGATGACTGCCGGCTGGCGAGTGGCCACCGAGGCGGACGTGGCCGAGCTGGTGCGGGTGATCAACCTCGCCTACCGGGTCGAGGACTTCTTCATCAACGGTGACCGGACCGACGCGGCCGGCGTGCTGGAGCGGATGCGGCGTCCGGCCGCCGAATTCCTGGTGGTCGACGCCGGGGAGCCCGGCCAACTCGCCGCCGTGGTGTATCTCGAACAGCGCGGCGAGCGCGGCTATTTCGGGATGCTGTCCGTCGATCCGACCGTGCAGCGTCGTGGCCTCGGGCGGCGGCTCGTGGCGGCGGCGGAGGCGCGCTGTCGCGAGCGCGGTTGCGTGGCGCTCGATCTCGACGTGGTCGACCTGCGCCTGGAACTGCCGGCGTACTATGCCGCGCTCGGTTTCCAGCCAGCCGGCACCGCGCCGTTCAAGGATGTCCACAAGCTCAAGCGTCCCGCGGTCATGCTGTTGATGTCGAAGCCGTTGGTCGGCTGACGCCCCCTGGGGCGAGGAGATTCGATGAGTCCACGGCATGTGGAGACCCACCACACCGCACGGATCGGCTGGCTTCGGGCCACGGTCCTCGGTGCCAACGATGGCATCGTCTCCACCGCCTCGCTGATCCTTGGCGTGGCAGCCGCCGAGTCGTCGCACAGCACGATCCTGGTCGCCGGCTTCGCCGGGTTGGTGGCCGGCGCCATGTCGATGGCCGCGGGCGAGTACGTATCGGTGAGTTCACAGGCCGACACCGAGGAGGCCGACCTTGCCCGCGAACGGGGTGAGCTGGCCGAGGATCCGGAGAGCGAGCGCCGCGAGCTGGCCCAGATCTATGTGGGCCGGGGGCTCACCCCCGAACTCGCCTGGCAGGTGAGCGCACAGCTCACCGCGCACGACGCACTGGCCACCCACGCCCGCGATGAGCTGGGGCTCATCGAGATGCATCGCGCCCGTCCGCTGCAGGCGGCGCTCGCTTCGGCCGCCTCCTTTGCCGTCGGGGCGGCCGTGCCGCTGGCGGCGGCGGCGCTGGTGTCGCCGGGTCGGATCCTGCCGGTGGTCGGTGGCAGCTCGCTGTTGCTGCTGGGCGCGCTGGGGTGGCTCGCGGCCAAGGTCGGTGGCGCGCGCGGTTGGGTGGGCGCGCTTCGGGTGCTCTTCTGGGGGGCGCTTGCCATGGCGGTCACCGCATGGGTCGGATCGCTGTTCGGGGTGAGCGTGTGACCCATTGCGCGGTCGCGGGGTAGTCAGGGCATGCGTCTTACCGTCTCGATCCTCCTTGTTCTCCTCCTGGCCTCGTGCAGCTCGTCGCCGACCGGACCGGCCTCGGGTGACCTTGCGCTCGGCACCTGGGGCGGCGATGGGGCGGGGGTGATCGTCACCGATTCGGTGGTCCATGTGCACGTGGGCTGCACCTTCGGCGACATGCCGCCGGGTGTGGCGCTCGATGCCGAAGGCCGGTTCACCGTGGATGGCAGCTATGTCCTGCACGCCTATCCGGTGGTCGTCGGGCCACGGCTACCGGCGCAGTTCTCCGGGCAGGTGCTCGGGCGTCGGCTCACCCTCGCGGTGGCCGTCAACGACACGACCACCGGCGAGGTGATTGCGCTGGGGCCGGTGACCGTCACGCTGGGCGACGAACCGCGGATGGGACCCTGTCCGATCTGTGCGGTGCCGCGGCTCGACGGCCTCTCCTTTCCCCCGATGACACCCTGAGGAGCAGGCGATGGGCTGCGTGATCGCGATCCTGGCGCTGGCCATCCCGCGAGTGCTGGCGGCAATGCTCTGGCTCACGACCACCTGGTTCGCGGGGGTGTTCCCCGCGCCGATCTGGGGGATCCTCGGCTTCCTCTTCATGCCGACCACCATGCTCTGGTACTCGGCGGTGCAGCACTGGTGGGGTGGTGTGTGGTCGACGTGGCCGGTTGCCGGCATGGTGCTCGCCGTGCTGCTTGATCTCTCCCAGTCGCAGGGGCGGACCCGGCGTCGCCAGGGATAGCCTGGTCGACATTCCTGACTACACTCGAACGCCACGGGTCTTGGTGCACCGCCCACTGGTCGCCGGGCCGATCAGCGGCGTTCTTGCCTGACTGGTGATGAACCTCGTGGTGATCCTGCTGTCGGCGATCGGTTTCCGGATGCCCGCGACCCCGGCGATCATCAACGGGCTGCTGATCCACATGCTCGGCATCGGGATCCCCGCGGCGTGGTTCACCCGGGCGGTGACGGGAGGCAATGCCTCGCGGATCAGCGTATGATCATGTAGCCGATCCCGCCGCCGAGGCGGGGTCTTCTTCTCGCGCAACGAGCCGCCCATGTCCCGACTCGCCCTCCACGCCGTGCTTGCCGCCACCCTGTTGCCAGCGGTCGTGGGAGCCCAGGGCCGCCAACCCGAGTTCCCGCCACCCACCATCCTCGAGTACCAGCCGCGCTCCACGCTGGTGGTGCCCGAGCATCCGGTGCCGCGACCGAAGTTCCCGGTGGTGGACCTGCACGGTCATCCCCCGAGGCTCAACAGCGTCGCAGGTGGTCGATCGGGTGGCGCTCGCAGCTCGACTCGATCGGCGTGCAGGTGATGGTCAACGCCAACGGCACCGGCGGCGACGAACTCCGGCGCGAGCTCGCGGCGATCGCCGCGTCGCATCATCCCGATCGGTTCGTGATGTTCACCACCCTCGATCTGCGCAACGTGGGTCCCGGTTCCGGTGCGAAGATCGCCGCGCAGCTCGAGGCCGACGTGAAGGCAGGGGCCAGGGGGATCGGCGAGATCATGAAGAGCTTCGGTCTCTACGATCGCAAGACCGACGGCACCCGGCTGCATCTGGATGATCCCGAGCTCGACGTGGTCTGGGAGACGGCGGCGCGGCTGCAGGATCCCGGTCTTCGTCCACACCGCCGATCCGGCCGAGTTCTTCCAGCCGCTCGACTATCACAACGAGCGCTGGCTCGAGATGGCGCTCTTCGCCAACCGGCGCTTCAACGACACCACCCGCTTCCCCTCGTTCGAGGAGCTGATGGCGGAGCGGGACCGGATGATCGCGAAGCATCCCAACACCATCTGGGTGCTGGCGCACATGGGCTGGCACACCCAGGACCTGGCCCGGCTCGGGCGGATCTTCGACGCCAATCCCAACGTGCACGCCGAGGTGGGCGCGGTGCTCTACGACCTGGGGCGGCAGCCGTTCACCGCGCACGACTTCTTCGTCAAGTACCAGGATCGGATCCTCTTCGGGAAGGACTCGTTCCAGCCGGAGGAGTATCCGTACTACTGGCGGGTGTTCGAGACCCACGACGAGTACTTCGACTACTACCGCAACTATCACGCGTTCTGGAAGCTCTACGGGATGGACTTGCCGGATCCTGTGCTCCGGAAGCTCTACTACGGCAACGCGTTGCGGATCATCCCGGGAATGCCGCGGGCCGGGTTCCCCCGCTAGGCTCGCCGCATCCCGTTCATCGCTGCAGGAGGAATGCCCGTGCGACAGCTCGTCCTCGCGCTCCTGGCTGGAGTCACGATCACGTCGGTGCCGCCGGTCTCGGCACAGGACAGCGCCGATGCCGCCCGGATCCTCGTCGGGCGGCTCGATCTCGGACACTACAAGGCGACCCTCGAGGGGTTGACTGCCTTCGGTGACCGTCGCCAGGGTACCGACCGCAATCGCGCGGCGATCGACTGGATCGAGGCACAACTGCAGTCGTTCGGGTGCGCCAACACCGAGCGGCTCACCTACACCTACGAGGGTCGCCAGGTGCGCGACCGGATGCGGCCGACCCGCGAGTGGACCAATCCCAACGGTGAGGGGCCGCGCTACGACCGGCGCGGCAACCGGATCAAGGGCAACGTGGGGCCGACCGGGGTGAACATGGATCCGTCGCGCCAGGGCGACTCGGCGCTGCGGGCGATCAACGCCCAGCCCGACGAGCCGGGCGAGCGGCAGGAGGTCTGGTGCACCAAGATCGGCACGACGCATCCCGACGAGATGTACATCGTCGGCGCCCACATGGACGGTCACGGCTACGGGGCGGCGGCCAACGACGACGGCTCCGGGCACTGCGCTGGTGATGGAACTGGCACGGGTGCTCAACGCCCCGGGCGTGGAGAGCGAGCGGTCGATCCGATTCGTGCTCTGGAACAACGAGGAGACCGGGCTCAACGGCGCCCGGGCCTATGTGGCACAGCGCAAGGATCTCCAGGGGGTCGAGTCACCGGCCGGCTCGGGCCGCTACCCCGAGCCACGCTGGCTCGGCATGATCCAGCATGACATGATGCTCTGGGACCACGGCATGCCACGCGCCGACGGGACACTGTCGCCGACCCAGCGCCCCGAGGCCGACGTGAATATCGAGTTCTCGGGGAGTGCCGCGTTCGCCGACGGGGCCCAGGCGCTGGCCTGGCAGTTCCGCCGCGCCAATGACCGCTATGCCACCGACTATCCGGCGGCGGTCGGCGACCGGATGAGCAACACCGATTCCGATGCCTTCAAGGACCTTGTCCCGGCGATCTCGCTCCGGGAGAACGAACGACTGGCCCAGATCGGATCGGGGTGGGACCCCAACTGGCACCAGCCGAGCGACGTGTACCAGACCTACAGCGACGCCGACTTTCGGCTGGGGCTCAACGCGGCACAGACGACCGTCGCGGCCCTGGTTGAGTTGGCAGGGGTGACGCTGCGGTAACCGAGATACGAGATACGAGATACGAGATACGAGGCCGCAACGTCGGGGTGACGGGCAGCCTCACCACGGTTTCCGACGCCTGAGCGCTTCCGACTCCACTTGTTCCCGCCTGCAGACCGGAGCACCACCGATGTGGCTCCTGCCGTTGTTGCCCGCCGTGGCCCGCGCGGGGGCACGGGTCTACTACCGGATCCGCTACCGCGGCGGCACGGTGCCGACGGGCGGGCCGGTGCTGCTGGTGGCCAATCATCCCAACTCCCTGCTCGATCCGATGCTGGTGGTCGCCGCAGCGCGGCGGCCGGTGCGCTTCCTCGCCAAGGCGCCGCTCTTCACGGACACCAAGGTCGGCTGGCTGGTCCGGGCGTCGGGAGCGATACCGGTCTACCGACGGCAGGACGACCCGACGGCGGTCGCTCGCAACGATGAGATGTTCCGCGCGGTCCACGAGGCGCTCGCCGCGGGCGACGCCGTGGCGCTCTTCCCCGAGGGGATTTCCCACAGCGAGCCGTCGCTGGCGCCGCTCAAGACCGGCGCCGCACGAATTGCCCTCGGCGCTGCGCACGAGATTGGTGGGTCGTTCCCGATCGTGCCCGTGGGACTGGTGCTCCGGCAGAAGGAGATCTTCCGCTCCGATGGGTTGGTGCTGGTCGGCAACCCGCTGACGTGGGACGACCTGGCGCGGCGGGGCGCGGCTGATGGTGATGCTGTCCGCGAGCTCACTGCGCGGATCGACGAGGCCCTCCGTCGCCAGACGGTGAACCTCGAGGCGTGGCACGACGAGCCGCTGGTCGAGACTGCACTCCGGATCTGGGAGGCCGAAGCAGGGGTGCGGTTCCCGGCCACGGAACGGCTCGAGCGACTGGCGACAGTGACCCGGATGCTGGCGGCCATCCGGGCATCGCGCGAGGAGACCGGCCTCGCGCTGGTGCGCGCGGTGCACGATCACCGGCGGCGCCTGTCTCGGGTCGGCCTCCGGCCCGCCGATCTCGGCGCCGACACCGGCAGGCGACGGGCCTTCACCTGGGCGGTGGCGCGGCTGCCACTGGTGCTTCCCCTCTGGCTGCTGGTGGGGGCGGCCGGGTGGCTGCTCTTCCTGGTGCCCTATCACCTGACCGGTATGGTGGTGGATCACTTTCCCCTCGAGCGGGACACGCGCTCGACCTGGAAATTGATGGTCGGGGCGCTGCTCTACACCGCCTGGGTCCTCATGGTGGCGCTCGCCGCCTGGGGGCTGTGGACGCCATGGGCCGGTGTGGCGGCGCTCGGGGCGATGCCGCTGGTCGGGATGACCGGTCTGCTGGTGCGCGAGCGGTGGCGGGGATCGTGGCAGGATGCCCGCCGTTGGCTGTTGCTGCGCTCACGCCATAGCTTGATCGACAGTCTCCGCATCACCCAGCAAGAGCTGGCCGCTCGCCTCGACAGCCTGTATCACGACTTCGTCTCGCGAGGTGCCGCATGACCGCAGCGTCAGTGGAGCAGGCACCGAGTGGTCGAGACGTGCCCCGCGTGGTCTGGTCCTGGGCACTCTTCGACTGGGCCAACTCGGCGTTCACCACGCTGGTGGTCACCTTCATCTATGCCACGTATTTCACCAAGTCATTCGGCACCGATCCTGAACTGACCGCCAGTTGGTGGGGTCGCGCCGTGTCGCTCTCGGCGCTGGCGATCGCCATCCTCTCACCGGTGCTCGGCGCCGCCGCTGACCGGGCGGGGGCGCGGAAGCGATTCCTGATGGTCACGACGCTGGTCTGTGTCGTCGGCACCACGGCGCTCGCCTTCGTGGTGCCCGGCACGCCCCACGCGGTGACCCTGGCACTGGGCATCTTCGTGGTCGCCAACATCGCCTTCGAGATCGGCAACGTCTTCTACAACTCGTTCCTGTCGGAGATCGCCTCGCCGGCACGCATCGGCAGGATTTCCGGCTACGGGTGGGGGCTTGGCTATGCCGGCGGCCTGGTCTGCATGGCGGTGGCGCTGGTCGGGTTCATCCAGCCGGCCGAGCCGTGGTTCGGGATCTCCACGGCGAACGGCTGGAACGTGCGCGCCACCAACATCCTCGTGGCACTCTGGTTCGTGGTGTTCGCGCTGCCGCTGTTCCTCGCGGTGCCGGAGCGACGCAAGGCCGAGCTGCGCTTCGAGCCGCTGGCGGCGTTCCGCGAGCTGGGTCGAGACCTTCCGCCATCTGCGCCGCTACCGCGAGACGTTCAGGTTCCTGGTCGCGCGGCTGATCTACAACGACGGGCTCGTGACGATCTTCGCCTTCGGCGGGATCTATGCGGCCAACGAGTTCAAGCTGTCGTTCAGCCAGGTGCTGGTCTTCGGCGTGGTGCTCAACGTGGCGGCCGGACTCGGTGCGTTCCTCTTCGGCGTGGTCGACGACCGGCTCGGCGGCAAGTGGACGATCCTCGCTTCGCTGGTCGGCGCTCACCGGTGCGACCGCACTTGCGGTCTGGGCCCCGAACGCCACCTGGCTCTGGATCGCCGGGATCCTGATCGGGATCTTCGTCGGCCCCAACCAGTCGGCCTCACGCTCGCTGATGGGACGCTTCGTTCCGGAGCGTCGTCAGGCCGAGTTCTTCGGCTTCTTCGCCTTCTCGGGGAAGGCGACGTCGTTCATGGCGCCGCTCCTCTATGGCGAGGCGGCAACGGCGTTCGGCTCGCTCCGTGCCGGTGTGGCGACGGTGGCGATCTTCTTCGTGGTGGGTGGCGTGTTGCTGCTGGGCGTCGACGAGCAGGCCGGGATCGCGGCGGCGCAGGACGATGGACGCTAGACGCTAAAGGCTGGAAACGGCTGCCGGCCCGCTGGCGGGCCGGCCGAGTTCTGCCCACGGGACGGATCGGCCGCGCCGCAAGCGACGCGGCAGCTACTTCCCAGGCTTTCCCGCTTTCCCGTTCACAGCATCCCGTCGAAGTAGAATTCCAGTCGCGTCCCCCTCGGACCGCGGAGCGCACGGGCCAGGTCGATCCGGACCAGCCCGTCGAGGAACGAGCCGCCGATGCCGACGTCGAGCAGCGTGGTGCCGGCACCGAAGTCGTGTCGATCGCCGGCCCAGCCGAGATCGGTGAAGCCGACCAGCCGTGCAGCGGGGAAGGTGTTGCCGATCTCCGCGCGCGCCCTCCAGAAGGCGGTCCCCGAGGCGACACCGCCGGCGTAGCCGCGAAGTGTCGCGGCGCCACCAAGGTAGAACCGTGACTGCACCGGCACCTCGCCGGTGCTGGTCCCTGCGGCAAGGGTGATGGCGCCCGCAAGCGGGCCTCCCGGTGTCACGATCGCCCGGAGCGTGACGGCCCCTCGCGCAAAATCGTAGTCGCCGGTCGCCCCATCGACGGTCGATGCCCAGCCGAGGGTGGTGCTGCGCGACAGCGGTTTGGCCCCGCCGACTCTCACCGCGAGTCCGGTCTGGGTGGCGCGGTCGGCGGTGATGTTGGGACGGAACACCTGGCTGCCGCTGAACAGGTGAGGGAGCGAGGCGTTGGTCTCGACACCGACCGGCCGCTGCCATTCGTGCCACGCGCGCACCGACCAACCACCGGGCGCCCGGCTGCCGAGGGTGACCTCGAGGCCGTGGCTCCGGAAGTACTGGCCGTCGTCGCGGCCCGCCATCAGGGCCATCACCGAATTGACTGCACCGAACGGCCGGGTGTCCGGGTTGGCGGCAGCGAGCCGTCGGTAGCCGGTGATCGCCAGCCGTCGATCGATCCCCTGGCGCACCAATGACACCTCGCCGTTCGGTTCGCCATCGGCCAGGCCGATCCGCGCCAGGCCGTCGAGCTGGAACTTGCCGAAGTCGACACCGGCGCCGAGGCCGAGCGACAGGGCCTCGATCCGGTTGTAGCGGGCATGGCGCAGCAGCGCCGACACACCGCTCGGCAGCTCGACGCGCGATTCCCAGGGCCGGTCGGGGAGGCCCTCGATCGCCGGGCGGAGCGCCAGGATCTCGTCTTCCGAGATCAGGTCGCCCATCTGCAGGATCGGTGGACCAAGTGCGGCCGAGGTGAGCAGCGCCGCGGTGTCGGCAGGGACCACCACCGTGAGTGCCGTGTCGCCACTCTCGCGCCGACAGGAGCGCCTCGCGGCACGGTACTCGGCGCCACTGGTGTCGGCGCCAGCACCGGTGCGCACCGAGTCGCGGCAGGCCGTGACCATTGCCCGGCGCGCGTCGGCCCGCTCTCGGCGCGTGGTCGAGTCGATCACGCTGCCGTCGCGCGCCAGGTACCGAGGCCGGCCGGCCGGGCGAAAGGTGCTGTTGGGGTCGGGTGGGGCGCCCCCCTCGACGGTGTAGTCGGTGTAGGTCCGCTCCACGCGTACCGGCATGTTGAGCCACGACCCCATCGTCCCCACCGCATCGATCGCCACATAGCGCGGCATCCACCAGCGGTTCTCGTAGAGACCGTATTCCAGCGTGACATAGCGCACCTCGGCGCTGGCATTGACCCAACCCGGGATGTCCTCCTGATCCTCGGGCGCGAGGTCGCGCCGCAGCTCGTAGGGGCGCGCCGGGCGGAACGCGGCGCGAACCAGGCCGTAGGTGTCGGCGTCGAACCACAGCGTCCCGGCCATCAGCTTCCAGTCGGCTCGCCGCGGCGTCACCCGGAGCGCGACCAGGCGCACCTGCTTCCCGCCGGGGAGACCGATTACCGTGGTGCCGCCGATCGCGAAACGGTACAGCGCCTCGGCGCCCGCACTCAGCGGATAGACGAAGCCGTCGTCGTTCTGGTCGAGGCCAGTCACCTTGAGGTAGTCCGAGGCGGGATCGAGGACGAGGTCGCTCAGGTCGCTGCGCAGCGATTCCGGCAGCTGATCACCACGCTGGGCGATCGGGATCCCCTCCCGTGCACCGACCGCCTCGATCCGTGAGACCGAGTCGCGCCGCCAGAAGATCCGCGCCACCAGTTCCTGACGGTAGAGCATCCGGTCGCGCGACAGCGCCCGGATCCCCACGCCGATCCGCTGTGACGCCGTGGCGGTATAGGCGGTGACCAGGCGCTCGTTCCGCTCGCGCGCGGCGCGGGCATGGCGCACCAGCTCGGCGGTGGCCGAGTCGGCATAGGCATCGGCAGGCGCCGGGGTCGGGGCCTGGACCTGGGCCTGGAGCGTGAGCGAGGCGGCGAGGAGGAGCGGAATCATGATCACCCGGGTGGTATGCAGGGACAGCCGAACTACGACCACGACTGCGAGATGGTTTCAGGTTGCACCACCCACGAAGCACGAGGGCGACGTCCGTGTGGACGCCGCCCAGGTGGGACAGGAGCGCCGCCCGATCACTCGGGCAGGAGCACCGTGTCGATCACGTGAATGATGCCGTTGGAGGCCTTCACGTCGGCCTTCACCACGGTCGCGTTGTTCACCATCACCTTGCCGTCGTGCACCATGATCTTGACCGACTTGCCGTTGAGCGTCGGGGCCGAGGAGAGGGTGACGACCTTGCTCGCGGGCACCTCGCCCTTCACCACATGGTAGGTCAGGATCGCGGTCAGCTTTGCCTTGTCCTTGAGCAGCGCATCGAGGGTGCCCTCTGGCAGCTTCGCGAAGGCGGCATCGGTCGGCGCGAAGACGGTGAACGGCCCGTCGCCCTTGAGGGCATCGACCAGACCGGCCGCCTTGAGGGCGGTGGCGAGGGTCGTGAACTGTCCAGCGGCCACCGCCGTCTCGACGATGTCTGCCGACGGAGCCGCCATTTCGCGGCTCATCTGGGCGCTGACCGGAGCGGTCGTAAGGAGACCGATGGCCGCCAGCGAGAGTGCAAACTTCATGATCCAACTCCTTGGTTTATCGAGACTTGCGGTTCGTGATCGAGGCCGGGCGTCTCCCGGCGTCCAGACAACGTCCAACAATTTGCGGTGATGTCCATAGATTGTCAAGGAGATATAGAAATAAGCTTGACGGTAGCTGGACATCGACCGATATTCCCGGGCGTGAATACTCCGATCGCCGACCCGACTCGTGTCGTCCTCCATCCGGTGCGTACCGTGATCCGTCGCACCGGTCTCAGTGCCGACCTCCTTCGTGCCTGGGAGCGACGCTACGGGGCGGTCATGCCGCAGCGCAGTCCTGGGGGGCAGCGCCTCTACTCCGACGGGGATGTCGAGCGGCTTCAGTTGCTGCGCCGACTCACCCAGCGTGGTCATGCCATCGGACAGGTGGCGGCCCTCGAGACATCGGTGCTGCGCGAGATGGTGATGGAGCACGAGTTGGGAGTTCCGCCGGTCCAGGTTGGTGACTCGGACCAGGGTCAGGCTGGCGCGGCACGATGCACCGAGTTGCGCGCCGACGCCATGCGGCAGATCGAGGCGCTCGAGGGACAGCGTCTGGAGACGCTGTTGCGTCGCATCACCCAGCAACAGGGGATCGCTGCGGTGATCGAAGAGGTGGTGACACCGGTGATGCGCGAGGTGGGTGATCGGTGGCACCGGGGCGAACTCGATCCAGCGCATGAGCACCTCGCGACCAGCGTGATCGAGCGGACCCTCCACTGGATGCTCGACGGAACCACCCAGCCCGACGACGCGCCACGGATCGCGATGGCAACGACCCAGGGTGAGCGACACGAGATGGGGATCCAGGTGGCGACGGCGATCGCCGCCTCGGAGGGCTGGCGCGCGGTGTATCTCGGTGCCGACCTGCCGGCCGACGCGATCGTGCAGGCCACGATCCGTTCGGGGGCGCGGGTGCTGGGCATCTCGGTGGCCACGGCCGCCGGCATGGCCATTGAGGAGCTACGGAAGATCCGCGCCGGATTGCCGGCGAGGACCGGCATGATCCTCGGTGGGTCGGGGGCGGCAGCGATCACCAACGCACTTCCACCGGGGATCACCCGGCTCGCCGATCTGGCCGCGCTGCGCGCTTATCTGCACTCCTTCCGGTCCGCCTCGACCGGCTGACGCGCACCGGTCAGTCTGCTCGCAGCATCCGGTCGAGTCGCCGCCGGGGCGCGCCGAGGCCCCTTCCGTGCCGACCGATCCCGTGCCAGGGGTCGTGGTCGAGCGTCGCGAGCCGCTGTCCGATGGTGCGGATCGTCCACCGGTGGCCGTTGAGCGTTGGGTCGTCGAGTTCCTCCCACGCCAGCGGGACGGCCACCGGTGCGTTGGGACGCGCCCGTACGGCGAAGGGCACCACGGCCGTCTGCGCGTAGCCGTTGCGGAGGTAGTCGAGGAAGAGCCGGCCGCGGCGCTGATGCTTGCGCACCTCGGTGGTGAACGCGTCGTCGCGCCGGGCCAGCAGCATGGCGACATCGCGGGCGAACGCCCTCACGGTGTCGAAATCGGCGCCGCGATCGAGCGGCACCACCACGTGCACCCCCCGACCGCCGGTGGTCATCGGCCATGCTGTCAGCCCCAGCTCGCCGAGCAGGTCGTGCAGGGCGCGCCCGGCCCGGCGCACCAGCGCGAATGCGTCGCCGGGTGGATCGAGATCGAAGATCATCCGGTCGGGGTGATGCAGCCGGTCGCGACGCGACAGCCAGGCGTGCAGGGTGATCGTCGCCTGCCCCGCGAGATAGACGAGGGCCGCCGCATTGCTGGCGATCACGTGGGTGACCTGACCGTCCTGCTTGGGGACGGTGATCCGGTCGACCCAGTCGGGGAAGTGATCGCCGATGTTCTTCTGGTAGAAGCCGTCGGCGGCGATTCCATCGGGGAATCGCTGCAGCGTGAGCGGCCGACCGGCGAGGTGGGGCAGGATCCGCTCGGCGAGATTGCGGTAGTGTTCCACCAACTCGCCCTTGGTCACGCCAGCGTCGGGAAAGAGCACCTTGTCGAGATGCTCGATGGCGACGGTGTACCGGCCGAACCGGAAGGTCGCCGTCTTGACGCTCATCCGCCCTCCGCGCGTGCGATCTCGGCCATGGTGCGCCCGGTCAGGACCGACCTTGGCTCGGTGGAGACCGGGTTGCGCCGGGCGTCGGCGTCCCCGTCGCGCATCTTGACCAACAGCCACCGGGCGGCGACGCCCTGGCCGGTCCGGGTGAGTGCGTATCCCCCGCGCAGCTTCTCGCCCTTGAGCCTGACTGCCACATGACCGCGGCGGAGCGCCTCAGCCATCGGCACCGGGTCGCCGTCGTCGCTGGCGGTGATGTTGTCGTAGTGGCCGCGATCCCAGACCATCACCGTGCCACCACCATGGGCGTCCTCGGGGATGACCCCCTCGAAGTCGATGTAGTCGAGCGGATGATCCTCGGTGGGGATTGCCAGGCGCTTCTCGCGAGGGTCGGTCGACGGACCCTTCGGCACTGCCCACGACGTGAGCACGCCATCGACCTCGAGCCGGAGATCGTAGTGGTCGGAGGTGGCCTGGTGGTGCTGGATCACCCAACGGGGTCGCCCGCGTCGGCGTGACGGGCCGCCGCCCCGCGGCTCCGCCGTGCGGCGGAAATCGCGTCGCGTGCGATACTCATGGAGCGGGTCATGCGCCATCGTCGCCCCCCACCACCAACATGCCGTGCTGGAGTATAGCTTCAACCAGCAATGGTGATACCCGTCTTCGCGAGGAGTGAAATCGATGGACGAGGGCAAGGTGGTGGTGATCACGGGGGCATCGGGCGGCATTGGTGCGGCACTGGCCCAGCGACTCGGTCAGCAGGGCGATGCCGTGGTGCTGGTGGCCCGGCGCGCGGAGGCACTCGAGGCGGTGGCGCGACACGCCGGCAAACAAACGCTCGTGGTGGCGGCCGACGTGACCGACCGGGCGGCGGTTCGCGCCGTCGTCGATGCTGCCGTGGCCAGGTTCGGGCACGTCGATGTCTGGGTCAACAACGTGGGGCAGGGGATCACGCGCCAGCCGTCGGAGCTGACCGACGACGACATCGACGCGATGATGAGGCTCAACGTGAAGAGCGCCCTCTACGGCATGCAGGAGATCCTGCCCCACTTTGCCGAGCGCGGCCGTGGCCAGATCATCAACGTCTCGTCGATGCTTGGTCGGATTCCGTTCGCCACCTTCCGTTCGGCCTATATCGGGGCCAAGCACTTCCTCAATGCCCTCACCGCCACCTTCCGCGCCGAGATGCAGGAGCGCCATCCGGGGATCCAGGTCTCGCTGGTGTCGCCCGGGGTGGTGCACACCGATTTCGGCACCAACGCGATCCACGGTGGCCCCGACTCACGGGCGCTGCCGGGAGGCCAGGAGGCCGAGGAGGTGGCCGAGGTGATCGCCGACCTTATCGCGGCGCGCCGGGCCGATGTCTACACCCGAGCCGGATCGCACGAGCGCGTGGTGGAGTACTACGACTCGATTGGTGAGGATCCATGAGGCGCCGCGCGGCTCCCCTCCTCGTGCTGGCGTCGGTGGTCGCCTCTTGTGCCGCCCGCCAGGTTGCGACCTCGCCGGCAATCGCGGGCGCCGGCGATCACGTCTACCAGTTCCGGCACGACGGGCGCGTGCGTCGCTACATCGTCCACGTGCCGCCCGGGGGCACCACTGATCCGCGACCGGTGATGCTCGCGCTCCACGGCGGTGGCGGCACGGCCGCCCAGTTCAAGGACGAGGCCGGTCTCGACGCGGTCGCCGACCGATACGGCTTTCTCGCCGTGTATCCCGATGGCACCGGTCCGCTACGGGACCGGCTCCATACCTGGAATGCGGGACCGGACTGCTGCGGCTATGCCCGTGAGCACGATGTTGACGACGTCGGTTTCCTCGTGGCACTGCTGGGCGATCTCGGCAGCCATCTCACGATCGATCGCCACCGTGTCTATGCGACCGGGCACTCCAACGGGGCGATGATGGCCTATCGCCTCGGTGCCGAGCGCGCCGATGTGGTGGCGGCGATCGTCCCGGTGTCCGGCGCCATGATGGTCGACCGGTTCGCTCCGTCACGGCCGGTCGCGGTGCTCGACATCCACAGCGTGGACGATCCTCGCGCGCTCTACGACGGCGGTCTCGGCCCGCCATTCCCGGGAACCGACAGTCGGGTGACTCACCGGGCAGTGATGGCGGGACTCGATGCGTGGCGCCGCGCCAACGGGTGCGCTGCGACGCCAGTGGCCGGGGCGCCGATTGCCGGCCGCGGCACCAACCGCGGCCAGACGGCCACCATGCTCGACTGGACCGGCTGCGCGCCGGGCGGGACGGTGCGCCACCTGCGGCTCACGGGTGTGGGACACGGCTGGCCCGGTGCGCCGGTGCGACCGGCGCTGCGTCGACTGATCGGACCCGGCACCACCCTGATCGAGGCCAGCGACAGCGCGTGGGCGTTCGCCTCTCGATTCCGCCACTGAATCCTCCCTTCCCAGGAGCGTGACAATGAAGCGACGCGACTTCCTTGAACTGGCCGCCCTGGGCAGTGCCGTCCCGTTGCTGCCGCGTCAGGCAGCCCCGCCCGCACGGCACTCCGGCACGGTGGCCGAGCCGATCGCCGATCCCGGTGAACTCGATGAACTGACGGTTGCCGAACTGCAGGCCGCCATGGTGGGGGGACACTACACCTCCCGGCGCCTGGTCGGGCTCTACCAGGCACGGGTCGCTGCGGTGGATGCGGTCAATGGCGGCCTCAACGCGGTGCTCGAGATGAACCCCGACGCACCGGCGATCGCCGATCAGATGGATCGGGAGCGGGCGGCGGGCAAGGTGCGGGGGCCGCTGCACGGCATCCCGGTGATGATCAAGGACAACATCGATACCGGCGACCGGATGATGACCACGGCCGGGGCCCTGGCGCTGGTGGGGTCGCGTGCCGCCCACGACGCGTTCATCGTCGCCCGGCTGCGCGATGCCGGTGCGGTGCTGCTCGGCAAGACCAACCTGAGCGAGTGGGCCAATTACCGTTCGCGCCGGTCATCGAGCGGCTGGAGCGGCCGCGGTCGGCAGACCTGCAATCCGTGGGCACTCGATCGCAACCCGTGCGGCTCGAGCTCGGGCTCCGGCGCGGCGGTCTCTGCCAATCTCTGTGCCGTCGCGATCGGCACCGAGACCGACGGCTCGGTCGTCTGTCCCGCCAACGCCAACGGCGTGG
The DNA here is from genome assembly GCA_963817715.1 of uncultured Gemmatimonadales bacterium. Classification (GTDB taxonomy): domain Bacteria; phylum Gemmatimonadota; class Gemmatimonadetes; order Gemmatimonadales; family GWC2-71-9; genus Palsa-1233. Next base: position 544,275 of record CAWFPG010000011.1, read on the forward strand.
TGGGGCTCAAGCCCACGGTCGGGCTCTGGAGCCGGAGCGGGATCATCCCGATCTCGTCGACCCAGGACACGGCTGGGCCAATGGGCCGAACCGTGGCCGACGTGGCCGTCCTGCTCGGTGCCCTCGCCGCGGGTGACCGCGCCGATGTCCGAACCGCCGAGGCGTCGGGGCGTCGCCTATCCGACTACACCCGGTTCCTCGACCGTGATGGGCTGCGGGGTCGTCGCATCGGGGTGTTGCGCGACGAATTCGGCTTCCACGAGGCGGTCGATGCGATCATGGAGCGTGCGCTCTCGAGGATGCACGCCGCCGGTGCGGTGATCGTCGATCCTGTGGAGATCAACGCGCCGCGCGGGATCGGTGGGTGGGAGAGCACCGTGCTCTCCTACGAGTTCAAGGACGGGGTCGACCGATACCTGGCCGGGCTCGGTCCCGAGGCGATGGTGCACTCGCTGGCCCAGGTGATCGCCTTCAACGAGACGAACGCTGACCGTTCGATGCCCTACTTTGGGCAGGAGACCCTGATCCGGGCCCAGTCGCGTGGTGGGCTCGATGCTCCGGAGTACCGCGATGCGGTGCGACAGATGACGGAGGGTGCCCGGGCCCAGGGCATCGATGCCACCCTCGCCGAGCATCGGCTCGACGCGATCATGGCGCCCACCGGCGGACCGGCCTGGACCATCGACCTGATCAACGGTGACCATTTCGGTGGTGGCAGCTCGGGACACGCGGCACGGGCGGGGTACCCCAACATCACGGTGCCGGCGGGCTACGTGCATGGCCTGCCGGTGGGGGTCTCGCTCTTCTCCACTGCCTGGCGGGAGCCGGAGCTGATCGCGATGGCCTACGCCTTCGAGCAGGTCGATCCGGTGCGCCGGGCACCACCGTTGGTGCCGACCCTCGAGTTGCCGTAGTGGCGGCGATGCTGCTGCGCGCACTCCTGGTGTGGGGGCTGTTGCTGCTCGCGGCGATTGCCAACGGCGGTGCCAGGGAGGCGCTGCTGACGCCGCGGCTTGGTTCGCATGCCGCCCATGCGGTCAGCTCGGTCACCCTGGCGGCCGCGATCCTGGTCATCGCCACCCTCGCGATCGGCTGGATCGGGGCGACGACCTCCAGGCAGGCCTGGGCGATCGGCGCGGGATGGCTGCTGCTCACCGTGACCTTCGAATTCGGCTTCGGCCGTGCCCGCGGGATGCCGTGGGCCACCCTGCTGGCCGACTACAACCTGCTGCGGGGCCGGATCTGGTTGCTGGTCCTCGCGGCAACGTCTACCGCACCGTGGCTCGCCGGGCGAGTGCGCGGGCTTTGGGAGTGACGCACTGATGATCGAGATCATCGATCCCGCCATCGAAGCCTATGCCCTCGCGCATACCCGTGCCGAGCCCGAGGGGCTCGCGCGTCTGGCCGACTGGACCCGGGAGGAGACGGGGGACGCGGCCGCCATGCTCACCGGACGCCTGGAGGGGCGGTTCCTCAAGCTGCTGGTCCAGCTGGTGGCCCCGCAGCTGGTGGTCGAGGTCGGCACCTTCACCGGCTACTCGGCGCTCTCGATGGCGGAGGGACTGCCGCCCGAGGGTCGGCTGGTGACCTGCGAACTCGATCCCGATCGAGCCCGGATCGCGTCCGAACGCTTCGAGGCATCCCCGGTCGGCGATCGGATCACCCTGCGCCTCGGCCCGGCGCTGGAGACCATCCGGTCGCTCACCAACCCGGTGGATCTCTCGTTCATCGATGCCGACAAGGAGGGCTACCCCGTCTACTACGAGGAACTGCTGGCGCGAACCCGGCCTGGCGGCGTGCTGCTGCTCGACAACATGCTCTGGTCGGGCAACGTGCTCGATCCGCCCGACGAGGAGAGCCGGGTCCTGGCCGACCTCAACGCCCGGATCGTCGCCGACGACCGGGTCGAGAACGTCCTGCTCACCATCCGCGACGGGGTGCAGCTGGTCCGCAAGCGCGCCGCGTGAGCGACCCCGGCGCTGGCGAGATCGTCCCGACCGAGTCACACTTGGAAGCAATGACCCCGATGACCATTCGCCGGGCTACCCCGGACGATGCCCCGCTCCTCGCCGCCTTCGCCGCCCGCTGCTTCCGCGATGCCTTCGGCGATCTCAACACCGACGAGAACATGGACCGCTATCTGGCGGAAGCCTTCGGGCCCACGATCCAGGCGGCGGAACTCGCCGACGAGACGGTGACGACCCTGCTGGCGACCGAGCCCCGCGGCGTGCTCACCGGCTACGCCCAGCTGCGGCGCGGGGGACCGGCATCGGCGCCTGCCGGGAGCGAAACGATCGAGCTGTGGCGGTTCTACGTGGACCGGCCGTGGCACGGCAGGGGGCTGGCGCAGCAGCTGATGGTGGCGGTGCTCGATGTCGCCGCGGCGCTGGGGCACGGGTCGCTCTGGCTGGCTGTGTGGGAGCACAATTTTCGTGGCAGGGCGTTCTACCAGAAGCTCGGCTTCCAGGAGATCGGTACCCAGCCGTTCGAGCTCGGTGACGAGACCCAGACCGACCGAGTGCTGTTGCTCGACTTCGCCGACTAGTGCATCTCCGCTTGCCGTGGCGGCCCGGTACCGCGAGAATCGAGCATCCCCCGCCCGTTCCTGCCGGCCCAGCGGCCGAGGTGCTCGTGGTTCCTCCAATGTCCGTACCCGCCCGATTCGGCATGCGCCATCCCTCGTCACGCCGGAACCGGCCATGAGCGACACCACGGCGGCGACCGCCTCGCTGCAGACGGTCTTTCGGTTCGCCCATGCCTCCCTGGAGCGCAACCTTGCCGGCATCAGCGAGGCAGAGGCCCTCTCCCGACCCGAGAGGGGAGGCAACTCGATCAACTGGGTGGTCGGGCATCTCCTGGTGTATCGCGATGGCATTCACGGGCTGCTGGGCCTGCCGCCGGCCTGGCCGGCCTCGCTCGGCGATCCGGCACCCTATCGACGCAACACCGACGGCGAGCTCAGGGAGCCGGCGCCGTTGGCCGCGCTGCAGACCGCGTTCGACGCATCGCAGCAGGCGTTGATGTCGAGGTTGGCGCGTCTCACGGCGGGGCGGCTCGCCGAGCCGGCCACGGACACCATGAGCGTCGCGGAGCAACTGGGGTTTCTCGGCTTCCATGAGGGCTATCACGCCGGGCAGGTGGGGCTGGCCCGCCGCCTGCTTGGCAAGGAAGGAGCGATCTGATGCGGCGAGTTGCACAGCTGCTGTTTCTGGCCGGCTTGGCCGTTCCACTGGCTGCCCAGGCACCGACCTACGGCCGTGCCGACACCTTGCGTGGCTCGTGGACCACCCCGGGCCGCTCCTGGTGGGACGTGCAGTACTACGATCTCGCCGTGGCGCTTCACCCCGCCGACAGCACCATCAGCGGTCACAATGTGATCACCTACCGGGTGGTGGCACCTGGTCGTGAGCTGCAGGTCGACCTGATGACACCGCTGGTGCTCGACAGCGTGGTGCAGGACGGCAGGCGACTGCCGCTCCGCCACGACGGCAATGCGCACTTCGCCACCGTGGGCGCCCAGCGCGTGGGGGAGACGCGCACCGTGACGGCCTGGTACCACGGCCGGCCGCGGATCGCGCCACGGCCGCCGTGGGACGGCGGCTTCACGTGGACCACCGACTCGCTGGGCCGGCCATGGGTGGTGACCACCGATCAGGGGGTCGGCGCCTCGATCTGGTGGCCCAACAAGGACACGCAGGCCGACGAGCCGGATTCGCAGCAGGTGGCCCTCACCGTGCCCGATTCGCTGATGCACGTGGGGCCGGGTCGGCTCCGCTCGACCACCCATCATCCCGATGGCACCACCACCTGGACCTGGTTCGCGAGCAACCCGATCAACAACTACGCGATCGCGGTGGCGGCGGGCCAACTACGGGCACCTGGCGCAGCGCTACATGGGCGAGGCGGGCTCGCTCACGCCTCGACTTCTATCCGCTCGACTACCATCTCGGCGCGGCCCGGAGCCAGTTCGTCCAGGTCCGCCCGATGCTGCAGTGCTTCGAGCACTGGTTCGGTCCGTATCCGTTCTATGCCGACGGGTACAAGCTGGTGGAGGTGCCCAACAACGGCATGGAGCACCAGACGGCCGTGGCCTATGGCAACCGCTACGCCAACGGATACCAGCACAGCGATCGGTCGGGCACGGGCCTCGGGATGGAATGGGATTTCATCATCGTGCACGAGTCGGCGCACGAATGGTGGGGCAACAACATCACCACCCGTGACCTGGCCGACATGTGGGTCCACGAATCGTTCGCGAACTATGCCGAGGGGCTCTACGTCGAGTGCCTCTTCGGCAAGGAGGCCGGCGCGCGCTACATCATCGGCAACCGGCGCGGGATCCGGAACGACCGGCCGATCGTGCCGCCAACGCGTGGGGTGAACGCCGAGGGATCGGGCGACATGTACCCCAAGGGCGGCAACATGCTGCACACGATCCGCCAGATCGTGGCCGACGACGATCGCTGGCGGGAGATTCTTCGCGGCCTGCAGACCGACTTCCGGCACCAGGTCGTCGACGGCGCCCAGGTCGAGCACTACATCTCCGAGCACGCCGGGATCGACCTGTCGAAGGTGTTCGAGCAGTACCTGACCACCACGAAGGTCCCGGTGCTCACCCTCAACCGCGAGGGTGGTGCGCTGCACTATGAATGGACCAATGTGGTCGACGGCTTCGACATGCCGGTCGACATCACGATCGGCGACACCAGGCTGAGGCTCCACCCGACCACCGCGTGGCAGCATGTGGCGGTCCCGGCCACCGGCGAGCTGGTGGTCGACCAGGACTACTACATCACGGTGGCGACGGCGATTCCGTGACCGGGTCAGGGAACACGAGCACCCGGTCGGCGATCGCCTCGACGAGCGCCCCGGCGCCGGCGCGATCGCCGTTGCAGAGAACCACGATCCCGAGGTGCTCGGTGGGGAACTGGAGCAGGGCGGCCCGGTAGCCGGCGAGGCCGCCGTCGTGGCGCCGGGTCGGCAGGCCACGATAGCTGCCGCGGATCACCCCCATGGCGTAGGCGATCGTGTCGCCAGTCGTCAGGACCCCTCGCCCATCGAGGGTGTCCACCACCGACCAGGCGCCCGAGCCGAGCCGGTCGTGCCACCAGTGGCCGCTCCACCGTGCCAGGTCGCGGGCCGAGGTGTAGAGCCCGCCCGAGCCGACCGCCGCGAAGGCGAGCGGCCAGGGGACCCAGGCGCTGTCGGGGCCAGTGCGGTAGCCGGTGGCGAGATCCGGGATCGCTGCATCGAGGCGATCGTGCATCCGCGAATCGGTCATCCCGAGCGGGGCGAGGAGCCGATGCTCGGCGAAGACCCGGAACGGCGCCCCCGTCACCCGGGCGATCACCTCGGCGAGCAGCAGGTAGTTGCTGTTGCTGTACCGATAGGCGCTGCCGGGCACGAAATCGGTCGTCGTTTCGGCGAGCACCAGCGCCAGCGCCTCGGCGTTGGTGAATCGATCGGCCCAGTCGCGGCCGCGACGGGTGGCGAGGCCGAGGTAGTCGCGCACCCCCGCCGTGTGGTGGAGCAGCTGCCGCAACGTGATCCCGCGGATCGCCTCGGGCGCCTCGGGGATGAACCGCGCCAGCGAGTCGTCGAGCCGGAGCCGCCCCTGCTCAGCGAGGAGCACGATGCCGGTGGCCACGAACTGCTTGGTGACCGAGCCGGCATAGAAGGTGGTTGCAGGGGTGACCGGGATCCCACCTGCCAGATCGGCGGTGCCGTAGCCTCGGGCCGCCAGCAGCAGTCCATCGCGCTCGATCGCCGCCGCGCAGCCGGGCGCACCCCGCGCCGCCGGGACCCCGAGCACGGCATCGAGCGCATCAGACGGTCGCTGCTGGGCGTCGAGCGCCGGGGCGAGCAGCAGCAGGGCCAGCACCGGTGCCAGGCCCAGGTTAGGCACCCAAGCGGCCCGCGCGGGGTACAGCCAACGCCAGGCCATCAGTCGGAGGGGCAATGGAATCGGGAACCATCCTGTATGAGGTGCTCGCCACGGTCCGGGACGAAATTCGGGCCTCGTGGGAATTGTACATGCAAACCGAGCATATCCCCGAGGTGATCGAGGCCGGCGACTTCCGTGGCGCGGTCCTCGAGCGCGCCGAGGGAGGGCACTACCGGATCGGCTACTACGCCGCGGACCGCGGCGCCCTCAAGCGCTACCTCGAGGATGCCGCTCCGGCGATGCGGGCGGCGTCGCAGAAGCGCTTCCCCGATGGGGTGACGCTCGAGCGGGCCCAATGGGAGGTGGTCGGGAGGTGGTAGGAGAGCATCGGCCACCCCCGCAATGATGTGCGCTGCCGGCGGGGCCGGGGATTCACCTGCCGCGACCCGGGGGGCCCTACTGGATCGACCCGGCTCGTGGGGACCTACAAGCCCTGGACCTGTTCCGGGGTGGCGCCGGCGGGCCGACCGATCGATGATTGACCCTCACTCTCACCACGACACGACCATGTCCCAGTCCCGTCGCGACTTTCTCGGCGTTGCCGCCGCCTCGATGCTCTCGCTGCACCGTGCCCCACTCCGATGGCGTCGCGCCGAGCACGACATCGTGATCCGCGGCGGCTGGATCCACGACGGCACGGGGGCCAAGGCGACGATCGGCGACGTGGCGCTCCGGGGCGATCGGATCGCTGCCATCGCGCCCCGGATCGCTGAGCGAGGCACCACGGAGATCGATGCGACCGGGATGGTGGTGGCACCGGGGTTCATCGACATCCACTCGCACGGCGACAGCTCGCTCCGCCAGGATCCTCGCGCCGAATCGTGTGTGCGGCAGGGGATCACGACCATCGTGGTCGGGGCCGATGGCAGTTCGCGGAGCGACCTGGACGGGTACTTCCGGTCGATCGACGAGCTCGCCCCGGGGGTGAACGTCGCGTCGATGTTCGGGCTCGGAACGGTACGCGGCGACGTGGTCGGCAGCGGCAACCGGGCAGCCACCGCGGCGGAGATCGCCGAGATGCGATCGCGCGTGGCCCAGGCGCTCGAGGCCGGTGCCTGCGGCGCGTCGACCGGACTGGAGTACACCCCCGGGGGCTACGCGTCGGAGGCCGAGTTGGCCGCGGTGAGTGCGCCGCTCGCGGTGCGTGGGCTGCCCTATGCCACGCACATGCGCAACGAGGACGACCGGGTGCTCGAGGCGATCGACGAGGCGATCGCGATCGCCCGTGGTGCCGGATGCCCGCTGCAGATCTCCCATCTCAAGATGCAGGGGCCCCGCAACTGGTCGAAGCTCGACCAGGCCTTCGCGAAGATCGCGGCCGCAGAGCAGGACGGGATGTCGGTCACCTTCGACCGCTATCCGTACATCGCCTATTCGACCGGGCTCACCGCGCTCTTCCCGATCGACGCGCGGGAGAACGGCATCGCCGGCCTGCTCCGGCTGATCGACGATCCGGCCACCGGCGCGGGGATCCGCGATGCGGTGCTCGCCAAGGTGGCGCTGATCGGCGGGTGGGACGATGTCCAGGTGACCAGTGTGCGCGAGGCTGCCGACCGGGGCGTGGAGGGACAACGGGTCGGCACCTACGCCCAGTCGCTTGGCCAGGATCCCTACCGCTTCACCGTCGAGCTGATCCGCCGCAACGGTGGGGTCGGCATGGTCGGCTTCGCGATGAGCGAGGAGAATCTCGACCGGATCTATGCCCATCCCCGTTCGATGGTGTGCAGCGACGGCGGAGCGTTCGCGGTCGACGGGCCAACGCACCGGGGTACGCCGCATCCCCGCGGCATCGGCTCGTTCCCGCGCGTGCTCGGTCGCTACGTGCGGGAGCGCGGGGCGCTGTCGCTGGAGCAGGCGATCCACAAGATGTCGGGCTACCCGGCGTGGCGCTGCAAGCTGCCAGGGCGGGGCACGCTGGCCAGCGGCAACTTCGCCGATGTGGTCGTGTTCGACCCCAGGACGGTGGCCGACACCGCTACCTTCGAGGATCCCTACCAGTATCCGGTCGGGATCGGGACCGTGATCGTCAACGGTGGCCTCACCCTGCACGATGGCGCGCGACGCGAGCCGGGCCACGGCCGGTCGGTGCGGGCGGCCGCGACCTGATCGGAGTGAGCATGAAACAGATCTATGTGGCGAAGAGTCGGGCCGACGCCGAACTGGTCGCCGGCCGGTTGCAGCAGGCCGGTTTCGACGCGGTGGTGCAGGGCGACGTGCTGGCGCTGCCCAGCGGACCGTTCCCGTCGGTGTGGGTTCCCGACGATGAGGCCGAGGCGGCTGCCGAGGCCTGGGCCGAGATGGGCCCCACCTCGGAGTCCTGAGCTATGGGGGCGTCAGGCGGGGCCGTAGGCCCGCACGGCGATCGGCAGTGGCAGGTCGGCGCTTTCCTCGATGCGAACCCGGAGCGCCTCGACGGTGGCCGGCGCGATCTGGTGGATCCGCTTGTAGCCGATCGTCGTGCCATGGGCGAGCTCCCGCCAGCCGCCGGCGGTGCGGCCCTCGACCACATGGCGGGCGACCCGCTGCCCTGATTCGATCTGTTCGCTGAGCTCGATCGTCGCCACCGGTTCAGGAGCGAGCTCCACGCTGGCGATCGCGCTCTCGGGGCCGGTCGAATGCCACGACGTGTTGCCCCGATGCCGAGGCTCGGCCCGAAGCGCCACGAGCCCGCGGTGCATCGCCGCCAGCCGTGCCACGTCGGTGTCGTGCAGCAGTCCCTCGCGGGTGGGCGGCACGTTGAGGAGCAGCTTGGAGTTGCGACCGACAGCGGTGGCGTAGAGCTCGACCAGGTCGGCGACGCTGCGCTGCTTGCCGTCTTCCGCCGGATGCCAGAACCATCCCGGCCGGATCGAGGTGTCGGTCTCCCCGGGGCGCCAGACCGAGCCGTCGCGGTCGCCCTCGGTGAGCGACCGCATCACCTCGTCGCCGCTCATGCCGGGCCGCGGCACGATCGACGGGTCCACCGTGGACCAATTGGTCTCGCCGGCGACCCCGCGCTCATTGCCGATCCAGCGAATGTCGGGACCGGCGTCGGAGAAGATCACGGCCTCGGGTTGCAGCCGGCGCACCAGGCCCCAGTAGCGCGGCCAGTCGTAGACCTGATGCTTGCCGTTGGGCCCCTCGCCGTTGGCGCCGTCGAACCAGACCTCGTGGATCGGTCCGTAGCGGGTGAGCAGCTCGGTGAGTTGGGTGGTGTAGAAGTCGTCGTAGCGAGGCGAGTCGCCGTAGACCGTGGCGTTGCGGTCCCATGGCGACAGGTAGAGCCCGGCCCTGAGTCCCTCGGCCCGGCACGCGTCGGTGAACTCGCGCACCACATCGCCCTGCCCGCCACGCCACGGGCTCGAGGCGACCGAGTGCCGGGTCGTCGCCGTGGGCCAGAGACAGAAGCCGTCGTGGTGCTTGGCGGTGAGGATCATCGCCCGGAAGCCGGCGGCCTTCGCCGTGCGGGCCCACTGCCGCGCATCGAGCGCCCGGGGGGTGAAGATCGCCGGGTCCTCGCTGCCGTCGCCCCACTCCCGGTCGGTGAAGGTGTTCACCCCGAAGTGGAGGAACATCGCCAGCTCGTCGCGCTGCCAGGCGAGCTGTGCCGGCGAGGGTACCGGACGGGGCCGGTCGCGGCGGAAGCGGAGCCAGGGTGCCAGGGCGAGTGCGCCGGTCGCCGCCAGCAGGTCGCGTCGGGAGACGATGGTCATGTCGAGAGTATACTCGCGGTGAAGGGTGAGGAGGGTGAAGGGTGAAGGGTGAAGCGGATCCGAGCCCGCAATCCCCTTCACCCTTCACCCTTCACCCTTTACCCTTCCCGAATCTCTCCGGCAGCGAGGAATCATGTCCGAGTGCCAGCGCCTGGCCGACCAGATGCGGCGCGCCTTCGACGGCGACGCGTGGCACGGTCCCTCGCTCGTGTCGCTGCTCGACAGGGTGCCGGCGAATCGGGCCTTCGATCACCCAGTGCCCGATGCCCACTCGGCGGCCGAACTCGTGGCGCACCTCGCGCACTGGAAGCACGTGGTGCAGCGGCGCACCGAGGGGGAGGCCGTGGCGGATGCCGATGTGCACGACTGGCCGCCGCTCGAACCGGCGACCACCGACTGGGCGACCCTGCGCCAGTGGCTGGCGACCGCCCACGCGGCCCTGGTCGCGCGCGTGGAGGGTCTCGATCCTGTCCGGCTCGATGCACCGGTGCCGGGCCAGGCGATCCCGCTCTACGTGATGCTGCACGGCGCCGTGCAGCACGACCTCTATCACGCGGGCCAGGTGGCGCTCCTGGCCAAGGCGCTGGCGTCATGACGCGGTGCGGGGAGTGATCGGCAATGCAACGACGTGACCTGCTCCGGGCCGCGGCCGCGGCGATGGCCCTCGGTTCCTTCGGCGCTCGACCCGGGCGCGCCCGATCACTGCCGTTCCGGATCTCGCTGGCGCAGTGGTCGTTGCACCGCGCCTTCTTCGGTA
>CAWFPG010000012.1:0-31145 GCA_963817715.1 uncultured Gemmatimonadales bacterium
CTCGACTGAATGATGCGGAGTCGCGCACGAGCGCAGTGACGCTACAGACGCCCAAGACCCGACAGGGAAGACGGAGGAAGCAGGTGAATCGTCGTGCCGATCGCTGCATGGTGGCGCTGGTGCTCGTGCTTGGTTGCCGAGGTGCGACGCCAGGGGATGCATCGATGTCTGCGGTCCTTGATGCCACGACGTGTGACACCGTCGTGGTGTCGGGCCAGTCCGAGGATGGAGTGATCGGGATGGTGGCTCCCGGACCGCAGGGTGTCCTTGCCTGGAGCGGTGGTGTCCGTTCGACATCAATCCATCTCGATCGCGATGGCCGGGACACGGTCCTGGGTCGGAGCGGCAGTGGACCGGATGAGTTCCATTCGATCGGTTTGACGTCGTGGGTCGGTGACACGCTCTGGGTGAGCGACTACCGGCAGGGCCGGTCTGTCGGCTATACCATTGACGGTGGTTATGTCACGACCCTCACGCCGCCACTTCCCGCGGCCTGGGTGCGCCTTGCCACCGGTGAGGCGGTGGGTCTGGAGCTCGCTGGGGTCGCCATTCCCAAGGTGCTGTTCCTCTCATCCGACAGCGGTGAGCAGATCGATACCGTGGCGGAATTCGCGGCCCCGGACACCTTCCACGCCGGTGACCTGGGCGGTGCATCGCCGTTCACGCTGCGGCGCGCGCTCGCGGCGTGGAATCCCGAGGGCGGGCGTCTCTGCGGCGTCACCCCGGGGAAGGCATCCGACATTCACATCCAGTGCGTGACCCCGGCTGGTGAACCGGAGTTGGATACGACCGTGGTGCTGACTGAGCGGGTCGTGACCCAGCACGACTACGACGACGTCATGGCTGCGCTGGTGAAGGGGCTTGAGCCGGGGCTTGCGGCCAGGCTTCGCGAGGCCACACCGAAGCCACCGTTCTTCACGGCGGCGTTCAATGCCCTGATGGACAACCGGGATCGCTTCTGGATCCAGCGGTCGGCCGTGGGTGAGCAGCGAGAGATCTGGGCGGTGTTGTCGCCGCGCGGCGTGCCGCTTCGCTCGATGACGCTCGGGCCCGGGCTGAATCTTGTCGCGGTGCGGGATGATCTGGTCTACCTGCGGGCCGAGCGGGCCGATGGATTCCAGGACCTGCTGCGGTGCTGCGGCCATGACGCGTTTCCGCTCGACGAGGTCCCGACGGGCGACGCCACGCCGGCGTCCCCGAGACCCCGGTGTGATCAGGCCGCCGAGTGAGGCGGGCCCCGACGCCACCCGGAGGCGAGAACGGCGCGATCCGCCCGGATTCGGCTCAAGGCAGCCCCAGAAGGGCGGCCGATGGTTCATACTATACTCCGGTCATGCCTTCCGCCCCGATTCGCCCTCAACCGCAGGGGCGGCGCGTGCGAACCGTCCGCATGGGGGCGGTGCGGCTGGTGCTTACCAGGTACGCGGCGGCACTCTCGCTGCCGCCCCACGTGCATTCGCGTCCATCGATCGCCCTCGGCTTGGGGGGCAGGCTCGAGGAGCGGTTCGGCAACGTCAGGCACTGCTGTGATTCCCTCGACGTGATCCTGAAGCCGGCGTGGACCGAGCACACCAACCGGACCGGTCGGGACGGCGCCGGCATCCTGATGGTGGAATTCGGGGCGGCGATGCAGCATCGCCTGGATCCGTTCGCCCGATTCGACGTGCGCCGGGTTCGGGTGGCCGGCGGCTTGGCCGCGGCACAGGCGCTGCGGATGCTCGTGCTGCTGGAATCCGACGACGATGTCGCCGTGCCGCTCGCCGAGGAACTGGCCCTCGAACTGATGGCGACGCTCTCGGAGCGACTCGAGTACCGTGGCACCGGCGCGGCCCCGAAGTGGCTGCAGCGCGTGCGTGAGGCGATGCACGACGCGCCGGCGTCGCCCCATACGCTGACCGGGCTCGCCGCCGATGCAGGGGTGCATCCGGTCCACCTCGCCCGGGCCTTTCGCCACCACTACGGCCGGCCGCTCGGCCGCTACCTGCGTCGAATCAGGGTCGGCCTCGCGGCCGATCGACTGGCATGGTCCGACGAATCAGCGGCACGCCTGGCCGGACCCAGCGGCTTCTGCGACCAGAGCCACCTCAACCGGGTCTTCCGGCGGGAGACGGGATGGACCCCGGGGCACTATCGCCGGGCCGTACGGGCGCTGGCACCAGTCGACCCTGACGACGGCCGGTAGTCCCGCGCCGCCGCAACAGGTCTGGTCAGCAGGCTAAGAATGTCCAAGACATCCATGACGTCGACCGCTCATCATGCGAGCTTCCGGTCTGGTGCCCGAGCGCGCCTTGGTACCTGGTCCGGTCGGATCCACTCGTCCACCCCGCGACCCAGCGAGAGTGCCGATGCGACCATTTCCCTGCAGCAGATTCGGACTGCTCACGGTCTTCGTGGGCTTCGCGGGCCCCGTGGCTGCCCAGGCACGGTCCCTCCATCCAGCCGACAGCCTGGTGCATCGGTACTTTGAGCGACAGTCGCAGTTCGGCTTCTCCGGTTCCGTGCTGGTGGCCCGGGGGGCCGAGGTGGTGTTCGCCGGTGGATTCGGTGAGGCCGACCGCGAGACGGGGCGTGCCTTCGTGTCGTCCACGGTGCTCGACATCGGCTCGATCACCAAGATGTTCACCGCCGCCGCCGTGCTCCGCCTCGCCGGCGAGGGACGCCTGCGGATCGGCGACGCGATCAGCGCGTACCTTGATCCGGTCCCGGCCGACAAGGCGGCGATCACGATCGAGCAGCTCCTGACCCATACCGCGGGTCTCAAGCGGAACGGGGTTGAGGGCGGCGACCTGAACCTCGCCGCCAGCCGCGACAGCGTGCTGGCAGACGCACTCGCCAGTCCACTCCAGGCTCCGCCGGGCACCCGGTACAGCTATTCCAATCTCGGCTACAGCCTGCTGGCCATGATCGTCGAGCGTGCCTCGGGGGTTCCGTACGAACGCTATCTCCGCGAGCATCTCTTGTGGCCGACGGGCATGTATCGGACCGGCTACCTGCTCCCGACCCTTGATCCACGGATGGTCGCGACCGGCTACCGGGGCGACAAGCGCCTGGGGCCGTTCGCCAGCCAGCACCGGCTGCCCGATGGACCGACATGGAACCTGCGAGGCAACGGCGGACTGCAGTCTGATGCCTGGGACATGCTCCGGTGGTATCTCGCTATTCGTCGCGGAAGCGTCCTGGAGGAGAGTGCGGTGGCAGCGATGATCGCCCCGCATGTCGACGAGGGTGACAGCCGGCACTTCTATGGTTACGGCCTCGAGGTCAGCACCGACGCTCGGGATCACCGGCTGATCTTCCACACCGGCGGGAATGGCTACTTCGGCGCCGGCTTCTACTGGATGCCCGACGACGACCTGTTCTTCTTCGTTGGGTCGAACGATGCTTCGAATCTCAATGTGACGCGTATCGCGAGTGCCGTACAGGCCATCCTGCTCGACCAGCCGTTTTCCATGCCACCCGAACTGGTTCCCGTCGCCGACAGCGTATTGGCCGGACTGGCAGGTCGCTACCCCCTCTCGACCGGCGACACGATTGTGGTGCGCGCCGAACCCGGTCACCTGGCAGTCCGTGCCATTGGTGCTGACGCGATGCGGCTGGTGATCGGCGGGGATCGATCGACCGACGATGCCGAGGTGAAGCGGCTCGCCGAGCGATCCGCGAACGTGGTCCGGGCGGAATTCCGGGGCGACTTCCAACCCCAGTTCGAGGCGATGGGGGGAATCACCCCGGTGGCCACCCTGCGTCGCTACCATCAGTATGATCGCGCGGATTGGGATGCCAAGTTCGGGGCCCTGCAACACATCGAGGTCGCCGCCTCGGCGGGCGCGCTCGATGAGGTTCAGGTCGTGCTGCGACTGGTGTTCGAGCACGGCGCTGCCGCACAGGTACATACATGGCGAGGTCAACGGCTCACCAACGTGTCCGTGATCCCCGACTGGCACGAGTTCGAGTTCGGCCGGTCACTCTATCCGGTGGGTGAGGGACGATTCGAGTCGTTCGAGACCGGATCGGACCTCCGGGTCCGAGCCAGCCTGTCGCGCGACCGGTCGGACGGCCGGACGCTGGAGATCCGTCGCCCCGGGATCGCCTCCGGGACGGTCGTGTTGCATGCCATCCACTGACATCTGCCGACTGATGATGCTTGCGCTGGTCGCGGCGGCCTGTGGTGGGGCGCCCGGGACGTCGCAGTGGGCCGGCACCCGCGACACGGTCGCCGGTGCCGAAATCGTCCGCAACCCGGCCGCCCCACTCCTGGACTCGACCCAGGTCACCGCAACCTCGCTCTGGAGCAGCCCGGCGGCGGAGACCGAATCTCCCTGGGAACTGCCGCGCTGGATCGCGGTGGGTTTCGATCGTGTAGCCGTGCTCGACCTGGCGGCCAGCAGGGTGTACCTGCTCGATGCCGCAACCGGCACCGAGCTTCGGATCCTGGGTCGTGCAGGCGAAGGACCGGGCGAGTTCCGAAACGCCTTCGGGCTGGCGATCCGCGACAGTGAAGTCCTCGTGGGGAACGGCGGCGGATCGCGCCTCAACCGTTACGGCTTCGACGGAACGTCGCGCCGGGCTGTCCCGCTGCAAGTCCGACCATTCCTGTTCACCACCGTCGATCGCGATCAGCTCTTCGGCACGGGCCTCGGGGGCGGGCCCCAGGCGGCGGCCTGGGTCCTTGCCACCGATGGTTCGGCCACGCCGGTCACCCTGCCCGACAGTTCACTGGCCGTTGCGTCGATCGACTATGCAGACTGCCCCCGGTTCGGCGGCACCGCGGTGGGACTCCTCCGTCTCCAGTGCCAGCACCTGGGATTCCAGCTGCTCGACCCGGTGGATCACCTCAAGCGCGAGGTGGTGGTGGACCGGCCACCGGACGTCGCGACCGAGGCGGAACTCGGGGTGCTGCGACAACAGTGGGAACGCAATCTCGGGTCGCGAGGACTGACCGGCGAGGACTTCCGCCAGATGGTGGACCGTCAGGTGAGCGCCGCCCGGGTCAAGGAGGTGTTCCAGGGGATCCGGGGCGACGCGCGGACCGGCAGGGTCCATGTCCTCGAGCAGGATCCGCCGTATCTCGCCGACACGACTCTGGCCGGTCGCGCGCCCCTCACCGCGCGCTTGCACGTCTTCAGCGCTGATGGACGCTATCTCGCCCGCGTCGGGTTTCCGCGCCGGTGGGAAGACTTCGTGGTGCGCGGCGACACCGTCTTCGCCCTGGAACAGGACCCCGAGACCGGGCTGGTGGAGGTTGGTGCCCATGCGCTTCACGGCCTCCCCTAGAACGGCGATCGCCGCATCCCTGGTCCTTGCCGCCATGGTCGGATGCGGCGGCATGGCGGCCCCCCGGTCGCCCCCCCCGCGATTGGTGGTGATGCTGGCGATCGACCAGTTCGGCGCCGCTCACCTGGCCCGCCTCGACTCGTTCGCCACTGGCGGCTTCCGGCGGGCGATCGACCAGGGCATGTGGTTCGGCAATGCCTGGGTCGATCACGCCCCGACGAACTCGCTTCCCGGCCACGTGACGCTGGCGACCGGTCTGACGCCTGCCCATCACGGCATCGTGGGCAACTCGTGGGTCGAGACCGGCGACGGGGGACCACACCTCGTGTCGCCGATGGCCGACAGCACCGAGCATCTCATCGGCGATGGCGACGGGCCCGGAGTCTCCCCTCGACGGATGCTCCGCGACGGCCTCGCCTCGTGGATCCGGGCTGCCGACAGCAGCGCGAGGGTCGTCGGGATCGGCAGTGGCCGCATCTCGTCGATGCTGCACATCGGGCGGGTCCGGCCCGCGATCGTCTACTGGTACGAGGCCGGGCTGGGACGCTACGCCACAAGTTCGTACTATCGGGGCGACGACCCCGACTGGATCGTGCGATTCAACCAGGACAGCCTGCCGCGGTACATCGGCGACTCGATCTGGGTACGGACGGTGAGCGACGTCCTGACCCGCCGCTTTGCCCGGCCCGATTCGGTCGGCTACGAGGCCGACGGCGTGCACGTGACCTTCCCTCACCGCTTCCGCGAGGAGGCGGACACCGCTCGCGGGCAGACCGCGCTGGCGTCCTGGTTCCAGGGCACGCCGGCGATGGACGAGGCGACCCTGGCGCTCGCCACGACCGCTGTCGCGCGGCTCCGGCTGGGCCAGGAGAACCGCACCGACTACCTGGCGATCGTGCTCTCCACGGTTGATGGCGTCGGGCATCACTACGGCCCGCGATCGGTCGAGATGCTCGATGACCTGACTCGACTCGACCGGGCCCTTGCCACCTTCCTCGATCGGCTCGATGCGCTGGTCGGTCCTGGCCGCTGGGTGCTGGCCCTGTCGGCCGATCACGGTTCGGTGGAGGCACCGGAGTATCGGTTGGCGCAGGGCCTCGCCGGCATGCGAGTGCCACGCGAATCGGTGCAGGCGCTGATGGATCGCGTCAACGACAGCGCCGCGACCTGGCGACGTGCCGGCCATGACGACATTGCAGACCGAGTGGCCGGTCTGGTTCGTGGTGCCGGGTGGGTCGAGGGGGCATTCGCCGGTGCTCGTCTCACGCCGGGCACCTCGATTCCCGGCGTTCCCGATTCGATCGCGGCCCTTTTCCGAGCCAGCCATCGCGTCGACCGCCGAATCGACTTCCCGATCTACGACCTGCGAACGGGACTCGGCCTGGGCGCCTACGACGTCATCCCCTGGCTCCCCCCCGGCACCATGCCCGACTTCGCCACGGCCATCCACGGCTCTCCCCATCCCTATGATCGCGCCATTCCGATCGTCCTGCTCGGCGCCGGTGTGCCGCAGGGGCGATCAGCCGAGCGCGCCTCCACGCGCGACGTCGCGCCATCGCTCGCCGCACTCGCGGGGATCCCGACTCCCGGTGACCTCGACGGCCGACCGCTGCTCGAGCCGCGATAGCGATCCTCCGCTTCGAGTCTACGGGTGCGCGGCACGTGGAGGCAGCGGCCGTGTTGGCAAGCCGGCGCGGTCTACGGCGGAGTCGTGGCGCGTCCCATCGGGTCCATGGAGCGGAAGGCACGCCGGAGCTGTGTGTCGGTGAGCAAGGGGAGCTGGGGGAGCAGTGGCGCAGCGGGATCCAGGCCGCGGATCTCCCCGGCATGTGCACCCATCCAGGTCCGCATCCCTTCCATGATCCGCCGGTTGGCTTCGCCGTGGGGAGTGCCATCTCCGATGTTGACCTGGATGATGCCGGCGACGGCGGCCAGCCGCGGATAGGTGGCGAACACCACCTGCGAGCACTTGGCGCGAAACTCGAGCTCTTCGGACCCGAGGTCGGGGTGCTCCTGCTGGTCGATCACGTGTCGGCCTTCATGGGCGAAGACCGAGCTTTCCAGCGAGGCTCGTGCGTACTCACGCGTGAAGGCAGCCTGCAGGTCGGCGCCGCGATGTCCCGTCGCCCGCAGGGAATCGATGATCTGCATCCGCCCGTCGCGCTGGAGCCGTTCCGCCACGCTCGCAAAGTAGGCGACGGGTTCTTGTCGGGCGCGGGCGACGTCGTCGGTGCTGACCGTGGCCGCGCGCGCCGGCAATGGAGGGGTCCTCCAGCTGGTGCGCGACGGCACCCCGGTCTATGCGTCGGCCGCGGCGGCACCTTTTCTCGACGCGGTCCTCGCCGGCGGCGGCATGCCGCCTGGTGGCTACACGGTGATCACGTCGTCACGCAGCTTCGGGTCCGGACGCCGCGCCGTTCGCGTGGCGCCCGTGGATCTGGCCGACGTGCCCGGGTCACTGATGCTCTACGTGCCGTCGGCACGATGGGTCTTCGCGTCGGATGCCACGACACCACTCGACCTCATGCTTGTCCGCGAACGGGCCCGCGCCCTCGGATGGGAGGTCGAGGCGTTGGGAACGGCCCGGCACCTCTGGATTCCGCTCAACGCAGACGAGTAGGGCCGCACGTCGACGCTTGCAGACCTGCTCGCATCCACGGTCGGCGGCACCGCACCCCGGGGATCAGGAGGTGCATCGCGAACGGCGCGGCGGCCGCCGAACCGTTCGCGCGCCAGGCGCTGGGATCCGCAGCGCCTCGATGCGGGGCCGTCGTGGGCCAGCCGCCGGTCAGTGGGCGATCGTGGTATCCACCGCGAAGATCCGCACCACCGGCAGGCCGTTGGTGTCGACGTCGGGCAGGATGATCCGATCGCGCTGCCACACCGCCTGGTCGCCAAGGATGCCGGGATGAGGCACCGGCACCGCCCCGAGCAGCGCGCCGGTGGAATCGAACACGTGGAGGAGGCCGATCGACCGGTCTGACGAGGGGAGACCGACCCAGAGTCGGCCCTGGGGGTCGCCGCGCACTGCCGACCAGAGGGGCCAATGGTGGGGGATGTCGGACTGGCGCACGGCGTGTTGCATCGGGCCCTCGTAGGCGCGGACACCGGCGCCCGAGCGCGCGAACTCGTAGGCTGCGTCCCGCAGGCTGTCCGGCACGGCAACCCGCGCGACGGTGGCCTCGATGGCCCGGCTCGTGCCACCGCGACGATGGTCGAGGGTGAGGCGATAGACGTCGGTGCGCCCCGAGACGATGGCGCCGAGTGGCGTGACCTGCACGATGAAGGTGGGGGAGTAGGGAATCCCGACATCGGTCGAGCGGAGTTCGCCCCGTGGCCCGTCGGGGACACCGATGTGCCATGACCACGCCGCAGCGTCGGTGGGCTCGAGGGGCACCCGGAGCGAGTCGGCCTGCCCGGTGCTGTCGATCCGCAGCCATCCGTCGCGACCCTGGTCGAACATCGGGATGGCAACCCCACCACCCTGGAGCACCGGCAGCACCGGCCCCAGCAGGCAGCAGGGAGATGGGGTGATCGAGACCACCGACCCGTCAGGGCGGTAGCGGGTGAGACGGGTCTGCAACGGGTCCTGCACCAGCACCATGTCATGGGTGACGCCGAGCATCACGTAGCGGTACTCACCCGGGCCGGCACCGGACCGCCCGATCCGGCCGATGCACGCGCCCGTGGTGTCGAACGCGGAGATTGCGAGCGGCTGGCGGCCGGCCACGTAGAGGCGATCGTCGTCATCAAGGGTCGCCGAGGTGACCACGCCGAGTCCGCAGGCTCCGCTGTCAGGGATCGGGATCCGCCGGATTTCGCGGATCCGCCAGCCGGTGGTGTCACGCCAGGCGGTGGCGCCGGTATTGCGGACCACCTCGACGCCCTGGGCATCGACCGTGCGGGTCGGCGCGTCGGCGAGCGGCACTCCCCGCCCCGAGCCGCAGGCGCTCGACAGCAGCAGGGCCGCCATGGCGAACGGCGAATGTCGGCGGAGCTTCTGGCTGTCCATGCTATCCTCGGCGATTCGGACCGGGAAGCCGGCCCTGGCGACCCTTGCCGAGACGATTCACACAGGTGATGGGTTTCGCCCGCCACGGGAAAGTTCGTCACCCACCCAACCCTCCGGGCATCCCAGGTCACGGAGGGATGAATGTGGTGATGCCAACGGAGGCCACCATCCACGAGGATCAGGTGTTGTTGGAGCGGATCACCCGGTCCGGTGACGAGGCCGCCTTCGAACGGCTCCACGCCGCCCACACTCCCGCCCTGCTTCGCTTCGTCGAGCGGCTGCTCGGCGCCGACCGGATGGCGGCGGAGGATGTGGTCCAGGACACCTGGGTTCGTGCCCTCACCGGGCTGGCTGGGTTCCGGCACGAGTCGACGTTCCGCACCTGGCTGCACGCCATGGCCCTCAATGTGGTGCGTGAGCACTGGCGCCGCCACCGCCGCCGCGACCACGAGGAGTTCACCGATGTCTGGCCCGATCGTGAGACCACGCCCGATGTGGCGATCGATCTCGAGGCGGCCCTCGGCCACCTGCCATCGGGTCGCCGCACGGTGGTCCTCCTCCACGATCTCGAGGGCTATTCGCACGAGGAGATCGGCGAGATGCTCGGCATCGCCGCCGGCACCTCCAAGAGCCAGCTCCACGATGCCCGGCGCCAGCTGCGGCGCCTCCTGATACCGGAGTTCCCATGACCCGATCCGATCACGATCCCGGCTTGCAGCGGATCTACGAACGCTCCGTGCATCGCTCGGAGCCGAGCGACCGACTCTACCGGCACACGCGCGACGCGCTGCGGAGCCGTGGTGTGCTGCACCAGCCGATCACCCGTCGCTGGAACTGGCCGATGGCGATCGCCGCCCTTCTGGCGGGGATCCTCCTCGGCAGGCTGTCGGTGGCACGACCAGGCTCCCGGGCGACTCCCGAAGCGCAGGTTGCCGACCTCACCACCCAGCTCGAGCAGGTCCAGCAGCGCGGCAGTGACTACGCCGAGGCGTTGTACCACCTGGCCTCGCAGGATCAGGGGATCGGGATGGACCAGTTGCGGCGTGCGCAGGAGATCGCGCTCGCCCTCCATCGGGCGATCCAGACCGGTGAGTACGGGCTCGGTCTTGATCGTCGGCCGACCATGGTACCGGCACCCCCGACCCAGCAGTCCGATTCACGTCCACAGGTATGGTTCTGATGACAAGCGCACTTCTCCGACTCCGTCCCCTTCTTCGTCTCGGGATCCTTGCCGCTGTTCCGGTGTGGGCGATCGCCGGCCAGACACCCGAGACCTGTCCTGCCGGTGAGACATCGCGCACCGATCTCGGCATCCAGGGTCTCCAGTGCGTGGACTGCTCGGTCACCCACGCTCCCGACGGGGCGGCACACTGGCGTTTCAGCACGGAGCCGGTCGTCCACGCGGTACGCACGCCAGCAGTGGCGGCCGGGCTTCGCGATGGGGACCGCCTGGTGGCGCTCGACGGTCACCTGATCACCTCCGAGTCGGGGACTGCGGCTTGGGCCGCGCTGCAACCCGGCGACAGCGTGCGATTCCGGGTCCGTCGGGGCGACGAGGTGGCCGAGGTGCGCTACGTGGCGGGACGGCGCTGCGACGGCGGCGTGAGCCGCGGCCGCTCGACATCGACCAGCGGCTCCGGCAGCACCGGGAAGCAGGCCAGCGGCACCGGTATCTCCATCGCGTCCGGTACCTCGCGTTCGATCTTCCCGAGTGGCTACCTGGGCGTGGGGCTGAGCTGTGCGTGTCGGGTGCGGACGGAAGATGGCAAGTCGCGCTGGTCGTTCGATGCTCCTCCCGAGGTGACCGGAGTGGCTCCCGGCGGACCGGCCGATCGTGCCGGCATCCGCGTCGGTGATCGCCTGGTGTCGATCGACGGGATCGCGATCAATCGGGTCGAGGGCGGGCGGAGGTTCTCGGGGCTGGAGCCGAACGATACGATCACGCTGGAGGTCTCGCGTGATGGCACCAGCCATCGGATCAGGTTGACCACGACCGAGCCGCCGGGCGGGCAGGCGCTGTGAGGTTGCCAATGATCCGTGGTGTCGCGGTGACGGCGTTGCTGATCGTGCCGGCGGTGGCGTCGCCCCAGGCTGTCGAGATCGACACCGATCCACGGGTCGAGCTGTTGAGTGCCGTGTTCCGGCTGGCCGGTGCGCCGGAGTACGACCAGTGCCGGCTCCCCGGCTATCAGGCGGCGATGGATGCCTGGATCGGGACACGGCGCCATCACCGGGTCGTCGCGGTTGCGCAGGAGCTGCGTGACTCGCTGGGCATGGGGTTCAATGCCGTGATGAGCCTCGCGGTCCATCTGGGCGAGCCTCCGGCCCTCATCCCGCGGGTGCCGCTCGAGGGAGCACCGGAGCTCGATGAACGGTGGACCGACTGGGCGATCGCCAGGTTCCTGCCTGCTGTGCGATCGTTCGCGGCGGACGTGCGGTTCATGGATTTTCTTGCGTCGCAGTCGGTCGTTCGTGAGCTGGCACGCATGCGACTCCGGGAGGTCTTCGACCAGCGAATCGACCCATCGTGGTTCCAGTCGTTCTTTGGCGGCCGCGCTGTGCCCGACCTTCACCTCTACGCGGCGCTCTGCAATGGCGGCGCCAACTACGGTGCCAGGGTGCGGGTCGACTCGGCGACCGAGTTCTATGCCATTGTCGGGGTGCCTGCAGCCGATTCGGCGGGGAATCCGGTCTTCACCGATGATGCCGTGCCCACGATCGTGCACGAGTTCAGTCACTCGTACGTGAACCCGGTGGTCTCGCGCCACAATGCGGCGTTCGCGCGGCCGATGACGGCGATCTTTGCCTGGGCTGGTGCCGAGATGCGACGCCACGCGTATGGGAGCTGGGAGATCGTGCTCGACGAGTCGCTGGTGCGGGCGGCGGTCATCCGCTACCTGGCGCGTCACGAGGGTCCCACCGCTGCGGAGCGACAGGTGCGGAACGAGATCGAACGGGGCTTCGTGTGGATGGACGGACTGGCCAGGCTCATGGCCGAGTACGAGGCCGAGCGTGACCGGTATCCGACGTTCGAAAGCTACCTGCCGCGGGTAGCGACATGGTTTGACCAGGTGCCGGCGCAGCTGGACAGTCTGTACAGGGTGAGGGGGTAGGGCGAATGCCCTAGCATGGGAGTCGGATGCTTCGCGTTGGTTAGGGGATCGCGAGTTCGGTCGGAAGGAGCAGCAGCGGGAGTCGCGTTCCTGATCCTCGATAGCCCCTGGCGCCGTTCCCCGTGTCTCGGAATGGTGTACTGTGCGCGCAGGGCCCGTGGCGATCCCGGGTTCCAGCGGCTGGCCCTGGCGGATCGTTCCGAGACGGTTCACCGAGCTGACCGATGATCGGAAGCCCATGAAGGTGACGGCCGCCATGGAATCGATGACGACGGTGGTGAAGCTCGACGTGTCAGGGCGTGAGTGAGCCTACAACGAGGCGTGACGGGGTGTCCGAGCCTCCCCCTCAGCGCCTCGTTCCCGGACCCCAGACCACGCGCCCCGGCTTGGCGCCCGTCGCCTGCTCGTCGCGGACGATCTCCACGCCGTTCACGAAGACGTGCTTCACCCCCACCGAGATCTGGTGGGGGTCTTCGTACGTGGCCCTGTCGCGGATGGTCTCGGGGTCGAACACCACGATGTCGGCGTAGAAGCCGGGGCGGAGGACCCCGCGATCCTCGATGGAGAGCCGGGTCGCCACCGCCGACGTCATCTTCCGGATCGCGTCCTCCAGCGTGAGCACGCGCTGCTCCCGGACGTACTGGCCCAGGATCTTGGGATAGGTGCCGTAGGCGCGCGGGATGGGCGAGCTGGCCCCGGGCCTTGGCGCTGTCCGGGTGCATGCCACCGGCGTCGGTGCCGATCTTGATCCACGGCTGCTGCAGCTGCATCCGCACGTTGTCCTCGCGCATGAGGAAGAAGATCGTCCCCACGCGGGAGCTGTCGGCCAGCACCAGGTCCATGGCCGCCGTCGCCCAGTCGGTGCCCATGGCGTCGGCGACCTCGCTGAGGCGCTTGCCGACCCACTTCTTGTTGCGGTCCTTGCTGAAGCCGACCAGCAGCACGCCCTCGGGACCCGCCTGGGCGCAGAGGTTCTCCCAGCTCGACGTCTGCTGCAGCATCTCCGCCCTGATCGTCGCGCGCGCGGCCGGGTCGCCCAGGCGCTCGAGCAGCTTGCCGCCCTCCGACGCCGCCGGCGGGAAGCAGGCGCTCAGCCCGGTGCCACCCGCCGTGTACGGATACATGTCGGCCTGGACGTCGAGCCCCGCGGCGCGGGCGCTGTCGATCTTGGCGACCTCGCTGGGCCGCCTTGTCCCAGTTGGCCTTGCCCGCCGCCTTCAGGTGGTAGATCTCGACCGGGACGCCGCCCTCCTTGCCGATGCGGATGGCCTCGTCGGTGGCCTCGAGCAGGTCGTCGGCCTCGGAGCGCATGTGGGTGATGTACACGCCGCCGTAGGGCGCCATCGCCTTGGCCTCCTCGATCAGCTCCCCGGTCGTCGCGTAGTTGCCCGGCGGGTAGATCAGCGCCGATGCCATCCCCATGGCGCCGTCCTCCATGGCGCGCCGCACCACGGCGCGCATGGTGTCGAGCTCGGCGGCGGTGGGGTCCCCGATCGCTCTCCTGCTTGGCGTAGACACGCACCGTGGCCGCACCCACGAAGGAGCCGACGTTGGGCGCGATGCCGTGCGCCTCCATCGCCTCCAGCCAGTTCCGGAATCCGTGGGGCTCGGCGAAGCTCCGCGCGAGCGCGGCCCGCGGCGGGTCGTCGGGCAGGTCGTCGTCGGCGAGGTGTGCGGGGTTGATGGGCGCCGGCGTGCCGCCCTCGCCCAGGATCTCGGTGGTGATCCCCTGGGTGACCTTGCTCACGTCGCGCCCGTCGCCGAACAGGAAGGAGCCGCCCGACTGGCCCTGGATGTCGATGAAGCCGGGCGCCACCACGAGGCCGGTGGCGTCCACGCGCTTCTGGCGCGGGCGCGTCGGCCAGCATGCCCCTGGGCGTCATGGTCACGATGCGGTCGCCGCGGATCCCCACGTCGCCGTAGTGCCACGCCGCGCCGGTGCCGTCGACGATCCGGCCGTTTGCGATGATCACGTCGTAGGAGCCGGCGACTGGCGCGGGCCTGCTGCCCATCGAGGCGCCGGCGCAGCCGACCAGGGCGATGAGTGCGGCGACGGGGCCGAGGCGGCTGCAGCGACGGAGGAACGGGTGACGTGACGTGGAGGAAATGGTCGCCACCTTGGTGTATGGGAGGGGAGAGTCGATCGGGGCTGGCGAGTATACGGTGGGGTGGGGAGGGGCGCCAGCGGGGCATGGTGGCTGCTCAAGCGCTGGACCGGCAGGTCCCCGGCCAGCCCGACGTCACCGCCGTGGCGACGTCGTTCTGGATGATCCTCGCGCTGGTCATCGTGTTGCCCGTGGTCCTGACCACTCGCGGTGTGGTTATCGACCATCACCGCCAGGCGAGCCGTCAGGCCTCGCGGGTGAGCGGCCCCGTCGTCTCCGCGGAGGGGTCGTAGGCGTCGGGCAGTCCCGGCGTCGGCTCGCTCCACCATGTCATGGGCAGTCGCGGATCGTAGAGCCAGGCGAACTCCGACGGCTGGCCGCGATGCTTCCAGCGAAAATCGCACTGGAAGATGAGTGGCCCGGAGAGTTCGTCGAGATAGACGCGCAGCGGGAAGATGCTTCGCTCCCCCGCGCGGACCTGGAACCACGACGTGCCCGCGTCGCTTCCGAATTCCCGGGCCACGACTTCCGTCGTGCGCTCGGAATCGATGATGATGTCATCCCCCAACGGCTTCAGCAGCGAGAGCCGCACCCGGGTCACCTTGAGGGGGCGGTCGCCCGTGTTGTGGATGACGAAGTTGCCCACGAACAGGAAGCGCCCGGGCTCGGCGTCACCAACAGGCGTGGACGTGCACCACACCTCCGAACGATAGCGATGGGCCAGCACGTCGAAGACCCGGAACTTGTATGCCGCGGCCAGTCCACCGCCGAGGATCGTCAGGTTGACGAGCAGGTCGGTCAGCTGCGGCAAGTCGGGTATGAACGGCGGCATCTGATCATTCCTCGCGACTGAGGATCGCTCGGGCCTTCCGATACCGGTCGGCAAGTGAGCGATGCTGCTCGGGAAGGGCGGCGACGCGGGCAGGGTCGAGGTTGTCGTCGATATCGGCGAGCTTCACCTGTCTGGCGAGCTCGTTGGTCGCCGCTCGTCGACAGAAGTCCAGGTAGAGTTCCCCGTCACGCCGCGTCAGTCCGTCGAGCGCGGCAACCACGGCCTCGCCGAAACCCTCCGTGCGCAGATCATCGAAGGTCCAGTGGGTGTCTTCCACGAGGTCGTGGAGCACCGCCGCGATGCGCGCGTCCTCTCCCTCCACGCGCATCATGACACGCAGGGGGTGCAGGATGTACGGGGCACCACCCTTGTCGGTCTGGCCCGCGTGGGCCTCTGCCGCGATGCTGATGGCGCGTTCCAAGGTGCTCATGTGACGATCCCCGGGCGCGGGACTCTCCAGCTCAACCTGCGTCCGCCATTCGCGCCCTGACGGGTCGGTGTGACCCGCGTGCCAGGAGCGGTCGGGGCATTCGCTGTCGGTCTGTGTCGTGCGCAATCTAACAACGAAGTGCGGCTGGCACGGGTTGCCTGGGCAGGCTCCTCGCGCTTGCCGATCGCCAAAGTGTGCAGGCATCTTCTTCCCGTCCGCCGACGCTCCTCTCCCGCCACCGGTCCGGCGCGGTGAGCCGCTGCCGGAGCCGCCCCCCTACTTCTGAGGTTGGTCTGATGCGCTTCCCGCTTCTCCTTTCGTCTGCCGTGCTCCTCGCCGGCTGCGGTGCGCCGGCTCCACCAGTCGAAACGCCATCGCCCCTCATCGGCACCTGGAAGCTCGTCGAGTGGCGCGCCAGGGACTCCACCGGCACCTGGCAGTACGAATTCGGCGCCCACCCGCGCGGCTACTTCGTGTACGGCCCCACCGGATTCCTGTCGATCCACCTGATGCACCAGGACGGCCCCGCTGTCACCAACTGCGGCGGCGACGTCCCCGAGTATCGCGGGCAGGGCGACTTCCTGGTGGCGCCGCGCTGCTATGTGGGCTACTTCGGGTCGTATCGCATCGAGAACGACTCGACCGTGGTCCACCTCCCCATCGGTGGGACCATCCTCGACATCATCGGCACCGAGCAGCCGCGGAAGTACCGGGTGCGCGGCGACTCGCTCTGGATCCAGCCGTCGGATTCGGTCTATCGGCTGCTGTTGCGGGTGAGGTAGGGGGGCGCTCGGGGCGGGGAATCGTCATCCTTGTATCTCCCCTCTGGAGGTAGCGCGGATGACGGATCGTCGTAAGGTATTGGGTCGGGGGACAGCTCGTTCATCCTGTGGTGTCCACACCGTCGCTCAGCGTGGGCGTCCCCCGATCCTGCTCGCCGTGAGCCCGCACAGTTGCCTGGGGTCCGACCCCGCATCGCGCAAGGATGGGCCATCGCGAGGACCTCGACGCCGGAGTCCTGGGATGACCTGCTATATCGGGCTGGACGTGAGCAAGGCCGTGATCGACGCCGTGGTGCGGCCGACCGGTGAAGTGACGCAATTCTCCAATGACGAGTCCGGCCACGCGGCCCTGGTGGCGTGGGCCACGCCCCTCGCTCCCGCCGCGCTGGTGCTGGAGCCGACCGGCGGCTATGAGCGGGCCGCCACCGTCGCCCTGACCGCCGCGGGGTTGCCGGCGGTGGTGGTCAATGCCCGGCAGATCCGGGACTTCGCGCGGAGCACCGGCCAGCTGGCCAAGACCGACCGCCTCGATGCCGCGGTGCTGGCGCTCTTCGCCGAGCGGGTGCAGCCGGCCCTGCGCCCGCTCGCCGATGGCGCGACGACCGAGTTGGCCGACCTGGTGACCCGCCGCCGTCAGCTGCAGGACATGCTGACCCAGGAGAAGAATCGACTGGGGCTGGCGCGCGCCCGGGTGCGCCGGGACGTGCAGGCGCACATCCGGTGGCTGGAGAAGCGGGTCAAGGAGACCGACGACGACCTGCGGCAGGCGATCGAGGCGAGTCCGGTGTGGCGGGTGAAGGAGGACCTGCTGCGCAGCGTGCCGGGGATCGGCCCGGTGGTGGCGCGCACGCTGCTGGCGCTGTTGCCGGAGCTGGGCCAGCTCGACCGCAAGCAGATCGCGGCGCTGGTGGGCGTGGCCCCGCTGGCCCGGGACAGCGGGCAGTGGCGGGGACGCCGGGTGATCTGGGGCGGGCGCGCGACGGTGCGGCGGGTGCTGTACATGGCGGCGCTGGTGGCGAGCCGCCACAATCCCGTGCTCCGGGCGTTCTACACCCGGCTGTGCGACGCCGGCAAGCCGGCGAAGGTCGCGCTGGTGGCGTGCATGCGAAAGCTGCTCACGATCCTCAACGCGATGCTCGCCACCGGGGCCCCGTGGCAGCCCGCCACGGCTTGACAACCAAGACAGTTGCTGAGCGCAGCAGCCCGCAGGGCTGCGGAGTCGAAGGATGACAATTCCCTCGCCCCCCTTCAGCGGGCGTCCTGGCCGCGCAGCCGCACCAACCGCTCGCGAATCCACCCTCCCAGCTCCGTCTTCTTGGCCCAAGCTTGCCGCCAAGTTGCCAGGCAAGATCAGGGGGTCGCGGGGAAGACGAAGAGGGCGATCCTTGGACACCTTTTGGGCCTCGGAACGTAGGTGTATTTCCAGACGAGTCCCTATGGGCCACTCGGCGATCGGAGGAGCATGTTCAAGCGTCGAATCAAGGCAATCCTGGTCCACGCTCTTCTTTGGGCCGGGGCCTGGGTGATCGCCGGAACCGTATTCGAGTTCGTGCAGGCCACGCACGGACTGGTCGGTCATCACCTGCTGGAACTGGTTCGACTGATTCCCGGCATGATGACGTATTGGGCCGCGGTCGGCTTCGCGAGCGGCGTGCTCGTGGCGGGCGTGGTCGCGATCGCGGAGCGGAACCGTGAGATCGACCGCATCCCCCTCATCAGGATGGCGCTCTGGGGCGCCATCCCGGGAGCACTGCTTCCCCTCTTGTGGCACGTTCATCTGGCATTCCGTGGCCACTTTCTGGTCCGCTTCCTCACCGGCAACCTCGAGATGGCAATCATCCTCGGCTGTGTCGGGGCCGGGCTCGCCGCGGGGGAGCTACGGCTGGCACGCCCGCTCCCACCATCCGGCGCATCGCTTCTGGAGCTTGGCAGGTCGGCGGAGCCCGGCGAAAGACTGGTCACGAGGACACGAACCAGGTGAGTGTGAGGTTTCGATAGCCAATCAGCGCTCCGCCGCCTGAGGGAGGGGGAGAGGGTCAGCTGGTTGAGCGGGAACCACCGGTGGGGGTGGACCGGCGTGGGTCCCCAGGCTCGTCGGGGCCGGGAACCAGAAGTGACCCTAGTGGCGCTTGCGCGATTCAGGTGCAACCACTAGAGTATCCGTCGGATTCGGAGGTTCTGAATCCAAAGACGGATCCCGGTTTTCAGGCACCCCCCTTGCCTAGAGCCATCGGAATGTCCGCTGAATGTGCACCGGCATATCGCCGTCAAGGTGAGACTTTTCATTGCGCCAAGGCCGGCCGGCCGGCGCGTTCCCCCCACAGCGTGTCGTCGTCTCTTCATGACAATTGTTGCCTTGTAGCCCTTTCGAGCCAATCGGAAGGGAAATCTGGCCTTCGTCATCACCCCATCCCGTGTCGGGCCAGCTCCCTGTCGAATGGGAAGGGCATGGCGGCTTCCGAGACGGAAGCCTTCCGTTGGACTATCCACCAATGGATGGCGGCCGGCGCCGAGGTGATCACACTGCCTCGGTCTCCTCACGTGGGTCCCATCCGTTTACAGGTGGGGGGAGTAGGAGTCGCTCTAGGGCGACCCACGCCGTCAGACGGGGTGATGCAAGGTTCGGCTCACTGCGGTTTCCACAGCGACCCCGCTAAGACAGGGCGCGTCAGTGGGCAGTCGGCCTGTCACAGAATGCGATCCGTCAACAACGACCCGGACCGGTCGTGTCAATGTGCAATGCCGCTGACAGCCAAGGATCTGAGGTCGAGAAGGTCGCCTCAATCCCTGACCCCAGGCCACTCGCCCCAACGGGGCACCTGAAATGCCGCTGGTGTGCTTGCCACCACTTAGTCAGCAGTTTGTCGGGCTGATGCGGGGGGTCCCTCGCGCACTGGGAACGATTCTGATCGTCATGAATGCCGACAAAGAAATCGCTCTGATCCCAGAAGCTCGCAAGTATCACCTTGAGACGCCGTGGTGCCCGGTTGTCGCGTCATGCGAGGCCCTTCTTCCAGCAGACCTCGTATCACTCGCAGTACCTGGGACGGCTCAGATAGCGCTGCCAGGCGACGCCGGCCCGCTAACACCTGCAGCGACCCGTGCTGCGGTACGGACGCGTCCTGTCCCAGATTCCACAGATCTTGCGGCGTACATCTTGTTGCGCACGTCGACACGTTTGGCCGGCCTCTTCATGGATTGTGTTTGCAGTCACAACGATGCGACGAGATACCGTCGCCCACTCAGGCAGCTCGGGAATTGGTCTCCAAGGGACTGTCGTAATGTCGATGCAACCGTAAAGCTGCTCGCGCACGCGGCACGCCAGTCATGGACAGAGCAGGCCGCTGCCAATTCTGCCGGAATCGACGTCAAGACTCTGTCTAGTCGTTGTCGATGGCTCTTTGGGTACTCCTGGCCTGAGCTCCGCGGGCTGGGTGCATGGGAGGCGGCGCTTGAAGCCAGCCTGCGGCGCGGGATCCTCGATGGAGATCGAGGCAGCGCCCTACAGGGCGGGAACGAACACTAGTCGCTCGGTGGCGGGATGGTGCAGGGACCGACGAAAACTGAGATTCCCATTGTGTGCGGGAATAGTCTCCGTTGTCCGCCCGATTCTCGCCGGGGTGTTCAGGCGGGATGGGTTCGCTGCCCAACCTATTCGACCTACAGAGCGGTGCATGGCTGGGGTATGACCGTAGCAAGTCAGGCCCAGGGAAACCTTCAGGAGAGTCACCGTGAGTACTTCTGACGCGTGGGGAAAGGTCTTTACTGGCATCTTGAGCCTCTGCTGCGTGACGGTCACAATCCTGTCCGTCAAGCAACAATTCTTCCGTCCGACAGCACCCCTCCCCGCCCGGCCGGTGGAATCGGCGCAGGGTCGCCCAATCCCCTCGGGGGAGCAGGTCTCCTTCGTGGGTCCTCGGATTGGAGGGGAGAACGCTCCCCTTCACATCGTCGAGTTTGCCGATTTTGAGTGCCCCTTTTGCGCGGTGTCGTCAGGCGAACTTGAGGACCTGTTGAAGCAGTACCCAGGGAGGGTGACGATCACGTACAAGCACCTCCTCATTCCAGGGCATGTCCACAGCCGTACCGCGGCGCTCGCCGCGGAGTGCGCTGCGGAACAAGGAGCCTTCGAGGCGTTCTATCATCAGGTCTTCAACAACCGAAACAAGCTGGGCAGCCGCACGTGGGCAAAGCTTGCCAAGGCAGCGAACGTCCGAGATCTGGTCAGCTTCGATGAGTGTGTGGCGTCGGAGCGATATGCTGGGCCATCGTCGAGGATTCGATCATCGCGGCGAGACTCGGAATCAGTGCGACGCCAACCTGGATCGTCGGAGACTCACTCTTTGGCGGAGCGCCATCGATGCAACAGCTCGAAGAGTGGGTGAAGCGTTCGGGCGAGTAGGGTGCTCCACGACAGACATATCGAGAGGTCCTCATGATTGCACGAACAAGGCTCAACACGATCCTCGGCGTGGTGACGCTTTTCGGCGCCACCCCACTACTGGCGAGGACGGACGGCAATGACGAAGGCTGTCTGTCGCAATGTGATTCAGGCGCAGTCTGCTGCTCCACCGCGGGGACCCACGTGTGCTGCAGTTACGTGGTGTACTATTGCTGCCACAGCAATTCATCGTCATGCTGGGCGGACCTTTGTTAGGACGAGAGGCCAGTGTGGCGGCCTGAGTTGCGCTGGCGGTGGGTACCTGCCGTGCAATGTTCGGTTGCGAAGGTCATGCGGTCATCTGAGAATGCTGTGTCGACGGTGACGTGACTCGATGCCATTTTCGCTTGGTAACATCAACAAGGAGGACATTATGAAGACCAAGACGGCGTTCAACGTGGCACTGGCTCTGGTTACAATGATCGGAGCTCTCCCGCTCATGGCCCAGACGGACAGTGAGGGCGATTCCGGTTGTATCTCGCAATGTGACCAAGGTGCCTTCTGCTGCTCCGCCCACGGCACCGAGGTGTGTTGCAGCTACAATTTGCATAAGTGCTGCCACTCAAATACCACGCAGTGCTACACGGCAGTCTGTTAGGCTTCGAACTACGGCGCCCCAGGGGGGGCGCAGTATCGGCTGCGACGTTGCATGACTCCAGGAGGGCATTATGAGGGCAGGGTTGGCGTTCAACCTCGCGATTGCGCTGGCCACCATTGCCGGTGCGATTCCCTTGATGGCGCAAACCGACAGTGTCGACGAAGGCGATTGCAAGAACCGCTGCGATCCAGATGTAGTGTGTTGCTCAACGGTGGGCTTTGAGTTGTGCTGTAGCTACAACGTCCATCAGTGCTGCCACACGAATGTCACTACCTGCTATACCTCCTCGTGCTAGGAGCGGGTCGCGCGTGAGCCCCTGCTGACGCAGCCTTCTTCGGGGGCTGTGAGTCGGGAGTCAGGTGGCCACTCGAAATTGGAGCTCCCCAAGGGCGTGTGGGTCTGGGTGATCTGGGTCTACTCGCGGCGCCATGACGACTTCAGGACACCAGGTGTTTGTCGTCATGGCAGCTGCGGATCCACGGCGAGCCGGGAGAGGTAGGAGCAGTAAGTAGTGGTTGAGGCGATCGAACCATCCAAGACCCGCAACAGGGGTATCCGGTATGTTTCAGCGGATGAAGTTTCCCGTGGCGAGTGCAGCCGTGCTTGGTGCCGGCATGCTGCTACTCACGCCGCTTTCCCTGGTTGGCCAAGATTCCTCCGTGCCAGGGCGGATTAGCCTGAAGCCAGCCAACGGCGGCCTTGCCGAGGAGTTCACCAGTATCGATTTCGTGCGTGAGCTTGTCGACGGCCGGGTGGTAATAGCGGACCGGAGCGAGCGCCGCCTTGTGGTCGCTGACTTCAAACGGGATCGATCAAGACCGTTGCAAGGGCGGGAAGCGGGCCTGGAGAGATCCGGAGAGTCAGCGGAATTTTTCCAGTTGGGGCAGATTCCACTTTGGTGGTCGACGGTGGCAATCGCCGCTGGCTGCTACTGAAGGGTGCCGGGGTTGTGGCGACACTCCCACCCGACGAAGCCGCTACATCAGCCGCACGGGGCGGGGAAGTCGGCGCTGATGGCGCTGGGCGAATGCTGGCGCAGCTGAACGCCGGTCGGATCGCAGGGGATGCGCGAGGACGCCTCGATTCTCCGTATGTCGCTCTCGTGAGCCGGGCAACTGGAATCGCCGACACCATAGGGCGGATCCGCCCCGCCCTCCGCCTGCAAGTCGGAGGCACCACGGGTCCCGATGGCCGGCAACTCAGCGGCAGTTACACATTTCCCCCGTTTACGGGCTTCGAGCAAGCAACACTATTCCCCGATGGGTGGGTAGCCATCGCACGACTTGATCCCTACCGCGTAGATTGGAGAGCCCCGAATGGACAGTGGCTGCGAGGTAGCCCTATCCCGATCGAGACCATTCAGGTTGACGGGCGTGAGAAGCGAGCATACCTAGCACGTATGTGGAATCCACCCGCAACGCCGCCAGACCCCAGCACCATCAGTGATTGGCCCACCACAGTGCCTGCGTTCGAAGCACTCCGAGGCTCGGTTGTCCTGAACACGCCTGGTGGAGAGCTCTTGATCGCTCGGACACCGACGGCACGGCAACCCGGGAGACACTATGATGTCATCGCGCGGAGTGGGAATCGGACTGCGCAGCTGTTGTTGCCCGAGGGTGAACGGGTAGTCGGATTTGGGTCGGGAACAGTCTATGTCGCGGTCACCGATGACGACGGGATCCAGCGTCTGCAGCGACATCCTTGGCCATAGAATCTCGACCCTTACGGAATGTAGTCTTGCTGGGATGTATGGCCGAGTCGGGGAGACGCCTCCAAATGGTGTCCCAGCGAGCCACGGGAGCCTCGGCCGCGACGCCGTCTCGTTGATCCAGGAATCCGCCCAGGGCGAGCTCTGCCTTTCCCAGCTCGGTGGCGTGGTGATATTACGGGGCGCTACCGCTCGAGCCTTACCACCCGCTCGCGAATCCACTCTGCCAGCTCTGTCTCCTCCAGCGATCCAGCCGCGAGCGCGACCATCACCTGCACCACTTCCGTCTCGGTGGCGTCGAGATCCTTGCCGTTGAGCCCCAGGAACACGACAATCGTCAGGAAGGCGATGCGCTTGTTGCCGTCATTGAAGGGATGGGCGGTCGCGAGCCCGAAAGGGTAGGCTGCGGCCAGAGCGGCGAGGTCGGTATCGGCGTCGTAGCTGTGCTTCTGGCGAGGCCGGGCGAGTGCCGCCCTCGAGGGCTCCGTCGTCGCGGAGCCTGGGCGGGCCGCCATGCTCGCGCAGCTGGTCGAGATGCACCGCCTCGACCACCAGGCGCGGCACCCAGCGCGGCTCGCGCACCGGCTACTTGGCGAGCTCGCGGAGGGCGTTCCGGAACTTGCCGGCGGCCCGGGCGGCGAGGGCAAGGCCGGCCTCCACATCGGGGTCATAGGGACTGAGCAGGATTCCCCGCTCGGTCTCCACCGCCAGCACCCGGTCGCCAACGCCGAGATGCAGTCGCTGGGCCATGTCCTTGGGGAGGGTCGCCCCGATCGAGCCGCCGACCTGCCTGAGGGTGATTTCACGGACCATTGGGCCTCTCCCGCTTGTGATCTGCCATGATCGTAATACAATTGTGCTACTTCGGCAGCGCGCCACCATATCCCTCGGCACCACCTCCGGAGCCCCCATGCGCCCCCTCCGCTATGCCATCAACGTGACCCTCGACGGCCGGGTTGACCACACGGCGGTAATCCCCGAGCCGGAGATGCACGCTCACGCCGAGCTGGTGCGCGGCGACCTGGGCGAGTTCGTGCGCGAGCTCAAGACGCGGCCTGGCAGGGGGATCGCCGTGGGCGGCGTGACGATGCCGCTGGCGCTGGTGGAGCTGGGGCTGATCGACGAGTACGAGTTCATCGTCCATCCCCGCATCGTTGGCGGTGGACGGAGCCTCTTCGCGGGGTTGTCCAAGCCGCTCGACCTCAAGCCGATCGGCCGGCAGGAATTCAAGTCGGGCGCGATGGTGTTGCGTTACCGGCCCCGCGTAGCTGCCAAGGACGCGATTCACAGAATGAGCAGAGTTGATGGCAGGCCACCGGATCTACACCACGAGTGTTGCCAGCGTCTATCCGCACGACATCAACAAGGCGGAGAAGAAGGGGCGCACCAAGGACGAGGTCGACACCATCTTCCGGTGGCTCACCGGCTACAGCCAGCAGCAACTGGAGGCGCACCTCGAGCGGCGGACCGACTTCGAGACGTTCTTCGCCCAGGCGCCAGGCATGAACCCGTCGCGGACGCCGATCACCGGGGTGGTCTGCGGCGTGCGAGTCGAGGAGGTGGAGGAGCCGCTGATGCGCGAGATCCGCTACCTCGACAAGCTGATCGACGAGCTGGCCAGGGGGAAGAAGATGGAGAAGATCCTCCGCGATTGAGCCCGGTACCGTCGCCTCGTCAGGGCGACTCCATCCGTGCCGTAAACGCGTGGTCGGAAGGGGTGACGGTCGCTGCCGTATCCCGCCCCGCTATGCGGGGAACGCTGGTTACCAGCTTCTCGCGGCCCCCGCGCAGCTTCTCGGGGTAACGACTGGTGGCGCGTGTCGGATGTGATTACAATGTAATTACATCGGGAGGATGCATGCGGACCACGGCTCGGCTGGTGCAGATCGGGAATTCGCGCGGGGTGCGGATCCCCAAGCCGCTCATCGAGGAGGCGGGATTGACCGACGAGGTCGAGCTCGAGGTGCAGGATGGCACCATCGTGGTCCGGCCGCTCGAGGGGACTCGCGCCGGCTGGGCCGAGGCAGCGGCCAGGCTGGCCGCCGAGGGCGAGGGACTCCTCGACGCGGAGACGCCGACCCGGTTCGATGACGAGGAGTGGACATGGTAGCGTCGCGGGTGTCGCGGGGCGAGATCTACCTGGTGAGTCTCGCGCCGACACTCGGCCGCGAGATCCGGAAGACCCGTCCCTGTCTGGTGGTCTCCCCCGACGAACTCAATGCCCACCTGCAGACCTTCATCGTGGCGCCGCTCACCACCGGCTCGCATCCCTATCCCTTTCGTATTCCCTGCCGGGTGGCGGGCAAGTCGGGACACATGGTGCTCGACCAGCTTCGCACCATCGATCGCGCCCGGCTGGTGCGTCGGGTTGCCAGGCTCTCCGCCCCGACGCTTGCCAAGGTGCTGACGGGGCTGCAGGAGATGTTCGCGGCGTAATCGCGCCCGCGCGGTAGATTCTCCCAATACCCCACGGCGCTTCCTCCGGAGCGCCGAACCCGCCGTCAGAGGATCACACCCATGATTCGACCGAGGCTTCTGCGCGCCATCGGCCTGGCTCCCACCTTCCTGTTCGCCACCGCCTGCGCTCCCGGGTCGTCCGACGCGCCGGCGACCAGTCAGGACGCCGCCACCGCCGGCTACCACGTGGTCCACGGCTGGCCCCAGCTGCCACCGGGGCGCGACCTGGGAGAAGTCTCGGGCGTGAGTGTCGACACCGCCGGGAACGTGCTGGTCTTCCACCGCAACGAGCGTAGCTGGCCCGCCGACAACGTGCTCTCCCTCGACCCGATCACCGCCCCGACGGTGACGGTGTTCGACAGCCGCACCGGGGCGATCGTCGCCGAGTGGGGCGCCAACGCCTTCGCAATGCCGCACGGGCTCACCGTCGACGCCCAGGACAACGTCTGGCTCACCGACGTGGCGCTGCAGCAGGTGTTCAAGTACTCCCACGACGGCCGTCTGCTGATGACGCTCGGCGAGCGCGGCGTGGCCGGCAACGACAGTGCTCACTTTGACCTGCCCACCAAGGTGGCCGTGGCACCCGACGGCTCGTTCTACGTGAGCGACGGCTACGTGAACACGCGGGTGATGAAGTTCTCGCCCAGCGGCGAGTTCCAGTTCCAATGGGGCACCCCGGGCACCGGACCGGGCGAGTTCGACCTGGTCCACAGCGTCTCCCTCGACACCGAGGGGCGGGTCTACGTGTCCGACCGCAGCAACGCACGGGTGCAGGTCTTCGACAGCACTGGCAAGTTCCTGAGCCAGTGGAGTGGCGCGGAGATCGGTCGCCCGTACGACGTCGCGATCGGGCCGGATGGCACGGCGTTCATCGCCGACGGTGGTGACCAGCCCGATGCGCCACCCGACCGCTCGGCGCTGGTGGTGGCGCAGCACGATGGCACGGTGACTGAACGGGTCGGTCGCTGGGGCAACCACGACGGCCAGTTCGAGATCGCCCACGACATCGCCGTCGCTCCCGACGGTGCCGTGTACGTGGGCGACATCACCGGCAAGCGGATCCAGAAGTTCGTGCGCGGCGGGCAGTGAACAGGGCCCTCGCCTCCCCTGCAACGCTGCTGACGATCCTCGCCGCCTGCGGCGCGCCGACCGCCCCGGCTCCCCACCTCG
Organism: uncultured Gemmatimonadales bacterium; assembly: GCA_963817715.1. Taxonomy (GTDB): domain Bacteria; phylum Gemmatimonadota; class Gemmatimonadetes; order Gemmatimonadales; family GWC2-71-9; genus Palsa-1233. Next base: position 26,920 of record CAWFPG010000012.1, read on the forward strand.
ATGCCGCCGTGGCGAGCCGAGTGGACAGCGTGGTTTCCGCGTTCATGGCACGGCGCCCCGTGCCCGGGATGTCGATCGCGATCGTCGCCGGCGGCGAGACGATCTACGCCCGGGGCTACGGCGTGGCCGCGCTCGCCGGACCCCGCGCGGGACCCGTCACACCCAACACGATCTTCGAGCTTGGGTCGATCAAGAAGCCGGTCACCGCCGCGGCGGTGCTGCAGCTTGCCCAGCACGGGGCGTTGTCGCTCGACGACCCGGCCGAGCAGTGGATCGCCTCGATCAGGATCCCCGGATCACCAGTGCGAATCCGCCAGATGCTGAATCAGGTGTCGGGGCTCCCGGAGGTCGACGACTCGGAGGCGATCGATACGCTGGAGTTCGTGCCGGGCACCAGGTGGGCCTACAGCAACTCCAACTTCGATCGGCTCGACGAGGCGGTGCAGTCGGCCACCGGCAGGCCATTCAACGACTACCTGCAACACGACATGCTGCAGCCGCTCGGCCTCCGGACCCTGGGCATGTGCGATCCGGACCACCCCGACATCCCCGGCATGGCGCAGGGATACGCACCGGAGGGCGACACGCTCGAGCCGGTCGGGGATGCCTGCTGGTTCCGCGGCACGCCCAGTGAGCTGGCGCGCTGGGCCGACGTCCTCTTTGCCGGACGGATCGTCGACTCCGCGTCACTCGCCCAGATGACCCGGCCCGTCGTGCTCGCCGACGGCAGCAGGCATGACTACGGATTCGGCCTCCTCCTCCAGCCGCACCGCGGCATCACCCGCTGGTCGCACACCGGCCACGTCGACGGGTTCACGGCGTCGCTGGGCCACTATCCCGACCGTGACCTGACCATCGCCGTGGCCGCCAACTCGAGCTCGCTCTTCGATCCCGACGCCGTCGAGGTCGCAATCGCGGATGTTGTGCTGGATCTCGCTGCCGAACCGGTGAGGGCGCTCAATGTCGGCGGGGCCGAGCGGTTCACGGGGAGCTACGATGGGGGAACGGTCTGGTTCCGGATCGGGCCGGCGGGGGGCGACACCCTCACCCTCGCCATGACTCCGCCGGGGGGGGACCAGGAGCCGTTCTTCACCACGCTGCTGGTTCGGGTCGACAGCAACCGCTATGTCGGGGCAGACTCGCCCCAGGTGATCGGAGTGCGCTTTGCCGCCACGGGCAACTCCGCTGTGATCGATGCGGTGGGCATTCCCTGGGACGCGACGCGACGCTGAGGCTGTCGGATTGCTTCAGCTACCCGGACAGCCCGTCGGCTTGGGGGCAGCGGTGCCGCGGTACCGGTCGAACACCTTCCGGCGCGATGCGCCGCGCGACCCGGTTCCTCCTACCGCCGCTTGAGTTGTGGCCCGAGCTCGGTGAACAGGTTCCGGATCAGCACCAGGTGGGGGGTCGAGTCAGCGGGCCGGGAGAAGAGAAATCGTTTGCCGTCCTGCGATACGGCGTAGACTGCATGGCTCCCCCCATGGTAGTAATTCTCCTTCGGCGCAAACAGCTGTCGCGTCTCGCTGACGCGAAACGTGGGCACGGTCTCGATCTGTGCCGCCATCATGAAGTTGTCCGACGACCAGTAGAACAACTCCTTGCCGTCCGCACTCCATCGCGGTTCCGATCCGCCACCGTCGGAGACCCGCCACAGCCCGGAATCTTTGTTCGGGAACGGACAGACGAAGATCTCCAATCGTGGTCCTTCGCCGCTGGCGTAGGCGAGCCACTTGCCATCGGGTGAGAGCGCTGGGGTGACCTCACGAGCCTCCGTCGCGACAAGCGCACGGGAGGCCGTGTCGCCGGTCAGGCGCCGGGCGAGAATATCCCCATGGTCACTCGCCTCATCGTTCGTCCGGTAGATGAGCCACTGCGAGTCGGGTGAGACGAGCACTTCATAGACGCCGCGGGCATCCTCGGCCACGACCGTTTCGTCGCCGGTCCCGTCGGCCCGACGACGCAGTGCGACCATCCGGCCGTTGCGGTTCCCGATGTAGACGATGTCCCGCCCGTCCGGTGTCCACCCCGGACGGCTGCTCGGCCCGTTGAAGGTGATCTGTGACGCGGGGCCGTCGGGCAGTGGCTTCACGAAGATCTGTGATGCCTGATCAACCCGCTCGACGAACGCGAGTCGAGTCCCGCCGGGTGAAAGTGCGTTGCCCGCATTCGCGGGGCTGCCGATGGGGATCCGGAAACAAGTGTGGTCGCGGCTCCCTTCCGGTCCACCCAGACCAGGTCACCGACAGTGTTCGAGATGTCGGCGCCCTCTGAGGAGTAGAGAATCGTGCCGGCGGGAGAATAGAGCATGCGCGGCGTACCGTAGGCGGTCTGGATCGGCCCAAGGACGGGCGTCACCGGGCCGGTCAGGCTCAACTGGTCGCGGTCGAAGCGCTGCGCGAAGAGGTTGCCATCGGGCCGCCCGAACAACACGTGGCCGGTGGGCATGTACCACGCTGCCGACGCACGTCTCGCTACGAGTTCCACCCTGTCCCGTTTCAGGTCCAGTGCCCAGACCGCCCCGTCGACGCACGGTATCGATGGACACGCCGTGATGAGGACCCCCTGGGCATCCGGCAGCGCGCTCACGCGATTGATGGATCCCACGCCGATGCGTCCGGTGTCGAGGACGACGCGCTGACCAGTTCCCTCGGCACTCACCTGGAAGAGTCGGCTATTGTCGCGGGATACAAAGATGATCGAGTTGTCGTCCAGCCATGCACCAGCGGCGGCGGTCGGAGGGAACCCTGCAGCCGAGTCTGACAGCGGGAGTGGAGCACCACCGTCGCGAGGAATCCTGAACAGGCCGTTCCGTGTCGCGAACCCGATCGAGCTGCCATCCGGTGAAAAGAATGCGCTGGTCCCCCCCTCCGTTCCGGGAATGGGGCGAGGGAGGGCCGATTCGCTCTCCTTGATCATCAAGGGAGGCGAGGCACCCGCCTGAGCATCGAAATCGACGAAGACGATCGCCGAGCCGTCTGGAGAGATCGCGTCCTGCCAGGCCCAGAATGGACTTGGCATCCCCCCAGGGTGTGACGGGCTCAGGGAGACCAGCAGCCGTTCGGTGCGGCGGGCGTCGGTGGGCCTGAGCCAGCCCCAGAGGGCGAGCGCGAGTGCGGGAACCGCCAGTACGGCGAGCGCCTTGACGGCGAGCGACGTCCGCCGCGCGCCCGGGCCGCCGATCTGGCCCCCTGCCATGGTCACCGACCTGAACGCCGGGTTGGTCAGCGCGTCGGCGAACTCCTTCGCCGTGGCAAACCGATCGGCCGGCAGCTTCTCCAGCGCCTTGGCGACGGCAGCCGCGACATTCGGCGGCACGCTCTTCCGGAACTGGGTCACCAACGGCACTGGCTCGGCGATGATCTTCATGATGATCTGCTGGGCCGAGCCGCCGAGATGCGGCGGCTGGCCGGCCAGCATCTCGTAGAGCACGCTGGCGAGCGAGTAGACGTCGCTTCGAGCGGTGATGTCCTTCTCGGCCGTCGCTTGCTCCGGGCTCATGTAGTGCGGCGTGCCGAGCGAGAGGCCGGTCTCGGTCATCCGTCCGCCGGCCGCGGCGGAGAGCGCCAACGCGATCCCGAAGTCGGCCACCATCGGCCGGCCATTGGCGAGGAGGATGTTCTCCGGCTTGATATCGCGGTGGATCACGCCCTGGGAATGGGCGTAGTGGAGCGCGTCGGCCACGTCGGTGGTGATGCGGACGGCGTCATCGACGGCCAGCTGGGTCTCACGGTCGAGCTTGTCGCGAGGGTCTCGCCGTCGATGAACGGCATCACATAGAAGAGACGGAGAGCGGAGAACTCGGGATCGGAGGAACCGGCTTCTGTTCTCCGTTCTCCGTTCTCTGTTCTCGGCTGGAGAATCACCTCGCCCGAATCGAGCAATGGCAGGATGTGGGGATGCTGGAGCGCCGCCGTGGTCTTGATCTCGACCACGAACCGGTCGGCGCCGAGCACTGCGGCGAGTTCGGGCTTGAGGACCTTGATGGCGACCTTGCGGTCGTGCTTGAGATCCTGGGCGAGGTAGACGGTGGCCATGCCGCCGGCGCCGAGTTCGCGCTCGATCCGGTAGCGGTCGGACAGGCTTGCCCTGAGCGCGTCGATGCTCATGTGCTTGCCTCGTCGTGGAGGCGAGTCGAATGGGCGGCGGCGAGGCGGCCTCGGGCCGCCGATTCCTCGGCTGGGATGACCATGGGTTCGAAGATGCGGCTTGCCGGCCATCCCCGCCAG
>CAWFPG010000013.1:0-10276 GCA_963817715.1 uncultured Gemmatimonadales bacterium
TACAATGTAATTACATCGGGGAGGATGGATGCGGACCACGGCTCGGCTGGTGCAGATCGGGAACTCGCGCGGGGTGCGGATCCCCAAGCCGCTCATCGAGGAGGCCGGATTGACCGACGAGGTCGAGCTCGAGGTGCAGGATGGCACCATCGTGGTCCGGCCGCTCAAGGGGACTCGGGCCGGCTGGGCCGAGGCAGCCACAGCGCTGGCCGCGGAGGGTGAGGGGTTGCTCGATGAGGAGACGCCGACCCGGTTCGATGACGAGGAGTGGACATGGTAGCGTCGCGGGTGTCGCGGGGCGAGGTCTATCTGGTGAGCCTCGCACCGACACTGGGCCGGGAGATCCGGAAGACCCGCCCCTGTCTTGTCGTTTCCCCCGACGAACTCAATGCCCACCTGCAGACCTTCATCGTGGCGCCGCTCACCACCGGCTCGCATCCCTATCCCTTTCGTATTCCCTGCCGCTTGGCCGGCAAGTCGGGACACATCGTCCTCGACCAGCTTCGGACCGTCGATCGCGCCCGGCTGGTGCGCCGGGTTGCCAGGCTCTCCGCCCCGACGCTTGCCAAGGTGCTGACGGGGCTGCAGGAGATGTTCGCGGCCTAATCGCGCCCGCGCGGTAGATTCTCCCAATACCCCACGGCGCTTCCTCCGGAGCGCCGAACCCGCCGTCAGAGGATCACACCCATGATTCGACCGAGGCTTCTGCGCGCCATCGGCCTGGCTCCCACCTTCCTGTTCGCCACCGCCTGCGCTCCCGGGTCGTCCGACGCGCCGGCGACCAGTCAGGACGCCGCCACCGCCGGCTACCACGTGGTCCACGGCTGGCCCCAGCTGCCACCGGGGCGCGACCTGGGAGAAGTCTCGGGCGTGAGTGTCGACACCGCCGGGAACGTGCTGGTGTTCCACCGCAACGAGCGTAGCTGGCCCGCCGACAACGTGCTCTCCCTCGACCCGATCACCGCTCCGACGGTGACGGTGTTCGACAGCCGCACCGGGGCGATCGTCGCCGAGTGGGGCTCCAACGCCTTCGCGATGCCGCACGGGCTCACCGTCGACGCCCAGGACAACGTCTGGCTCACCGACGTGGCGCTGCAGCAGGTGTTCAAGTATTCCCACGACGGCCGTCTGCTGATGACGCTCGGCGAGCGCGGCGTGGCCGGCAACGACAGTGCTCACTTTGACCTGCCCACCAAGGTGGCCGTGGCACCCGACGGCTCGTTCTACGTGAGCGACGGCTACGTGAACACGCGGGTGATGAAGTTCTCGCCCAGCGGCGAGTTCCAGTTCCAATGGGGCACCCCGGGCACCGGACCGGGCGAGTTCGACCTGGTCCACAGCGTCTCCCTCGACACCGAGGGGCGGGTCTACGTGTCCGACCGCAGCAACGCACGGGTGCAGGTCTTCGACAGCACGGGCAAGTTCCTGAGCCAGTGGAGTGGCGCGGAGATCGGTCGCCCGTACGACGTCGCGATCGGGCCGGATGGCACGGCGTTCATCGCCGACGGCGGTGACCAGCCCGATGCGCCACCCGACCGCTCGGCGCTGGTGGTGGCGCAGCACGATGGCACGGTGACTGAACGGGTCGGTCGCTGGGGCAACCACGACGGCCAGTTCGAGATCGCCCACGATATCGCGGTGGGACCCGACGGTGCCGTGTACGTGGGCGACATCACCGGCAAGCGGATCCAGAAGTTCGTGCGCGGCGGGCAGTGAACAGGGCCCTCGCCTCCCCTGCAACGCTGCTGACGATCCTCGCCGCCTGCGGCACGTCGACGGCCTCGGCTCCCCACCTCGATGCCGCCCTGGCCACTCGAGTGGACAGCGTGGTCGCCGCGGTCATGGCACGGCGCCACGTGCCCGGGATGTCGATCGCGATCGTCGCCGGCGGCGAGACGATCTACGCCCGGGGCTACGGCGTGGCCGCGCTCGCCGGACCCCGCGCCGGACCCGTCACACCCAACACGATCTTCGAGCTTGGGTCGATCAAGAAGCCGGTCACCGCCGCGGCGGTGCTGCAGCTTGCCCAGCACGGGGCGTTGTCGCTCGACGACCCGGCCGAGCAGTGGATCGCCTCGATCAGGATCCCCGGATCGCCGGTGCGAATTCGCCAGATGCTCAATCAGGTCTCCGGGCTCCCGGAGGTCGACGGCTCGGAGACAATCGATACGCTGGAGTTCATGCCGGGCACCAGGTGGGCCTACAGCAACGCCAACTTCGACCGCCTCGACGAGGCGGTGCAGTCGGCCAGCGGCAGGCCGTTCAACGACTACCTGCAACACGACATCATGCAGCCGCTCGGCCTCCGGACCCTGGGCATGTGCGATCCGGATCACCCCGACATCCCCGGCATGGCGCAGGGATACGCACCGGAGGGCGACACGCTCGAGCCGGTCGACGACGCCTGCTGGTTGCGCGGCACGCCCACTGAGCTGGCGCGCTGGGCCGACGCCCTCTTTGCCGGACGGATCGTCGACTCCGCGTCACTCGCCCAGATGACCCGGCCCGTCATGCTCGCCGACGGCAGCAGGCGTGACTACGGATTCGGCCTCCTCCTCCAGCCGCACCGCGGCATCACCCGCTGGTCGCACACCGGCCACGTCGACGGGTTCACGGCGTCGCTGGGCCACTATCCCGACCGCGACCTCACCATCGCCGTGGCCGCCAACTCGAGCTCGCTCTTCGATCCCGACGCCGTTGAGGTCGCCATCGCGGATGTTGTGCTGGATCTCGCTGCCGAACCGGTAAGGGCGCTCAATGTCGGCGGGGCCGAGCGGTTCACGGGGAGCTACGATGGGGGAACGGTCTGGTTCCGGATCGGGCCGGCGGGGGGCGACACCCTCACCCTCGCCATGACTCCGCCGGGGGGGGACCAGGAGCCGTTCTTCACCACGCTGCTGGTTCGGGTCGACAGCAACCGCTATGTCGGGGCAGACTCGCCCCAGGTGATCGGAGTGCGCTTTGCCGCCACGGGCAACTCCGCTGTGATCGATGCGGTGGGCATTCCCTGGGACGCGACGCGACGCTGAGGCTGTCGGATTGCTTCAGCTACCCGGACAGCCCGTCGGCTTGGGGGCAGCGGTGCCGCGGTACCGGTCGAACACCTTCCGGCGCGATGCGCCGCGCGACCCGGTTCCTCCTACCGCCGCTTGAGTTGTGGCCCGAGCTCGGTGAACAGGTTCCGGATCAGCACCAGGTGGGGGGTCGAGTCAGCGGGCCGGGAGAAGAGAAATCGTTTGCCGTCCTGCGATACGGCGTAGACTGCATGGCTCCCCCCATGGTAGTAATTCTCCTTCGGCGCAAACAGCTGTCGCGTCTCGCTGACGCGAAACGTGGGCACGGTCTCGATCTGTGCCGCCATCATGAAGTTGTCCGACGACCAGTAGAACAACTCCTTGCCGTCCGCACTCCATCGCGGTTCCGATCCGCCACCGTCGGAGACCCGCCACAGCCCGGAATCTTTGTTCGGGAACGGACAGACGAAGATCTCCAATCGTGGTCCTTCGCCGCTGGCGTAGGCGAGCCACTTGCCATCGGGTGAGAGCGCTGGGGTGACCTCACGAGCCTCCGTCGCGACAAGCGCACGGGAGGCCGTGTCGCCGGTCAGGCGCCGGGCGAGAATATCCCCATGGTCACTCGCCTCATCGTTCGTCCGGTAGATGAGCCACTGCGAGTCGGGTGAGACGAGCACTTCATAGACGCCGCGGGCATCCTCGGCCACGACCGTTTCGTCGCCGGTCCCGTCGGCCCGACGACGCAGTGCGACCATCCGGCCGTTGCGGTTCCCGATGTAGACGATGTCCCGCCCGTCCGGTGTCCACCCCGGACGGCTGCTCGGCCCGTTGAAGGTGATCTGTGACGCGGGGCCGTCGGGCAGTGGCTTCACGAAGATCTGTGGTGCCTGATCAACCCGCTCGACGAACGCGAGTCGAGTCCCGTTGGGTGAAAGTGCGTTGCCCGCATTTGCGGGGCTGCCGATGGGGGAGCCGGAAACCAGTGTCGTCGCGGCTCCCTTCCGGTCGACCCAGACCAGGTCACCGACAGTGCTCGTGATGTCGGCGCCCTCTGAGGAGTAGAGAATCGTGCCGGCGGGAGAAAAGAGCATGCGCGGCGTACCGTAGGCGGTCTGGATCGGCCCAAGGACGGGCGTCACCGGGCCGGTCAGGCTCAACTGGTCGCGGTCGAAGCGCTGCGCGAAGAGGTTGCCATCGGGCCGCCCGAACAACACGTGGCCGGTGGGCATGTACCACGCTGCCGACGCACGTCTCGCTACGAGTTCCACCCTGTCCCGTTTCAGGTCCAGTGCCCAGACCGCCCCGTCGACGCACGGTATCGATGGACACGCGGTGATGAGGACCCCCTGGGCATCCGGGAGTGCGCTGACGCGATTGATGAGTCCCACGCCGATGCGTCCGGTGTCGAGGACGACGCGCTGACCAGTTCCCTCGGCACTCACCCGGAAGAGTCGTCTGTTGTCGCGGGATACAAAGATGATCGAGTTGTCGTCCAGCCATGCACCAGCGGCGGCGGTCGGAGGGAACCCTGCAGCCGAGTCTGACAGCAGGAGTGGAGCACCACCGTCGCGAGGAATCCTGAACAGGCCGTTCTGTGTCGCGAACCCGATCGAGCTGCCACCCGGTGAAAAGAATGCGCTGGTCCCCCCCTCCGTTCCGGGAATGGGGCGAGGGATGGCCGATTCGTTCTCCTTGATCATCAAGGGAGGCGAGGCACCCGCCTGAGCGTCGAAATCGACGAAGACGATCGCCGAGCCGTCTGGCGAGATCGCGTCCTGCCAGGCCCAGAATGGACTTGGCATCCCCCCAGGATGTGACAGGCTCAGGGAGACCAGCAACCGTTCTGTCGGTTGCACGACGTCGGTGGGCCTGAGCCAGCCCCAGAGGGCGAGCGCGAGTGCGGGAACCGCCAGTACGGCGAGCGCCTTGACGGCGAGCGTCGTCCGCCGCGCGCCCGGGCCGCCGATCTGGCCCCCTGCCATGGTCACCGACCTGAACGCCGGGTTGGTCAGCGCGTCGGCGAACTCCTTGGCCGTGGCAAACCGATCGGCCGGCAGCTTCTCCAGCGCCTTGGCGACGGCAGCCGCGACATTCGGCGGCACGCTCTTCCGGAACTGGGTCACCAACGGCACTGGCTCGGCGATGATCTTCATGATGATCTGCTGGGCCGAGCCGCCGAGATGCGGCGGCTGGCCGGCCAGCATCTCATAGAGCACGCTGGCGAGCGAGTAGACGTCGCTTCGAGCGGTGATGTCCTTCTCGGCCGTCGCTTGCTCCGGGCTCATGTAGTGCGGCGTGCCGAGCGAGAGGCCGGTCTCGGTCATCCGTCCGCCGGCCGCGGCGGAGAGCGCCAACGCGATCCCGAAGTCGGCCACCATCGGCCGGCCATTGGCGAGGAGGATGTTCTCCGGCTTGATATCGCGGTGGATCACGCCCTGGGAATGGGCGTAGTGGAGCGCGTCGGCCACGTCGGTGGTGATGCGGACGGCGTCATCGACGGCCAGCTGGGTCTCACGGTCGAGCTTGTCGCGGAGGGTCACGCCCTCGATGTAGGGCATGACATAGAAGAGAACGGAGAGCGGAGAACTGAGATCGGAGGAACCGGCTTCTGTTCTCCGTTCTCCGTTCTCTGTTCTCGGCTGGAGAATCACCTGGCCCGAATCAAACAATGGCAGGATGTGGGGATGCTGGAGCGCCGCCGTGGTCTTGATCTCGACCACGAACCGGTCGGCGCCGAGCACTGCGGCGAGTTCGGGCTTGAGGACCTTGATGGCGACCTTGCGGTCGTGCTTGAGATCCTGGGCGAGGTAGACGGTGGCCATGCCGCCGGCGCCGAGTTCGCGCTCGATCCGGTAGCGGTCGGACAGGCTTGCCCTGAGCGCGTCGATGCTCATGTGCTTGCCTCGTCGTGGAGGCGAGTCGAATGGGCGGCGGCGAGGCGGCCTTGGGCCGCCGATTCCTCGGGTGGGATGACCATGGGTCCGAAGATGCGGCTTGCCGGCCATCCCCGCCAGCGCGACGATATTGTCGGACCCTTGCCACTGGACGCAATCGAACCCAACATCGCCTGTCGCCTGTCGCCTGTCGCCTGTCGCCTGTCGCCTGTCGCCTGTCGCCCGTCGCCGTCGCCTGTCGCCTTCCGGAGCCCCCATGCCACCCCTACGCTACTCGATCAACGTCACCCTCGACGGCCGCGTCGACCACACTGCGGTCATCCCCGAGCCGGAGATGCACGCTCACGCCGAGCGGGGGATCGCCGCTGCCGACGGCCTGCTGATGGGGCGAATCACCTACCAGCTGATGGAAGACGGCTGGCGCGAGGTGGCCGAGACGGGGGTGCGACCGGAGTGGATGGAGGAGTGGATGCTGCCGTTCGCGCACACCATTCACGCCATCCCCAAGTACGTGGTGTCGAGCACCCTCGAGGCGGTCGACTGGAACAACGCCGAGCTGGTGCGCGGCGACCTGGGCGAGTTCGTGCGCGAGCTCAAGGCGCAACCGGGCAGGGGGATCGCCGTGGGCGGCGTGACGATGCCGCTGGCACTGGTGGAGCTGGGGCTGATCGACGAGTACGAGTTCATCGTCCATCCCCGGATCGTTGGCGGTGGACGGAGCCTCTTCGCGGGGTTGTCCAAGCCGCTCGACCTCGAGCTCATCGGCCGGCAGGAATTCGGCTCGGGAGCGGTGGTGTTGCGGTACCGGGTGCGAGGGTAGGGTTGTCGGCCCCGTTATCCCCCTTCCCCCTCCGCGATATGCCCCGCGATCCGCTCGGCGTCGCGCCCCACGCCGTGGATCATCGCCGACGACAGCGCATGGAGAAAGTGGAGCCCGGTGAAGTAGAGGCCGGGCTCGCTCGCGACCACCCCCGACTGATGCCGAGGCTCGCGCTCGCCGTGCACCGGCAGGTCGATCCATGAGAAGCCGGGGCGGTACCCCGTGCACCAGATCACGTTGTTGACGTCGAGAACGCGACCGTCGGCGAGCATCGGTCGTTCGCCGTCCACGCCCGCGACCTTCGGTACGCAGGTGACCCCCAGGGCCTCGAGGTCGCGGCGCCGGACCCGGATGAGCGGTCCCCCCTGGCTGGTGATCTTCGGGCGCGCCCGACGGCCCAGCGGCGTGCGCACCGTCAGGACACGGTGGAACACGAACCGAAGCACCAGCCGGACGAACGTCGCCTGGTTGAGCGGCTTGTCGATCCGGAAGGGCAGCTGTCCGACATCACGTCCGGATAGCCACACCTGGTGCATCGGTGCCAGTTCGCGGGCAATCTCGGCCCCCGAATTGCCCGCACCGACGATCAGCACGGGACCCGGACGAAGCTGTGCCGGGTTGCGATAGTCGCGCGAGTGGATCTGCCGGATGTCGGGGTCGAGCTGGTCGGCGAACGGCGGGATCCACGGTTCCTGGTAGTTCGACATCGCGACCACCACGTTGCTCGACTCCAGTGGCCCGGTCGCGGTGTCGATGCGGAATCGGCCGTTGGGTCGGCTGAGCCGGCGCACCCGCACGTTGGTGCGGACGGGCAGCTCGAAGTGGCGGGCGTAGCTCTCGAGGTACTCCGCGAATGCGTCCTTGGTGGGGAACGTCTGCGGGGGAGCTGGAAATCGCATGCCCGGCAGCGCGGAGAAGCGGGCCGGTGTGAAGAGGCGAAGCGAATCCCACCGCCTCCGCCAGGCATCACCGATGCGGTCCTGGCCCTCGAGGATGACGAACTTCTGCCCGCGGCGTCCCAGGTGATATCCGGTGGCCAGGCCGGCCTGGCCGCCGCCGATGACGACGGTGGGGACGTATTCGATGTTCGAGTCGTGTGGCATGGTGCGCTCCTGCACGGGTCGTTGCCATATGGTATGACTCGCCGGTCCTGGCCGCATCGGGTGAATCATGCAGGACGGGGGCAACGGCACATGGGTAGAACTGTGCAGGTCGGCTAGACCACCCGGTGTTCGTAGGCCCAGGCCGTCGCGGCAGCGCGCGATTCGAGGCCCAGTTTCATGAAGATGTTGCTGAGGTGGCGGGCGACGGTCTTCTCGCTGATGCCGAGCGCGTCGGCGATGGCGCGGTTGGTGCCCCCCGCCGCGACCTCGCGCAGCACCTCGATCTCCCGCGGGGTGAGACCACCCGGCTTAGCGGGATCGCCGCCGAGCCGCCGGAGGTCCGGCTCGGCGCCCAGGGCTTCGAAGGTCTGGCGGGCGGCATCACGTTCCAGCTCGGCCGTGTCGTGGTCGCCGAGGATCTCGCACGCGGTGGCGATGAACACCCGGACCTGGGCGAGTGCATGCGGGGCCTCGAGGGCCTGCCACGCCTCAAGGCTCTCACGCAGGATCGCGAGTGCTTCGCGCGGCCGTTCCCGCGCGAGCAACACGGCTCCCTCAGCCCGGGCCGCGATCGCCTCGAGCCATCGGCTCTGATACTGCCGTGCCGTCTCGGAAAGTTCCGCCGCCGCGGCCTCGGCGGCATCCACTTCGTCGCAGGCCAGCGTCACATCGACCCAGGCCGAAAGAAGACGCACGCGGCTTGGCCGACCCTGCGTTTCGTCGAGCATCTCGCGGAGCGCGGCGTGGGCGTCGGGGGCACGACCCTGCGCCAGTCGAAGCAGTGCCAGGCCGGGCTGTGGCCGGCGCCCATGGTGGTTGGCGAGGCGGTAGGCGTGCTCTGCCTCCTTGGCACGACCTCTGAGCCGCAGCATCTCTCCCTCCTGATACCAGGCGGCACCGGCGTCGGGCTGGTCGGGGGGATCGGTGAGTCGCGCGCGCGCCGACTCGGCCTCCTGCTGGGCGCGGTCCCATTCGCCATGGAGCTGCATCAGCTCCGACCGGCGCACCATGCATTGGCCGCGGTAGGCCACCAGGTCGGGTCGCGCCTCGCACCACCGGGTCAGGGCAGCGGTCCATTCCTGGGCGCGTCGCAGGTCGAACAAGTTGCAGCACGCGGAGATCACGCTGCAGTACACCGTGCCGGCAATGACGGGGGAGACCTCGCCGGAGGTCACGTCGACCATCACTTCATCGAGTAGCGCGGTTCCGTCTTCGACCTGGCCGGTGTCGAGCAGGGCCCGTCCCAGGCCGTGCCGGGCCAGGGTGATGAGGCTGCGATCGCCGAACCGCGTCCCGATCTCGACGGCCTTGGCAAAGACGGTCGCTGCAGCGGTGGGGTTGCCCTCGCCACCCAGCCGCACCGCCTCGGGGAGGAGGAGGAAGCCGCGCTCGACGCAGTCGACGTCGGCCTCGTCGAGCAGGCGCCGGCCCCGGGCGATCCAGCCGGCGGCCGGGGCGTGGCCGCCCTGGTGGATCAGGTAGAACGCGATCCAGAACGCGATCCGGGCGGCACCGACCGGGTCGTCATCGGCGGTGGCCGCCGGGAATGCCCGGGTCAGGAGGCCGATGGCGTCCGCATCGCGCCCGGCGAGGTAGGCGTCGTGCGCGGCCTGTTCAAGGTCAGGAGATCGAGCCGACATCGTCCCGGCAAAGTGGGCCCCGGTCGGTGCGGTCACAAGGCGTGGTGGCGGACGGGGTCCGCGAGAAAGCCCCGAGCCGCGACGATCCGATCGGCCCACCTGAGGATCCCCGTTGGCGCTTCCCCTTCCCGGATCCGCGCCGTAGACTATTCCTCGGCTGGAAGGGAGCCACCGGGTCCGCGGGAAGAGTCCAACTCACCTTCGTGCATGGCTTGTCCGCGGGATCGACGAGACCCCTGTGCACCCTGTTTGCGGACCGCAGGCGATGCATGGAGGTCCCATGTCCCTCGCACTCCCCGCCCGCCCCTCCCTCGAGCACCTGCGCGGCCAGGCCAAGTCGCTGCTCGCCGACTTCAAGCGCGGCGACCGCACGGCCACCAAGGCATTCACCGATCACCTCCCCAACGCGCGCGACAAGGGGTTCAAGCTCGCCGACGCCCAGTCGGTGGTGGCCCGTCAGCACGGCTTCGCCAGTTGGAAGGCCCTCAGCCGCCACGTGGAACTGCTCCGCAGTCTCGAGGGCACGTGGCACTTCGAGTCGCTCGAGGTCGATGGCCAACGGATGCCGGTCGCCATGCTGGGACACTCCAGGATGCTCTTCGATGGCGACCGTTTCCGGATGGAGTCGCCCGAGGGGAACTACGACGGCCACTTCACCATCGACACCGCAGCCAAGCCGATGACACTCGACATTGCCTTTGTCGAGGGGCCGGAGGCAGGCAACAGTGCCTACGGCATCTGGCAGCTCGACGGCGACGCCCTCACCATCTGCCTCGGGCTGGTGGGCTCGTCGCGGCCGACGTGG
>CAWFPG010000014.1:0-4398 GCA_963817715.1 uncultured Gemmatimonadales bacterium
ACGTTCGAGGACGCGACGGCCAGCTAGGGACCAACCGCCGCGAGTCGATTCTTCGCCAGGGCGTGGCCCGGATCGATCGCCAGCGTCTTGCGGTACTGTGCCGCGGCCTGGTCGGGTTGCCCGGTGAAGCGATAGGCCTCGCCCAGCTGATACTGGCTGGTGGCGTCCGCCGGATGGTCGTCGGCGTTGAGGCGGAAGAGCGCCAGCGCTTCCGGAACCCGCTGCCCTGACAGGTAGCGATAGGCCGTGGCGATCGCGTCGGCGGTGGTTCCCTCGCCCGGTCGGGCCTTCCGATAGGCACGATAGGCCGCCGTCAGTCCCTCGACCCCCGGCGGTGCCGCCGCCAGCACGTCGGTGAGGCCGATCAGGCGGATGCGCCGCAACACCGAATGGGCGGCACCACCACCGACGCCGTTGCCCGAGACCAACTCGTTGATCCACAACTCGTCGCCGCTCGGCGAGATCGCAATGCCGTTCGGCTGACTGAGCAGTGCCTCCGTCGCCGGGCCGTCACGGTGGCCCTGCGTGCCGGTCCCGGCGACCACCCGCGAGCTGCCGTCACGCTCAAGCCGGAATACCTGATGGCCGCGGTACTTGGTGACATAGAAACCATCGCGTCCGAAGGCGATGTGGCCGTTGCCGCCGGTCCCCGGGATGTCGGCGAACACCGTCGCCTCGCCAGCCGGAGTGACCCGGATCACCTTGGTGTTGCCGAAGTTCACCACATAGAAGTCGCCGCGGTCGTCGCGGGTGATGCCGTTGGGGCAGGCGAAGAGGGGACCGTCGGCGACGCGATGCACCGTGTGGTCGGTGTCGACCCGGGCGACGGCATTGGCGCTGCAATCGACCACGTACAGGACGCCGAGTTCTCCCATCGCGATGGCGACCGGACCGGTCAGGCCGCTGTCGGCATACGTCGTCACCGATCCGTCGCGCGCGACGCGCGAGATGTAGCCGCCGTGAAAACTGGACTGGTAGAGCTCGCCCGCCGGACCGATGGCGTTCCCCGAGGCACCGTAGAAGCCGCCGGCGTAGCGCCTGACCGTGCCGCCCGGGGTGTAGCGCCACACCTCGTTGCGGAAGTTGGCGGAGTACACGTAGCCGAGCCGATCGACCGCGATGCCGCCGACGGCGCCGAAGCCCGGGATCGAGTCGCCATCGACAACGGTGGCGACCGTGTCGGGGGGAACGCTCACCTGTGCCGCGACGGGGAGTGTGGTGGTGGCGAGCAGGAAAGCGGGCAGCCAGCGCGTGACGGACATCGGGATTCTCCAGGTGGTCGGGTCGTTCCGCCCTACGCGTGAACGGGCGGGGTGATGCCGGGACCGTCGGCGCCTGTCGGTTTCCTGACATCGAGGCGTGAGGCCGACGGGCGCGCGCCGCTGGCGCGCAGGCTGCGCCCGCCCGCCGTGCGAAGACAACCCGGGATCGGTGGCGCGGCGGGGGCGGGCGGTGAACCGTCGCTCAGCGCATCAGCTCGCGGAGGCGGGCGGCACGGTCGCGGCTGCTGCGCACCGTCGTGTCGTCGGTCAGGGTGACGAGCAGCCGACCGGTGCCATCCGGTCGGATCTCCTTCACGGCGGTGAGGTTGATGATGTGCGATCGGTGGATCCGCACGAACCGCGCAGCGGGAAGGTCGCGCTCCAGGTCGGCGAGTCGCATGTCGGCCAGGTAGAAGCGACCGCCGGTGTGGACCGCCACGTAGTCGTCACGACCCTCGAAGCGGGTCACACGGTCGATGGCCACCGGGACGATCGCCGACCGGTGCCGAATGAAGAGCTGGGTGAGCGCCGGGGGACGTGGTGCCCCGGTGAGGGTCTGCTCGATGCGCTCGAGGGTCTGGACGAGACGACGGCGCCCGAACGGCTTCACCAGGTAGTCGATTGCCCCGATCCCGAACGCCGCCACGGCGTGTTCGCTGTACGCGGTGGTATACACGATCAGTGGGGGATCAGCCAGCGTGCGCGCCAGCGCCAGCCCATCGAGGCCGGGCATGCTGATGTCGAGGAATGCCACGTCGGGCTGGCGCTCGCGAATCAGGGCGAGGCCGCGTCGCCCGTCGCCCGCCATGCCGACCACCGCCAGCCACGGCACCTCGGCGAGCAGGCCGGCGAGCCGGTCGCGCGCCAGTGGCTCGTCTTCGATGATCACCGCCGATCGGGGACTCGTCGTCATGCCGGAACCGGCAGGGTGATGGTGGCGACGAAGCCCCGCCCGATGGCGGTGTCGATGATCAACGTGCCCGGGGGCCGCCGCTCGGTCAGGCGCGCGCGCAGCACCCCGAGTCCCAGACCATCGTCGAGGCGCGCCGGGTCGACCCCGACCCCGTCGTCGGCAACGACGATCTCGAGGGCACCGTCGTGGCACCGGGCCGTGATCGTGACGGTGCCACCCGACGGCCGGGAGCCGATACCGTGCCGAAGTGCGTTCTCCACCAGCGGTTGCAGGAAGAGCGGCGGAACCTCGCAGGCCATCGCCTCGCTGTCGAGGTGGGTCTCGAGCCGCAACCGGTCACCCAGGCGCAGCTGCTCCAGCTCCAGGTACTGACTGGTGAATCGCCACTCATCGGCCAGGGAGCGGGGTTGACCGTGGCGTTCGTGCAGTGTCTCGCGCAGCAGGTCGCCGAGCGAATCGATGGCGTCCTCGGCCCGGGAGGGGTCGCGTCGCACCAGTGCGGCCACCGAGTGCAGCGTGTTGAACAGGAAATGGGGGTCGAGTCGCGCCTCGAGGGCTGCCAGCTGGGCCGCTCGCGCATCGGCCACGGCCCGGGCCAGTGAGAGCCGCTCTTCCTGGAGCCGATGCTGGAAACGGATCGCGTAGGAGAGGCCCCCGGCCAGGCCGTACATCGCCATGCCCACCATCAGGTCCCAGCCGACCACCGTGCTGTTCCACCAGGCCCGGTTGCTCGCGATCGGGTCGCCGCCGGTGAGCGTCGCCATCACGGCCGTGGCCGCCATCCACCAGAGTGCGCTGCCCACGAACGCCGCGACCACATGGATCGCCATGAACCGGACGCCGGCTCGAGGCGTCCAGGGCAGGGCACCGGTGAGCCACCACACTGCCAAGCCGAGCAGGAACGACAGCAGGGCGGTCACCAGGCCGCCCTGGAGGCCGTTCCAGGCCGAGCCGCCGGTCAGCTGCACGATGGCGACCGCCAGGGCGATCGCCAGGGGCAGCCACGCCAGCAGGAGGACCGGCCAGCCGCGGAGCGGGCGCGGGACGACGGGTTCGGGCATGGTCCAATGAGGCATCCTGCGACCTTCGCCGTCAACCGAATCGCCGTCGGCCGAGCCGTACCGTCGATTCACCGACGGGAACCCGGTGCCGAATCGCCGCCGGGCCAAAGCTGCGGGTCGTTCACTCCTGACCCGATTGTCCCAACACCCGGCCTGCCATGACCGCCCTGCTCTTTGTCCTCCATCTCGCCGTCGGCACCCCACTCGCCATGCGAGCCGACACCCTCGAGCACCTCGTGATCGCTGCGGAAGGGATGGAATTCCGTGCCCTCGCGGCGGGTCCGACCGACGGTCGGCTGGTGCTGTTGCTGCATGGTTTCCCCGAGACCAGCTACACCTGGCGGCGTCAGCTCCAGGCGCTGGCGCGCGCGGGCTACCGGGCCGTGGCCCCCGACCAGCGCGGCTACTCACCCGGGGCTCGGCCCGATGCGGTGGCCGCCTACGGCATGTCGCATCTCGTTGGTGACGTGCTGGCGATCGCCACCGCGCTCGGTCGAGAGCGCTTCGATCTGGTGGGTCACGACTGGGGTGGGGCGGTGGCGTGGGTCGTGGCCACGGCGGCCCCGACTCGGGTGCGGACCCTCACCGTGCTCTCCACTCCCCACTATGCCGCGCTTGCCGCCGGACGGGCGCGAGGTGGCAGCGACCAGTCGCAGCGCTCGAGCTACTTCACCGACTTCGCGGCGCCCGATGCGGTGGTGCGGTTCCTGGCCGACAGCGCCGCGCGGCTGCGGGTGATCTACGCACACCACGACCCGGTCGCTCGGCAGCACTATCTGACGGTGTTCGGTGACAGCGCCACCATGCGCGCCGCGCTGGCGTGGTATGGCGCGGCGTTCGGCCCGGGCACGCCCGGCGCCAAACCGACCGCGACCCCCCCGCCGCCGTCGAAGATCATCGTGCCGACCCTTTACCTCTGGGGCGAGCGTGACTCGGCCTTCGGGCGAGAGACCGCCGAGGCCTCGGCGCAGTTCGTGACGGGTCACTATCGCTTCGTGGTGCTGCCGGGTGCGGGGCACTGGCTCACCGAGGAGGCGAGTGACACGGTGACGGCCGAGCTGTTGCGCCAGCTGCGCAGCGGTTCGTCCGATTGAGTCTCAACGCCGCCGGGCGGCCTCGGCATCCCCCGTTAGCTTTCGGTATTCCCTCATCCGGAGTGCCG
>CAWFPG010000015.1:0-5054 GCA_963817715.1 uncultured Gemmatimonadales bacterium
CGACGACGAAGCGGATCCGGCGCCGGTGGCGCGCCATCAGGTAGTCGATCAGGTCGCCGAGGATCTGGTGGGGACGATTGCCACCCCGGGTGATCACTCGGCAGAGCAGCAGGCTGGCGTCGCCGTCCCATTCGATGTTGATGGCACCCGGCCGCCCCGTGACCGTGCTGCGCAGCTTGAGCCAGCCCGGGTGGCGCCCCCGCTTGTGCGCCCAGACCACCTTGAGACCGTGGGTCGCCTCGCGGCGGCCGTCGGCCTCGATCGCCTCGCGCAGGCTCCTGCCCTTGCGACAGTGCACCGTGACCAGTGTCTGCATGATCGCTCCCTTGGTTCAGTCGGACCCGCCTCCGCCGTGCAGCACCTCGTACACCTTCTGGCCCAGCTTGGCGCTGGTGAACGGCTTCTGCAGGAACGGCACGTCGCCCTGCAGGAGCCGATGGCGGGTCACCGCCTCTCCGGTCCAGCCGGAGAGGAAAAGGACGGGGATCCCGGGGCGCTCTTCCTGGAGCTGCTCGTAGAGCTCAACCCCGCTCATGCCGGGCATGACCACGTCGCTCATCAGCAGGTGGATCGGACCGTCGTGCGCCCGGGCCAGCACCAGTGCCTCTGCGCCATCCGACGCCACCAGCACCTCGTAGCCGAGACGCCGCAGCATCCGTTGGCCGATGCGCCGGATGGCGGCATCATCCTCGGCAAAGAGCAGGGTCTCCTCGCCGTGGGGCACCACACTCACCGGCGCCACCACCGTGGCTCGCGCCTCATCGACGGCGACCGGGAAGTGGACCTTCACCACGGTGCCCTCGCCGGGCTCGCTGTAGAGCCAGATGTCGCCGCCCGACTGGCGCACGATGCCATAGACCGTGGCGAGTCCGAGGCCGGTGCCATGCCCTCGAGCCTTGGTGGTGAAGAACGGCTCGAAGATCCGTTCCCGGGTCTCGGCGTCCATGCCGACGCCGGAGTCGGTCACCGACAGCATCACGTAGGGACCCGGCTCGAGACCGTCGTGCCGATCGGCATCCTCCGCAGAGACCTCGCGCATCGCCGTCTCGATCAACAGTTCGCCACCGGTCGGCATCGCGTCGCGGGCGTTGACCGCGAGGTTGATGATCACCTGCTCGACCTGGGAGCGATCGACCTTGACCCGCTGCCCCTCGCTGCCGAGTCGCACGTCGACCGCGATCGATTCGGGGATCAATCGCCGGATGATCCGACTGGCCTCCTGCACGATCAGGTCGAAGTCGACGACATCGACCTGGAACACCTGCTGTCGGCTGAACGCCAGCAGCTGGCGGGTCAGTTCGGTCGCGCGATCGCCGGCATCGCGAATCTCCTCGAGATCGGATCGGACCGGGGAATCCGGCGGCAGCGATTCGAGCGCCAGCTCGGCGGGCACCAGGATCGCGGTCAGCATGTTGTTGAAGTCATGCGCGACCCCCCCGGCCAGCCGCCCAATCGCATCGAGCCGACGGGACTGCGCCAGTTCCTCTTCCTGCCGTGCGAGTCGCTGCTCGACCCGTCGCGTCGGGGTGATGTCGGTCGAGACGCGCACCCATTCCCGGACCTGACCCTCGGCGCCGAGGACGGGCACGCCGCGGGAGTGGAGGATCCGGTCCTCGCCATCGGCTCGGCGAACGCGATACTCGGCGTCGAACGGCGCGCATCGACCGACAGCGGACAACCAGGCCTCGCGGACTCGTTCGCGATCCTCGGGATGCACCGCGTCGAGCCAGCCCAGGCCCTGCACCATCGCGGCCGACTGGCCGGTGAACTCCTCCCAGGATGGGGCACCCCCCCGGACCATTCCGTCCGCCGCCGTGAACCAGACGATCTGGGCACTGGCGCTGATCAACGACCGAAGGCGTTCGTCGTTGACGCGCATCGCCTCGATGTGCCGCCCCGTCTCCGTCATCATCTCGTTGAACACCCGGGCCACTGCAGTCAGCTCAGGGTGGCCCCGGGCGGTCGCACGCCGGTCGAGATGCCCGGCCCGAATCGCCCCGGCGGCCTCCGCCAGCGAGCGGAGCGGTCGAGTGATCCCGCGACCGAGCATCCAGGCGGCCAGGGTGGCCAGCGCCACCAGGAGCAGGGCGATGGCCGACAGTCGCTTGATGAAGGCCTCGCTCGGCCCAACGACCGAGGCCAGGGGAAGCTCCGCCACCACGATCCATGGAGTTCCCGGCACCGGCCGCGCGGACCCGAGACGCTCCCTGCCATCTCGGACGTAGACCATCGGTTCGTCGGAACCCAAGAGCTCGCGCCCCGGCGGCGCGATCCGGTGCTGGAGATCGGTCCATACCCCTCCCGCCGAACCGAACAGCAGGCGCCCGGAGTCACCAAGCATCGCCCCCACCGTGGACGAGGTCGCTGCGCTGCCGACCACCCTTGAACGGCGTTGCACGTAACCGACGACCGCGCCCGCCGAGTGGATCGGGGCAACAAGGTCGTAGTAGACGAGCGAGTCGGCGAGCAGACGGAGCGGGGTGAAGCCGACGCTGTCGATCCGGTCGGGTGACCCGAACCACGGCGCCATGCTATCGGGGAGGGGGGTGCCCAGGACCAGGACCCCATCTGTGTCCCAGATCGACACCACGGTGTTCGCCGCATCGCCTCCGCGCAGGGAATCCAGGCGCTGTCGGAGGATCGCACTGTCGAACGGTGCACGGCCCACGGCGGCGGCGATTGCCGCCCGAAGTCCGGCAACCGCCTCGATCTGGCGGATCGCCTTGGGGGCCGTCAGGCCCACCGAAGCGGCAAGCCGTTCCGCCACCCGGTCGAGCCGGGAAGCGGCAAGCTCCCTTGCCTGGCCCCGCACCTGATAATAGGAAACCAGAGTCATAACAGAAGCCAAGCCCAGCAGCAGCAAGGCGGCCGCGAGCGGCAACTGGGCCTGGAGCGACGATCGTCGGCGAGTTGGCACGGGACGGCTCCGTCCAGGGGATCACCCCTGATACACCGGTGCCCTATGGAGGGTCGATACGTCCGGGGGCAATCGACGCCGACCTGGTGCATGCCACGTGAGGGTCCAGCGGTACCGACCGCGAGAACGACCGTCCGCGGCCCGCGCCGTGCTGGCAGCGGACCGGGAGGTCGCAAGGGAGGGAATGGTCCTGCAGAGAAGCCGGAGGAGCAGCAACTTCTGCCGGCCTCACCGATAGAGATGCGGAGACCGCCTCGATGGTTGCAGCGGCCGGTCGGCGCCGGTTCCCGCGCGCCTGGCGACGGCGAAGCGCTCCACAAGCCGCCACCCGAATTCACCACCGTTTAACCGGAATCTTACTTGTCCGCCGCAGCAGTCGAATCGACAACCGAATCTGTCCTAATAGGTTGATCGGCAACGACACGGACTGATCAGGCGGCCCCCGACGAGAACCACCATGCGGCTCACCAACAGGAAGTGACTATGGCACACGTTGCAGAACGTCGACTGCTCGGATCGCGGATCGTCGTGGTATTCCTCGCGATCCTCGTCGCGGGACGCGCGGTCGCCCAGACCCCATCGCCCGCCCAGCGGAATACGGCCGACGGCGCTCTCGCGCCCCCGACGGGGGCTCCGGGATGGCTCCCGCTCGATTCGGCCCAGCGCGCCAACGTGAGCGAGTGGTACCTGCGGGGCGAGGGCGGCTGCGTGCTGTACGTCCGGGAATTCGGCGTCGGCGACACGGTGGTCGTGTTGCACGGCGGCTGGGGCGCGGAGCATTCCTACCTGCTGACGCCGTTCCGCGGGCTGGAGCGGCACTACCATCTGGTGTTCTACGACCAGCGGGGCTCGTTGCGATCGCCCTGCCCCGATTCGGCCATCAGTGTCACGGCGCACGTGCAGGACCTCGAGCGCCTGCGGCAACAGCTCGGGATCGATCGTCTGGTGCTCGCCGGCCATTCGATGGGCAGTTGGTTGGCCATGAAGTACCTCGAAACCCATCCCGACCATGTGCGGGGGCTGGTGCTGCTGAACGCGCTGATTCCTCGGGTCGGGCCAGACGACGTGGAGCTGTACAGCGCCGAGCAGAAGGCCTTCCGCGAGTGGGCCGACGACACGACCCGATTGGCGGCAGCGGTGCGTGCGGCCCACCTCGACCGTCCGCTGGACTCGCTCTCCGACCGGGAGCGCACCCAGCTCTGGCGAATCCAGTTCGCGAAGGCCAACATCTTCCGGATCGACCGCTGGCGACAGCTCCAGGGTGGCCAGGTCTTCTACAACCAGTCGGCCGGCTCGGCGGCCGGCAAGAGCATGAACGCGAATGCCGGCTGGGACTTCCTCGACGACCTGACCGCCTTCAAGGGGCCCGTGGCCGTGGTGATCGGCGATCACGATCTCGTGGGATTCGGCGGCGCCCTGCATCGACGCCAGCTCGGACCGCTCCCCAACGTGTCGCTCACGATTCTCGACAACGCGGGACACAACGGGTGGATCGATCGTCCCCTGGCGTATCATGCGGCGCTCGAGGCCGCGTTGGCGAAGGCGACCGACCAGGCGGCATCCGGCGGCCACCGCCCCTGACCCTGATGGTCGCCGGGGGCGAGTCGCCGCCGGGCTCACCGATAGCGATGCGGGGACCGCCTCGATGACTGCGGCGGCTGGTCGGCGTCGGTTCCCGCACGCCGCATCCGGGTGAACGGGAAGCCGTTGCAGCCGGTGCGCGGGGTCGCGCGCCTGGCGACGGCCACCCGGGCCGCCGAATCGGCGCTCGGCGCGGTCCAGGTGGCGACGCAGAATCCCCAGGACCACGGAGGCATCGCCTCGAAGCGGATCCCGTCGATCCTGGCGTAGTGCGCGTCGGTGGTCCGGGCGATCAGATACCGGCCCGCCGGGTCCCAGCGGATGATCCGGTAGCGGATCGACGGGTGGTGGATCCAGCTCGAATCGGTGATCGTGTGCCGGCTGCCATAGTCGTCACTGGAGTCACCCAACAGATCGCGCGGCAGGGCGCCGCCCTGCGCCAGGAGGGCGGCGCCGGGGAAGAGCAGCAGGAGGCTCGTCAGCGCGAGGTGACCGATCATGCCCCAACTTCGCCCTGGAGCTGGCTGGCGCCAAGGCGGCGACTGGCGCCGCCCGG
>CAWFPG010000016.1:0-21160 GCA_963817715.1 uncultured Gemmatimonadales bacterium
CGGGCGTTGCGGTGGATCAGCGGGTCACCGCGCCGAGGCGGACCCCACCGCCGAGCAGCGACTCGGTAAGGTGGGGGCGGCCTCCGGCATTGAATCTGGAATGAAAGCCATTCGCCCTTCGGCTCTGCTGCCGCTCGCGGCCTGCGGGTTGGTCGCCACCCTCGCCTGCACCGGCGCAGAGTCGGGCGGTCCCGCAATCCCGCGGACCCTAGCATCGGGCGTCCCGGCAATCGCGGCCGAGCCCACCCTCACCTTCCGCATCCCCGACTCGGTCGGCGGCGCCTCCGCCGACATGGGGCGGGCGGTGTTCCTGTCAGACCGACGGATCGCCATCGGCGACTGGGACGGCAAGCGACTGCTGGTGTTCGACTCCACCGGCGGCCTGATCCGGATCATCGGCCGCGAGGGTTCCGGCCCGGGCGAGTTCCGATCTCCGGTTCTCGTCTAGGGCTTCGCCAGCGACTCGCTGCTGGTCTGGGATCCCTTCCTGCGCCGCCTGTCGCGCCTCTCGGCGACCACGGGCAGTGGCAGCGACCAAGCGCTCCCTGCCGCTGTCGCCAATGGCGGCACACCAATCGTCGGGATGCTCGACGACGGCCGACTGGTGCTCCGCAACGAGCGCTTCGCGCCGGACGAACACACCGGTGCGATGATGGTCGCGACAGGGTTTGGGCTCCTCGACATGAAACGCGACAGCGTACGGACCCTGCTCGAATGGCCGGCCGTGCCCAACGGCGATGCGGAGGGATTCCGGTTCTTCGCGCCGAGGGTCCAGGCAGCGGTCGAGGGCGACCGCCTGATCGTCGGGTACGGTGCGGAATGGCCACTCCTCATCATCGGTCCATCGAGCGATACGCTCGGGATCCTGCCTCGGTCGGCGCAAGCGCGTCCGGTCACCGAAGCCGACAAGGCAGCCGTTCGCGAGGCGATGACTCGACCCAACCTGGCACCAGGATTCCTCGACGACGACCGATTCGATCCGACCCATCCGGCCTTCGGCGCGGTCCTGCCCGGTCCCCGGCGGACCACATGGGTGTTCGGCTATGCACCGCCCTATCTCGCACCCGATAGCGTCTCGGTCTTCGGCCGCGACGGCGACCTGCTCGGCGTGCTGCCACTCCCGGCGGGCTTCAAGCCGACCGACGTGACAGACGACGAGATGGTGGGAACCGCCCGGACGCCGGACGGCGACCTTGAGGTGAGGGTCTATCGGTTGGACTGGAACTAGCGTGGGAGGGTGCTATCCCCCCGCCCGCCGCTCCGCATCGGCGATCACACTGGCCGGCGCTCCCGCAGCCTCCAGCACCCGGATCCCGGTCCGGGTGGTCGCGGGTCCTGGCTGACGACGGTGATCGAACGACAGCTTGCCGTCCTCGAACGTCTCCCGGAAGTGCCAGGCCTGGTACGGCGGCACCACGGCACCCGCCACCTCCACATCGTGGGTCGCCACTATGGCCACATGACACCGCGGCTCGTGCGACTCGACCAGACCGTGCATCACCGCCTCGGTGAGTGCCATCCGCTCAATGGTGTTGGTGCCGCGGAAGAGCTCGTCGAGGATGAAGAGGTGTCCCTCGCCCTCGCGTGCCACGGCAAGCATTGCTGCCACCCGCTCCGACTCGACCTGGAAATGGCTCTTCCCCGCCGACAGGTCGTCGCGCACCCCGATCAACGACATCACGTGCAGCCGTCGACCGCGGAATGATCGCGCCGGACAAGTGCCCAGGCATCGCGACAGGATCATGGCAAGCGCAACGGTCCGCAAATAGGTCGACTTGCCGGCCATGTTGGCGCCGGTGATCAGCATCCCGCCGCCCACGGCGAGCTCGATGTCGTTGGGCGTGGGATCGGTGAGGAGCGGGTGCCAGGCGCCATCGATGCGGGTTGCGACGGCACCCTCCTGCCATTCGGGGACCGTCCACCCTCGCGGCTCGGCCCGGAGCGACGCAACGGAGCGCGCCATGTCGACCATGCCCATCCAGTCGATCACCCGGCCGAGCACCGCCGACTTGCGACGGAGTTCGACGCCGGTCACCAGCAACGCATTGGCATCGAGCAAGAGGATCTGGTTGAAGAATTCCCAGACTCCGGCGACAAGCTCGCCTTGGGTGGCCGGATCGCGACTGACCCACGACGCCACCCGTTCGAGCATCCGCAGCTGCTTGAGATCGCCCGTCGCGGTCGCGGCACTGGGGAGCCCCCCGGCAACAGAGCGATCAGGCGGTGACAGAGCCCGAGCGCCGGGCCGAGCTGGCGCATCGGGTACAACACACCGAGGAGTTGGCGTGCGGTCAGCGCGCGAATCGCGAAGTTCGCGGCTCCAACCGCCGCCACCACCAGGAGCAGCTTTGGATGGAACGGGAGCAGGGCGATGCTGGTCAGCATCACGAGGGGGACCAGCGGGAAGCCCCAGTACCACCAACGCAGGCGCACCACGTCCGGATTGGTCAGGACGTCGAGACCACTCCCTACCGACGAACCGGCCAGCGCCAACTCGAGCCCCACGGTGTCGCGCCGTTCCGGATTAGTCCCAAATTCGTCGGCTAGCCGCTCGGCATCGGGGATATCAACCCAGGAACGGTGCTCCGAGAGCTGACGCAGCAGCCGCCAGCGCCCCAGCCAGGTCTCGGTGCGATCGATCGCGGGGAGGATCTGGTCGAGGTCGAGGTCGGCCCAGGTCTGGGGGTCGATGCCACCCGGCGCCACGTCGCGCAACTCCAGCAGGTAGGACCAGTCGACCGGGGGGACCGTCCGCACCCGTCCCCAATCTGCTCTCACCCGCTGGAGCAGCTTGCGCCGCCGGCGCCGGTTGAGGAACCAGACGACCGCGATGATGGCCGAGACGACGACAGCGGCGATCTGGATGATCTGGAGGGACACGGGCGCTCGGGGGATGGAGAGAGTGGCCTGTTCTCGAACGCTAGCCGATTCGACCACCGGCGCCAGTGGCGGGACGGTTGATGTTCGTTTAGGCCCGCGGGTTCACCAGCCGCTTTCGCCGACAGGCAGCAGTGCTACTATCTGTGATCCCTTCGACCCCGAGGCCCCCATGCCACTCCGCTCGTTCCTCCTCGGTGCTTGCGTCCTCCTCATTGCTTGCAGCGGCACCGACGCCGTTCCCGGCTACTCCCGCGAGACCGCCCCCGATGGCCGGGTAATCGTCACCTATGCCAGTGGCCTCCCGATCCGCGAGGACACCCTCGTGGCGCAGGTCGATATCGGCAAGTACGTCAGCGACTCGAGCCGGATCTTCGACGACCTGCGTGACCTCGCGGTCGACGACAGCGGCCGCATCCTGGCGCTCGACTACAAGGCGGCGGAGATCCGGGTCTTCGGGCCCGACGGTACGCCGGCCAGAACGATCGGCCGGCGCGGGGAGGGGCCGGGTGAGTTCTCCAATGCCAACGGACTCCGGATCACCGAGGACGGGACGATCTGGGTCAACGATCATGGCAAGGCGATGCTGCTCGCGCTGGCACCAGATGGCACCGAGCTCCGGCGCGAACCACGGATCGTGCCGGGCTACGGCTACCGCTGGGGCGTTGCGATCGATACCGCCGGCATGTTCTGGGAGCCGTGGACCCAGCGGACCGGCGCCACGCGTCCCGATCCGACGACCACCGGTCGCTTCGAGGGAACCTCGGCACCGATGTACGAGACGTTCGACCCCGCCACCGGCGCGCGCGACTCGGTGATCACGCTCGGCACCACCAGCTGGCGGTCCTACGTGGCTAGCTACAACAACGGCCAGGCCTTCACGGGGCTGCCGTTCGATGGCCACAGCTTCATGACGATGGACCCGCGTCACCGGGTATGGACCGGTAGCACCGATCGCTACGATCTGGCGCGGATCACGATGACGAGCGACACCACGCTCGAACTGCACGTGGCCGAGTCGGGGCTCCCCGTGACCGACGCTGATGTCAGCGAATGGCGGGAAGGATTGAAGACTTTTGCCGAGCGGGTCCCGACCATCGTGTCGGACCTGATGGCGTACATGCCGGAGCACAAGCCGCCGCTGGAACAACCGTTCATCGACGATCACGATCGGCTCTGGGTCCGTCGCGATGTCAACGCTGGAGAGCCGGCCCGCTGGGACGTCTTCTCGCCCGATGGCCAGTTCCTGATCACAATCCGCGGGCCGGCCAGCACCGTCTCCTTCCTGCCGCCGGTCATCCGCGGCGACAGGGTCTACCTGGTCGCCGAGGGCGAGGCGGGGGAGCGCTACATTGTGGTGGCGGGGCTGCCGGTGGGACTGCTGGGGGAGCGGGACTAGGGGCCCGGGACCCACACCATCGCGCCGACCCCCTCACCCCGGTCGATCCTGCTCGACATTCCCGAGGCGACCCGGTACCGCCTCGTCAACGCCGCCGGCAAGGTCTTCGCCCCCGACGCCGCGGCGCGCCGCAAGGTGGTCCGCGAGGTCGCCCGGCCGGCGATCGAGAGCGAGGAGGCGGTACTGCAACAGACGACGATCCACGGCGCCAGCATCACCCTCGAGAATGATGCTCCATGTAGGAGCGCAGTACCGCGTTCATCCGGCTCTGGTAGCGCGGGCCACCGCTCCTGAACCAGCGGAGCACGTCCTCGTCGACCCGCAGTGAGATCGGCACCTTGGCCACCGGTTCGACCACCGCCGCACCATCCCAGAAATCCGCCGGCAGCTCGGAGAGCTCGGGCGGTGCGGTGGCCGCGATCTCTTCGTCGCTTATCGGTCGACGCATCGATCGGCGAATCTTCCCCCTGCCGAGCTGGTGGCTGGGAACACGCACCTCAGGGACCGCCTTCCGCTTGCCCGCGCTGGATCGCTTGTCGGTACGCTTGGCGCTCACGATCGTTGCTCCTTCGGGCTGAGATGATCCGTCGCGAAATGGTGCCGGCCGCGGTGTGTCGATCGGTGTAGACCACCGTGAGGATCACTCCCTCGACCAGGCCGATGGCGATGACCCGTATCTCGCCGTAGTTCCGCCGCCGATCGTGCTGCTCGAGCGTCCGCCCCTGGAAGATTCTCGCCGCCGCGACGAAGTCGATTCCCCGGCGCCGCAGACAGTCCTGGCTCTTGGTCGGATCCCAGATGAACTCCATGGGAGTATACTGTTGTATATACGGCAACGCCAGCGGCCCGTTTCGGGCCATCGGGATGCCGAATCACGCGGCCAGATCGCCAGTGATCCCACGCCACCCACACCATCGCGCCGGCGCCCCCTTACCCTTCCCGCCATGACTGAACCCACCAACGCCAGCCACGACGCGTCCGATCTGCCCGCCCAGGCCGAGTCGGCCGTGACCCTCCTCGAGGCGATCGTCGCCGACCGGTCGCTCCTGCTCGACGTCCCCGAGGCGACCCGCCACCGCCTCCTCAACGCCGCCGGCAAGGTGTTCGCCCCCGACGCCGCGGCGCGCCGCAAGATGGTCCGCGAGGTGGCCCGGCGCCGCAAGGCCGAGGCGATCGAGCGCGAGGAGGGGGTGCTGCAGCAGACCGGGATCCGGGCGATGCGTCGCCAGACGGTATTCACCACGCCGAACGTGTTCCCGCCCCGCGACTTCACGCAGGACGATGTGGACGATCCGGCGTTCCGCGAGGAGACCGCCGAGCGGCACTGCTACGTGTGCAAGCAGCGCTACACCACGGTGCACCACTTCTACGACCAGCTCTGTGTGTCGTGCGGCGACTTCAATCACGCCAAGCGGAGCGAGACCACCGACCTGAGTGGCCGAGTGGCGTTGCTCACCGGCGGGCGGGTCAAGATCGGCTACCAGGCCGGCATCAAGCTGCTGCGCGCCGGGGCCTCGCTGATCGTGACAACCCGCTTCCCCCGCGATGCGGCGACCCGCTACGCCGCCGAGCCCGATTTCGCGGAATGGGGCGACCGGCTGGAGATCTTCGGGCTCGACCTGCGCCACACGCCGAGCGTGGAGGCGTTTGCGCATCGGCTGATGGAGGAACGCGACCGACTCGACTTCATCGTCAACAACGCCTGCCAGACGGTGCGACGGCCGCCGGCGTTCTACCGCCACATGCTGGCGCTCGAGCGCGAGGCCGATGCCGCCATGCCGGCGCCGGTGCGCCGCCTGCTCGGCACCTGGGAGGGGTGGCGCGGGGCCCGGATGCTGCCGGAGGCGGCCAATGATGGCGAGACGGCCTCGTCACTCCAGCATGCCGCCGGCCTGATCCAGGCCGCCGAGCTGTCGCAGGTGGCGCTGCTGGCCGAGGATCACGACGTGTCGACCGATCTCTTCCCCGAGGGGGCGCTCGACCAGGACCTGCAGCAGGTCGACCATCGCGAGCGCAACTCGTGGCGAATGCTCATGGCGGAGGTGCCGTCGGTCGAGCTGCTCGAGGTGCAACTGGTCAATGCCATCGCGCCGTTCATCCTCAACGCCCGCCTCAAGCCGCTGATGCTCCGCACCCCCGAGCGCGACAAGCACATCGTCAACGTCTCGGCGGTGGAGGGGCAGTTCTACCGGCGGCTCAAGACCACCCGCCATCCGCACACCAACATGGCCAAGGCGGCGCTCAACATGATGACCCGCACGGCGGCCACCGACTACTGGCACGGCGGAATCCACATGAACGCGGTCGACACCGGCTGGGTCACCGACGAGGACCCGATCGCGCTGGCGGAACGGAAGACCGCGGAGCATCGCTTCCATCCGCCGCTCGACATCGTCGATGGCGCGGCGCGGATCGTCGATCCGATCATCGACGGCCACAACACCGGCCATCACGTGTGGGGCAAGTTCCTCAAGGACTACACGCCGACGGACTGGTAGGGGGAGGGAGGCCCCTCCCCCGATTCCCGGTGCTCAGGCCGCCTCATAGGCCTTCTTCAGCCATCCCAGCAACTCCTTGTCGACCTCCGCCGCCGAGGTGACCCGCACCCGATGCGTCACCATCGAGTTCCAGCTCCCGGCCGCCTCCAGGCGCCCCTTGACGGGCACGCCCTTGAGCACCAGCCCCACGTCCACGCGGGTCGCGGTGCTGGGCTGGATCAGTCCGAACTGCTTGCTGCGCCTGAGCGACACGTACGCCTTCTTGGGCGCCAGCTCCACGTCGGCACCGAACTTCTGCACCGCGGCGACCAACCGATCGTGGATCGGCCGGAGCGCAGCCTTGCCACCGGTGTACTGGCTGGCCACCAGATCGTCGTCGGTCTTGCCACTGGTGGACGCGGCGCTGCCCTTGGCGGTGTGGGCCACCAGGTTGGCGTAGCCGTGGGTCATCCCATGCTCGGTCTTGAGCCACTTCACGATCTCGCCATGCTTTGCCTTGCCCGAGGCGAGGACCCGCGTGATCCACTCCTCGAGCTTGGCGCCGGTCGTGGCTTCGAGGTTGGCGATCATCTTTTCGGCCTGCTTGTCCATGGTCATTCCACCGGCTTTCGTTGTGGTCAGCACCAGATGTTCTCGGTCACCGATAGATGTACAACCGCCACGCCGAGCACACCAGAGTCGCGGCGCCTGGGCTGCAGGCCGCGCTCCCTCATCGATTCCCCGCTGCCGCGGCGATCCTTGAGGGCTTGTCCTGATTCCTGGACT
This sequence comes from uncultured Gemmatimonadales bacterium, assembly GCA_963817715.1. GTDB lineage: Bacteria > Gemmatimonadota > Gemmatimonadetes > Gemmatimonadales > GWC2-71-9 > Palsa-1233. The sequence goes on from CAWFPG010000016.1 coordinate 7,540, forward strand.
TCCCGAGCCGCCTCCCGGTGCGCATCTTCCGGAAGCACACCACCCGCCCCGATCCCCCCGGATGGCACCGATGTCGAGACCAGTCCTGATCGCCTTCTGCACCGCTGTGGTTGCCTGCGGCGGCACCGCCAACCCCGGCCCCGACGTGGTCACCCGCGACAGCGCCGGGGTGACGATCGTCGAGACCAATCGCGCCCTCTGGGGCGACTCGATACCCTGGAATGTCGACACCGCGCCGATGCTCGCGATCGGCCAGGCGGAGGGCGAGGATCCCTACCGCTTCGAATTTCTCGTCGGGGCGCTGCGGCTCGACGACGGTTCAATCGTGACCGTCGACGGTTCGGTCCGTGAGCTGCGGCAATTCGACCCGACCGGACGGTTCATGCGGGCCGCGGGACGCAAGGGGCCCGGCCCTGGCGAGTTCGGCAGGATCTCGGGGATGCGGCGCTGCGGCCAAGATGAGATCTGGGTGGACGCCGGCGCGCGGCTGTCCATCTGGGGGACCGACCTCGCCTTCCGGCGCGAGTTCGCCCTGCCGAAGTCGGCGATGTGGCCGGTGAGCTGCTTCGATGGCGCCGGTCTCGTGGTCCGGGATGGCGGCGGCCTTGACGAGAATCGCCCCCAGAACAGGATCTACATCTCCCGGCTCGAATTCTTCATCGTGGACTCACTCGGTGGAGAGGAACAACCCTTCATGGAGGTTCCGCTCCGCGAGCGTCTCCAGGTCCATCAAGGGAGGGGAAACATCGACTTCGTGCACCCGTTCGGTCGTGAGACGGTCATCGCATCGCAAGGGCCCTGGGTCGCGATCACCGATGGCCGGAGCCCCACCATCCGCAGCTACGACGTGAACCGGCAGGCCCAGCGCATCGTTCGCGGCCCGACCGAGGACCTCTCGATCACCGACTCGATGCTCGACGCGTATCAGGGGGCCAACCCGACCGGTCCGTCGAAACAGGAGCGCGAGTGGCTCGAGCTGGCCGGCAACCCGATGCCCGATGGCGTTCCTGCCTACACCGCGCTCGTGACCGACACCGACGGCAACCTCTGGGCACACCGGTTCAGCATTCCCGGCAGTGACCAGAATCGCTGGGGCGTGTTCAACCCCGACGGGCGATTCCTCGGTCACGTGCTGCTGCCACCCGGGCTCGAGGTCTACGAGATCGGCTCGGACTATGTCCTCGGAAAGGCGATCGACTACGAGCTCGGGTTCAGTCAGGTTCGGGAGTATCGGCTGCGCAAGGACTGATCAGCGCACCTCGATCCCGGCCATGATGCTCACGCCCTGCAACGGATACCTGGTCGGGTGACGCTCGGCAGGCGCCAGGAACGTCCGCAGGAACCGACCGCGCAGCGTGACCGAGATCCTCCGCGAGACCGGCAGCACCGCTCCTGCACCGGCGGCCACCAACAGGTACTCCGTGTTCGACCAGCTTGGGCATCCGACGCTCGAGCTGGCCGTGCGGAGCTGGGCAACCTGCACATCGGCGAGTGAGAGACACTCCTCCCGGACCAGGTCGGTGGCCAGCCCCGGACCAAGCGAGATGAAGACGCGGCCACTCCGCACCACATCGAACCGGGCTGCGGGGCTGAACGAGATGAACCGATGCCCCGCACCGCTCCAGGCGTCGAGGTCGAGCGCGATCCCGATTCCGTAGCGATCGCTCATCCCGTGGACCCAGCTCAGGTTGCCGGCTATGCCCCACTCGACGGCGTTGGGGAAGCCGAGCCGGGAAAGATCGCGCGACAGCCGCTCCGGACCGAGGGCGATCGCGATCGATGAGCGTGACTGGCCCTGCAGCATCCCTGGCGTCAGGAGCAGTGCGGCGACCAGCACGATGCGGCCCGGGATCCTCCCGAGACGACCCATCGTCATGTGTCACTCTCCGGGGTCATCGCGACCTCGATGTATTTCGCCACTGGCCGGGGACAGTCGCCGCCGGTCCATTCGAGGTGCACACTGGCGGTATCCCAGGGCAAGAATCCATTGCGTTCGACGTGGACCTTCACCGGTTGGCTGGTCGCATTGCCATAGCACTTGTCGTGGTCGCCATCGGCAAAGCAGATCAGGTCCCTGGCGTACCTGTTGTCCTGCACGAATCCGGACAGCCCGTCGAGCAGCACACCGTCGGCGGTGGATCGGGCCGTGATGATCAGCTCGGGAGGATCGTCCTGAATGCAGTCGACAGCCTCATGGCAGCCCACGGTAGAGAGCGCCGCCAGAAGTGTCCAACCGACACGAGATCGTGTCATGACGACTCCAGATTCAGGGGGGTCCGGGTGCGGCGCTTGGGACGGAAGTGGCCGTCCGGCAGACACTTGCCTCGCCGCACGCCGGCAGAACCAGGCCCGGGGGGGCAGAGTCGGACCATCAGGGTGGGAGGAATCGTGCCATCGGCATCGCCTCCCCGGACCGGACCGGACCGGCTGCAGGATCATCTCAACGCCGGTCGCCCGGGTGGCATCGAACTTCTGACAGGCCGAATTCGCGGCCGACATTCAGGAGGTAACGGATGACGTTCGAGCATCGGCACACACCCGGCAGGCTTCGGCCGCTGCTTGTCGGGATGGTCATCTGCGCCGGCCTGAGCGGCGATGTCGATGCCCAGGGTCGGCTGCCCGTGCCGATCATCGGTGGGCCGTGCGAGGGGTGCGAGGGAGTCTTCGAGGGGATGCCAAGTTCGCTCGGCGCGGTGGCCAGGATCGCGTCGCCCGATGAGCCCGGCGAACCGATGATCATCGATGGCACCGTCCGGAATGGCCGTGGCGCACCCGAGGCCGGCATCATCATCTATGCCTACCAGACCGACGCGAACGGCGTCTATCGCCCGGACGAGACATCGCCTGGAGCCTCGGGTCGTCGCCACGGCCAGCTCCGGGCCTGGGCCATGACCGATTCCCTCGGCCACTATCGCTTCCTCACCATCAGGCCCGGACACTATCCGGGGCGCACCGATCCGGCACACGTGCACATGCATGTCATCGAGCCGGGGTGCTGCACCTACTACATCGCCTCGATCCATTTTCGTGACGACCCGATCCTGAGCAAAGAGGCCCGCGACACGGAGACGGCCGGTCGTGGCGGCAGCGGGCTCACCACTCCGATCCGCGACGCCGACGGGATCTGGCATGTGGAGCGCGACATCCGACTCGGGGTCGGTATCCCGGGCTACGATGCCGCGCGGCAGCGACAACGGTGAGCGTCCCGCACCCGCCGTCGCGCCTGAGGCGCGCTGGCCGTCGGCTCGCCGTGTCGCTGCTGGTGTTGCTGGTCACGGCTCAGCTCATCCGGCCGCGGCACCCCGAGGGTGTGCTGCCGAGTGACGGCAGGATGACCGAGTTCGTCGTCGTGCCGAGCCGAGTCGACACGATCCTGCGCCGCGCTTGCCGTGACTGTCATTCCGACCAGACGCGCTGGCCCTGGTACTCGCATGTCGCGCCAATCTCGTGGCTGATCGTCCACGATGTCCGACATGCTCGAGCGGATCTCGACTTCTCCCGGTGGTCGATCGACCCGATCCGCGAGCCCACGCCCGAGCAGCAGTTCCGCTGGATGTGCCAGGATGCCCGGCGTGGCATCATGCCGCCACGCCTCTACCGGTTCATGCATCGTGAGGCGCGCCTGACCGCCGACGACGTGGCGGCGCTCTGCGCGTGGGCCGAGGAGCAGCGCGCTGTGCTCGAGGATCCGGGGTCGGTTCCCCGCTGAAGATCAATCATCCTCTCATGGGCCTGCTCCTCCGGCTCGCCATCGATTCCCGAATGGCGAGGATCACCTGATGCTGTATCGTTGGGAGCTGCCGTAGCCGTCGGGCTCGTCGCTGAAGCGACGGCTCGGCTGATGTCGCTGAAGCGACCTCGACGATTCCACCGGGGGAACTGCCAGAGTGACCAACCGGACCACGAACCGCCTCCGGATTGCTCTTGTCGTCGTGGGCGCCATCGCCCTCGCGGTCTTCTGGCGCACGGCCTATCCCACCATCACCTGGTGGGACTCGAGCAGCTACTCCACCGCGGCATACACCCTGGGCGTCACCTCCCCGCCCGGCTCACTGCTCCTCACCCTGCTCGGCTGGCCAGTGGCGCACCTGCCGATCGGAAGCTCGCCGGCACACCTCCTCAACCTCTTCGCCGGACTCCTCGCGGCCTTGACCACCGCCCTGGTGATGGCCGGGGCACTCCGCCTCCGGCGAACCGCCGAGCCGACCGCCGACCGTTCCGACAGCTGGCCGATGCTCGCGGGTGCCGGCGCGGGCGCACTCGGCTTCGCGTTCTCGGCCGATCTCTGGGAACACGCGATCAAGTTCACGCCGTACATCCTGACGGCGCTCTTCACCGCGCTGATCCTCGGCACGATGCTCCGTTGGTGGCGCGACGCCGACCAGCCCCACGCCTGGCGCACCCTGCTGGTCCTTGGCCTGCTGTTCGGAATCGACTTCAGTGTCCACCGCACCAATGCGCTGCTGATCCCCGCCGCGGTGCTGTGGGTGGCCCTCCGGCGACCGCGCACGCTCCGCGAGCCACGGACCGTGCTGGTGGCCCTCGGCGGCCTGGTGGCTGGATTGTCGCTCCAGCTGCTGCTCATCCCGATCGCGCGCGCCACGAGTTCGCCGCTCGACTTCTTCGCCCCCGACTCGCCAGGGGCGCTCTGGGACTACGTCTCGCTGGCCGGGATCGGCGGGCATTTCCTGCTCAACCTCTGGCCGCGCCATTCGCCGTTGTTCACGCACCAGTTCGGAGACCTGATGCGTGCTGCCGGCGACTCGTTCCTGGCCTGGCGTGGTGCCGCGGGACCGCTCGGGCTCCTCCCGGCCGTGCTGGTGGTGACCGGCTTCGGCTGGCTGCTGGCGCGATCACGGCGACTCGGGGTCGCCTGGATCGCGACCCTGATGCTCCAGGCCATTCTCACGGTCGTCTATTTCAACATCCCTGCCAACTTCTTCAGGCCGTTCGACCGCCACTACCTGCCGATCTTCATCACGCTGGGGATCACCATGGCGTTCGGCGCGCTGATGACCGCACGGTGGCTGGTCGAGCGGCGTGGTCGCGCGCCGATTCCGGTCCTCGCCGGGCTGGCGGCGCTGGCGTTGCTCCCCGCGGGACAGCTGATGCGCAACTGGCATCAGCACGATGCGGCGGTCCGGCACTTCGCCAACGACTACGCCCGGAACGCGCTCGAGGCGCTGCCGCCCAACGCGATCTACTTCACCATGGGCGACAACGACACCTTCCCCGTCTTCTATGCCCAATCGGTCGAGGGTGTGCGCCCCGACGTCACGATCCTCAATCTCTCGATGAGCAACTCCGACCCGTTCATCGAGCGGTTCCGGTCACGGCATCCCGATGTCCCGCTGTCGCTCGACTCGACCCAGCGTGCCGACCTGGCGAAACGGCCTGTCGGCTTCGCCCTGGATCTGCCGGTCGCCGGCAGCGCCGACTCGGTGCGACTCACGACCGCCTCGATCTACGGCTCCCGATTCCTGCCCGCCGACGCCGTGCTGATCGACCTCCTGAAGACCAACGCCTTCCGTCGACCGGTGACCTTCGCGGTGTCGGTGGGCAGCACCATCAACTGGCTTGAGCCGCACGTCGCCCTTGAGGGGCTGCACTGGCGGCTGGTTCCCGCCATCGACAGCGCGGCGAGCCTCGCCACCCTGCGCCACAACCTGCTCGACCGCTACGAATACCGCGGCTATGGCGATCCGGCCATCCCACTCGACGACGTGACGGCGCAGATGATCGGCGGTGGATATGTGTCGGCGTTCCAGCTGCTGGCGACCGCCGAACGTGACCGGGGCGACCCCGACGCCTGCCGTGCCGTGGTCGATCGCTACCTGGCGGCGTTTCCGCTCAGGCGGGTGCCGATCGGCGACGCGACGCCGGAGTCGATCCGCGGGAGGTGCGACCACCCGACCGAGTAGGCCACCCTCGCCTCACTCGCCGCGATAGAGGTCGGTGCTCAGGTACTTCATCCCCGAATCGATCGCGACCGTCACCACGGTCTGGTCCGGATCGAGCCCTCGGGCAACCTCGAGGGCGATGGCGACGTTGGCCCCCGTGGAGGTTCCGGCGAAGATCCCCTCCTCGCGCGCCAGGCGGCGCGCCATTGCCATGGCATCGGCCGTCGAGATCGACCGCAGCTCGTCGACCGGGGCTCCCTCCCAGAGCGGCACCACGAATCCCGGCCCGGTGCCCTCGATCCCGTGCGATCCCGCTGGCTCGCCCGAGAGCACCCGCGACTCGGCCGGTTCGATCCCGACGATGCGAATGGCCTGGTCGAGCTCCTTGAATCGCTCGGCGTTGCCGCGGATCGATCCGGCGGTCCCCACCATCTGCACGAAGGCACTCAGGTGGCCCTCGGTCTGTGCCCAGATCTCGTCGGCCATCGCCGCGTAGGCCGGCAGCACATCGCGGTTGTTGAACTGGTCGGTCCAGTAGGAGCCGTGCGCCTCGCCGATTCGTCGTGCCGCCTCGATCATCTCCATCGTGAGCTCGCGGGTTGTCCCACCGGTGGGGCTGTGGAGCACGGTGAGCTCGGCGCCGAGTGCGGCCATGTGGCGACGCTTCTCGGGGGAGAAGGCGTCGGCCGTGACCAGACGAAGGGGGAGCTTGTGTGCCGCGCAGACCAGTGACAGCGACACGCCGGTGCTCCCGCCGGTGTACTCGACCACCGACCCATCGGGGGCGAGGCGCCCATCGGCGAGCGCGGTGTCGATCATCGCCCGCGCCATCCGGTCCTTCATGCTGCCGGTCGGATTCTGGTGTTCGAGCTTGAGAAGGACCCGGGCACTGTCGCTCGGGACCAGGGTGGATAGCGGCCAGAGGTCGGTGTTGCCGATGGCGTCGAGGATGGACATGGCGAATAACGATAGACGATAGACATGAGGAGAGAGACGAGAGAAGACTGCTGCGAGGGCTCGCGGTCCACGATTCTGGCCCGAGACACGACCCAAGTCATTTCCCCACAGCGACTTGCCTCACCGCCAGCAGTCCCAGGTCGCCGGCGCCCAGGATCCAGCGCTTGACAGGAGCGGCCTTAGTGCTCAAATATCCGCAGTGCTGATTTTTGAGCAAGACCTTGATCCGGAGTCCCCGATGCCCAGGAAGCCCCGCCCCGAGGAACTGAGCCGACGCGAACGGCAGGTGATGGAGGTCCTCCATCGTCGCGGCCACGGCACCGTGAGCGAGATCATGCGCGAGCTCCCGGACAAGCCGACCTATTCGGCGGTCCGCTCGGTGCTGCGGATCCTCGGCGAGAAGGGCCTGGTCGACCACAGCGAGGACGGAGCGAAGTACGTGTACCGGCCCGCCACTCCCACCGAGGAGGCGCGGGAACACGTCCTCGCGCGGGTGATCGACACCTACTTCGCCGGCTCGACCGAGCAGGCGGTCACCGCCCTGTTGCGGATGAGTGACGCCGACCTGAGCGACCGCGAGCTCGAGGCGCTCCGCCAGCGGGTGCGCGATGCCCGAGTCGGGGAGGGATGCATCCCGATGTCCTCCCTGGCCCTGCACTCCTGCGTTGCCCACGGTGTTCCTGCTCCTCAAGGCGACGGCGATCCTGATCGCGGCGATGCTGCTTGCGCTGGCACTTCAGCGTTCCAGTGCATCGGCACGCCACCAGGTGTGGTTGGTCGCCCTGGCCGGACTGCTCGCCCTGCCGGCGATCGCGACGCTCGCCCCGGTCGGCTTCAAGGTGCTTCCGGCGGTGGCAACCGTCGAGAGCACCGCGGGGACTCGCCCCGAGCCGGGGACCAATCTCGGCGATCCGACCTCACAAGGTGTGGTCGCAGGCAACAACGGTCAGCCTGTCGCCGAGTCGCCGAGTGACACCTTGCCAGCCCCGTCGCGTCCGCTTCCGCTGGGGACACTCCTGCTCGGTGCCTGGCTGGCGGTCGCCGCCGGGCTGCTCGGTCGCCTCCTCCTCGGGATGCTGGCCGTGCGGCGGATCGTCGGTGCGGCCGCCCCGCTGGAAGACGAGGCGTGGCAGGCCACCCTGTACGAGATCGCGGATCGACTCGGGATCGACGACGCGCCGGCACTGCTCCGCAGCGACCGGATCCGCATGCCGTTTGCCGCGGGATTCCGGCGGGCGCTGATCGTGCTCCCCGCCGGTTGTGACGATGGGGCGCGGCGCAGCGCGAGGCGGTGCTGATCCACGAGCTCGGTCATGTGCGCCGGCACGACATGTTCGGCCACATGCTGGGCCGAATCGCCTGTGCCGTGTACTGGTTCCATCCGCTGGTCTGGACCGCGGCACGGCGGCTCCGCGATGCGAGTGAGCGCGCCTGCGACGACCTGGCCATCCGGCTCGGCGCCGTGCCCAGCGACTACGCACAGCACCTGCTCGACATCGTCACCACGGTGCGGCAGCCCAACACTCCCACCGCGGCAATCGCCATGGCGCGCCGCAAGGAATTCGAGGGACGCATGCTGGCCATTCTTGACCCCGCCCTCCATCGGGTCGACGCCTCGCGCTGGCGCACCGGACTGCTCTCCCTCGGCCTGGCAGGATTCGTCGTGGCGGTGAGTGCCGCGGCCCCCGCCCCACGCGAGGCGACGCCGGTGGTTGCCACGCACCACGCCGAACGCCGCTGCGGCGTTCCGGAGACGAACGCGGGCGAACTGCTCGGGCCGGCGAATCAACCGACTGAGACCACCCTGGCGTCGACCGGAACGACGCGGCACCGAAGCGCCGCGACCGATCAGCCGGTGTCGGATCCGCTTCCCATGGTCGACCAGATCCTGCGCCAGTTCAAGGTGGAGATGAGCGTCGACCTGCGCAGCGCCACCGCGCCGGCCGACGAGAAGATGGACCTGCTGATCAGGGTGCTGCAGAGCGACAGCAGCGCCAAGGTTCGCCGCGTGGCCGCGTGGGGATTGCAGCACTACGCCGATGAGCCGGCGGCACAGACGGAGCTGGCCCGGACGCTCGGCAGCGACACCGACCCACGGGTCCGCACGATGGCGGCGTGGGCACTGGCCAATGGCAGCGGTGAGCGGACGCGCGCAGCGCTCCGCCAGGCCTTCACCAGCGACGCCGATGCCGCGGTCCGCGAGATGGCGGTGTGGGGCCTGGGCCACGACGGCGATCGCGATGTCGCCGTGACCATCGCTGCACGACTGGCGAGCGAGCCCTCCGAGCACGTTCGCGCCACCGCCGCGTGGGCGTTGGGACACCTCCAGCCCGAGCGGGCCCCGGCGGCCCTGACGGCACTGCTCAGGTCGACCGATCCCGCGGTCCGACTGAAGGCGGCCTGGGCACTGTCGGAGATCGGTGACTCGACCGCGCTTCCCGCGATCCGTGCCGCGCTCGAGGCACCAGGCCAGGATCCGCAAGTCACCCGCGCGCTGCTCCGGGCCATGGTGAACAGCGGCACGACGCCGGAGTCGATTGAGTCGTTTCCTCGACTCCTCCAACAATGAACTGCGGCTCTTTGCCATCAAGTCGCTCGCCGGCGGCGGTGGGGTCGACGTGTGGCCCTGGCCGTGGCCACGCGTGATCCCGTTCCCCTGAACCCCAAGGCGACCCGCCGGGGTGGTTGGCACGCCCCGGCGGGTTTTTCACGATGATGAGTGCTCAAATTTCACCACTACCCGACGACCCATGGGGCCGTCGATCCGGAGGACCGATGATCAGGATTGCCGCAGGTGCCATCGCCATGCTCATGGCCGGTGAGCTCCTCCCCTCCATTCCGCCGGAGTCGAGCCCCGCCGCCCGGCCGTCGGCCGCACTGGACGTCCGGGCACTGATGGCCGAGGCCGAGACCGCCCCGCCGATCACCTGCATGCTGGCCGCACGATCGGTGAACAACGGTGGCTGGCTCCGTGGTGGCCGTGCACCGACGCATCCGCTCGACGTGGCCAATGACCGTGCCTCGTGGGAGACCGATCGGTCGCTCTCCGCCGAAGACAGCGCCTTCCTGCTCGATCGCCTGGCCCGTGGCAACGGATGCACTCGGGAGATCGCGATCCAGCTGCTGGCCCGTTCGGACGACGCGGCGGTGCGGCGCGGGCTCACCGCCGGCCTGGGATCGAGTGATGCCGGGCTCCGGGCGGTGGCGGCGATGGGCCTCGGGATGATCGACGAGCGCGAGTCGGTCGTCCCGCTGCTCGGGCTGGTGGAGGATCCCGAGACGGCACCGCGGGTGAATGCCGTGTGGGCGCTGGGGAGGATCGGCGATGGGCGGGCGTTCCGGTCGGTGATGCGGGCGCTCGATGACGGTGAATCGACGGTCCGCGACGCCGCCGCCGGGGCGCTCGGCCGCCTCGATTCGAGCGTGGCGGTCACCGCCTTGATCCGCCACCTGCGCAACGACGTCGCCGCGCCGGTCCGCCGCACCTCGGCGTGGGCGCTCGCCCAACTCGATGCTGCCGAGGCACTCGGCGCGCTGGGCGACGTGCTTGGTCGCGATACCGATGCCGAGGTGCGCGAGATGTGCGCCTGGGCGATCGGGAGCATCGATCAGGTCGGCGCCGACGACGCGCTCCTGGCCGCAGTGCGTGGTGATGCTGATGCGGAGGTCCGCGAGACGGCCGCCTGGGCGCTCGGCAACCGTGATGACGGCGCCAACGTCGCCGAGCTCGGCGCGATCCTCGGCCGCGAGCGCGACGCCTCGGTCCGGGCCACCGCGGCGTGGGCGATCGGCTCGATGCGCCCCGACCGGGCACCGTCCGGGCTGGTGGCGGCGGTGAACGACGCCAGTGACGACGTCAGGCAACACGCCGCCTGGGCAATCTCCGAGATCCGTGACAGCAGTGCGCTTCCGGCACTCCGGCGGGCCATGGCACGGACCGACAACGGCACCCGGACACGTCGCGCCCTGCTTCGCGCCATGGTCCGCTCGGGTGAGACCGACGCGCAACTGCTCCAGCTCTTCGACACGCCAGATGCCACGGTGCGGGAGTACGTGGCACGGGCGCTGGCAGGTGGGCATGGCATCGACGTGTGGCCGTGGCCCATGCCGCGCCCGAGGCCGTTCCCGTGAGGCGAGCCACGCGCCTCGCCCTGCTGCTCATCGTGCCGCTGGCCGCCGGCGCGCAATCGGCCGACACGGTGCGGGCGGTGCGCACCGGACAGCCGGTGGTCCTCGACGGTCGCGACGACGACGCCGTGTGGCAGGGCATCGCACCGACCGAGGGCTTTCGCGAGATCCGTCCCAGCGAGGGCGGGGTCCCCCCGCAACGGACCGCGTTCCGGGTCGCCTATGACCCGGCCAACCTCTACGTGTTCGTTCGGGCGTTCGACACCGCGCCCGACAGCATCGTCGGGTTGCTGGCCCGGCGTGACGAGCGCACCACCTCGGATCACGTGACGTTGATGCTCGACTCGTACCACGACCGGCGGACAGGGTTCGAGTTCCTGGTCAATCCGGCCGGGAGCAAGTCGGACTACGCGCTCTACAACGACGGAGAGGAGGACGTGGCCTGGGACGCGGTGTGGGAGGTGGCGACCACCATCGATTCCCTCGGCTGGACGGCGGAATACCGGATCCCGTTCTCCCAGCTCACGTTCGCGCCAGGCGACGACCTCACCTTCGGGATCCTGGTGTGGCGCAACCTGCAGCGATACACGGCAGAGGCGAGCTGGCCGCTCTACCACCAGTCGGTGACCGGGCTTGTGTCGCAGTTCGGTACCCTGGTGGGGCTCCGCGGCGTGGATTCACCGCGCCGCGCGGAACTGGCGCCCTACATCCTCACCCAGAACGAGCCGGTGGGTGGATCGGGCCCGGCCGACCGCCGGCAAGCGGTCAGCGCCGGTGGAGACCTGCGCTACCGGGTGACCAGCAATTTCGCCCTCAACGCCACCGTGAACCCCGACTTCGGCCAGGTCGAGGCGGATCCCTCGGTGCTCAACCTCTCCGCGTTCGAGACCTTCTACCGTGAGCAGCGGCCATTCTTCGTGGCGGGTGCCGGCCTGTTCGAGTTCCGGGCCAACTGCTTCGCCGTGCTCGACTGCAACACTGGTGAGGGACTCTTCTACTCACGCCGCATCGGGCGGTCACCGTCGCTGGCCGGCATCCACGGCGACGCCACCACCCCCACGGCCTCGCGGATCATCGGCGCGGCCAAGTTCACCGGGCGCACCCCGTCCGGCACGTCGATCGGGTTGCTCGACGCGGTGACGAACCGGGTCTCGGGCAGCCAGGATCGGACCATCGAACCGACCACCAACTATGCGGTCCTGCGCATCACCCGCGACTACCGGGACGGCGCGACCGGCCTGGGTGTCATGGCCACCGGCGTGAACCGGTTCCTGGACTCCGACAGCGACCCGTACCTCCATGCCAGCGCCTACTCCGCTGGCGTGGACGCCCGCCACCGACTCGGCAACTACGCGTTCTCCGGCTCCCTGATGGCGAGCCGGGTGGCCGGCAGCCCCGCCGCCATCACCCGCACCCAGCGGGCCCCGGCGCACTACTATCAACGGCCCGACGATGCGCTCGCCCTCGATTCGATGCGCACCTCACTGACTGGCACGTCGGTCGAGGCACGATTCGGCAAGGTGGGTGGCGTGCACACCCGATTCGAGACCGGGTACGCCCGACGGTCGGCCGGCTTCGAGCTCAATGATGTCGGGTTCCTCAATCGCGCGGCCGATCAGAGCTGGACGAACTGGTTCCAGCTGCGCTGGAACTCGCCCAACCGGGTGTTCCGGCAGCTGTACTGGAACTTCAACTGGTGGCAGTCCTGGACCCTCGAGGGGCTGCCCACCGAGCGGAGCGTCAACACCAACGCCCACACCGAGCTTGGCAACCGGATCTGGGCGCACCTAGGCGGGACACTCACCCTGGGCAACGTGTACTGCGACCGCGACTGTACCCGCGGTGGCCCGGCGCTGCGAGTTGGCCAGCGATTCTCACCGTGGGGCGGCCTCGAGGGCGACAACCGGCACGCGTTGGTGCCGTCGCTGTGGTTCAACTACACCCTGCAGGATGGCGCTCGCAGCAGCTACTTCAACCTCAACCCGCAGGTGCGGCTCAAGGTCGGCACGCGCCTCTGGATGTCGTTGGCGGCCAACGTGAGCCACAATCATGACGATAGCCAGTGGTTCGGCAATCCGGTCGACGACGACGGCACGGTGCACTACACCTTTGCTCGACTCGACCAGCGGACCCTGGGGCTGACCTGGCGGCTCAACTACACCTTCTCGCCCACCATGTCGCTGCAATGGTACGCCAACCCGTTCATCTCCAAGGGGAGCTACAGCCGGGTCCGCGAGCTGGCCGATCCGCGCGCAGCGACCTACGACGACCGCTTCCGGCCGTACGCCGACGAGGGCGCCGACCAGCCCGGCGGCTTCAACGTCAAGGCGTTCCGCTCGAACGCGGTCTTTCGCTGGGAGTACCTGCCGGGATCCACCCTGTTCGTCGTCTGGTCGCAGGGTCGCTCGGCCTACGCCCCGCGCCCCGGCGCTGGGTCGTTCAGCGACGACCTCGGTGACCTGTTCGGCCAGCGGGCGGATGACCGGTTCCTGGTCAAGGCGAGCTACTGGCTCAATCGATAGGACAAGAGGACAGAGGACAGAGGACGGAGGACAGAGGAAGACTGGAGTCCTCTCTGCCCTCCGTCCTCTGTCCTCTGTCCTCCGTCCTCCGTCCTCCGTTCTACCGCACTTCCT
>CAWFPG010000017.1:0-5619 GCA_963817715.1 uncultured Gemmatimonadales bacterium
GGCGAGGAGTAGCGGAGCCGGGCCAGTGCTCGGGGCGTCGCTGCCACCCCGATTGGCACGAACCTCGTCCACGGGCTACCGTTGTCGCAGTGGTGGCGCTGATCCCCCTGTGGAAGATCGATGGTGGATTCTCACACCCGAGCCAAGGAGCACGCAATGAAGGCCAACATGGGAACAGCCGATCGAGTGATCCGCACCCTGATTGCCGTCGTGATCGGCTTCCTCTACTTCACCGGCAGGGTGGGTGGCACGCTCGGCATCGTCCTCCTGGTGGTCGCGGTGGCCTTCCTGCTCACGAGCCTCGTGAGTCACTGCCCCGGCTACCTGCCGTTCGGGTTCTCGACTCGCGGCAAGTCCGATGGCACCGGCGGCTGAGCTACTCGTTGCCCGGCCGGGGCTGACTGCACCCCATCATGGGAGAACCTCATGCGAACTGGGCTCGCCATGCTGCTGCTCGCCACCCTGATCGGCTGCGGGGAGGCGGAGCGGCCAATGGACGACGCGGCCCTGCACGACTTTGCTACCCGCTACGCGGCGGCCTGGTCGAGCCAGGAAGCCGCGAGCGTCGCGGTATTCTATGCCGATAGCGGGTCGATCAACATCAACGGGTCGCCACCGTCGGTCGGTCGCGCCGCGGTGGCCGCCGACGCCCAGGGCTTCATGACCGCGTTCCCCGACATGGTCGTGGCGCTCGACTCGCTGGTGGTCGTCGGCGAGCACCCACGATTCTACTGGACGGTGACCGGCACCGGCACCGGCACCGACTCGCTGCCACATCGGGTGCGATTCAGCGGCTATGAGGAGTGGACCATGAGTCCTGACGGCAAGATTCTCCATTCCGAGGGGCACTACGACGCGGCCGACCTGGCGCGACAACTGGCGCCCGACACCACGACCACGTCGTGACTGCCGGTGCGGTCCTCTATGTCAAGGACCCGTATCGGGTGGCGGTGATCTACGTGGCGGCGCTGGCTTGTCATCCCGTGGATCGCGACGAGGAGCAGGAGTGGAGCTTCAACAACCATCGGGTCTGCGATGGAGTCGATCCCGAGGGCAATGTCTTCCAGTGTCGAGAGCCGATCAGCCAATGACGACCTATTTCGAACCGACCCAGGCCGCTGGCCGCGAGTTCTTCACCCGCGGCATCACCGGTCCGGTGGTGATGCTCAACCTCCTCCGCTACCGTGAAGTGGCCGACTATTCGGCCAGTCCCGAACTGGCACCGCCGGAGCCCATCAGCGGCGAGGAGGCATATCGCCGTTACATGGCGTTCACCCAGCCATTCCTCGAGAAGACGGGTGGCAGGGTCCGCTTCTTCGGGACCGGTGGACCGTGGCTGATCGGGCCGGAAGGCGAGCGGTGGGATGCGGCGATGCTGGTGGAGCAGGCGAGTCCCCAGGCGTTCCTGGCGTTCGCCAGCGACGCGGAATACCTCAAGGGGATCGGGCACCGGACGGCGGCGCTGGAAGATTCGCGGTTGCTGCCGTTGGTGGAGGGGGAAGGGTAGCGATCCTCAGCGCTCTCCCTTGACCCGCACGGTGTGCCCATCGGCGGTGACCGTGAAGCGCAGGCCGTGGCCACTCACCGACATTCCGCTTCCGATCAGCCGGGCGACGAGATCGAGGGAGTCATCATTGACACTCTCGATCACCACCGGTCCCGCGTTCATGTCCACGACGTAGTCGGCCGGCACCTCGCCGAGTGTCGTGTCACGGGAAGTGGGATCCATCCAGCGTCGGAGCGAATCGGGCCGGTTGGGGACCGAGCCCATCCGCTCCAGGTTGTGCTGCTGGCGGTCGATGGTGGTGCCCGCGGCGCCAGCGTAGGGATGCCAGATCATCCGGACCGTGGCGCCGGAAAGGCCTGACAGATGGAAGTGGACGAAGTTCGCCCGTGGCGGGCTCATCCAGCCGAGGAGGAGGGCGGCGAGCACCAGGGTGGGGAGCGCCTTGCGCATGGTGGTCTCCGGAGGAAGGGGCTCGACGATCGGCCCACAGACCCTAGAATACCATTCTACCTCAACTCCGGCAGGCCCCCATGCTGATGCTGCTCGGTTTCCTGATGATCGTTCTCGTGATCCCATCGGCCTGGATGTTCCACGCTGGCTGGCGGCGTCGGCATCCCGAGGAGGGTTGGCCCCTTGGCGCGATCCTCTCCTTCGGCGCCCCGGTCGTGGCCGGTGCCGGGCTGGTCGTCGGGAGCTGGGTGACCGTGCTCACCGGAGTCCTGCTCTGGGCGATGGCCCGGCTTGCCTTCCCGAAGCCGGTGATCTGAGCTCGTCTCCCGTATCTCGAACCTCGTACCTCGGATCTCCCCCCATGCCCCTCACTCGCCGCGACCTCCTCCGCCTCGGCATCGCCGCCAGCGCCATGCCGGCGTTCACCCGCCGCGCCCGTGCCTGGTCGCTCGGCGATCTCACTGTCGCCGCGGCCACCCTGGCCTCGCCGATCCCGCTCGCCCGGGTCCGGCTCACCGGCGGCCCGCTCCGCGAGGCCCAGCTCGCCGATGCCCGCTACCTGTTGTCACTCGATCCCGACCGGATGCTGGCCTACTACCGGATTCGCGCGGGACTGGAACAGAGGGCCGAGCCCTACGGCGGCTGGGATGGCGGCGGGCGCAACCTGACCGGCCACATCGCCGGTCATCACCTGTCGGCGATCTCGCTCATGTACGCGGCCACCGGCGATGAGCGGTTCCGGCAACGCGCCGACTACATGGTGCGAGAGCTCGATGCCGTGCAGCACGCCAACGGCGACGGCGACCTGGTGGCGCTGGAGGGAGGCCGGAAGGCGTTCGAGGCGCTGAGCCAGGGGACGATCCGGGCGTCGTCGTTCTCGCTCAACGGCGAGTGGTCGCCCTGGTACACCCTGCACAAGATGTTCGCGGGGCTCCGCGACGCCTGGCGGCACACCGGGAATCGGACCGCGCTCGAGCTGGAGACCCGCTTTGCCGGGTGGGCGGAGGGCGTCCTGACACCACTCAGCGACCAGCAGATCCAGCAGATGCTCCGCACCGAGTTTGGCGGGATGAACGAGGTGCTGGTGGACCTGGCGCGCGACACCGGCGATGACCGCTGGATGGCGCTCTCGTACAAGTTCGAGGACAAGGCCTTCGTGGAGCCGCTCGCCCAGGGCGAGGATGACCTCGACAACGTCCACGGCAACATGTCGATCCCCAAGCTGATCGGGTCGGCCGAGCGGTACGCCGCGATCGACACCGGCGCCGACCTCGTGGCGGCCAGCTTCTTCTGGGACCGGGTGGTGAACCATCACTCGTTTGCCACCGGTGGCCACGGCACCGACGAGTACTGGGGGCCGTCCGACGTGATCGGTGGCCGGGTCGATGGCCGCACCGCCGAGTCGTGCAACGTCTACAACATGCTGAAGCTCACCCGGAGACTCTTCTCCTTCCGGCCCGATCCGCGCTACGCCGATTTCCACGAGCGCGCGCTCTTCAACCACGCGCTGGCGTCGATCAACCCCGACGACGGCCGGATGTGCTACATGGTGCCGGTCGGTCGTGGGGTGCAGCACGAGTATCAGGACCCGTACGAGGCATTCACCTGCTGCGTCGGCACCGGGATGGAGAACCACGCGCTCCACGGTCTGGGGCTCTACTACACCGCCGCCGACAAGCTCTGGGTCAACCAGTACGCGCCCTCCACCGCCGAGTGGCGCGAGGCGGGGGCGCGGCTGGAGATGGAGACCGACTTCCCCGAGGGGGAGTCGGCCACCCTCACGCTGCGGCTCCGGGCGCCACGACGCTTCGAGCTGCTGCTCCGGAAGCCGCACTGGAGTGGCGAAGGGTTCGGCATCACGGTGAGTCCCGACGCCGGGGCGACGGTCAAGCTCGTCCCGGCGGAGTCGTCGGGGCGGGGGAACGAGATCCCGAGCAGCGCCTACCTGAGCATCACCCGTGAATGGCACGACGGTGACCGCGTCGAGCTCCGGTTGCCCAAGCAACTCCGGCTGGAGCCGACACCCGACATGCCCGAGCGCACCGCGATCCTCTGGGGGCCACTGGTCCTCGCCGGCGACCTCGGTCCCGAAGGCGCCCGGGGGCAGGACGAGGAGGAACGGATCGACCCGCCGGTGCCCGCGCCGGTGCTGGTGTCGGCTGATCGCGATCCCCGCCGCTGGCTCCGCCCGGGCAGTGCGCCGGGCCACTTCCGCACCGTCGGCGCCGGGCACGAACCAACGGCGGAGGGTGCCACGCACGACGTCGAGTTCATGCCGTTCTACCAGCTCCACCGGCGGACCTACGGGATCTACTGGGATCTCTACACCCCGGAGCAGTGGCGGGGCAGGCGTGGCGAGTGGGTCAATGAGGCCAGGCGGCAGCAGCTCAGCGACGCGGCCACCACGGGGATGCTCTCTCCCGGCGACGAGTCGTTACTCGCGGCGGCGAACTTCGAGTCGAGTCCCGGTACCGATGTGGCCTATATCCTGGGCCGCCGGGGATGGCGTACACGGGGATGGCTCCAGTTCGAGCTGCCGATGGATCCCGAGGCGGCGATGTGGCTGGTGGCCCGCTACTACAGCGGTGACCGCCGGTCGCTTCCGGCGCGGTTCACCATCACCGTGAATGGCGAGAAGATCGGTTCGGAGGAGATGGTGCTCGACCCGCCGCATCGCTTCTTCGAAAAGAGCTATCTGGTGACGGGCGAGGCGAACAACGCCAAGGACCGGGCAGTGGTTCGCTTCGCGGCCGAGCCGGGGAGCCAGGTGGCGGCGCTCTTCGAGGTGCGGATGCTGCGGGATGGGGGCAACTAGCACGGGCGACTCTCAGTCGCCGCCCTTGCCGAGCCGTCGCTTTTAGCGACGAGCTCGCCGCTGCTCGGCCAAGGCTCCCGCTGAAGCGGGTCCCTTCTCCCAGGCTGCCGCGCACGGGCGACTCTCAGTCGCCGCCCTTGCCGAGCCGTCGCTCTTAGCGACGAGCTCGTGCGCATGTTCTCTCAGCGACGAGCGATCACGTCAATGCTTGTCTGCCCATCCCCGAGCGGCACCACCCACGCCCCGCGCTCCGCCTGGTACTCTCCCACCGGCATTGCATCACCCTCGATCCTGACCCGCGCTACCGGCGTGAACCGGTCCGCGGGCGAGAGGGTGAGACGAATCGTGCGGCCGACGATCGTGGCCTTCTCGATCGTCCCCGCGTCGAGCGTGATCCAGAGCCCCAGCGGACCGATGAAGAGCCGCGAGCGCGCGGCGTCGAGCGGCGTCACCACAACGGTGTCGCGGGCGACCCGCCAGTTGCCGCCGAACGCCAGCCACCCGAACGTCGAATCGCGCGTGACGTACGTCGCGACATTCACCGCATGTCCGAAGAAGCCCGAACCATAGTCGCCGGAATAGCCGTCGATTCGGAGCGTGTTGGGCCAGGCGTGGAAGCCGCTCGGGCCGAAGCCCTCCTCCGTCATGTTGGCGATGCTCCCAGTAGCCCGCCGTAGCCGACCCGCAGCAGGTACAGATCATCGGGGTGGAGCCGGTACTCGCTCAGCACCGGGATGGCGTTGAGCCCCGAGCCGTAGTGATGCAGCTGCCGCTCCACTCGCCTGAGCTTGCCGGCGTATTGGAAATCCCAGTATCGCCGGGCACTGCCGTTGTAGCCCCAGTGTGG
>CAWFPG010000018.1:0-8694 GCA_963817715.1 uncultured Gemmatimonadales bacterium
ATATGTATGCGACTCTCATGTGATGGCTCGTTCCAGGGTCCGCAGGATGGTCCAGCCCATGGTGCTCCTGCCCAGCTCCCACCTCCCCCACGATCCGAAGGGCCAGATGCCGTTGGGGCGACCGGGACTCGGAAAGGCACAGCTGACCACGATGCTCAACTGCCGTGTTGAATCCGAGGTGACCGAATCCGAGAGCGTGACAGCGTAGCCGACCACGTCATGGCGGGTCGAGTCGAGGCCCGGGCTGGGACACCAGAGCGGCCTCGGGCGGGATCCGTCCTGCATCCGGATCGTTCCCACGCTCTTGAGGACCGCGGCGGTCGCGCTGTCGGTGGCGAAGTAGATCTCGTCGTGGCGGTGACCAGCGCTGCTCAGGACCTGCATGACAATCGAATCGACCAGCCGGGAGAGGGTCGGCTCGGTCGCCTGGGCTCCTGCCTCGGTCGCTGGAAGCGAGATCAGGGCACTCCAGGGGAGCAGGCTCAGGAGGAAGCGGCGATGGACGGTCATTTGTTGCCTGCCCCATGGGGGTCGTCGAAAGGTGTCGCCAGTGTGCTCAGTGCTCGTGCCGGTGATCATCGGGCCCGCGCTCCCGTGAACAGGTATCGCCTCGCGATCATTCGCCCGCCCGGCTGCATCACGAACCGGAGCGCATGCAGGGTCGTCTCGGCGCAGCTGTCCACGAGGCCTACTTGGCCAGCGTCACGTCGGTGAGCTGCCAGGTCATGACGCCGCATCCCTTGTAGATCGCCATGGAGTTGGGGCGATTCTTGAGGCCCCGGATGATCGCCTTTCGATAGCTCTCGACGTACTTGCCGTCGGTGCCGCCTGCGATCACGACGCTGTCGCCGACTCCCTCGGCGTTGTACCGGATCTGCACGGTCAGCGTCTGGCCGCGCATCGACCTGGGCACGGGCATCGGGGGGATCATCACCATCCCGCGCGCAGGGTGAAAGTCCGTCGTCGTGTCGGACGGGTTCGGGGGGGCGACCACGCCTTCGCAATCGGCCCCGAAACGGGTTGGCCGGAGCGGCGGCGGCGCCTCGACCGGCGGGGGCCAGATCGAAAGAACCTGTACCGGTCCGGTGTAGGCGGGGGCGCACCCGGCGCAACAAAGACAGATGGCGATGCCGACAGGGGGTCTGGGCATGGGGCCTCGGAGTAGGGACCCGCCTGAGTCTAGCGCGCGATTCTCGAGGAAGCGAATCGCTCATCGATGCGTGCGAGCTCGTCGCTCAGCCGCTGGCCTCCACGCACTCAACGCTTCGGCTTTCGCCTCCCCAGATACCGCACGGGGATTGCCGTCTCCACTGCCTTGCCGCCCCGCCGCGTGAGCCGATACGCCCCCGCCTCGGGTCGCGAGCTCACCGCCTCCTTGAACGTCGTCCCCACGAAGTGCAGCGCGCAGCCGTCGTCGGCGGCGTGAAGAGCGAGCGGACGGGCAAGCTTCAATGCGCCCCCGGCTTCGGAAACATGCCGAGTTGCTGCCACATGCCGAGCAGGTCGAGTTGCTCCCAGGCCTCGACGATTCGCCCGTCCGTCATCCGGTAGATGGTGATGCCGCTGATGGCGATCGGCATGCCGGTCGGTTCGAGACCCGGAAGTGGGCCGGTCTGGGTTCCCGTGGCGCGCCAGCGTCCGATGATCCGATCTCCGCACGCCAGCAGCTCGTCGAAGACCACGTGAGAGTCGGGGAACGCACTGCGGTACCGGGCGATGGCGGTCCGCCAGTCGCCGCGGCTTCCGCTGCCGCCCGGCATGTGGGGACCGTGGTAACGGGTTTCCGGCGCCGCGATCTCATCGATCACGTCGAGGTTTCCGCGATTCCAGACTTCGTCGGCAACCCGGGCGATGACGGCCTTGTCGTGTTCGGTTGACATCGTTCTCCTCTCGGGTCAATCAGCGGCCCGTGGGAGCAATCAGGGCCGTCCTGAGTTTATCGCCCGATCCCGGAACTGGCGAGATGCAACCATCGCTGGTCCGTCACCGCCTCCCCAGATACCGCACGGGGATTGCCGTCTCCACTGCCTTGCCGCCCCGCCGCGTGAGCCGATACGCCCCCGCCTCGGGTCGCGAGCTCACCGCCTCCTTGAACGTCGTCCCCACGAAGTGCAGCGCGCAGCCGTCGTCGGCGGCGTAGCCGGCGGGGGCGATGCCCTCGGCGATCGCCTGGCGATAGATGGGGATGCGGTTGGCCTCGCCGTGGTAGTGCGGCGACGCGGAGCCACGCAGGAAGCCGAGCCCGTCGGGGTGGTAGCGGTGGTCGCCGAACGAATCGGTGATGCCACCCTGGAACCAGCAGAGCATCCCGGCGCTCACGCCGCAGAGGATCTTGCCGTTGCGCCACTCGCGGCGGAGCAGTTTGTCGATGCCGTGGATCCGCCAGGTGGCGAGCAGCTGGGCGGTGTTGCCGCCACCCACATAGAAGATGTCGTGCCGGGCCACGTAGTCGGAGAGCTCGTCGGTCGTGGCGGGCCGCCGTGGGAAGACGGGGTTGTCGAAGGTCGTCAGGTCACTGGCGATGGCCCGGCCACTGAACGCCCGGTAGAATCGGGCCACATAGGGCACCGAGTCGCCACGGGCGGTGGGGATGAAGCAGATGCGGGGCGACTTCTTCCGCGACAGCGACAGGACGAAGTCGTCGAGCAGCGGGTTGTCGGGTTCGACGTTGAAGCCGCCGCCGCCGATGGCAACGATGTGACCGGGCATGGTGCTTGGCTTTCGATCGTGGAAGGCCGAAAGCTATCGCGAACCCGGTGTCGCGCTACTGGCCCTGCTCCCAGCGCAGGTAGCGCGAGGTCGCCTCGGTGCGCGAGCGCACCTGCATCTTCTCGTAGATGTGCCGGATGTGAGTGCGTACGGTGTCGAGGGAGATGCCGAGCCGGTCGCCGATCTCGCGATACCGGAAGCCGTCGACCAGCAGGGCGAGGATCTCGCGTTCACGGGGCGTCAGGTCGGCGGACGGGTCGGTGTGTCGTTGCGCCTGGTGGAAGAAGCCCACCACCTGCCGGGCGATGCTGCTCGACATCGGCGAGCCCCCGGCGTGGAGCAGGCGGATCGCGCCGAGGAGCTGGTCGGCCGGGGTGGTCTTGAGGACGTAGCCGGTCGCGCCGGCCCGCAACGATTCGAAGATCCGTGCCTCGTCCTCATACACGGTGAGCATCATCACCTGGACGGCTGGCCATTCGCGTCGGATGTGGTGGGCGGCCTCGATGCCGTTGATCCCGGGGAGGCCGATGTCCATCAGCACCACGTCGGGCCGGGAGGCCGGAATGGCCGCCAGCGCCGATTCCGCGCTGGGGTGCTCGCCGGCCAGGGCAACGCCGTCGGCCGTCGTGACCAGGGCGACCAGCCCCTGTCGGACATTGGCCATGTCCTCCACGATCATCACTCGAATCGTCATCGGGCCTCCGCGGGCGCCGGAACGCGCAGCGTGACGGTGGTGCCGGTGCCGGGTGTGCCGACCACGGCGAGGGTGCCCCCGAGCATCGCGGCTCGGCGTTCGAGGTTGACCAGCCCCTGGTGGCCTCGCTCCGCCGCGATGGTCGCCGCATCCGCAGCGAGCCCGCAGCCGTCGTCGCGCACCACCAGCGTCAGCCTCCCGGCCGTCGCCTCGAGCCGCACTTCCACCGTGTTCGCCCCGGCATGTCGCACCACGTTGGTCAGCGCCTCCTTGAGGATGAGGAAGATGTTGCGACGGACGTCCGCATGCAGGTCGCCGGGCCAGGCGGCGAGGTCGAAGTGCAGCTCTCCACGGAGCCCGGCGTGCTCGAGGAACTCACTGGTGTACTCCCGGAGGTAGGGTGCCAGTCGGTCCGCGGAGTCGTGCTCGGGCGTGATCGCCCAGATGATCTCGCCGATGGTGCCGATCAGTGCCCGGGCCCGATCGGCGATCGTCTGCCAGGGACCGTCGGACGGCTCGGGTGGCGTGCCGCGTCGCACGGCGAGTTCGCTCAGCATGGCGATTTCGGTGATGCCGGCGCCGAGTTCGTCGTGCATGTCGCGCGAGATCCGGGCGCGTTCGCTGTCGAGTGCCTGGTGGTAGGCCAGGGCGTCGAGCTCGCGCCGATGGCGGGTGCGCTGCACCAGCGCGGTGGCACCGGAGGCGAGCAGCAACACCAGCGCCAGGAGCCCGGCGCGGAACCAGATCGTCTGCCAGTACGCCGGCTCCACGATCACCGGCACCGCAAGCCCCTCCTCGTTCCAGCGACCATCATCGTTTGACCCGCGGACCCGGAAGGTGTAGTGCCCGGGTGGCAGGTTGGTGTACGACGCCGTGCGTGCCGTACCTGCCATGCTCCAGCGCGGGTCGAAGCCATCGAGTTGCCAGGTGTACCGGTTCTGCGAGGTGTTGGTGAAGTTGAGCGCGGCGAAGATGAAGCGAACGGTGACGTCCTCCGGGGTGAGGACGATCGGTTCTCCCGGTTCGAGGTGGCGCACGGTGGTGGTGCCAGCGCGTCGTGCCCGTTGCACAGCGGTGAGCACGACCGGTGGAACGAACGGGTTGTCGTGGAGGTCGTCGGGATGGAAGAGGGTGACGCCCTGGTCACCACCGAAGTAGAAGGCGCCATCCCGACCACGCCACGCCGAAGTGCGATTGAACTCGAGGTTGCCGGTGCCGCTGGTCGGGCCGAAGCGTCGGGTGCGGCGTCCGGCAGGCGCAGCCGGATCGAACCGGACCAGGCCGCGGTTGGTGCCGAGCCAGAACAGGTGATCCGGCGACTCGAGGATCGACTGGATCAGGGTGCGGGAGACTCCCGGATCGTCGTCGAAGTGCTCGAACTGCCTGCCACCTGGCCCGAGTCGGTTGAGGCCGTTCTGGGTTCCAACCCAGAGCGTTCCGTCGTCGGCCAGGTGCAGCGACACGATGAGATCGTCGCTCACCGTGGTCGAATCGGCCGGATCGTGACGGAACCAGCGGGTGGCGAGGGTGACGGTGCCGTAGCGCAGCAGCCCCACCGTGGTGCCGACCCACAGCGTGGTGCCGTCGAGCCGGAGCGCGTTGATCAGGCCAGTGATCTCGACGGGCAACGCCGTCACGGTGCCGGCGGCGGTGCGATGCATCAGGGTGGCGCCGTGGCCGATCCAGAGACCTCCCTCACTGTCGGCCCGCATGGCGTACACGCTCGTCGTCGGATCGGAGGGCTGTGTCGGGAGCGGGAGGGATCGCATCGCCGGTTGGCGGTGTGGGTCGAGGAGCGCGAGTCCCCGGGCGGTGCCGAGCCACACTCGACCCGCGCCGGCATCGGCGATGCTCCAGATCCAGTCGTCGCGCGCGTCGGACCAGCTGCCGAGCGCCGACTGGAAGCGCTGCACCCGGCCGGTGCGCGGATCGACGCGGTTGACCCCGCCGCCAAGGGTGCCGACCCAGAGCGCGTCGCTGTCGTCTTCGAGCAGCGAAACCACCAGGCCGCTGCCGATCGTGTTGGCGGCGTGCGGGTCGTGGGCCAGGAAGGTGAACGGCTTGGCCGCGGGATCGTGCCGGTGCAGTCCCCAGACGGTGCCGGCCCAGATGGCGCCGGCCCGGTCGTGCAGCAACGCGGTCACGTAGTTCTGGGTCGCGATCCCGCCCGCCAGCCGCATCGAGTGGCGCTCGACGCGGGTGAGCGCGGGATCGAACCGATAGACACCGCCGAGCGTGGCGAGCCAGAGCCAGCCATCGGGATCCTGCACGATGTCGCTGCTGCTGACCGTGTCGAGGACCGTCGACCGGGCTGTCGCCCGCTCGACCGATGTGGCCCCGGGCACGAGACGAGAGAGGCCGCGGCCGGTGACCCAGAGGGTGCCGGTGGCATCCTCGAGCAGGCGCCCGAAGCGGTTCTCCAGCGGCACCGCCGGTGCCCCGGCCACCAGCGCCTCGGTGCCATCACGCGGATCGAACCGTTCCAACCGCCCCGAGAGGGTGCTCACCCAGAATCGTCCCTGGCGGTCGACCAGTGCATCGAGCGCGGCAACACCGGGTTGCTGCCGCCGGAACACCGCGTGGCGCTGATCGGTCGCGCCATCGACCGGATAGACGCTGTCGCGTCCCGCCAGCCAGGCGGTCCCCTCGCGGTCGAGGAACGGCACGGCCCCGCGTTCGGGAAAGGTCTCCACCGTCCGATAGGCAGGTGCGACGAGACGCGCCGCGTGGGGTTCCTGCACGTCGTCCGGGGCCGTCATCACGTAGATGTGGCCCTGACGATCCTGGACCAGGCGGCGGATGATGTTGTCGGGAAGCGCCCGGT
Source organism: uncultured Gemmatimonadales bacterium (assembly GCA_963817715.1). GTDB lineage: Bacteria > Gemmatimonadota > Gemmatimonadetes > Gemmatimonadales > GWC2-71-9 > Palsa-1233. The sequence continues at coordinate 6,228 of CAWFPG010000018.1, forward strand.
CGGAGAACGGCTCCATCCGCCAGGTGCGCATCTCGTAGCCGTCCCACCGACCGAGTCCCTCGCGGGTGCCGAACCAGAGAAAGCCCTGGTGGTCCTGGAGGATGGCGTAGACCGAACTCTGCGGCAGCGAGGCCTCGACCTCGGAACGGAGAAAGCGGATCGGCCGGGAGGCGAGCGGTCGTTGTCCATGCAACGCACCGGCCACAAGCACGCCAAGGCCGACGCCTCGCACCAATATGCGATGGGCGGCGGTCCGGCGGCGTGCTATCGTGGCGTGTGCGTGCAGGGTTGCCCTCCCGGATCGCGGCGGTGTGCGGTGTTCGTCCGGAGGCGGCTCGGGACTGCCTGAAGGTCACCTCGACGTGCGGACGCGGCAACCAGTCCGCGCTCCGGAAGGATGGGGCGATGACGGTGTCACGGAAGCGGATCGGCCTCGGCTGCCTGGTGGTGCCGACCCTCATGGGCCTCGGCTTCATGGCGGGTGGTACCGCGGCCGGCCTGCTCGGCCAGAGCACCATGGGCTACGACCAGATCGCCAACGCCCTGGGCGGTGCCATGGCCGGATCAGTGATCGGACTGGTTGTCGCGGTGCTGCTGTGGCAACGGTTCGGCGCGCGGGCGCTGGTACGGGTGGCGCTGGTGGCGCTGGTGCTGATCGTCGGCCTGCTGCTCGTGGGGCGGGCACGCCGGGCGGCCCGGCGTGCCGCCCGCGATGCGACAGCACGGCCGTCGGCGGTTCAGCTGTCGCTGCGGGCGATCGACCTCAAGTCGAGCGCCTTGGCGGCGTCCTTGAGCTGGTCCATGTCGACCTCCACGCCCTTGAGTTGGACAATCACGCGGTCGCCGGCAATCACCGAAAGCTCGGTGCGGAGCCGGCCGCCGTCGCGGCTCATCGTCTCGACGCCCTTGTAGCCCTCGAAGCGGATGGTCCGCTCGTAGCCGGTCGACGTGGTCCGGTCGAAGTCGACCATCGCCCAGGCCGCGACCATCGGCGACATCCGGCCGACGCTGCCGGCATCGGTGAGCGATACGTCGATCCGCTGCGCCCCGTCGCGGTACTCGGCCTTGGCCATCGACATCTTCATCGCCCCCATGCCGACATCCTGGTGGCTCCGTTCGCCGGCGGCGAGGCCGGCGAGCTGGTCCGGTAGTCGGGTGGCGAGGTCGGCCGCGGGAATCGGATCGACCGGTCCACCTGCGGCGTCGGTCGCGGCGGCGGTCGCCTGCTGCATCGCCTCCTCGACGGTGGCTGGTTGGCTGCGGTCGGACTTGTCGCCACCGCACCCTGCCAACAAGAGGGCACCCATGGCGACGGTGGAGCTGAGGGGAAGACGGGGCATGGCGACTCCGGGTTGCGGGAGGGCGACGTTGGTCTACTGCTCGACCAGCTCGACCCGGCGATTGCGGGCGCGGCCGGCCTCGGTGCCGTTGGTGAACACGGGGGCGAGCTGGCCGACACCGTGCGCCTCGAGCTGGGCGCTGGGGATGCCGTGGTCACGCACCAGCGCCTCGACGACCGCACGGGCGCGGGCGGTGGAAAGATCCTGGTTGTAGGCCACGGTTCCCTTGGCATCCGTGTGCCCCACCACGAAGAACCGCTTGGTGGGAACCGTTCGCAGGTAGGTCGCGATCTGGGCCAGGGTGGGCGCCGAGGCGGCCTGCAGCGTCGCCTTGTTGAAGTCGAAGAGCAGGCCGTCGAGCACCACCCGGCCATTGTCGCGGATCCCGGCGCCGATGGCATCGGCGTCGACGCTCACCAGGCCGGTCTCCGCGGCGGCGACTTCGATCACGTCGATCAGGGTGCTGATCCGGTCCTCGCGGAAGCGGTAGACCGATGCGACCACATAGACCGTGTCGGCCGCGCGTGCCTTGCGTGCCACCACCACCCCACCGCCACCCGAGGTCGCCGAGCCGCGCACCATCTCGTTGACAGCGCCTCGACTGTCGTTGAAGGGGTTCTCGGCGAAGAGCACCTCGCGGAACTGTCGACTGCCGACGCCGGCGCTGCGCTTGCCGGCCGCCACGTAGCCCGCCGCCAGCAGCTCGAAGCCAGCGCGTGCCAGGGCGTCGTGATAGTTGCGATAGACCTCGTCGTCGGTGCGCGCGCTGCCGTCGAGGGTGTAGTAGATCCGGGTGACCTGCCCCTCGACATCGAGGCCCTTGGCGATCTGGCGGTAGCCGGTGACCGGACCGGTCGGTACCCGGTAGGCGAGATGATTCTCAACCGTGTACCAGCGGATCACCGAGCCGGGATATCGGGTGATGACCGGGTGGTCCTTGCTGCCGGCGACATCCTGGGCGCCGAGAGCGGTCGACAGCATGGCGAGGGTGAGGATCGTCAGGGTAGCGGTTCGCATGCCGGCTCCGTGCGCGGGTGGGATCACGGAGTCGAAGCTATGGTCGGGCGATCCTCGCGCCATCGCACAAAGGGGTGAGGCGGGTGAGCCGCGCCACCCCGCTACTCACC
>CAWFPG010000019.1:0-169172 GCA_963817715.1 uncultured Gemmatimonadales bacterium
CCGAACCAGAAGCCAGCGGGTGCGGCCCGCAGGCGAGTTGCGCAATTTGCGCAGATTGGCGGGGGCCGGTTCGCCGACGGGGGCGATCGGCCCGGTCGACGAAGACCTTGGAGCGCCCGCGTTTCCAGCGCCCGCGCTGGCTCTCCTTGATGGTGGCGAAGGCGCTGATGTCCAGCTCCCGTGCGTGCTGGGCGACCAGGGCGTCTTGTGTCACCAGGGCAAGGCGGGCCGATTGGCGGCGCACGGCGCGCTGGAGCAGCACCGAGATCGAGCTTGCGCTGGAGGACCTTACCTTCACGCGGCCAGACCAGCAGACCCGCCGGGCGCGCACGAACGCGCAGCGGTCGCGGACCGAGACGAAGTCGTCGTGCGCCTCTAGCTGGGTGATCCCGACGGGTCCGGCCATGAGCTATCCGCGCCTAACCGAGCGCCCGGCGCACCAGGTCCGGGACCTGGGCCAGCGCCTCCGGCAATTTGGCGGCGTCCTTGCCACCGGCCTGGGCCATCTCGGGACGCCCGCCCCCGCCGCCGCCGACCAGGCGGCGGCCTCGATGATGTTGCCGGCATGCAGCCGCGTCTTGACCAGATCCGCCGTGACGGCAACGATGAACTGCGGGCGGTCTCGGCGACCATGCCCAGCGCCACCACGCCGGACTGTTCGGTCGCGGAACCAATCGGCCAGCTCGCGCAGCGTGTCCAGTCGTCGTCCTTGACACGGCGGCCAGCACCAGAACGCCCTCGACCTGTCGGACGCACGCCAGAGGTCCTCGAATTCAGGCGGCCAGATCGCGGCGTAGGTCGGCCGCGTGCTTGCGCGCGTGCAGATCGCCCTGCAAGGCATGCACGCGGCCCGGCAGGTCGGGCGGGGTGGCCCCGCAGCTGGCGGCCTGGTCCAGGGCCGGAGGATGTCCGCTCGGGCGGCCGCGCCATCCGGTCAAGGCCTCGATGCGGCGAATCCCTGCGCGACGCTGCCTTCGGCCGTGATCACGAACGGGCCGATCGGGCCGGTATTAGTGACGTGGTTGCCGCCGCAGAGTTCGTAGCTGAAGCGCTGGCCGGATCGCCGATGTTGAGCGTGCGCACTTCTTCGCCGTATTTCTCGCCAAAGAGGGCCATCGCGCCTTCGCGGCGGGCGGATCCAGGTCTTTACCACGGTCGCCACGGGCATGGCCAGGATCGCCTCGTTGACGCTTGGTCGATCGCGTCCAGTTCCTCGGCGGTCGGCCTCGCGTGGCTGAAGTCGAAGCGCAGGCGATCCGGCGCGACCAGCGAGCCGCGCTGCTGGACGTGCTTGCCCAGTACCTTGCGCAACTGGGCGTGCAGCAGGTGGGTCGCGGTGTGGTTGCGGCGGATGGCATCGCGGCGCTCGACGTCGATGGCGGCGGTGACTTGCTGGCCGGTGCGCGGCGTGCCTTCCACGACCTCGCCCACGTGGACGATCAGGCCGCCAATCGGGCGGCGCATGGTCTCGACCTCGATCCGCCAGTTGGGGCCGTCGATCACGCCGGTATCGCTGACCTGCCCGCCGGACTCGACGTAGAAGCAGGTGGCGGGCAGCACGACCTCTACCCGTTCCCGGTGATGGCGCTCTCCACGCTGCGCCCGTCGCTGATCAAGGCCAGCACGTGGCCTTCGACCTGGGTCGCGTCGTAAGGATCGTATGCGACGCCAGTCGGCGGTAGCAAGTCTTGCGCCACCAGACGGTCCAGGACGTCCTGGTAGGTTCCGGCGGTGTCGATGATGCCCATCGCCTGGCCGCCACCGCTGGCGAGTACGTGTTTTTGCTCTTCGGCGTGGAATCGGCCTCGTCCACGCTGAAACCGCGCTCCTGGCAAATGTCGCGGATGACCTCGATGGGTAGGCCCAGGGTGGCCTTGAGGTAAAACGCTACGGTGCCGGGCAGGACCTGCTTGTTCTCGGCCGCGAGGCGATCAAGGGCGTCTTCCAGTTCGGCGACACCCCGATCCAGAGTGCGGCGGAAACGCTCCTCTTCCAGGGTAATGGACTGGCGGATGGCTTCGCGCTTCTCGACCAGCTCGGTGTAATGGCCGCCCATGTGCTCGATCACGGCCTCGGCCACGTCGGCCAGGAAGGGCTGGTCGAAGCCGATCTTGGAACCGAAGCGCGCCGCGCGCCGGATCACCATGTGGTATACGTAATCTCGTCCGGTCGCGCCGGGCAGGACGCCGTCGGCGATTAAGGAAGGCCGCCGCGCGCACGTGGTCGGCGATGACGCGGAAAGGCACGTAATTGGCTTCGCGCTCGGCGTCGGTCATGCCCGCCAGTTCCTGGGTGCGCAGGATGATGGGCATGAACAGGTCGGTGTCGTAGTTGGCCTGCTTGCCCTGGATCACCGGACGATGCGCTCCAGACCCATGCCGGTATCCACGCCGGGGGCCGGCAGCGGCTCGTCCCACTGGCCGGTGTGCTCAGGATTGGGTGCAACACCTCCGTGCCTCGAATATCGAGGCAATGGCGGTGTCCATCAAATCGAGGCCGCTTCAGCTGAAAGAGCAAGTACCTTTTTTCGCCACTCAAGTCTTCGCCCCCCCCTGGAGCGAATCGTGCCGTCGTCCCCCGCCCGCCGTTCCGTCGGCATCGGTCCATTGATGTCCACCGACCTGTCAAGCTGCTCCTCTCGCGAGCGGCTGCGTCCCCTCGTCCTAGTCGCCGACGACCACGCCGCCGTGGCTTCGGTCATCAGCCGTTCCCTGGGGGGACTGGCGCCGGTCACCTCGCTCGATCTGCTGGCCCGCGTGGTACCCGGTTGGCGCCACTGGTCCTGGTCGCCGATCTCGATTTCGACGGGGTCCTATCGCTCGACCTGCTGCGGGACCTGATGGGCGCCCATCCAGCGCTTGAGGTAATCGCCTGGTCGGGTTATGACACCGGCGTGATGCGGCAGATGGTCCGTGCTGCCGGGATCCTGCGCTTCGTCGCCAAACAGGAGGCATTGACCGCGCTCCGGGCCGAAGTGGAGGCGGCGTCCTCGGTACTGGTGGGGAAGGGGCTGACCGACGAGGACCTCCGCTCCGCCGTACCGCGATCGCGACGTGAGCGCCGGCGGCACGATGCCGGACCATTGATCCAGTGGGGCCTCGCCTCCGGGTTCAAGCGGAGCGCGATCGCCAGGGTTGTCCAGGTGGCGAACCAGACGGTGGACCACCATGCCAAGTCACACCGCAAGCGGGCAGTGGACGATGATGAACTGCAATGACCGGCGGATTGGGGTCCCAGAATTGTGGCGATTGAATTCTGTCTTGCGCGATTCTCTGGCGGGCGCTAGCGTGGCAAGAGCCGGTCGGGCCCAAGGCATCGAGCCTCTGAGAAACCCCGGGCGGTTCACTACAAGATCGGTACCGTCGTGAAGCTCGACCCGAACTACGGGGATCTGGTAGTACTGCATGGGATAGACCAACTGCTCTACGGCTGGCAAGCAAGAATGCTGTGATGGGTGCAGTATGGAGTTCCACTCCCTCTATTCAGGAGGATACGATGCCCAAAGAATTCCTGACCTTGTCTCGGTTAGTGCTCTTGCAGGCGGCACTCTTTGCGCTCTTGGCAACGGTCAGTGTGGTCAAAGACGCCAACGCTGCTCAAACCAGCTGCAGTTGCACCAACCTCCCAAGTGGCGGCACCGAGGACGAGATCTGCGAGATTCCCCAGCAGAATCTGTGCTCACCGTCCGGTGGGAACTATTGCGTCGTCGGCGGTGGAGCAGGCGGCGGATGCCTATCCGGTGAGTGCTCGGTGTGTACAGACTGGTGGAAACCCTGTTGCTATTAGCGGGTTGGTGCCACGCTTTAGGCTAGGGCCCCCTCAAAGAGGGGGCTTCCGCCTCTCTCTACTGGTCGGAGTTGGTGCCTAAGTCTAGGAGCCACGACGCTAATGCTTCGGTTACATTCTGGACGAACCGACCTCGCCACGTTGGGATGGACGGGTCTATCAGTTGTTGCAGCTCTGGCAGCGGTCCTCCTTTACGTCAGAGCACGCCACGACATATTTCCCACACAGGCGCGGTCATCCGTCTTTCTCGGGTATGAATACCAAGCGGTCTATGTTGCACAATCACGCTGTGCCGGATGCAACCACCCCAAGCTTCCCGAGGCGGTTCAGGACATAATGTTCACCCTTGAGCAAGAAGCTACTACGGTCAGTCAAAGTTTCAGTTCAGTTGCAGTAGCGCTCGATGCCGACCCACGAGCCGGATTTCGATTCCTCGGACGCTTTGGCACCTTTGACGAGTATGCTCTTGGCGGGGGATGGCAGAATACCTATTCGCAAATACTCGACCGCCTCGACGGGAATCTGCGACGCGGTACTCCCGCGATCTACCTGAATCGCCGCCGTGTCAGGATGGGGTACGACGGTCAACAGCTCCGTGACAAGGACACCATCATTACCGCCCTCTTAGGGGCGACGGCGATCCTGAACTACTATGAGCAACTCAAGTCGCAGAGGATTTCGGGCCTGGCTGACCAAGTTATCGGGCGATCCCTCAATGATCAGAACGCGCCAGGAGAATCCCAATGACTAGGATTGCGAGTTACGCACAGATTGGAGCGAGTGTAGTGCTCGCGGCCTCGTCAATCGCCGTAGTCTTAATCCTATTGAAGGCACCTCCAACTGCGGAGATGGAGGACCCAAGAACGGGCAACCTCCGTCCGACATGGGAGGAGTACGCGAACAGTGACAAGGTATGGGGCTCGACCGATGCGCCACATACGCTAGTCCTGTTCACTGATTTCGAGTGCTCGGTCTGCCGGCAGTATGGGAATGTTCTTGTTGAAGTAAAGCGTCGACTAGGAGACAGCCTTAGGATCGTTGTTCGATCCTTTCCGCAATACGCGATCGGAACCTGGGGACCTCTCGCCGCTGTTGCCGCAGCCTGCGCAGCAGATCAACATGCGTTTCCGATGTTTTTTCAGACTATCAGTAGGTATTCTCAGGAGGAACAACCTCCGCTCTGGTCGGAATTGGCAAGTCGAAGCGGGATCACAGACGAAAGCCGGTTCTTAGACTGCATCGAACGCGAAGAATCGCTACCGGATGTGGCTGAAGATGTTCGAATGGGCCACCAGCTTGGCATTAGGCTACTCCCTACAGTCTGGCTGGATTATCGAAGGCTGAACTTTGCACCGAGTGCAGACGCAATCGTTTCTCGCGTGCGAGGTGATACCGTTGCCTCATAGCCGTCGCTCGCATGCTGCCTTCGTGGGAATCGCCGTCTTGCTTGGTTGCTCATCTGAGCGTCCCGATGTGAATGCTGAGCGGCTTTTTCTGGAGACAGTCGAAGCCCAGCCCGCAAGAACCATGGCGGGCGTTGATTCCCTTCGACTAAGGCTCACCAGTGTGCGGCACGACGTTGGGGGGCAAGCTCCAGTGGCTGACGAATATTTCGTGGGCTGGCTTCAGGGTGTGATCTTGCCAAGTGGGTCGGCTGTTGTATCAGACCGAGCCGGAAGAGCGGTGTTTGTGCTGTTCGCCGATGGTCATCAACGTCGTCTTGCGCAATTCGGAGAAGGTCCAGGCGAGATTCGTGATCCGACTGTCCTGGTTCGCCTTGACGACAACCGAGTGGGAGTTATGGACAGTCGCCTCAGGCGGCTGTCTGTTTTCGGAGTTGGTACTGACACTGTTGAGCTCATCTCCTCCACAGGTGTTGCGGGCGCACCAGCCGCAGCTTGTCCATCCGATTCATCGATTTATGGTCTGGAGTATAGCTTCAGGGACGGCACCAGTCTCGCAGAGTACTTCTTCGATGGCAGAGCCGTACGGCGAATGGGTATGCCGCTCGTCTCAGGTTCGCGGCTTCGGATTGCTCAGCTCTCCCGCGGAACTATGCTCTGCGCAATGAACGCTGGGAAGATCTGGGTGTTCCCGCTTACGGGTGAGCTTATTGCTTTCGATGTGGCTGGAGAGCTTATCCAAAGGCTGTCGGTGCCGGAAGTCGTACCTGGGCTCATTCAGGAGCGGAACAGTACGATCAGCATTGGTCTTGTGGACCCCGAACGCGGGTGGTCACGGATTCCCGCCGGCGTGGTCGCAGTCGAGAACTTTCTCGGTGCAATACAACTACAGAAATACTCACTCTCGGTCGGAACCCCCGAGGCAGTCCTAGGGGAAGTGACGACAATTCTCTTCGATACTAGAACTGGCCAACGGCTCGGTGTGCAGAACGATATCCCGAGAATCCTGTCCACATCCGGCGATACTATCCTCCTCGCATCGGACGGAGATGAGCCAGCCGTGTTGATCGGGCGGTACTCGGTTGAGATCAATGGCCAACCATAATCCGTGAGAGAATGCATCAACCACAGGTCTTGAGGGCTTGGGTCGTTAGCAACTGTCTCGAAAGTCAAGCGTGTTGAGGATCCCACGATTGGTTGTGCTTCAGCATCGCGTTGAGGATCGTGAGCAGCTTTCGCATGCAGGCCGTCGCCGCGACCTTGAACGGTTTGCCAGCGGCCCGCAAGCGCTCATAGAATACGCGGAGCACGGGGTTGTGCTTGATGCCGACGAGTGTCGCCATGTAGAGCACGGCGCGCACCGGGGCACGACCGCCCCACACCATCCGTTTGCCGCGCATCGTGCCGCTATCCCGATTGAGGGGAGCGACGCCGACCAGCGCCGCAATCTGATGCCGCGAGAGCTGGCCGAGTTCGGGCAGCGTGGCGAGCAGCGTGAGCGTCGTGACCTGGCCGACACCGGGGACACTGCGCAGCAGGTCCGCCTTGGCTTGATAGAGCGGGCTCGCTTCCACGGCCTCCTGCAGATCGCCGTCGACATCAGCGAGGCGCTTCTCGAGCCAGCGAATGTGCTGATTGATATCGCGTTTGACCGGCCCGCGGGCGAAGCCGAGGCGGTTCTTCTCGGCGGTGAGCATCTCGATGATCTGCCGGCGGCGCGTGAGCAGGCTCTCCAGCAGTTGCGCGGCCTCGTCAGGCAGGGGGCGCGGCTGGGCCGCACGCGCTGGGCGAAGTCGGCGAGCATGCCGGCATCGAGGGCATCGGTCTTGGCGAGCTGCCCCATGGCTTTGGCGAAGTCCCGCACCTGACGGGGATTGACGATCGCGAGCGGGAGGCCGGCCTTGGCTAGGGTGTAGGCGGCCAGCGTTTCAAAGCCGCCGGTGGCTTCCATGACGACGAGCTCCGGTGCGAGGGCGACGAGGCGCGGGACCAACTCCGCTAGGCCCTGCGCATCATTGGTGACGGTCCAGGATTCACCGTCGGGGAGCGTGGCGATGTCGAGGGTGGCCTTGGCGACATCGATGCCGATGAAGTGGTCCATGAACGGCTCCGTGCAGGTAACGATCGGCGTGGCCCAACCTTGCGTGATGCGGGGTCCAGCCCCGGGCAACTGTTCGGGCTCTCGGCGATCAACAACGGGTGGCACCCAGGCTAACGAACGGGCTCGAGGCCCTTAGGCGCAACGGGTTACCACCCTATCCAGAAGCTACTGCAGAACGCAGATTCAGAGATACAAGGCTCTGTTCAAGTCGGCCGAGCGCCGTCATGCGCTAGCTAGTGCGTGGGGCGCTGGCTGCGAGCCGACAATCCGGCGTGCTCCGTCGCCTCTAGTATGAGGCTGGAGGCTCCCGCTTGATGGGAACGATCCCGCCTACAACCCAAACACCCTCCACAGCCGACTCCAGAGATCCTCCTGGGGGGGCGTCCGCCCCAATTCCCAGTTTGTAACAGTCTCCTCAGAGACTCCGATGCGCTCCGCCTGCTCCCGCTGGAGGAGGCCCAGATCGAGCCTCCTGGTGGCCCGGGTCCCTGGAAACGGGTCCTTACGTTTTAGCGGCCTGACACCCCCATGGGAGGAGTGGCTCCGAGGGACAGGAGGCAGCCCACGGGGGCGCAAGATCTCGAGACACTTGCCGAGAGAGCTAGGCCGCCGTCTCAGGAGCCGAGCTCACCGCTTGGACGAGGTCGCCCGCGGGGCTGTAGTCCCCTAGAACCCCAACACACTCCACAGCCTTCTCCAGAGCTCCTCCTGAGGGCTCGTCTGCCCAGTTCCCAGTTTGCAACAGTCTCCTTGGAGACGCCGACCCGGGCTGCCAGCTCCCGCTGGAGGAGGCCCAGGTCGAGCCGCCTGACCCGTATCTCATCTCCTAAGTGCTTGATCTGCTTGGGGTAACCTGGCCTCGGGGCAGGGGCTTTCAGGGCCAATGGCACTTTGGCAATGAAACCCTGCTGGAAGGGTCCGATCAAGAGCTGTAGCGGTTCGCCGCAGATCCGTGGCTTTGTCGGTCGGCCCTAATGGGGGAATCCCGTTACGGGAGACATGCCAAGATCGCCTGCCCGGCGGTGTGAGATTGGCCCATGTGACTGCCCCAGGTAGCGGATGGCTGTACCAATGAGCCTTCGGGCTAGGCAGACCCTCCCTCGACTCGACAAGGGTCTGGTCAGCGTGACGCCTCCTAGGGTTTTTCCTAGGCCGGGGTTTCTTCGCCTTGTGTGCACGCGGGTGGAGTTGCAGAGTAGGTGCGTGGAGGATGCTCGCGGATACGAACGACCTGGCACACCACGATTGCCGAAGTCGTCTTGCGATCAGGTGGGGCGTGTCGCTTTTTCTGTGTATGAGCCGGTGATCACGCGTCGGCGGGGACGCGGTCCCCGTAGAGCAATCGAATGTGGCGCATCGCCTCGCGCCAGTGGAGCGGTCGGCGGAGTCGGGGCGTGGCGTGCTGCAGCGCCAGGTACAGCAGCTTGCTGGCGGCGTCGGCGTTGGGAAAGTGCCCCCGGACCTTGAGCGATTTCCGGAGCGTCGCATGCAAGCTCTCGATCGCGTTGGTCGAGTAGAGCAGCCGACGCACCGGCACCGGGTACAGCAGCGCCGGCGCAATGCGACTCCAGTGCCGCTGCCAGAGGGCAGGGATCTCCGGATAGGCCTGGCCCAGCGGACTCGCCGCAAAGGTCGCGAGCGCGTGCTGCGCCGCCGCCTCGCTCGGCGCCAGGTAGATCGCCCGCAGCGCTGCCCCCACCGCCTTGCGCTCCCGCCAGTTGACACCGCGCAGACTCTGCCGCACCAGGTGCACCACGCATTGATGCACCACCGTGTCGGGGAAGACCGCCTCGATCGCCGCCGGGAAGCCCGCCAGGCCATCGATCAGCGCGATCAGGATGTCCGCGCACCCCGCGGCCCTGCAACTCCGTCAGCACCCGCTGCCAGAAGGCCGCGCTCTCCTCGGCCGCGATCCAGAAGCCGAGCACATCCTTGGTCCCGTCCGGCAGGAAGCCCAGAGCGAAGTAGACCACCTGCTGCCGCACGATCCCCTCGGTGCGCATCTTCACCCGCAGCCCGTCCAGCGCCACCGCGATGTAGACCGGCTCCAGCGGCCGCTGCTGCCAGCCCTGCACCTCGTCCCACACCGCGTCGGTCACCGCCGTGATCACGTCGGCCGACACCGGCACCTGGTAGCACTCCTCGAGGTGGGCCTGCAGATCCCGCACGGTCAGGCCCCGGGCATAGAGCGACAGCACCTTCTGGTCGAAGCCCGGCAGGCGCCGCACGCCCTTGGGCACGAACGCCGGCGTGAAGGTCCCCGCCCGGTCGCGAGGGATGGCCAGCGGCAGGGCGCCCTCCTCCGTCAGCACCGTCTTCGGCGTCGTGCCATTGCGGGCATTGCCGTCGGGCGCGCGACCCGCCCCCGGCGCGTAGCCCAGGTGCTCGGTCAGCTCGGCCTGCAGCACCTGCTCCACCATCCGCTGCTTCAGCGCCCGGAAGACCGCGTCCAGCTGCTCCGGGGTCTCGCACATCGGCGACCAAGGCCTCCAACGCGGCCTGCTGGGGATCAACACGCTTCTTGCGTCGAGCCATGGCCTACCTCCTCCTGTAGGATATGGCTCATACACAGAATTCCGTACAGGCCCATCAGGTGCCATTGCTTCGGAGGCGTCGGGATCATGACCCACAACCGTGCTCAACTGACTCAGCAGGCCGGGAGAAAAACCGCTCATGCTCGGTTTGTCGATGTACCCACGAGAGAGTGGACTGTGCTCGCACAGGACCCAGCCGTCCGCGACCGGTCTGGGAAAGCACTCACTACTCACGTCACTGCACCGGCGGAACTGCTCGCTCCTGGTCCGAAGGGCCACAGGGTGCACGTCATCGACTACGACGCGTCCAATGACTTGTACTACCGCGCACGCACGGCGGCGGTGCAAGATGATCACTACGAGGGCGTTACTGACATCGAGAGTCTCGTCGGTGACCCTCACTTCCATCAGCAGAATGCCTACGCGATCGCCATGGCGACGCTCGGCGAGTTCGAAGCGGCTCTTGGAAGGCACGTGTCATGGGGATTCTCTTCGCCGTCACACCAGCTGAAGATCGCGCCACATGCTTTCGCTGATGCCAACGCCTACTATTCACGCGACTCCGAAAGCCTGAACTTCGGGTACTTTCTCGGGAAGTCGGGACAGACGGTATTCACTTGCCTCTCCCATGACATCGTAGCGCACGAAACGTCGCATGCGCTCCTCGATGGTCTCCGGAGCTCTTATCTCTACCCCTCCCATGTGGACCAGGCGGCATTTCACGAGGGGTTCGCCGACGTTGTGGCGTCACTGTCGGTTCTCAAGAGCAGAGAGCTGCTCGGCCAGTCGCTCCTGGGGCTGTGTAGGGAGCGAGATCTCATTCCTGCCGCTGCCTTGACACGTGAATCCCTACGGAGGAATAGCCTCCTTCAGATCGCGGAGCAGTTCGGAGCTGAGTTGGATGAAGTGCGGGGACGGCCCCTTCGCCATTCCCTCGATTTGGATCCCTCTCAAGAATATCTGGACTGGGACGAGTTCCAGGAGCCACACCGGCGAGGAGAAGTGTTCGTTGCTGCTGCCTTGGGCAGCTTTCTCACCGTGTGGGAGAGGCGCCTGGATACGCTTGGTCGCGCACAGCGCCGGCCACTCGGACGTGTGATTGTCGCCGAAGAGGGCGCCACAGCAGCGTCGCAGCTATTGCGCATCCTCATCCGGACCATTGACTATCTCCCACCGGTTGACATGACGTTCCCGGACTTCTTGAGCGCCCTCCTCACGGCCGACCAGCAGCTATACCCGGACGATAGTCGATACCGGTATCGGGAGGCGTTCATCGACGCGTTTGCTGGGTTCGGGATTCACGCCGCAGCAAATGCAGCGGACGGCGGCACTTGGGATCCACCCAAGGCGGGCCAGGCGCTCAGGTATGGCGGACTGCATTTCGACAGCCTGCAGCGTGACCCAAATGCCGTCTTCCGTTTCCTCTGGGAGAATCAGAGGGAACTTGACCTAGATCCCGAGGCGTTCACCAGAGTTACCCCGCTACGGCCATGTACGCGCGTAAGCAACGACGGGTTTGTACTACGTGAAACCGTCGCAGAATACGTTCAAACGGTGCAGCTTTCGGCCGGGGAGCTGAACCAACTCGGAATACTTGCCCCCAAGGGTCTCTCTGGTCAGACATGGATTCGCCTGTACGGTGGTGGGACGCTCATCTTCGACGAGTTCGGACGGCTGAAGTTTCACATTGGCACGGGAGTCAAGAGCACTAGGCAGACTGAGCGGCTTGAGAGTCTGTTCCAGCAAGGAGCATTCAATCGGGACGAGCCACGGTTTGCCAATTTCGCCCAACTCCATCGCCGAAGGATGTTGCCGCGGATGGTACAGACCGGGGAGGAACAATGGTGACCCGAAAGAAGAACACCCCGCATACGGTCACCGTCCGGGCCTACGATGTGGGGTTTGGGGATTGCTTCCTGGTGACGTTCGAGTACTCCAATGGACCGCGCCATGTACTTATCGACTTCGGGAGCACGCGGTATCCCTCCGGCAAACGGATCAATGGCAAGGTTGTCAAGTCCCACTATCTCGATCTAGTTGCTGATCAGATCAAGGCCGATTGCGGAGGCAAACTTGACGTTGTGGTCGCGACGCACCGGCACAAGGATCATATCGGCGGTTTCGAGCGAGGCGGTGGTACTGGTCCTGGGGAGATTATCCGGAGCCTCAAGCCCCGGCTCGTCATTCAGCCCTGGACAGAGGACCCGAAGGCCGCTCGAGACGCCACGAAGCCGACAAGGGCTCTGCATATCGCGACTCTGAAGGATATTGAGGCGGCCGCACAGTCCGCTGGCGCAGCAGCCAAGAGCCTTCGGGGTGAGCGTTTTCACGCGGTGCGGGCTGAGCTTGAGGCGATTGGAATGGAAGGGATCGGCAATCGTGATGCCGTCGAAAACCTCGAGACAATGGCCACAAACCGATACGTCTACTTCGGGTGTTCGGCCGGATTGGGTAAGATTCTCCCTGGGGTGAGACTACGGGTGCTCGGACCACCAACCATCGAGCAGACGAGTGCAATTCTTCGCCAGCGAGATGAGGACCCCGATGAGTTCTGGCTTGCCAGAGCCTCCGGCTGGAAGCGCCTTGCGCGCACAGTCTCCAAGCTTGGAGCCGGGGAGCCACTCTTTCCGGAGGTGGCAACTCAGATCCTCCGACGGTCCGCCAGATGGTTCAGATATACCGTGCGGCAGGAATGGGCCCAGACCCAATTGTCGATCGTCCGAGCGATGGACGCTGCCATGAATAACACGAGTGTCATTCTACTATTCGAAGTGGGTGGAAAGCGGTTCTTGTTTCCGGGCGATGCACAGTATGAAGACTGGATGTACGCGCTAGAACAGGATGATGTTCTACAAGAGCTCTCAGGCGTCGACCTATACAAGGTGGGCCACCACGGTAGCAGAAATGCAACGCCTAGGACTTTGTGGGAGGGATTTGTACGCCGCGGTGCAAAGAGCAAGAGACGCAGGCTGGTAACCGTGCTCTCCACGAAGGCCGGAGTCCACGGCCATGCCGACGAACGCCATTCAGAAGTGCCTCGATCTACTCTCATCCAGGCGCTGAAGAAGGAAAGCAGCCTCATCGACACCCAGAACTTCGCAGAGGATGAGTTGTCGCGGAGTGTGTCAGTGCGGATCTAGCAGTCTGGGGTCAATCGCTCTGCACCAGGACGGAACGCCGATTGAAGAGGGCGGCTCGTCGATCAGGACATGGCGGACGCTTGCCGGAGACTCAGGTTGAGAGCTTCACTGGTTGAGACTTGAGAACTGGTAGATCTAGGACCCGTGGCCGAACCTGGTATGGGATAGGGAAGACTCGGCACCCGTCCGGTACCCATCCTAACCCCAGTGTTCTTGGACAAGGACGGACGCCGACCTCCCAGGGTGGTGGGTGGTGTGCAAGGCTGGAAATATGGCGAGTAGAGGGCAATCTGTGGGACTAGTAGGTAACGCCGCAAGCGATGGATGTCTGTGCTGCACCTTTCCCCTGTGGTCGGAGGCAATATGGCGAATGGCCACCAAGTCGAGCACGTTGTGGTGCTCATGCTCGAGAACCGTTCCTTCGACCACATGTTCGGGTGGATTACCGGCGCGCTGAACGGCACTCAATCCAATTGGCTGGATCCAAACACCCCAAGTCTTGGAACCGTGAACGTCACTCCCAACGCGAGTTACGAAGGGCTTCTCGACCCCGGCCACGAGTTCGCGGACGTTGAGGAACAACTCACCGCCCCATCGCCGAAAGCACCTACCAACGGGGGATTCGCTACGAATTACCGGGCCAAGCTGGCGGCGGCAGGTATGGCGTCAGCGAAAGTGCCCGATGTGATGGCGGGCTTTGCACTAGGCAGACTGCCTGTGCTTGAACGATTGGCCGCTGAGTTTGCGATCTGCACCGCATGGTATTCTTCTGTCCCAGGCCCCACGTGGCCCAATCGATTCTTCGCCCAAGCTGCCCAGTCAGGTGGACGGCTAGACAACCGACCTGTCTATCTCCCCAACATCTTCGAAGCGCTGGCTGACGCCAAGGTGTCGTCCAAGATCTACTTCCACGATATCCCGCAGGCGCTCGCGAATCTAAATCTCGTGAGGTCATGGATGAGCGGGAGCCCCTATTTCGGGGTCTCGCGGTACACGGCCTTCAAGACTGACGTCGATGCTGGCCGACTCCCTCAATACAGCTTTATCGAACCCCAGTACTTTGAAGTGGGGGATTTCAAGGAGTGGTGGAAGAAGTTCCTGTACCGACTCTTCGGCTTCAAGGGTACGAAGGCAAGCGACCAGCACCCTCCGCACGATGTCAAGATGGGTGAATGGCTCATCAAGGACATCTACGACACCCTGAGGAAGTCGGGCCGGGAATACTGGCGGAACACCATGTTCGTGGTCACCTGGGATGAGCATGGCGGCTTGTATGACACCGAAGATCCTCCGACGTGCACACCACCATTTGCGGGGCAACTGTCACCGGAGGGCTTCCAATTCGACCGGCTTGGAGTGCGCGTACCAGCGGTGATAGTGTCTCCCTGCATCGAACGAGGGGCAGTTGATACGACCAAGTATGATCACTCCTCTATCTGCGCTACCCTCGAGCGTCTTTTCAAGGTGGGTTCCCTTACAGACCGCGATGCTGCGGCCAATCCCATTGTCGGGATCGACTGCACCGGGGCCGTGAGGAACTGGCCGGCTCTCAAGGGACCGGGATTCACGTGGCTGACCGGGACCAAGGGCCCAGCCGGAGTGGTTCCCTCGGACCTCCAGCGGCACCTTCATGAACTGGCGCTCGATCTCGTCGCAGAGGCCGAGGGGGTGCGGACTGAACCAACGACCCCTGGAGGCGCGGCACTGCGCGCTGAGGGTACCCCTCAAGAAGCGGAGGGAGAGGCACCGGCAGATGAGCAAGTGCTCCGTGCCCAAGTGGGAGATATGATGAACTACCTGTTTGACCAGTAAGTGCTTCGGGCTCTCATTGGCTGGGGAGGGGTAAGGGCTGCGGGAGATTCAGGTGGCAACTGCTGTTTCCGGGTTTGGCCACCTGAGATCGGATTCTCAGGTGTCTCGCACCTGCCGATGGTTGGTGACCCAATCAACCAGGGGTGGCCCCCCTGACTGGGACAGGCCCGGCCGAATTGCCGGCCTTCCGGACGACCACCAACTTCACCAGCTTGTCGATCTCCTGCAATGTTCGGAACGATCTTGTTCGGAACCGGAGATCGGTCTCCGCTGGCGGACGATCCCCGTGTCTTGGGGGGACCGCCAATCGGCGGAGGATCCCCTACAAGCCCAGAACTCGAAAGAGGCGGGGCCAGAGGTCGTCCCGCGGCCTTGTGTGCCCCAGCTCCCAGTTTGTAACGGTCTCCTTGGAGACGCCTATCCGCTCGGACAGCTCCCGCTGGAGGAGGCCCAGGTCGAGCCTCTTGGCCCTGATCTCGTCGCCTAAGTGATTGATCTGCTTGGGGTAATCTCGCTTCGGGGCAGGGGCCTTCAGGGTCAATGGCACTTTGGCAATGAAACCCTGTCCCTGCGGCCATGCCGGCGACCCGTCGCGCTCCTGCTGCTGCCCACCGCACACGGTGCAGCGCTACCTGGCGCGGATCAGCGGGCCGCTGCTCGACCGGATGGACATCCACCTGAGTGTGCCGCCGGTGGCCTACGACGACCTCGCGTCGCGCTCAGCCGGTGAGTCGAGCGCGGCGATCCGGGCGCGGGTGGAGCGGGCCCGCGAGCGGCAGCTCCGGCGCTTCGCCGACTCACCGGGACTCTATGCCAACGCCCACATGGGGCCGCGCGAGCTGTCGCGTTTCGTGAAGATCACCCCAGACACCGAGCGGGTGCTGCGGCACGCGATCGAACGGCTGGGACTGTCGGCGCGGGCGTATCACCGGGTGCTCAAGCTGGCGCTCACGCTGGCGGACCTGGCGGGCGACGACGGCGTGGGGCCGGCGCACGTGGCGGAGGCGGTGCAGTACCGGGTGCTGGATCGGGGGTGAGGATGAGTGCGCGGATCGGGCGTTGTGCGGCCCGATCTGGTCGCCGCTCGGCCATCGTCAGTATTCGCGTGCGGGAGCCGTCGCCGGTGCCGACATGCCGTTCGTCGTTGTTCGTCGCGGGCGCTGCTTCTCGAATCCACGTCAGGTGCGTTCCGCAAGCCCCCCCCCGCAACGAGTTGCCGGGTCCCTAGGAAAAGCCCTAGTGGGGTTTAGGGGTTGCCAAAGGGTTGCGCAGTTTTGCGCCGGAGCACATGGTGGCAGGGAACGTCAATCGCTCCGGAAAACCCGGGGCGGTTCAAGGGATGCCCGCACCGGCTTGCCAGCCCCACATCTCACACTCGATCCGAAAGGAATCTCATTACTATGAAAACGATTACGAAAAGGATTGCCTTGCCACTGGCGCTCTGCGCCGCACTCGCAGCCCCCCTCATCGCCGCAGAAGGGGGTCAGGGAGCCAGCGAGTGGTCCGAGACCAACAACAACTTCTGTGCGCATACCTCGCACACCTGTACTCGCTGGGATGGACCCAACGATCCGACTTCTGAACAGTCCTTCGACTGCGGAGATCTGTACTGGTTCTGGAGTGATCAGGTAGTGCTTTCGACCTGCGAAAGCTAGGCACCTCTAGGCTCCGTCGAGCCGACATATCCACGGACGCAACGCCGTGGGGCTGGCTTCCACGGGCATCTACTGACAGCACTGCATGAGTGGCAACGGCTGGTAGCAAACCATTCGCCTTTCAAGGCGACCAATCAAAGGGACCAAGCAATGCCAAGATCGGAGCGCGGAAGTGGCCACAAACCGAGGGTTCAGTGAGTGTTTCTGAAGCTCGCGTGTACCATCGTTTGCCTTGGCGCCTTGGGTGGATGTGGCCGCGACACACCATCTAGGAGGGTGGGAGCCGCTGAAGAGGCTCGTGCTGTGCGAGTCGAGAAGGTGACTCCTCGCTTGTTGCGGGAGACGGCGCTGCACGAGCGGGGCTTTGACTCGGTGTTCTGGCGTTCGGACCACCGTATTGCCGTGTCAAGCAAAGGGGTTGTCGGCGTGCTGGGCAGCATTGACAGTGCACGCCGGTTTCAGCTGACACTCGTGGATCCATCAGCCGGAGGTCTTCAATTCACCGGTCGAACCGGCGCCGGCCCAGGCGAGCTGAGCAACACTTGGGTGATAATGAGCAGCGACGACGGCTTCGATGTGTACGACATGCAGCTAGGTGCTGTCGTGCGCTACTCAGACGATGGACGCCTCCGGGGCGAGTTTCGGCTTCCCAGGACCGACGGCTATGTCCTGGCGGTCGCGGGTGATTCTGCTGATGTCATGTCGATGCGATGGGATTCCCAAGCCGACTCCGCACCGCTTGTTACGCGGTACCCACTCCATGGAGGAACTGGCCGGGTTCTCCTCTGGACCACTGACTCCTTCGTCAATCGGGTGATGTCCAAGTCTGGCCGATCGGGGACGGCCGGTCTCGTGCTTCCGTATGCACGGACCGAGGGAGCTATCGTGGTCGTTGATCCGCTGGAGTATGTCATTCATGTCTACGACGAAACAGGCCGCTTGAAGCATCAGATACGGCGGGACGTGGAACCACGAAGGCGTGACGGGGAGAGCCTGAAACGACTCCAACAAGAAATGCGAGAGGCAATTCGTGAGGCAGGTGGCAGGGCTGGTCGCGGTTGGCAGACAGCTGCTCGCCTTGATACGTTGGAGCGCGAGGTCTTGCCACAGGTATTGTGGCCAGGGATTGGATTCGACCGAAAAGGGCGCCTCGTTGTAATTGGGATGGTTGGCGATTCGACTTTTGTGGACTTCTTCAGCGACTCCCGGTTTCTCGGGCGTCGGGTGCTTGCTTGCCGCGATCCGGGACGCCGTGTCGGGGTTAACGGGGATTGGCTTACCGCTCTTTGCGAGCGTCCTGAGTCCATCGCGTCACCATTCCAGCTCCAGCTCTACCATCTCGTTGAGGGCCGCGACTCCATCTAGCGAGATTGGGCCTGGGTCCCTGGAAGGAGGTCCAGCGAGGCTAACGTCTTGACGGCGTGGGCTTGGGCCCCGGAAAGAGGTCCACGAGGCCTAATGTTGGTGGCTTGATGACCTCCTGTGAGAGTGGCTCCAAGGGGCCGGAGACGGTCCTTGGGGTGCAAGATCTCTGGACATCGGCTGAGCCAGGACTGAATCACCCCGGGTTTCCCAGAGGCTCGGTTCCTTGAGCTCTCCGGCGTGAACCCAGCATCCCGGCCGGCCCCGCCCAGGCCCGGCGGTCGTATCACGGCCCATTCTCCGGGCGGGTGCTTCGGCCGAGACCGGTTTTCTGGTCGGTCCATGCTACAACCCCAGCTCCCTCCACAGCCGACCCCAGAGGTCCTCCCGAGGGCTCGTCCGCCCCAGCTCCCAGTTAGTAACGGTCTCCTTCGAGACACCGATCCGCTCCGCCAGCTCCCGCTGGAGCAGGCCAAGATCGAGCCTCCTAACTCTGATCTCATTGCCCAAATGCTTGATCTGCTTGGGGTAACCTGGTCTAGGGGCCGGCCCCTCAAGGGTCAATGGCACTTTGGCAATGAACCCCTGTCCCTGCGGCCATGCCGGCGACCCGAGCCGCTCGTGTTGTTGTCCGCCGCAGGCGGTGCAGCGGTACCTGGCGCGGATCAGCGGGCCACTGCTCGACCGGATGGATATTCATCTCAGCGTGCCGCCGGTGGCGTACGACGACCTGGTTGATCGCACGCCGGCGGAATCGAGCGCCGCGATCCGGGCGCGGGTGGAACGGGCGCGTGCGCGGCAGTCGGAGCGCTTTGCCGATTCACCCGGCCTCTACGCCAATGCCCACATGGGGCCGCGGGAGCTGTCGCGGTTCGTGAAGATCACCCCCGACACCGAGCGGGTACTGCGCCATGCGATCGAGCGACTTGGCCTCTCGGCGCGGGCGTATCACCGGGTGCTCAAGCTGGCGCTCACGTTGGCGGATCTGGCGGGCGACGACGGCATCGGGCCCGCGCATGTCGCCGAGGCGGTGCAGTACCGGGTGCTGGATCGGTCGAGTGGCGGGTGAATGGGGAATGGTGAAGGGGGGTGGCTGGGGCAGCTCCTCGTCCCGAGCGCAGCGAGGGATCGCTCCGAGCGAAGCGAGATCCTGCCCCGAGCGGAGTCGACGGAGACCTGCTTTCCCCTTCACGACCTCGCGGTGGACAGCCGGTGGGCCGGCGAGTAGCCTTGGGGAGTACGGACCTCTCGCCCACCCCCAGGAGCGAATCGTGCCCCCCCCCCCCCCCCCCCGCACATCCCGCAACCGCTTGTCGCAGGTTCACCTCTGCTGATCTCCGTGGTCACCGTGCCGGCGAGCCGCCCAGCCCCTGGTGCTGGTCGCCGACGACCACGCCGCCGTGGCTTCGGTCATCAGCCGTTCCCTGGGAGGGCTGGCGCCGGTCGCCTCGCTCGATCTGCTGGCCCGCGTGGTACCCGTGGTGGCGCCACTGGTCCTGGTCGCCGATCTCGATTTCGATGGGGTCCTGTCGCTCGACCTGCTGCGGGACCTGATGGGCGCCCATCCAGCGCTTGAGGTAATTGCCTGGTCGGGTTATGACACCGGCGTGATGCGGCAGATGGTCCGTGCTGCCGGGATCCCGCGCTTCGTCGCCAAACAGGAGGCATTGACCGCGCTCCGGGCCGAAGTGGAGGCGGCGTCCTCGGTGCTGGTGGGGAAGGGGCTGACCGACGAGGATCTCCGCTCCGCCGAACCGCGCTCGCGACGTGAGCGCCGGCGGCACGATGCCGGGCCATTGATCCAGTGGGGCCTGGCCTCCGGGTTCAAGAGGAGCGCGATCGCCAGGGTTGCCCAGGTGGCGAGCCAGACGGTGGACCACCATGCCAAGGCACACCGCAAGCGGGCGGCGGACAATGATGAACTGCAATGACCGGCGGATCGGGGCCCCAGAATTGTGGCGATTGAATTCTGTCTTGCGCGATTCTCTGGCGGGCGCTAGCGTGGCAAGACCCGGTCGGACACAAGGCATCGAGCCTCCGGAAAATCTGGGGCGATTCAAATTCGGGTGGGTTAGTGCCAGAACGGAGAGCGGGCCACAATTGGAGGCCAATATGGCCAGCACGCCCATGACGAAAGCCGGCAATATTCTGCAGGTAGCATGTATGGTTGTTATCTGCGGGCTTGTCGTGCGTCACGAGTTCTTTCCCACGCCGAGCGCCCCACCGATACCCAGCACGCACCTGAGCGACGCACAATGGACGGCGACCACGTCGAACGGTCACTGGATTGGCAAGCCTGACGCCCCGGCGAAGATCGTGATGTTTGCTGATTTTCAGTGCCCGGCTTGTCGTGATTTTGAGTTGAGGACGATCCCTGGACTTAAGGAAGCATTCGGGGACAAGGTGGCAGTCCTCTTCCGGCACATGCCTCTGCCCTACCATGATCAGGCTTACCGAGCTGCAATCGCAAGCGAGTGTGCGGCGCGTCAGGGCCACTTCCCAGCCTTCAGCCGGGCATTGTACGAGCGACAGTCGTCTCTCGGGAAGCAGTCGTACGCGGACTACGCGGTCGAGGCTGAGGTGCCGGACACCGCTGCCTTCAATGCCTGCCTAGCAGCGGCGTCGGACACCCTGGGCGCGGTGGAGGCTGATGTGCGGCAAGCGATGGCTCTCAACCTGACGTTCACACCGATGCTGGTACTCAACGGCGAGCAGTTCGGCGATGTCCCGGATAGCACAGAGTTCCAAGCACTTGTCACGAAGGCAATCAAGAAGGCGGAGTAGTGACAGGGCGTAGTTCCTCCAAGGGCAACCGATTGTTCCCCTTCAAGGAGTAGCGCGAAATGAAGCATCCTTCGGCTAGTGTGTGCCTGATTGGAGTGATTGCTGGTGCGTTCCTCATCTTCTCGCCAGCGGAGGCAATGACGCGCACCGATGACAATGGGTGTAACGCAATACTGCAGACCGAGCTATGCTGTGATTGTGAAGTCGACGTCGCCTGCAGGTTGTCGACGGAAAGTGGTGTCGTATCCTGCAGCAACAATAAGTGCGGGGAAGACTTGTGCATTATCGTGTGAGTGTGCCATCCTGAGTCGGGACTCTTTCTCGCCGGTCGAGAGCAGGCTGGAGTGCTGGATCGTGACCGTGATAGCGTGTCGCGGCCAGCGATCTCACCGCGCAAGGCACTCTTCGGTCGGTCGAAGTTGTCACGTGCACTGCGTCTACCAGAGGACAGCAGAGGTCGTGGCGCTGTAGCACCGTGACCATCGTGGCCGCGGTGTCCCTCTCACCTCTCAGGGAGGTATCGATGTCTGGCAAGTTCCGCATGCTCTCGCTCACCGTGTCGCTCATGGGTGCGTTCATCGTGCTCACGTCTCCCGTGTCGGCCTCGGTGCGACAGGACGAGAATGGTTGCGACGTGACCAACGACTGGGACCACTGCTGCAAGTGCGACGGTGCATCCTCGCCAAACGGGTGCGCACTCTCGTCCACGGAATCCGGGCGTATCAAGTGTACGACGGCATCGTGCGGCCTCGACCTCTGCGTCATGGGGTGAGGTGAAGTGGTGCACGGGGCCGCCTGCGTCCTTGACGGTCCCGTGCATCAGTCCCCGTTGGATTGCACCCATTGCCCGACCTAATCGCTCCGGCAGCTATCTCAAAAGGAAACGCAATCATGTTGTCAGGTCGCAAGTATCGTCCTGTCCTCGTCGCAAGCGGCATACTTGTCGCCGTGGGAAATGGGCCCGGCCATGCCGTTGCGGCCCAAGGGGCAGTGCGTCTTGAGCCGCTGACCGAGATTCGACCTAAGGAGGGTTCGATCGGGGCTCTTGGCAACGTTTCCGGGCTTGCAGCTCGGAGCGACGGTTCTGTCCTCGTAGCGGAGCAGTCTCCGGCCCGCATCGTCGAGTTCGATGCCGACGGCTCGTTTCGGCGCGTGATCGCAAGGGACGGGTCGGGGCCGGGGGAGGTGCGCATGCCGGAGATTGCCCTGATGGGCGATACGCTCGTCGTCTTCGATCCGCCGGCTGCTCGCGTCTCATGGTTCGATCCGGATGGGCGAGTACTCAGGAGCCTCCCTGTCCCGGTCACTATGCAGGGCGGGTCGGTCTGGACCACCCGGCGGGGAGAGGTACTGCTGGAGGCGAACTTCGTGCTCCCTGATCGGTCGCGAAACGTCTATCGGATCGATGCCTCCGGCCGAGCCGACACCGTCCGCTGGATCCCGAATCTGAACAACGACTTGGCGATGAACTGGCGAGGACCTGGGTGGGCATTGCGGGGTCGAACCCCGTTTGCTCCTTCCGGCGTCGCGACGTTCGATCCTCTGGGGCGTCTCATTCTCGGGGGAACCCGCGAATCAAGATGGGCGATCCTGGTCGGCACCGACACAGTGGGCAGGGTTGTCCTCTCATTCGACACGCCTGCGATTCGGCAAGGGATCCGGGATTCAGTCTGGGACGAGTGGTATGGCCGCATACCGAAGACCTTGCCGAAGTTGGATGACGTCGTGAAAAAGAGCCGGTTCCCGACTGTGCTACCTCCGTGGGTGTCCTTGGATGTTGACGCTGGCGGTCTCTGGTGGATCGGCCGGCCTGATGAGACTGGTATGCTCGGACGGTGGGATATCGTTGAGCGCGGCAAGGTCATCGGCACAGTCCATGTCCCTGCCCCAATGGTCCAACGTCGGAATCAAGGGCCAGTCGTGGCCTACGGCAGCCCAGTGGTGGCGATACTGCATGAGGCGCCATCCGGCCTCCCTTGGATCGGTGTGTATCGGTTGCGGCGTTGAGCGTTGACACAGCGTGGGTCCTTGGAACGAGGTCCACCGCGTCCAACGTTTTGGCGGCTTGGCGGACTCTTTGAGGGAGGGGCTCCGGGGGAAAACGGCTCACGGGGATGCAAGATCTCGAGATGCTGCCTACAGCTAGGTGTAATTGATGAGGAGGTTGTTCACTGAGCCATGACGAGTGAAGCTGGGAGTGGCAAAACCACCAACCCACTCACCAGAGGGCTCAATGAACACGCACAAGCTAGCACGGCAGACCCCGCGGGGCCGGCTCGCCATGGTCCGGCGGCTGGAGGTCGGCGAGCGGCTGACCGACGTGGCCGAGGCGCTCGGCCTGAGCACCACGACCCCTCTCTGCCAATATGAAATGAGACACGATCCCGTTGGAGTTTAGTGTACGAGGGCGAGTGAGGTTGTCCCCATGTCGTTGCCCCTTGCCGCGTCGCCGTCATCTGCTGAAGATGCCGGGATGCCCGAACCACCGACCCGCCGCCGGTTCACGACGGCCTACAAGCTGAAGATCCTGGCCGCCGCCGCGGCCTGCACCACGCCCGGCGCGATCGGGGTGTTGTTGCGCCGCGAAGGCCTCTACTCGTCGCATCTGGCCGCCTGGCGCAAGGCCGAGGCGGCCGGCACGCTGAGCGGTCCGTCCGTGCGGCGCGGCCCGAAGCCCGCTCCCGTCACCCGGCAGCAGCTGGTGGCGTTGGAGCGCCAGCTCGCTCGGGAGCGCGCCCGCGCGGATCGCGCTGAGGCCATCATCGCGCTCCAAAAAAAAGTGGCGGCCCTGTTGGGCGACGAGCTCCCCGCGAGCGACGAGCGATCGTGATGTCCCAGCATCACCGCGCATGCGGCCTTGGGAGTGCGGCGCTGCTGCGCTGCGCTCGGGGTCGCTCCGGCGACGTATTACCGGGCGCAGCGACCCACCGCGCCGCGGGCTCCGGTCGGGCGGGCGCCATCGCCGCGCGCGCTGAGCCCGCAGGAGCGCCAAGCCGTGCTCGACGAGCTGTGGGCGTCGGGCTTCGTCGATCAGGCCCCCGCCGCGGTGCACGCGACCTTGCGCGACGAGGGGCGCTATCTCTGTTCGCCGCGGACGATGTACCGCCTGCTGGCCGCCACCGGCGCCCCGGCCGAGGGCCGGGCGCAGCGTCGGCATCCGAGCTACGCCAAGCCCGAGTTGCTCGCGTGCGCGCCCAACACGCTGTGGAGCTGGGACATCACGAAGCTGCGCGGCCCGGTGCGCGGTATCTGGTACGCCCTGTACGTGGTGCTCGATGTGTTCAGTCGCTACGTCGTCGGCTGGCGGCTCGCCGCGCGCGAACGCGGGGAGTTGGCCGAGGGGTTGTTGCGGTGGTGTCGGACCAGCCAAGGGCTCACCGACCGCTCGGGGCTCACGGTGCATGCCGATCGCGGTGGCCCAATGATCGGCAAGCCCGTGAGCGAGTTTGCGTGGCGCTCGGCATCACCCGCAGTCACTCGCGGCCGCACGTGCCGAACGACAACCCGTACTCCGAGGCCCAGTTCAAGACGCTCAAGTATCATCCGACGTTCCCCGACCGGTTCGGCAGCCTGGAAGACGCGCGCGCGTACGGCGCCGCGTTCTTCCGGTGGTACAACACCGCGCACCGGCACAGCGGCCTGGGCATGCATACCCCGCACGACGTCCACACCGGTGCCGCCACCGCCCGGCAGGAGGCCCGCGCCGCCGTGCTGCGCGCCGCGTACGACCGCCGCCCGGACCGCTTTGTGCACCACGTCCCGCGGCCGCCCGCCCTGCCCA
Organism: uncultured Gemmatimonadales bacterium; assembly: GCA_963817715.1. Taxonomy (GTDB): domain Bacteria; phylum Gemmatimonadota; class Gemmatimonadetes; order Gemmatimonadales; family GWC2-71-9; genus Palsa-1233. The sequence continues at coordinate 24,359 of CAWFPG010000019.1, forward strand.
CCGAGGCCTGGATCAACAAGCCACCGGAGCGCCTGAACCCGGCTGGAGCTCACTAAATGTCAGACCACCCGTGTCTCAAAGACCTTGACAGGTTCCGTAGAGGCGAGCATGGGGCGAGCGGAGAAGACGCGCGTCGTATCTCGAAACAGCCGCTTGTCACCAACAAGAACTAGAAGAGTCACAAGGACGACGAACTCTGCGGAGGCAGTAAATGGAGAACGCGAGTGAGAGATGTGTTCGGTGCGTTGTACCCTCACAGGTGCTGAAGGTGGCAGCAGGATTGATTGTGGCGCTAGGGACAAGCATCTCATGTCGTTCATCTGAATCGCCAAATGTTGGGGCTGCTGAGGGTCGGAGCAGTGCGGCGTCACTTCCCAGTGTGGCCGAAGTCGCCGTTCTCAATGTCCCTGGCACTGGTGATCTTGGGCACTTCTCTCGCGTGGCAGTTGGACCGACCGGGAATGTGCTCTTCTACTCTCATAGCACAGAAAGGCCATTCCAGCTCGCAAACGCGACTGGCGATCTCGTCGTGTCCTTTGGGAGGGACGGCGAAGGGCCGGGCGAAGTGAGACAAGCAGTGCCTGTGTCCGTGACGGACTCGCTAATCACGGTCCTGGACCGCGGGAACTACCGGCTTGTGTACTGGAAGCCCGACGGTAGTCTTCTTGGGCAACGGAGGTTGGATCATTCCGGTGTGTTTGACGTTGTGCCCGAGCGCGAGGCTGCTTGGCTCGTTCTTCGTTTTGGGAAAAATGGTCTCCTAATCGACCGACTAGCATACGCTTCGGGTTCAGAGGTCACGGTACTCGCGTAAGCTTCCCCGTCAAGGACACAAGTCATAAGTAGACTTTCATGCCGCCTCGGTTCTCGGCAGAAACGTCCGCGGCGGCACTCGGCCGAGACTGCGATGCGGCCGCTCGGTATTGTACATCTCCAGCCAGCCTTCCGTGATCTCCCGCACGTCGGTCAAGGAGGTGAACACCCAGGCATTGAGCACTTCCGTCCGATACGTCCGGTTGAACCGCTCGATGAAGGCGTTCTGGTTCGGCTTGCCGGGCTCGATGTTGTGCAGGACCACGTCGTGTGCCTCGCACCACTCGGCCAGGGCCGCCGCGATGAACTCCGGGCCGTTGTCACATCGCACCTGTCCCGGGACGCCGTAGATCGCCACCAACTGGTCCAGGAGTGCCACCACCCGCCGACTCGGCAGCGAGGTGTCAATCTCGATCGCCAGTCCCTCCCGGTTGCCCTCATCCAGCACGTTGAGCGTGCGATAGCAGCGCCCGTCGTACAGCGTGTCGCCCATGAAGTCGAGCGCCCACGTCGTGTTCAGGATCGGCCGGCGCCTCGAGCGGGACGCGCGGGCGCGTCGGGAGCCGTTTCTTCCCGCGACGCTGCAGGTTCAGCCCCAGCGCCCGATAGACCCGGTAGATCCGCTTCCAGTTCCAGCCATGACCCATCGCCTTCAGCCGATCGCGGCAGAGCCAGAAGCCCCACTGGGGCGAGGCCTCGACCAGCGCCAGCAAGGCGTCGATCACCGGCGCATCCGCGGCCGCACGATCCCGCGGCGGGCGATACCACGCTGTCCGCGAGCATCCGGCGATCCGGCAGGCACGCCCGATGGCAAGCGCATGCTCCTGCACCAGGATCGCCGCGACGGCCCGTCGCGCGGACAGCCCTACAGTTTTCGGTCGAGTACGTCCTTGATCGCGGCATTCTCGAGGGCCAGCTCGGCGTACATCCGCTTGAGCCTGGCATTCTCGGCTTCCAGCTCCTTGAGCCGCCGGAGTTCCGGCACCGACGCCCCACCGTACTTCGTCTTCCAGTGGTAGAAGGTCGCCCGGCTGATCCCGTGCTTGCGGAGTAGCTCGGCGACCGGCAGCCCGCTCTCCCCGTCCTGGAGGGCGGCGACGATCTGGGCTTCGGTGAACCGCGACTTCCTCATGTCCTCTCCTTCGGGCGACGAGAAAGTCTTGTATCTCTCAATTCGTGGTTGACGGTAGGTTATATCAGGGTGGTAGCCTGATAAGTCTCTGGGCCTCAGAGCCCGCCAGTTAGCCAGGGCGCCACCCGTTCTTGATCAACGAGAGCCCGAACAGTTGCCCGGGACACGATCCCGCATCACGCAAGACTGGGCGTCGCTGATCGTTCCTCTTTCGGAGTGATCATGGAACAGTTCATCGGCATTGATGTGTCGAAGGCCACGCTCGACATCGCCTCGCTCCCCGACGGAGAAAGCTGGACGGTCACTAACGATTCCGAGGGACTGGCGGAGCTTGCCCCACGTCTCCTCGCCGTTGCACCGTTGCTCGTCGTGATGGAGGCCACCGGCGGCTTCGAACTGCTCGCCGCCATCACCCTCGCCAAGATCGGGCTTCCCGTCGCCATCGTAAACCCGCGTCAGGTCCGCGACTTTGCGAAAGCTATGGGAGCGCTCGCCAAGACAGACGCTCTCGACGCGGGCATCCTTGCCGCATTCGCCCAACGCGTGCGGCCCGAGCCGCGCGCCCTTCCGGACGAAGCAGCGCAACACTTGGAAAGCTTGCTCACGCGCCGTCGGCAGCTCATTGCGATGCTTACCGCCGAGAAGAATCGGTGCGGCATGGCCCGGGGGGTCGTCAAGCGCGATATCACGCAACACCTTCGCTGGCTCGAGAAGCGGCGCGCGGATATCGACAGAGACTTGCAGGACGCCGTCGTTGCGAGTCCGCTCTACCAGGCAAAGGCCGACCTACTACGCAGCGTTCCCGGTGTCGGTCAGGTCACCACCCTCACGTTGCTCGCGACGCTGCCCGAGCTGGGGCAGTTGTCCCGCCACCAGATCGCGGCGCTGGTCGGGGTCGCGCCTTTGAATCGCGATAGCGGCACCCGACGGGGCAAGCGGATGGTCTGGGGCGGTCGCGCGTCGGTGCGCTCCGTGCTCTACATGGCCACGCTCGTGGGACTCAAGCACAACTCGGTGCTCCGCGTGTTCTACGAGCGGCTGCACGCCGCCGGCAAGCCGTTCAAAGTGGCCGTGACCGCCTGCATGCGGAAGCTGCTCACGATTCTGAACGCGATGCTGCATCACAACCAGTGCTGGGATCCGATGCACGCTTGACTTTCAAGACAGTTGCTAACTTACGCTGTATCCGATCGGGGGAAGCTTACGGGTGCAGTGCCGGGTGCTGGATCGGTCGAACGGCGGGTGAAGGGTGAAGGGTGAATGGGGCCTCCGTGACTGGCCGTGTTCCCATTCACGATTCACCTTTCACCCAGTTGTGACATGGCATGCTATCCTACGGGTGAGTCTTCCCATCTCCGGATCCCGCCATGCTCATCCTCCTCGCGCTGCTCCAGGCCCAGCTCCCGGCCCGGCCGTGGAGGATCCCGGCGTGATCGCCACCGACCAGCGGATCACCCCCGCTGGCGTCCAGACGGTCTTCGCCGGCCGGGTGAGCGGGGTCCGCTTTGACATCAAGTCGGATGTGGTCTGGGTCGCGGTGCCCGGGGCGCTCTACAAGCTGGGTCTCGACGGCAGCGGTAGCAGGATCACCTATCGCGGCGCCGGCGGGACCTACTCGCTCAGCGCCGATCCAGTCACCGGCAACATGCTGTTTTCGATGGTGGGCCAGGCGCCGCCCAACTTCGTCGATCCCGACCAGCCGAGCCCAAGTGGCCGTTCGCCCAGCTGGCGCTCATCCGGGGCGACACCCTGCGTTCCTTCGGTCGGCTGGGCGACCAGTGCGATCGGTGCCCCGGCAGTGGCCAGCCGAGCCGATGCGGCGGGACACCGGTTGGCGGTGGTGCCGCTCACCGCCGACGATCGGCTCGCCGTGATCGACATGGCCACCGGCCGGATCCTCGACAGCATTGCCCTGGGCGTGGCGCCGATCGCCAGCGCGATCTCGGCCGACGGCGCCACCGCCTGGGTGAGCGAGATGGCAGGTCGGCAGCCGACAGGAAGTGATCTCGCCGCCAGTCAGTGCTGCAACGCCAGGGCCGAGTCGATCCGGGTCGACGACCGGGGCATCGCCGCCGAGGGGGCGGTGGTGCGGGTCGACCTGGAGGCGCGCTCGGTGGTGACCCGGATTCGCGGTCGGCCGCCATCCCACCGCGCTCGCCTGGGACACCGACCGCGACCGCCTCTACGTGGCCGACGGCAACAGCGACCAGGTCACCGTGATCGACACCCGCGGCGACTCGGTCCGGTCGGTGATCGCGATGGCGCCGTTCCGGATGCGCGAGATCGGCCTTGCCCCCACCGCGCTGGCCCTGTCGCCCGACGGTGCGACGCTGTTCGTGGCGCTGGGCGGCGTCAACGCGGTGGCGATGTATCGCGTCGGCGGCGACGCGGCCGAGCTGCTGGGCATGATCCCGACCGCGTGGTATCCCTCGTCGCTCGACGTGAGCACCGATGGCAAGTACCTGGCGGTCGGCACCCTGCTCGGCGTCGGCTCGGGGACCGGCACCACCAGCGGGTCGCCCGGCAAGACAGGGCGCTACGTGCACGCGGTGCGCGGGGCGGTGAGCGTGGTCGAGGTGCCCGACGCGGCGACCCTGGCGAGCTATACCGTGGCGGTGTCGGAGAACAACCGGCTGCCGCTGGCAACGAGCGCCATGACCGCCCCGGCGCGCTGCCTCGGTGGCGCGCGCGGTGCCGGCCCGTCCCGGCGATCCGTCGCTGATCCGCCACGTGGTGATGATCGTCAAGGAGAACCGCACCTACGACCAGATCCTCGGCGACCTGGGCCGCGGCGATGGCGACTCGTCGCTGGTGATCTACGGCCGCGACGTGACACCCAACACCCATGCCCTCGCCGAGCAGTTCGTCACCTTCGACCGCTTCTTCGCCTCGGGTGGCAACTCGGCCGATGGGCACCAGTGGCTCACCCAGGCCAACGAGACCGACTACACCCTGTGGCCGCTCTACGAGGGGCGCAGCTACCCGTTCGACGGCACCGATCCGCTGGCCTACTCGCGGGGCGGCTTCATCTGGGAGGCGGCCCAGGATCACGGGCTCGACGCGGCGGTGTTCGGCGAGTTCGCCCCGTCGGTGCGCGGCTACGGCGCCACCCAGCGCTGGGGACTGCTGGAGCAGCACCGCGCGCGCGAGCAGGGCGACAGCCAACCGGCACTCCCCACCTTCGACACCCGCTCGGAGATTCCCTCGCTCGATCGTGCCCTGGCGCGCGACTATCCGTCGTACGGACTCGGCGTGCCCGATGTGGTGCGGGCCGAGATCTTCCTGCGCCATCTCGAGGCCTGGAAGGGGCAAGGCAGCATGCCGTCGCTGGTGATGATCCAGCTGCCGAGCAACCACACCGCCGGGACCAATGCCGGTTGGTGCACGCCCGCAGCGTGCGTGGCCGACAATGACCTGGCGATGGGCCGGATCGTCGAGGGGCTGACCCATTCGCCGTTCTGGGACTCGATGGCGATCCTGGTGGTGGAGGACGACGCCCAGAACGGGGTCGATCATGTCGACGGTCATCGCACCGTGGCGCTGGCGATCTCGCCCTACACCCGCCGCGGCACGGTCAACTCGGGGTTCCACAACCATCCGTCGCTGCTCCGCACCACCGAGCTGATGCTCGGCCTGCCGGCGCTGTCGATGTTCGATCTGGTGGCCAGCGACCTCGGTGCCGACTTCATCGGGCCCGATGAGCGCCCCGACCCGACGCCGTTCTCGGCGATCGTTCCCGGCAGTCGATCTACGAGCGCAACGTGAAGACGGGACTCTTGCGGGGCGCCGGCGCGCGACGCCGCACTCGCGTCGGCCCGGATGCGGTTCGACATCCCCGACGCGGCCCCGGCCGATGCCCTCAACCGGATCCTCTGGCACGACGCCCGCGGCTGGGACACGCCGTATCCGGGGGTGCACCAGGCGATGTTCATGCCGATGTCGGTCGACCTGGCCGACGACGAGCGCGAGTGAGGTCGACGACGATCGGTGAAGGGTGAATGGTGATGTAAATGGTGAATGGTGAATGGTGAATGGGAATGGCCCTGGCATGATGGATCAGTCTCCCATTCACCATCCACGATTCACGTTCGCCTGCATCAGCCCCCGACCGGGACCTCCAGCGTCGAGCCGCCGAGCCGGAGCCGGATCGCCACCACGCGGGATGGCACGGCGGTGGGCACCGCGCATCACGCCCGCAATCCGTGCCACCGGTTGGTCGGCCAACTCTGTGGCGGCAGGTGTCGCGTCGCGAGCACCGCTCCATCGGCGGCGACGACCTCGACAGTGTCTCGCCGCTCGTCCTTCGACACCGACCGGGACGCTGGCAGGCGATACGAGATGCGGTGGGCGTGAGCATCCCGCCGTTGCACCCGGGCGCGGTCACCGCGAAGGGACCGCGTCGGCCGGCGCGGTGCGGAGGGTGCTACCGCCCCGCTTCTGCAGTTCGCTGAGCATGCCACGGAAATAGCCGCCGGAGACCCACTTGAAACCGGGGCAGTAGCCCATCATGTCGATCGAGGTCGCCGGGACGGCCAGGCCACTGCGGGGGTCGAAGCCTCGTAGGCCGATCTGGCCGTTCTGGTAGGGGTAGCCGGTGTTGGCCTGGTCCGCGCCGCAGCCCGGCGGATGGCCGAGCCCGAGGTTGTGCCCGATCTCGTGGGCGAAGACCACGTCATTGGCGGTCCCCAGGGCGGTGCGACCACTCAACCAGCCGATCCCCACGATGCCGCTGATCGCACCGACCTGCTGGACGCCGTAGTAGTGTCCGTTGAAGCCGTCGGCCAGACGTTCCACCTCCAGGTCGCTCAGGACGTCGACCAGCGCGTCGCGATCGGGCCAGGGGTAGCTGGTGACGAGGGTCGCCGGACGGAGTGTCACCTCGACCGAGGCCGTGGGGTAGATGGTGCGCATGAAGCCGGCAAGGGTCGCGATCGACCCCGCGCTGATGGCTGGTGGTGCATTGCCCACCGGCGCGATGGGCACCAGGCGGATACGCAGGGCAGGCACCGACTGCATCACGATCGGCGCGGCATCGTCGCCGTGGATCGGCGACATGTTGTCCCATTCGTCGCGCTCGGCGAGCTGATTGTCGGGATCGATCGTCACCCGGAGGGTGGCCCCTTCGATGTCGAGCAGCGGCGGCAACGGGACCATGATCCCCTGGGCACCATCGCTGATCGAGGGGGTGGTCGGGATCGGGCCGCTCGAGACCCGAGTGCTGAAGATGACCGACCCACCACGCTCCAATTGCACGTCGATCGGCAGGTCCGTGAAGTCGGTCACGTTGGCGGCGGGAAAGAGGCGCACCGCCGACGGCTTGCCTCGCACCAGCGGCACGTCGGCGGCGGCATTCTGGGCGATCTGGATGAAGTCGGCCCGGTGAATCCAGAAATTGCGGGTCTCGTTCGAGACCGTGACGCCGCGGCTGCGGACCACCAGGCCGACCCGGGCCCGAATCTCGGCGATACCCGGCCCCACTCCGGTCACCCGCCCGGTGGCATCGACCGTGGCGACATCCTGGTTGGATGTGCCCCACGCGATCACCGCCCCGGGGATGGTGCCGTTGGAGCCAATCGCACTGGCGCTGAATTGGCCGTGCTCACCAGGAGCAAGGCCCAGCGTGGCCGGGAAGATCCCGATCGTCTGGACCGCCGGGGTCGTCACGGTGAGGGCGACGCTCGCGCTCCTGTCCCCGACGCTGACGGTGATCGTGGCTTGCCCTTCGGCCATGGCGGTCACCTGCCCGCTCCGGGTGACGGTGGCCACGGCGGGCCTGTCGCTCGCCCAGGCGAATGGCTGGCTGGTCAGCACCATGCCGGCACCGTCGCGCGCCTCGGCGCGCAACTGGATCCGGCTGCCGACCTCCAGAGTGGCCGGCGGTGGCGTCACGATCGCGACGCTGACGACCACGGGGGTGGTTGGTGGCGGGGTACCGCTCCCGGTGGGGTTGGGGCCGCCACAGGCGACCAGCGACCCGCATAGCGTGGTCGGAAGCAGCAATCGGGTCGCGCGGAAGAGACGCATGGCAGGCTCGCGGGACAGGGGGATCCAGCGACGGCGATGCCGTGATCTTACTCCGATGATGGGGAATGCGGGAGAGGGACAGCGGTGGTGGATCGTGCATGGTCAATGGTCAATGGTGAATGGTGAATGGGAACTGCCCCCTGGCCAGATGGGTCACGCCCCATTCACCATTCACTATTCACCATTCACCATTCACGTCCTCTAGCAGATCCTGGGCAGCTGGTCGCCCGGCAGCATGTCGACCACCCGCGAGCCGCCGATGCGGCTCCGCTGGATGACCATGCTGGGGTGGTTGTCGACGACCCGGCCGATGATCGCTGCGCCTTCACCGAGTGTGTGGCCCTGCAGCAGTGCCAGCGCCTCGGCCGCATGACGTTCGGGAAGGATCACCACCAGCACTCCCTCGTTCGCCACGTAGAGCGGGTCGAGGCCGAGCATCTCGCAGGCGGCGGCGACCGGGCCCGGGATCGGGATGGCCCGCTCGTCGAGCTCCACGCCGACCCGCGAGGTCGCGGCGATCTCGTTGAGGGCGCTGGCCACTCCGCCGCGGGTCGGATCACGGAGCACGTGCACGTCGGCACCGAAGCGGTCGTGCAGCAGTTCCACCAGCGGGAAGAGCGCCGCCGAGTCGGAGGTGATGTCGGCGTCGAAGTCGAGCTGCTCGCGGGTGGCCATGATCGCCATGCCGTGACGGCCGATCGGGCCGCTCACCAGCACCGCGTCGCCGGCTTCGGCCCGGTCCGGTGCCGGCCGGAAGCCGGGGTGCAGCAGTCCGATCCCGGTGGTGTTGAGGAAGAGGCCGTCGGCCTTGCCGCGCTCGACCACCTTGGTGTCGCCGGTCACCAGCAGCACGTCGGACGCACGAGCCGCCGCCGACATCGCCACCAGGATCCGATCGAGCAGGTCGAACGGCAGCCCCTCCTCGATCACGAAGCCGGCGGAGATGAAGCGCGGGGTGGCGCCCATCATCGCCAGGTCGTTGACCGTGCCGTGGATCGCCAGCGAACCGATGTTGCCGCCGGGGAATTCGAGGGGCGACACGACAAAGGTGTCGGTCGACATCGCCACGTCGCCGCCATGCAGCGAGAGCACCGCGGCGTCGCCGAGCTGATCGAGCACCGGGTTCCGGAAATGGGGCATGAAGCGGTCGCGCAGCAGTGCGGCGCTCAGCTTGCCGCCCGAGCCGTGGCCGAGCTGGATCCGTTCGGCGGGGGCGTGGGGCACCGGGCAGTTGGGACCCTCGGCGAGGGTGCGTGACTCAGGCATCGGCTGCTCCGGTGGCCTGGCTGGTGCGGTACCGGCCGTAGTTGTAGTAGGCGGCGCAGGCCCCCTCCGAGGAGACCATCAGCGCCCCGAGGGGATGCTCCGGCGTGCAGGCGCATCCGAACGCCTCGCACTGGTGCGGCTTGAGTTGGCCGCGCAGCACCTCCCCGGCGCGGCACTCGGCCGGCTCGTCGACCTGGATCTCGCCCAGGTCGAAGCGCCGCTCGGCGTCGAAGTCGGCGAATTCGTCGCGCAGCACCAGGCCGCTCATCGGGATCTCGCCGATGCCGCGCCACTTCCGGTCGGCGAGCCTGAACACCTGCTCCACCTGGATGCGGGCCGGCACGGTCCCCTCGCGGCGCACCGCGCGGACGTACTGGTTCTCGACCTCGTGCCGACCCTCCTCGAGCTGGCGGACCGCCATCGCGATCCCCTCGAGGATATCGACCGGCTCGAAGCCGGTGACCACGATCGGCACCTTGAATCCCGCCGCGATCGGCTCGTACTCCTTCCAGCCCATGATCGTGCAGACGTGGCCGGCCGCGAGGAAGCCCTGCACCCGATTGCTGGGGTCGGCGAGGATGGCGGTCATCGCCGGCGGCACGGTCACATGCGACACCAGCACGGAGAAGTTGGTGACACCCAGCTCACGGGCGCGCCAGACCGCCATGGCGTTGGCCGGCGCAGTGGTCTCGAACCCGACGGCGAAGAAGACCACCTGGCGGTCAGGGTTCCGGATCGCCAGCTCCACGGCGTCGAGCGGGGAATAGACGATGCGTACCTGGCCGCCACGGGCCCGGATGGCGTGGAGATCGCAGTCGCTGCCCGGCACCCGCAGCATGTCGCCGAACGAGGTGAAGATCACCTCCGGACGCGCCGCGATGGCCAGCGCCTTGTCGATCTGTTCGAGCGGCGTGACGCAGACCGGGCATCCCGGACCGTGGATCATCTCGACCGCCTCGCCGAGGAGCTCGTCGATCCCCTGCTTGACGATGGTGTGGGTCTGGCCACCGCAGACCTCCATCAGGGTCCATCGCCGGGTCGCGGTGCGGCGGATCTCGGCGGCGATCGCCTGGGCGATGTGGCCGTCGCGGTATTCGTCGAGATACTTCATTGTGGTGCCGTGTCGAGCCCGGCGAGGCCCTGTTCGGCGGTCTCGCGCATCCAGTCGAGCTCCTCGAGTTGGCTCATCTCCTGGAGGGCCTCGAAGGTGCGCCGTGCCTCCTCCTCGTCGACGAGCGAAATCGCGAAGCCGACGTGTACCAGCGCGTAGTCGCCCACCTTGGCGGCGTCGGCCACGTAGGCGAGACAGATGTCGCGGCGCACGCCGCCGAAATCGACCACGCCGGTCTTGAGACCGCGATCATCGCGGATGTCGATGATTCGGCCGGGAATTCCTAGACACATCAGGTGGCATCCTTGTTGGCTGTCAGGAGCGCCGCGGCGATGGCCGCCTGGCCGTAGCTGATGGCGCCGTCGTTGGGGCTGAGCGCCCTGGGCAACAGCACTCGGAAGCCGCTGGCGGTGAGGCGTTCGGCAAGGTGACCGATCAGTCGGGCGTTCTGGAACACGCCGCCGCCGAGCGCCACGGTGCGGCAATTGGTGCGACGGGCGGTCGCCTCGACGATCGCCTCGGTGGCGGCGACCACGCTCTCGTGAAAGTCGGCCGCCAGCTGGGGCACCGGTGTGCCGGCCTGGCGCCGTCGCCCGAGTTCGACCAGCAGCGGCAGCGGGTCGAGCATCCAGGGGCCATCGTCGGCCGCCCGGATCGGGAACGGCAGCGGTTGTCCCGGGCGGCCGCCGGCGAGCGACTCGAGCTCCATCGCGGCGTGGCCCTCGTAGCCCGACACCTGCCGCACGCCGAGCACCGCGCTCGCTGCGTCGAAGAGCCGTCCCATCGAGGAAGCGAGTGGGCAGTTGAGTCGTCGGGTCAGCTGTTGCTCTGCCACACGGAGTTCCTGCGGCGGCACCCCGGCAAAGGCGCGCGCGAAGGCATCGCGATGCGAGGGCTCGAGTGACAGGGCGCCGAGGGCGCTGCGCCAGGGCTGCCGGGCAGCCAGGTCGCCTCCCGGCAGCGGCAGGTAGCGCATCTGGCCGAAGCGCTGGTACGACAGCAGGTCGGCCAGGAGAATCTCCGCGCCCCACACCTGGCCGTCGTCACCGTAGCCGGTGCCGTCGTAGGCCACGCCGATTGCCGGGCCGGTCTCGCCGTGCTCGGCGAGGACCGCGGCAATGTGGGCGTGGTGATGCTGCACGGTGAGCAGCGGGCGCGACGCCATCGCCTCGGCGATGCGCGACGAGTGGTAGCCGGGGTGGAGGTCGCGCGCGATCACCTCGGGGGAGATCTGGAAGAGGGTCCGGAACCGCAGCAAGGCGTCGTCGAAGTGCTGCTGGGTCTCGAAGCTCTCCAGGTCGCCGATGTGCTGGGACACATACGCCCGGTCGCCGTCGACCAGCGTGAAGGTGTTCTTGAGGTCGGCGCCTACCGCGAGCACCGGTCGCGGGGCGGCGATCGGCAGCGGGATCGGCAGCGGCGCGATGCCCCGGGCCCGGCGCAGCAGCAGCGGCTCGCCGGCGACCACCCGCACCACCGAGTCGTCGTAGCGGGCGACGATCTCGCGGTCGTGGAACAGGAAGCCGTCGGCGATGCCACTGAGTCGGTCCCGGGCCTCGTCGTTGCCGATGGCGATCGGCTCGTCGCTGATGTTGCCGCTGGTCATCACCAGGGGATGGCCGGCCGCCTCGAGCAGCAGGTGGTGCAGCGGCGTCGAGGGGAGCATCAATCCGATGGTGTCGAGGCCGGGGGCGATCTCCGGCGCCAGGCCATTGTCGGGCCGGGCCTTGACGAGCACCACCGGACGTGCCGTCGACTCGAGCAGCTCGGCCTCCACCTCGCCGATGTCGGCAAGGCGCCGCGCGGCGCGAAGGGTGCGCACCATCACGGCGAAGGGCTTCGCCTCGCGGCACTTGCGGGCCCGGAGCCGAGCGACCGCTGGCGACGACGTGGCATCGACGGCCAGGTGGAAGCCGCCGAAGCCGCGCAGCGCGAGGGTGCCGCTGGCCGCCAGCAGCACCGCTGCCCAGCGGATGGCGTCGCTCGGCCGGGATCGATCCGCACGCCGGTGGCGCCCTCGAACCAGAGCCGGGGACCGCAGTTCGGGCAGGAGTTGGTCTCGGAGTGGTAGCGCCGGTCGCCCGGGGTGTCGTACTCGAGCCTGGCACTCGGGGCACATCGTGAAGCAGGCCATGCTGGTCCGCTCGCGATCGTAGGGCATCGCCTCGATCACGGTGAAGCGCGGGCCACAGTCGGTGCAGGTGATGAACGGGTAGTGGCGGCGCCGGTTGTCCGGCGCGAACAGCTCCTCCTGGCACGCGGCACAGAGGGCCGCATCGGGTGAGACCGGCTGGCGGCGTCCCGCCGGGTCGCTGCTGCCCATGATCGCGAAGTCGTCGGTCCCGCAGCGACCGGGTCGACTCGACCGCGAGGCCCTCGATGTGGGCCAGCGGCGGGGCCTCGGTGCGGAGGGCGGTGAGGAAGGCGTCGAGCGCGTCGAGCCGCCCCTCGATGGCGATCTCGACTTCCCCGCCGATGTTGCGGACCCAGCCGGTGAGCTCGTGGCGGATCGCCAGGCGGTGGACGAAGGGCCGGAAACCGACACCCTGCACGACACCCGTCACCGTCACCCGCTTGGTGCTCGTCCCGGTCCCGTTGCCCACGGCGGTCACGGCGCCACTGGCGCGGTGCGGCGTACCGCACCGCGCAGGAAGCCGAACCAGGAGTCGAGTCCCTCGCCGGTGAGTGCCGACGTGAAGAAGAAGCGCAGCTGCGGGATTCACCTCGCGGGCGTTGATCACGGCGCGCTCGAGGTCGAACGGGACATGGGGCAGCAGGTCGGTCTTGGTGATCACCACCGTACTCGCCTCACGGAAGATCTTGGGGTACTTGCGTCGGCTTGTCCTCGCCCTCGGTCACCGCGAACAGCACGACCTTGGCGTCCTCGCCCAGATCCCAGCTCGCGGGACAGACGAGGTTGCCGACGTTCTCGACGATCAGCAGCCGGGTCTCGTCGAGGTCGAGCGCGTCGATCGCCTGTTCGACCTGGCGGGCATCGAGGTGGCAGGCGCCGCCGGTCACGATCGCCTGCACCAGTCGGTCGGTGTGGCGCTCGAGCCGATCGGCATCGTTCTGGGTCTGCACGTCGCCACTCACGACACTGATGCCGAGCTCCTCCCCGAGGGCATCGAGGGTGCGCTCGAGCAGGGCGGTCTTTCCGGCGCCCGGCGAGGAGACGAGGTTGAACGCCGGCACCCCGGCCTCGGCAAGGCGGCGGCGCACGGTGGCGGCGATCTCGTCGTTGCGGGCCATCACCCGCTCGCGGACTTCAATGGTCCGGACGGCCATCGTCAACCTCCAGGTAGGCGAGACGGAGGTCCGCCCCGGGGCAGTGGCACCAGCTCGGGGTGGGCCGCGCCGAACGGCGGCGCCCCCAGCAGGGCCTCGAGACAGAAGCGGAAGTTCTCGATGGCCACGTTGGCATCGTCGCCGATCTCGATCCCCACGGTGCGGAGCTGCGTCGGTGGCGCCTCGCCGAGGTGCTCCTCCGCGATGCGGCAGATCTCGAGGGCGAGACTCAGCTCGTGCATGGTGCGATCGCGGTCGGGCGAGGCCTCGGCCGCTGTCCACGCCGCGAGTCGGGCCAGCACCAGGTCGAGCAGGGCGGGGAGCGCCGCCTCGGCAACCGGCGAGAGCTCCAGTTGCATCTCGACGATCGCCGGCTCGATCCCGATCGCCACCAGCTCGGCCGGCAGGGTGCCGCGCAGCTGGCCGAGGGCGAGCACCTCCCGCATGTCGATCTGGTGCGGCGACAGCTTGTGCACCAACACGGCGGGAATCTCCGCGCGGGCCAGCTCGTGCACCGTGCCGGGTGCGGCGCCGGTCCGGATCGCATCGAGCAGCAGCACCCGGTCGGCTGCCCTCGATGATCGGCAGCAGGTTCATTCCCCAGGTGCCACCGTCGACCAGCTCGACCCCGGCGGGCAGGCCCGGCGCCTCGCGGAGCCGGGCGAGGGCGGCGAGGCCGATGCCATCGTCGCCCATCAGCGGGTTGCCGAGCCCGATCACCACGGTGGCGCCGGGGTCAGTCATCCTCGAACACCTCGTCGGCCGGCACCATCCGGCCGCCGCTCACCATCGAGGAGATGGCGGAGTTGTGCTCCAGGACGTCGGAGCGCATCGCCAGGTAGACGTGAATCGGCACGTAGATCGCGAAGACCCAGGTGAAGATGTGATGGACGAAGCGCACGTTGGGCATCCCGCCGAACAGCGGGCCGATCCAGTTGAGCGTGGTGTAGAAGAAGCCGCCCGGGTTCGACTGGCCGTAGAGCGCGAACCCGGTGACCACCTGGAGCGTCGCCACGGCGTACAGGCCGGTGTAGCTGAACTGCTGCAGCGGATTGTGGCCGAGGTAGGGCGGCGCGGTCTCCGGGCCGGATCGTGAGGTAGCTCCAGATCTGCTTGAGGCCGTTGCGGAAATCGCGCGCCGTGACCGGGAAGAGCGCCGCGAAGCGCTCGTAGCGGTTGCCCGCGAACAGCCAGTAGATCCGCACGATCCCGGTCATCACCAGCACGCCGGCGGCGGTGAAGTGGATGAAGCGGACCCAGCCCATCAGGAAGTGATCCTGGGTGTCGCCTCCGGTGATGAAGTACGGCTTGCCGATGTAGAGCCCGGTAACCGCGAGGACCACGATGCAGATCGCGGCCAGCCAGTGCATCACCCGGAGGGGCACGCCCCAGAGGGTGATCCAGCGGTAGTTCCCCTCGCGCGGCAGCGGCCGCGGAGGCGGCTTGGCAGGGGCGGCGGTGGTCATTGGACCTTGACCTCCACGACCGGCGCCCCGGTCGCATCGAGGACGTGCACCCCGCACGCCATGCACGGATCGAAGGAGTGGATCGTCCGGAGGATCTCCAGCGGCTGGTCGGGGCGCACCAGCGGGTGGTTGTCGGTGAGCGAGGCCTCGTAGGGTCCCATCTGGCCCTCGCCGTCGCGCGGCGAGCAGTTCCAGGTGCTCGGCACCACGCACTGGTAGCGCGAGATGGTGCCGTCCTGGATCTCGACCCAGTGGCCGAGCGCGCCGCGCGGGGCATCGAGGAAGCCATAGCCGCGGGCCGTCTTCGGCCAGCTGCGACGGGTTCCCACTTGTCGCCGTTGAAGGTGCTGGTGTTGCCGCTCTTCACGTTGGCGATCAGCTGGTCGAACCAGGTGTTCATCCGGCGGGCCAGCAGCAGCGGTCTCCATCCCGCGGGCCGCCGTGCGCCCCAGGGTCGAGAAGAGCGCCGAGGGACCGACGTCGAGCGTCTTCAGCACGTCACTCGACCAGCGGCACGATGTCGGGATGGTTGCTGGCGTAGCCGACCAGCATCCGCGACAGCGGGCCGACCTGCATCGGCCGTCCCTCGTAGCGGGGCGCCTTCATCCAGGTGTACTTGTCGAGTCCCTGCAGGTACTCGAACGGCGGCTGGGGACCGGTGAACTTGGCCTTGGTCTCGCCCTCGTAGGGGTGGAGCCCGGCGTCGTCGCCGGCACTGTATTCGTACCACGACGAGGTGATGTACTCCTTGACCTTTTCCTGGTCGTAGGGATGGACCGTGCCGAGGTCGCCGTCGAGGATGATCCCGCGCGGCAGGTAGAGCTTGTCGATGTCGCGGATGTCGCCCTCGGGGAACTCACCCACCGCGAGGTGATGCGGCACGCCGCCGCCGATGCTGCCCCACTCCTTGTAGAACCCGGCGATGGCGACGAGGTCGGGCCAGTAGACCTGCTCGACGAACGTCTGGGCCCGCTTGATCATCGCCTGCACGTCGACCAGCCGCTCGGCGTTGATGGTGCCGGTGTCGTCGAGGTTGATGGCGCAGGCCATGCCGCCCACGAGGAAGTTCGGGTGCGGGTTCTTGCCCCCGAAGATCGTGTGCAGCCGGATCACGTCGCGCTGCCAGTCGAGCGCCTCGAGATAGTGGGCCACGGCGAGGAGATTGACCTCGGGCGGCAGCTTGTAGGCCGGGTGACCCCAGTAGCCGTTGGTGAAGATCCCGAGCTGGCCGCCGGCCACGAACGTCTTGAGCCGGTCCTGCACCTCGGCGAAATAGGTCGCCGAGTTGTTGGGCCAGGGCGAGATGCTCCGGGCGATCTTGGCGGTGCCCGCCGGGTCGGCATCGAGGGCGCTCACCACGTCGACCCAGTCGAGCGCGTGCAGGTGGTAGAAGTGGATCACGTGGTCCTGGATGAACTGCATCCCGTGGACCAGGTTGCGGATCAGGTTGGCGTTGGCGGGGATCGTGATGTCGAGGGCGTCCTCCACCGCTCGGCAGGAGGCCACCGCGTGCACCACGGTGCAGACGCCGCAGATCCGCTGGGTGAAGGCCCACGCGTCGCGCGGGTCGCGGCCCTGCATGATGATCTCGATCCCGCGGAACTGGGTCGACGAGGCCCAGGCGTTGCTGATGCTGCCGTTCTCCGCCTGTGCCTCGATGCGGAGGTGACCCTCGATGCGGGTGATCGGGTCAACGACGATCTTGGTCGCGGCCATGGCGACTCACTCCTTCGGGGTGGGCGGGGTGGCCGGGGGCTGCTGCCCGCCGGCGGAGTCGACGATCGGCAGCGACTTCTTGAGCCGTGCCTGGTGCACCGCGGTCATCCCGGCGTGGGCCAGCGACGCCGGCGGTGGCCCCGGCGGCCAGCGCGGCGCCGATCAGGTCGGCACGCTGCTCGACGCCGAAGCCGGCCACATCGGGGAGCCGGTCGTAGAACGGGGTCATCGTGTCCCAGAACCCCCGTTCGGTGCAGCCGATGCAGGGATGGCCCGCGCCGATCGGCCAGTTGGTGCCGCCGTTCCACTGGAAGATCGGGCAGGGCGAGAAGGTCGCCGGGCCCTTGCAGCCGACGTGGTAGAGGCACCACGCCTTGCGGGCGTTGTCGTCGTCGAACTCCTCGACGAACTGGCCGGCATCGAAGTTGGCGCGGCGGGGACACTGATCGTGGATCCGGGCCCCGTAGGCGAACAGCGGCCGGCCGTCGCCATCGGTCTTGGGCAGCGCCCCGAAGGTCAGGAAGTGCGCCACCACGGCCGTCACCACGTCGCCGATCGGCGGGACAGCCGGCGATGTTGACGACCGGCTTGTCCTTGATGATCTCGGAGACGCCGACCGCCCCGGTGGGATTGGGGCGCGCCGCCTGGACGCTGCCCCAATGGGCGCAGGCGCCGAGTGCCAGGATCGCCGACGCACCCGCTGCCGCCTCCTCGAGAACCGTCTTGGCGGTGCGGCCGCCGATCGTGAGATAGACCCCGTTGTCGTTGAGCGGCACCGAGCCGGTCACGACCAGCAGGTACTTGCCGGCGTTGTCCTTCATCGCCGACTGCAGCGCCGATTCGGCCGCGTGGCCCGAGGCGGCCATCAGGGTGTGCGAGTAGTCGAGCGAGATCAGGTCGAGGATCAGGTTGCCGATGGTCGGCTCGGAGGTCCGGATCACGCTCTCGACGCAGCCGGTGCACTCCTGCAGCTGGATCCAGATCACGCTGGGCCGCTTCTGGGCTTGCAGCGCGGTGGCCATCCGCTCGGCCGTGCTGCGGCCGAGACCGAGGATCACACAGAGTCCACCGGTAAACTCGAGAAAGTCTCGTCGCGACACACCGTTCTTGGCGAGGTGTTCGCCGAGGGTGTCGCCCTCGGCCCAGGGATGGGCCAGTGGTCCGAACATGTTGTCACCTCCGGCGGGCGCGCGATCCCGCCACCACGGGAAACAGCCTACATCGGACTGCCAATGCGGGGAGCCGGGGGGCGCAGCGGCGTCTCAGGTCCTGCCTGGGGAGTGCGCGCAGCCGACCACGGCTCATGGGGATACCACATGGTTCTGATTGTAGGAGAGAGTGGGGTGCCACGTAGTGGGGAAATGCCGTACAGCTCGAGGTGCAATGCCGAGGTGAGCGCTCGGTCTTTTGGGGTATCTGGAGTGCCCTGGGCAGTCAGCGCACCGGCGCCTCATGAGAATCTGTTCTCCAAACGCTGAACAGGAGCCGAAGAAACCTGCCCTCGGCGCCGGGCATCCTGTCTTCGCAGTATCCCTCCCAGCGTCGCTCGGAGCGAGTCACGACTTGGGGCGGAGCGAGAGTGTGAGGGTGACGGTCTGGTCGACATGGCCTGGCACGGTGCCGCGGAAGACCACCTGATGGTCGCGCGGCTCGACCCCGCCGTCGGCGACGAGGATCACGTCGGTGAAGTCGCGCAGCACCGTGGCGGGGCGGAACCCCACGACGATTCCCTCGGGGGCCTCGGCCACGAAGGTGATCGGTCCCTCGTAGCCGCCCGGCTCGCGAGTGATGTCGATCGAGATGTTGATCGGCTGGGCGACCTCGGCGATCCGCTGGCTGCCCTCGCGGATGGTCAGGACGTAGCCGGGCTTCTCGAGCGCCGGGTCGTCCGACAGGTCGCCGGTCGGGCCGGCCGGGCCAGTGCACGCCGCCAGGGCGATCATCATGCCGAGCGGGACCAGACGCGACGCGTCACTCCTCGGGCGGCGGCCGCCGTTGTCGCTTGAGTTCGCCACGCTGCTTCTTCTCCTTGATGCGCCGCTCGCGCGAGGCGCGGGTCGGCCGAGTGGGCTTGCGGCTCTTCGGGATGACCAGTCCCTGTCGCACAATGGTCACAAATCGGGTCACCACCGCCTCGCGGTTGCGCAGCTGGCTCCGTTCGCCCTGGGCCACCAGGCGGAGCTTCCCCTCGGAGTTGAGTCGCGAGGCGAGTCGCTCGAGGAGGCGGGAGCGGTCATCGTCGTCGAGCGACGAGGAGCCGGCCACATCCCAGACCAGTTCGATCCGGGTCGAGGAGGTGTTCACGTGCTGCCCGCCCGGCCCGCTACTGCGAGTGGCGCGCAGCTCGAGCTCGGCCAGCGGGATCGCCAGCCGCTCGTTGATCCGGACCGGGTCGTCGATGGCCATGAGGGACGCTAACCGGGGATCGGGCACCGCGGCAGAGGGTTTAGCTTTCCGGGATGCGCATGCTCGAGGCCCTCGCCGACTCTCTGCAGCCGCTCGGGCGGGTGCTGCTGGGCTATTCCGGGGGGATCGACTCGACCCTCCTGGCGGTGGTGGGGCGGCGGGCGCTGGGCCCCGATCGGTTCCTGGCGGCGCTCGGTGTCTCGCCCTCGCTCGGTGCTGCCCAGCACCGGCGCGCAGTGGCGCTGGCGGGGCAGTTCGATCTGCCGCTGGTCGAGCTGGCCACCGACGAACTCGACGACACCGCCTACCGTGCCAATGGCCTCGACCGCTGCTACCACTGCAAGCGCACCCTGTGGCGCCGACTCGGCGCGCTCGCCGCGACCGGCGGCTGGACCACCCTCATCGACGGGACCAACGCCGACGATCTCGGCGAGCATCGCCCGGGTGCCCGGGCCGGCCGCGAGGCGGCGGTCCGCACCCCGCTGGCCGACCTGGGGTGGACCAAGGCCGACGTTCGCCGGGCATCGCGGGCGCTGGGCATCCCCGGCTGGGATGCGCCGGCTTCGCCCTGTCTCGCGTCGCGGATCCGGCCGCACCTCGAGGTCACGACCGATCGGCTCGGTCAGGTCGAGGCCGCGGAGGCGTGGCTCCGGCAGGCCGGGGTCGAGGGCGACCTGCGGGTTCGCCACCACGGCGACCTCGCCCGGATCGAGGTGCTGCCGGCGATGTTCGCGATGGTCGACCGGCTGCTCCCCGCGGCGGTCGGGGCATTCACCGCGCTGGGGTTCGCCGCGGTGGAGCGCGACCCCCGTGGCTATCGCCGCGGCTCCCTCACCGTGCTCGCCGGCTAGTCGATGCGCTGCCTGGGCCGGGTCGTCTCCGCGATCGTGCTGATCCTGCTGCTCTCTGCGGGATGGCTCTACCGGGGCGAGATCACTCGTTACGTGCGTGGGGTGATCGACCCGATCTCGGTGGCGCGCCGCACCGGGGCACCAAGCGAGGCCGGGCGCACTTCGGCGAGGGCAAAGGTCTCCGAGCTGATCGCCGACCGACCCGATTCGGTGTTGCTGAATGCCAGCGAGATGGCCTCCCTGGTGGCCGACGGCAGCGAATTGCTCGGGGTGCGTGGCGTTGATTCGGTGCGGGTCGAACTTGGCGACCGGCGGATCCGGGTCCGGGCGTTGATCGACCTGGCCCAACTTCCCGACCGGCTCCGGGCGGCGATCCCGGGGGCGGCCACCGACCGTGAAGAAGTCGTCGCGGAGGGGCCCCTCACGCCGGCGCGCCCGGGGGTGGCCGAGTGGCAGCTCGACCGGGTGGTCGTGCGCGGGCTGCCGTTGCCCGCCGGGCTGGTCGCGCGGGTGCTGGGCCGGCTCACCGGCCGCGAGAGCGATGGCAGGGTGTTGATCCGGATGCCCGATGCGATCGAGGGATTCCGGGTCCGTCCCGAGGGAGTCGCCCTGTATCGGAGTGCCCCATGACCGGTCGCCTGCTGGTGGTCGACGACGAACGCTCGATCCGCGACATCCTCGCCCAGGTGCTCGGCTACGAAGGGCACGAGGTGGTGACCGCCTCGTCCGGCGGCGAGGCGCTCAATCTCTACCGCCAACGGCCATTCGACCTGGTGCTGCTCGACGTCAAGATGCAGGGGATCGACGGCCTCGACGCCCTGAGCCAGTTGCGCCAGCTCGATCCCGAGGCGCGCGTGGTGATGATTTCCGGGCACGGGACGATCAGCACCGCGGTGCAGGCGGTGAAGGAGGGGGCGTTCGACTTCCTCGAGAAGCCGCTCGATTCCGACCGGTTGCTGGTCACGGTGTCGCGCGCCCTCGAACATCGGCGCCTGGCCGGGGAGAACGCCCGGCTGCGTGAGGGGCTCGCCCAGGCGACCGACACACGGTTCGCCATGGTCGGCGACTCGGCGGCGCTGCGCGCGATCCGCGAGCTGGTGGCCCGGGTCGGCCCCACCAACGCCCGGGTGCTGGTGACCGGGGAGAACGGCAGTGGCAAGGAGCTGGTGGCCAGGGCGATCCACGAGGCCTCGCCGCGGTGCGAGCGAGCCATTCGTGGAGGTCAACTGCGCCGCGATTCCCAGCGAACTGGTGGAGAGCGAGCTCTTCGGCCACGTGAAGGGGGCGTTCACCGGGGCGGTGGCCGACCAGACCGGCAAGTTCGACGCGGCCAATGGCGGTACGCTCTTCCTCGACGAGATCGGCGACCTGGCGCTGTCGGCGCAGGCCAAGATCCTCCGGGCGCTGCAGGAGGGGGTGATCGTCCGGGTTGGCGACTCGAAGCCGATCAGCGTCGACGTGCGGGTGATCGCGGCGACCAACCGCGACCTCGAGCAGGAGATCGCCGCGGGTCGCTTCCGCGAGGACCTCTACTTCCGGCTCAACGTGATGCTGATCCGCGTGCCGCCGCTCCGCGAGCGGGCCGAGGACATCCCGGCCCTGGTGTCGCACTTCGTGGCGGTGGTGGGGCGGGGGCCGGGGATGATGCCGAAGCCGTTCAGCGGCGACGCACTGCGCCGCCTGCAGCGGCGTCGCTGGCCCGGCAACGTGCGGGAGTTGCGCAACGCGGTCGAGCGGCTGCTGATCCTCTCGGCCGGTCCGGAAGTGACGGTCGAGGACATCGACCGGGTGCTGGCCCCGGACACCGGCCCGCCGCTCGACGCGGGGAAGATGGCCGAGGACGCCGGCGAGCAGACCTTCCAGGAGTTCCGTGAGGACGCCGAACGGGCGTTCCTCGTCGCCCGGCTCCGGGAGCACTACTGGAACGTGGCCGAGACGGCCCGGGTGCTGGGGATGCCGCGGTCGAACCTCTACAACAAGATCGAGAAGTACGGGATCGAGCGGGAGCGCGGATGACGGACCAACGTGATTGGGACAAGGAACTCGCCAAGATCGACCGGCTGATGGGGAAGGACCCCGGCAAGGCGCCCCCGGCGCCGGCCGGTGGCGAACGGGCCGGTCCACCTGCCGCCGCGAGCGGATCGCCGCCGGCTGCCCCGGCGCGAGCGGAGAGCCGACGGCAGGCGCCGACACCCACCGGGACGGCCCGCGGCGGCTTCGCGGTGTGGCTGATCACGCTGCTCGGGCCGGTCGGCGTGGTGGCGCTCACCGTGTGGCCCTATCCGCGCGACTGCGGCATGCTCTTGTGGGTGTACCTTGTCGGGGTCGCGGCGGTGCTGGCGGCGGGGATCTGGGCGATGCGCACCGCCTGGGAGAGTCGCCGCGGGTTGCCGATGGTGATCGGCCTGGCCACGCTGCTGGCCGCCCTCGTCCTGGCCACCGCCGAAGTGTTGCCCCGGGTGGGCTATGCTGCCCACGAACTCACCTGGACCTGTTCCACCTGAACCGACATGGATCAATGGCGAAGAACTTCAAGAACTTCATCGGCGGCCAGTGGGTCGCTCCCTCCACCGGTCGCTATTTCGAGAACCGCAACCCGGCCGACACCGGCGACCTGATCGGGCGCTTCCCGGATTCGGGCAAGGCCGACGTGACCGCCGCGGTCCGCTCGGCGAAGGCCGGCTTCGAGCAGTGGTCGCGGACCCCGGCCCCGCTGCGGGGCGACGTGCTGCGCCGCGTCGGCGACCTCATGACCGCCCGGAAGGACGAGATCGCCGACCTGATGACCCGCGAGATGGGCAAGGTGGTGGCGGAGACCGCCGGCGACGTGCAGGAGGGCATCGACACGGCCTACTACGCCGCCACCGAGGGACGGCGGCTGTTCGGGCACACGGTCCCGAGTGAGCTGCGGCAGAAGTTCGCGATGAGCGTGCGCCGCCCGATCGGGCCCGCGGGGCTGATCATGCCGTTCAACTTCCCGCTGGCGATCCCGACCTGGAAGGCGTTCCCGGCACTGCTCTGCGGCAACAGCATCATCATCAAGCCGTCGGAGGACGTCCCCCACACCGCGACGGTGCTGGTGGAGATCCTGCTCGAGGCGGGGCTGCCGCCCGAGGTGGTGCAGCTGGTGCATGGCGGCGGTGAGGTCGGCGCGGCGCTGGTCGCCCACAAGGACGTGCCCCTGATCTCGTTCACCGGGTCGACCGACACCGGTGCCAAGATCGGCGAGGTCTGCGGCCGGATGCACAAGCGGCTCTCGCTCGAGATGGGCGGCAAGAACGCCCAGATCGTGATGGACGATGCCGATCTCGACCTGGCGCTCGACGGCGTGCTCTGGGGCGCCTTCGGGACCACCGGGCAGCGCTGCACGGCGACGTCGCGGCTGATCGTCCACCGCAAGGTCCACGACAAGCTGGTGAGCCGGCTGGTCGACGCCGCCGGCAAGCTGGTGCTGGGCGATGGCCGCCAGCCGCGGACCCAGGTCGGTCCGCTGATCCACGAGGCGGCCCGCGAGAAGGTCGAGCGCTACGTGGCGATCGGCCAGGAGCAGGGGGCCGAGCTGGTGCTGGGTGGCAGCCGTCCGCGCGGCCAGCGGACCCGCAACGGCTGGTTCTACCGGCCCACGGTCTTCACCAACGTCAAGCGCGGCTCACGGCTCGCCACCGAGGAGATCTTCGGTCCGGTCCTGAGCGTGATCCGGGTGAACAGCTATGCCGACGCGGTGAAGGTCAACAACGAGGTCAAGTACGGCCTGTCGTCGGCGATCTACACCCGCGATGTCAACCGGGCGTTCCGCGCCATGGAGGACCTCCAGAACGGCATCACCTACGTCAATGCGCCGACCATCGGCGCGGAGGCGCACCTGCCGTTCGGCGGCGTGAAGCAGACCGGCAACGGGCACCGCGAAGGTGGCTGGGAAGTGTTCGAGTTCTACTCGGAGACCAAGGTCAACTACGTCGACTTCTCCGGCACACTGCAGCGGGCACAGATCGACACGTACGACGTCTGAGGACGGAGAGCAGAGAACGGAGAACGGAGAGCAGAGCACTCCAAGTGGCTCAGCGACCAATTCTCGCGTTCTCCGTTCTCCGCTCTCCGTTCTCCGGTTCCTCCCCCCTTGCCCCCATCCGATCGCCCCGGGTATTCTCCGGCACCTACCCACGACAGCTGTATTGCTCGGTAATGTCCACGCACGAAGAGGTTGTGCGATGCGACCACTGCAGGTCCGCGGCGGCAGCCGCGGTGGCACCGGGGCAGACGAAGGTTCGCTCGACGTCTATCTCCGGGACATCAGTCGGTATCCGCTGATCACCAAGGCGGATGAAGTGGCCCTCGCGAAGCGGATTCGCAAGGGCGATCAGGAAGCCCTCGATACCCTCGTTCGCAGCAACCTCCGCTTCGTCGTCTCCGTCGCCAAGAAATACCAGAACCAGGGCGTGTCGCTCGCCGACCTGATCAACGAGGGCAACCTCGGGCTGATTCGTGCCGCCCACAAGTTCGACGAGTCGAAGGGGATCAAGTTCATCTCCTACGCGGTCTGGTGGATCCGCCAGGCGATCCTCCAGGCCCTGGCCGAGCAGTCGCGCATCGTGCGGGTACCGCTCAATCGGGCCGGCACGCTGCACCGGATCGGCCGGCGGACCTCGGCGTTGCAGCAGGAGCTGGGGCGCGACCCCACGGCCGGGGAGATCGCCGAGGGGATGGACCTCGACGTGGCCGAGGTGGAGCGGACGATGGCGATCTCGCAGAGCCATCTCTCGCTCGACGCGCCGGTGACCCAGGGCGAGGACAACCGGCTGCTCGACTATCTCCCCGACCAGCACGGCCGTGGTCCCGACGCCGAGGCGATCGACCATGCCCTCAGCGAGAGCATCGACAGTTGCTTCAAGTCGCTGCGGGAGCGCGAGGCACGGATCCTCCGGCTCTACTTCGGCCTCGACTCGCCCCAGCCGAAGACGCTCGAGGAGATCGGCGCCATGCTCGGGATCACCCGGGAACGGGTTCGCCAGATCAAGGAGAAGGCGCTGCAGCGACTCCGCCACCAGGGCGAGGCACGCGCACTGGAATCGTTCCTGAGTTGAGCCAGCAGGGAGAACGGAGAACGGAGAACGGAGAACGGAGAACGGAGCACGGAGCACGGAGCACGGGTCATGGGGTCCTTTCCTGGCGGAGCCCCCCCATTCCCCATTGACGATTCACCATTCACCGGCCGACCCTATTGCCCGGGCCGGGCCGTTCCGATACCCTCCCGGCATGGCTACCACTGCATCGTTCGACGTGTCGACCGGTGTCGACCTCCAGGAGGTCGACAACGCCGTCAATCAGGCGCACAAGGAACTGACGTCGCGCTACGACTTCAAGGGGACCCACTGCACGATCGAGTTCGATCGCGAGGCGGGGACGATCGCGCTCCATGCCGACGACGAGTTTCGCATGGACGCGCTGCTCGATATCGTGCGCGGCAAGCTGATCAAGCGTGGGGTGCCGGTGAAGAACCTCGGCATCGGCGAGCTGATCCCCGCCACCGGCGCCTCGGTGCGTCGCACCCTGACGCTGACGCAGGGAATCCCGCAGGAGACCGCCAAGCGGATCCAGAAGGCGATCCGCGACGCCGGCTTCAAGAAGGTCCAGGCCTCGATCCAGGGCGACGAGGTGCGGGTGAGCTCCCCGTCGAAGGACACCCTGCAGGAGGTGATGGCACTGCTCCGCGGTGAGGACTTCGGCGTCGAGCTGCAATTCGGCAACTACCGCGGATGACTCCCTCGGTCGTGTCGGTCGGGCTGGCCGCGATGCTCGCCGCCGGATCGTGCATGCCCCCCGACGAGCCCGCCGTGGTGCCGGGCCCCATCTCGGCCGAACCGCAGCTCCGGGTCGGTCTCTACGACGACATCGTCCGGCCACGGTTCACCGCCGACGGCGGGCTGCAGGTGATCGACCCCGACGAGGGTGAGGTCACCACGATCGCCCCCGCTGCCGAAGTGGCCGCCGTGGTGCGCGGTGACCTGGTCGGCCTCGAGTTCGGTGTACGACCACTCTCGCGCCGGGTCATGATCCTCCGGCCAGTCGACGCCGATCGTCCGATCCGGATCAATGGCCGGCCCTATCGTGGCAGCCTGGAGCTGCGCCGGGGCGACGACGGCGTGCAGGTGATCAACCGGGTCGGACTCGAGTCGTATCTCGCCGGGGTGGTCGGCGCCGAGATGGGGCGCCGGGCACCCGGCGACGAGGCGGCGTTGGCGGCCCAGGCGGTGGCCTCGCGGACCTATGCCCTCAAGCGACTGGCCGAGGGTGGGTCACTCGCTGGCTATCATCTGGTGGCCACCGTCAACGCCCAGGTCTACGGCGGCATCACCAGCGAAAATCCGATGGCCACCGCCGCGGTGGCCGCCACCCGTGGCCAGGTGCTCACCTGGCGGGGCGCCCTGATCGATGCCTTCTACTCGTCGACCTGTGGCGGGCGTTCCGAGGCGGCCAGCGATGTGTTCGTGGGTGGTGACCGGCCCTACCTGCGGTCGCAGCCCGATGTGGCGCCCGATGGAACGCCGTACTGTGCCATCTCGCCGCGCTACCGCTGGCACGAACGCTGGACCGCCGCCGAACTCGCGGTGATCCTGCGTCGGACCCTCGCCAGCGAGGGGCTGGCGACCGCGCGCGCCCGTGACCTGAGCGACCTGCGGGTGATCGACCGAACCCCGTCGGGACGGGTCGCCACGCTGGCCCTGATGGGGCGCGACGGCACCACCCTCGTTCGTGGCTCTGCGGTCCGCCGGGTGCTCCAGACGACGGCCGGTGGTCTGCTCTGGAGCGCCGACTTCACCATCCGGGTCGCCCGACGTGGAGGCCGGATCGAGCGGATCGAGGCCGAGGGCCACGGCTCCGGGCATGCGGTGGGGATGTGCCAGTGGGGCGCGATCGGCCGAGCCCGGGCTGGACAGGATTACCAGTCGATCCTGATGAGCTACTTTCCGGGGACCGAGCTGACGACGGTGTATTGAACACGATGGTCGATGGTCGATGGTCGATGGTCGATGGTCGATGGTCGATGGTCGATGGTCGATGGTCGATGGACGATGGTCATCGATGGTGGACGGTGGTCGACGATCGCCGATTCGCGAATTCGATTCCGAAGGGACCTGCGCATGGCTGACCGGCTTCGTCTCGGCATTGTCGGCGCCGGTGCGGTGACCCAGGTCGGGCACCTGCCGGCGCTCAAGAAGGTGCGCGACATCGAGGTCGCCGGCATCTGTGACAACGACCTCGGCAAGGCGCGGGCGCTTGCCGACCGGTTCGACATCCCGGTGGTGCACTCCGACATCGCCGAGCTGGTGGAGTACGCGCCGCTCGATGCGCTGCTCATCTGCAGCCCCAGTCACCTGCACGAGTCGCATGCCCTCACGGCGCTGGCCGCCAAGCTCCACGTGCTGGTCGAGCGTCCGATGGCGATGACCCCGCAGGGGGTCCAGAAGATCATCACCGCGCAACGCAAGCGCGATCGGGTGGTGATGTGCGGGGTACACCAACGCTACCGGCCCGACATCCAGATGATCCGCTCCTTCGCGCAGAGCGGTGAGCTCGGCGAGCTCGAGTCGATCCGGGCGTGGTGGTTCCTGGCCCGTGCCGGCCGTGCGTCGCTCGGGTGGCGTCAGCGTCGCGAGCAGTCGGGTGGCGGGGCGATGATGGACCTGGGGCACGCCCTGCTCGACCTCTCGCTCTGGCTGGCAGGGTTTCCCGAGGTGCAGCGCGTGTCGGCCGTCTTCCCCGAGAAGGGGAAGGGGGTGGAGCCGTCCGGTACCGCGATGATCGCGCTCAAGGGAGGATCGTCGATCCACATCGACACCAGTTGGCGCTTCGTCGGCCCGGGCGAGCGGTTCGGCCTGGCGCTGCGCGCGGCGCGTGGCTCGGCGCGGATCGCGCCGCTGGCAGTCTGGAAGGACTTCCATGGCGTGACCCGCGACGTGAGCACTGCCGGGGCCCATTCGCGCGAGACGCCGTTCCTGCTCGGCATCCGGGCGCAGTGGGCCCATTTCGTCGCCTCGATCCGCGGCGATGCGACCGCCCCCGACCTGGCCGAGCACGCCACGACGCTCCGGGTGATGGAAGCGATCTACGAATCCGCCGAGGCGGGTCGCGACGTGGTGCCGTGAGGGGGTGGCGGCGGCTGGTCGGGATCGTTGCCGCGCCGCTCGTGGCGTGGCCGATGGTGGTATCCGCACAGGCGGTGGCCTCGCCGAGCCCGAAAGCGCCGGCGCAGCAAGCGGCGCCGCAACAGGCCATTCCCGGTCCTCACCTCGCCGTCTATCTGCTGACGATGGGACCGGGCGGTCCGATCTGGGAACGTTTCGGCCACAACGCGATCTGGATTCGTGATTCGACGGCCGGCACCGATCGGATCTACAACTTCGGGATGTTCGACTTTGCCGAGCCGGGCTTCATCCGGCACTTCGTGCAGGGACGACCGCGGTACCGTCTGGCCGCGCTGAGCCTGGACCAGACGCTTGCCGAGTACCGCGCGACCCAGCGCACCCTCGAGTTGCAGGAACTGGCCCTCCCGATCGCGGCGAAGGCACGGCTCGCGTACGATCTGGCCCAGAACGCCCT
The DNA here is from genome assembly GCA_963817715.1 of uncultured Gemmatimonadales bacterium. Taxonomy (GTDB): domain Bacteria; phylum Gemmatimonadota; class Gemmatimonadetes; order Gemmatimonadales; family GWC2-71-9; genus Palsa-1233. The sequence continues at coordinate 53,030 of CAWFPG010000019.1, forward strand.
GCCGGCGAACGCCTACTATCAGTACGACTACTATCTCGACAACTGCTCGACCCGGGTCCGGGATGCGCTCGACCGGGCACTCGGTGGAGCGCTCCGCCGGGCCACCGAGGGGGTGCCGGCCGAGGGGAACTACCGCTTCCACACCCAGCGCTCCACCGCCAACAACGCCTTCTACTATCTCGGCATCGAGGCGATGCTGGGGCGGCGCACCGACGCCCCGCTCGACCAGTGGGGCGAGATGTTCCTGCCGGCCAAGGTGCAGCAACGGATCCGGGAGCTCCGGGTGACCGGCGATGATGGCCGGGAGGTGCCGCTGGTGTCGCGCGAGGCGACGCTGCTCTCGTTCGACACCTACCATGTGCTTTCCGCGCCACCGGACTGGACGCCGCGACTGCTGTTCGTGGGGGCGCTGCTCGCCGCGCTGATGGCCACCGGATTGCTCTCCGGCGGCGCCGGATTCGTCGGCCGGGCGACCATCGGCGTGTGGAGCGTGGTGGCTGGCGTGGCGGGGCTGGTCCTGGCCTATGTGGCGTTCCTCACCAACCACGTGATGGCGTCGGCCAACCTCAACCTGCTGCTGCTGTCGCCGTTCTGCCTCGCGCTGATGCCACTGCTGCTGGCCCACCGGCGTCGACCGGTGGCCGAACGGCTGGCGCTGCTCTACCTCACGCTGCTCTGGGTTGGCTCGGCGGTGGCGATGGTGGGCCTGTTGCAGCACAACCGCGAGATCGCCGCCCTGCTGGTGCTCCCCGGGACGGCGGCGGTGTGGCTGGCGCTGGCGATCAACCGCCGACGCGCCGAAGCGCCGCCGCCGCCTCACTGAATCCCGGGGCAGCCTCGAGAGCGGCGCGGAAGGACTTGGCGGCATCGGCCCGGTTCCCGGCGGCTTCCGACTCGAGGCCATGGCCGAATCGCACCAGGGCCTCGACCGGAATCCCCGGCGCCGTCCCACCGGGCGAACCGCCGACACCGGGCTGGGAAGTGAGCTGGTCGGCGAGGGCGGCGATCGCCTGGGCCAGCTGCTCACGCTTGACGTAGGCCGGGTCGCCGCGGACCACCGCGATCGGCTTCCCCGTCGCCGCATTGATGATCCGGGCCTCGACCTGGATGTCGCCGTACTGGTCGAGGAGTGAGCCAACCACCAGGATCCTCGCCCCGGCCTGCTCGGCCGCCTGCCGCACCGTGGCGATGTCGATCCGGCCGGCGGTGCGCTCGTCGGGGACGGTGATCGGTACCACGGCGGTGGCGGCCCGCTCACCAAGGCGACTGCCGAGCAGGGCGGTGAGGGCCCGACCCAGGGCCTGATAGTCGTCGGGATCGAGTCCGACCGATCCACGGGTATCGAACCCGCCGACCGAGACACCCCCCTGAGCCGCGAGGGCCGGGGCGGTGGTCGCAAGTGCAAGAGCGAGAAGAACTTGGCGCCGGATCAGCATGGCCGCTCCAGGTTGAACCGAGGAGACCTTCACCGTAGGAGACGATCTGCGTGGCCCCGGTTGTACGCCGGGACCGGCGTTGGGTATATTTCCCGGCTATCGTGGTTCCGCAAGGGGGGCCACGACGTCCAGAGGAGAGGTACCCGTGAAGCCGAACATGCATCCCGTCTACCAGACGATCACGGCCCACTGCCAGTGCGGCAACACGTTCGAGACCCGCAGCACCACGTCGGGAATCAGCGTCGAAGTGTGCTCGCAGTGCCACCCGTATTACACCGGCAAGCAGCGGCTCGTCGACACCGCAGGTCGGATCGACCGGTTCCGTCGCAAGTACGCCACGGACACCAGCGCGTCCAGCTGATCCATGGAGGCCCGACTCCGCCAGGCGCTCGCGCGGGCGGAGGAGGTCGCCCGGCAGCTGGCTGATCCGGCGACCGCCACCGATCCCGCCAAGCTGTCGACTCTCGGCCGCGAACACGCCCGGCTCCAGCCGATCGTGCGCGCGGCCGATGCGTTGCAGCGGGCCGACCACGAGCTCGGGGGCGCCCGGGGTCTCGCCGACGACGCGGACCCGGAGCTGGCGGCGATGGCCGCCGCCGACGTGGCCCGACTCGAGACGCTCACCGCGGCGCTCCGCGAGGAGCTCGCCGAGCTGCTGGCTCCCCGTGATCCCCACGACGACCGCGATGCGATCCTCGAGATCCGGGCCGGGACCGGCGGCGACGAGGCGGGTCTCTTCGCGGCCGACCTGCTCCGGATGTACACCCGCTTCGCCGAGCGGCACCGGCTCACGGTCGAACCGCTGACGGTGAGCGAGGGGAACATGGGTGGCATTCGCGAAGCCATTGTCGCGGTGCGCGGCAACGATGCCTTCGGCCTGCTGCGGTGGGAGTCCGGCGTGCATCGGGTCCAGCGGGTGCCGGCGACCGAGCAGCAGGGACGGATCCACACCTCGGCCGCATCAGTGGCCGTGCTGCCGGAAGCCGAGGAGGTCGACGTCCAGATCGATCCCCAGGACCTGCGCATCGACGTGTTCCGTTCCTCGGGGCCCGGCGGCCAGAGCGTCAACACCACCGACTCGGCGGTGCGGATCACACACATCCCGAGTGGGATCGTGGTGTCGCAGCAGGACCAGAAGTCGCAGCTCCAGAACAAGCTGAAGGCGATGGAGGTCCTCCGCGCCCGGTTGCTCGACCGCCGGATCGCGGAGCAGGAGTCGGCGCGGTCGGCCGAGCGCAAGGCGATGGTCGGGACCGGGGACCGGTCGGGGAAGATCCGCACCTACAACTATCCCCAGAGCCGGGTCACCGATCACCGCATCGGGATGTCGCTGCACAATCTTCCGGACGTGCTCGATGGGCGCCTCGACGAACTGGTGACCGCCATCCGCCGCGCCTCGCGCGAGGAGATGGAGCGTGGCTGAGTCGGTGGCCCCGACCCGCGAGGCCCTCTGGGCCGAGGCGACGGCGCGGCTCGCGGCGGCGGGGCTCTCGGAGCCACGCCGGGAAGCGCTGGCCATCGCCGGCGATCTCGAGGCCGGGCGGCCGGTGCTGGCGCTCGATCCAGCGGCACCGGTTGCCGGGGAGTGGGCGTCGCGCTACCTCGCAGTGATCGCACGCCGCGCCCAGGGCGAGCCCCGGGCCCACGTGACCGGCACGATCGGCTTTCGTACCCTCGACCTCGCGATCGACGGTCGGGCGCTGATTCCCCGCCCGGAGACCGAGGGGCTGGTCGAGGCGGCGCTTGCGCGGGTGCGGCACGGGGTGGCCGCCGACGTGGGGACCGGGAGTGGGGCGATCGCGCTCTCGCTGGCAGCGGAAGGGGCGTTCACCGAGGTGATCGGCACCGACCTGTCGGCCGACGCCCTCGCGCTGGCGCGCGAGAATGCCGCCCGCACCGGGCAGACGGTGACCTGGCTGTCGGGCGACCTGCTGGCACCGCTGGCCGGGCTGACGCTGGACCTGTTGGTGAGCAACCCGCCGTACCTGACGGAAGCCGAGCATCGAGAGCTCGATCCGGCGGTGCGACAGTGGGAGCCGGCGCGTGCGCTGGTGGGGGGACCCGACGGATTGGAGCCGTACCGCCGGTTGCTGGCCGGTGGCGGTGCGGTGCTGCGGCATGAGGGTTGGCTGGCACTCGAGGTCGACGCCCGGCGAGCCGGGGCAACGGCCGACCTGGCCACGGCGCATGGTTGGTGCGCGGTGACCATTCTTGATGACTTGTTTGGCCGTGCCCGGTACCTCCTGGCACGGTGGGAGGGATGACGATGATCGACGAGAAGGCACAGGAACTCGGACGAATGATCGGCCAGTCGAATGAGTACCAGGCGATGCGGCGGGCGGAGCAGGCGCTGCGCGACGACACCGAGACCCAGGCGAAGCTCGAGACGATCTCGCGGTTGACGCGGGAATTCGATGGGATGATGGCCGAGGGCCAGTCGCCCAGCGAGGAACAGGCGAAGGAATACGAGACCACCCTGCGCGAGTTCGAGGCATCGCCGAGTGGCCAGGGCTACCTGGTGGCGCGCGCCAATGTCGACAAGCTGATGCAGCGCGTCAACAAGGCGATCGGCGAGGGGATCGAGCGGGGAGCGACCAGCGGGATCATCACGCTCTGATGAGCCAGCGGCTGCTTCGTGGTGGTCGAGGGCCCCGAGGGGGCCGGCAAGAGCACCCTGGCCGCGGCGCTCACCGCCCGGATGCGCGCGGCCGGGATCGAGCCGGTGGCGGTGCGCGAGCCCGGCGGGACCCGAGTGGCGGAGGCGCTCCGACACGAGCTGCTCGACGCCGATCGGCACTGGACCGCGGAGCAGGAGCTGCTCTACATGGTGACTGCCCGGGCCGACCTCGTCGCACGGGTGATCGAGCCGGCGCTGGAGGCCGGACGGGTGGTGCTGTCGGACCGGTTCGACCTCTCCACCCATGCCTATCAGGGCGCCGGACGCGGTGTGGTCACCGACCAGTTGCGCTGGGTCAACGCGGCCGCCACCGGCGGGCTGCGCCCCGAGGTGACGCTGGTGCTCGACATCGACCCCGCCGCGGGACGCGCGCGCCACAACCAGGCCGGCAAGGATGCCGACCGGCTGGAACGGGAGGACGCCGCCTTCCACGACCGGGTGGCGCGACACTACCGCGAGGCGACCGGTCCCGGGGTGCATCATCTCCGGGCGGACGCGTCTCCGGAGGCAGTACTGCGCGCGGCGTGGGGCGTGCTCCGCGAGGCGCGGGGTGACATCTTTCCAGTGATGCCGGAATCCGGGCTCGAACCCGGCAAGGGAGTGGAATGACCGTGACGACCAATCGCCCCAGTGGGGCTCGCTGGCTGCTGGTGCTCTTGATCGGGGCCGTGTCCTTCGCCAGCGGTGGCTGGCTGCTGCACGGCGCCGATCGTGGGCCGGCGCTCACCGCCGACCAGCTCTTCCAGCGTGTCCTCGGCGCGGTCGAGACCTACTACGTCGATTCGCTGCCCGCCGACTCGCTGATGCACAAGGCCACCAAGGGGATGCTCGATCAGCTCGGCGATCCCTATTCCGTCCTGCTCGAAGGCGAGGACTATCGCCAGCTCACCGAGCAGACCACCGGCAACTATGGTGGTCTGGGGATCCAGATCGACGTGCGCGACGGCTGGATCACCGTCGTGGCGCCGCTGCCCGATACGCCCGCCGAGCGGGTCGGCATCGAGGCCGGCGATCAGATCGTCGCCGTCGAGGGCAAGAGCACCCAGGGGCTCAACCAGGATGAGGCGGTCAAGACGCTGCGCGGCAAGCCGGGCAGCACCGTGAACATCCAGGTCCGGCGGCCGGGACTCTCGACCCTGCTGAAGTTCGCCATCACCCGCGAGGAGATCCACAACCGGTCGGTCCAGCCCGGCGCGCTGCTGGGCGACGGCATTGGCCTGGTCTGTGCTCAACCCGGTCAGCGAGACCTCCGGGGAGGAGCTCAAGAACGAGGTCGATCGGCTGCGTGCCAAGGGCATGCGCTCGCTGATTCTCGACCTGCGCAAGAACCCGGGCGGCCTGCTCGACCAGGGCGTCGAGGTCTCCGACCTCTTCCTCGACCCGGGCCAGCAGATCGTCTCGACCCGCGGTCGGGCCGAGGGCACCTCCAAGATCTTCGCGGCCGACTTCGGACCAGCCCTGGCCCGAGATGCCGGTGGTCGTGCTGGTGAACCAGTGGACCGCGTCGGCGGCCGAGATCATCGCCGGTGCCTTGCAGGACAACGACCGCGCCGTGGTGGTCGGATTGCCGACCTTCGGCAAGGGACTGGTCCAGTCGTTGTTCAACCTCGGTGATGGCCGCGCCCTCAAGCTCACCACCGCCCGCTGGTTCACGCCGAGCGGCCGGAGCATCCAGCGCTCGTCGAACGATGAGGCCGAACAGCTGCGCCAGGTGCAGGCGATCGCCACCGGCACCGACTCGATCGACGTCGACTCGCTGCCGGTGCGTCACACCGTCAGCGGTCGGATCGTGCACGGTGGCGGCGGCATCGTGCCCGACCGGATCGTGCGGGGCGACACCCTGACCGATGGCGAGAAGGCCTACGTTCGTGCGCTGGGCGGCAACGTGGCGGCCTACAGCGATGCCCTGGTGGTCGCGGCGCTCGAGATCAAGGAGCGCAAGCTGGCCACCAGCGAGAACTTCACCGTGACCGATGCGATGCGCCAGCTGGTCTACGCCAAGCTCGCCAGCAAGGGCGTCACGCTCACCGACGAGGAGAAGGCCGGCGGCCAGACGCTGCTCGACGACCAGCTCGGCTACCAGATCGCCCGCTACGTGTTCGGGCGACAGGCCGAGCTGCGCCGCAGCGGCCTGGACGACCAGCAGGTGCGCGAGGCGGTGCAACTGCTGCGCGCCGGGACGACGCCCGCGCGCGCTGATGTCGGAGATCACCGGGGAGTGATCCCCCCGGCGGTCGCGGTGGTTGGTGGAGGGCGCGTCGGGCTGTCGCTCGCACGCGCCCTCGCCGATTCCGGGGGAGCCGTCGCGGTGCTCTCGCGGAGCGCGCGGCCGTTGCCCGCGCCGTTGGCACCAGCCACCGTGGCCTGGGAGCCCGCACTGGCCGCCGCCGACCTGGTCATCGTCGCGGTGCCCGACGATGCCGTCGCGACGGTGGCGCTTCGGCTCCGCGACGGCGGCGCGATCGGTGCCACCCAGGTGGTGCTGCACGCCTCCGGATCGCCTCGACCGGCATGCGCTGGCTGCGCTCGAGCCGACCGGGGCGTCGCTGGGCTCGTTCCATCCGCTCCAGACGCTGCGCGATCCGGCGGGCGAGCCCGGACGCGCTGGCCGGCGCGCCGGCGATCATCGAGGGTGAGCCGCGGGCCGCTCGCCGCGGCGCGGGCGCTGGCCGAGCGGCTCGGCGATGACGCCGGTCCTCGAGCTCCCCGCCGAGGGGAAGGCGCGCTACCACGCGGCGGCGGTCTTCGCGTCGAACTACCTGGTGGTGCTTGCCGACGTGGCGGGGCGGCTGGCCCGCGGCGCCGGGCTCGAGGCCACGCCGGGCCTCTTCCTGCCGCTGATGCGCCGGACACTGGACCATCTCGGCGGCGAGTGACCCTGCCGCGGCGCTCACCGGGCCGGTCCGCCGCGGCGACGTCGGGCACGGTCCGGGCCCACCTCGAGGCCCTCGATCCGGAGAGCCGGGCGCTCTACGCCGCGCTGGGACGCGAGGCACTGGACCTGGCAGCACGCGAGGGACTCGACCGGGACACGGTCGGGGCGATCCGGAAGCTACTCGGGTAGCGGCAGGCGACAGGCGACAGGCGATGGGGCCGGCTCAACGCATTGAACCGGCCCTTCTTCTTGTCGCCTGTCGCGTGTCGCCTGTCGCCCTACTGGTCCACGACCTTCACGCCCTTGGGCACCGTGAAGGTGAAGATGTCGGGTGGCAGGGTCGCGTTGGTCCGGATGTGCGACAGCGTCAGGGTGCGGACCTGGACCTTCTCGTCGATCTCGAAGCGGCGGGGAAGGGCGCTCTCCCGCTCGACCCAGACGGTGGCCCGCCGGAAGCGCATCGTCGGGATCGAGCGGCTCGAGGAGGACCACGTCGCACGTCGGTGCCCTCGAGCTGCTCGGACGCGGAGCCAGCTGGCGCGATACTTCTCGGCCGGCCGGTCGAGGAACCAGCCGATCAGGTTGTAGCCGTAGACCGGGTCGCCACGCATCGGCAGGCGCAGGACCTGGTCGGGCATGTTCTCCGGTTCGTAGATCCAGACATGCTGTCCATCGATCACGATCGCGCCACCCGCCGGGTCGGTGAATCGCATCGCGAAGCGCGACGGTCCCGCCTGATAGAGGGTGCCCCGGCTCTCGGGCTGGTCGACATAGGGATCGTCGATCTTCTGGCGGAAGTCGGCCTGGAAAGTGTGCAGCGTCTCGTAGGCGCGGGCCGCGCGGTTGAGGATCGCCTCGGCCGAGCTCTGCTGGGCCCGGAGCGGGGCGGGGAGGACCAGGGCGAGCGCCAGCAGCGCGGCGCCTCTCACGGCGCGGCGCCCACCGGAGCGGCCACCACGCGGCCGATCACCTCGGCGATTGCGCCGACCTCGCGCATCATCCGCTCGAACTGTTCCGGATAGAGCGACTGGCCACCGTCGGAGAGCGCCTGCTCCGGATTGGGATGGACCTCGACCAGGAGCCCGTCGGCTCCGGCGGCGATCGCCGCGCGTGCCATCGGCGGCACCATCTCGCGGTGACCCGTGCCGTGGCTGGGGTCGGCGACGATCGGCAGGTGCGACAGCCCGTGGACCACCGCGATCGCGGCGAGGTCGAAGAGGTTGCGCGTGGTCGAGTCGAACGACCGGATCCCCCGCTCGCAGAGGATCACGTCGGGGTTGCCGGCGGCGAGGATGTACTCGGCCGAGAGGAGCAACTCGGGGATCGTCGCGGCGAGGCCACGCTTGAGCAGGATCGGCTTGTCCACCTCGCCGCAGGCCTTCAACAGCGAATAGTTCTGCATGTTGCGTGCGCCGATCTGCACGATGTCGGCGGTCTCGGCGACCAGCGTCAGGGCGGCGGGATCCATGGCCTCGGTGACGATCAGGAGCCCGGTTTCCGCACGCGCCATGGCGAGCAGCTCGAGGCCCCGGGGGCCGAGCCCCTGGAAGGCGTACGGGGAGGACCGCGGCTTGAACGCCCCCGCCCGCAGCACCGTGGCGCCGGCGGCCTTGACGTGCCGGGCGGCGGTGAGGATCTGCGCCTCGCTCTCCACCGAGCAGGGGCCAGCCATCACCACCACCTCGCGGCCGCCGATCACCGAGCCGTCGGGCAGGGCGACCGGGTCGGCTCGGCGCGCCACTCGCGCGAGACCTGCTTGTAGGGCTTCGAGACGTGGATGATCTCGGCCACGCCGGCGAGCCCGTCGAGGCGCGAGTCGTCGACCCGTCCGTCGTTGCCGACCAGGCCCACGGTGGTGCGCTGCTTGCCCGGCATCGGCGCCGCACCGTAGCCCATCGACTCGATGACCTCGATCACCCCGTCGATCTGCTCCGGGGTGGCGTCCTGTCGCATCACGATCAGCATGGCGGGGTCTTCCGTCGGGGACATCAGGCTGCCTCGATCTGCTCGCCGAGCCGGACGCCCACGATCGTGGAGACGCCGGGCTCCTGCATCGTCACGCCGTAGACACTGTCGGCGGCCTGCATGGTGCGCGGGTTGTGGGTGATCACCAGGAACTGGGTCTGCGCCTTGAACTCGTCGAGCAGCCGCAGGAAGCGGCCCACGTTGGCGTCGTCGAGCGGCGCGTCGACCTCGTCCATCAGGCAGAACGGACTCGGCTTGGTCAGGTAGATCGAGAAGAGCAGCGAGGCCGCGACCAGGGTCCGCTCGCCGGAGGAGAGCAGGTGGATCCGCTGGGTGCGCTTGCCGCGTGGGGCCGCGTGGATCTCGATCTCCGACTCGAGCGGATCGTCGGGGTCGGTAAGCCGCAGGTCGCACTCGCCGCCGCCGAACAGGGTCTGGAACACATTCACGAAGTTGGTCCGCACCGCCGCGAAGGTCTCGGCGAAGAGGGCCTTGGCCGTGCCGTCGATCTCCCGGATCGCCTGCAGCAGCGACTGGCGTGCCGCGACGAGGTCGTCGCGCTGCGACTGCAGGAAGGCCAGCCGCTTCGACTCCTCGGCGTGTTCCTCCATCGCCAGCGGATTGACGATCCCGATCGCCTCGAGTGTGGTGACGATCCGCTCGGCCTCCTCCTCGAGGGTGGCCAGGTCGGCGTCGACCTGCGGGGCGATCGCCACCAGCTGGTCGAACGGTTGCTTCCACTCGGTCTCGACCCGTTCGACGATGCGGCGCCGTTCCGCCTTCGCCTCGGTGACCCCGACGGCCAGGCCGTGGTGCTCCTCGGTCATCGATTCGAGATGATGGCGGGCCTCGGCGAGTTCCGCCTCGGCCGCCTCGAGGCGGGTGGTCGCGGCCTGCAGGGTGCCGGATGCCTCGCCGGCCGCCTGCTCGAGCGCCACCAGCGCGGTGGCCCGTTCGTCGCGGCCACTCTGCCACTCCGCGCGGTGTGACTCGATCTCGGCAACATCGACCTCGAGCCGCTCGATCTCCGCGGTCCGCTCGGCGATCGTGGTCTCCGATTCGGCGATCACCCGCGCGGCGCGCTCGGCGGTCTCGCGGGCGGCGCGAAGCCGGGCCGAGACGTGGGCCTCCTGCACCTGCCACTCGCTGCGCGCCTCGCGCGCCACTTCCTGCTCGGAATCGAGCTCCGCCAGACGCCGCCGGCCGGCGACCAGCGCCTCGTCGAGGCGGCTGCGTTCGCCACCGCCCTCAGCGAGGAGGCGGTCGACTTCGTCACGACGGCTGGTCGCCCGGGTGAGGCGCTCGTTGTGGCGGGCCAGCTGCGCCTCGATCTCCTGCAGCTCACGATCGAAGTTGGCCACCCGGCGGACCAGGTCCTCCCGTATCGCGACCGCCTGACGCTCGGCCTCCCGGAGTGCCGCCGCGTGCTGTTCCGACTCAACCTGCTGCTCCTCGAGCCCGCCGATCGCGGCGACGGTGGCACGGTGGCGGCTCGCAGCCGCGGCGACGCCCTCGCCGGTGGTGGTGATCTGCTCGGCCAGTGTCTTCAGTTCGGCCCGCCGCTTGAGCGGACCGGTGCTCGACGCCGGGCCGGTGAGCCAGATCGAGCCGTCGGCCCGATGCACGCCGCGGCCGCCCTCGCCGAGGGGACGGGCTCCGCCAATCAGGGCAGCAACCCAGGGCGCCACCACCGGGTCGACCCGCAGTCGACTGTCGATGGCCCCCCCCGGCCGTGCCGGGCCGGGCTCGACGGGCAGCAGGATCAGGGTGCCAGGCTGTTCGGTGGCGTGCCACTCTCCGACCCGCCTGACCGCCGCTTCGTCGCGCACCACCACCGCGTGGAGGAAATCGCCCAGCAGCTGCTCGGCGAGCTCGGCCTGTTCACTGTCGACGGTGATGAAGTCGGCAAGGGCGCCGAGGACACCGCCACCGAAGTCGCCCCGAGCGGCGAGCAATGCCGCGGCGGCCGGGGCGATGCCGACCCGGTCGCGCTCCAGTGCCTCGAGGGCGCCCCGCCGGGCGGTGAGGGTGGCGAGCTCCTCCTCGAGCGCCCGCCGCTCGGCGAGTTCGCGCGCCTCGCGGTCGCGAGCCTCGCGCAACCGCAGCCGGGCCTGCTCGGCCTCGGCGGCGCCGTGGCGGCTCTCGTCGGCGTGACGCTCGGCCACCGCACGGGCCTCGACCAGTCGCTCGCCGGCGATGCGCCGCTCGCCGGCCAGTTGATCGCGGTGGGCCTCGTCCTCCCCGATCCGCTCGTGCAGCGCGGCGAGCTCGCCGTCGAGTGCGGTGCGTTCACCCTCGAGTTGGCGCTGCTGCTCGGCGTGCTGTTGCAGTTGCTGCTCGAGGGTGCGCACCGTCTCGCGCTGGGTCGCCAGTCGCTCACGTCCCTGCTGCTCCGCCTCGGTGCGGCCAGCGAGCTCCGCCTGGATCCGGGCGTGGTCGGTCTCGGCGGTGGCCTGTTCTTCGACGGCCGTCTCACGATCGACGCGGGCCTGCTGGACCCGGAGTTCCAGGTCGCTCCGTTCGGCCTGGGCGCGCTGGCGCCGCTCGGCGGCGTTGGCCAGTCGCTCGGCGGCGACGGCGAGGTCGCCCTCCAGCTTGCCGACCTCGAGCCTGGCCTGCGCCAGGTCGTCGACAACGGTGCTGCGGTGGCGTTCGGCGCCGGCCCGGGCCTGGGCCGCCTCGTCGCGGGCCGCCTCGGTGCGGGCCAGCCGTTCACGGCCACCCGGGATCGCCTCCGTCAGCTCGGCGTGGCGCTGCTCGAAGGTGATGGCGTCCTCGGCCAGCTTGGCGAGCTGTCGCTGGGTGAGCGCCACCGTGACGGCGAACTTCTCCTCGGTGAGGGCACGGTGACGCTCGGTCTTCCCCTTCTGGCGGGCGAGCGAGCGCAACTGTGACTGCACCTCGGCGATGAGGTCCTCGAGCCGCTGCAGGTCGGTCGCGGTGTCCTCGAGCCGTCGCGCCGTGGCGTGACGCCGATCACGGTAGAGCCCCACACCGGCCGCCTCCTCGAAGAGCGACCGCCGCTCCTCGGCGCGGTCGGAGAGGAGCAGGTCGATCAGCTTCGCCTCGATCACCACGCCCGCGTCGCTGCCGAGTCCGGTGCCGCGCAGCAGGTCGTGGATGTCGCGGAGTCGCGCCGCGTTGCGATTGAGCAGGTAGTCGCTCTGGCCCGAGCGCGACAGCCGCCGGGTGATCACGACCTCGGTGTACGGCGTCGGCAGTTCGCCACCACTGTTGTCGAGATAGAGCGAGACCTCGGTGACGTTGACCGGGCGGCGGGTGGCGGCGCCCTGGAAGATCACGTCCTCCATCTTGCCGCCGCGAAGCAGTCGTGCCGACTGCTCGCCGAGCACCCAGCGCACCGCGTCGGAGACATTCGACTTGCCACAGCCGTTGGGGCCGACGATGGCCGTGACCCCCTCGTCGAAGGTGAGTGTCACGGTATCGGCAAACGACTTGAAGCCGGACAGCTCCAGCTTGGTGAGCTTCATCGGGCCCTGAGGATCGGAGTTCAACGCGGGAAGGTCCCCACACGCCGGGAGGCGGGGCAGACCGCAATCCCCCAAAATAGCAGGGTGGCCCGCTCAGGGCTGCTGGTCGGCCGGGCTCCGGATGAAGTAGGGCCGGCCGAGGCGCTTGCCGTCGGCCTCGGCCTCCTCACGGGTGGCGTAGGGGCCGATCTGGACCTTGTAGCCGTCGCCCTCGGTGGTCGGCTCACGGAGGATCGCCCGGAAGCCGATCTGGGTCAGTTGCGACCGGAGGGCATTGGCGTACTCCCGATTCTGGGACGAGGTGACCTGGACGAAGTACTGGTCCTTCTCGGCAGCCGCCGGCTGGTCGCCCCGGAGCGAGTCGTCGGTCGTGGCTGGGGGTTCCTCGGGCACCGCCCGGGCCAGCTCGTCGAGGTCGGGCGGCCGCGGCGCGGTGCGCTGATCGCGGGGTCGCCAGGGGATCGCGAGGAACACATCTCCGGCGGCGCCGTTGAGACGGGCCAGCGACTTCGGGGCGGGGGTGGTCAGGTCCCAGGTCAGGATGTCCTTGCCATCGCGGGTGACCATCGCCCGGCCGCCGCTCACCAGCGGAAGATCGGTGGCCCAGGGCGCGGGGATGGTCGCCGCCCGCTCCTCGCGAACCAGGTCGATCAGCCAGACCGAATCGCCCTGCTCGGGTCGGGCCAGGAGCCAGCGGCCGGAGCGATCCGGGCGGAGGTCGATCGCCGGCCCGGGGAGCGCCACCTCGCCGACCTGGGCGAAGTCGTTGTAGCGATCGAGGAGGACCACGTCACCGCGGGCACGGGCCACGTAGAGCCGGTGGCCGCTGGGTGAGAAGGCGGCAGTGATCGGGCTCCCCTTGAGTCCGATGAACCGTGGCTTGCTGTTGCGAGCCGGATTGGAGTAGGCGACGACCAGGCCGGAGTCGGTGGTGATCACCATCAGGTCGCCTGCCCAGGTGGTCGTGAGTGGACCGGCGGGCACCTCGAAGCGACCGACCTCGCCATCCTCGCGGAGGATCTGGATCACCCCCTCGCTGGGGGCGTAGGCCATCACCCGATCGCCGGAGGCCGGGAGCAGCCTGGTGTCGCGGCCGCCCACCACCGTGGCGCGGAAGACGCTGCGGCTGCGTCCGGCGAAGCGGATCGGATGGCGGTCCGAGTCGAGTCCCAGGACCACGCCGTCGGCGGTACCGTCGAGGTGGTCGGCGGCACTCAAGTAGGGGCGTGCCTTGCGCGCCTTGAGGTCGATGCCGATCACCTCACCGCGATGGTCGACCGCGTACACCATCTCATCCTCGAGATCGGTGCCGAGGGCCCGGTCGATCGGCGGCACGTTGCCCGGCACCCTCCACTTGAGCGGCAGCAGCGAGTCGGCTCGGTAGAGCGTGGCCGCGCCGCCACGGCTGGGCAGCCGGAGCAGGGCCTCCTCGTCGGGGATCCCGGCGGGAATCTCGCGCGGCCCCAGCGGCGGCGCGTCGTTGCCACACGCGACGACGCCCAGGGTGGCGAGCAGGAGCAGGGCAGGCGGGCGCAGGCTCAAAAGGTCGGCCCCAGCGAGATCGTCCAGAAGGCATTGGTGCCCGGACGCTTGATCGGCTTGGTGTAGTCGAACCGCAGGATGATGAAGCCGAAGAGGTTGATCCGGGCCGAGGCACCGAAGGATCGCAACGGGGCGCGGATCCGTACCGGCGACTCGCCGGGCTTGCGGTCGCGGAAGACCACCTTGCTGTTGGCATCCCATGCCACACCGGCGTCGTAGAAGAGCGCTCCCTCGACCGGCGGGATCGCCCGCGGCAGCCATTTCCACAACGGCGACAGGATCGGGAATCGCAGCTCGGCGTTGAAGACGGCGATCGAGGTGCCGACCAGCTGGTCGAGGGCCGAGCAGCCGGTCGCGCTGGAGGGATCCTGGTCGAGGACCAGGCACTCGTTGCGGCGGAACGAACCGTAGGTGTAGCCACGCAGCAGGTCGGGGTAGCCGAGGTAGACCGAGAACCGGTCGGCATCGCGGCCGTTGCGGCCGAAGTAGAGCAGCCGGGTCGCAAAGGTGATCGGGCCGGCGATCCGCCGGTAGTTGCGCCAGTCGGCGGTGATCTGGTTGTACTGCCAGCCGCCGATGGTGGGGCTGATCTCGAAGCGGGCTCGATGGCCGAGGAACGGCCCGACGAACCCGAAGATGCTGTTGTCGTCGACCAGTGCCAGCGACGGCTGGGCGAACTGGGTCGTGCCGATCCCCTCCTTGTCGATCGAGGGATCGCGGGTGTAGTAGCCCGAGACCGGGTCGTAGTACTCGTTGAGTCGCAGGATCGCATCGTCGACCAGCGAGCCGCGCAGGCCGGCCTCGATCCGGCGGAAGCGCGAGAGCGGGTAGGTCGCCTGGGCGAACGCGGAGCGAAGCACGATCCGGCGAACACTGGTGGTGAGCAGGTTCTCGAAGGTCTCGGGGATCCGGGTGATCGAGCTCCCCTGATAGAAGAAGTACGGCTCCTGCTGCACGCCGACCGCCCAGTTGAGGCGGTGGGCGACGTTGGCATAGGCGGCCAGCACCTGGGCCTCCTCGATCCGGCCGTTGACGTAGCCGGAGAAGAGGAGCTGGTGGTTGCCGAGCATGTCGCTCAACGAGATCGCGGTGCCGCCGAAGACACCGTTGCCGAAGTTGTCGCGGACATAGCCGATGGTCGGCCGCGCGACATAGTCGGGCGAGAAGCCGATCTTGTAGGGCCGCTCGGTGAAGGTGCTGGTGTCGGGGAGCCCCAGCGTGGCCGAGTCGTTGAGAACCGCGATGCTGAGCGGCGGCGGTGGCAGCAACGAGTCGGGCACGGCGGCCACCGAATCGGCCCGGCGCAGCGCACCGGCCGAGGACCGGTAGAGGGCCGAGCCGCCGGCGGCCGCCGGCAGCGTGTCGCGGACCGCCAGCGTGTCGCGGGCCTCCGCCGTGGGCGGCACCGCGCCGGGGAGCGCCGCCGCCATCGTCACGTCGGTGGCGCGCCAGGGCTCACCCTTGCGGTCGCGCGGGTGGTCGAGGGTGTAGATGTCGTACTTGCCGTCCTCGTAGTACACGAACGCCAGCCGGTCGACCTGGTGCGCCCACGAGATCGACGGGGAGAGGGGGGTGATCCCCTGCGCACCGGTGAAGAGGTCGGTGAGCTGGTACGACTCGCGGTTGTCGAGGTCGTAGAGGAAGATGTTGCTCACGCCGGTGCGATCGGAGACGTAGGCGATCGCGCGGCCGTCGGGCGACCACTGCGGGTCGACGTTCTTTCCCTGGTCCATGCCCGGCAGCAGGCTGATGCGACCGGTGGCCAGGTCGTAGGTGGCCAACCGGAAGTTGCCGATCTTCAGGATGTCGAAGTCGGTGTTCGGGCCCCGGTCGGTGGTGAAGGCGATGGTGGTGCCGTCGGGCGACCAGGCCGGGTGGAGGTCGGCGTCGCGGTCGTGGGTCAGCCGCTGGAGATTCGTCCCATCGGCGTTGATGATGAACAGGTCCGACAGGCCGCCGTCGTAGCCGGTGAACACCAGCTTGCTGCCGTCGGGGCTCCAGGCCGGGGTGGTGACGCCGTTGAGGTCGACCCGGATCCGCCGCACCTCGCGGTTGCGCACCGGATCGATGATGACGATGTCGTCGCGCGGCCCGCGCTTGGCGGCCACTGCGATGTAGCGGCCGTCGGGCGACCAGCTCGCCGAGGAGTTGATGAAGCGGTAGGTCTCGTAGTCGCTGCTGAAGGTGCTCTTGAGCAGCCGGTGCAACACGTGGCCGCTGGGGACCTCGGCGAGATAGAGATCGACGAAGTAGAAGTCCTTCTCCGAGTAGTACGCGATCCGGGTCCCGTCGGGCGACAGGGCCGGCGCGAGGTGCAGCGTGCCGTCGCTCTTCTCCTCGGTCAGCACCGGGGTGGCGATCTGCGACGCCTTGGCCTGCTCGCGCAGCTGGGGGAGGTACTCCTTCTGGGTCGCGTCGCGCCACTGGTCGCCGAGCTGGACGAAGTCGAGCCCGATCACGCGGCGGAACGCGCCCTCGAGCGATCCGGTCCGCGAGGCGGCGAGGATGGCACCGATCGCCTCGTCGCCCCAGCGCGCCCCGACGTAGCTCATGATCGCCTGGCCGAAGCGGTACGGGAAGATGTTCGGGTCGGTCTCGAGCTGGCGGATCGTCGGCAGCTTCCCCTCGGCGGCCGCGTCGCGGAGCCACATCGCCGTGTTGGGGTCCACCGGGCCGACCGAGAGGTACTCGGCCATGCCCTCGACGAACCAGAGCGGCGGGTTGAGCGCGATGATCGTCTGCAGGCCACCGCCGGCCCGACCGCCGGACCAGGTGTCGTACTGGAACTGGTGGACCATCTCGTGCTGCAGCACATGCTCGACGTCGCTGTACGCCCCGGTCAGCGGCAACACGTTGCGGTGCTTGAGGAAGTCGGTGAAGCCGCCGGTGCCCTCGCTCACCGCGCCCGACGTGGTGTTGGTCTGCTGGAAGTCGGAGTGCGAGGCGTAGAGGATGATCGGCTTGCGCTCGCGGAACTGGTGACGCAGCACGCGCGAGAGCCGGGCATAGGACCGCTCGGCCATCCGGGCCGCGTCGTAGGCCGCCTGCCGTTCCTCGGGGTAGTAGTACACGTCGAAGTGCTCGGTCTCGAGCACCTGGAAGTCGAACGCCGAGTACTGGACCTTGTTCTGGCCGAAGTACTGGGCCGCGAGCGGCAGCGGCAGCGCCAGCATCGCGAGCAGCAGGGTGCGGAGCAGATGACGCATCGGGGTCGTGCCTTTCGTCCTGCGGGATCGTCCTAGGACCGCGACACGAGCGGTGGCGCGTCCTGCCAGAGGCGCTCGAGGCGATAGAACGCCCGGGTCTCCGGATGAAACAGGTGGACCACGAAGTCCACGAAGTCGAGCAGTACCCATCGGCCGGTCGCGAGACCCTCGACATGATTGGCGGGGTAGCCCGCCTCGGCCAGCGCCTCGACCACCCCGTCGGCGATCCCTCGCACGTGGGCATCCGAGGTGCCCGAGGCGATCACGAAGTAGTCGGCGGCATCGCTCAGGCCGCGCAGGTCGAGCACCAGCAGCTGCTGTCCCTTGCGGTTCTCGATCGCCTCGACGACCCGCGCCACCGGTTCCGGCAGCGTCTGCGCACGGGGGCTCAGCCATCCGGTTGATCCGGGGTGCCATCCTCCACCTGATAGCAGACCGCCCAGGCACCCGCCCCGACGTGCGTTCCCAGGACTGCGGTGGCCGGACCGACGAGCACCTCGCGGGGCTTGAACGCCGCCAGGAGTGCCGTGCGCACGCGCTCGGCGGTCTCGGGGGCCTCGGCATGCACCACCCCGAAGCGAAGATTGGCGGGTCGCGGGTCGAGACGCTGTTTGAGCAGTGTCAGAACCCTCGGCACCACCTGGTCGTGACCACGAACCCGGTCGATCGGTTGCACCCTCCCGCCCTGGTCGATCTCGAGGATCGGCCTGATGTCGAGCAGTCCCCCGAGCCAGGCCCTGCCCCGGGACACGCGTCCCGACCGGATCAGGTTCTCGTAGGTCTCCACCGTCAGCAGCATCCCCGACTGTCCGCGAACCCTGGTCAGCTCGCGAACGATCGCCGCGGCGGGCCAGCCCGCCTCGGCCAGCTCCGCCCCCCGGAGCGCCAGCAGCCCGAGTCCCAGCGACGCGGTGCGGGAATCCAGCAGGGAGACGCCCGTGAGCCCTGCCGCCTGCACGGCCGCCTGGGCCGACGCATAGGTGCCCGAGAGCGCCCCCGACACCAGCACCCCGACGACCTCCTCGGCCTCCTCCCGGGCGGCGCGGAATGCCCGGACGAACTCCGCCGGTGCCGGCTGGGACGTGGTCGGCAGCTCGTCGGCTTCACGCAGCCGCCGATAGAACTCCGCCGGCTTGAGATCGACCCGGTCCCGGAAGGACTCGGTTCCGAACATCACCTGCATCGGCACCGCAATGATCCCGTGTCGGTCGAGGGTGCTGTCGGACAGGTCGTTGGTGGAGTCCACCACGATCGCGACCCGGCGACGGTCGATGTGCCCGAGCTGGCGATGCTGGGCCCGCATGTCGTCGGCCTTGCGGCCGGTGATCGTCCCCCAGCGCTCGGCGTAGGTGAAGACCGCATCGGGGGTGTCGGTGTGGACATGAAGCTTGAGGATATCGCCGGCCACCGCGACGACCACCGAGCCGCCGAAATCGTGGAGCACCGCCCGCACGTCGTTGGCCGGCGGCAGTGCCTCCCCACGCACGAGGACCTCGGTGCAGTACTGGAAGTCACGTTCAGCGGCGATGTCGGCGAAGGCGGCCGGGATCGACGACCTCGCCCTGCCTGAGCGGGCGCCGCGGGCAGGATCGGGTCGCCATCGATCACGCGGACGACGCCCTCGATCATCCGCACGAAACCCTTGCCGCCGGCATCGACCACGCCGGCTTCCTTGAGTACCGCCATCAGTTCGGGGGTCCGCGCCAGCACCCGCTCGGCCTCGGCCAGGAGCTGGCGCAGGAAGTGGCCGATGTCGGCCGACTCGGCCGCGGCGCGCTCGGCGGCGACCGCGGCGTCGCGCGCGACGGTGAGGATGGTGCCCTCGACGAGGGTCGTCGAGCGCCTGCTCGAGCGGTGCTGGCCCCGCGCGCGCACCGCGCCGGCGACCTCGGGGGCGCCCGCGGTGGCGAGTCCCTCGAGTCGCTTCGCTGAAGCCGATGAGGAAGTGGGCCAGCATCATCCCGGAGTTGCCCCGGGCACCGAGCACCGCAGCCCGGGCCGCGGTGAGGCGGTATCGCCGGAGGGTCGCGTCGCCGAGCGCCCCGAGGGCGTCGGCGACGGCGCGCAGGGTCATCGAGAAGTTGGTGCCGGTGTCGCCGTCGGGGACCGGGAAGACGTTGATGCGATTGAGCTCCTCGCGCCCGGCCGCGACCCAGTCGCTCGCGGCGTGGAAGCCGCGAGCGAGCCGCGGTCCGTCGAGGTAGCCGATCCCGACGGGCGCCGTCACTCAGTCCTCGGCGGTGATGGTGACCTTCACCTCGGCATGGACGTCGTGCTGCAGCTTGATCGGCACGGCGTGGAAGCCGAGCTCCTTGAGCGGATGCTCGAGCTCCATCTTGCGCTTGTCGATCGTGAAGCCGTGCCCCTCGAGCTGCTCGGCGATGTCCGACGAGGTGACCGAGCCGAACAGCTTGCCGTCTTCGCCCGCCTTGGCGGTGAAGGTGAGGGCCAGCGCGCCGATCTGCGCCGCCAGTGCCTCGGCCTCGGCCCGTTCAGCGGCATCGCGCACGGCGCGTGCCTTGGCCTCGCCGGCGATCCGCTTCTTGTTGCCCTCGGTGGCCTCGAAGGCCAGGCCGCGCGGGAGGAGGAAATTGCGGGCGTAGCCGGGCTTGACCCGGACCAGGTCGCCGGTCTTGCCCAGCGACTCGATGTTCTCTCGGAGAATCAGCTCGATCATGACGAAGCTCCTTCGGGCGGCACCAATCGGTGCCGCAGGTCAAGCCAGATGTCCGCCAGCCCGGTCAGGGTGCAGACAGTCACGGCCAATGGTAACAGCACCAGGGCGGAACCAAACAGCAACAGTGAGAGGCCGAACGGGGCGGCCTGCAGGGCGGTCTGGATGACCGCCAGGCCGCGTCCGGCGTAGAGGGCCAGGACCAGCACCAGCAGGTTGCTCCCCAGCGCGGTCCAGCCGGCCGACAGCGGCGCCAGCGTCAGGGCGCCGGCCAGCACCAGCAGCCAGACCAGATGGTCCGAAAAGGTGAAGTCGCGAAACGGCGGGGCCGGTCGCCCGATCGGTTCCGTCGACACCCGATGGTACCAGACCCAGGCGAGCCAGCCGCCAGCCAACGCGACGATCGCCAGCATCGCCGGGAAGAGATGAGCGGTCGCCTGCATCCCACGGGCGAATTCGGCCGCGGCCTCCGCCGCCGGGCCACCGCCGATCCCGGCACCGACCGGCGGCACGTCGGGGAGCGAGGGCTGCATCGTCCGGAGCGCGGTCCACTCCCACTGACGCACCGCGGTGACCAGGTCATTCCAGCCCAGCCCGAGCGCCGCGAACCAACCGGCGGTCGCCCCGGCCGCCACACCCACCGACAGCAGGGTGCGGCGGAAGAGCGACGGGATGTCGAGCAACGAGGCCACCACGAAGGCGCCGGTGAAGAATGCCCCGGCCGCCCGGATCGTCCGGTCGGTGAGCGTGGCCGGCATCCGCAGCATCACCAATGCGGCGGCCACACTGATGCCGATCCAGAGCCACTCGCGCAGGGTGCGCGGGCGGGAGAGGAGGAGCAGCAGCGTGAGCGGGCCCAGCAGGAACGTCTTGGGCGAAGTGAGCAGATACCCCGCCAGCAACAACGGCATGGCCCACCAGGTGCGGCGCCCGGGTCGACCGGGCGCCACCGGGACGGTGGTCAGCCCCCGAATCCCCGGATGTAGGGGATCAGCGCGATCTCGCGGGCCCGCTTGATGGCGCGCGAAAGCTGCCGCTGGTGCCGGGCACAGGTGCCCGAGAGTCGCGACGGCAGGATCTTGCCGCGTTCGGTCAGGAAGCGCGACAGCAGCCGCTCGTCCTTGAAGTCGACGATCCGGACACTGCTCTCGCAGATGGCGCAGGTCTTGTTGGGGCGCGGCATCAGTTGTCGTCCTCCCCATCCTTGCCGGCGACGGCGCTGGACATCTGGGCGCCCTCGTCGAGGACGATCAGGTGGCGCAGCACGTCGTCGTCGAGCTTGAGCATGCGCTCGAACTCGGGCAGCGATTCGGGTGTGGTGGTGAACTTGGCGACCACGTAGTAGCCGGTCTCACGGTTGGCGATGGGGTAGGCGAGGGTACGCTTGCCCCAATGGCTGACCGCGATGGGCTCTTCGCCCTCGTGCGGCACCAGGGCGTGGTACTTCTCGAGCTTCTCGGTGATGGCGGGCTCTTCGAGCGTGCTGTCGAAGATGTACACCGCCTCATACGTGCGGGACATCGGCACCTTCCTTCGGACTGGAGATGGCGCCCCGGGGCGGTGCGGCCCCGAGGAGGAGGATTGTGAGGGGGGCAATCTAGCGGGAGGGGGGCTGGCGGTGAAGGGTGACGGGTGATGGGTGATGGGGCCGGAACCGCCTCGGCTGTTCAAGCCATTGCCCCACAAGGTGATGCAGGCCTGACGGGTCCCCATCACTCCTGACCGGCGGTTACTCCGGCCTCAGCACCAGGATCTGCTGCTCACGGCTGACTCGCTGGTCGCCGGCCTCGACGGTCACCATCAGCCGGTAGACGCCACCCTTGAGCTTGCCGAGGCCCAGCGACGCGGCGCACCGGGGTGACCGGACCGGTGGCCTGCCCGTCGGCGCGTGACGGTGACCTTGTCGCGGTTGCCGGGATCGAGGGGCACGATCGCGAAGGTGGTCCGATACCGGTCGCCAGCGGCGAGCCCGCTCACCTCGTAGTAGAGCTCCACCGTCTCGCCGGTGTGCCAGGTCCCCAAGGCATTGACGGGGAAGGCGCCGAGCGGTGTGGGCCACCCCGGATGACCTTCGCGGCCGGTCACCACGTCGGAGAGGGCCAGCGCCCGGCCGTCGCTCACGGTGATGTTGCGGACCAGGGCATAGGCGCCGTCGGGGCCACCGTCCGCCCCGATCCGGACCGAGAGCTCCCACCCCCCTGGCGAGAGCGGCAGCTCGAACCAATCGGTGAGCTTGGCGTCGTCGGCCTCGGGCGGTTCGCCGAGGAAGCGGCGCAGGGTGTCGAGGGTGACGCGCGCGCCATCCGTGGGGCGATAGGCGACGATGTGGAAGCGTGGCTGCCAGAGCACCCGCCCGTCGGCCAGGGTGTCGGCATGGAGCTCGTGGACCGGGATCGCGAAGGTGACCAGGGCGCGTCCGTCGTCGTGCGCCCCGGTGCCGAGTGCGAACGAGCGGATCTCGGCGTCCCAGGGCGCGAGGATGTCGGGCGAATCGGAGTCGGTGTGCCAGGCGAGCTGCGCATCGGCGCGCTGCTGACCGACAGCGTCCTTCACCTCATCGGTGCATGCCGGGGAGACCACCGACGATGATGGCATCGCCAGGCGGTTGGCCGCCTCGCGGTACTGGGGCAGGAGCCGCGCCAGGGCCTCCCAGGCCCCCTCGTCGAGCGGGAGGTAGCTGACCATCGTGGTCGCGGCGTGCTTCCCGAATGGTCCGCTGTCAAATGGCCCGCCGCTGGTGCTGAACGTGACGACCCGCCAACTCCCCTCGATCCAGTAGATCCAGACCTCGCGGAGCACCGCACCGTTGGCGTCGTGGTCCGGCGGGGTGAGGCGTGCCAGCGGCTCGCCGTGGCGGAGGTAGGTGAAGCCGCGATGATCGAGCAGCGGCTCGGCGGCACGGAGGTCGCCGTCGAGGGTGGGGGGATGGATCGGCAGCGAGTCGACGAACGGCGTTGCGGAGCGGATGCAATCGGTGCCGCCGGCGATGTACCAGAACCTGGTGTAGTTCCTCTTGGTCCAGGGCTTGGGCACACGGTAGTCGCGCATCGCCACCGTCCAGCGGCGGAGCTGCTCCTGCAGGCGCTGGCCCGGTGGCTGGCCGAGCGAGGCGTCGCGCTCGGCCCAGAATCGCAAGGCCCACTCGTGGACCCGGTGCCGTCCGGCGGCACGATCGAAACTCCGGAGCGAGTCGGCGTCGAGGATCCAGTCGAAGTCGCTGCGGTAGAGCTCACGGCCGCGCGGCGTGAGCGAATCGAGTCCCGCCCAGTAGTGCCGAGCCGCGATGGCGGTGTCGCCGATGGTGGCCAGCGAACGCGCCAGCTCCAGATCGATCACCGAACGGTCGGCGCCCAATGTCGCGGCGCGCCGGAAGGCCCGTACCGCCAGCGAATCGTGCCCAGCGGTCCGCTCGGCGCGTCCCTCGACCAGCAGGGCGTCGGGCAGTGGCGTATCGAGGGCAACCTCGCGCGTGAGGATCCGCTGCATGACCGGACGCAGGTCGCGGTCCCCGCCGCGCTCGAGGTAGTGCACCGCGAGGGTCCGTGCGGGCAGGAACGCGGGATCGCGGGCGAGGGCCAGGTCGAGCTGGCGCCAGAGCGCCTCCTGGTGATCGTCGCCGACCCGCTTGCCGTCGGAGTTGATGACCGGTTCCTCGCCCAGTTCGAGCAGCAGGAAGGTCCGGGCCATCAGGTAGTGCGGCCAGGGACCATCGTGCCCGGCCGCTTCCTGATCAAAGAGGAAGAGGGCACGCTCGACGTCGCGACGATGGCCGTCGCGGACGTAACTCGCGAGGTAGCGCAGGCCATCGCGGAGGTGGCTGGGGAGGTCGGCCGTCTCGGCCGGGGCGATGCCGCTGTCGATGGCAACCTCGGCGGCGTCTCGGAGGCGCTCGTCGGCAGACTGGGCCCGGAGCGAGGGTCCGGGGAGGAGCAGCAGAAGACCAAGGCCACACGAGGCGCGGATGAACCAGGTCATCGGCTACGGCTCGGGCTTCCGCGTCACCAGGATCACCTGCTCACGTGTGACCGAGCGGTCGCCCGCCTCGATGGTCACTCGGAGGAAGTAGCGGCCCGGCGCGAGATGTTCCAGGCCGACCGACTTCCTGGCGGTGGTGACCGATCCCACGGCGCGATCGATGGTGCTCACCTGGATGGCGGGGTGGGCCGCGTCGCTCTCGGGAGCCACCGCGAGCGTGGTGTGGAATTCGTCGCCGGCGGCGAGTCCACCGACCTGGTACCACAGCTCGACCGCGCCGTCATTGGGCCAGAAGCCCAGCGCGTTGACCGGAAAGGGGCCGTCGGGTGCCGGCCACCCCGGCTGGTCGCTGCGGCCGGTCACGACGTCGCTGAGTGACAGGCTGTCACTCGAGCCGAGGTCAAGGCTGCGGCGCAGCGCATAGCTTCCTGCCGTGGTGTCCCCCGGCTGCCTGGCAAGGACCGCCACCTGCCATCGGCCGGGTCCGAGGGGCAGGTCGAACCACCCCGTCAGGAAGCCGGTCGTCGTGCGCCGGGGAGCGGCGAACGCCCTGGTGGTGTCGATGTCGATGCGCCTGCCGTCGCCGAGTCGATACGCCACCAGGTGGAAGCGGAGCCGCCAGAGCACTCGCCCATCGTTGAGGGCCCGCGCCGTGAGGTCGGAGGTGGGGACCGCGAAGGTGATCAGGGCGCGTACGGAATCGTCGAGGCCCCGGCCGATCGCGAAGAACCGGTGCGTCGCACTCCACGGCTCGAGGATCGGCGGGCGCTCGGTATCGCTGTTGATGCCGATCACCGCGTCCTCGCGTTGCTGGACCACGGCAGTGTGCACGTCGGGCAGGCAGGTGCGCTTCTCGATTCCGCGGTAGTTGGCGATCCGGTTCGCCGCCAGGCGGTAGGCCGGCAGCATCCGCGCCAGCGCCTGCCACGCCTGGGCGGACTGCCATGGCAGGTAGCTCGACATCGTGGTCGCCGCGTCGTGCCCCAGGGCATCACTGCCGCGGAACTGGAACACGCGCCACGCTCCCTCGGCCCAGTAGACCCAGACCTCTACACCGCGCAGCGATTCGTCGAGCCGAGCCCCCTCCTGGCCCGCCACGATTCCCGCGGTGGCGGCCGCATCGGCCTGGGGGCCGCCCTCCTCGGCTGCCACCGCCGGTGGGACTGCCCGCGCAAACGGTTCGCCATGGCGCAGGTAGATGATGCCCCGGTGGTCGAGCAGCGCCTCGCTGCTGCGAATGTCCCCGGGCAGGGCGGGGGGAACAACCGGCAGCTGCTGGTAGAACGACGACGCGTTTCCGACGCACTGGTCGCGGATGTCATCGAACGCGAAATCGACTCGGGTGCGGGCGATTCGCGTCCACGGGTTGTGGACCCGGAACGTGGCAAAGGCATAGACCCAGCGCCGCAGGTGCTCCACCTCCCGGTGGCCGCTATCCTGAACGGCCGCCGCATCGCGCTGTCCCCAGAAGCGGTGCATCCATCCCGCGACCTCGCTGTCAGGCACGGCATCGAAGGTCGCCAGCGAGTCGTCGTCGAGGATCCAGCCCAGGTCCTGACGGTAGAGCTGTCGGCCGCGGTCGGTGAGCTCGTCCACCCCCCGCCAGTAGGCCGCCCGGGCAGCCTCCGGTCGGTCGAGCGCCTCGAGGGTTCTCGCGCGCTCGAGCGCGACCACGGAGCGATCGGCACCGAGCTGGCCGGCGCGGTCGAAGATCGCCAGGGCGATCCGGTAGTCTCCCTGGGTCCGCTTGTGCCGACCCCAGGCGACGAGCGCCTCCGGGAGCGGGTCGTGGCGGGAGACCTCGGTCGCAAGCGCCTCCTGCATGTCGTCGTGGAGCTCGCGATCACCGCCGGCATAGGCAAGATCCGACAGCAGGACACGGACGCGGAGGAAGTCCGGATCGCGGCGGAGGGCCTCATGGAGATGACGCCACATTGCTGCCAGGTGGCTCTCCCCGAGCCGGCTTCCCTCCGAGTCGAGCAGCGGGGCACCGAGATCGTGCAGCAGCAGGAAGGCGTGGGCCATCGCGTAGTCGGGCCACGCCCAATCGGGTCGCCTGATACTCGATCGCGCGAAACGGAACAGGGCCCGCTCCAGGGTGCCACGCTTCCCGTTGCGGAGAAACTGCGCGACTTCGTTCAGGCCAGTCTGCAGATCGCGGGCGACCGGGTCGTCGGCTTCCTGCTGGTTCGCCGTTGTGGCCGTCCCGATGGCATCATCGAGCTCGGCGAGGAGCCGGGTGTCGGCGGGCGACTGGGCGGCGATGGGAGCCGGGCAGCAGGCCAGCAGCCGTGCCATGAGCACGACCATCGGCACCAGTCGTCCCCCGGCCATCACTGTTCCTTGAGCACCGTGATGGTCCGTTCTCGCGAGGCGCTGGTGCCGTTCGCCGTGACCGTGACGGTCACGGTGTAGCTGCCGGGATCGAGATCCTTGAGCTGCACCGTGCGGCGGACCGAGGTGACCGGTCCGGCAGCCCGTCCGGTCCAGTCGACCTTCACACCGCGGCCACGGCGTCCCTGGGGCGACACCTCAAGCGCAGTGCTGTACTCGGCCCCGGCGGCGAGGCCGCGGAGTTCGAACCACAGCTCGAGCTGGCTGTCGCGGGACCAGGCGTTCCACGGGTTGAGCGGCAAGGCCTCGCCCCCCGCGTTCCAGACTGGCGCCCCCGACTCGCGTCCCATCACGAGGTCGCCGAGGGTGAAGGCGCCGCTCCCGCCGATGGCGATGTCGCGCTGCCGAGCCATCCCGCCGGTGCCGGCACCGTCCTGCGCGGCGAGCAGGCCCATCTCCCAGTCGCCCGAGGGCAGCGGGATCTCGAAGGTGCCGCTCAGGTAGGTGCCCTTGTCCAGTGACCGGGTCGCGAAGGTCCGCGTGGTGTCGATGAACCGGTTGGCGCCGGTTGCCGGGTCGAAGAAGGTGAGCCGGAAGCGGATCGGTACGAGGAGCCGGCCGTCGGGAATGTTGCCTCCGGTGCGCAGGCCGACCGAGGGGATCGCAAACGCCACGAGCGCCTTGCCGCTGCCGTCGTTGCCGCGGCCCAGCCCGTAGAACTGGCTGTAGAGCACGAACGGCTTCTCGAACGTCGGGGTGTAGGAGTCCTCGGCTGAGGCCACGGTGGCATTGGCTCGATCGGTCTTGATGAGCTGCTGAATCTCGTCCTGGCACGCACGGGGCTTCGAGAGGGCCGGAGTGAGCAGCATCCGTGCAATACCGATGTACGACGGATCGAGGTTGGCCCGGGCGATGTAGAGATCGGGCCGCAGCGGCAGCACGGTGTTCAGCGTGGTCGGGGCCTGCAGCCCGAGCGCCTCCGATCCGGTGAAGTGCAGCATGCGATACGCGCCGTCGATCCAGTAGAGCCACGACTCGTTCTGGCGGAGCCGCTCGTCCATCAGCTGCTCGGCGCTGAGGCTCTTGGTGAACACGAAGGCCGAGTCGTGCAGGAAGCGCAGGATCTGGTCGCGTCGCTGCGTACCGGTTGGATCATCGCTCCCCTCGCCCCCGACCGGCGGTATGAACCAGGACACGTCGGCCGAGGAAAGCGCGGTGAACCCCGGTGCCTCGGATGTTGAAGCGACGTCGCTACGAGTGCCGCTGCTGATGCTCTTCGCGATCGGTTCGCCGTGGCGCATGTAGATGATCGCGCGATGGTCGAGCATCCGTTCGTCCTTGCGGATATCGCCGGGGTCGTGGGGCTCCTCGGCGATCAGGTCGTCGAGCGACCAGGCACCGGAGGGAACGCACTGGCCCTGCAGCGAGATGTCGAACTCGGTGCGCTTCATCTCGGTGCGGCGACTCGACGCCGGGATCCGGTACTCGTGTCGCACCCAGTTCCAGCGGCGGAGATGCTCGGTGAGGCGCTCGCCTGGCGCGCGCAGGTTCTCGGCGTCACGGCGGAGCCAGAAGCGCTGCATCCATGGGAGCACCGAGTCGCCGGGCAGCGCGTCGAACGCCGTGAGCGAGTCGGCAGTGGTGATCCACCACAGGTCGATATGATGCGCCAGCCGCGCGGCGGCCGAGGGGTGCACCAGCGACGCCCAGTATGCCGCGCGCGCGGCCACGGTGCGACCGAGGGCGTGGAGGGTCCGGGCGCGCTCGAGCTGGGTGAGCGCGGTGTCGCCGCCCAGCACCAGGACCGAGTCGAAGCGGGCCAGGGCGGTGGGCATGTCGTCGTCGGTGCGGGCGATCCGCCCCTCGACCAGCACGGCACGCCAGTCGCTGATCGGCGGCGAGGCGTAGGTGTGCACGGTGCGACGGACCAGGTCGGTCTGGTCGCGATCATCGGTGGCCAGGGCGAGGCGGAGGAAGAGATCCCGCGTGGGCACGAAGTCGGCATCGCGGTCAAGCGAGTTGGCGAGGTGACGCCAGATGGCGGAGGCGTTGCTCTCGCCGTCACGGATGCCGTTGCCGCCCTTGGGGACATACTCGTGCAGCTCGAGCGCGACGAGGGTGCGCGCCAGGCCGAACTCCGGCCACGGCCAGTCGCCCTCCTTCGCTGCCGCCGAGTTGAACGCGAACAGCGCCTCGTCGATTTCCATGCGGTTGTCGCGCAGGTCGCCGTGGCGCATGACCCAGTAGGCGCGGCGCAGCTGACCGACCCGCCCCTCACCGACCTTGGAGGCGGCCTCCAGTCGATCGACCGCCTCGACCGTGGAGGCGGCCTCGACCGAGTCGACCCAGGCGGTGAGGGCGGCCTTGTCGGCGTCGGACTGGGCGGCGAGCGACGGCGCGGCGGCCGCCAGCATGACGGCGAGGGCCGCAATCGGGGCCGTCCGCCGCAGGTGGGGGGCTGAGGAGAGCACGTCGCGCATGGAGCCTCGGGGGAGGGAGGATCCTTCAATTGTGGGGCTGATTGGCACGAATCGCCAGCGGAGGGGACGCGCCAGCGCTGATCGTCGCCACAGGCCGATGCAACCCTCTCCGGCGCCGGGTCGTCTACAGCGACGTGCCGACGGGGCACTTCCGGCCCGCCGCCTTCCCGTTCCGGAGGATCCGTGTCCATTCGCTCGCGTGTGCTGCTCGTTGCCCTGGCTCTCGCCCACCCGCTTGGCCTGTCAGGCCAGGCGCCGGTTCCGACCACGACGACCGTGGCGCCGATGCGACCCGGCCTTGTCGCGATCCGTGACACGGTCGAGGCCTGGATCGCCCGCCGGGAGATCCCGTCGATGGCGATTGTCGTGGCCGAGGGCGACTCGATCATCTGGGACGAGGGGCTCGGGTATGCGGACCGCGAGGCGGGGGTGGTGACCAACACCAGCTGCACCTACCCGCTGGGATCGTTGGCCAAGGCGCTCAGTGCGACCGTGATGCTGACGCTGGTCGAGGCGGGCCGGATCGGGCTCGACGACCCGATTGCCCCGGCGCTCGCGCCGCTCTCCCTCCCGGCCGATGCGGGACCGATCGATGGTGTGACGGTGCGACGGATCCTCAACGCCTCCGCCGGCCTGCCGCACGGCTGGATGTCGTATGATCGCTTCGCCGACTATCCAAGTACGCCTGCCGCGCGCGCCGCGATGGTGCGCACCATCGCCCCGGTGGTGTTCGCACCGGGGGAGACCTGGGAGTACTCCAACGTGTCGCTGGGAATGGTGCAGTTCGTGGCCGAGGGGCTGACCGGCGAACGCTACGGCGATCTCGTTCGGCGGGTCCTCTTCCGACCGCTGGGCATGGACTCGAGCTACGCCGACGTGCGGCCCGACCTCTACGATCACGTGGTGAGCCTCTACGACGACGATGGCCAGCCGATCAACGGTGGCTTCGCCGCCCCGGTCGGCGGGCTCTTCGCCCACGCCAGCGCCCACGACCTCTATCGCTTCGGCCGGATGGTGCTGGGGCGACTGCTCCCCGACCAGCGTCCGGTGCTGTCGGACAGCAGCCGGGCGCTGATGCTCCACTATGCTGGCGGTCCACGGAGTCCCTATGCGCTTGGCTGGTGGCGCGGCGACGAGCGGATCGTGGTCGACGGCCAGGTCGGTGGGGCCAACGCCCATCTCAGCATGGTGCCGAGTCATGGGGTGGTGACCGTCTGTCTCCTCAACCAGACCTCCAATGGCTACGGGCGTGCCGACCAGATCTGCGACGCGATCACCTCGGTGCTGGTCCCCGAACTGGCGGGGAACTACGACCACGCCCTGCGCGACTTCCAGGCCACCTTCGCGACGCCCTACGAGGCCGGTGGGGAGCTCACGGGGCAGTGGACCGGCACGATCACGACAGTGAACGGTCCGCTGCCGGTGACTCTGACCTTCGCGGCCACCGGTCCGCCGACGATCGCGATCGACGGCGGTGCGCCGCTGGCGCTGACCAACACCATCTTCAACAAGGTTGGTCGCTTCAAGGGATCGTTCGAGCGGTACCTCCCCACCCCGGAGAATCGTGACGGACACGACCCCGCGCAGGCGCGGCTCTCGGTATCGGTGCGCGGCGATCGGGCGGAGGGGTATATCCAGGCGCGGTTCGCCACCGAACGGGGCAACTTCGCGATCCCGCTGTTCGTGCGACTGGCGCGCGGACCCTGAGCGGCATCGGATCTATCTTTCCGGGGTCCCTTGGCCGGGGTGCCCATCACGTCCCGTTTTCCCGATACCCGCCTCTCCGTCCTGGAAGCGCTGACCGACGCCGATCCCGAGACGCGTCGGGACGCAGCGGAGCTCGTGGTCCGCGCCTACCGTGGCCCGGTGGTCGATCACTTTCGGTGGCGCTGGTCGCTGGATGAGGCCGATGCGGAGGATCTGGCCCAGGAGTTCTTCGCAGCGGCCCTGGAGAAGGAGTGGCTGGGGCGGTTCGACCCTGCCCGGGGTCGCTTCCGGATCTTCCTGCGAACCTGCGCCCAGCGGTTCGCCGCCAAGCGGCATGCGGCAGACGGCCGCCTGAAGCGAGGCGGCAACGCAGTGATCCTCTCGTTCGATGACCTCGGGGAGCAGCCGCATGCAGACGATGTGGGGGCAGAGCAGCGATTCCGCACGGAATGGGTTCGCGCGGTGTTTCAGGCGGCGCTCGATGCATTGCGTGCCGAGGGAGAGGTGCAGGAACGCACGGTGCATCTCGCGCTGTTCGAGGCGTATGATCTGGCGGAGCACGACGCGGTCAACCGTCCCACCTATGCCGAACTCGGGGCGCACCACGACCTGGGGGCATCACAGGTGATCAACCACCTGGCCTGGGCGCGGCGACGGTTCCGGCACCACGTGCTTGGGGTGCTCCGGCGTCTCGCGGCCAGCGAGGCGGAGTATCGGGAGGATGTGCGCGACCTGCTGGGGATCACGCCGCCGTGAGCCGGCTCTCTGACGCTGCGGTCGCGCGGATCAGCAGCCAGCTCCTGGTCCCGGCGTTGCCACCCCGATATCAGCCGATCACGGTGATCGGTCGCGGGGGAATGGGCGTGGTGTGGCGGGCACACGATCACGAACTCGATCGCGATGTGGCGGTGAAGGTGCTGGCGGAACACGTCGATGGCCCCGGGCTGGTGGCTCGGTTGCGGCGCGAATCGCGGATCCTCGCGCGACTCGAGCATCCCGGCGTGGTGGCCGTGCACGACGCCGGAGTGCTCGACGACGGCAGGCCATGGTACGTGATGCGGCTGGTGCGGGGCCAGGGGCTGGACACGGCGGCGGTTCGACTCACCCGGGGAGACCAGCTACGGGTGATGGCACGACTCGCCGAGACGATCGCGTTCGCCCATGATCGCGGGGTCGTGCACCGCGACCTCACCCCGCGCAACATCATGCTCGGTCCGTTCGGCGAGGTGCTGGTCCTCGACTGGGGCGTGGCGCGAGAGAGCGGCCAGCCCGAGCCCGACGGGAGAGCCAGCACCCCGGGCGTCGATGACACCATCGTCACCGATCACGGCACGGTGCTGGGGACGCCGGGCTACATGGCACCGGAGCAGGCGGCTGGGCTCCCGGCCGACCACCGTAGCGATATCCACGGACTGGGAGCGATCCTGCGCGACCTCCTCGACGCCGGGGGCGACCCCGTGCCGCCGGCCCTCGCAGCGATCCGCGACCGCGCCCTCGCTCCCGATCCGGCCGCGAGGTATCCTGATCCCCTTTCCTTCCGGGATGATCTGGAGCGGTTCCAGGACGGCGAGCCGGTCTCGGCGCATCGCGAACGACTCCACGAGCGACTGGGCCGGATCGGTTGGCGGTACCGGACCGCCATCCTGCTGGTGACCGGTTACCTCCTGATGCGCCTGCTGGTCCTGCTCTGGCGCGGCATCTGAGCAACCTCAAGGGTCACCAGTCTGACGGGTAATGGCAGGGTACGGGGAACACTGGGCAACGGAGTTGTCGCCCGCAACACGCGGCCGCGAGTCGCGACCACCAACGCATCAGGGAGCCAGCAACATGGGCAAGCCACTCTTCGGCCTCATCCTCGGCGGCATTCTGGGGATCTTTGACGGCCTCTCGGCGCTGATCTCGGCCCCGGAAGTCCGGCCCGAGATCATGGGGATCGTCCTCGGATCGATGGGCAAGGGACTGGTCGCAGGGTTGGTTATCGGGTTCGTGGCCAAGAAGGTCCAGTCGCTCGCAATCGGGATCGTGGCCGGAGTCGTGGTGAGCGGGCTCCTTGCCCTTCCGTTTGCGATGGCTACCGATCCGACCACGGGGGAGAAGTACTTCTGGGAGATCCTGATTCCCGGAATGCTCGTCGGCCTGATCGTGGGATATGCCACCCAGCGCCACCAGCCCAAGGGGCGTGCGGCGTGAGGCTTCGGTCGGACACGACCCCCATTCCGGCCATTGGGCATCAGACGGTGCGGGTCGTCGCCGCGCTTGGCATTCCAGCGTTGCTGGCCGCCCAGCAGCCGATGGCCCCCGCGGGGTGGACCGCCCATCTCGATGCCAGCCAGCAGATGATCAATGGGCAGGAGGTCGCCCCCGGCGAGTGGCGCTTCGAGGCGATGCCGCCCGGGTGGCACATGACCACCACCGAACAGGGGGTGACCCTCACAGCCGACCGCCAGGTGCTCCACGGTCGCTGGGGAGTCGAGGTGGAACTCTATCTCTTCCCCGATCCGTCGGCTGCCCCGCTGGGCATCGCGTTGCAGGGTCGCGACGCCGAGTTGTCGCCGGATAGCGAGTTGCGGTTCCTGATGCGACGCGACGGCTCGACGGGGTTGCTGATGCACCTGAACGGTGCCGACACGATGCTGGTACCGTGGACGCGGGACACCGCGATCGTCCCGCATGCCGGTGGGGTGGAGAAGCATGTGCTCCGGCTGGTGCACGAGCGCGACCGGGTGATCTTCTCGATCGACGGGCACGAAGCGTTCGTGGCACCGGCCGAAGGCGAGGGACATCGGGTGGCCCCCGGCCTGCGGGTCGGGCCCGGGTTGAACGTGCATGTGTCACGATTCGACGTGATCACGCCACGTGCACCGGCCAGGAGGCGAGGACCGTGAGCGCGGTGCGATGCGTCCCGGTTGCCGGATTGGCGCTCCTCGCCGTGATGCCGGTCGCCCCACTCGTCGCCCAGGAGGCGGTCGCCGCGCCCGATGGCTTGCGGCGGTACTCCCTGGTGTACACCACGCGAATCGATGGCGATCCGGAGTTGGTCACGCTCGACCTGACCTCGGGCGCGGCAACACGACTGACGACCGCTCCCGGGCTCGACCTGGGTGGCCGGGTGTCGCCGGACGGACGCTGGTTGGTGTACAGCACCATGCGGGACGGCAACCGGGAGATCTTTCGCGCGGCGCTCCCCGATGGGTCGGACCCCGTCAACCTCAGCCGGGATCCCGCGGAGGACCTGCTGCCGAGCTGGTCGTCCGATGGGCGGCAGATCGTGTTCTTCTCGACCCGTGGCCAGGCGCGCGGACCGCGTGGGGAGTTCGTCGGCCACCTGTATCGGATCGACGCCGACGGAGGCACGGCGCTCCGACTCACCCTCGCGCCGCTCGCCTCCTCGTTCGGAGGCGAACTCTCCCCCGACGGCTCGCATCTGCTCTTCGCCCAGGAGCAGGACGGCAATATCGATCTCCTGGAGATGGTCCTCGACGGCTCGGGCCGGACCATCCGGGTCACGACGGCGGCGGCCGCGGAGTACGGGGGACAATACTCCCCCGAGGGCGACCGGATCGCGTTCCATCAGGGTGGGGTGGGAGATGAGTCGCACCTAGTCGTGCTGGATCGCGGCACCGGGGTACAATCGGTGGTCACTTTGGGTCACCAGGACTATGGGCCATCCTGGTCACCGGACGGGGAGTGGCTGGTGTTCAGTCGGGCGCCGACCGGAAGCAACCTGTTCGGGATCTACGCGGTCCGGCTCGCCGACGGGCTGGTGGTGCCGCTGGTCGTCGGAGGGGTCGACTCCCGCACGCCTTCGCTCTTCCGGACGCCCTAGCGGAGCTGGATGCCCACCGATTTCGGCCCCACAAGGATCCGCGGTGCCAGTCCGAAGAGCGACACCCTGCCGTCGACCAGCTTCCCCGAGAGGATCCCGATCCCGGCGGCGGCGATCACGTCGCTGACCCAGTGGTGCTCGCCGATCACCCGTCCCACGGCGGTCCCGGTGGCCGCGCCATAGAGCAGGACACGCGGCAGCGGTCGATCGATGGCGTCGCCGAGGGTGGTGGCCAGCGCGAAGGCGGCGGTGGTGTGGCCGCTCGGCATCGAGGTGTAGCCCGAGAAGGGGCGAAGCACGCCGCCGTCGAGGTCGGGGTCCTGGAACGGTCGCTGCCGACCGATCACCTGCTTGAGGAACTCGACGGCCACGGCGCTGCCGGCGATCGCCACGGCGGTCCGCGCCGCGGTCCGCACCAGCGCCGGGCGCCGGGTGACCAGCCCGGTGAGCAGCAGCGCGCCGGCGATGGGAACACTCACGCCCACCTCGCCGAAGCGCGACAGGTCACGAGCCGCGCCCGCCAGTGACTCCCGGTGGGGGTGGACCTGACGGGCGACGGGTTGATCCACGAACAGGGCGATGGTGATCGCAGCGCCTGTCACGGCGACCGGCTTCCAGCTGAGCCCTGCCGGGGTGTCCTGCGCCGGCAGCGCGGTCGGGCCGGCGAGCGCCAGGGCCAGCAGGAGGCACCCGACGCGACGCCAGGCTGACGTCATGGCGTCACCAGCCGAAGCCAGCGCAATTCCCACGGTTCACTCTCGGTGGGCCGATGGACCAGGATCGAATCACCCTGGGCCAGCAGCACCTGGCAGCGCTCCGGGAGCCGGAACCGGGTCTGTGGCGCGCCATCGGGGCCAAGGCGCAGGTACTCGACGCTGTCGCGGCCGGGGATAACACTCCGCGCCATCAGGATGTCGCCGCTGGGCATCACGGTGAGGCCAGTCACGGCGGGGTGGAGCGTGTCGGAACGATCACGCATCGAGGCGAAGTCGTCGTCCTCGAGCGGTAGCAGCACCGAGGCCGCGCGCACCACCGAGTCGCGGATCGCCAGTTCGCGATCGGTCACCGGGGGCCCGGCCGGACCATGGAGTGTCCAGCGCACGGTGCCGTCGGCTGCGCGACGCTGGACCAGGAACGGACTGCCCGGCGACCAGACGATGTCGCCGTCGGTCTCGAGCGCCCAGCTCGGCGACGCGGTGATGAGCGGTACCAACGGCGGTGCGAGCGGGCTGCCGCTGTGCATCCAGGGGACCGGGGTCGTCAACACGTCGGTGCCGACCGAGTCGGAGATCCGGCGCAGCAGGGTCACCGTGAGCTTGCCGGCGCTGTCGGCATCCCAGCCCCGGATCGCCTGGCGGACGGGCGTGGTGCCGACATAGCCCAGCATGGTCATCGGTTGGTGCAACGGGAGGAGCTCGGTCTTCTCGAGACGCCCCTCCGCATTGAATCGGAGCAGCCGCCAGCCGCTGTCGGCGGTGACCACCCGGTAGCCTGAGCCGTCGGTCGCGATGGCCATCGCCCTGAGGTACTCGCTGCTGTCGCCCCCGGCCCGACCGATCGGGATGCCCATCGAGTCGCCAGCGCGCCAGACCCGGATGGTGCGGCCCGGTTCCCAGATCGCGATCCGCTGGGCATCGAGCCGATTGGCCACGGCAGAGTGGAGCGGGCAGTCGTCGTAGCCGAGGGCTGTGCAGAGCAGGGTGCCGTCCTCGACCGTCAATTCCGGGAGCGATGCGAGGTCGGCCTCGGTCACCGTTCGCTCGCTGACCGTGGCGGTGGACGTCCCACCGCAGGCGGCGGCGAGGAGGAGGAGGCCGGTCGGGAAAAGCTGCCGCATGATCATCGTCCTCAGGTGTTGAAACGGAAGAGCATCACGTCGCCGTCCTGCACCACGTACTCCTTCCCCTCGGCCCTGGAGAGCCCCTGTTCGCGGGCTGGCTTCCAGCCGCCGACCCGCACGAAGTCGTCGTAGCCCACCGTCTCGGCGCGGATGAAGCCGCGCTCGAAGTCGGAATGGATCTCGCCGGCGGCCTCGGGCGCGCGCGCGCCGCGCCGGACGGTCCAGGCGCGGACCTCCTTCTCGCCGGCCGTGAAATAGCTCTGCAGGCCGAGCAGCCGGTAGGCGGCCCGGGCCAGGCGATCGAGTCCAGACTCGTGTACCCCGAGCGCCTCCAGGAATTCCGTCCGATCCTCGGGGGCCAGCTCGGCCAGCTCGGCCTCGACCTTGGCGGAGAAGATCACCACCTCGGCCGGTTCGCCGCTGGCAGCGATGGCGGCGCGGAGCGCCTCGACGTGGGGGTTGCCGTCGACCAGTTCGTCGTCGCGCACGTTGGCGGCGTAGAGCACCGGCTTGGCGGTGAGGAGGTTGAAGGTGCGATAGGCCGTCTGCTCCTCGCTGCTCGGCACCACGGTGCGCGCCATCCGGCCGGCGCCGAGTGCCTCGGCGAGTCGCTCCAGCAGCGCCCGCTCCAGCTTGGCCTGCGCCTCACCCGTGCGGGCGGCCCGGGTCGCCTTGTCGAGCCGCTTCTCCACCGTGGCGAGGTCGGCGAGGGCCAACTCGGTCTCGATGATCTCCTTGTCGCGAACCGGATCGACGGCACCCATCACGTGCTGGATGTCGTCGTCGGCAAAGCAGCGCACCACGTGCACGATCGCATTGACCTCGCGGATGTTGGCGAGGAACTGGTTGCCCAGCCCTTCACCCTGCGAGGCCCCCTCGACCAGGCCGGCGATGTCGACAAACTGCACGGTCGCCGGGACGATCCGCTGGGGGGCGACGAAGCGGGCGATCGCCCCGAGTCGCTCGTCGGGCACCTCGACGACGCCGGTGTTGGGCTCGATGGTGGCGAAGGGGTAGTTGGCGACCAGCGCGCCGGCGCGGGTCAGCGCATTGAACAGGGTCGATTTGCCGACGTTCGGGAGGCCGACGATTCCGAGAGAGAGCATGCGGGTCGATGGTCGATGGTCGAGGGTCGATGGTCGATGAAACGTGGGGCGGAATCTAGTGCCGTAGCGGCGGATCCGGTTCCCCGAGGGGCCTGGTGGTCGCGCACTGTTCCGGCATGGGTGATTTCCGGCGACTGGAGGTCTGGCGGGCGGCGCACCAAGCCGCCTGCGAGGTCTATCGTCTTTCGGCGAGCTGGCCGCTGGACGAGCGGTTCGGCCTGACATCCCAGATCCGTCGTGCATCCGTTTCCGTCGTCTCGAACATCGCCGAGGGTGCCGGACGGATGTCCGACCGAGAATTGTGCCGGTTCGTCCGGATCGCCCGAGGGTCGAACCAGGAGGTGCTGGCCCAGGTGCTGATCGCCGAATCGCTCGGATTCCTGGCGCCCGATGAGGTCACCACCCTGAGGCGGCGAGTCGAACGGATCGGCGCGATGCTCTCGGGGATGCTCAAGCGATTGGGGCGAACGGCCTGAACCGTTCGCCCCATCGACCACCGACCATCGACCCTAGACCATCGACCCTAGTGCAGACTCGCAAACCACGGCGCCAGCACCAGCGACACCACGCTCATCAGCTTGATGAGGATGTTCATCGCGGGGCCGGAGGTGTCCTTGAACGGGTCGCCGACGGTGTCGCCGACCACGGCTGCCTTGTGCGGCTCGCTCCCCTTGCCGCCGTGGGCGCCGCCCTCGATGTACTTCTTGGCGTTGTCCCAGGCACCACCGGCGTTGGCCATGAACAGCGCCATCATCACGCCGGTGACCGTCGCGCCGGCGAGCAGTCCGCCGAGCGCCTTGACGCCAAGGAAGTAGCCGGTGACGACCGGGAGCAGCACCGCCGCCACACCGGGAATGATCATCTCACGGAGCGCGGCGCGGGTCGAGATGTCGACGCAGCGGGCGCTGTCGGGGAGGACGCCCTCCTTGCCCTCGAGCAGGCCGGGGATCTCGCGGAACTGGCGGCGGACCTCCTCGACCATCCCCTGCGCCGCGCGGCCCACGGCGGTCATCGTCTGGGCACCGACGAAGAACGGCATCACGCCGCCGACGAAGAGGCCGATCACCACCATCGGATCGATGATGTTGAGCCCCTCGACGTTCAGCCCGACCGCCGAGGCGTAGGCACTGAAGAGGGCCAGGGCGGTGAGGGCGGCCGAGCCGATGGCGAAGCCCTTGCCGATCGCGGCGGTGGTGTTGCCGAGGGCATCGAGTCCGTCGGTGATGGCGCGGACC
Organism: uncultured Gemmatimonadales bacterium; assembly: GCA_963817715.1. Classification (GTDB taxonomy): domain Bacteria; phylum Gemmatimonadota; class Gemmatimonadetes; order Gemmatimonadales; family GWC2-71-9; genus Palsa-1233. The sequence goes on from CAWFPG010000019.1 coordinate 91,399, forward strand.
TCGGAGCCGAGGTGGCTCATCTCGGCGATGCCGCCGGCGTTGTCGGCGATCGGGCCATAGGCATCGACCGACATCGTGACGCCGACGGTGGCGAGCATGCCCACCGCGGCGATCGGGATGCCGTAGAGTCCGGCCACGGTGTAGGAGACCCACGTGGCGCCGCAGATGAGCAGCACGGGGACAATGCAGCTCTCCATGCCGACCGCGAGACCGGCGATGATGTTGGTGGCGGGGCCCGTCTCCGACGACTGGGCGATGCGCCGCACCGGTGGACCGGCAGTGTAGTACTCGGTCACCAGGCCGATGGCGATCCCCGAGATCGTGCCGGCGAGCACCGCCCAGAACGGCCCCATGACCGGGAGGGTGGTGCCGTCGGCGCTGACCATCTCCAGCGGCATCATCCCGGTCAGGATCCAGGCGAAGACCAGGAAGAGACCGGCGGCGATGAAGGTCACGTAGCGGAGCGCGTTGGCCGGGTTGCCCGTGGCCAGCACGCGCATGGTGGCGACGCCGATCAGCGACGCGACCAGCCCGGCCGCGATGTACGCGATTGGCAGGAGCATGGCCGTGAGGCGGTTGCCATCGGGGATCAATACCGAGGTGGCAGCCAGCGCCACGGTGGCGATCACCGAACCGACATACGACTCGAAGATGTCGGCGCCGAGGCCGGCGACGTCGCCGACATTGTCACCGACGTTGTCGGCGATGGTGGCCGGGTTGCGCGGGTCGTCCTCGGGGATCCCGGCCTCGACCTTGCCAACCAGGTCGGCGCCGACGTCGGCCGCCTTGGTGTAGATGCCGCCGCCGACTCGGGCGAAGAGCGCAATCGACGAGGCGCCCATCGCGAAGCCGGCGATGATCTCCGAGAAGGCCTTGGCGCTGCCGGCCAGCTCGACCTTGCCGAGGACCAGGAAGACCAGGGTGATCCCGGCCATGCCGAGCGATGCGACGGCGAGACCCATGACCGATCCGCCGCCGAAGGCCACGCGCAGTGCCTGGGCCTGGCCGCTGCTGCGGGCCGCCTCGGTGGTGCGAATGTTGGCGATCGTGGCGCCCTTCATCCCGATCCAGCCGCTGAGGATCGAGCAGAGCCCACCGAGGACGTAGGCCATCCCGGTCTTGGGACCGACCGCGACCCCGAGGAGGACGGCGACCACCGCCAGGAACGGCAGCAGCACCAGGTATTCACGGCGCAGGAAGGCCATCGCGCCGACCTGGATCTGTCGGGCGAGGCCCTGCATCACCGCGGTACCGACGGGCTGCCGCCGGAGGGCGACATAGGTCACGAACGTGGCCACGAGGCCGGCGAGTCCGATGACCAGGGCGTAGAGCGTCAGGGATGCGTTCATGGTCTCGTGCTGAAGTGGAGGTGGGCGGGAGTCAGTGATTATAGCGGTTCATGGCGGTCTCGATGCCATCGGTGGCCCAGCAGGTCACCGCATCGCACATCTCGTCGAGCAACTCGTCGAGCACCGCCCGTTCGTCGGGTCGGAATCGCCCGAGGACATAGTCGGCCAGATCGTCGTATTCCGGCGGCTTCGGCCCCACCCCGATCCGCAGCCGGGCATAGTCCTGCCGCCGGAGGTGGGCCTCGACGCTCTTCAGGCCATTGTGGCCCCCGGCCGAGCCGGCCCCTCGCAGCCGAAAGCGCCCCAGGGGCAGGGCCGCCTCGTCGACCAGCACCAGCAGGTCGCTGGTCGGGTCCCAGTTGGGGGAGCGAAGTGCCCGCAGGGACTGGCCGCTGAGGTTCATGTACGTCGTCGGCTTGAGCAGCCGAACGGGGACGCCGTCGAGCGTCCCCGTCGTCGCGACGGCCTGGTCGGCGCGACGAAACGGCCCGAAGCCGCCTCGCGCCGCCAGCCGGTCGAGCAGGATCCAGCCGGCGTTGTGCCGCGTGCGCTCGTATTCGGGGCCGGGGTTGCCGAGCCCCACGATCGCCTTGGCCACCGGCCCGCCCTACTCGGCGTCGCCGGTCTCGGCCTCGTCGTCGTCCTCGGCCTTGCCCCGCTTGATGACCTCGGGCTCACCCTCGGTCTCGGGCTCCTCCTCGGCGACTTCCTCGGTCTCGACCCGGGCCGCCAGCACCGCGACGACCGAGACATCGTCGTCGTGCTGGATCTCGGCGTTGGGGACGGTCACCTCGCTGACATGGATCGACTGGCCGACATGCAGCGGTGTGACGTCGACGTCGACGTGCTCGGGGATGTTGCCCGGCAGGCACTTGATCGTCAGGCGATGGAGCTGGTGATCGAGCACGCCACCCTGGTTGCGCACGCCCTCGGCCACACCGACGAGCCGGACCGGGACGTCGACGACGATCGGTTCGCCGGCGACGACCGCATAGAGGTCGACGTGGATCACGTCGGCCCGGCGGACCGGGTTGCGTTGCACCTCGCGCACGATCGCCTTGACCGGCGTCGCCCCGTCGATGGTGACGTCGATCAGGACCGTCTCGGCGCCGATCGTCTCCAGCAGTTGGCCGACGGCCTTGTGCTCGAGCTCGATCGGTTGGGGTTCACGGCCGTGGCCGTAGATGACCGCCGGGATCTTCCCCTCGCGGCGCAACGAGCGTGCGATGCCCTTGCCTGTGTTCGTCCGCGAGGCCGCGGTCAGCGTGACTGCTTCCATTCCCGTCTCCGTCTCCGTCGTGTGCTCAGTCGAAGAGCGCGCTCACCGACTGGTCGCTGTGCGTGTAGCCGATCGCCTTGGCCAGGAGGCCGGCGATCGAGAGTACCCGGAGCGCCGGAAAGTGGCGCTCGGGGGGCAGGGCGATCGTGTTGGTGACCGCCACTTCAGTCACCGGAGCCGACGCGAGCCGCTCCACTGCCGGACCCGACAGCAGGGCGTGCGTCGCGCAGATGTAGACGTCGCGGGCGCCCAGGCGCTTCAGCGCATGGACCGCCTCGGCCATGGTGCCGCCGGTGTCGATCATGTCGTCGGGGATGATGCAGTTCTTCCCCGCCACGTCGCCCACCACGTGCAGTGCCTCGGCCTTGTTGGGGCCGCTGCGCCGCTTGTCGATGATCGCCAGAGTGCCGTTGAGCCGCTTGGCAAAGCCCCGCGCCATCTTGGCCGAGCCGACATCCGGCGCGACCACCACCACGTCCTCCAGCTTCTTCTGCCGGTAATGCTGCACGAACACCGGCGCCGCGTAGAGATGGTCCACCGGCAGGTCGAAGAACCCCTGCAACTGGTGCTGGTGGAAATCCATTGCCAGCACCCGGTCGGCCCCCGCTCCGGAGACCATGTTGGCCATCAACTTGGCCGAGATCGCCACCCGCGGCTGGTCCTTGCGGTCCTGGCGGGCATAGCCGAAGTAGGGGATCACCGCGGTGATCCGCGCCGCACTCGCCCGACGCGCCGCATCCATCAGCAACAGCAACTCAAGCAGGTTCTCGGCCGGGGGGTTGGTCGACTGGATGATGTAGACGTCCCGCCCCCGCACGTTCTCGTCGATCTTGACGAAGATCTCACCATCGGCGAAACGCCGAAGCGTCACCCGGCAGAGCTCGGTGTCGAGCTGCTGGGCGATCTCCTCGGCGAGCGGTCGGTTGGCCGACCCGCTCATGAGGAGCATGGGCTTCGTCACGAGTGGCAGTTCCGTCATGATGACAGCCCGAAAAGATACCGGACCGGAGCGGGCCCGGTCAACTCCGGAGGGGTGGTCAGGGTTCGGCGGCGAGTGAATCGCGGAGGGCGTTGTGGGCCCGGGCCGTGTCGGCTGCCCGGAGGGCGCCCCGGACCCCGGCGGCGCCGGGGAGGACGGTCGAGGCGCCGATCATGCTGTCGCGCTGGGCCCGGGTGGGCTGCTCGGCCGGTTGCTCGGGTTGGCCACCGCAGCTGGCAGCCAGGAGGGTGACGCACAAGAGCCGGACCAGGGCCCGGCTCAGAATTCCCTCCGCTTCATCTCCTTGAACAGCTTCTGGGAGTCGTCCTTCTGCCCCTCCTCCTCGGGTCGCTTGGTCGCCTCGAGGGTGGGGTCGATGAAGCGGGCCCGGCGCGATCGGTTGCTGGCCGACTGACCGGTGGTCTTGCGGATCAGCGCCTCGAGTTCCTTGTCCTTCACGCGGCGTCTCCGGTGGTGGGTGGGTGAATGGTAAAAGGTAAATGGTGAATGGGAAGGCGGCGCGCGCTCCCATTCACCATTCACTGTTCACGGTGTCCCGGCGCCGGTCCCGGACCGGCAGCCGTGCATCAGGGAACCGCCTTCTCCACCTCGCCGATCGTCCACTGGGTGGTGCGGTCGGCGACCTTGGTCCGGACTGCGGCCACCATGTCGGGGGTCACCGCCGAGGCAGAGTTGCCCCACGACGACCGCTCGTGGGTGACGATCGCCGCGATCTGCTCGTCGGAGAGCGACTCCCACGGCGCCATCACGCTGTTGAACTCCTGGCCCTTGACCGTGACCGGGCCCTGGAGCCCCTTGAGCACGATGGCGATCATCCGGTCGGGCGACTGCATGTTGACGATGTCGGAGCCAGCCAGCGGCGGGAACGCCCCCGGCATGCCTTCGCCCGTCGGCTGATGGCAAACCGAGCAGGTGTTGGTGTACTCGGTCTCGCCGTTGATGCCTGCCTGCTGGGCCGGAGCCGGAGTCTCGGCGGCGGCGGCCATCCCGCCGGTGTCACCGCTGGCGGCCTCGCCGCCTTCCTTGGCACCGCCGCAGGCGATCAGGCCGAGGGCCAGCGCCGCGGTGAACGAACGGGAGACGAACTTCGAGGTCAACATCGTTGGCTGCTCCTGGAATCGAGAGGTCACGAACGCCGGTCCGGTCGGGCATTTCCGACGTCCGGCCATCCCTCTAAAAAAGCGGATGGGACCGACTTTCGCGAGGGGGTACCACCGACGGGAGGGAATGTTCCCCGTGAACTGCGATTGCCCCGGGTGGACTCGAACCACCATAGCCGGATCCAAAGACCGGAGTCCTGCCATTGGACGACGGGGCAGCATGACCAGCCCAGAATCTAGGCGAGGGGAGGCTGGGGAGAACGGAGCGACGGAACGACGGAGCACGGGGCGGGCCTCCGTCAGCCATTGGTCGTGGCGATCAGCGTTCCGTGCTGGCGCCCGAGCTGGCTGGCGGCCGCGTCGCGGTCGCGTTGGCTGCGATAGACGGCGACGAGGGCACTCCCCGAGCCGGTCATCCGGCAGAGGAGCGGCCTGGTGCCGGCCAGCGCCTCGAAGGTGGCCTTGAGCGGCGGGTGTCGGCCGAAGATCGCCGCCTCGAAGTCGTTGCCGCTCAGCCGGGCGAGGTCGGCCCAGTCGCCGAGCAGTGACAGGTCGAGGGCCACGCTGCCGCGACCACTGGAGCCGGCCCGGATGGCATCGACCCAGCCGTAGGCCTGGGCCGTCGCCACCCGCTGCTCGGGGACAACCAGCAGGACCGGCCTCGTGGGGAGGGCCGGCAGCCGGAGCAGTCGGGTGCCGTGTCCCCACGCGAGGGCCAGCGGCGTGTCGGCCAGGAAGAACGGCACGTCGGCGCCGAGCCGGGCGGCGAGGTGGAAGAGCTCAGCGCGGGGGATGGCATTGTCGGCGAGCCGGTTGACGGCCAGCAGTGCCGCGGCGGCATCGCTGCTGCCGCCCCCGAGGCCGGCGCCAGCGGGGATCCGCTTGGTGAGTCGCATCGCCACCCCGAAGCGCCGCCCGGTTGCCGCCAGGGCCGCCTCGGCGGCTCGCCAGGCCAGGTTCTCCTCGACCGCTCCCACGTCGGCACCCTCGACGGCGAGCGTGATCCCCTCGGCGGTTCGTTCCACGACGAGTTCGTCGCCGAGGTCGAGGCGGCAGAAGAGCGTCTCGAGGCCGTGCATCCCATCGGCCTCGCGGGCCAGCACGCGCAGGAAGAGGTTGACCTTGGCGGGGCAGGTGAGGGTGAGCGGATCGCTCACGAGGCGGCCTCACGGGCGGCCCGAATCGAGAGGCCGGTGGTGACCAGCGACCAGGCACCCATCAGCGTGATCGGCACGAACGACATCACGTGGTAGGCGATGGCGTACGCGAGTGCGACGTCGGCCGGCACGCCGAAGAAACTGCCGAGCGGGATGACGATCCCGGCCTCGAACACGCCGACGTAGCCGGGCGAGCTGGGCAGCGCGATGCCGATGACCAGCAGCCCCTGCATGATCAACGCTCCGGTGAACGGCACGCTGATACCGAAGGCGCGGAACGCAATCCAGAAGGCAGCGGCGTTGAGCAGCCAGAGCGCGAGTGACCACGCCGCCACCGGGAGCGCGCGCCGCGGGTCACGGAGGGCACCGAGGCCCGCCAGGAGTCGCGTGACAAGGTCGACCACCCGGTCCCGCAGGCGACCGGCGGGCAGCAGGAGCTCGGTGGCACCCAGGGCGAGGCGGGGGCGCCAGGCGAGGATGGCCGCCACCACCAGTGCGACGACCAGGGCGATCCCGATCAGGGTGGCCTTCGACGCGAGCGCACTGCCGGCCGGGAGATCGGTCAACAGGAAGCCAAGTCCCATCAACCCGAGGGTGACCAGTCCATCCAGTACCCGTTCGATGGCGAGGCTCGAGAGGGCACTCGAGAACGGCACGGGGCCGAGTCGCGAGACCACCCCCATGCGCAGCACCTCGCCGAGCCGGAACGGCAGCACATTGTTTCCGGCGAAGCCGATCGTGATCGCGTGATAGAGTGCCCGATCGGGTACCGCGCCCCCATCCTCGCGCCTGAGCAACAGGCGCCATCGCGGGACGCGCAGCGGGAAGGTGAGGGTCGCGAGCACCACGGCGACAAGCATCGGGACGATGTGCATCGCGGTGATCTGGTCCCACACGTCACGGAACGGTGTCTTGCGAAACCCGAACCAGATCAGGATCGCCGAGATGGCGAGCCCGAGCAGCAACTGCAGCCAGCGCCGCCCGCCGCGCTCAGGCTGCGTCACGAGCCAGCGGCACGAGATCGAGCAGTTCGTCGAGCAGTGGTCGGAGTCGTTCCAGCGACACCGTCGGCTCGGCGAGGATCCCCGAGAGCTCGGCGTGCACCTCTTCGGCCCTGGCCACCGCCCGGTCGCCGCGATACAGCAGCTGGTCGATCGCCAGCGGTGGCTCACCGATCAGCGCATCGAGGGAGGGCGGCTCTGCAGCGCGCTCGTGCTCCAACTCGCTCCGGCGGGCGAAGCCCGACTCGAGACGGCCGGGTTCACCGGGCGCGATGTCGGGGATGGTGATCGTGTCATCCGGCGCGAGCGACTCGATCGGGACAATGGGGAGCGCCGACTCGAGCTCGTCGGAACCATCCCGATCGGGGGCCAAGCTCTCGATGCTGACGACGGTGAGTTCCTCCTCGATCGTGATGGTGGTCTCGATCGTGTCGGGTGCCAGGTCGGCAATGGCGACCACCGGCTCCGGATCGGGAGCGAAATCGTCGATCGATGGAGCGGCGTCGTCGATCGGGGCCGCTTCCGGTGCCAGCGCTTCGATCGCCACGATCGGGGTGCCGACGAGGTCCTGGTCCGGGACCTCGCTGTCGATCGTCTCGGGCTCTGCCGGGGGTGGTGCGGCGATCGCCGGACGAACGATCACCGCATCGGGGTCGAGGCGGTGCACGATGCGGTCGCGCTGCACGGCCAGCTCCCGGGCCTCGGGGTGGTCGCCCGCCTCGACGAGGAAGCGACCGGCCTCGCGAAGCAGTTCCAGGAAGCGGTCCGGCTCGCGGGCGGCGCGGCCGTGACCGATCGCCGCCGTGATCGCCGTGGCCAGCGGGGCGACAAACTGCCCGGTGCCGCTCTTGGGTGGCATGCTGGTCAGGGTGCGATGGAGCACGAAGAGGCGCAGGTCGCGGGCGACCGGCGAGCTGTGGCGCTCCAGCGAATCGGCCTGGAGCAGCAGGTGGTCGCCCACGCCGACCAGCTCGAGCGCCACCGGTGGTGCTGCCGGCATCTGGCTCGGCGGCGTTCCGGCCTGAAGGATGGCTGGTTCCCCATCGGGGGCCAGGTCGTCGATCGCGACCACGTCGTGCTCGGCGGCGAACGATTCGAGCAACCGCTTGGCGATGGCATCGACTCCCGGCGGGACGACCACCCGACCATGGTCGGCGACCGACTTGGCCATCGCCGAGAGGGCGTCGGCGGCATCGGCGAAGACCGCCCCCACATCGGGCGGCGCCGGGATGTCGCCGAGCAGCGAGCGAGTGGTCATCTCCATCGCGTCGAGCAGCTCGGGGAGCGGCGAGAGCTCACTCGACGCGCCGACACCGCGGAGCGAGCGCATCCGCTCGAGCACCGCCGCCAGCGCGGCCGGCGGATGGAGCGGAGCCAATGCCCGGGAGGCCTCGAGCAGCGACCCGGCAATCAGGCTCGATTCGCGGGCAATGAAGGCGCGAACCCCGGGACTGAGCGATGAAGCCGGCTGCAGCGGCCGATCGTCGTCCTCGCTCGGGGCGGCGGCGGGCTGGCCCGTGGCCACCCGCTCCAGTCGTTCGGCCAGGGTGAGCGCCTGCCGGTCGTCGGCGGCTTCCCACGATGTGGCGCGAGAGACCAGGCCCCGCAGGGTGTCGAGTCCCTCGCGCCAGGCGGCCCGGGCATGCGGTTCCCACCCGAGTGCGTGGTCGCGGACCTGACGGGCGACGCCCTCGAGCGCCGCCGCCGCCCGGGCGAAGGTGCCCAGGCCGGCCATCAGGGCCGCGCCGCGCAGCGCCCGCGCTCCGCGCACCAGGCGCTCGGGGTCGGGCATGTCGGCCCGCGCCGCGAGCGGCTGCAGCTCGGCGAGGTACTCCGTCGCCTCGAGGGCGAAGAACTCCGCGCGGCGGTTGGTCCCGTTCACCGACGGGCCTCGTCGATCACCCGGCGCATCTCGCGGGTGGCAGGGCCGATGCCGATGAAGATCGCGCGCGCGACCAGGGTGTGACCGATGTTGAGCTCCTCGATCTCGGGGATCCGGGCCACCGCAGCGACGTTTGCGACGGTGAGCCCATGGCCGGCATGCACGGCCAAGCCCAGGCCGGCGGCATGTGCCGCGGCCTGGCGGAGTTCGTCGAGGGCTGCGGGGCCCTCGGTCCAGGTCAGGGAGTATCGGCCGGTGTGGAGTTCCACCGCTGGCACGCCAAGACGATGGGCCTGGTCGATACTAGCTGGGTCAGGGTCGATGAAGAGGGAGAGATGGATCCCGGCGTCGCCGAGCCGGGCGATCGCCCGCTCCAGCCCGGCATCGGTCCGGGAGAGGTCGAGCCCGCCCTCGGTGGTCACCTCCTCGCGACTCTCGGGGACCAGGGTCGCCTGATAGGGCCGCAGCTCGGTGGCCAGGTCGACGATATCGTCGCGGGCGGCGAGCTCGAAGTTGCAGACCGTCGTCACCCCGGCCGCCAGAGCCCGGGCGTCGGCGTCCTGGACGTGTCGCCGATCCTCGCGGAGGTGGAAGGTGATGCCGTCGGCCCCGTGGGCCTCGGCCTCCCGGGCCGCGGCTGTCGGATCGGGTTCGTCGGTTCGGCGTGCCTGCCGCACCGTCGCGACATGATCGATGTTCACATAGAGTCGCATCGTTCGCGTCCCCGACTTGCCCATGGTTACGTTTCGCGTCGGACCGCCCCATATCGGAGGATCCCGTGTCCCAGTCCGTGTCGCGCCTCGCCCTGTTGGCGGTGGCCATTGTCAGCGTGTCGGCCGTGCCGCTCACGGCCCAGTCGAGCAACAAGGGTGCCGAGTCACCGTCAGCCGCCGTGGAGGAGTTTATGCGCGCGGCGGCGGACAGCAACCTCACCCGGATGGCCGAGCTCTTCGGCACCGAGAAGGGATCGGCCGAACAGACCGGCCACCCCAGTGACTATCCCAAGCGGATGGTCATCATGCAGGCGGCGCTCCACGACGTGCTGGTCCGGGCCCAGGCCGAGACCGACATGGGGAAGAAGAACCACAGGCTGGTCACCGCCGAGATCGCCCGCGGCGGGTGCAAGGTCACCGTGCCGATCATCGCGGTGAAGGCGAAGACCGGCTGGCTGATCCGCGAGTTCGACCTGACGGCCGTCTGGGACGGGATCAACCGCCCCTGCGTGGGCACCGGCAAGGTCGGGAACACCGGGGGCTGACGAGGCGTTCAGCGATCGACGGCAGGGGACTCGGTCAACTCGATCAGGATCCCGTCGGTCGCCTTGGGATGGACGAAGGCGATCCGGCAGCCGCCCGCCCCGGTACGGGGTTGATCGTCGATGAGGGTGTAGCCTCCGGCCCGGCAGCGCGCCAACGCGGCGTCGAGGTCCGGCACCCGGTAGCAGACGTGGTGGATTCCCGGTCCGCGCCGTGCCAGGAACCTGGCAATCGGGGAGTCGGGCTCGGCGGGTTCGAGGAGTTCCACCTCGGAGCCGCCGAAATCGAGGTGAACGATCGTGGCGCCGTCGGCGGTCTCCGGACCGCGTACCGGCACACCCAGCACGTCGCGGTAGAACCGGAGCGCCGACTCGACGCTCTCGACCGCGACACCGATGTGAGCAATGGTCGGCTTCATGGCCGGAATATCTAACCTGGTGGCACGAGGAGTGAAGAGACGATGAGCGGACAAACGGTCGCGGTGACCGATGCGACATGGGCCAGCGAGATCGAGCAGGCCAAGGGGCTGGTGCTGGTGGACTTCTGGGCTGCCTGGTGCGGACCGTGCCGAATCATCGCCCCCACCCTCGACGCCCTGGCGAGTGAGTACGCCGGCAAGGCCAAGATCGCCAAGCTCGACGTGGACGCGAACCAGCAGAGCGCCATGAAGTTCAACGTCCGCTCGATTCCGGCAGTGCTCTTCTTCAAGGACGGCAAGCACGTCGATTCCCTGATCGGCGCCTACCCACGCGCCGCGTTCGAGCAGAAGATCCAGCAGCATCTGGCGGCCTAGGCCCCCTGAGAGCGGAGAGCGGAGAGCGGAGAACAGGGGCCACCCCGTTCACCGTGCTCTGTTCTCCGTTCTCCGTCCTCGGGTTTTCTTTGGGGCATGACCCCCGGCACCCTCTACGTCATCGGCACCCCCCTCGGCAACCTGGGCGATCTCTCGACCCGGGTGATCGAGACGCTTCGCACCGTGCCGGTGGTGGCGGCCGAGGACACCCGCCGCACCCGGGGCCTGCTGAGCGCGATCGACGCCCATCCCCAGCGGCTCCTCTCCTATCACGCCCATTCGCGCCCCGACCGGCTGCGCCTCTTGGTCGAGACCCTGATCGAGGGCCGCGACGTGGCGCTGGTGACCGATGCCGGCACGCCGGGCGTGAGCGATCCCGGGGCTGCGCTGGTGGCCGAGGCGCGGCAGGCCGGGGCCACGGTGGTGCCGGTGCCCGGGCCGAGCGCCGTGGCGACGGCCCTTTCGGCCTCCGGGCTCCCGGCGGACCGCTACGTCTTTGCGGGCTTCCTGCCGCGGAAGGGGCGGGAGCGCGCGGCGGCCCTGTCGCAGGTGCTCACGTCGCCGGTGACGGTCGTCCTGTTCGAGGCGGCCAACCGCTTGGCCGATCTGCTCGAGGAACTCGGTGAGACGGCCAGTGAGCGGCCGGCGGTGGTCTGCCGCGAACTCACCAAGGTCCACGAGGAATGCCGCGATGGCACGCTGACCGACCTGGCCCGGCATTATCGCCAGCACCCGCCACTCGGCGAGGTGACCGTGGTGCTCGCCGGTGGGCCGCCGCCCGCTGCACCGGTGGTCGATCCCGCCGAGGTCGGGGCGGCGATTCGCACATGGCTCTCCGAGGGCGAATCCCGACGTGCCGTGGCCCGTAGGGTGAGCGCCGAATTCGGCCTTCCCCGCAACGAGGCATACCGGTTGGTGATGGACGCATGACGACGACACGCAGATGGTCGCTGGGCGCAATCCTGCTGCTGGCGGCGGCGGGGGCCACTCCACTCGCTGCCCAGGACCTGCCGACCGTCGGACGCCTGCACTACGACGGTGGTGGCGACTGGTACGCCAACCCGTCGAGCTTGCCGAACCTGCTCACCGCGATCCGGGAGCGCACGGCGATTCCGGTGGCGACGCGCGAGCGGGCGGTGAAGCTGACCGATCCCGATCTCTGGGATCTCCCCTATCTCTATGTGACCGGCCACGGCAATATCGCGTTCTCCGCGGAGGAGGCGGCGATCCTGCGCCGCTGGGTGCTGCGCGGTGGCTTTCTGCACGTCGACGACAACTATGGGCTCGATGCGTCGTTCCGGCGGGAGATCGCCAAGGTTTTTCCCGATCGGCCGTTGGTCGAGGTGCCGCTCGACCATCCGATCTACCACCTCATCTATGACTTCCCGGACGGGGTCCCGAAGATCCACGTGCACGACGGCAAGCCGGCGCAGGGGTTCGGGATCTTCATCGATGGGCGGTTGGCGGTCTACTACACGTATCAGAGCGACCTCGGCAACGGCTGGGAGGATCTCGAGGTGTATCACGATCCGCCCGAGAAGCATGAGGCCGCGTTGCGGATGGGTGTGAACCTCTTCAGCTACGCGATGGGGTACGGCGGATGACGCTGCGCGAGGCGCTCGACCACTCGGCGACGCCGCTTCGGCGGGCCACCGCGCTGCGCCGCCTGGCCCCAGGTGTGGTCGCCGCGCTGGCGGTGCTCGCCCTGGCGGCGTGGCTGCTGCGCCTCGGCTGGGGGAGCCCTGCGCGCCTGGTGCTGGCTGGCTGGCTCCTCGCACTGGTGGCGCTCGTCTCGGCGCTGGTGGTGGCTCGGCGTGCGGTCACGGCGCTCGCGGCCGGGGCCGTCGCCCGTCGCCTGGAGCGGGCCGGGGCCTGGCGGTTCGGATCGCTCTCGACGCTGCTCGATCCGCCGCTGGCCGACACATCGATGGCGCTGCATGCCCTCGCCGCCGAGCAGCAGTCGGCCCGGGTCGCCGGCGAGGCCGCCGCGGTGCTCGATCCCGAGGTGGCCGACGCGCGCCTTCGCGTGGTGCGACTGGCCGGTGTGGCCCTGGTGCTGCTCGCCATGCTGGCGTTGGCGAGGCCGATCGGCGGGGCGGCCGCGATGCTCTGGCGACCCTGGGACGCGGTGCGGGCCCTGGTGGTGCCGGTGCAGCTGGCGACCGACACGCCGGTGGTCGATCGCGGCGCCACGGTGCAGTTGCGCATCGACGCCCTGGGACAACGTCGCGCGACCCTGTTCACCCGCGCGCCGGGTGAGGGCTGGCAGGAGCGCGAGGTCACGCTCGACGCCGGCGGCCATGCCGTGGTCGAGACCGCGCCGCTCGATGCCGATTTGGTGGCGCGGGTGACCGCCGGGGGACGAACGTCCCGTGACGTGAGGGTCGCAGTTCGCCTGCCGGCCTTCCTCGGTTCGCTCACCGTCACCGCCCACTATCCGGCGTATCTCGCCCTCGACGACGAAGTGGTGCCGGTCGACGGCGACACGCTGGTGGTGCCCGAGGGCACCGAACTGACGCTGGTCGGTCGCGCCACGACGCCGCTGGCCAGCGCGCTGCTGCTGGGCGACGACGGCGACGACTCGCTCGTCGTCGCCGGTCCGCAGTTCCGCGGCTCGCTGGTGCCCGCTGCCAGCGGTTCGTGGCAGTTGCAGGTGACACCGACCCAGGGAGGCACCCTCGATGGCGTGCCACCGCCGCTGCGGATCCGGGTGGTTGCCGACACGGCGCCGGTGGTCACGGTGCCGGTTCCCGGCGTCGATACCGTGGCCCCGCCGTCGCGGCGGTTGCCGCTGGTGGTGGCCATCGAGGACGACCACGGCCTGCGCGGAGCCAGGATCGAGACCCGCCACGGCGCCGGGCCGGTCCGCACCGTGGCCTTGTCGCTGGGGCCGACGCCCGGCGATCGGGCCCTCATCTCGATCGGCCTCGATCTCGATTCGCTGGGCCTCCAGGCCGGTGACACGCTGCGCTATGTCGCTGTTGCGATCGACAATGCGCCGCGCGCACGGATCGGGCGCTCGCGCGAGTACCTGGTGATCATGCCGACCGAGGCCGAGCAGCGCTCGGCACGATCCGAGGCGACAGGCGAGGCGGCAAGCGCGCTCGACTCGCTGGTGTCGCAGGCCCGCCGTGCGCAACGCGCCGCGGAGGACCTGGCACGGGAGCGGACCCGGGGCGAGACCCAGCGCGCCGGGGAGAGCGGCGAGCCGATGTCGGCCGAGGCGGCGCGTCGTGCCGAGCAGGCCGCCGAGGCGCAACAGCAGGTGACCCGCCAACTCGACTCGATGCGGGCCGACCTCGAGCAGCTGCGGCAGGCCGCCGAGCGCGAGGGGCTGGCCGACAGCGCGCTCGCACGACAACTGGGCGATATCCGAGCGCTGCTCGACAAGGCGATGACGCCGGAATTGCGCGAGGCAATGGACCGGCTCCGCGAGTCACTCAAGCGACTCGATCCGGCCGCGACCCGCCAGGCGCTGAGCGATCTCGCCCAGCAGCAGGAGAAGATGCGCGAGGCAATCGAGCGCGCCCGTGAGCTCTTCAAGCGCGCCGCGATGGAGACCGAACTCGCCAATCTCGCCGATGAGGCCAAGGACCTGCTCGCCAAGCAGCAGGCCGCGGCGGAGCAGCTCGCCGCCGATTCGGCCGCCGGCGCGCAGGCCGAGGAGCAGCTGGCCGAGCGTGCCGACTCGCTGGCCGACGCGCTCGACCAGGCGGCGAAGCAGATGCCGGCGGAAGCGACGCAACAGGGATTGCAGCAGGCGGGGCAGCAGTCGCGCGCCGCGGCGGAGCAGATGCGCGACGCCGCGCAGTCGGCCCAGCAGGGCCGTCGCCAGCAGGCACAGCGTCAGGCGCAGGCCGCCGGCGAGGCGCTGGAGCCACTCGAGCAGCAGATCCGCAAGCGACGCGACGAGATGCAGGAGGCGATGAAGCAGGAGGTGCTCGATGATCTCGACCGCCTGCTCGCCGAGACCTCACGTGTGCTGGGGCGGCAGTACGCGGCCGCGGAGTCGTTTCGCCGTGGCGCCCTGCCGGGTCCGTTCCGCGCCGAGGAGGGGATGCTCGAGGAGGGAACCGCAAAGCTGCTGCAGCAGGTGATCGCCGTGGCCGGCAAGAACGCCCTCGTCTCGCCGCGGATCAGCGTGGCGCTGGCCGGCGCGCGCGACGGCATGCGCGCCGCGATCGACGCGACGTCGTCGGCCTCGCCCAGTCTCGGCCTGGCCGCCGATCGTGCCGGCGACGCGGTCGACATGCTCTCCCTCGCCGCCTACTCGCTGCTGCAGTCGCGCCAGTCGGTCGACAACGCCGAGTCGGGAAGCGGTCTCCAGGAGATGATGCAGCAGATGCAGCAGATGGCCGGTCGCCAGGGCCAGCTCTCGCAGCAGGGACAGGCGATGATGCAGCAGGGCGGCCAGGACATGCAGGCGATGATGCAACTCGCGATGCAGCAGCGAGCCATCGCGCAGGAACTCGAGCGGATGCGGGCCAAGGGGCAGCTCCCCGGCGCGGGCGAACTGGCCCAGGAGGCGCACGACCTGTCGCGATCCCTCGAACTGGGACGCCTGGCGCCGGAGACGATCGAACGTCAGCAGCACCTCTTCCGCCGCATGCTCGACGCCGGCCGATCGCTCCAGGGCGAGGAGAAGGATCCCGAGAAGCAGCGGCGGAGCGAGACCGCCAAGCCCGGTGAGCTGTCGCGCCCCGACGCCCTCGATCCCCGGGTGCTGCGCGGCGCGGAGTTCCCGCTGCCAGGGTGGGACGAGTTGCAGCGCCTGTCGCCCGACGACCGGCGCCGGGTGCTCGACTACTTCCGACGGTTGACCGAGGCGACCCGCCCGTGAGGGGCCGACTCGCGCTCGCGCTGCTCGTGCTGCCCCTCACCCTCGGGGCGCAGCGCCCGGTGATCACCGGCGACCTGGCTCGCGCCCTCGCGGCCGAGCGCCGCGGCGACCTGGCCGAGGCGGTCGACTACTACAACGCGGTGCTGGTGGAGCGTCCTGCCGACGGGCAGGCAATCCTTGGTCTGTCGCGCGTGCTGCCGTCGCTCGACCGTCGCGCCGAACTGATGGCGCCACTCCGGCAGGCGCTGGCGATCGATTCCTCCAACGTCGGGTTCCTCTCCCTGGCGGTGCGCAACTATGCGTTGCTCGGCGAGCGCGACTCGGCCGCGGCGTATGTCGACCGCTGGGTGACCGTGGTCGGGAGCGAGGAGGAACCGTGGCGCGAATGGGCGACCTCGGCGCTCGAGGCGCACGACCGAGTTGCCGCCAAGCAGGCGCTCGAGGCCGGCCGGCGACGGATCGCCAACCCGGCGGCGCTGGCTCCCGAGCTCGCCCAGCTCCGGGAAGCCGAGGGCGACATCGCCGGTGCCACCGACGAATGGCTGCGCGCCATCGCCAACGCGCCGACGTTGCGAAGCGCCGCCCTGCTGATGCTGGGGGACCTGCTGCCACCGCAGCGCGATACCGTGCTGGCGATTCTCACGCGGCGCGGCGAGGTCGAGGCAACGCGACTGCGCGGTCTGCTGCTGGTCAAGTGGGGCCAACCGGAGCAGGGTGTCGCGATTCTCGGCGGGGTGCTGCCCGAGAGCGCGGCCCAGGCGTCGTACCTGCTGCGGCCAGTGCTCGAGGAATTGAAGGGTCGCGACGATCGGCCCGCGCTCCGGGCCAAGGGGCAGGCACTGGAACTCCAGGCCAGCCGCGAGCAGGGGCTCACCCGGGTGCGCACCTGGATGGAGGCCGCCCGGGCGTGGGCCGACGCCGGCGAGGAACGAGTCGCCCGGCGCATCCTCGCCGACGTGTCGGCCGATCCGGCGGCCCCGGACGGCGTGGCATCGTCGGCGTCGGGAACGCTGCTCGGGGTCCTGATCGCCGAGGGTCGGCCAGCCGAAGCGGAATCGTTGTTGACGTCGATCCGCGGGTCGCTCTCGCTCGACGAGCGTGATCGCGCCACCCGCCGGGTGGCCATGGCCTGGGCGCGTGCCGGGGACCTCGACCATGGCGAGGCGTTGCTGACGGCCGACAGCAGCGTGGCGGGATTTGCCGCCCGGGGACGCCTGCGTGCCTACCGCGGCGACCTGACGAACGCGGCCGAGTGGCTCAAGGCGGCTGGCCCATTCGACAACGATCAGGAGCACGCCGTCGAGCGTGTCGCGCTGCTGGCGCTGCTCGGTGCCATGCATCGTGATACGTTCCCGGCGTTCGGTCGGACCCTCTTGGTCCTCGACCGTGGCGACACCGCCACGGCGGTGACCCGATTCACCGGGCTGGCCGACTCGCTGGCGCCGCCTGGTGCGGCGGCACTGCGCTACCTCGCCGCCGAGCTGGCACTGTCACGGGCCGACACGGGCTCGGCGCTGACGCTGCTCACCGCGGCCGACACTTCGGCCGCACCGGCCACCGCACCGGCCGCGAGACTGGCGCTGGCCCGGATCGCCTACACCCGGGGCGACGACGACGAGGCGGAACGGATGCTGGAGGCGATCATCATCGACTATCCCGACAGTGCGGCGGTGCCCGCGGCGCGACGGCTGCGGGACCGGCTGCATGGCGCGATCCCCGCCGGGGCGGCGCCGTGATCACCCGCCGGGACTGGCTCCGCCTGATGGGCCGGGGTGCGGCCGGCGCGATGCTGCTGCCCCGGCGGCTGCCACTGGTGTCGCCGCGGCGCGCGGCGTCGTTCGTGGTGCCGATGGGCGATGGCCAGTCGGATCATCTCAAGGCCTACGGCGTGGCGTTCCGGGCGCTGCAGCGTGGCGAGATGGGCGAGTGGCTCCTCAACTATCGGGGCGGCTCGTTCCTGCTTCCCGGGTCGGAGGCGGTGCGCCGTGATGCGTCGCTGGCCGGGGTGGGCATCGAGCCGGTCGACGACGGCACCATCGCGTCGATCCACGCCGAGATCGCCGCGGCGAACATGGATGCGGTGCCGCTGGAGAAGGTGCCGAAGGTGGCCGTCTATGCGCCGCCCAATGCCGCCCCGTGGGACGACGCCGTCACGATGGCGCTGGAGTACGCCGGGATCCGCTACGACCGGGTCTGGGATCCCGAGGTGATCGGCGACCGGCTCGGCGACTGGGACTGGCTCCACCTCCACCACGAGGATTTCACCGGCCAGTACTCGAAGTTCGTCGTCAATTTCTCCGGCGCGGCGTGGCTGCAGGAGATGATGGACATGAATCGCGGGATGGCGTCGCGACTCGGCTTTGCCAATGTGCCCGCGCTCAAGCGCGCCGTGGCGCAGCGCATCGCTGCGTTCGTGGAGCGCGGCGGGTTCCTCTTCGCGATGTGCACGGCCACCGAGACGCTCGACCTGGCGTTGGCGAGCGAGGGCGTCGACATCGCGGCGGCCTACGCCGACGGCACCCCGATGGATCCCGACGCGTCGCGCAAGATGCACTGGGACCGAGCGCTCGCCTTCCAGGGTGCCACGCTGGAGCTGTCGCCGTCGCTGGCCTCGTTCAGCTCCATCGACGGGCACCAGGTCAACGGCATCGATCGTCAGCCGCTCGGTGCCTTCACGCTGTTCAATTTTTCCGCCAAGATCGACCCGGTGGCATGCATGCTGGTCCAGAACCACCGCCAGGTGATTCCCGACTTCTACGGCCTGACCACCTCGTTCACCCGCCGCACCCTCAAGCCGGGCGTGACGATCCTCGCCGACGAGGAGGGGGCGCCATGGGTCAAGTACATCCACGGCGACCACGGCCAGGGCACCTGGACCTTCTACGGCGGGCATGATCCCGAGGACCCCCAGCACGGCATCGGCGACGCGCCGACCGACCTCTCGCTGCACCCGCATTCGCCGGGCTACCGGCTGATCCTCAACAACGTGCTCTTCCCGGCCGCCAAGAAGAAGGAACTGAAGACCTGACCGACCGACTCGCCCCCGCCGCCGCCGAGACGATCCGTCGCGAGATCGCGACCGCCGGCGGCAATGAGGTGATGTTCGTCGCGACGCTCGACGCTGCGGGGCTGGTGACCGCGGCGCGTGCCGTGGCGCGCGGCACCGTGGAGATGGTCCTCGCGATGCCGGGCGTCGCCGAGCCGGGTGAGATGCTGATCCACAACCATCCCGGCGGTCGGCTCGACCCGTCCCAGGCCGACCTCTCGATCGCGGCGCGGGCGCACGACGATGGCATCGGCTTCGCGATCGTCGACAATGCGGCAACCAGACTCTACGTGGTCGTGGAGGTGCCCCGCGACGCGGGCCGGGTGCCGATCGATCCGTTCGACGTGGTCGCCCTGCTCGGTGCCGATGGCCCGATCGCCGGGGAGCTGGGGAGCTACGAGGATCGCCAGAGTCAGCGTGACATGGCCGCCTACCTGGTCGATGCCTACAACGATCACGGGGTGCTGCTGCTCGAGGCGGGGACCGGGGTGGGCAAGTCGTTCGGCTACCTGGTACCGGCCCTGGCCTGGGCGCGCGCCAACCGCGAACGCACCGTCATCTCGACCAACACCATCAACCTGCAGGAGCAGCTGGTCGGCAAGGACCTGCCGCTGTTGCAGCGTGCCCTGGGCGACGAGGAGCATGTCCCCTCGTTCGCGCTCCTCAAGGGGTGGCGCAACTATCTCTGCCTTGCCCGGCTCGAGGGGGCGGGACAGAGCCAGCAGTCGCTGCTCGAACCGGGCAAGTTCGACGAGTTGGTGCAGATCACCGCGTGGGCGTCGCACACCAGCGACGGTTCGCTCGCCGACCTCCCCGTGCCGCCGACCCCGGAGGTCTGGGACGAGGTCTCGGCGGAGCCCGATCTCTGTCCCCGAATCCGTTGTCCGCACTTCGACCGCTGCTTCGTGTTCCAGGCGCGCCGCCGCGCTGCGCAGGCCGACGTGGTGGTCGTCAACCACCATCTCCTCGCCGCCGACCTGTCGGTGCGCCAGGCCTCCGACAACTGGGAGGAGGCGGCGGTGCTCCCGGCCTACAAGCGGTTGATCATCGATGAGGGCCATCACCTCGAGGATGTGGCCGCGCATCACCTCGGACGCCAGGTCTCGAGCCGCGGCGTGGCACGGCTGCTCAATCGGCTGGAGCGAAGCGGCAAGGGCCTGCTGCCGGCGCTGCAGCGCGACCTGGTGACGGCCGACGACCTGCTCAGCAGGGCCTCGCTCGACCTGCTCCGCGAGCGGCTGATGCCGGCGGTGATGGCGGCGCGACGCGCGGCCGACGCGCTGTTCCTGCGCCTGACCAGCGTGCTCGACGAGTCCGGGCCGGGCCCCCGTCGGCTCGACGACGACTTCGATGCCCATCCGGTGTGGGCCGATGGCCTCGAGCGCGAGCTGGCGGCGGCGCTGCACGGGTTCCAGGGGGTTGCCGACCATGTCGAGACGATCGCCGACCGCCTGGCCCAGGCCGAGCTCACCGAGCGGCGCTCCCGGTTGCTGCTGGAGTGCCGTGGCGTGTTGCGTCGGCTCGAGGCGGTGAGCGACGGCCTCGCGGCGGTGCTCCATCCGGCCCGCGAACGCGAACCCGACGTGCGCTGGATCCAGCGCGCGGGAGCGCAGGGCCGAACGATCCAGCTCGCCGCGGTGCCGCTCAATCTCGCCCCGCTGCTGCGCGAACTGCTCTTCGACCGGCTCGACACCGTCGCCCTGACGAGTGCCACGCTGGCCGTCGGCGGCGACTTCACCTTCCTGGCCTCGCGGATCGGGTTGGCCGGGGCCGACTCGCCGGTCACTGTCCAGGAGATCTTCCCGTCGCCGTTCGACTACAGCGAGCAGTGCCTGCTCGGGGTGCCGGAGGATGTGCCCGATCCGCGCGAGGACCCGGCGGGTCACGACGCGGCCGTGGCGGGCATCGTCCACGACCTGGCCTGGGCCTCCGACGGCGGCATCTTCGTGCTCTTCACTTCGCACGCCCAGCTGCGCCGGGTCGCCGCCGAGGTTCGCGCCGCCCTGGGGCATCGCTTCCCGATCCTGGTGCAGGGCGAGGGACAGCGGGACCAGCTGATCCGTCGCTTCCGCGAGGCCGGCCATGCGATCCTCCTGGGGACCGATTCGTTCTGGGAAGGGGTCGACGTGCCGGGTCGCGCCCTGCGCGGCCTGGTCATCGCCAAGCTGCCGTTCAAGGTGCCCAGCGAGCCGATCACCGCGGCGCGGCTCGAACGATTGGCGGAGCAGGGTGAGGACGGCTTCTTCGGCTACCTGCTGCCCCACGCGGCGCTCAAGCTCAAGCAGGGATTTGGCCGGTTGATTCGCGGTGCCGGCGATGTCGGGGTCGTCCTGCTGCTCGATTCCCGCATCGTGACGCGACGCTACGGCATGGCACTCCTCGACGGGCTGCCGCCGGCCGAGCGGGTGGTGGCGCCGTGGGCGGTGGTGCGCAACAAGGTCGAGGACTTCTTCGCGCGCCATGGGGTGGCGGCCGGGGAGCGCTGAGCCACGATCCCGGGGCCGGGTTCGCATCCGGGGCAAAAGCGACCTAGGTTGGAAGGGTGACGATGGGTGGCCAGGTCAGGCCCGCACCCGTCGGCGCTCCCTGACCCACATCCCCTGTCTCGCGTCTCACCTCTCACGTGAGGTTCCGATGACTTCCCGCCGTGCCTTCCTGGCGCGCACCGCCGGTCTGGCAGTCGCGCTCCCCGGTTTCCGTCCCGACGCCATCGCCCGGGTGCTCGGCACCCGCCGGGTGACGCCCTCCACGCCGGCCGCGTCGCTCGCCGACGACGAGACCTACTGGAGCGAGATCCAGCGCGCCTTCGACGCCGACCGCACCATGGTGAACCTCAACAATGGCGGCTGCTGTCCCACGCCGACGCATGTGCTCGAGCAGATGATCCGCGACCTGCGGTTCAGCAACGAGCTGCCGGTGACCCACATGTGGTCGGTGCTCGAACCGAGAATCGAGAGCGTGCGACGCGACCTCGCCGCCGACTTCGGCTGCGACCCCGAGGAGATGGCGATCACCCGGAACGCCTCCGAGGCACTGGAGACGATG
The DNA here is from genome assembly GCA_963817715.1 of uncultured Gemmatimonadales bacterium. GTDB lineage: Bacteria > Gemmatimonadota > Gemmatimonadetes > Gemmatimonadales > GWC2-71-9 > Palsa-1233. Next base: position 113,147 of record CAWFPG010000019.1, read on the forward strand.
ATCCTCGGCCTCGACCTCAAGCGAGGCGACGAGGTGCTGGCCACCAACCAGAACTACGGCCGGATGCTCACCACCTGGGATCAGCGGGTGCGGCGCGAGGGGATCGTGCTCACCAAGCTCTCGTTCCCGGTGCCGCCACCGTCGCAGGAGTACCTGGTCGACCTCTTCCGCAAGGCGATCACGCCGCGCACCCGGGTGATCGAGATCACCCACATCACCAACCTCACCGGGCAGATCTTTCCGGTGCGCGAGATCGTCCAGATGGCGCGCGAGCGCGGCATCGAGGTGTTTGTCGATGGGGCGCATGCCTACGCGCACTTCCCGTTCACGCGCGACGAACTCGATGTCGACTACTACGGCACGTCGCTGCACAAGTGGCTCCTGGCCCCGATAGGCACCGGCTTCCTCTACGTCCGGAAGGCAAAGCAGAAGGGACTCTGGCCGTTGATGGCGGCGCCGGAGAAGATGGACGAGAATGTCCGCAAGTACGAGGAAATCGGCACCCATCCGGCGGCCAACCACAACGCGATCTCGGCCGCACTGGCGTTCCATCACGGCATCGGGGCCGACCGCAAGATCGCGCGGCTGCGCTACCTGCGCGATCGCTGGGCCAAGACGCTGCTGGCCGAGAGCGACCGCGTCTCGGTACCGACTCCGCTCGACGGGCCGTATGCCGGGGCCATCGCGCTGCTCCAGGTCGAGGGGATCGATCCCGGGGCGCTCAGCAGCTGGCTCCTCGACAAGCACCGGATCGTGACGGTCCCGATCAGGCACCCAGAGTTCTCTGGCGTCCGGGTCACGCCGAACGTCTACACCACACCCGACGAGATCGACCTGTTCACCGACCGGATCCGGATGGCGATCCGGAACGGGATTCCCAAGACGACCTGACGCGCACCTGGCGAGCGCCGAACGACGGGCCGGTTCGGCGGGGCCACTCCGAGGAATCGGTTCGGGGATCGGTCTCGCGGCTGTCGTTCGCCGTTCGCCGCTCGCCACCCTATTTTCAGGGGTGACCGACACCACCGCTCCCGCCGCCGCCGAGGCCCTTCGCGCCTGGTTCCTGGGGCCACGGGGGGAGAACGCCGAGTTCGTCGAGCGCCTGCTGCTCGAGGCCCTGCGCGACCACGTCTTCTGGCGTCGCAATCACCACCCCGAGGACGGCTTCACCATCCGCGAGTCGGACCGGCGGCGGCCGGGCTACGACGACGCAGTCGCCCGCCTGACCGAGGAGCTGCACGGTCTGCTCGCCGCGCTCAAGAGCGACGTGCCGTTCTTCAGTGGTCGGTATCAGGGGCACATGCTTGGCGAGCAGACGATCGCCGCCCAGATCGGCTACATCGCCGGGATGCTCTACAACCCCAACAACGTGGTCGCCGAGGTCTCGCCGGTCACCACCCGGCTCGAACTGGAGGCCGCGGCCCAACTGGCGGCCATGATCGGCTACGAGCCGTCGCGTGGCTGGGGCCACATCACCAGCGGCGGCACGGTGGCCAACTTCGAGGCGCTCTGGATCGCTCGCGGGGTGCGCTACCTCCCGGTCGGCCTGGCGCTGGCTGCCCGCGAGCTCGGCGTCGCGATCACCGTGGCCCTGCCGGACGGCACCGAGGGCGACCTGCGCGAGTTGCCGCTCTGGAACCTGCTCAACCTCGCGCCCGGGGCGGCGCTCGATGCCTACGATGCGTTCCACCGGGCGGTGCCCCCGACCGAGGGACGCGCCGCGCTCGAGCGGCACTCGCTGTCGGCGATCGGCTACCAGGACTACACCCGGCAGATCGCCGCGGCGTGGGAGGATCCGCTCCCCGCCGGTGTGGTGCTGGTCTCGAGCACGGCCCACTACTCCTGGGAGAAGATCGTGCGTGCCCTTGGCATCGGGTCGCAGCGCCTGATCCAGGTGCCGGTGGATCGTCACGCCCGAATGGATCCCGACGCGTTGGCGGCGGTGCTGGCGCGCTGTGCGGCGAGCCGCACACCGGTGCTCGCCACGGTGGCGGTGGCGGGGACCACCGAGGAAGGCGCCATCGACCGGCTCCACGAGCTCGTCGCCGTGCGCGACCACGCGGCCCGATCCCTCGGCACCGTGTTCCATCTCCATGCCGACGCCTGCCATGGCGGCTACGCGGCGGCACTCACCCGTGATCCTGATGGCGGCCGCCTCGATGGCGAGGCGATCCGCTCGATCACCGGATCGGCCTGGCCCGACGACGCCTGGGTAGCGTCGGTCAACGCGATGCAGGAGGCCGATTCGATCACCATCGATCCGCACAAGATGGGATTCGTGCCGTATCCCGCCGGGGTGATCCTGCTGCGTGATCGGCGGGGCCGGAATCTCGTCTCGCTCGACCCGCCATACCTCGATCCCGGCCCGGAGGGAGGCGATGAGGGATTCCTCGGACGGTGGATCCTGGAGGGCAGCAAGCCGGGCGCCGCTGCGGCCGCGGTCTGGCTCAGTCATCGGGTGATCCCGCTCGACGTGCGCGGCTATGGCTACCTGGTTCATCGCACTGCCGCCGGTGCCCGGGCACTGCACCGCGCCCTGGGAGTTCCCGGGGCCCTGGGACGCTTCCGGGCGGTCCGGCTGCCGGAGCCCGACCTCAACCTGGTGACCTGGGTGGTGACGCACCCGTCGTTCGCCTCGGTGACCGAGGTCAACGCGCTCAACGCAGCGATCCATCGCCAGATGGGCGGTGCGGGCGGGGAGCCGACCTACTGGATCACCCGGACCCGACTCTCCCCACCGGGGTGCCGCGGCATCGTCGCCCCGCTGCTCGAGGAACTCGGCCTTTCGGAGTCCGAGTGGGAGGAGGAGGGGCTGGTCGTGCTGCGATCCTCGATCATGGATCCGTTCTTCGCCGAGGGGCCGCCGTCGCCGGACCACTGCGCCGGCCTGGTGGGCGCGGTTGCCCATGCTGCCGAGCGTGCCTTCGGGGGCGACTAGCTTTCGGCTCAGGTCGGTATCCCTGTCTCGCACCGGAGTCACTCGATGAGCACGCCCCGACCGGGGAAGATCGTCTGCGTGGGTCGCAACTACGCTGCCCACGCCAAGGAGCTCGGCAACGCGGTTCCCGAGCGACCGCTGCTCTTCTTCAAGCCGCCGTCGGCGATCATCGCGCCGGGCGAGCCGATCCGGATGCCGCGCGCCAGCGCGCGGGTCGATCACGAAGCGGAGATCGCCCTGGTGATCGGTCGCCGGGCCCGTCGGGTGCCGGCGGCCGACGCGATGGCCCATGTGGAGGGAATCCGCTGTGCCAACGACGTGACCGCACGGGACCTCCAGAAGGTCGATGGCCAATGGGCGCGCGCCAAGGGGTTCGACACCTTCTGTCCGCTGGGACCGGTGGTGCGCGAGGGCTTCGACTGGGACGATCTGGAGATCATCGGCCGCGTCAACGGTGAGGTGCGCCAGCGCGGGCATGTGCGTGACCTGATCTTCCCGTTCCCGGCGCTGATCGCCGCCATCAGTGACATCATGACCCTCGAGCCGGGCGACCTGGTGCTCACCGGCACGCCGGAAGGGGTCGGTCCGCTGGCCGCCGGCGATGTGGTCGAGGTCGAGATCCCCGGCGTCGGCATCCTCTCCAATCCCGTTGTCCAGGACGACGCATGACCCGCCTGAGCTCCCGGCTCGACGCGCTGCCGAGCTATCCGCTCGCCCATGTACCGGCCGCCAAGCGGCGGCTGCTCGACGCCGGTATCGATGTGATCGACCTGGGCGCGGGCGACGCCGATGGTCCGCCGCCCGACGGGACCCGAGCCGAGCTCGCCCGGGTGCTCGACACCGTGGCGATGCACAAGTACGGCTTCCAGGCCGGGCTTCCGGACTTCCGTCGCGCGGTGGCCGACTGGCTCGCGCGACGGTTCGCGCAGCACTTCGACCCGGCCACCGAGCTGCTGCCGCTCATCGGCTCCAAGGAGGGGCTGGCGCATCTCGCGCTGGCGGTCGCCGATCCCGGCGACGCGGTCGTCCTCCCGGAGCCCGGCTACCAGGCCTATCTCGGCGGTGCCGTGCTGGCCGGTGCCGAGCCGGTGATCGTGCCCCTCGAGCGCGAGGGCGGCTTCCTGCTGGAGCTCGACACCCTGCCCGAGGCGCTCCTCGCGCGGACGGCGCTCGTCTACGTCAACTACCCAAACAATCCGACCGCGGCGATTGCCCCGCGCGACTACCTCGAACGCCTGGTGGCCACCTGCCGGGCACACGACATCGTGCTGGCCTACGACAACGCCTACTGCGACATCACCTTCGACGGGTACGTCGCGCCGAGCATCTTCGAGATCCCGGGTGCGCGCGACGTGGCGATCGAGTTCTTCTCGATGTCCAAGTCGTTCCAGATGACCGGGTGGCGGCTCGGCTTCGCGGTCGGCAACGCGCGACTCATCGGTGCCCTGGCGAAGCTCAAGAGCTACGTCGACACCGGGGCGTTCCTGGCGCTGCAGCAGGCCGCGGCCTGGACGCTCGACCGCGCCGAGACCCTGGTCGCGCCAGTGGTCGCCGAGCTCACCGCGCGTCGTGATGCGGCGGTGGCCGCGCTCACCGCGGCGGGTTTCACGGTCGCGGCGCCGCAGGGAGCGATGTACCTCTGGGTGCCGCTCCCGGCCTCCATCCGCTCGGCCGAGTTCGCCAGTCGGGCGCTGGAGGGCGAGGGGGTGATCGTGCTGCCGGGAAGCGGGTTCGGCGCGGCCGGTGAGGGCTACTTCCGGATCGCCCTCACCGTGCCTGCCGAGCGGCTGTGCGAGGCCGTGGTGCGACTGGGTCGCACCCTTGCGGCCTGCAGGAGCGGGGCGGGGGCCGGTGCGTCCTGACCCCCGGCACGGCCTGGTCGCCCTCGTGGCGACGGCCTGCGCCGCGCTGCCGCTCGCGGCACAGGACAGCGCTGCCACGCCGCGCCGGGTGGCTCCGCGGTACGGCGCTGGCCAGGTGTGGATCGAACCGCTGCCAATGACGCCCCGCGAGATCGCCGCGCTCCTCTCCGGCAAGTCGGAGCAGGAGCTGGTCGACAGCGCGGTCGCCTCGCTCACCCAGAAGTACCTCGATGCCATGGCGGCGGAGGTGGTCGACCATCCGCCGGCGCTTCCTGCATGGACGACCTCGATCGGCGGCCAGGAGGTCGGCATCGACTCGCGCTGGATTCACCTCGGTCCGCTCAAGATCCCCACCATGTTGCTGGCCCTGCTGCCGATCAACGTGCAGCCCAATCCGACCGAGGCGGCGCTCAACGCCAAGCTGGGCCGCATGCGCGAGGACCTGCTCACTGCCGGTCGGCGCGCCGCCAACCTGGCGGAGTTCAAGGAAGCGGTGAAGAAGCTGCGCGCCGAGAAGGAGGCCGAGCACCAGTTCGAGGAGCGTCGCCGGGTGCCGCCCGCGGACTCGAGTTCCGCACCGTGAAATTGGTCGACAGCGAGGAGACGATCGTGGTTGTCGTGGCAACCGGTCTCGAGGCGGGACACCCGGACCTGATCAATGCCGCACGGCTCAAGGACGAGATCGACAGTCGCGGACGCGGTTGGCCCTACCGCCGGGCGGTGATGGTCACCGACGAGGCGTGGTTCGACACCGAGCTCTTCCACCATGCGCCGGTGATCGCCATCGGGGGTCCGGGTGCGAATGCTGTCTCGGCTCGGCTCGCGGGTGACCTGCCCACCGTCTGGACCGACGGCGATCGGGTGGTGATCCAGGCCGGCCTCACCGAAGGGCCGCGCCGGGCTTCCCTCTGGGGCACCGACCGGCACGCGACCGGCGAGGCGGTCGCCACCTTCATCGAACGCGGCTGGCTTGCCGAGTTCCTCGATCGGTGCTGGCGATTCAAGATGGGGAATCTCGCATGACGTTGCGTCGCACGCTGCACGCGCTGCTGCCGTTGATGGTGCCCGCCCTGCTCACGGCCCAGCTCCCGCATCGGCCTGGCCCTCCGCCGGCCTTTGCCTCGATCGCCCAAGCCGTGGCCCACGAACTGTCCGGGGACCGGGCGCTCGCAACCGTGGCCTTCGTGGAACAGTTCTACCGGCTGCCCGGCAATCGGGGATTCGACCGTTCCATCGATACCGTCGCCGCATTGCTGCGCACGGCGGGATACGTCGACCAGGCGATCGCCTCGCCCGGCGACCGATTCACCTACCGGATCGAGTCGCGACCGATGCGGGAGCCGGCGTGGTCGCCGCTCGACGCGTCGCTCGCGATCACGGGACACCCCGGTGCGCTGCTGACCTGGGCTGGCAACCACAACATGCTCGCGTCCAACTCGTGGTCGACCCCGGCGGAGGGTGTGCGGGCACGGCTGGTCGACGTCGGCGACGGCAGCCAGTCCGACTTCGCCGCACACCGGGTCGAGGGCGCCATCGTGATCGGCCAGGGAAGTGCACGAACCCTCTACCAGCGCGCGATGTCCCACGGCGCCCTCGGCGTGCTGTTGCGCCAGACGCTGCCCGACTACAACCGCCAGGCGATGAACGTCGACGCGATCCGCTTCTCGGGTCTGCCGCGCGACACGGTCCATCACGGTTTCCTGATCTTCCTCTCGGCCGCAGCGCGGGACTCGCTCGATGCCGCCCTCGCCGCCGGGCCGGTCGAGGTTGCGGTCGCGGTCCGTGCGGTCTTCGAGCAGCGACCCGAGCGCACCCTCGTGGCCGAGATCCGGGGCGCCGTGCGGCCGGCGGAACGGTTCGTGTACTCGGCCCATGTGCAGGAGCCCGGCGCCAACGACAACGCCTCCGGTGTCGGGCTGCTGGCGGAAATGGCCCGCACCGCCGCCAGGCTGGTCCGGGAGGGCCGCGCCGATCCCGCGCGAACGATCACCTTTCTCTGGGGCGACGAGATCCGGTCCACCGCGCGGTTCATCGCCGAGGACAGCGTGCGCCGGACCGGGATCAAGTGGGGGATGTCGCTCGACATGGTCGGCGAGAACACCGCCCTGACCGGCGGTACCTTCCTGATCGAGAAGATGAAGGACCCGTCGGCCGTCTGGGTCCGTGGGGAGGATCAGCACACCGAGTGGGGTGGCGGGCCGGTCAAGGCGTCGGAGATCTGGCCGCACTTCTTCAACGATTTCGCGCGCCAGCGCTGTCTCGACCGGGCGGCCACGACCGGCTGGGTGGTCAAGGCCAATCCCTACGAGGGCGGCAGTGACCACACCCCGTTCCTGCAGGCCCACATCCCGGCGGTGCTCTTCTGGCACTTCACCGACCAGTTCTATCACACCGACCGCGACCGCATCGGCATGGTGAGCAGTGCCACGCTGGCCAACGTCGGGAACTGTGCGCTCGACACCGGGATGCTGCTCGCCATCGGTGGTGAGGCGATGGCGCGTCCGGCGCTGGAGGAGTTGGTGCGGGTGGCGGTGGCCCAGCTCGAGACGCAGGGCCGACTCTCACACCAGGCGATTGCTCGGGGCGGAGCCGTCGCGACGGAGCGCACGATCCTCGCCGCGTGGCGCGACTACTACGTGGCCACGCTGCCGACGGTGCGCGAGGTGTTGCTCGGTGAAGATCCGCTCGGCCCGGCGATCACGGCGGGGCAGGCACGAGTGCGGGCCACGGCGGAGCGGATCCTGGCCGGACTGCGCTGAGGAGCGCTCAGCCCCCGGACGCCAGGGCCAGCCGGGCCAGCGACTCCTCGCGGCCCACCACGGCCAGCAACTCATGCACCGGCTCGCTTACCGTGCTCCCGGTGAGCGCCACGCGGATCGGCTGCATCACATCGCCGAGCTTGAGTCCCTCGCGCTCGGCGGCCGACCGGAGCACGGTCTCCAGCGCCTCCGCATGCCACCCGGCCGGGTCCAGCGCCGAGAGTTCCTGGACGGCCAGGCCAAGTCCGGCCTCGAACCGCTCACCCAGCTTGGCGGCCAGGGCTTCGCCCCGAGCATCGCGCACGACCACCGCCCCGGGCAGCCGCACCGCGACCATCTCGGCAATCATCGTCACCGTCCGGGCCCGACCCTTGACCACCGCAATGATCGGCTCGATATCGTGGCCGGCGATCTCGACCCCTCGGGCCGTCAGCGCGGTGGCCACTGGCTCGAGCAACTCTGCGGCGGGGAGCGCCGAGAGGTACTGGCCGTTCATCCATTCGAGCTTGGTCGGATCGAACACCGCCGGCTTCGCCTGGATACCCTCGAGGGTGAAGCGACGGATCAGTTCGTCGAGTGGCAGGATCTCCTCGTCGTTGCCGGGCGACCAGCCGAGCAGGGCGAGGAAGTTGCGCATCGCCGCGGGCAGGATGCCCTCGTGGCGGTAGTCGCCCACGGCGGTCGCGCCGTGGCGCTTGGAGAGCTTCTTCCCGTCGCTGCCAAGGATCACCGGCACGTGCGCGAAGATCGGCTCGGGATGGCCCAGGGCGCGGTAGAGGGCGATCTGCTTGGGGGTGTTGGCGATGTGGTCGTCGCCGCGCATCACGTGGGTGATGCCCATCGCGACATCGTCGGAGACGACCGCGAGGTTGTAGATCGCGCTGCCGTCGGACCGCAGGATGATGAAGTCGTCGAGGTCGCGCCCCTGCCAGGAGATCCGACCATGCACCGCATCGTCCCAGGCGATCTCCTCGTGCGGGACCGCGAACCGGACGGTGTAGGGCGCCCCTGCCGCCTCGCGACGGGCGAGTTCCTCGTCGGGGAGCGCCAGCCGCGTCCGGTCGAAGCGGAATGGGGTGCCGGAGGCCTTGGCTCGAGCCCGCGCCGCCTCGAGCTCCTCGGCGGTGAGGAAGTCCTTGTACGCCTTGCCCGTGGCGAGGAGCCGCTCGGCGTCGGCGCGGTGTCGCGCGGCGTACTCCCCCTGGAAGAACGGACCCTCGTCCCAGTCGAGTCCCAACCAGGCGAGGCCATCGAGGATGACCTGGGTGTGCTCCGGCGTCGATCGCTCGCGATCGGTGTCCTCGATGCGCAGCACCAGCGTGCCGCCGGTGTGGCGCGCGAGGAGCCAGTTGAAGAGCGCCGTGCGCGCGCCACCGACATGCAGGTAGCCAGTCGGCGACGGGGCGAAGCGGAGGCGGGGCGGGTTGGTCATCGGGTGGCCGTGTGTTGAAAGCGACAGGCGACAGGCGACAGGCGACAAGCGCGGGCGGGGTGAGAGCACGGCCCCGGATGCCGACGATCGCCTGTCGCCTGTCGCTTGTCGCTTGTCGCTTCGAACGGAGCGAGAGGGATTCGAACCCTCGTTAGGGGCTTTAGACCCCTAAAACGGTTTAGCAAACCGCCGCCTTCAGCCACTCGGCCATCGCTCCTGGGGGGCGCAATGTAACGTCGGCAGAAGGTAAGGGGTGAACGGTGAAGGGTGAAGGGGATCCCGCCGTGGCCTCCACCTCCCGCTCACTCTGCCCCCGAGACCCGCGCCCTTTCCGCGATGACGGCCGCGACCCACTCGGCCATCCCCGGCCCCGACCGGGTCAGCAGGTCGGCCGGGAGCTCGAGAATCCTTCCGGCGCGCACCGCTTCGAGCGTGGCCCATCCCGGCAGCGCAAGCAATTCTCGCTGCCGGGCGCCGGGCTTCCTGCCACTCGAGGTGAGGATCCAGCGCGGCTGGCGAGCCACGATGGCCTCGATCGACACCTGGGGCCACGGCTGGTCGACGTCGTCGAAGATGTTGACCAGGCAGGCGGCGCCGAGCAGCTGGGACATCCAGGTTCCCGGGCCGCTGGTGATCGGTGGCTCAGTGGAGAGCACCACCACCACCGGTTCGGGTGCCGTGCCCGGTGGGCAGCTGGACGCGCGCAGTACTGCGATTCGTCTCCGAAGCGAGTCGGCGAGGGCCCGAGCCGCGCTGTCGCGCCCGACCAGTCGTCCCACGGCCGTGAGTTGCTCGAAGGCCTGTGCGGTGTCGGTGGCCTCGAGGGCCACGACCGGGATCCCGAACGGGGCGAGGGTGTGGGCCAGGGTCGCCGATGCCGCGATGCGCCAGCCGATCACCACGTCGGGGTGCAGCCCCACCAGCGCCTCGGGCGACACGTCGAGCCCGCCACCGATCGACGGTAGCGCCGCGAGCTGGGGCTCGCGATCGAAGTCGGTGCGCGCCACCAGTCGGTCGGCCGCCCCCAGCGCCACGATCCACTCGGTGGCCGACTGCAGCGTGGAGACGATCCGCCTGGCCGGCAGCGAGTCGATCGTGATCGGGGCGCCCTCGGGACCCCGAAAGGAGACCGCCGCCGGTGGCGGAACGGCGTCCCGGCAGCCGACGGCGGAGGCGACGAGGCAGGCCAGGAGCAGGCGCCGGCGGATCACGGCTCCTGATTCTGCTGCTGCTGCTGCTGCGCCTGCTGCTGCTGCCTGGCCGCCCCCATCATCGCCTTCACCATCTCCATCGGGAACGGCTGGAGATCGAGCGGCAGGGTGAAGAACGATGGGTCGGGCGCGGCGTCGGAGAGTGACAGGAGTTCCATCGTCATCCGCTGGTCGTCCTGCATCACCATCCGGATCGGCACCAGCTTTCGTCCACCGAACTCGGCTCGCTGCTCGGCGGAGAGCTTCTCCATCATGGTGACGAACCGCGGGAAGTGCCGCTCCATCACATCGGTGGCCGCCTTGAGGGCCGCCGGTGGATCGGTCATGCACATGGTGAAGGTGCCGCCGGTGCTGTCGTTGACGGCCCGCCATTCCTCGCAGGGGAGCCCCGCCACGGTCGCGCGTTCGCCGGTATCCACCGGGTGCACCCGGTTCGAGTCGGCCATCCGTTCGCGAAGCGAGTCGGCGGCACCGTCGGGAAGGTTGAGCGAGTCGAGCGGCAGGTCGAGGCGATAGCCGACGCCCGTCGCTCCCATCGCGGTGGCGAGGGCCGGCGGCAGCACGATGCCCAGCGACAGGGTGTCGCCGCTGGCGTTGAGTATCGCCTGGAACCGGACACCCGACAGGTCCGTTGTGGTCGATCGGGCAATCATCTCGGGCCCTGGCTCCACCTGCATCGCGAGTCGCTGGCCGTCGGTCGCCATGGTCAGCCGCATGTCGAACTGGTTGGTGCCCTGCAGCATCGCCTGGAGTGAGTCGGGGACGGTCACCGTCACGGCCCAGCTGGAGGTACCCGTCTGGGCGGTGAGTGGCGCGGTCACCAGGACCGTGGCAGCTAGGAGGAGTCGGCGCATGGCAATCCCTCTCCGGATTCGGCCATCGTGGCGGGACCGCCGGGGGTCGGGGTCCCATTGCTCCCTAAAGATAAGGGCCACCCCTCGAGGTGGCCCTCATCCAACCGCAATCAAGTGATCTCAGCCGCCCATCCCCGGCACGCTCATGAAGCCAGCCGGATTGTCGTCGAGGATCGCCGGGTCGACCGGTCCCTTCGTGACGGAGGTGACCTCCATGCTCATCGAACCGTCGTCGGTCCACATCTTGAGCGGAAAGACCGGCTTGTTGCCGAAGGCGGCGACCCACTCGGGCATCTGGGGGCGGCCGCGGCCGGTCAGGTCAGGGAAGGCGTAGTGACCGAGCGCCTGGGTCATGCACATCTTCAGCGTCTGGTCCTTGGTGGTGACCTCGTAGTCGTCGCAGGACATCCCGGCGATCTTCTGCGACGTGCCGAGTGCAGTGACCTTGGCGTCGGCCGCCTTGGTCTCCGCCTGATCCTGCATCATGCCGAAGTCCATCACCATCTTCATGCCCTTGCCGTTGCCGGGCATGCCCGGTGGCATCGGCATCAGCATGGTGAGCTTCTTGGTGGCCTGATTGATGACCATCCGGACCTCCTTGCCGGCCATCGGACCGGCCGATGCAGGCATTGCCATCACCATCGCCTGATGATCACCACCGAGGTAGAAGGTCATGTTCACCGGCGCGGGGGTGTCCTTGGTCGTCATCTTCATCGCGATGCTTCCCTCGAACTCCTGGGCTGCCAGCGGAGCAGCGAGGATCGGGAGGAGGAGCAGGGGCAGCAGCTTGCGCATGGCACTCTCCAGCGAGTTGGGGTCGTGGTCAGGGCTGGCACGGCGCGGGTGAGATTCGAACTCACGAGCCCCTTGCGGGGCCGCCGGTTTTCAAGACCGGTGCATTCAACCGCTCTGCCACCGCGCCCGGCACGGTCAAAGCTAGTGTCGGACAGAGACTTGAGGGAACTGCGCCGGGCGATCCACCGGCGGGAGCGGCGACCTGCCCCCCCCGTGCGTCCAATTCTGCAACATACCCTCGGCCGACCATCTCGGCGTCTGTTGCTGCGTGCCGCCGCCCTGCGGGAAGTGAGGGCCACGACTTAACGGCACGGGAGACGCAACGTCATCCGGGACGAACCCCGATCCCGGAGCTCCCCCATGCCCGTTCGCCGCTGCGCCACACTCTGCCTCGGCCTGATCCTCGCCGGGTGCGGCGGCGGCGCACCGCCCACGGCCGACAGCTCCATGTCCACCGGCGCGCCGGAGTCACCCACGACCCCGGCGGCGTCGGCCCATCCGGGCATCGCCAGCTACACCACGATCGATCCCGATCACCTCGACCAGTACGCGGCCACGACGCTGCCGGCGTACTATCGCCAGCCCGCCGTGCGCGCCCTCGACAACAGCATCACCCCGATCACCGACGCCGGCGCGACGCTGGGCCGGGTCCTCTTCCACGACGTCAGACTCAGCGTGAACGGACGGATCGCCTGCGCCAGTTGTCACGCGCAGGCCGACGGGTTCACCGACCGTGACCGCTTCAGTCGCGGCTTCGAGGATGGCCTGACGACCGCGCACGCGATGCGGTTGGCCAATGCGCGCTGGTATGCCGGTGGCGGGTTCTTCTGGGACAAGCGTGCGGTCACGCTCGAGGACCAGGCCACGATGCCGATCAGCCATCCGGTCGAGATGGGGTTCGACGATGCCCATGGCGGGTTGCCGGCCTTGATCGCCAGGATGGACACGCTGCCGTACTATCCGGAGCTCTTTTCGCTGGCGTTCGGCGATGCGACGATCACGGTCACCCGGATCCAGCAGGCGATCGCGCAGTACGTGAGAAGCATCGCCTCGACCGGGAGTCGTTGGGATGCCGGGTATGCCGCGACCTACGACCCGGCGGCGCCGGGTCGGGGACTCGACCAGCCGCTCGCGACGCTCAGTGCCGAGGAGAACCGTGGCCGGCAGCTCTTCATGCGCCCGCCACAGCAGGGCGGGGCGGGATGCGCCGGTTGCCACATGCCGCCGACCTACTCGCTCGACGCGGCCTCGGGGAGCAACGGGCTCGATGCCGGTGAGACGACGATCTTCAAGTCGCCGTCGCTGAAGAACGTCGCGGTGTCCGGTCCGTACATGCACGATGGGCGCTTCCAGACGCTGGCCGAGGTGGTTGATCACTATGCCGACGGGATCGAGGCCGGGCCGGCGCTCGACCAGCGACTGCGCGGTCGTGATGGTCGGCCGCAGCGGCTCAATCTCTCCGCGGCCGATCGCCAGGCCCTGGTGGCGTTTCTCGGCAGCCTGACCGACACCGCCCTGCTCGGCGACTTGCGCTTCACCAACCCATTCACTCGATGATCCTCGGTCCGGGGCCTGTTGTTCGGGCCCGGACCGGTGCAGTTTGGGCGGATGCACTCCGAGGCGGCGTTCGCCACCACTGATGCGGTATCGCAGGCCCTCGTCGGCGGCACGCTGGTGTTGCTGTTCGTGCTGCTCACCCTGGAGAAGACCCACCGGGTGCTGCTCGCCCTGGTCGCGGTCTCGCTGCTCTGGATCGTCACCTACCTCACACCGTATCACCTGATCTCGTTCGAGGCCGCCCACGGGGCCCTCGACCTCAACGTCCTCTTCCTGCTGGCGGGAATGATGGCGGTGGTGGGTGTGCTCAAGGCGACCGGCGTCTTTGAGTGGGCGGTCGGCCGCCTGCTGGGCGGCGGCCCCACCAACCCGGCAACCGTGCTCTCGGTGCTGCTCTGGACGACGGGGATCGCCTCGGCGTTCCTCGACAACGTCACCACGGTGATCTTCCTGACCCCGATTGCGGTGGGGGTCGCCTCACGGCTCGGCCTCGACCCGCGCGTCTACCTGCTGCCGGTGATCATGGCGTCGAACATCGGCGGCGCAGCCACCCTCATCGGCGATCCCCCCAACATCATGGTCGGTTCCGCGGCGCACCTGCCGTTCACCGCCTTCCTGGCCAACGTGGCGCCGCCGGTGCTGCTGATGATGGTGCTGCTCGATGCGATGGCGCGCTGGCGCTATCGGCGCGAGCTGGTCGCGGCCCCGGGAGACGGCGCCGCCGATCCGGTGCCACCGATCACCGACCGGACCCTGCTGCGCGGCATGGGGTGGGTCTGCGCGGGGATCCTGGTCGGCTTCCTCACGCACGGGATGACCGGGATGCCGGCGGCGGTCCCGGCGGTGGTCGGCGCCGCGGCGGCGCTGGTCCTGCAGGATGTGCTCTACCTCCGGCACCACCAGCCCTCCGATGAGGAACGCCAGCACGGCATCCTCGCGGTGCTCGAACACGACGTCGAGTGGCCGACGCTGGTCTTCTTCGCGATGCTCTTCATCGTGGTCGGTGCCGCGGTGAGCACCGGGTTGATCGAGACGCTGGCGCGCGGGCTGCAGACCGGTATCGTCCAGGGCAGCACCGCCCTGGGACTCGACGACACCGGGACACTGCTCTTCGCCGCGCTGCTGATCCTCTGGGTGGCCGGGATCCTCTCGGCGCTGATCGACAACATCCCGTTCGTGGCGGTGAGCATCCCGATCGTCGCCGATCTTGGCGGTGTGCTCGACGACCGGACGGCGGCGCTCTGGTGGGCGTTGGCCCTGGGTGCCTGCCTCGGCGGCAACGGCACCCCGATCGGTGCGTCGGCCAACGTGACCACCCTCGACCTGGCGGCGCGGCGTGGGGTGCGGATCTCGTTCCGCGAGTACCTCGCGGTCGGGGTGCCGGTGCTGCTGGTCTCGCTCGTGATCGGCTCGCTCTGGCTGGCCGCCTATGTGCAGCTCGCGCCGGCGATGGCAACCCGGCTCTCGCTGGCGGCGTTCGCCGTGGCGCTGGTCTTCCGGTTCGGCTGGAGCCGGTTCAGAACGTCGCCGTCACGATGACCCCGCCGGGCCCGACGGCCCAGGCACGGCGGCCCCATGCCGCCACACTCCAGAAGCTGCGCTCGTCGAGGGTGCGCCAGCTCGCGCCCGCATCGTCGGTCACGAAGAGGCCGCCGGGCCCCGCCACCAGGGCCACGCCGCTGCCCGCCTCCGGCACCCAGGTCATCCCGAACAGCGCCCCGGCCCTTGGGGGACGCGGCCGCAGCGTCCAGCTGTCGCCACCGTCGGGCGACACGGCCACCACCGCCGACGAGGTGTCGCGGGCGTAATTCCCGATGTTCCCGCCGACCACCATCCCGGTCATCGTGGCGGTGAACTGGATTGCCGTGTTGCCGGCCGTCTTGCCGTGGACGATCGGCGTCGCCGACGCGGTCCACGTGGCCCCCGCGTCGTGACTGCGGAAGAGCCGCGCCCCGGGCCCGCCGAGGGCGATCCAGCCGGTGCGGGAACCCAGCGTGGCGACGCAGCCGCCGCTCGCGGCGAAGGCGCCCTCGCCCTCGAGCGGGGCGGGCACCGCCTCGACAGGGAGCAGCGACCAGTGGCCGCCGGCATCGGTCGTGCGGAGAATGTTGGTCCGGCCCCGGGAGGCGTCGCTGAACGCGACGGCGGTGTTCTCGTCGAAGAACGCAAGGCAGTCGTAGAACGCCGCGGGATCGGTGTTGACGAACTGGCGCACCCAGGTCACCCCGCCGTCGCGGGTGAGCCAGATCTGGGACTGCGCGCCGGGTCCCGCGCTCATCACCCAGGCCACATTGGCCGAGGCGGCGTGCAGGTCACGAAACTCGAGCGAGTCGGTGTCGGGGATCCGTCGGAGTTGCCAGGTCACGCCCCCGTCGAGCGAGCGCAGGATGGTCCCGCGGTGGCCGCTCACCCACACGATCCGGTCGTTGACGGGGCTGACCGCCTGGAGGAGTGCCGTGGTCCCCGAGGTCGCGCTGCTGACGCTCTGGGCCGAAAGCGGGGGGACGACGGACAGCATCACGATCACAACCGCATGTCGCAAGCCCATCGGAACTCCGGTCGGAGGATCCCCAAAGGTAGCTGCCCCTCACTTCTCAGGAATCACTGCTCAGGACTACCTTCCTCGACCTCCCATGCTCCTCGTTCTCCTCGTCGTCCTCGGATATCTTGCCGCGCGATTCGCGGTCGACTGGCTGGCGCGACATGCGCTGGTGGTCTCGGGTGCCGAGTACCTGGTCCTCGGGTTGCTGCTCGGGCCGCGTGGGACCGGCCTGCTCGGGGCCGACGCCCTCGACGGGCTGACGCCATTCTTCACCCTGGCGCTCGGCTGGATGGGTGCCTCGGTCGGTTTCCGCTTCTGGCTTCCGGTCCTGACCCGCACGCCGGGAATGCTCTACCGGTTGGCGTTCGTCGAGTCGCTACTCACGGCTGCGCTGGTGGGTGGAGCGGGATGGTGGCTGCTCGTCAGGGCATCGCTCGATCCGTACCAGGCGGCGCTGCCGGCCGCGGTGCTGGCGGCGGTGGCGGTGAGTTCGTCGCTGCAGGGCGCCCGCATCGCCGCCAAGTCGCTCGGCCGCCGCAACCTCGCGGTGCGCCAGCTCGAGGTGGCTGCCGCCATCGATGCGTTGATCGCCATCGTCGTCGTGTCGGTTGGCCTGGCGCTCTACCACCTGCCCGTTCACGTGCTGGTCCGTGAACCGACCGCGACCGAGTGGATCGTGATGGCGATGGGGATCGGCCTGGTGGGCGGCTGGCTCTTTCACCTCTTCCTGGGCGACGAGCGCTCGCCGGACCGTCTCTTCATCGCCGTGGCCGGCGCGGTGGTGCTGACCACCGGCGCGGCCAACTACATCGGAATGAGTGCGCTGCTGCCGGGCTTCCTGCTCGGCTTCATCCTGGTCAACACCACCCGGCAGCGCGACCTGGTGGGCGAGCTGCTCGGCAAGGTCGATCGACCGCTCTACTTCCTGATGCTGATCTGTGCCGGCGCCCTCTGGGCTCCGGCGGCGACCGACGTGTTCGTGCCGGTGCTGGTGTTCCTCACCCTCCGGGTCCTCGGCAAGGTCGCGGGGGGCTGGCTCGGCTCGTGGACCAACGGTGCCCTCGGCGCCTTCGGGCCGCGGTGGGGCTTCGCCCTGATCGGTCAGGGCGGCCTGGCGATTGCCATCGCGCTCGACTACTCGCTGTCGCCCGCGGCGGTGCTGCCCAACCTGGTCTTCACGGCGGCGCTCTGCTCGGTGCTGCTCACCGACATCTTCTCGGCACGGCTGGCACGCGACGTGGTGGCCTCGCTGCCCGAGGACATCCAGCTGCCGGCCTCGGCCCTCTCCTCCGACGGGATGGCGGGCTGACATGCGTCGCCTGATCGTGCTGGCGCTGCTGTTCGGGGCGATGGGGCTGATCGAGCCGTTGGGTCGTGTCGGCGGCACCCCCGACGTGCTGCTCACCTTCGGCTTCCTGATCCTGGCGGCCTATGCCGCCGGCGAGCTCTCGGAACGCTTCAAGCAACCGAAGATCGTCGGTTACCTGGTCGCCGGGGTGCTGGCGGGACCGACCGTGCTCGGCACCGTCACCGCCGGCGGCGCGGCCCAGCTCGAGCCGGTGAGCGACCTGGCGATCGCCCTGATCGCCTTCCTCGCCGGGGCCGAGCTCGACCTCGACGAGGTCCGGCGCCGGGGCCTGACGCTGTTGCGGCTGACCGCGATCGAACTGGGGCTCGCCACCGCGGTGCTCGCGGCGGGCGCGATCGCGATGCGACAGTGGATCCCGTTCCTCGCCGGTGCCGACACGCAGCGGATGATTCTCTTCGCGTTGCTCTTCGCGCTGATCGCGGTGATGCACTCGCCGGCGATCGTGATGGCGATCCTGACCGAGACCAAGGCCAACGGCCCGGCGGCTCGCGCCTCGCTCGCGGTGGTGCTGCTCTCCGAGGTGGTGGTGGTGCTGCTGTTCACCCTGTTGCTGGGGCTGGTGCAGCGCCTGCTGCCGGGAACCAGCGAGCCGAGCGGCGGCGTGGCGCTGATCATCTGGGAAGTGGCCGGATCGGTGCCGATCGGTGTGGCGCTCGGCGTCGGGGTGGCGATGGCGCTCCGGGTGGTGCGCGACGACCGACTCATCTTCGCCCTGCTCGCCGCGCTGCTCGGTCAGCAGGTGGCCAACCTGCTGCACGTGGAGGTGTTGATCACCCTGCTGGTCGCCGGCTTCGTGGCGGTCAACGTGGCCCGGGGCGACGACGGCGAGCAGCTCCGCCATGCGATGGAACGCGCCGCCGGACCGGTGTTCGTGGTCTTCTTCGCACTGGCCGGCGTGGCGATCGACGTTCCGGCGGCGGTCCGCCTCGCGCCGGTGGTGATCCCCCTGGTCCTGCTGCGGATCGGGGCGCTGATGCTGGGCGTCCGCCTCGGCAGCGGTGGCCTCGATCTCGGGCGGGTGCAACGGCGCGCGGTGTGGCAGGGCCTGGTGGCCCAGGCGGGCGTCGCGATCGGGCTGGTGGGGATCGTCGCCGAGGCCTACCCCGAGGCCGGGGTCTCGATGCGCGCGATGCTGCTGGCGATCATCGCTGTCAACGGCACGCTGGGGCCGATCCTCTTCCGTCGCGGGCTGATCACGGCCGGCGAAGACGACGGCGGCGGCGACGCCCGATCGGACGCCGCCGCCGCTGCGCAGCCCGCCCCGACTACGGGTTGAGGTTGCGGTACACCGCGTTGGCGATGCTGTCGGGCACCGCCGCGGCGGCGCTGTCGCCCCGGGCCATCAACAGGTCGGCATAGCCTCCATAGACCAGGTAGTAGAGCCGCAGGATCGAATCCGACGGCTTGTCGACCCAGCCGGCCGGGCGCCGCCGCGCCGCGGCGTCGGGGTGATAGACCTGTGACAGCAACTGCTGGGTGCGGGGCAGGTTGACGAAGCCCATGCCCTGGGAATAGATGATCCGGTTGCTGTCGGCCTTGACGGGGGCGGAGTAGAGCCTCCGCACCATCCCCTGCGACACGAGGTAGGGCGTCAGGCCGAGCATGGTGTCGGGGTAGCCGCCGTCGCTCCACGAGAAGTAGATCGGCCGCTTGCCGAGGTTGTCCTTGATCAGCAGGATCGTCGCCAGGTCGCTCCGGGTGAGGTACTTCTCGCCGATGCGGATCATGCAGCGAGTCATAGGTCAGCGGTCCCTGGGGGGCATTCATCAGCTCGGGCAGATCGCCGACCGAGTCGACCGACATGTCGAAGACCGGGCTGGTCGGCCGCACCCAGCCGCTGTCGGGCGCATTGCCGAGCGGCTGGCCGGCCTGGTCGGTACCGGGACGCCAGATCGCCGCGGCGTTGCCGGGGTCGAACAGTCGGCGTTTCCCGCCGTCGCAACTGCTTGAGGTGCCACTCGGTGTTCATCAGCGACAGGTTGGCAAGCGTCACGTCGGGGCGCACCCCGAGCACCTCCTGGGCGAACCAGAGCGGGAAGGTGTCGTTGTCGCCGGCGGTGATCAGGATGCCGTAGGGCTCGATCGACTCGAGGATGTCGACCGCGAAGTCGCGGGCCAGCGTCTCGTGGGCGCGCGACGCGGTGACCCGGTTGCCGAGCAGCGGGATCAGGGCGAGGCCGAGCACCGGGGTGACGACCAGGTAGCGACGCGCATCGGGGATCCGGGGGCCGAGCCAGTCGCCGAGGCCGCGGATCATCGCGGCGAAACCGGCGGCAATCAGCACCCCGGCGAAGGCGAACGAGGCGACGAAGAAGTAGTCGCGCTCACGGACCTCGCGCATCTCGAGGGTGATCGACCGGTCGGCGGGATGGTAGCGAGAAGCCGTACTTGAAGTTGAGGTAGAAGACCAGCAGCACCGTGAGGGTGCCCAGCAGGCGCCAGGGCCGCGAAGCCGGCACGCCGGTCGCGGCGGATCAGCGACCAGAGGCCCCCGAGGCCCAGCGCGGTGAAGAGCCCGACCGCCGCGCCGCGGAGCGCCCCGAGGTCGCGGCCCCACTGCCAGCTCCAGTACTGCCAGTAGTTGACGTACTGGGCGACGATGTCGGCCTGCCGATTGCTCACCGGCGGCTTGGCGTACTGGACCCGGCCCAGCACGTCGAACAGCGCCTTGGAGAAGAAGCCGACCGGTTCGCCCTCGTTGATCGGCGGGTACTGCGCGGCCCGGATCGGCAGGTAGATGTAGTTGAGCGACAGCCCGATCACCGCCACGACGAGCGCACGCGACCAGGAACTTCGGCTTGAGGAGCACCCGCCAGTCGGTGGCGAGGATGTAGACGCCGACCACCGGGGCGGCGAGGATCCCCATCTGGTGGTTGGTCGAGGTGAGCGCCAGCAGGTAGACGGCGGCCACCAGCCAGCGGTCGCGGCGGTCGCCCTCGGGGAGGTCGGCCCAGCGGACGGCGCACCACGAGATCAGCGCGATCGACAGCAGGGAGACGGTGTAGACCTTCTCGTTGACGGTCGACTGGTTCCACACCGTCCACGCGGTGGCGCCGGCGAGCACCCCGGCGAACGCCGCCGCCAGCCGCGGCCCGCGCGCCGGCAGGATGCCCCGGATCCACCGCTCGGCGACCAGGAACCAGAAGCCCGGCCCCGGCCGCACTGGTGACCGCCGCGAAGAGGTTGATCCGCTTGGCGTATTCCGCCGCCAGCGGCAGCAGCCCCCACACATGGGCGAGCAGCGTGAAGAGCGGGTTGCCCGGCGGGTGCGGGATGCCGAGCACCTTGGCGGCCGCGATGTACTCCGAGGTGTCCCAGAACGCCGTCGTCGGCGCCAGGGTGACCCAGTAGATCGCCAGCACCACCGCGAAGCAGAGGGCGGCCCAGAGGTACGGCGGATTGTTGCGATGCGCTGGTCGTCAGTCACGCGGGGGAGCTCCGTGTGGGGAAGAGTGTCCGTGGATTCGTAGATTCGAGATTCAGACGATAGACGATAGACGATACGAGGTGACGATCCGAGCGATAGCGAAGCACGATTCGGTGCTCAGTCGATCGCCGGCGAACCGGACGATCCGCGACTGCGCCCAGTCGACCTCTCTCGTCTATCGTACTCTCGTCATCTCGTTCAATGCCGGAACATCCGCTTGCCGGTCATCACCATGGCCATCCCGAGCCGGTTGGCGGTCTCGGTCACCACCTCGTCGCGGACCGAGCCGCCGGGCTGGATGATCGCCGTGATGCCCGCGGCGGCGGCCTCCTCGACCCCGTCGGGGAAGGGGAAGAAGCCATCGGAGGCGAGCACCGCCCCGGTCGTCTCATGGCCGGCCTGCCGTGCCTTGTGGACGGCGAGGAACGAGGCATCCACACGCGACATCTGTCCGGCCCCGATGCCGATCGCCTGCTCGGCGCGGGCCAGCAGGATCGCATTCGACTTCACGGTACTCACCGCGGCCCACGCGAACCGCAGGTCGTCGAGCTCGGCCGGGGTCGGCTGGCGCTCGGTGGCCACCCGCCAGTCGTCTTCGCGAGGGGTCGAAGATGAAGGCGTCCTGGATCAGGAACCCGCCCCGGATCCGCTTCCAGTCGAGGTGGCGCGTGACCGGTGGGCACCGGCAGCTCGACCACCCGAAGGTTCTTCTTGGCGCTGAAGACCTCGAGGGCGTCGGCGTGGAAGGCCGGACCGACGACCACCTCGACGAAGAGGTCGGCCATCGCCTCGGCCGCGGCGCGATCGATGACGGTGTTGAAGGCCACCACCGAACCGAACGCCGAGGTCGGGTCGGTGGCCCGGGCACGGGTGAACGCCTCGGCGGCACTGTGCCCCAGGGCGATGCCGCACGGGCGTGGTGTGCTTGATGACCGCGCAGGCGACCCGGTTGCGCCAGGCCGCCGCGGCGTTCATCGCCGCGTCGATGTCGAGCAGGTTGTTGAAGGAGAGTTCCTTCCCCTGGCGCTGGGTGAGGTCGCCGATGCCGCGCGGTTCCTCGGTGGTGTACAGCCCGGCGCGCTGATCGGGGTTCTCGCCGTAGCGCAGCGGCTGGCGCCGCTCCATCGCCAGGGTCACCCGCTGCGGCAGGGCGTCGCTGGCCGGCGTCAGGTAGCCGGCGATCGCGTTGTCGTAGTCGGCGGTGTGGGTGAACACCTTGGCGGCGAACTCGCGCCGCGCGGCGAGCGGCACCGCGCCCTGCTCCAGCAGTTCCAGCACCCGCGGGTAGTCGCGCGGATCGACCACCGGGATCACGAACTCGTGGTTCTTCGCCGCCGAGCGGAGCATCGAGGGGCCGCCGATGTCGATGTTCTCGATCGCGTCCTCGAGGGTGACGTCGGGATCGGCGATCGTGGCCTGGAACGGATAGAGGTTCACGGCCACGAGGTCGAAGCGCTCCAGGCCATGCTCGCGGAGCTGTCGCATGTGCTCGGCATGGTCGGCCCGGGCCAGCAACCCGGCGTGGACCGCGGGGTGCAGTGTCTTGACCCGGCCGTCGAGGATCTCCGGGAAGCCGGTCACCTGATCGACCGGGGTCACCGCGACCCCCTCGGCGCGGAGCATCGCGGCGGTGCCACCGGTGGAGACCACCTCCCAGCCGAGCCGAACCAGGGACGCGGCGAAGGGCACGATGCCGCGCTTGTCACTGACCGAGAGGAGGGCTCTGGGCATGTCCTCGGAACTCCCTGACGGGGTCGCCGTCAGTTGAAGGCAAAAGGCACCGGGCGTCCCGCCCGGGCGGCAGCCCGCACCGCGGCGGGCAACAGACGGTGTTCGACCGACAGGACCCGGGCGGCCAGGGTCGCCGGGGTGTCGTCGGGTTCGACCGGGACCCGGCCCTGGCCAAGCGGGGCACCACGGTCATAGGCCTCGTCGACCAGATGCACCGTCGCGCCGCTCTCCGTGTCGCCCGCGGCGAGCACCGCCGCGTGCACTCGCTCACCATACATCCCCGGCCCGCCGTGCCGCGGGAGCAGCGCCGGGTGGATGTTGATGATCCGTCCGCGGTAGGCCTCGATCACCCCGGCCGGGACCAGCCGGAGGTAGCCGGCGAGCACCACCAGGTCGATGCCGGCCTGCTCCAGCACCGCCAGCCACTCGGCGGGGTCGCGATGGTCGACCAGCCGGTGGATCGGCCAGCCTCTCGCCGCGGCGAGGTCGAGCCCCGGCGCGGCGCGATCGCTCAGGACCAGCCCGATGGCCACGTCCGGTTCGGCCGCCAGGGCGTCGCCGAGCGCCGCCAGGTTGCTCCCCCGGCCCGAGACCGCCACCGCGATGCGATACGTCACAGCCGCTCAAAATAACCCGGCAGGGGATCGGGATCGACCGTCGGGGGTCGATCCGTCGGCCCGGCACGTCGGCCCGTCCAGGCGGCGCGAATCGCCGATAACGCCGTTTCTTCCGTGAAACACCGCCACTGTCGTGCAACCCCTTCGACGGCTCACGCGTCGATTCCTGCGACTTTCACCGCGGAGGCAATGGCATGCTGCTGGCCGTGTTTGCGGCACTCGTCACCCTGACCGGGGGCGTGAGCGACACCACCGATGTCCCGTCGCCACTCACCGCGACCCGGTTGCGCGCGCCGATCGTGATCGACGGCCGACTCGACGAGGCCGCGTGGCACGGTGCGCCGGCCGTCACCCGCTTGATCCAGGGCTCGCCCGACGAGGGCGCGCCCGCGACCGAGGATGGGGAGGTCTGGTTCGCCTTCGACGCGCAGGCCTTCTATGTGGCCGCGCGACTGCACGACAGTCAGCCCGACTCGATCATGGCGCTGCTGGCGCGTCGCGACCGCGAATCGCAGAGCGACTTCTTCGCCCTCTTCCTCGATCCGTATCACGATCGTCGCACCGGCTACCAGTTCTTCGTCTCGGCTGCCGGCGTGCAGTCCGATGGCACCCTGATGAACGACGACTGGGACGATTCGTCGTGGGACGGGGTCTGGCAGTCGGCGGTGCAGCGCGACGGCGACGGCTGGACGGTCGAGATGCGGATCCCGCTGTCACAGCTCCGGATGCACAACAGCCCCCACCAGATCTGGGGGGTCAACGTGGCGCGGGGTATCGGCCGCCGCAACGAGGTGAGTTACCTGGTGCCACGGCCCCGGCAGGGGAGCGGTTTCGTGTCACGCTTCGCCGACCTGCGCGGGCTCGACGGACTCGCCCCCCGGCGGCGCGCGGAGCTGATTCCCTACGTGACCGGGCGGGCCGAGTACGACCCGGTCGCTCCCGGGAACCCGTTCAACGATGGCAGCAGGATGTCCCAGTCGGTCGGTGCGGATCTGCACCTCGGCCTGGGTGGCTCGCTCCAGCTCGACGGGACCGTCAATCCTGACTTCGGCCAGGTCGAGGTCGATCCGGCGGTCGTGAACCTGAGCGACGTGGAGACCTTCTATGAGGAGCGGCGACCGTTCTTCGTCGAGGGCAGCAGCGTCTTCCAGTTCGGGGCCGGTGGGGCCAACAACTTCATGGGGTTCAACTGGGTCAACAACGAGCCGTTCTACTCGCGGCGGATCGGCCGCGCCCCGCAGGGCAACGTGCCGGCCGCCGACTACACCGATGTGCCGCGCGGCGTGCCGATTGTCGGCGCGACCAAGCTGACCGGCCGGGTCGGGGGCTGGAACGTCGGCGTGCTGGGCGCACTCACCAAGCGCGAGCAGGCGCGCCTCTCGATCGGTGGAGTGGAGCATGCGGCCGAGATCGAGCCCCGCACCGGCTACGGGGTGGTCCGGGTCCAGCGCGACCTGGCCGGTGGCCGGGATGGCATCGGGTTGCTCGCGACCTGGACCGGGCGCGATTTCGCCGATCAATCGCTCCGGAGCCAGTTCAACGATCGCACCCTCGTCGGCGGGCTCGATGGCTGGCTCAGCTTCGGCCGCGACCGCGAGTGGGTGCTCTCGGGCTGGGGCCTGCTGAGTCGGGTCGAGGGAAGCACGGAGCGGATCGCCGCGCTGCAGACCGGCTCGACCCACTACTTCCAGCGGCCCGATGCCAACCGGGTCCGGTTCGACCCGACCGCCACGTCGCTGCAGGGTGGCTTCGGGCGGGTGGCGCTCAACCGCCAGCGCGGCCGCGTGCTCTTCAACGCCGCGATCGGTGCGGTCACGCCAGGCTTCGAGAACAACGACCTGGGCTACATCGGCCAGGCGGACCTGATCAATGCCCACATCTCGTCGGGCTATCGCTGGACCCGGCCGACGTCGTGGTACAACGATGCCCGGGTCCAGTTCGCGACCTTCGGGCGATGGGACTTCGACGGCAACCGGACCGGTGCCGGGCTCTGGAACCACAGCCGGATCACCTGGAAGAACTTCTCGAGCAGCTCGATCGGGTTCTTTGCGCAGGGACGCACCGTCAGCACGCGCGCCACACGGGGTGGTCCGCGGATGCTGCGTCCCGCGGCCGCCGAGTTCTCGGGCAGCTGGGAGAGCGACGGGCGCAAGGCGCTGGTGGTGGGGATCGACGGCTCGCTCAGCACGGCGGCGCGCGGCGATGGCGGTAGCTGGCAGCTCAACGCCTCGTTGAGCTGGCGCCCCGCCTCCAACGTGACGGTGAGCGTCGGGCCCGGGTACACCTCGGAGCACAACGCGACCCAGTACCTCCGAGCGGTGACCGACCCACTGGCCACCGCCACGTACGGGACCCGCTATGTGTTCGGCGACCTGCAGCAGCGGACCGTGAGCGCCGACGTGCGGGTGAACTGGATCTTCTCGCCCCACCTCTCGTTCGAGCTCTACGCCCAGCCGCTCGTGTCCTCGGGGCGCTACGGCGCGATCCGCGAGTTCACCACTCCCGGTGGATACGCCTTCCGCGACTATGGCACGGAGGGGTCCACGGTCGATCGCGCCGCCGGACTGGTCGATCCCGATGGCAGCGGGCCGGCGCCGGCGTTCTCGATCGGGCAACCCGACTTCACCTTCGCCTCGTTGCGCGGCAACGCCGTGCTGCGATGGGAGTATGCACCGGGCTCGACCCTCTTCCTGGTCTGGACCCAGGACCGAGCCTACCTCGACGATCAGGGGGCGTTCCGGCCCCGGGCGTCGTTCAACCGGCTGCTCGACGCACCGGGGCGCAACGTGGTGATGCTGAAGGTGAGCTACTGGCTGAGCCGCTGAGGCGACTCAGCTCGCGGCGCTGTCGAGGTCACCCCCGAAGGTGACCTCGGCCCAGCGCACCAGCTGCGAGGTCTTCGAGAGGCCGAGCTTGCCGCGCAGCAGGTTGATGTGGTATTCGACCGTCTTGGTGGCGAGCCCCATCGTGTCGGCGATCTCACGGTAGGTCATGCCTTCGCGCATCAACTGGAGGATGCGGACCTGCCGGTCGCTGAGGGAGACCGGTTCGGGGTCCGGGATCAGGTTGGGCGGCACCACCTCGCTGCCGCTGGTTGGCGGACGCACCAACGGGGTCACGTACTGGCGTCCCTCGAGCGCCTCCTCGATCGCCACCCGCAGCTCGGCCGGCGCCGAACGCTTGACGACGTAGCCGAGGACGCCAGCGCGCAGCGCATTGTCCACCAGCACCTCCTCGGGGTGGGCGGTGAGGACGATGAAGGCGGTGCCCGGGAAGTCGCGCACCAGTCTGGGCAGCACTCGCAGGGCCGAGCTCTCCCCGAACGAGAGGTCCACCACCGCCGCCTGGGGCGAGTGCTCGCGCAGGGCAGCCGGGATGCCCTCGAGCGTGTCGACCGTGGCGGCGATACGGTACCAGCGTTCCAGCGCGGCCCCAAGCGCTTCCGCGACGACGCTGTGATCGTCGGCGATCACGATGGTTGGTCGCCTGGTCATCCGACGGCTTCGTTTCGTGGGACCGCGGCGGTGATCCGGGTGCCGTGGCCCGGCTCGCTCTCCACGGTGAAGGTGCCGCCCAGGGCCTCGATCCGCTCGCGCATCGAATTCAGCCCGATACCCGGGCTGAGGCGCTGTGCCCTGGGGTCGAATCCCCTGCCTCGATCGGTGATCTCCAGGACCAGCCGGTCCCCGCTGGTGGCGAGCACCAATCGGACGTGGTCGACGTCGGCGTGACGTGCGGCATTGCTCAGTGCCTCCTGGGCGGTGCGGTACAGTGAGAGACGCCCCGATGGTGAGAGTCCATCCGGAGCCGGTTGGCGGCGATACTCGACCAGCAACCCCTCTCGCTCCTCGGTGGTCCGTGCCAACTCGTCGAGGGCATCGTCGAGCGGCACATGGTCGATCACGCTGGGGTGCATCCCACGGGCCAGCCCTCTGAGGTCGTCGGCCAGCCGGTCGAGCCGACCGGCCACCGTCCCCCGGCGTCCCGTCTGGCCGGTACGCAGGTCCGCCGCCATCAGGATGATCCGCTGCACCAGGTCGTCGTGGAGCTCGCGGGCCAGCGCCGCGCGTTCCTCGTCCTGGACGGTGATCAAGCGACTCACCAGCGACTGACGGGCCCGTTGGTAGCGGCGACGTTGAACCACCGCGGCACAGAGGGCGCTCCCGGCGAGCACCAGCCCGAGGCCCACCAACACGGTCTCGGCCGTCGAGACCCCGGTGAGATCTACCATGACAAGGGAACGATTGGCAGCAAAGGCACGCGCGACGGCGCTCCGAGCGACGCGAGGGGGGGGAGGCGGACTGGTGCAATCTGTGGTCGGCACCGCCAACTGGGAACTGGGGAAATCCCTAGTGCCTGGACGCGATTGGCGAAAGGGGCGGGCCACGGAATGCGGCTTTCCGGGCGGTCCGGTCCGATCGAATGGCCCCTGATCGGCGGACTAGGGTTTTTCCTAGGGGAGATCCCGTTCGACGATCAGGCGGGCGGCTGCGGCGAGATCCGCGGCGACCGGCAGACCGGCGGCGCGTGCCTCGCTCTCGTGGTCACCACCGCGGCCGGTGCGCAGCAGCACGCCGCGCCCTCCCAGCGCGGTGCAGGCCGCAACGTCGCTGCTCCGGTCGCCCACGCACCACGATCTCGGCAGGTCGAGGGTCAGCGACTCCGCCGCCTGTCGGTGCAGGGCGGTGCCGGGTTTGCGACAGGCACAGCCCTCGTCGGGGCGGTGAGGACAGTGATACCAGCCATCGACCCTTACCCCCTCCAGGGCCAGTTGGCGGTCGATCTCGTGGTGCACCGCGGCCACCTGTGCCTCAGTCAGCAGTCCGCGGCCGATCCCCGACTGGTTGGTGATCACCACCAGGCGATAGCCGTGCTCCCGCAGCAGGGCGAGCGCCCCGGCGACCCCGGGCAGCAGGCGCACCAGGGTCGGATCTCCGAGAAAGCCCGGATCATCGATCAAGGTGCCGTCACGATCGAGGAAGACCGCCGCGGTCATCGGCGGCGCGGGCGAGTGGTGTCGCTCGGCGGGACGACCCGGCTGGTGTCGGTGACCGTGGTGTCGCGGGCGGCCCCGAGCGAGTCGGTAGCGGTGCTGTCGACGGCTGGGCGTTTGGGCGCCTCGAGGATCAGCTGGGTGCGCAGGGTGTCGGCCACCTCGCCAGACATGGCGCGGATCCCGCGCACCTCGATCTGGTAGCGGTTGCCCGGCGCGACGACGCCGTTGAGGCGGATCAACAGCCTGGTGCCGAGGACCGGATGCGGCTCCTTCGGTTCGTCGCGCTCGGTGGTATCGGCCCCGGCGCGATTCGGGCGCCCCGGGTTCCGCGGGCGTTCTGGACGTGCTGGGCGCTCAGCGGGTGGCGTCGGGGCAGCCGCGGCGCTGTCCGGTGGGGCGCCGGCGCTATCGGCTCGCGCCGAATCGGCCCGCGCCTTGGCCTCGGCGGCGATCGCGCGGCGCGTCGAGTCGATCGGTCCGTAGATCGAGTCGTAGGCCGCCGCCGGCACCGCATTGACCACCGGGATCCGGGTCGAGTCGGGGAGGAGCAGTACCGTGATCGAGTCGCCGGGGATCACGAGCGACGGATCGACGGGCTGGGTCATGTTGAGCGCGATCGAGAAGGAGTCGTGCCGGGTGGCGCCGTTCTGGGCCAGCCGCGGCGGTACCGTGTCGCGCTGGAATGCCCACACCTCACCCACCGAGTCGCGCCCCGCCGCCACCCGGACGCTGTCCCATCCCTCGCGGGCATCGCGTCGTCGGTTGCTGTTGCCGTCGAGGATGACGCTCACCAGATAGCTCCCGTCGGGGAGCGGTCCGATCCGGAAGCGGCCACTGGAGTCGGCCACCGTGCGGTACACCAGCGAATCGGGAAGCAGGGCGGCCTCGATCAGCGCGCGCGGTGCGAAGCGTCGGCTCGTCCAGTCGACGGCGCGGCCGGCGAGGAACCGGGTGGGCAGCGGTGCCCCGGTGGTGAAGGTGATGACGGCAGCGGTGTCACGCGCGTTGCTGCGAGGGGCGATGTCGGTGATTCCCGGTGCGAGTTCGACACGATAGACCACACCGGGTCGCCAGCCGTCGTGCGGGCGGACGGCGATGCGATCACGATGCCAGCGGACCCGGGGGACCCCGCTGTCGGGCGAGATCAGCACCAGCTGCTCCAGGCTCCCCGAGCCGAAACCGAAGTTGGGCTGCGACCCCTCGCTGATCACCTCGTCGAACTTGAACTCGGCCCAGCCATCGAAGTCCGGGAATCACCATCAGCGATTCCGGCACCGTGCCGAGGAGGCGGGGGGCGGCGAAGTCGGGCGGGCCGCCGGGCGGTGCGGCGATCCGGGCACAGCCGACGGCGAGGGCGGCGAGTCCGAAGCCGGCAACGGCAAGTGACCGGCGAGTCACTCGTCCCCGAGCTGCCGGGTGAGGGTTGCGACCTCGGCCTCGAGCGCCGCGAGCTTCTGGCGCTCCTTGTCGACCACCGCCGCCGGGGCTCGGCTCACGAACGCCTCATTGGCGAGCTTGCCTTCCTGGGCGGTCACCAGGCCGCGCAGGCGGGCCAGCTCCTTCGCGATGCGGGCCTGCTCGGCCGCGGCGTCGCCGGCAGTGCGCTCGAGAGCGAAGGTCACCGGTGCCCCGTCGAGCAGCACTGTTTCGCCGCGCAGGGTGCCGTCGCCGTCGGCGAGGCGCAGCGCCTCGATCCGGGCGAGCCGACCGACCAGTGCCTCGTTCTCGCCGAGCAGTCCGGCGACGCGAGCGGTGGCGCCCTGCATCAGCGCCGGCCGCGTCTCCGACGGCGGCACCTTGTCCTGGGCGCGCCGGAGCCGCAACGCGCCAATCGCCTCCTGCAGCACCGCGAAGTCGGCCAGCGCCGCCTCATCGAGGTTCGGTGCCGGGCTCGGCCAGGTGGCGACCATCAGCGCCTCGCCGTCGCGACCCGGCAGCCGGCGCCAGAGTGCCTCGGTGATGAACGGCATCACCGGATGGAGCAACCGGAGGCCGATATCGAACACGTGCGCCGCAACCGCCCGGGCCACGTCACCGCCGGGCTCCTTGCCGTAGAACCGCGGCTTGGCCGCCTCGAGGTACCAGTCGGCCAGGTCGCTCCAGAGGAAGTGGTAGGCCGATCCGGCGGCGTCGTTGAGTCGGAACCGCTCGTAGTGCCCGGTCGCGGCGGCGACCGCCTGGTTGGCGCGCGCCAGGATCCAGCGGTCGGCCAGCTCGAGTCGATCCTGGGGGATCTCGGCGAGCGGGGCGGCGCCCTCGCCCAGGTGGCCGAGCAGCAGCCGTCCGATGTTCCAGAGCTTGTTGGCGAAGTTGCGCCCCGGCGCGAACGACGTCTCCAGGTCCGTCGGGGTCGAGGATCACGTCGGTGCCGACGGCCATGCCGCTCACCAGGGTGTAGCGGAGCGCGTCGGCGCCGAAGCGGTCGATCACCTCGAGCGGGTCGATCCCGTTGCCGAGCGACTTCGACATCTTGCGGTGCTGGGTGTCGCGCACCGTGCCGTGCAGGTAGACGGTGGTGAAGGGCACCGCATCCCGGAAGTGGAGCCCGGCCATGATCATCCGCGCCACCCAGAAGAAGAGGATCTCCGGGGCGGTGACCAGGGTGTGGCCAGGGTAGAAGGCGGCAAGATCGTCGGTCTCATCGGGCCAGCCCAGCGACGAGAACGGCACCAGCCACGACGAGAACCAGGTGTCGAGCACGTCGTCGTCCTGGCGCACCGTGCCGCCGCAGCCGGGGCAGGCGTCCGGGGCCTCGCGGGCCACCGTGGTCTGGCCGCAGCCCTCGGCCTCGCAATACCAGACCGGGATCCGGTGGCCCCACCACAATTGCCGCGAGATGCACCAGTCGCGGATGTTCTCGAGCCAGCCGGCGTAGTTCTCGCCCTGCCGCTCGGGGAGGAAGCGCAGCGTGCCGTCGCGATAGGCGGCCAGCGCCGGCTTGGCGAGTGGCGCCATCTTCACGAACCACTGGTCGCTGAGTCGCGGCTCGATCACGGTGCCGCAGCGATAGCAGTGGCCCACGGCATGGCGGTGGGGTTCCACCTTCACCAGCAATCCCAGCGCGTCGAACTCGCCCACCACCCGCGCGCGCGCCTCGAAGCGATCGAGCTCGCGATAGGCCTCGGGCACCGCGTCGCTCATCCTGGCATCGTCGGTCATCACGTCGAGCTGGGGCAGGTCGTGCCGGCGACCGATCTCGAAGTCGGTCGGGTCGTGGGCCGGCGTCACCTTGACCGCACCGGTGCCGAAGTCGGCCTCGACCGCCTCGTCGGCGATCACCGGGATGCGGCGATCGGTGAGCGGCAGCAGCAGCTCCTTGCCGACCATCGCCGCGTAGCGTTCGTCGTCGGGGTGGACCGCCACCGCCGCGTCGCCGAGCATCGTCTCGGGACGGGTGGTGGCCACCACGATCGAGCCCGAGCCGTCGGCGAGCGGGTAGCGCAGGTGCCAGATCTTGCCCTCGGTCTCCTCCTTCTCCGCCTCCTCGTTGGAGAGGGCGGTGAGGCAGCGCGGGCACCAGTTGATGATGTACTTGCCGCGGTAGATCAGTCCCTGCTCGTGCAGGGTGACGAACACCTCGCGCACCGCCCGCGACAGTCCCTCGTCGAGGGTGAAGTAGGTGCGATCCCAGTCGCAGGAGGCGCCCAGCGCCTCGAGTTGCTGGAGGATGACGCCGCCGGTCTCGGTCACGAATGCCTTGACGCGCTCGACAAATGCCTCGCGTCCCACGTCGAAGCGGGTCTTGCCCTCGGCGGCGAGGAGCTTCTCCACCACGTTCTGGGTGGCGATCCCGGCGTGGTCGGTCCCGGGAAGCCAGAGGGCGCGCCGGCCGCGCATCCGCTGGAAGCGGATCAGCACGTCCTGCAGGGTGCTGTTGAGGCCGTGGCCGGCATGGAGCACTGCCGTCACGTTGGGTGGCGGCATCTGGATCACGTACGGCTCGCCGTCGCCGTCGGCCGCGGCGTGGAACAGCCCCCGCGACCGCCAGTCGGCGTAGAGCGGGCGTTCGATGGCAGACGGATCGTACTGGGGTGCGAGGTCGTCGGTCATGCGCTGAGGATATCGATGGTCGGCGACCCGGCGTCGTCCTCGCCACGGACCAGGACCCTGTTGATCACCTCGCCGCTCGTCAGCGCCTCGCGCACGATGCGCTGGGCACGACTCCGGAGCGAGCGCGAGGGCACCCACCCGTGGAGCCCGACCGTCTGGCGGCTCACCGGGCGCACCTCGAGCTCGTGCTCGGCGAGGAGCGGGTCGGCCAGCAGTGCGGCCTGGGCGTCGTGCACCAGCTCGGCCAGGGAAGTCGTCGTCGGGCGACGTGCGGGCGAGGTCAGCCGCCGCGCGGTGGCCGGGCCGTACAATTCGCCGAGCACGAAGCCGGCGAGCGCACCGAGGCCCAGCGCGACGAGCGCCGGGCCGAACAGGGCGGTGGCGCGGGAAGCGGGGCGGCGTACGACGAGGCGAGGCATGGTGGTAAACTACAAGGCTCGACTGGCCCGGCCTATGGCCGGCGACCGCCCCGAAACCCGAGTGCGAGGACCCCGCGACCCATGCCGACCAGCGAACCGTCCCCGATCAAGGTGACACTGCCCGATGGCAGCGTGCGCGAGCTGCCGGCGGGGTCCACCGGCGCCGATCTCGCCGCCGACATCGGCCCCGGGCTGGCCCGTGCCGCGCTGGCGGTCTCGGTCGACGGCGCCGTGCGTGACCTGGCGCGTCCGCTCGACGATGGCGTCACGGTCGCGATCCTCACCAATCGCGACCCCGCCGCCCTCGAGGTCCTGCGCCACTCCGCCGCCCACGTGCTGGCCACCGCGGTGCGCGAGATCTTTCCCGACGCCGGCATCGGCTTCGGGCCGCCGATCGAGGACGGCTTCTACTACGACTTCGAGGTGCCACGGCCGTTCACGCCCGAGGATCTCGAGGCGATCGAGGCACGGATGGCCGAGGTGGTCAAGGCCGACTACCCCTTCGAGCGCGCGGTGGTCGATCGCGACGAGGCCAACCGGCGCTTCGCCGACGACCCGCTCAAGCTCGAGCGGATCAGCGAGCTGGGCGACGACGAGACGATCTCGGTCTACACCGACGGGCCGTTCACCGACCTCTGCCGCGGGCCCCACATTCCCAGCACGGGACGGCTCAAGCACGTCAAGCTGCTGCACGCCGCCGGCGCCTACTGGCGGGGCGACAGCGACCGCCAGATGCTGCAGCGGATCTACGGCACCGCGTTCTTCAGCAAGGAGGATCTCGAGCAGCACCTCCACCGCCTGGAGGAGTCGCGCAAGCGCGACCACCGCCGGGTGGGGCGCGAGCTCGACCTCTTCCACTTCCTGCCGGTGGCGCCCGGCGCCGTGTTCTGGACCGAGCGCGGCACGGCGATCTACAACGAGCTGGTCGCGGTGATGCGCGAGCTGCAACGCGACGGCTACCGGGAGATCAAGACACCGCTGCTGTTCAACAAGGCGCTCTGGGAACAATCGGGACACTGGGGCAAGTATCGCGAGAACATGTTCCTGGTGCTCGACAATGAAACGGGCGAGCACGATTTCTCGCTCAAGCCGATGAACTGTCCGTCGCATCACCTGCTCTACGGCACGGCGAAGCACTCCTATCGCGAGTTGCCGATCCGCTACGTCACCTACGACGTGCTGCACCGCAACGAGGTCTCCGGTGCGCTGTCGGGACTCACCCGGGTGCGCCAGTTCGCGCAGGACGACTGCCACATCTACCTCCGGGAGGACCAGATCCCCGCGGAGGTGGGGCGGCTCACCGACTTCATTCTCGGCTACTACCGGTTGTTCGGCCTGGAGGCCCGGCTCAAGTTCGCGACCCGGCCCGAACAGCGGATCGGCGACGACCCGATGTGGGACCGCGCCGAGGGGGCGCTGCGCAGCGCGCTCGAGGCGACCGGGCTGCCGTACGAGCTCAAGCCCGGCGACGGTGCCTTCTACGGCCCGAAGATCGACTTCGACGTGACCGACGCGATCGGCCGGGCCTGGCAACTCGGCACCATCCAGCTCGACTACGCCGCGCCCGAGCGCTTCGACCTCGGCTACGTGGGTGAGGACAACCACGAGCACCGGCCGGTGGTGATCCACCGCGCGGTGAACGGCTCGTTCGAGCGCTTCATCGCGATCCTGATCGAGCACTTCGCCGGCGCCTTCCCGCTCTGGTTGGCCCCGGAGCAGGTGCGGGTGCTGCCGATCGGCGAGGATCAGCACGACGCGGCGGCGGCGGTCGCCACGCGCCTCCGCGACGCCGGGTTGCGGGTCCACCTCGACGAACGCGAGACGCTCAACTACCGGATCCGCGAGGGCGAGATGGCCAAGGTGCCGTACCTGGCCGTGGTCGGTCAGCGCGAGGCCGAGGCGGGCACCGTCGCGGTGCGCGTGCGCGGTGCAGGGCGGAAGCAGGAATTGATGCCGGTCGACGTGTTCGTCGCGAAGCTGGTCGAGGAGGCGACGACCCGAATGTTGACCCCGTGAGTCGGTGAATGGGGAATCAACGATGGTGAATGGGAACCGGACCCGGCCGGCGCACCATTCCCCATTCACCATTCACCGACCACCCTTATCTTTGGGCCTGAACCGAACCGGAGCCGTCTGTCGTGTCTGATGCCACCACACCCGTCATCCTCGCCGCCTGCCGCACGCCGGTGGGTCGCTACCTCGGCGGCCTGAGCTCGCTCGCCGCGCCGCAGCTCGGTGCGGTCGCGATTCGCGAGGCGGTGCGCCGCGCCGGGATCGACCCCGCCACGATCGACGACGTGATCATGGGGCACGTGGTGCAGGGCGGCACCGGTCAGGCGCCGGCACGTCAGGCGATGATCGCCGCCGGCCTTCCCGCCACGATTCCCGCGCTGACGATCAACAAGGTGTGTGGCTCGGGCCTCAAGGCGGTGATGCTCGCCGCGCAGGCGATCCGGGCCGGCGATGCCGAGTGCGTCGTGGCCGGCGGCCAGGAGTCGATGTCGGGGGCGCCGCACTACCTCTACAACTACCGCGGCGGGATCAAGGCCGGCGACCAGACGATCGTCGACGGGATGATCCGGGACGGCCTCTGGGACTCGTTCGGCAACAACCACATGGGTGAGTACGCCGAGTACACGGCCACCAAGGCGGAGGTCAGTCGCGAGGATCAGGACGCCTTCGCACTGGCCTCGCACCAGAAGGCGGTGGCGGCGCAGCAGGCCGGTAAGTTCGACGGCGAGATCGTGCCGGTCGAGGTGCCGGGTCGCAAGGGCAGCGTGACCGTGGCGGCCGACGAGTCGCCCCGGGCCGACACGTCGCTCGAGAAGCTCGCGTCGCTCCGTCCGGCATTCGTCAAGGGTGGCACCGTCACGGCAGGCAACGCCCCGGGCCTCAACGATGGCGGCGCCGCGACGGTGGTCGCGTCGCTGGCGTATGCCAAGGCGCACGGCCTCACGCCGATGGCCCGGATCGCCGCCTACGCGGTGGCCGGCGGCGAGCCGAAGGAACTCTTCTTCGCCCCGATCCTGGCGGTGCAGAACCTGATGGCCAAGGCCGGCACCGCGATCGGCGATTACGACCTGATCGAGGCCAACGAGGCGTTTGCCGTCCAGGCGCTCGCCGACGGCCGCGCCCTCGGCTGGGACTGGGACCGGGTCAACGTCAACGGCGGCGCGATCGCCATCGGCCACCCGATCGGTGCCAGCGGCACCCGGATCCTGACGACGCTGCTCTACGCCATGCAGGATCGTGACGCCAAGACCGGCCTCGCCACGCTCTGCCTCGGCGGCGGGAATGCCGTCGCTCTCAGTGTGGAGTCGATGACGTGAATGGTGAGTCGTGAATGGGGAATGGGATCACGGGGCTGTTCCCATTCCCCATTCACCATTCACCATTCACCCTGAAGTCTGACATGAGAACGGGTGTGACATGACGAAGATCGCAGTCATCGGCTCCGGAACCATGGGCAACGGCATCGCCCACGTCTTCGCGCAGCACGGCCACGAGGTCGCGCTGATCGACGTGAATGCCGAGGCACTCGAGCGCGGCATCGCGACGATTCGCAAGAACCTCGACCGGCAGGTGAAGAAGGGCGTGCTGGCGCCCGAGGCCCCCGAGGCGATCGTGGGGCGGATCAAGGCCGGCACCGAGCTCGACGCGGCGCGCGACGCGTCGCTGGTGGTCGAGGCTGCCAGCGAGAACCCGTCGGTCAAGTTCGAGCTGTTCTCCAGGCTCGACGAGCTCACCGGTCCCGACACCATCCTCGCCAGCAACACCTCGTCGATCTCGATCACCGAGATCGCCGCACGGACCAAGCGACCGGCCCAGGTGATCGGGATGCACTTCATGAATCCGGTGCCGGTGATGCAGCTGGTCGAGGTGATCCGCGGCCTGGCCACCAGCGACGCGACGACCGGCGCGGTCATGGAGCTGGCGACCGCGCTCGGCAAGACCCCGGTCGAGGTCAACGACTACCCGGGCTTCGTCAGCAATCGCGTGCTGATGCCGATGATCAACGAGGCGGTCTACTGTGTCTTCGAGGGGGTCGCGACCCCCGAGGCGGTCGACACGGTGATGAAGCTCGGCATGGCGCACCCGATGGGTCCGCTCACGCTGGCCGACCTGATCGGGCTCGATGTCTGCCTCGCCATCCTCGAGGTGCTGCACAGTGGCCTCGGCGACGACAAGTACCGGCCCTGTCCGCTGCTCAAGCGGATGGTGGCAGCCGGGCAGCTGGGCCGCAAGAGCGGGAAAGGGTTTTACGACTACTAGTCGGTGGTCGATCGTCGATGGTCGATGGCAGGGCGTGGATGCCACCATTGATGATCGGCCCTCGACGATCGACCCCTGAGGATCCATCAACCACCGGAGCGGACTCACCGCATGGACACCTTCAAGGAAATGGAAACCTGGGGGCACGAGCAGGTCGTCTTCAGCCACGAACCGTCGTGCGGCTACTTCGGGATCATCGCGATCCATGACACCACACTCGGGCCCGCCCTCGGCGGCACCCGGGTGTGGCCCTATCCCTCGACCGAGGATGCGGTGCGCGACGTGCTGCGGCTGTCGCGCGGGATGACCTACAAGTCGGCGGTTGCCGGGCTCAACCTCGGCGGCGGCAAGGCGGTGATCGTTGCCGACCCGAAGCGGGCCGATCGCGAGTCGCTCTTCCGGGCCCACGGCCGCTTCGTCGAGACCCTCGGTGGTCGCTACATCACCGCCGAGGACGTCGGCACCTCGCCGCAGGACATGGAGTTCGTCAAGCGCGAGACGAAGCACGTGGCCGGCCTGCTCAACCTGTCGGGCGACCCGTCGCCGGTCACCGGGTATGGCGTCTACGTGGGGATGAAGGCGGCGGCCAAGGCGAAGTGGGGCAGGGACTCGCTGGCCGACAAGACGATCGCCGTGCAAGGTGCCGGCAAGGTCGCCTACTACCTGATGCAGCACCTCCATGAGGAGGGCGCCAAGGTGATCGTGACCGACATCGACGAGGAGAAGGTGGCCCGCTGCGTCGAGGAGTTCGGTGCCACGGCGATCGCACCGGAGACCATCTTCGACGCCGAGGCCGACATCTTCGCCCCCTGCGCCCTCGGTGGCATCCTCAACGACGACACGATCCCGCGGCTCAAGGTCGCGGTCGTCGCCGGCGGTGCCAACAACCAGCTCGGCGAGGTCCGCCACGGTCGCGAGATCGAGGCGCGGGGCATCATCTACGCCCCCGACTACGTGATCAA
This sequence comes from uncultured Gemmatimonadales bacterium, assembly GCA_963817715.1. Classification (GTDB taxonomy): domain Bacteria; phylum Gemmatimonadota; class Gemmatimonadetes; order Gemmatimonadales; family GWC2-71-9; genus Palsa-1233. The sequence continues at coordinate 150,940 of CAWFPG010000019.1, forward strand.
CGGCGGCGGCGTGATCAACGTCTACGGTGAGCTGCAGGGGTGGACGATGGACCGTGCCAAGCGCAAGGCGCAGGAGATCTACGACACACTCCTGCGAGTCTTCTCGATCGCCGACCGCGACAAGGTGCCGTCGTTCGAGGCGGCCGATCGCCTCGCCGAGGAGCGGATCAAGTCGGTCGCGGCACTCAAGGACATGTGGGTGGCCGGGGACCGGTAGCGCCGGCGAGCCGAGGGCGGAGGGCGGAAGACGGAGGCTGCCTGGCGGCCTCCGTTCGCCGTTCACGGTTCTCTGTTCTCATCCGGCGACCTCGAGGTATCTTCAGGGCATGTCTGAACGCATCCCCATCGCCAGCGATCACGCCGGCTATGAAATGAAGCAGCGGCTCGAGCAGGAACTCGGGCGGCTCGGCTACGAGTACGAGGATCTTGGCACCCACTCGACCGAGTCGACCGACTATCCCGACTACGCCCACAAGGTGGCCGACCTGGTGGAGTCGGGCGCGGTGAAGCGCGGCATCCTGCTGTGCGGTACCGGCCTGGGGATGAGCTACGCGGCGAATCGGCATCACGGCGTCCGTGCCGCGGTGGTCTGGTCGCCCGAGGTGGCGAAGCTCTCGCGCCAGCACAATGACGCCAACATCCTGGTGCTGCCGGCGCGGTGCATCGACGAGGGCACCGCCGAGTCGATCCTGCGCACCTGGCTCGACACACCGTTCGAGGGTGGCCGCCACGCACGCCGGATCGCCAAGATCGAGGACGAGACGTGAACCCACTTCGCCACGACGCCCCGATCCAGGAGGCCGATCCGGTCGTCGCCGGGCTGATCCGCGAGGAACTCCTGCGGCAGCGCAACGGCCTCGAGCTGATCGCCTCGGAGAACTTCGCGTCCCGCGCAGTGCTCGAGGCGATGGCCACCTGCCTCAACAACAAGTACGCCGAGGGGTACCCCGGCAAGCGCTACTACGGCGGGTGCGAGGTGGTGGACCGGGTCGAGCAGCTGGCCATCGACCGGGTGCGGCAGCTGTTCGACGCCGAGCATGCCAACGTGCAGCCGCACTCGGGTGCCCAGGCGAACATCACCGCGTTCATGGCGCTGGCCAAGCCGGGCAGCACCATCATGGGAATGGCGCTGCCGCATGGCGGCCACCTGACCCACGGCTCGCCCGTCAACCACACCGGCCAGATCTGGAAGCCGGTCCACTACGGCGTCCGCAGCGACACCGGCCGGATCGACTACGACCAGCTCCGGGAGGTCGCCCGCGCCGAGCGGCCCGCGATCCTCATCGCCGGCGGCTCGGCCTATGCCCGGGTCATCGACTTCGCGGCGTTCCGCGAGATCGCCGATGAGATCGAGGCGCGGCTGGTGGTCGACATGGCCCACTTCGCCGGGCTGGTGGCCGGCGGCGTGCACCCGTCGCCGGTGCCCCACGCCCACGTGGTGACCAGCACCACCCACAAGACACTGCGCGGCCCGCGGGGCGGCATCATCCTCTGCGGCCCGGAACTCGCCAAGGCGATCGACAAGTCGGTCTTCCCTGGAGGACAGGGCGGGCCGCTGGAGCACGTGATCGCCGGCAAGGCGGTGGCCTTCGGCGAGGCGCTCACCGAGGACTTCCGTGACTACGCCCGCCGAGTGGTCGAGAACGCCCAGGTGCTCGCCGCGGCGATGCTCGAACGGGGCTTCGCGATCGTTTCCGGTGGCACCGACACCCACCTGATGCTGGTCGACCTCCGCAGCCGCGACCTGACCGGCAAGGAGGCCGAACGGCTGCTTGGTACGGCGGGGATCACCGTCAACAAGAACACGATCCCCGACGACCCCCAGTCGCCGTTCGTGACCAGCGGGATCCGGATCGGCACGCCGGCCCTCACCACCCGCAGCATGGGGCGACCCGAAATGGTGCGGATCGCGCAACTGATCGACGAGGCCCTGACCGGCCGCGACGAGCCGACCCTGCTGCGGGTGCGCGGTGCCGTCGAGGAAATGGCCGGCAAGTTCCCGCTCTATCCCGACGACTTCGGGGCCCATCGTCGTGCCGGTGCCTGAGCTCCAGTTCGCCGAGGGCGTGCTGGCGCGGCTCCATGCCCGCGGCGGCACTCGCTACAACGAGCGTGCCTACCTCTTTGTCCTGTCGGGGATCGAGTATCTCCAGAGCCGCTTCGATGCGCGGCGCCACGTGACCGGGCACGAGTTGGCCTGGGCCTGCCGCGATCTGGCGCTCGAGCGGTTCGGTCTGCTGGCACGCACCGTCCTCGAGTGCTGGGGCGTGCGCCAGACCGCCGACTTCGGCCGGATCGTCTTCGCCCTCGTCGATGTCGGACTCCTCAGCACCCAGCCGGGTGATCGCGAGGAGGATTTCCACGACGTCTACGATTTCGTGCGGGCGCTCGACGAGAGCTACGCCCCGAGCTGGCCGGGCGACGATCGGCGATAGAAAGCGAGAAGGCGAGAAGGCGGTTCTTCCTTGAGGCCGCTGCCGCGTCGCTTGCGGCGCGGCCGATCCCGACGTGCGGCGGAAATCAGCCGGCTCGCGAGCGAGCCGGCATCACTCATACCTTCCGGCTTTCTCGCCTCCCCGGCCTATCTTTCCTCTCATGATTCCCGTCCTGACCCCCGACCAGAGCCGTGCCTGGGATGCTGCCGCCGAGGCCGCTGGACGGCCGCTCCGGATGCTGATGGAGACCGCCGGCCGCGCGGTGGCCCGGACCATCCTGGCTCGACACGCCGATGCCGCGTCGCGGGGGGTGTTGGTCGCCGTGGGCCCCGGCAACAACGGCGGCGACGGCTGGGTCGCCGCCCGGTCGCTGGCCTGCCTCGGGGTCAGGGTGGCGGTGATCGAGACCGCGGCGCCCAAGGGTGGCCTCGCGGCCGAGGCCCGTCGGGCGGCGCTCCAGGATGGTGTTCGCCTGCTCGAGGCCGATCGGCCATGGCCCGGCGCCGGTCTGGTGGTTGACGCCCTGCTCGGCACCGGTGCCTCGGGCTCGCTCCGTGAGCCGATTGCGTCGTTGTTGCCGCGGCTCGCCGATCTCGCCGTCCCGGTGGTCGCCGTCGACGGTCCCACCGGCCTCGACCTGGGGGATGGTGCGGACCAGGGCGCCCTGCTGGCCACCACCACGGTCACCTTCGGTGGGGTGCGCCGCGGTCACCTGCTCGCCCGCGACGTGATCGGCGACCTGGTGGTGGCGGAGATCGGCTTCCCCACGCCCGAACCGGGGTGGCCGGTGCTGGTCGATCGGCATTGGGCCGCCTCGGCCCTCGGTGATTTCCCGGCCGGTGCCCACAAGGGCGACCGCGGTCGACTGGTCGTGATCGGTGGCAGCCCCGGGATGACCGGGGCGATTCGTCTCTCGGCCCGCGCCGCGTTCGGTGCCGGTGCCGGCCTGGTCCACGTGGTCTCCGCCCCCGAGTCGGTCTCCGACCTGGCCACCGCCGAACCCGACGCGATGGTGAGCGGGCACCCGTTGGGTGGCCCGGTGGAGCCGTGGCTTGCCGAGCTGCTCGAACGCGCCGACGCAGTGGTCATCGGTCCCGGGCTGGGCCGTGATGCGGAGCGAACCGCGTTCGTGCTCGCGGTGCTCGAGCGCTGTCGCCGTGCCGTGGTCGATGCTGATGCGCTGGTGATGCTTGCCGGTCAGCTCGATGCGCTCGCCGAGCTGGCGGCCAAGCGGACCCTCGTGCTGACGCCACATCCCGGCGAGTTCAGCACGCTCTTTCCCGACCTCGCCGAGCCACTGCCGCACGATCCATGGACCGCCGCGCGAGCCGCCCATATGCGGGTGGGTGCAACGGTGCTCCTCAAGGGCGTGCCGACGGTGATCGCCGCTGCGATCCCCGCGCTGCTCACCGTGGCGGCGGGCAATCCGGGCCTCGCCACCGGTGGGAGTGGCGACGTGCTGAGTGGGCTGATCGGTGGATTGCTCGGGCACGATCGTCCCGGGCCGGTGGCGGCGGCCCTCGGGGCCCAGGCGCTGGGCGATGCCGCCGACCTCGCCGCGATGGAACACGGGGTGCGGGTGATGCGCCCGATGGACGTGATCGCTGCGCTGCCAAGGGTGTGGGGGGGCTGGCACGACAATGCGCCGATGCGCATCCCGGAACTGCTCGAGTTGCCGCGACCGGTCGCCGGATGATCGGTCGCGCACTGGCCGCCTGGGGATCGCTCCTCCTGGCCGGATGCGCGATGGCCGCCGGTGGTGGTGGAGTGCCGTTGCCGGTCGGCGCACTGCGCCCCGAGGAGCGAGTGGTGCTGGGCGACTTCTCCGATGTTCGAGCCATCGCCTCGAGTCCCGATCGCGTCTATGTGGTCTTCCGCTCGGCCGTGGGCATCTGGCAACCGATGTTCAAGCGCTGGGAAGTGCCGCGGGCGGCGCCGACGCCCGAGGCGCTCGGCACGGTCTTCGGCGCGGTGGTCGACGGCCTCGATCGGAGTCTCTGGCTCGGGGCTCCGGGTGCCCTGATTCACTTCGACCCTGTCCTTGATCGCTGGGAGCGGTGGCCGCTGTCCGGCACGGCCACCGCCCTCGGGACTGATCCGGCCGATCCCTCGAGCGGTGTGTGGGTGCGCACCTCCGATGGATGGTTCAGGCAGCCTCGCATCGGGTCGCCGCGGCCGGGTACGCCACCGCCGGGGCTGCGGCTCGCGCCGACGGTGGACGATGCCTATCAGGACATGCCCCCGCTTCGCGGCATCGCGATGTCCCTCGCGCTGGGCCCCGGGCTCGAACCGGGACGGCTCACCGCCGCGGCCCCGGATCCCTCCGGCAGCGGGTGGTATGTCGGCACCAGTCGGCACGGGGCATACTTCGTCGATCGTGTCGGTCCCCGGCCCGAACCACTGACGCTGGGACTGCCGGGCGACATTGTCGGTGCGATCGCCGAGGTGCCGGGCGGGGTGTGGGTCACCACCGACGACGACCTCCACAATCGACCGGCATCGCTGTCGTTCGTGCCGGACGATCTCAGTCGAACCACCACGATCGACCACGACCCCGCCTTCGGACTCTCGCTCGACGCCGTGCGCCGTATCCTCCCGGGCGAGCGGACCATCTGGCTCGCCTCGAATCGCGGCGTGGTTGCCGTGCCGGTCGACAGTGGCCGAGGCCGTCGTTGGGATCAATCGAGCGGGCTGGTCGACCAGCGAGCGGTGGCGCTGGCTGCGTGGCAGCAGGGGGTGATGGTCGGCACCCTGCGGGGCATCGCGTTCATCGGTCACGATGGCGAGGTGAACCGACCGATGCCGGGCATGGTGCGACCGGTCTATGCCCTCTTTGCCGATCACGACACGCTCTGGATCGGCACCGACCATGGCCTGATGGCCCACGTGTCGGGGAGTCCCGAGCCGGTCGGCTTCCGGTCGTGGAACCGCCTCCTCAACTCCCGGACGCCGGTCTATGGCATCGGCACGATCGGCGACACCCTGGTCGCGATGACGGGCTCGGATCTCTACTGGCGCGATCCGGCGACTGCCGAGTGGATCACCGGCCCGCTGCTCGGCGGCTCGCTCGGATTGCTGCGGGCCTTCGCTGCCACGCCGCAGGGTGTCTGGATCGGCGGCGATCGTGGGCGCGGCCTTCGTGCAGCCGCACGGCAGCGTGCTGGAGACGCTGCGGGTCGGTGGTGAACTCCCCGATGCGGTGACGGCGATCGCCAGCAACGAACACTATCTCTGGGTCGGGACGATGCGTGGCCTGGTGCGCTTCGAGTTGCGACCCCGATGAGCACCATCGCGATGGGCCCCGGCAGCGAGTTCGACCGGATCCGGGCGATCATCGACACGCTCGGCGACGTCGCGGTCGGTCTCGGTGACGATTGTGGTGTGGTCCCTCCCGGTCGTGGCACCCTGGTGGTCTCCACCGACGCCACCGTGGCTGGGGAGCACTTCCGCGAGGAGTGGATCCCGCCACACGACGTCGGCTGGCGTGCGATGGCGGCGGCGCTCTCCGACCTGGCCGCGGCGGGTGCCGTCCCGGCGGGTGTGGTGGTGGCACTCACGCTGCCGCCCGGGTCGCCCGACGACCTGTCGGCCGCGGTGATGGGCGGGGCCGGGTCGATGGCGCGCGCCGTCGGCACCAGGATCCTCGGCGGCAATCTCTCCGGCGGGCCCGTGCTCTCGATCACGACCACCGTGCTGGGGTATGCGCCGCGGCCGATGTCACGGCGTGGCGCCAGCCCCGGTGACGGGGTCTACGTGACCGGGGTGCTGGGAGGGGCCCGGGCCGCGCTGACGGCGTGGCTCGACGGCCGGCAACCGACCGATGCTGCCCGGGTCGCCTTCGCGCATCCCCAGCCGCGGCTCGGCGCCGGGCAGTGGCTCGCGACCAACGGTGCCACCGCGATGCTCGACATCAGCGACGGACTCGGCGGCGACGCCCGCCACCTGGCCGCTGCCTCGGGAGTCGGCGTGACGATCGACCTCGAGCGGTTGCCGATCCATCCCGCCGTCCATGCCGAGGCATCGCGGGCCGGCGTGTCGGCAGCGGCGTTCGCGGCCTCGGGTGGGGAGGACTACGAGCTACTGGTCACGCTGCCGGCCGACTTCGCCGCCGCCGACCATCTCGAACCGGCGAGTGGGGTGATCCTGACCCGGATCGGCACGGTCGAAGCAGGCGCTGGAGCACGGTTCCTCGCCGACGGTGCCGAAGTCGAGGTGACTGGATTTCGGCATGGGTAGCGGTCTGGGGTGAAGGGTGAACGGTGAACGGTGAAGGGGCACACTCATCCCACGGGGGGCAGCGGTTCCCGGGTCGGAGGCCCCCCTTCACCCTTGACGCGTCACCTTTCACCAACCAGGCCGTTGACCCCTGCCTCTCATCGGGCCAAGCTTCGGCTTCCATTCCACGCCGAGCTGGAGCCGCATGAGCATCATCGTCGATATCTTCGCCCGCGAAATCCTGGATTCCCGAGGCAATCCCACCGTCGAGGCCGAGGTGGTCACCGCCACCGGCAGCCGGGGGCGCGCGGCCGTGCCGAGCGGGGCCTCGACCGGTGAGCACGAGGCGGCCGAGTTGCGCGACGGCGACGCCCGGCGCTACGGCGGCAAGGGCGTGCTCCAGGCCGTCCACAATGTCAACGAGGTGCATCGGCCCGCTGCTCGAGGGGATGGACGCCTTCGACCAGGTGGCGATCGACGCCGAGATGACCGACGCCGACGGCACCGACAACAAGTCGCGGCTCGGCGCCAACGCGATCCTCGCGGTGTCGATGGCGACGGCCCGGGCCGCGGCCGCCGATGCCGGCCTGCCACTCTATCGCTATCTCGGTGGACCGCTTGCGCGGGTGATGCCGGTGCCGATGATGAACATCCTCAACGGCGGCGCCCACGCCAACAACAACGTCGACGCCCAGGAGTTCATGATCGTCCCGGTCGGCGCCGAGGACTTCAGTGAGGGCCTGCGGATGGGGGTGGAGACCTTCCACGCCCTCAAGAAGGTGCTGGGGGATCGCGGTCTGTCGACCGCCGTGGGCGACGAGGGCGGTTTCGCGCCGATGCTGCCCCAGCAACGAGGCGGCGATGGACGCCGTGCTCGAGGCGATCGAGAAGGCCGGCTACAAGCCGGGCGAGGAGATCGCCATCGCGCTCGACGTGGCGGCCAGCGAGCTCTATCAGCGACGGCAGCTACGTGTTCAAGAAGAGTGACGGCCCGAAGATGACCGCCGCCGAGATGGTCGAGCTCTACGCCGGCTGGTGTGACAAGTATCCCATCGTGTCGATCGAGGACGGTCTCGACGAGAACGACTGGGATGGCTGGCAGCTCCTCACCGAGACCCTCGGCGAGCGGTGCCAGTTGGTGGGCGACGACATCTTCGTGACCAACGTGGACCGGCTCGACGAGGGCATCGACGCGCGGCTGCGCCAACGCGATCCTGGTCAAGGTCAACCAGATCGGCACGCTGACCGAGACGCTGCAGACGATCGAGCTCGCCAAGACCAGCGCGTTCGGGGTGGTCATCTCGCACCGGTCGGGCGAGACCGAGGACACCTTCATCGCCGACCTGGCGGTGGCCACCGGGGCGGGGCAGATCAAGACCGGCTCGGCGAGCCGCACCGACCGGATCGCCAAGTACAACCAGTTGCTGCGTATCGCCGGCGATCTCGGGCCGGTGGCCCACTACCCGGGCGCGGACCTCTACCCGCTGTGACCCCGTGGCGGTGGCTGGCACTGGTGGTGCTGGTGGCGGCGGCCGTCTTCGCGTGGACCGGTGGCTCGTTCTCCGAGCCGGAGTACCTGGCCCTGCGCCGCGACGAGGCGACCGCCCGGCATCGGCTCGACTCGCTGCAAGGACGTGGTCGACTCGCTGCGGGCGTTCCGCGACTCGCTGGTGCACGACCGGCGTTTCAGGAGCGTATGGTCCGGGAGCGGCTGGGGATGATCCGGCCGGGGGAGATCATGATCATCCTCGAGCATCGCGACTCGGCACAGAGTCGGTGAACGGTGAACGGTGAAGGGTGAAGGGAGCCGGTATCGAGGCTGCCGCGCCTGGTGCAGCGCGGCCGAGGCTCGCGGCGGCTAGAACCCCGGCCCGATTCCCTTTCCTTGGCTGGTCCGCTAGTTTGGCCCCTCGCGGCAGGGTAGCTCAGCCGGTTAGAGCACGGCACTCATAATGCCGGGGTCGCGGGTTCGAGTCCCGCCCCTGCTATTCTGGAAAGCCAGCAAATCCAACGACTTGGCGCCGTCACGGCTCGTGGCGGCGTTTTCATTGGGGGCCACTGAACCACCCAGTGAACCATGGCGCCGGGGCACCTCAGGCCCCCCGCGCGGCGTGCTGCTCCGAGCGCTCGAAAATGCGCGCCATTTCCGCGCACGACGGCTGGAACCGCATGTACACCTTGTTCACCATCTGGGTGTCGGCGTGCCCCAATTGGCTGGCGATCAATTGCGCAGGTATACCTGCCTTGGCTGATTCGACCGCGAAGGTGTGTCGCGAGTCCCGGAGGGTGTAGTCGGAAATTCCGATTTCCGCGCATGCTTTCGCGTGCGCCACGCGGGTGCCCACCGCGTGACGCCCGGAAATAGCTGCGCACCGGGGAGCATCGGGAAATGTGGGCGAGGAGATACGGCCGCGCCCACGTCTTGATGTACGCCTGCCGGTCGCGGCTGGAAGTTTTCGTCCCGTGCGCGCGAATCATCCAGGTATTGGTGTCCAGGTCCGCGCGCGTTGCGCGCAATACGGCGGAAATTTCCATTCCCGTCGCGTGCATGAGCGCGGAAATAGTTCGAAATGGTTCCGGCTGCGCCTCGACTAGTCGAATTACTTCCGGGTGCGTCAGGTATCGCATGCGCGGCGGTCGGCCTTTGGCGGCCACCTGCAAAACCGGGTTGGCGAAAGAATTCCCATGTCGACCAGGTAGCTGGCAAAGCTAGAAAGTGCGGCGCGATACTTGCGCTTGGTGCCGGGTTTCCCGGGGAGGGAAGTCAGCCACCGGAGAATCTCGGTCCGACTGATCCGGGAGACCGGAAAGGGTTGCCCTCGGGGATGAAGGACCGGAGATGGGTCGTGTAGTGCTGGACCGTATCCGGGGCAACATGGTCCTGAAGCCAGGCCAGCCAGCCCGGGATAGCCTCTTGGCGTCCACATCGGTCAGGGAGGCCCTGAGGGCTTCTAGTGCCTGCGCGCCCTTCGACCAGGCGTCGTGCAGCTGGGCGACCGACAGGCGACCGTCCACCACCGGATCGAGGAGGTCCCAAGCCCGCACTCCCTTGGGGCCCAACTGGTCGATCATCGCAGCCATCGCCCGCGCTCGTGACTGGTCTTCGTCCCGGTGGACCGCTTGACCCACCCGCCGCTGCTGGTGGGCACCCCCACATAGAAGACCCCGTATGTCGGGGGCGCGTAGAGCGTGCTCACCGCTTCACCACCCGCTTTGCGACAAACGCGTCCAGGTCCTCCGGGCGGTAGAGCCTCCGCCTGCCGAGCTTGACTCAGGGAATCCCGCTGGCGTACAGCCAAGCGGGGCTCATCCCCAGGTACTTCGCTGCCTCCCCGACCTTCAGGAGCTTACCTGACATGGTCTACCCTCATGACTCCGGTCTCGTAGTGGTCGGCGGAGGGTGGAGGAGTCGACTTGCCCGTAACCGACGTGCGCCATATGTTGGTATAGCGTCAACGGCATAGTGCCGCTACAACGAAACTACATGCGCAATAGACTACGCGCAAGGGGGTGCCGTGAGCCGTGTCGGTAGGCCAAGGGAAGGGGTTGAGCCGGCGGAGGCCCTTATCACCAAGCGGGTCAGGTACTTGGTGAACGAGGCCCACGGCGAAAACGTCCTGGAGGCCTCTAACGTGACGGGGGTGCCAGCGGCGACCCTGCGGGCGCTCTACAACGGCAAGAGCACCAACCCCGGCCTCAAGACGTTGAAGGCTTTGGCGGCACCCTATGGGCTGAAGCCGGGATGGTTTTCGGAGGAGGGGACTGAGACTTCGATCCGGATGGGCTTGGACCTCGCCTTAGGGGTCAGGCAGGCTGATGGGAGCTTCTTCCCAACAGGGTGTCGGCGTCCCCTGGTCCGCTTGGCCTCTTCCTGGTGTCTACTGGAGAGTGTGGGAATACGTGGTGGGGAAGGAGGGTCCGGATCGGCCTATCATCGGGGATTTGGATCCGAAGGACCCGAGCCTGCGCCCTGACATCGACGCGGCGGTGGCGAGGTTCCTCCTGGCCCCGCTACTCAATGCTGAGGAGGCATTCGGCGTCCCGCTAATGCCTACGCATAGCCGGGACACGGCCGACCCGGCGAAGGTCCAGCGTATGAAGTCGCTTGGACAGTTTTGGCAGGAGTCTCTTGCGACGGTGCTTGCGAATGATCCAACGGCTCAAGCGAATCTTGCTCCGCCATGGAAAGCTTCCCTCCGGTGTACGCTGGAAGTGGGCGACGGAGCTGAACCGGGCAGACTACTTGGCGCGGCTCGAAGCAGCGCGTCTGGTGGGATCAAGCCTCGCTCGTGCCATAACCGAAGAACAGCGCTCAGTGGAATTCTTGGATTATGAGGAAGACGAAGTCGCTCACACGACCCAGCTTTTGCAGGAGGCGCGTCGCCTGCGCATACCGCTGCCCCCAGTCCCTCCGCCTGGAGAGGAGAACGAGTGGTGGGCCATTGCCTCACATAGTTATGAGCGGTACCTAACCGCTTCAGGGGTAGATTTCGTGCGAACCGGGATCCGCAAAGAGATCAAGTGGACATTCGAGCGCAACCAGCACTTCATCGCGTGGGTCGCTGCGGCGACCGGCTTCGTCGGTGCCCTGATCGGACTTGCTGCGGTACTGAAGAAACTGAGAGCTCCCGGATGTCGGTCTAGGCCCTTAACCCCGGGCGGCCCTCAGGCGACGTGCGGAATACGAGTATCGATCGGAGCAACACGGTGACAATCTTCCGTTACGACTTTCGTGCACGTCCCAGAACAGGCCAAAGCTATAAGCCTTACGCTGGGTGGCGGCCTGTCGCTACTTCCCACCGGCTTCGGCGAAGACTCTGCTCTGGGTGGTTTGGCACATGCAGAAGATGCATCAACACTGCGAAGCTGTTTGTCGAGGCTGGCCTCTCCGCCGAACTCGCCTCGCCTGTGCAGTCTCTACCAACCTCGATTAGAAAGTCAGCAGAATGGGTGCGCCGATAGTGTTCGTCAGCGCAGGCATGTGGTCTGCAAACCCAGTCGGAGTGCAGCTTGCTGTTGAGATAATTGCGAATCTCGTATCAGATCGGTTGGGAAGCCCCTTCAGGGGCAGGACGGTGAATCTGAGTTTTGCGGTGGAGCGCATTGGGGCAAGGGAGACCCGCCTACTTACGTACAAGGGCCCTGTTGATGGCTTGAAGCAACTCCCGCCAATTCTCAGGCGAGTAGCCGATGAGTGAACCTGGAGTATTTGGCCGCTTCCAGAGTGTCGCAAAGAAGCTCCAGACGATGGCATTCCTCCCTCGTGCGCTCGAACTGCAACACGAGGCTGTGGAATCAGCCAACAAGTTCCTGATCGACCTCGCCGCCGAAAACGCGATGCGTTACGCAATGGCCAGGAGGACATCGCCAACGCTATTCTTGGTATGGAGTTAGCAGTCACTTGTGTGCGTTCACAGATTCTAATGTGTATCGCGATTAAGGAAGACGACGGAGATGAAGCGTCGGGGAGTCTCGTCGCGGCCCAACGGGCATGCCATGGTGCCATCGCAGTTCGCAGGCAGACAGCTGGCAGGGTAGCGGCGCAAGGCCTTACCAATCTGTACGACATGCTGCTCAGCTGGGAAGGTGCGATATTTCCACCGCAATCCTTCATGAGCATCGGAGGAACAGCGACCGAGCGTGAGTGTTCAGTGTGGTGCGAGTGCCTACGACACCTGCCTGCATGTCAAAGGACGAGCATATGCGGGGGAGCTCGCAGTGTGAGAGTCAAGGCAATGAGTATTCAGGAAGTGTCGCTCGTGGACGAGCCGCTAACAAACTCGCGCGGATTACCCACGTCGAGGTTGACGTGTTTGGCGCAACAAGATGACTCGGCGTGAAGAGATGGCGTCAAGCCATGATGGCCCCATAGTCGCTACTGGGATCATACGGACAAACAACCGAGCGAAGGGTGACAGGTTGTGTCCCGCAAGCTGTAGAAATTCGTTCGGGTGATTCTGTCGGTGCCCCCGGTTACGCTGCCTGACGCAGCGTGGTGTCCGTGATCGTCCGGTAGCCGTGTAGCTTGCGCAGCCGGATCCCGCCCGTCGCCAACGTCCCCCACAACACCGTCAGCACCGCCTCCGGCGTCGGGAGCACGCCCTGCGTCTTCGTCCGCCGCCGAAACTCCGTGAAGATCCGCTCGATCGCGTTCGTCGTGCGCAGGCACTTCCACTGGGCGGCGGGAAACGCCGTGAACGTCGTCAGCGTGTCGCCGGCTTCGTCCAACGAGACCACCACCGCACTCCACTTCAGCGCCCAGGTCCGTCGGAAGCTCGCCAGGGCGGCGTGCACCGCCGCCGGACTCGTCGCGGTGGTGATCGTCTGGAAGTCGCGCACCACCGCCCCGCGCAGCGCCCGCGGCACGCAGGCGATCAGATTCCGCAGCTTGTGCACCAGGCAGCGCTGGTGCGCGATCCCCGACCACGTCCGCTCGAGCGCCGCCGCCGCGCCCTTGCTTCCATCGCTCAGCACCAGCTGCGGGCGCGCCAAGCCGCGATGCGTCAGGTCCTCCAGCAGCTGCGCCCAAGCCGCCGTCTGTTCGTCGCCCACACCCGCATCGCGAGCACCACCTTCTCCCCCGTGGTCCGCACGCCGAGCGCCATCAACACCGTGCACCACGTCGTGCGGCCGTCGGCCCGCACCCGATGGCGCTGGCCATCGAGGTAGAGGTACGCGATCGACTCGTCGGCCAGCGAGCGTGCTGCCACGTCCGGTATTCCGCCTGCAGGCGCGTCACCACGCGCGACACCGCACTCTTCGAGAGGGCCTGCTCCCCGAACAGCGGCGCCACCGCGCGCCGCAGGTCCCGGGTACTCGCGCCGCTCAGGTAGAGCCTCGCCAGCGTCGCATCCAGCGCCGGGGTGCGCCGCGCATAGCGCTGGAGGACCGTGGTCTGCCATTCCTGCGTGGTCCCATCGGCCTGCCGCAGCCGCCCGCGCGGCACCGCGAGGGTGACCGGCCCCGCGCTGGTCACCAGCGTCCGCGGGACCGTGCCGTGCCGGTAGCCGGTCGCGCTCGCGGCCCGCTCCCACGCCTCGCGGCCCAGGGCCGCCGTCAGCTCGACCTCGATGGCCGCCTCGATTGCCCCGCGGACCGCCGTCCGCACCAGCACCTGCAGCCCATCGTCCGGCATGACTAGCGCCGGCACCGCCATCGTCGTATCGTCCAGCATCGGGTGTACTCCTCGTCGGTTTGGGCTGCGTCAACAGCCCGTGGTGAAGGGAATTCACCGACAAGGATGCACCCGATTTTCAATTTTCTACAGCTATAGGGACATTACCGGGTGACAATGGCGAGGTTTTCAGAGCGAATCGGCGCGAGCGGAATGCCGAGAGACAATCCAGCTTAAGTCCATAGACGACGCACTCCGCAACTCAATGTGGAACGGCATATTGAATCGCTATGGCGGCGAACGCCCAAACTGGGGGGCTCTCGCGCAGGCGCTCGGTGAGCATTTCTTCAAGGTGCCTCTCGACCTAGTACCTCAATACGACGATGAGGGGCATAAATGGATCCGTAAGCGGTACTTCGATTCATTGTGGCACGAGGCCTACGATCTCGTAGAGTTTGTCGTTCTGAATGTAGACTATGTCTGTAAGCCGCCTGGATATTCCCACGTTGATAGATTCTATACTGATCAGCGGTGGAGGTTCGTGGAAGAGATGAACACAATACTTGAGCGAGAGCTGTCAGGCTACCGTTTTGTAGAAGGCGTGCTTGTCCCCGTCTCCGATCCGGCGGAAGTTCTCGCCATCGAGGAGGCGGCCAGCGGAAGCGGGCGGGTCGGAATCACGGGAGCATTCGAGCACATCCGCACTTCGCTGGAGCTACTCGGCAGGAAGCCGAGCCCGGACTATCGCAATTCGATCAAGGAGGCGATCAGCGCTGTAGAGGTGGTCGTCAACTCGATAGCTGGGACCGATGGGAACGGGGTCGCTGGTGCGCTCGACGCGCTGGAAGCGAAGGGTATCAAGATTCACGGCGCGCTCGACAAGTCCATGCGACAGCTCTACGGGTTTACGAGTGATACCGACGGCGTACGGCATGCGATTATGAGCTATCCCACGGTGGGCTATGATGAGGCCAAGTTTATGCTTGTGGTATGCTCGGGATTGGTTCGACTTCCTAATTGCTAAAGCAGAAGCGGCTGGCGCATTGACGGCACGATCCTGATACCGTAAGAGGCTGCATGTGGCGAGGACTAATACTTGGCCAGCCCGCTCACTAGGATGGTGGAATGACGATCCCGAAGAAGGAACGAGTGCCGATTCCATCCGAGGTGGCCGCCGCCGTTCAACTTGCGTCAGATCGTACCTGCTGTGTCTGCCAAGAACGTGGCAAGGCGATCCAGCTGCATCACATCGATGAGAGTCCGGCCAACAGCTCTGCAGAGAATCTCGCGGTTCTTTGCCTTGAGTGTCACAACCAGACGCAGCTAGGAGGTGGCTTCGGTCGCAGGTTGGACGCATCGCAGGTTATTGCCTACCGTGATGATTGGGTAAGTCGTGTCGCCGCCCGTCGAGTGCGCGCTGATGAGCTCGCCGTCGCCGCAGTCAGTGGGCCTGCAGGAGAGCCCAGTCACAGGCCAGCGCCCACCATCCAAGCAGCCGACTATGTTGAGCTGCTGCCGAGGATCCGCAGGCGAGCCAATCTGGCCGCGATGCCGGGGTACGATTCGGGAATTACTATCGAAATGGCCGGGGCAGCTCATTCTGTGATCGACGTCTATGAGGCAGTGTTGCATCAACTCGCTTCCTACTTTCCTGACGGCCATTTCGAGGGAGTGCCTGCACGGGACTATTTCTCGGAGGTCATTGCCCAAAGGGCACGGTGGCATCGGGCATTGGCTGAGCCTGATGGCGTCGGCACGGGAGGTACAATTGTCGGATCGATTACCGCCGCGGGAGTAATCGCTGATCTAGAATCGCTGATTGAGGATATGGCGATGGCTCTCGTTCACCCCGGGATAGATGAGCAGTTTGATCCGGAGGAATGGCGGAGGGATGGGGGGCGGCCGGTCCTTGGGCTGAACCAGGTGGGGCCGCGTCAGCGTCATCCGCCATAGCGTTGGGTCCTCTCGATTGCCCTAATTGTTCGAGCCCCGGTCCGCCCATTCAAGTTGAGCCCGATCCCGAACGACTTCGTCCCGATAGAGGGTGCGACACATGAATGCACAAGGTGTGGGACCAAGGTGAATGTGACCGAGACTTAGCAGGCGGGTGAGGATTGGCAGGTCGATGTGTTGTGGACCGCAAGCAGTCAACGAGTCAAAGAGCACAATTTTTGCGAACGACGCTACTAGCCGAAGTGAGGATGCTGTGACTGAGGCTGGATCAGCTGGTCGCCAAGACAACGAGTGGGACGACCGGAATAGACGGAATCTGACGTACGGGCGGGTGATCTTCCCACCTCTCACAATCGCTGCGGCGATCGCTGCACGGCACGGGGAGTATTGGCTTACGGTGGGGCTGGGTGTTTCGACCATTGCTGGGGTGATCAGCCTTCAGCACGCTCTGACCAAGTCAGTGACGCAAATAACGGCAACCAGAGTGTGCGCGGCGACGTTGGAGAAAGCAAATCGCCGCGAGTGGACTCGGCTCCAAATCCTAGGGCAGCTTCTAGTCCGTGTTGGAGAGCTCAACCTTCGGGCGCAAACTGGTCAAACGCTGATCGCTCAACAATGCTCTTCACTTGGGAGCTATGATGGGGTTCCCGCCATCCGTGTCGAGAAATTCCGTTCTAGGCTCCTCGCCGTCCTTTCGTCCCTGGGTTTCCGGGATGCTAGTTTGCTGATCGTCCCGTCGGTTCAGCAGTGGGCAGCTGAGCACCAAGTGAACGAGCCGAATCCGGATCGGGCCGGAATGGCGTTGTTCAGGAGGCCCGATGGCCTTCCGTTAGTCGTTGTGATATCTGAGATCGACGATGGCACGCGACAGGGGATACTGTCATGGATGGACTGCGCGGCTTCTCTGATGCGAGGGTGTTGCTGGAGGATGATGTGCCGTTCGTGACCCACCTAGTGCTCCATGAGGCCGCCCATTTGATGTTGCCGACTGGCGCTACCGAAACGGAGTGCGATGAGTGGGCGTTCGAACGCCTCCAAGCGTCCGTAGAGTTGCTTCGAGATGGAGCGGGTCCCCAGGAGTAGGCGAGTGCATGAAATGTCCCTTGGGGCTGAGGCGGGCCACCTGACGCGAGCCATAGAAGGGTGGAGGGCATGACTACTGGGTGGGGCATTGCCATCGCAGGGTTTCTTCTGGCGCTAGTGTTGTTGTACGCGAATACCAAGGATCGATGGCGGTGGAGGCGACTTCTTCTGATTGCTTGCCACGCTTGTCGGTCTGGCGGCCAGCGTGGTGGTTGTCCTTCGCGTGGTGTCTGCACGAGAGCGCCAAGCGGCGGACAGAGAGACTGCTGCAAGAGAGGCTAGAAATCGTGTGGGGCTTGGTGACCCATACCGGCTTGTCATACAACGGCAGGGGGTCCCGGACACGGTCGAGGCGAACAGTGCACGTCTTTTGGCTGCGTACCGTCCAGCGTATGGCAGATCCGGGAGTGAGAATCGTGTCTTCATTTTTCGGGCCTCGGATAGCACGCTAACCCAGATTCTCTTTATCGGGTGGAGCGACGCCGATATTCCTGGAACATGGACAGCGGACGATAGCGTGCATCTGGGGATGGACATCAATGTGGCGAAGAAGCGACGTGGGATCCTTGTGACGAGAAGATCGGGGAACTGGCGACGACGTACTACTTCCGTACAGCAATCGACTCTGTCCTGCGGGTGATGTCAGTGCCCCACGGCCAGACTGCGATTAACTGGCTCGGCTGGATGTACGGAGCGTGTTGAAGGTAGGTCTATTCGCCTGCGCAGCCTTCTTTCGGATTGCGCACTGATCCGTAGTGAGGGACATTCGAGTCAAGAGCAGACCTACTGGGATCGCGAACCGCACAGGAAAGCCGATAGCCGATGGGCTGCAGTCGCTCAGGCTCTCTGCTCATGACTGGCGCCTCTCCCCTGTTAGCAGGTCGCCTGTCTGAGAGTCCAGCCAGTCATGCAGGTTCTGCGACCACTGCCACCAAATGTAGGACCCGATCCTCGTCCATGCGTAGGTCGCATCATCCACTCCGACCGGGGCCTCCTCATCGGTGGCTGCCGCCTGGCGGGTGAACCCCATCGGTTGGTAGACGCGACGCCGATGCATGGCCTGAAATATGAGGTCCAGGGCCTCGGTGGGGATCCGTTGACGGGCACCGTGCCGGCCCGCCGTGCTGAGCTTCGTGAAGTACTTGAACAGCTCCGAAGTTGATGCGGATCACATCGCCGGATGTCTTGTGCCTCGGGGCTGGCTTCGGGGTGCCTGGCAAGCCAGCGGTTTCTCAGGCAGGCTGCAGTGTCCGTGCCCTCCACGATCAGATGCAGGTGCGCATGGAAGTGGTCGGTGTGAGTCCGGTAGGTGCATTCCAGCTTCCGGAGAGCCTTGAATGGCAGCCCGTCGGTACGACGGATGCAGCGTGCGATATGGGCTGGCTCGCGGATCAGGTGTTCGATCCGACCCTGGAGCGCAGGTCCGGCTACAG
>CAWFPG010000020.1:0-6196 GCA_963817715.1 uncultured Gemmatimonadales bacterium
CGTCCGGGGTCACGTCGTATCCGGCGGTCCGATTGTCGAGCTGGCCGGCATCGGGAATCCGGAAGAGCTGGGTCGGCGTGCCGACCGTGCCACCCGCGGGGTCGAAGGCGACGGCCATCATGGCATCGCCGCGCCGGTACACCAGTTCCCGTCCGCCCCTGGTCCACCGCGGCTGGTTGCCGCCGCTGGTGGAGACCTGGGTCCGAGCCCGGGATCCCACCAGGGAGCGTACGTACACCTGCGGTTGTTCCTCGTTGTTCGCCTCGTCGTAGGCGATCCAGCGACCGTCGGGGGAAAAGGCGGCGTTGCGCTGGGAACCTGGTTGCTCGTCGAGTGGCCTGGGTGTGCCCCCGGCGCGGGGCAGGAGCATCAGGCGGTCGCGGTCGACCGTCTCGGCATAGGCCAGCGTCGCCCCGTCGGGGGTGATCGCCACCGCCCGCTTGTCGAAGGCGGTCGCCAGCACCACCGTGTCGGGTGCGCTCGCGTCGATCGGGAGGCGGTGCAGGTCGTACACCGGATCCTCGAAAGTGTAGATGATCGACCGGCTGTCGGGCGTCCAGAGCGCGTTGAACGCCGCCGCCGGGGCACGGGTGAGCTGGGTGAGCACCTTGCGATCCCGGTCGAACAGCCAGATGTCGCGCTTCGGGTCGGCCTGGCTGATGGCGATCCACCTGCCGTCCGGCGAGAGTCGTGGCTGGGCCCACGCGCCTGGTCGCGGCAGGGCCGCGGTGGTATTGCCGGCGCGATCCGCCCAGACCACCTCGCGATCGACCTGCCATTCGGAGGCCTTGAGGTAGGCCAGGGTCCCGTTGTCGGACACGGCGAAGCCGGCCATTCCGTCCTGCGGCTGCCAGACCACGTCCTCGATCACGGGGACCGCGGCGCCGGTGACCTCGAGCGTCGCGGCGTCGAATGGCACGGCGAACACCGCCGCATCGCGGGCATAGAGCAGGTAGCCACTCGCGACGTAGCGCCCATAGACGGCTCCCTCGACGAGGACGGTGCGCTTCCCGCTCTCGATGTCCACCGCCTCGATGCGCGCCTGCGAGATCGGCGTGGCATAGCTCGTGAAGATCGCGGCCTTTCCGCCCGGCAGCACCTGCGCGTACCAGTGGGCGAATTCGTGGCGCGCGGTATCGAGCGTGGTGAGACGCTGGGCCTCGCCCCCGGTCGCGGGCGTGAGCCACAAGCCGTCGCTCGACCTGGTATAGACGAGCGAGGCATCGTCCGGCATCCAGGCGGGGCCCGAATTGGCCTTCTCGGCAATCGCCGTGGCGGGGCCACCGGCCGTCGGCAGCTTGTACAGCCTGCCGTTTCGCTGGTAGGCGAGCCAGCTCCCATCATGAGAGAAGGAGGGATCGGTGGCGCCCTCGCTGCCGGGGATGGTCGTCACGGCGGTGGACCCGAGATCGCGCATCTGCAGGTGCGGCACGCCGGAGCTGTCGGCCACGGCGAGGACGACGCGGCGACCGTCGGGCGAGATGGTGATGCTGGGCCGGTCGGTCCCGCCATCGCCGAGCCGGAAGGCGAATTCCACCGGCGCGGTCTCGGTCGGGGTGCTGCGGGTCCCGCGCAGAAACCACCCCGCGGCCAGCGCGGTCACGATCGCCACCACCACGCCGCCGAGGAGGGCAGGGGAGGGTCTGGTCGATGCCCGTGCCCTGGAGGTCCCGGTCCGGCCAGTTGCACGGACCGTGGTCGACTCTCCCTTGAGGGCAGCGGCGAACTCCGCGGCGGTGGCATACCGGTCGGCGGGGAGCTTCTCGAGTGCGGTGAAGACGGCCGCTTCCAGGCCCTCCGGGATGCTCTTGCGCTGGCCGGTGAGCGAGCGCGGTTCCTCGGTCATCACCCGGGCGATGATCGACTGCGCGGTGGGCCCGGTGAACGGCGGCTCGCCGCAGAGCATCTCGTAGGTGATCGCGCCGAGGGCGTACACATCGCTCCGGGCGGTGATCTCCCGCTCGCCCATCGCCTGCTCGGGAGACATGTAGTGCGGCGTGCCGAGGCTCATCCCCGTCTCGGTCATCCGGGTGCCGGCGGTATTGGCCATGGCGAGCGCGATGCCGAAGTCGGCGACCAGCGCCTGGCCGTCGTGCAGCATCACGTTCTCGGGCTTGATGTCGCGGTGGATCACGCCCTGGCGATGGGCGTAGTCGAGCGCGCTGGCCACCTCCGAGGCGATCCGCACCGCGTCGCCGACCGGGAGCTGATGCTCGCGGGTGAGTCGGTCGCGGAGTGACTCGCCCGGGACATACGGCATCACATAGAAGAGGACGGAAAGAGGCCCTTCGACTTCGTGCCCTTCGACTTCGCTCAGGGCACTTCGCTCAGGGTGACTCAGGCGCACAGCGCCTGAGTCAAAGAGCGGCAGGATGTGCGGGTGCTGCAGGTTGGCGGTGGTCTTGATCTCCGACAGGAAGCGCTCGGCGCCGATCACGGCGGCGAGCTCGGGGCGGAGAACCTTGATCGCCACCTGGCGGTCGTGCCGGATGTCGTGAGCGAGGTAGACGGTGGCCATGCCGCCGGCGCCGAGCTCGCGCTCGATGCGGTAGCGGTCGGCGAGGGCCGCGGTGAGGCGGTCGAGGCTCATCGCGTCACCGCCCGGATCGCTGGTCACGGACCAGGTTGGCGAAGAAGTTCTGGATGCCGACGAGGGTCGATTCCCCATGGCCCCCGCTCAGCATGATGAAGTGCGCGTCGTCGGGGAAGACGTCGTATTCCCGATAACTGCCGTTGCCCAGGAACGATCCGGTGAAGAGCAGGCGGCGTCCCGTCACGGCCAGGGTGGCGCCGGCGTCGATTGCGGCGACCATGAGCGAGTCGCCGGCGCGATAGAAGAGTTCGCGACCACTGTGGGCCCAGACCGGCTCGGTGCCGCCGCGGAGCGAGATGGAGACCCGCGCACCGCGCCCGGGATAGGGCCGGACATAGACCTCCGGACGTCCGGACTCGCTGGATTGGTAGGCCAACCAGCGTCCGTCGGGCGAGAGTGCCGGCGCCGTCTCGCCAAGGCTTCCGGTCATGATGGATTCGGAGGCGGGGGTCGAGTCGAAGGCGAGGCGGCGAATGCCGTCGCGATCGCTGCCGGACTCCTGGAAGATGACCGCCCGTCCGTCGGGAGTCACCGATCCACCGAAGCGCGAGCCGTTGGCCGCCATCAGGACGCTGGGCTTCTCGCTCCCGTCCGCTGCGATCCACCAGAGGTCGTCGTTGCTGGAATAGACCAGCCGCCGTCCATCCGGTGTCCAGATCGGCCGATTGCTGATCGCGTTGGTGGTGAGTCGTGACCAACTGTGCTGGCGCAGGTCGAGGACCCACACGTCGCGAGCCCCGGTGGTGAGGTCGGTGATGCCGAGGGCGAGTTGCTGGCCATCGGGCGAGATCCGCGGACCGGCGAAGAGCTGCTGGTCGCCGGGCACGGTGGTGGCCTGTCCAGTGCGCGAGACGATCAGCAGGGACCTGGGGACCGCACCACCGCTCTGGACATAGACGATGGCCCCGGAGCGGGCGAGAGCCGCCCGGGAGGTGTAGCCGTCGGGCTGGTAGACATCCCGGGCCACCGTGACTGGTGGCCCGGTGGGCACGCCGTGGGTCTTGTCGAACGGCAGGGCAATCAGCCCGCCATCGATGCTGCCGAGGGTCACGAAGCCGGGATCGACCCAGTGGGGGGAGAAGCCTGGCTGTTCGAAGCGGGTGATCTTCCCCGAGGCGAGGTCGAGCGCGGCGAGGTGACTTCTGGTGCCGTTGTTCTCGGTGAAGATGCTGAACAGCACGGTCCTGGTGCCGGGAACCAGGATCGGTTGTCGGAACGCCTCCCCGCTGCCACTGTCCGGGCGGGCGAACTCATGAGGAGTGCCTCCGCTGGCCGGTACCGCCATCAGTACCCGCGAAGTCAGGTCCCCGTGTGGTGCGCGATGGTAACGGATCGTGTCGTCGATGCCCCAATCGGCGGAGTAGCCGGCGCAGGAATCGCACAGGGTGATCGGGCTGCCGCCGTTGAGGGAGACCTTGAGGATCCTGGCCGCGTCGGTGTAGCCGAGCCAGCGACCATCGGGGGAATAGAACGGGTTCTGGCCCCGTGCGGCCCCGGGAACCAGCGTGGATCTCGACTGGTCGCTGCGTCGGATCATCAACCCCACGCCGGACAGATAGGTGAAGCTCGATCCGTCGGGGGCATAGGTGATGTCGAATGCTGCCTGATCGGCAAGGCCGATGGTGTCGGGCACCACGATCTCGTAGCGCAACACCGGGGGCACCAGGGCGGGTGGGGCGGTCGAGGTCAGCCGGCCGATCACCGCACCAACGAGCAGCGCCAGCACGCCGACCACTGTGGCGACCAGGGCTCGGCGCGTCCCGGCGGGGGCGCGGCTCGTGCCGGTCGTCGCGGCGGTGGCGGTGGTGAATCCCGGATTGACCAACGCGGCGCTGAACTCTGCCGCGGTGGCGAAGCGGTCGGCCGGCAGCTTCTCGAGCCCCTTGGCCACCGCCGCCGCCACATTGGGCGGCACGTTCTTCCGGAGCCGGGTGACTGGCTGGGCCTCCTCGGCCACGATCTTCATGATGATCTGCTGGGCCGAGTTGCCCATGTGGGGCGGCTCGCCGGTGAGCATCTCGTAGCAGACGCTCGCCAGTGAGTAGATGTCGCTCCGGGCGCTGATCTCCTTGTCGGCGGTGGCCTGCTCGGGACTCATGTAGTGCGGCGTGCCGAGACTCATCCCGGTCTCGGTCATCCGGCCGCCGGCCGCGGCACTGAGCGCCAGGGCGATGCCGAAGTCGGCCACCATCGGCCGACCGTTGGCGAGCAGGATGTTCTCGGGTTTGATGTCGCGGTGGACCACGCCCTTGCCGTGGGCATAGTCGAGCGCATCAGCGACCTCGCGGGTGATCCGCACCGCCTCGTCGATGCCGAGCTGGGTCTCGCGGTCGAGCCTGGCGCGGAGCGTCTCGCCCTCGATGAAGGGCATCGCGTACCAGAGGAAGCCGTCGGCTTCGCCCGAATCGAACAAGGGCAGGATGTGCGGATGCTGGAGTGCGGCGGTGGTGGTGATCTCCTGCACGAAGCGATCGGCGCCGAGGACGGCGGCGAGCTCGGGCTTGAGGACCTTGATGGCCACCTGCCGCTTGTGCTTGAGGTCCTCGGCGAGGTAGACCGTGGCCATGCCGCCGGCGCCGAGCTCGCGCTCGATGGTGTAGCGGTCGCTCAATGCGGCGGACAGCCGAGCCACGGGACCTGTCCCGGGTTCAGCCGAGTCGTCGGTCATCAGGCCGATCCTGACGGGCGGAAGGTGAAGGAAGAGATCCCGAAAACTACCGCCGAATGGCTGCAGGCGTCAGTTGGTCAGCCGGATGCGTCCGCGACCGTGCGGTGCACCATGTAGTGCCGGTCTGCCGCCGCGCTCCACGGAATGAGCAGCCAGCCGATCAAGGCGAACAGCGCCAGCGCCTGGGGGTCGGGCGGTGGCGGCGACCACGGCCCTGAGGCCCACATCGCCGTGGTCACCAGCACCATCGACCAGAGTGCGACCGGGCCGATCCAGCTCGTGCGTCGGCGCGGCGCCAGGTAGAGCCAGAGACCCGCCACCCAGAGCAGTCCCTCGACTGCGAGCGTGCCGGGCACCGAGTTCCAGAGGCCGAGGCCGAACCGTGGGCCGCCG
This sequence comes from uncultured Gemmatimonadales bacterium, assembly GCA_963817715.1. GTDB lineage: Bacteria > Gemmatimonadota > Gemmatimonadetes > Gemmatimonadales > GWC2-71-9 > Palsa-1233. Next base: position 5,655 of record CAWFPG010000020.1, read on the forward strand.
GGCCAGAGCGGCATGTCGGCGGCGTGGGTCAACCAGTCGAGCACCCAGTGGCTCACCACCAGGGCACCGATCAGCTTCGCGGCGCCGGCCGGGACCCCGCGCCACCGGGCCAGCACCGCGAGCGCCAGCCCCCAGACCGCTGCCATCAGCAGCGAGTGTGACCACGGGTAGCTGTCGAAGACCAGTGGGTTGAACGCCATCGCACCGGGCTGGATGCTCACCCGCTCGATGCCGAGGAGCAGGAAGATCGGCCAGAGGAGGTCGAGCGTGGTGGTGGCGGCGATGTACCAGCCGAGTGATGCCCGTGGGCGGGCGCGCTTGGCGGCAAAGGCGAGGGCGAGGTGACCGACGAACATGGCGGACCTGAGGAACGGGGAACGGGGGACGGGGGACGGGGGACGGGAGTGCTTCGATCAGCTGCGCAGGAGAGTACGGCACCGGACGGTGGTTCGTAACCCCGTGCTGTGGAGGGAGTTGCCTGTCGCGGTCAACATTCGGTCGTCAGAATGCCTGACTGCTGTACCAGATGCCGAAGGCGAGGC
>CAWFPG010000021.1:0-5329 GCA_963817715.1 uncultured Gemmatimonadales bacterium
GGAGGCGCACGCCACGCATCGTCGTGGCGCCGTCGTCGGTGCGGAGTGAGGCGTGTCGGGTGTCGGGTGAATGGTGAATCGTGAATGGTGAATGGGGAGCACGATCCGACAGCCCTTCACCCTTCACCAGCTTGTCATCCCCCTCGGCGGCCTGATACCCGCCGCACCTCCGCCAGCTCGCCGCGATAGCCGGCGGGCGCATTCTCAAGCCCGGCCATCGCCGCCGCACAGGTGTCGGCGGCGTTCGCGGAATCCGACCCGACCGCAACCATGACTCGACACAGCCGGCCGCGTCCCGCGCCGTCTCGGGATGATCGCTGCCGAGGCGATCGACCAGCGTGGCCAGCCCCTCGCGCGCGTGGCGCATGGCCGACTGGGTGTCGCCGAGTCGTGCTTCGATCAACGCGAGTCGACCGCTGGCCGATGCCACGTCGGGATGTCGCGGGCCGTGCGCCAGGGTGAGCGTCGCGACCGCCCGACGGGCGAGGTCGAGGGCACTCGTGGCGTCGTCTCGCGCCAATCGCACCCCGGCAAGGCGGTCGAAGGTGGAGCCTCGATCGGCCGGTGTCGCGTTGGTGCGTTCCTCGATTGCCATCAGGGCGGTGAGCAGGGAGTCCGCCTCGCGGAGCGCCTCCGGCGACCGGCATCCTGCCGCCCGATCAGGGCAGCGGTCAGCGCCAGCACCACCCGACGGGTGACCGGATCTCGGGGCCCTGCAGGCGGGTCTGCTGCGCGAGCAGTTCGCGGTAGTCGCGCTCGGCGCTGATGAAGTCGCCGTCGGCCATCCGGAACGCGGCCAGGTTGCTGCGGGCGATGACCGTGCGCTGGTGGTCCTTCCCCACACTGGCACGCAGCGCGCCGAGCGCCACCTGCTGGGTGGCAACCGCCTCGCCGTACCTGGCCTGATAGTAGAACGCGGCCGCGAGGTTGTTGGCGGTGATCCCCACGCCGAGGTTGCCATCGCCGTCGACGGCGCGTCGCAGCGCCAACGCCTCGGTGAGGGTCGAGTCGGCCTCGGCATAGCGACCCGCGGCGTTGTACAGCACCCCCAAATCGTTGAGTGCATGGGCCAGGGCGCCGGAATCGCCGTGGGTCCGGGCGAGCGTTGCGGCAACGCGCAGGTGCGACTCGGCCTCGTCGCTCCCGCTCTGGTGCAGGACCCAGCCGCAGGTTCTCAGCCCCCGTCACCCGGGGATCGCTCTCCGGCTGGTTCGCCCGTCGCAGCGCCAGTGCGCGCTCGGCGAGCGGCACCGCCTGATCGGGGAGCCCGAGCCGGTCGTAGGCGTCGGCCACGACCTCGTCGAGGCGCGCCGCCAGAAGCGGGTCGTCGCCGTGCGCACTGTCGATGCGCGCGGCCTGGCGATCGAGCAGCTGCCGCACCGTTTCCGACTGGCCGACCCGCTGGCCGCCACCCGTCGCGCCGAACATCTCCATCAGGAAACCGCGGACCGCAACTGCCTCGTCTCGCTCGGCCTCGGTTGCGGCGGCGTTGTGCGTGGCACGGCGCGATGCCCGCAGCGCCGCCCCCGTGGTGGCCAGCAGCGCCAGCACCGCGAGTGTGGCCGTTGCGACCGACCCGGCGTTGCGGCGCACGAACTTGCGGGCGCGGTAGCCGAGCGTGTCCGGCCGGGCGCGAACCGGCCGGCCCCCGAGGTGACGGCGCAGGTCTTCCGCCAGTGCCGCGACCGAGGGATAGCGTCGCTCCGGCTCCTTGCGGAGCGCGATGAGCACGATGTTGTCGATGTCGCCGCCGAGGCGACGGCCGAGCGCCTCGGCGCTGCCGAACCCGCGCGCTTCCGCGCGAGCTCGGGCGTCGCCCTCGGCGACCGGGCCGCTCGCCGGGGCCACGCGGACCACCGCGCTCGGTCGATCGGGCTCCTGCTCAAGAATCGCGTGCTCGACCTGGCCCGGAGTCGATCCCACGTGCCGGAAGGGATGGAGCCCGGTGAGCAGCTCGTGCAGGAGCACGCCAAGTGCATGCACGTCGGTGGCGGTGGTCACGACCTCGCCCCGCAACTGTTCCGGTGCGGCATAGTCGAGGGTCAGCAAGCGGTCGGTGCCGCTGGTCTCGATCACCGAGCCCATCATCCCGGTCCGGTCGAGGACCTTCCCGATGCCGAAGTCGAGCAGCACCGGCGTGCCGTCGTCGGTCACCAGGATGTTGGCGGGCTTGATGTCGCGATGGACCACGAGACTGCGATGGGCGTGCTCGACCGCACCGCACACCGCGATCACGAGCGCCATGCGGTCGCGCAGCGAGAGGCGGCGCAGGTCGGCGTGGGCGGTGATCGGCACCCCGGCCACGTACTCGAGGACCACGCAGGGCCGGCCATCGGCCGTGAGCGTGGCCTCCAGGAGTCTGGCGATGTTGGGATGCTGCAGGGTGGCAAGGATCCGTTGCTCAAGGGCGAAGCGCCGGACAATCTCGGCCGAGTCGATGTCGTCGCGCAGGACCTTGATCGCCACCTGGTCGCCGTTGCACTCACCGAGAAAAACCTCGCCCATCCCGCCGCGACCGAGCCGTCGCACGATCTGCCACCGATCGATTGCCGTCGGCAGTGTGCCGCCGCCGGGCGCTGCCAATGACGCCCTGCCCAGGTCGACGGCCGGCCGCTCGAGGAAATCGGGGTCGGCGCGAAGCTGCTCCAGTAGTGAGGTGACCTCGGCCAGCAGCAGCGCGTCGTCCCCGCATGCCGCGGCGAGCCAGCCCTCTCGTTCGCCGGATGGCTGCTCGAGCGCCGCCTCGCAGAGCGCCTCGATCCGGGCCCAGCGCACCTGATCCATTACCGCGCCGTGACGAGCTCACGACGGAGCCAGGCTCGCGCCGCGGTCCACGCCCTCCGCACGGTGCGCTCGCTGGTCCCCAGCAACTCGGCCACCTCGCCATTCGACAGACCCGCGAAGAAGCGGTACTGCACCACTCGGGCACCGTCGGCATTGAAGGCGGCGAGTCGGTCGAGCGCATCGTCGAGTGCCACCACGGTGTCGTCGGGATCGTGGCCCGCCCAACGCCCGTCCAATCCGGTCGGCGGCGTCGAGCGGCAGGTGAGCCGCTCCCCCGCCGCGCTTGGCCGCGCGACGACGCTTGGCGTGGTCGACGAGGATGCGTCGCATCGCCTCGGAGGCCACGGCGAAGAAGTGCTGGCGGTCCTCCAGTTGGCCCGGTGCTGGTCGATCAGCCGCAGCCAGGCCTCATGGACCAGGCCGGCGGTCTCCAGGGTGTGGCCGGGGGCCTCGTGCCGGAGCCGGGCCCGGGCCATCCCCGAGAGCTCGTCGTACACGAGCGGCATCAGCTCATCGAGCGCGTCCCGGCGGCCGGCGGCTGCCTGGCGCAGCAGGCCGGTGATCTCGTGGGGGCCGGTTCGGTCGATGGGTCGGTCACGGCTTCCTCGGAGGCGAGCGGATTCCTCTTCCTCGTCTAGCCCGACCCGCGCTCCCGCCAGCCGACCGGCGGTCGATCTGGCCGAATCGCCGGTCGTTTGTCGGGTTACTTCCTGAGGCCCCCGTTCGGGGGCGATTCCCACGGAGGACCCGGTGTTCCACCGCCGCACCGCCAGGTACGGGGCGCTGCCCGGGCTTCCGGTCTGGCCCTCGGTGCCGGCCCGGCCCGGCGGATCGTGTTGCCCGCCTCCCCCCCGGGGATGCCGGGTCATCCTGGCGGGCCACGGGAAGTATCGCCTCGCCGTCAACACCAGCGGCCCGGTTTCTGGGGCCTCTACTTCCGGAAGGCCTCGGGGCCAGCCCTGGACCCGATCAACTGGGCGCCGACCCAGTCCCATCAAGGCCTCTGCCCAGTGCAGGAAGCCGATGGGCACCCTCAAGGTCGAGCCGTCGCGCGAACGCCAGGTCGCTCGACGAGGACTGGCGCGATCAAGCCTCGGTTCGTCGGCCAAGGTACGGTACCAGGCGAGCCAGCGGAGTCAGTTCAGCTGGCCCTACCGTGACTTCGGCAACATGACGATCGGCATCCAGCAGCAGGCGTTGCTGGCCGGGTTCCGGCAGACGGTGGCGGCGATCGCGTCCGACCTGATCTCGCGGTATGCCAACCCGGCGGGGTACTTCACCGACAAGGGTGCCAAGTGGATCGCCCAGCAGGCGGTGAAGCTGATGATGCAGTCGTACGTGGAGGGGCGCGATCCCGGGTTGATTGTCGACGGGCTGCTGACCGACATGGTCAGCTACCTCCAGGGGCACGCCGGCACGCTGGCGCAGACCGTCGGCGGTCCCAGGCTCAAGCAGGCACTCAAGCCGCTGCTCAAGCAGATCGCCGGCGACGTGACCAAGGCCCTGGTCGAGCAGCAGCCGAGCACCCAGACGATCCAGGTCTCGGCCTACAACGCCAACGACGATTGCACCCACTTCCTGATCGTGTGGTGGGAGTTCAAGGGCGGCGCCTACCGCGGTGTGCTCACCGTGACCTGCGGCCCGGCGCCGCAGGATGCGATCTCGAACGTGACGGCGACGAATCCGGCGGTGGAGCCCGGCGCTGCCGGTGCCGTGGTGGCCCAGGCATTCAGCCAGCTCAAGGTGCCGTTCCCGCTCCAGGCCGCCAAGGTCAACGGGGTGGCGCCGGTCGAGGAGGCGGGCGTCGGCGAGCCGATGGCGGTCCTTGCCGGCGCCACGGCCACGTTCAACTTCACGGCCGCCAAGATCCGCGCCGATCGCGACTACGACTTCAACGCCGTGCTCACCACCAACAATTCGACCGGCCGGCTGACCGGCACGGCCAGGGGCAAGGTCACGGTCCTCAATGTGACACCGACCTTCATGGCGACCGTTCCTGACAAGCTGTCGGCCCCCCCGGGTGGCGTCCTCAACCTGCGGGGTGCCCGCCTGTTCGTGACGGACCGAAATGCCGACGCCAGCAACCCCGGCGAGGTCGATCCAAAGACGATCGCCCTGAGCCATCCCGCCGGCCTGAATTCGACCCCGCCCTTCGGCAACGTGGCGAATGCGCGCCTTGCCGACAGGGATCCGGCGTCCGGCATGCTGCGGTTCGACTTCGATGGCGCCCAGTCACGGGTGCACGATCCGCACCCCTCAGGTGTCTTCGATGTCGGCATCAGGGCGGCCGACGATCAGGGGCGGCAGACCAGCGGCACCATCGAAGCCACCGTGGAGAACGTCGCCCCGACGGTGGAGCGGGTGACGGTCTCGCCCGAATTCGTGCACCAGAACGGCAACGCGCAGATCCAGGTCCGGCTCCGGGTGCGCGACGCGAACACCTACCACGACATCACTGCCGTCAGTGTCGATGCGCGACAGGCGGCGACCGGTGGTGGGATCTATGGGATCGGCAGCGGCCTGAAGGAGGTGGCGCACGACTCGG